>CAWBHS010000068.1:0-27795 GCA_963788655.1 uncultured Verrucomicrobiae bacterium | reverse complement strand
GCCAGGCGCCTGATCAACTTGCCGTCTGTGCGGACATCGATGGAAAACAGTTTTCCGCCGGTCGCAACGGTCAACAAATCTCGATCCCTACGCCGGCGAAAAAAGTAGGCGGTTGATCGGCAAGCCCGGCGTCGCGCGGTTCGCCTCGGCGCCGAACCAGAAAGACGCTACACATCTGGCCGACTTCAAACTGCCCTTGCCGCCGGAACAACTCGCGCTCCTGCCACTGCTCATGGACGTGCGAGGGCTACCCGGACAAACGTGGAAACGACGCTTTGTTATGCGCTCCGGGTGACGCCCAAGCCCGAAGCGATCCAGGCGCTCAAACTGCCCCGAGGCGAGTTGACATTGTGGGTTCGCCAAAGCGATTTCCTGCCGCTCCGCATCGGTTACCGCGACGGCAAGAAGCTCGACGTGGAACTCCAGTTGCACGACGCCCAGTTGCGTCAACCGGCGCCAGCCGATACCTGGACATTCCCTCACAGGCAGACGACCACATCGAAACCACCGCGCTTTCGCATTTGACTCGATTTTTCCCGGTGGCGCTCTCGCTGCTCGATCAGAAGATTCCCACGCTGGGACCCGCTACCGGCGAACGCCGCGTCGTGGCCACCGAAGGCAAAGGGCGGTTGGAGTTGATTGACGGCACCCGGGTGCTTTTTCTAAAAGGTACGGCCGAGGAAATGGGTGCCCAGCAAGGCAAGCTGCTCAAGAAACAAATTCGCAAGGTGGTCAATTGCATTTTGTATGGCGTGGGCGTGGGCAGTTCGTTCGAGAAAGGCCGCTGGTTCTTTGGCGAAATCGAGGAAGCCCAGAACCGTTTGGCGCCGTTCATCGAACCACGTTACTTGCGGGAGATGGATGCCATCGCCCTGGCTTCGGGTTTTGAGCGAGAGGAAATCCGGCTGGCGAACTTTTTCCCTGAACTGTTTCACTGCAGCGGCTTCGCGCTGTTCGGCGACGCGACCGTTGGCGCGCGCATGTATCACGGCCGCATTCTGGATTATCTGCGCGGCGTGGGCCTCGAACAAAGCGCTGTGGTGATGGTGATTCAGCCTGATCAGGGCAATGCGTGGGTCAATGTCAGTTACGCAGGCTTTATTGGCTCGGTGACCGCCATGAACGAGAAACACGTGGCTATTGGCGAAATGGGCGGTCGCGGCGAGGGGCATTGGGACGGCAAACCGATGGCGCAACTGGTGCGCGAAGTCATGGAACGCGCCAACACGCTCGACGAAGCCGTGGAGATCATGCGGCGCGGACCGCGCACCTGCGAATATTACTACGTCATTTCCGATGCCAAATCGAAACGGGCCGTGGGCATCGCCGCCACACCGGACACGTTTGAAGTCGTGCAACCGGGCCAAAGCCATCCGCGGTTCCGCATGCCATCAAAGACGTGGTGCTGATGTCCGCCGGAAGCCGTTACGAAACCCTCGCCCAACGAGTCAAAGAGCAGTATGGGCGCATCGACGCCGACAAGGCGCGCGACTTGATGAAACGTCCCGTGGCGATGAACTCGAACATTCACTCGGTGCTGTTCGCGCCGGACACGTTGGATTTCTGGGTAGCTAATGCTGATTCCAAGAACGTTGCCAGCCACACCCGCTACACGCACTACAACCTGAAAGAACTACTGCCGTCCCGGGCGCCCGAAATGCACGCGACGACGGGAAATTAGTCAGGCACAACATGGGACAGTCACCCCGGCTATCCCGAATCACAAAGAACTGCTGGTTTGCTGAAGCATTGGTGACAAGGATGGACGTCCGATGACATTCGGGACAGGCGGGAGAGACAGCCTCAAAACTCCAAAACCGGCGTAGCAGTCGATGTGAGTTGGCTCACTATTCCTCGTGTTTTTTAAGAAAAGTCAGAGCGGACTTACGTCCGCTGCTACAGTTTTGAGACAATCTTGGGGACGCCTGTCCTACGGTTCCATTGGCATTGACGGTGGTGTCGCCGATTGGCAATTGACGCGATAGAAGGCTTGTCCGTTCGCACGATTGGTGTCGGTCAATGTCAAGCGGTTCCCTGTCCCGGTCGTGGCCGGTGAAACTACGGTCCACCCAGGTAATTCTGTTGAACGTTCAAGGGTGTAAAGCCGGTTCGTCTGGCTGTCGAAAGCCACCAACCAGAGTGCCTCGTTGTCTTCGCGGGACAAACTCAGCACGGGTTGTTCGAGCCTGGGCAAAAGCTTAAAAAAGAGATTATCAGCGCTGCCGTCATTCGAGGTCGTTACTTCGTTTATGGCGAGTTCAAACTCTACATACCGCGTGCCCACGGGCAGTGTTCCCGTGGCGCTCCGTTCCAACATACCGGTCAGACCACCACGATCCGCCGCGAGTACCTCCGCCCACCGAGTTGGTTCCCAACCCCGCCCGCGCGCTGTCCAAAAAGCGCGCCGTGAGTTGCGCGGCATCATCCTGATCGCTCTGGCCGCCAAACCAGCCGGACAATACGTAGTCCACCCCGGATTGGTCCACGTCATCACCGAGATCCGAGATGTTAATCGTTTGGTATATCGAGGCGCTGTCGGTCCCGCCTAAAAAGAAGTTCTGCCCACGATTGGCTGGACCGGAGCTGGTGGCCTCAGGAAACTCGGGATTCGCACCGTAAGTTCCAAGGGTGATGGCATCCGGGTCCCACCACCAAGCAATGCCCCGATTCGGCGTGTAGCCATTGGTGCCCGAATTCACTTCGGCATCCGGATTGAAGATGAGGTTGGTTCCAAAACGCGTGGGCGGCAGCGGCAAACCTTCCACGCGCGCGTCCAGATTCCACACGGGATCGATAGGCACGCCGAGGTGTGTTAGCACAGTCGCACACACGTCCACAATGCTGGGCGCGGGATCGATCGTGCCCCGCGCTGCCGAAGGTCCACTGACAATGTGGTAGGTAAGCCGGGCGCGCTCAAGGGTGCTGTCGTGCTCCCCATGATCGCTTAACGAAATGACCAGCCAGTCCTCGTTCGCATACGTGGGGCGATTCGTCAGCGCATTGATGATGATCCCGACGCGCTGGTCGGCGTCTTCAATGGCCTTCACATAGTTGGCCACGGTCGGTCCCCAACCATAGCTGTGCCCGGCGGAGTCCACGTCCAGCAGGATGGTATAGAACACATCGGGATTGGCGGTGAGTAACTGATTCGTGGTCGCCGTGACGAGCGCAGCATCCGAACCATAGGCCTGCACTACGTCGGCCCCGTCGAGTGCCGTGGACAGCGGGGCCCACCGCAAGTAAGCCACCGTATTCAGGGCTGGGTTCGCCGTTTCCAACCGCTTCAAGAAATTCGGATATTCAGCGAAGTGGTTGCCCGAAAAACTGTTTCCCGGATCGTTGACGCCGTGTTTATCGCCCCATACGCCGGTGAACATGCTGGACCAGCACGCGGCACTATGCGTTACCGGATGAGTGATCGCGCGGTCAGAAAAGCAGCCGTTTGATTTGAGGGCGTCGAGATTGGGCGTGTGCGCCACGGCGAGCGCCGAGGGCATGGTGCCGTCGATGCCAATGATGAGGACCTTCTTCTGCAATTCAGCGGCGGCGGCAGGGAAGTGGATGTTCAGCAGTCCCAGGGCGACGGCGCCCCAGATATGGATCGTCTTCATAATTCTTGCGACGTGGCGTAATTGGTTTGAGCCAGTAAAACTAACGCATTTCGCCAAATACACAATCGCCAAGCCTGTTCGATCTGCTGGTAGCGGCGATCGCCGCGAAGCGTTGCGTGATCCCAAGAAGCAAGCGCGGCCAACAATCAGAGCGCCTCACCACGAGCGAAAGCGCCGGCAAGCCGGACGCACTCCAAACGCTGGCGCGACTAATGATGCGCCATTCCAAAACCCCCCAGGCCGGCACTGCGCCAGGTAATACAAAAGCGAGGTTTCCGGGAAACCTCGCTTTTGCGCAAATCCAGGAAAAATCTGGCGTCGGGCTATTTCTTGGCGGCCACCGCTTCGTCGCCCTTTTTCCAGGTCCGTTTGGGCGGTTTGACGATCAAGCCTTTCTTGATGGCTTTGGCGGAAACGCGGATGTAGCGAACCTCGCCATCAACAACGGCTTTGACCCGTTGCAGGTTGGGAAAGAACCGACGTTTGGTTGTGGCGGTAATGTGCGTACCGATGCCCCCCAGTTTCTTGGCTTTGCCACTCCGCCAAATTTTTCTGCCCTTGATCGGGCGCTTGCCAGTTAATTCACAAATCCGCGACATAATAAATTCCTGTTTCAGTTAAAGGAACGCGAAACCTAGAAAACCTCCGGCCTTGTGGCAAGCACTATTTCTGGATTTTTTTGGGCTTTTTCGCCATTTGTTCGAAAAATCGGTCCACGTATTTGCCCAGGATGTCCGCTTCCAGATTCACCGGGTCGCCCACCTTGCGTTCCCGCAGCGCGGTTACTTCGTAGGTGTGCGGAATGATCCAAATCCGGCACCCCCGCTTCAGCACCTCGGCCACGGTCAGGCTGATGCCGTCCACGGCAATGGACCCTTTGTAGACCATGTAGCGCATCACTTCGGACGGCAGCTTGAGGTCCAACACCCAATCCGCCCCGACGCGTTTCCATTGGGTAATGATGCCCATACCGTCCACATGGCCGGTGACAAAATGGCCATCCAACCGTCCGTCGGCGCGCAAAGGCCGTTCGAGATTGACGAGCGAACCCACGCGGGTATGGGACAGATTGGTTTTGTCCCAGGTTTCCTGCAATAAATCGAACTGGAGCAGTTTGCCTTTCCGGGACGGCGCCGCCTTGACGATGGTCAGGCAACAACCGTTGATGGCGAGGCTGTCGCCTTGTTTGATACCTTTGGCGCAAATCTGCGCCTGTACGGTCAGGCGAATGCCTTTGGCCGTTTTGTGGATGACTTTAACAACGCCTGCTTCTTCAACAATTCCGGTAAACATAATCGGTGGGGGAATGTTGTCGCCGGTGACTGGCCGGCTTGCAAGATTTTCCGGCGCAAAATCCGGTTCACAGCACCCGCGCCCACAGCACCTTCAGGTAACGGCTTTCCGGGCAATTAGACATCACGGGATGGTCCGCCGCGGCGCCGGTCCGCTCGAGGAATTGCAGCCGCCGGTCCACCCGGTGCGCTCCGCGAATTGCCAGTTTCTCGAAGTCCTCTTCGGAGAGCAGGCCGGAGCAGGAACACGTGACCAGCAGGCCCCCCGGTTCCACCAAGCGCGCGGCCAATCCGTTGAGGTCTTCATATTTGCGGCGGCCCTCGAAGGCGTCGTCCCGGCTGAAGATCAATTTTGGCGGATCCACCACCACCACGTCCCAACGCCGCCCGTTTTTGTGCATCTGGTGGGCGTAGGCAAACGCATCACAATGCACCCAGTCCACGCGGGTTTGATTGAGATTGCCGTTGCGGCGCGCCTGGGCAATGACCTTTTCATCAAGGTCCACACCGGTCGCTTCCTGCGCGCCACCGAGCACGCGAGTCGCCAGCGCAAAGCCGCCGGTGTAACAGCACAGATCCAAAACGCGTTTGCCTTGAGTCCACGCCGTTACCCGACGGCGGTTCTCGCGTTGATCGCAGAAAAAGCCGGTTTTGTGACCTGCGGCAAAATCCACTTCGTAACGCACGCCGTGTTCCTGGATGCGAACGGTGCGCACCGCGTCGGATGGCAAGGTCTGGGGCTTGATCCCTTCGATTCGGGCCACTTGCGGATCGACTTCGATCACTGCCCGCTGCGTTCCCAACCGGCGATGGAGATGCGCCAGCCATTGTGGCAGCCGGTGGAACACCCCAAGGCTGTGTACTTCCACGCTCAAAACATCCGCGTAACGGTCCACCACCAAGCCGCTCAAGCCGTCGCCATCGGAGTTGACCACCCGAAACGCATCGCTGTGTTGGGGTAATTCCAAAAGTTCGAGGCGCAGATCAATCGCGCGATCGAGCAATCCGATGAAGTCTGCCTCAGTGAACGGCGCCTCACCATGCGCAAACACCCGCAATGGCACCCGGGCTTTGGGATTGTACAAGCCGGCGCCGAACAAGTGGCCGTCCTTGTCATACACCGTCACCAAATCTCCGGCCTTGGCGTCGGGGGAAACGGTCTTGAGCATCGCCGGATAAATGCACGGGTGAAAACTGTAATACTTCATCTGCACCCACGGCGTGCGCCGGGTTTGCGCGCCGGCGATGCTGCCGGTGGCAGGGACATGCTGGTGGTCAGTTTTTGACCGGGAAGACGCTTTATTCATCATCAAGGGCGTACCATTTCGAACCGGTCCCGCGTGCGACAATACCAATGGGGGGCGTGCATCCGGCCGATGGGTTGGTAATGATCGGGTTGGAGGCGCAAGGTTTCCGGATCCAGAATGCCGTCGCGAACATGGACGCGTTTCACCAGGCCGAGGACCAGCCGGTTTTCGCCAATGCGCAACGTGCCGTATTCGACACATTCCAGGTTTGCCGGCGCTTCGGCGATACGCGGCGGACGCACGACGGAAGCAGGCACCGCTGTCAGCCCGGCAATCTCGAGTTCATTTTCGCCGTAGGGCAGGGCGGCAGCACAACGGTTCATGGCTTCGGCGATGGCTTCATCCACCAGGTTCACGACGAATTCGTGCGTCAGCCGGATATTGCGGGCAGTGTCTTTGGGCGTGCCATCGTCACGGTCGCCGGGAGCCACCGCCACGATCGGCGGACGGGCGCCGAGCGCATTGAAGAAACTGAAGGGCGCGGCATTGATTTTGCCGTCCGGGCTTACCGAAGTAATCAGCGCAATCGGGCGCGGCGTTATCAAGCTGGCCAGCACCCCGTAGGCACGGGCGGCGTGTTTGCCTTCAAGATCGAGTTCCATCATGCGGCCAATTGACCTGAATCCGATGCGGATTGCAATCCTGGCCCCGGTGGCAACGCCAGATTTCCAACCAGAGCGGGGTTGGTTCCGATCGTTGGTTTACTTTGCGGGCAACACTGTTTGCACCCATTTCTGGTGGTCGAGATACCATTGCACGGTTTCGCGTAAGCCGCCTTCGAAGGTGTGGGCCGGGGACCAGCCCAGCTCGCGCTGGATCTTTGAGGCGTCGATGGCGTAACGCCGGTCGTGACCGGGCCGGTCGGTAACGAAGGTGATCAGTTGACGGGTGTTGCCTCCCAGGTCTGGCTTCAGTTCATCGATCAGGTCGCAGATCAACTCGACGATGCGGAGGTTGGCCCACTCATTATGGCCGCCGATGTTGTAGGTTTCGCCGATTTGACCGCGGGTGAGCACCTGCCAAAGGGCTTCGGCATGGTCGCGCACGTAGAGCCAGTCGCGCACGTTCATACCGTCGCCGTACACAGGGATCGGTTTCCGGGCGAGGGCCGTTTGAATGACCACCGGGATGAGCTTTTCCGGGAATTGAAACGGCCCATAGTTGTTCGAGCAATTGGTGATGACCGTCGGCAGACCGTAGGTGTGTTGGTAGGCGCGGACCAGCATGTCACTGGCGGCCTTGCTCGCCGAGTAAGGCGAATTGGGCGCGTACGGGGTGGTTTCAGTAAAGAACCCGGAGGGCCCCAGGCTGCCATAGACTTCGTCGGTGCTGATGTGGTGGAAGCGGGTGGCGGATGCCAGAAATTGGATGCCAGATGCCGGATCAAGCCAGGTCGCGCGGCAGGCTTCGAGGAGGTTGAAGGTCCCCACGATATTCGTCTGAATAAAGTCACCGGGACCACTGATTGAGCGGTCCACATGCGATTCGGCCGCCAAGTGCATTACGTGGGTGATGCGGTGGCGGCGCACCACTTCGAGCACGGCGGCTTTGTCGCGCAGATCGACTTTTTCGAAGACGTATTTTGGGTGCCGGCTGACGGATTCGAGGTTGGCCAGATGGCCGGCGTACGTGAGGCAATCGAGGTTGATCAACCGTTCGATTTCCGGCCGGTCAATGATATGGTGAATCAGGTTCGAACCGATGAAGCCGGCCCCGCCGGTGACAAGCAGTTGCATGGTTGTTCTTGGTTTGGTCGTGGCTGGAACGTTTAACTCGTCTGCGCGAGCACTTGGTTGAGACTCTCTTTCCAATCCGGCAGGTGCAGTCCAAACGTGCGTTTCAGTTTCGCGCAGTTCAGCACGGAATAGGCCGGACGCTTCGCCGGGGTAGGATATTCCTGGGTGGTGATTGCTTCGATTTGCCGGCACTTCGTTTCTTCCGGCGGCATCATGGAAACGATCGCTTCCGCAAAGCCATGCCAACTGGTGGCGCCGGCGGCGCTCAGATGATACAGGCCCGTAAAGCGGCTCGGGGCCGCCACCGCCCGGACTTGTTGCAGTGCCAAGGCCGTGGTCTCGGCAATCAACCGGCACCACGTCGGACTGCCCACCTGGTCATGCACGATGCGCGGCTTTTCCTGTTCCCGGGCCAGACGCCTGACGGTTAACATGAAGTTGCGCCCGCGCGCCCCGTAAACCCAGCACAACCGGAAAATAAGATGAAGGCCATCCGCGGCTTGCACCGCCTGTTCGCCGGCCAGTTTGGAAAGTCCGTAAACGCTTTGCGGATTGGGCCGATCCTCCTCGAGATAGGGTTCGGTCTGGTTGCCATCAAACACGTAATCTGTCGAATAATGCACCAACAGGGCGCTGGCCTCTTTGGCGGCTTTGGCCAAAATGCCGGGGGCCTGGCCGTTGATCTTCATGACGAGTTCGGCATCGCTTTCGGCTTGGTCCACCGCGGTGTAGGCTGCGGCATTGACAATGAGATTCGGTTGCGAATCTTGGATCCACTTTTGAATCGATGCGCCGTCGGCCAGATCGATATCCGGGTAGTCCACAGCGATCAGTGGTCCCAACGGTGCCAGGGTGCGGCGCAGCTCCCAGCCGACTTGACCGTTCGCACCGATCAACAGAATTCGTGAAGTATTCATGGCGCAGACGTTCAATCGAATAACCGCTCAGGCGGCAGCTCACGGAGTAGAGGAGCGGCCTGGTCTTTGATCTGAGAGAATGGGATTCGGCAACGGCCATTGAATGGCCAGGTCGGGATCGTTCCAGCGAACCGCCAGTTCGGTTTCGGGCGCGTAATACGCGGTACACTTGTAATGGAACAACGCGGTTTCACTGAGGACTTGGAAGCCGTGCGCGAAGCCGGACGGGATGAAGAACTGCCGGTGGTTGTCGCTGGAAAGCCGCAAGCCGTGCCAGCGTCCAAAGGTCGGGGAGCTGCGCCGGAGATCAACCGCGACGTCGAACACTTCACCCTCGAGCACGGAGATGAGTTTGCCTTGCGCCCGGGGATTCTGAAAGTGCAGGCCCCGCAGAGTGCCCTGGCGCGAGCGTGAGAGATTGTCCTGGACGAACCCGACCTCCAATCCAGCTTCCTGGTAACGCTGCTGGTGCCAGAGTTCCAGGAAGAATCCGCGAGCGTCTCCCATCACTTTGGGTTCGACGATGAGCAAGCCGGGCAAGTCGCAAGTCAGGATGGTCATTGGCAGGGTGGTGCGGGCAAGCGGCGGGCTTCCTCCACCACTTCGGTCAGATAATCGCGGTATTCGCACCGCGGCATGTTCGCGGTCAAGGCTTCCAGTTGGGCGAGCGACAGGAAGCCCCGGTGCAATGCCGCTTCCTCGGGGCAGCCGATTTTTATGCCCTGCCGTTTTTCGATGGTCTGCACATAGGCCGAAGCCTCGTGCAAACTGGTACTGGTGCCCGCGTCCAACCAGGCGAAGCCCCGGCTCAGCCGATGCACCCGCAATTGCCCGCGGCGCAGATATTCGACATTCACATCGGTGATTTCCAACTCACCGCGCGCGGACGGTTTCAGATTTTTGGTTATGAGCACCACCTGATGATCGTACAGGTACAAGCCGGGCACCACATAATTGCTTTTGGGTTGGCTGGGTTTCTCTTCGATGGACAGCGCCCGGCCATCGTCGCCGAACTCAACGACGCCGTAACGTTCGGGATCATGGACATGATAGCCGAACATCGTGGCGCCCGATTTGAATTCACCAAACGCGCGTTGGAAATTGTCGCCTCCATAAAAAACGTTGTCGCCTAAAATGAGCGTGACGGGGTCCGTGCCGATGAAGGATTCGGCGATCAGAAAGGCCTGGGCAATGCCTTCGGGCCGCAGTTGTTCACGGTATTCGATGCGCAATCCCCAGTTGCCGCCCTCGCCCAACAATTGGCGGAAGCGCGGCAGATCCTGCGGTGAGGAAATGAGGCAAATCTCCCGAATCCCACCCTCGATGAGCGTGGTCAGCGGATAATAAACCATGGGCTTATCAAACACCGGTTGAAGTTGTTTGCTGGCCACCTGGGTCAGCGGATACAACCGGCTGCCGGACCCGCCGGCAAGGATGACGCCTTTCATAGGGCGGCAGCCTAACGCATCCGAGTCAACTCGGGAAGTCCTGTTTTGGAGGCAGCGTCGGGCCGAAATAACGTGCTGCTGGCGTCTCGCCGGCAGAACCGAATGGAACAGCGGGCAGGAATGACCAATGGCCAAGGACCAAGCTCCAGAGAAGGTCCAAATTCCAAGCACCAAGGCGCATTGGGAGCGTCCACCGCTCGTCGGTTGGGAGTTGGGGATTGGGTCGTGGTCATTCGCTGGTCATTGGACAGTGGTCATTGGTCATTTATCGAACGCTCTGTTCCAAACTGCCGGCAAGATGCCGGCAGCACGCTGCAAATGGCCACTGCGCTTACGGTTCCAACTTCCCGCAGTAGCTCCGCAAGAGGACCAATGCCTCCCTCATCCCATGTTCCGCTCGCGGTGACAGCGATTCGCCGAATTCAAAGCGTTCGCCGGGCACCGTGATCAGCCAGGCCGGCGGACAATGCCCATAGACGGCTTGCGCCAGCGCCAGCAAATCGCCAGGACGGCTCACGTGTCCGTCCCGCCACTGCGCTGGGTTGCCGGTTCAAGTGGTCGCGTCTGGACCTCCCGCACGTTCGGATCAGCGCTGGCATCGACAAAAACCACCTGTTGCGCCGCAGCGATCGGTTCGGCCAGTTCCGGGGGCAGTTGATGGACAGCCAACGCCGTTACCGCGGGAAGCTTCCAATCGTTCACCAACGCCGCAATCCGTGGCCCGACCGCGTCGTCGCCGCGAATCTCATTGCCGTAACCGATGATCAGGGTGTTGGGCATCGAAGGTTTAATGTATGGCCCGCAGTGGATTGACCGCGGATTGCACGGATCTTCACGGATTCTTCAGTCCCACGTGCCGGCCAGGTAGGGCGAGACTCCGTCGAGCCCTGACTTTCCGAGGCGCTTCCGAACTCCCGAAAGCGGCAACGCCGGGAAGACCATAGTGTTCGAACATCACAAGATTTTCCTTTGACCGGATTCTTGCTACTGAACGCGCCCAGGGGAAATCAGGGCTCGACGGAGTCTCGCCCTACCAGGGATTGGATCCTTGCGTCAGCCGCTCGGTTGAATCCGAAGTTTTCACCCGCGCCCCTTTTGGTCCAGCACCGATCCATCCGCCGCGACCAACGCTACTTCGAGTGCCAGACGGCCGTCGGCGTGCGTCGAGCAACTCAGGCACGGATCGAACGCCCGGATGCCCGCCTCGACGCGGTTCAGCATCGGCTCGGGAATCGTGTTGCCCTGAATGTAATGCCGGGCGATCTGCGCCACAGTGCGGTTCATCGCCAGGTTGTTTTGCCCGGTGGCAAAAAACAATAACGCCTCAGGTCCGCGCTTCCCCCGCCCGATCGTTCGTTGAATCAGTTCCGAAAAACCACCGCACGTATTTTTTTAAATATATTGTTGACACCAATGGCCATTCCTGCTGAGATCGCGGTTAGGACGTTGGAAGGTTAACAAATAGCTGTGATGGTCGCCTATGAAAACAATTCAAAGAAACCCACGGATTCGTTCTCTCTCTCTCTCTCTCTCTCTCTCTCTCTGCTCGGCTGGCTGAGTAGCCAATTGTTGGTGCTGGGCCAGGTCGAGGCAACGGTCGCTCCGGGATTGGACGCTCCTCCCGCACCGCGCATAGCTGCTCCGCTGCTGCGGGTGGAAAAAACCGCCGGCCCGGTGCCTCGCCCCCCGGCAACCGCCGTGCAAACCGGCGCTTGGACGATCACCCAACGGGACGCCCATTGGCAGGTTTGGTCGGCGCCGACCAGCGTTACCAATGCGCGAGCCGGCCGGGTGGTGAACGGAGAAGCCAGTTTTGTCGAGATAGCCAGCGGATTGAACTACATTGATGAACGGGGCCAATGGCAGCCGACGCAGCAACGCTTTGAAATTACGCCCGAAGGTTATGCGGTTGCGCGATTTGGACCCCACAAACTCATCCTGGAGCCCAACATCAACTCCCCGACGGCCGTTGACTTTCAAGCCGCGGACGGGGTGCGCTTGCGCAGCGGGCCGATAGCCGTGGGTTACTTTGACCCGGTCTCCGGCCGCAACCTGATTCTGGCCACCATCCAGGATTCCACCGGCGTGCTGACCGCGCCCAACGAAGTCACTTACAACAACGCCTTTGGCGAATTGGGCTCGATCCGCGTGACGTATCAACGGGCCGGCATGTCGGCGGATCTCCTGCTGAACCAGGCGCTTCCCGATCCGGAGTTGCTGGGATTGTCGGCCTATTCGCGCGTCGAGCTTTACACGGAGTTTCACCCGGACACGCCGGCGCCCGTTCAAACGGAACGGGTGCTGCGCCGGGAAACGAATGCCACGTTGCGCGCCCAAATGGCCGAGCCGGATTTTAAAGACAGCCCGCTGGACTTTGGCCAGTATAAGATGGGCGCCGGGACCGCCTTTGAGTGGACCGGCAAGCCGGGACGGACCCGGCTGCCAGTGGCCAAGCAGTACCGCGTGATTGATGGCCGGCAAATTCTTATTGAGTCCGTGGAATGGCAGGACGCGCGCAAATTCCTGGCGGCGTTGCCCCCGCTGAACGAGGCGCAATGGGCGATGATCCGCCAACAGGCGTCCTCAACCGGCCGCGGGCTGGCTGCTGGTGCGGGCCCCTTGTTGGCCCGCTCGCTGCCGGCACGCCATCCGTCTCGCCAACCGGCCGGAGCCATTCAACAGGCCCAGGTGAAGCCAGGCACCAAAACCAAGCAACTGGCTTTCCTGCTGGATTATACGCTGGTAACCGGGGGCACCAATTTTACCTTCGCCGCGGACAGTACCTACTTCGTCAGCGGGAATGTCTATTTGTACGGGGATACGCGCCTGATGGGCTCCGCAGTGATCAAGAACACGAACACGATTGGCAATGGCTTGCACCTTCGAGGCAACATCCTTTGCGACACCACGCCGTATTCTCCGGTCATCTTTACGGCCGAGGATGATGACACCGTGGGCGTGCCCTTGCCCTGGAGCAGTGGCGAGCCCGTGCCGGGCAACTACGCGGATCCCGCCTTGCAAATCGACTACAACTGGTCCGGCTGGCTGGCCAATCTGAAGCACCTCCGGATTGCTTATGCCCGCGAAGGTGTCGAGTTTTACACGGGAACCGGCCATGTGCTTCAGGACGCGCAATTTACTTTTTGCGGTGCCGCCATCAAGCCTTATTACTGCGACGTCAATCTGCGGAACCTACTGGTTTACGATTCGGGCACCGTGCTGGCGTGTCCACTGCAATTCACCGCCCGGTTCGAGCATCTCACCGCCCACCAAGTGGACACGTTGAAAGCGGACTACAAATCGGGCGCCGTCTATCTGACCAACAGCCTGCTGGTGGCCGTGGACGATGAACGCGTGTACGGCGGGGAAGGCAACGCTTCGACCGAGGATTCGGGGGTGTTTCAAACCGTCGGCGCCGGCGCGCACTACTTGGCAGATGATACCTACCGCGACCTGGGAACGCTGAACATCAACTCGGACCTCCTCGCGGACTTGAAGACGCGCACAACCCACCCGCCCAACGTGCAGGACCAAGGCTGGATTCTGGCGGATATCACCTTGAACCCCACCGTATTACGCGATACGAACAACGCTCCCGACCTCGGGTATCATTACGCGCCGCTCGACCAGGTTTTTCATGAGGTCATGGTGTCCAATGCCACTTTGATTGTGAATCCCGGCACTGCCATCGGGGTTTTTGGCTACTATGGGGATTACGGCCTGAGCTTATGGGACGGGGGAAACCTCGTGTTCGAGGGATCGCCCATGGACCTGATTCACGTGGCCCGGTACAACCTGGTGCAGGAACAGGCCTCAACCAACTGGGCCAGCGCCTCGGCAACCGCCGCCATTTACACGCCATGGATGGAGTTCGATACCATTCCCACCGCCAGTTTCAGGTTCGTGGAATGTCTCGATGCCGGCGCCGGCGTCCACCACGTTTTACGACGGGACCCACCTGGACATCTCGTATGGCACCACCGCGCCCATCACCATCAGCGACTGCCAGTTCCATGGCGGCTGGCTGGCGGCTTGGCGGCCGGACGTCACCCTGAAGAACTGTCTGTTCGAGGGCACGTCGCTGGCGCTGTGGGACCTGTGGGGAACGGATTACACCTTGCGCAACAACCTGCTGGTGGGCGGACGCATCGACTGCCTCCAGGCGGCGGCGGGCGTGTGGACCATCAAGGACAACGCCTTTGACCAGACCTTGATCACGCAGAACGGCGCCAGCGTGGACCATGGCTACAATGCGTACATCACCGGTTGCGACCGGTTCACCCCCACCAGCACGAACGACCAGGTGGTGGCGAGCTTTGGTTTTGCGGCGGGCCCGCTGGGAGCCTACTACCTCCCGTCGGGCAGCCCCTTGATCAACGCCGGCAGTCAGAACGCCACCAACGTTGGCCTCTACCATTTCACCACGTGGGTCGATCAATCGCTCGAGGGTTTTTCCACGGTCGATATTGGTTTTCATTACGTCGCGGTCGATGAGGACGGCAACCCGCTCGACGGCGACGCTGATGGGTTGGCGGACTATTTCGAGGATGCAAACGGAAACGGCGTTTACGACAGCGGCGACGTGTGCGACTTTCAAAGCGCGGACACCGAAGGCGACGGGATGCCGGATGGCTGGGAAATCCAGTATGGATTGAATCCCCTGATGAACGACGCCGACGACGACAAGGATGCAGACGGCCTGACGAACCTTGAAGAGTTACAGCGAAACGCCGACCCAACCGTGACCGATACCGATAACGACTACCTGCTGGACGGTGAAGAAGTGCATGCCCACGGCACCGATCCGTGTGATCCGGACACGGACGACGATGGCCGGACGGATTGGCAGGAATTGTACGAGGGCACGGATCCCCGGAACCCCTTCAGCAAAGCGACCTGGCCTGTCCTCGCGGACCGGCCCTACGTCCTGCCAGCCGGACTGGAACTCCAGCTAGCCGGGCTGGAATCACTGGACCCGCCACAACCCGAGTTCGATACGGGATACGAAGATGGCCAGTGGAGAATTTGGCTTACTGCGGGAGATCCAGACTTTCACTACGACCTGATTGGCAAGCCTGACTTGTTTGGCCCCTGGACCTGGCTGGGCAAGTTGAAGATGGATAGCGAAAGTCAGGTTGCGAAATACCTCATCGATCCCGCCTACGCGACTTACTTCTACGCTATTGGCATGCCCACCGATTCGGACGGGGATGGGCTCACCGACCTCCACGAGAATTATGGAACCTACACCGATCCAGACAATCCAGATACAGACGACGATGGCCTATGGGATGGTTGGGAACTTCAACATGGGTTGAATCCGCTGGTTCACGATTCAGGGAGCGACGCTGACAACGATGGCCTGACGAATTTGCAGGAGTATCAAGGCGGAACGAATCCAAACTATCCTGAGTGTCCACGAGAGGCTTATGAAGTGGTCGTTGCCGGCCAAAGCCCAGACAATTGGTTCAAGCTCGACGATAGCAGTTTGGCCAACGCGGGTACAGACCCCAACAGGCTACCTTTGGTGAAACCAACAACTGGCGGTGCAACTGACGGCTACTTTACCACCGACCTTTTCGACAAGGGGTACGGGGCGTTTGCCTTCCGCCACGAAGTCAACACCGATGCACTCGAAACCCAGCGCGACGTAATCAACGGTGGGGATCCTACTTCGAAGTCGGGATCGGTCAGTTTGCTGTTTCGCTCGCTAACCGGCCAAGCAGATGCCAAACGTTATCTATTTTGCCAAAAAGGCAGCAGCAGCGTCGAGCTCGGTGTGTATTTCGGTCCTGAAGAAGGCTTGAACTCTCCCGCAGGCTTGAAAGTGCAAATCGGCACCAAAACCGTGACAATTCTGCCGAACAGCGCCATCGTTTTCGAGACGTGGTATTATCTGGCCATTACTTGGGATGAAGCGCGTGACGCTAACGAAGTCAAATGGTATCTCGGCCGCGCAGGCGGGACGCTGACCTCGGACCAACAACCGCCCATCGACCTGGCTGACACTGCGGTTGTCGGGAACAGCACCACGGTTTACCTGGGCTGCCGGCCGAATGCCAACAACTGGTCCAGCTTCCGCCAGCCGGGCGATGGGGCGCTGGACGAGGTCGCTTTCTGGAACAGGGAGTTGACGGCGGACGAAATTGCGGCGCAGTTCGCCGTCCTTCCGCACGGGCCGTCTGGCGATTTTGATCTGAGCGGCTGGAACCTCATGCTGCCCGTAGATGACGACGGCGAATTTTCCGGCGAACCTCACGTCGTGGATCGGGTGCAGTTGAGTTCAGGTTTCCAATATGTCGGAATTGGCTGCACGAAAAACTATTTTTACAGGGGCACCGATGGCGCCAACGGCACGATGGTGTTTGAGACGCCGTGGGACGGCGCAGGCGCCAGTCCACGCAGCGAGTTGCGGGGGCTGAAGTACGATGAGATCGAGGAAAAGTGGATCGAGGATAACTGGATACCGGGCCTCGGTGGGACGCATATCTTGAAAGGCAAATGCAGTGTGGATGTAGCGGGAGAAGGAAAAATCGTGATCGGCCAGATCCACGCTGAGACACCACTCATGCCTGACGGTCCCGATCCCGGCAGTGATCCTGACGGTCCCGTCCCTGCCATTATTCTATACTACGACAATAGGATCGATCCCAACAACCCAAACGACCCGGATAAGCCGTACATCAAGGTTTCCGTCTATGATAGTCCGACTGGTTCCGACACTGATTTACCCCCCGACGGCAACAATGTCGAGCATTACACCATACTAGACAAAAACAGCGTATCGGAGGGCACGGTGCTCGATTATGAACTTAAAATCGTTGCGAATAGCAGCACTTGCTTCCTCTATGTCACCGTGAATGGGGTGCATCCCACCGTGAATCCAATAGCAATGCACGAAAAGGACGACATGTGGTGTAAAACTGAACCGGATGATCCCAATAATCCTGAGGTCGATCCTACGGATGACGCTACCAGGCTCTACTTCAAGGCCGGATGTTACTACCCGGGATTCACTGGGTCAGGTGTCACTGCGAAAGTGGCGTTCCACAGTCTAGAGGTGAAGCATGAGTAGTTTCGATATGGGCAGAACCAATCGTCATGCCCTTGCCGTCGTCGCCGTGCTTCTGGTTGGCGCGTACGCCGCCAACCTCTCCGCCGGGACCTTCAGTGATCACAACTGGACCAGCATGGGTGGCATTTACGGCGTGGACGGCGAGGTTGACGCGGTAGTGGTGGACGGCTTGGGCAACCTCTACGTCGGCGGCGCGTTCACGATAGCGGGAGAGATGTTCGCCACAAATATCGCCAGGTGGGACGGGACCAAGTGGAGTGCGCTGGGATCGGGGATCGACGGCATGGTGTGGGACCTGGCAGTGTCGGGCACCGACCTGTATGCGAGCGGCCTTTTCACTACGGCGGGCGAAGTAGCGGCCACAAACATTGCCAGATGGAACGGGACCAATTGGAGCGCGCTAGGTTCGGGGGTGGGCGGCACGGTCACGACTATGGCGGTATCAGGTGGCGACCTGTATGTGGGGGGACTTTTCACCAGAGCGGGCAGAGTGTCGGCCACAAACGTCGCCAGATGGAATGGGACTAATTGGAGCGCAGTTGGTGCGGGGATGAACCGTAGTGTGCTTGCACTGGAAGTGTCGGGCAGTGATCTGTATGCGGCGGGCGACTTCACGAACGCGGGTGAGGTGTCGGTCAATTACATCGCCAAATGGAACGGGTCCAGTTGGAGCGCCTTGGGATCGGGGGTGAACGCCCGTGTGTATTCGCTGGCCGTGCTGGGCAGTGACCTGTATGCGGGGGGCTATTTCACTGCGGCGGGCGGCGTGCCGGCCTCGTATATTGCCCGATGGAATGGGTCGAGTTGGAGCGCAGTCGGTTCGGGAACGGACACGCCCGGCTACGTGTTTGCACTGACGGTTGCGGGCAACGATCTATATGTGGTGTTCCAGTTCCAGTATGGGTACTGATTCGATCGGTCGGATCGGCAAATGGAACGGCAGCAGTTGGAGCACGGTGGGTCCCTATATCGAGGACTACTGGGTGTCTGCGCTGGCGGTTTCGGCGAGCGACCTGTACGTCGGTGGCGATTTTGGGATCACCAAATGGAACGAAAACGGTTGGAGTGAGATCGCGTTGTACTCAGGGCCAGACGGTCCACTGGCTGCGTTGGCGGTGTCCGGCAGCGACCTGTATGTGGGGGGATACCTTAACGCGGCGGGTGGGGTGTCAGTCAATCGCGTTGCCAAATGGAACGGGAGCATTTGGAGCACGGTGGGATCAGGTATGGATGAGCATATTCGAGCGCTGGCGGTGTCCGGCCGCGACCTCTATGCGGGGGGAGATTTCACCAGTGGCAGGCGGAGTGTCGGCCAATCGGATCGCCAAATGGAACGGGAGCAGTTGGAGCGCGCTGGGCTCAGGGGTGAACGGGAATGTGGTGAATTATGTGACTGCGCTGGCGGTGTCCGGCAGCAATCTCTACGTGGGCGGAGATTTCACCACAGCGGGCGGGGTGTCGGCCAATAACATTGCTCGGTGGGACGGAAACACTTGGAGCGCACTGGGCTCGGGGATGAACGGCACCGTGTATGCCTTGGTGGTGGCGGGGAGCGACCTATACGCGGGCGGCCGGTTCACGACGGCGGGCGGCAGCACAGCCGATTGCATCGCCAAATGGAACGGGAGCAGTTGGAGCGCGCTCGCTTCGGGGATGGGTGGAGATTGGCCCTCTGTGCATGTGCTGGCGGTGCTGGGCAGCGACCTGTATGCGGGGGGTGGATTTCACGACGGCAGGTGTCATCGCGGCCAGTAACATCGCCAAATGGAACGGGAGCAGTTGGAGTGCACTCGGTTCGGGGATGCCCACGTATGGCGATGTTACTGCGCTCACGGTGTCGTGCAGCGACCTGTATGCTGGAGGCGCGTTCACGACAGCGGGTGGGAGCCCCAGTAAATGGAATCGCCAAAGTGGAACGGGAATAGTTGGAGCGCACTCGGTTCAGGGGTTGGCGGCTCTGTGTGGGACTTGGCAGTCATGGGTCCTGATCTATATGTGGGCGGCGCGTTCACCACCGCTGGGGGCAAAGTGTCATACTCTCTGGCCAAGGCCCGCATTGGCAGCATCATCAAGTCGGTGGCGGTAACCAACTCCACGGCCTCGATCCAGTTCTCCGGCGTGACCGGCTACCAATACGACGTGCAGCGCGCCACGAACCTCGCCCCGCCGATCACCTGGACCACTCTCACCACCAGCCCCCTTTCTCCCGCGCGGGACGGCTCGTTCACTTTCACCGACACCAACGCCCCGCCCGGCCCGGCCTTTTACCGCACGCTGGAGCTGCCGTGAACGCAATGAACCGAAACGCCCGCAGCCGTCGCTGATCCCCATGAAACTGCTCGCCTCGTTATTCGGCGGTCGCAGCAATCTCTGCGTTCTCGGAATCTCTGCGCTTAACCTTTGCGGTTGCGCACCGGGTGTGCCTGTCATTTCCAGACCTTGCCCATGAACGCTGCGTGGCTCGGTGACGACCTTTACTTCAAGGCTGGATGTTACTACCCGGACTGGACTGGGAGAGACGATGATCCTCCGCAGCCAAGTGTCATTGCGAAAGTAACGTTCTCCAGCTTCTCCGTCACCCACGCCCCCGTCGTCTCCATCGCCGTCGCACCGACGACCGTCAACGAGTCTGGCCTGCAAACCGCCACCCTCACCCTCTCTCGCGACAACACCGATCAACAGATCGAGGTCCTGCTGAATTTCGCCGGGAACGCCACGTTTAGCGGCGATTACACCGTGAGCGGCCTGAACCCCAACGGCAGGGTTACGATGCCTGCCGGCGTCGCTGCCGTTAACCTGACCATCACGCCCATCTCCGACACGCTCGATGAAGGCGCCAGCGAGAGCGTGATCGTGACGGTCGCCAGCCACGGGACTGCGGCTCCGCCCAACCACCAAGCCACGCTCACCATCACGGACAATGACTAACGGCGGAATCCTTCAACTACAGTAACCATGCCATGAGAACAACCAGCCATCATGCCCTCGGCGTCCTCGCCATGCTTCTGATCGGCGCGTCCAGCGCCAACATCCACGCTGGAACCTACAGTAATGACAACTGGATGAGCATGGGAGGCTTCCCAGGCGTGAACGGTCGCGTTCGAGCAGCGGTGACGGACAGTTCCGGCAACCTCTACATCGGCGGCGGATTCACAATCGCTGGAGATGTATTCGCCAGTAGAGTAGAGAGGAAAGCACGGAATGAAAGGCCCGAAAACCAATGACCGCCGCTTCCCTCTCCCTCGTCGAACCGGACATGGAGATTTCCCCCATCCGGCTCTCGCCAGTGTCGGCTCTTCCACAAAGCATTCACAACGCAACCAGTCCCAGATGGTCCAAGTGAGCATACAGGCTGACGCCCTCACGGGCTCGCCAACCCCGTTGGCTGCGACGTTGCAGATGCCGTCCCAACCGATACCGCACGAAGTGATTGAGCTGACGAAATGCCTTCCGCGGATAGCCCAACTTGAAGTAGTTGGACCAACCCCGCAGGTGACGGTTCACCCGTCCAATCAACTCCGGCATGGGCGTATGACTCTGATGCGGGTTGATCAACCCTCGCAACGCTTTCCGTTCCCGCTCCATCGTTTTGCGCGACGGTTCCAGGTTCCAGTAACGCTGCGGCCGACCGTATTGATCGCGGTCATACCGAAAGGTGTAGCCCAGGAAATCCAGGCTCTGGCCCGATTGCTTCAAATCCACGATCCGAGTTTTATCCCGGTTGATTTGCAGGTCCAGCCAGCCTTCCAGTTTGCCCTCGATCCATTCCCGCAACTTCGGACTGATGTAGCGAGCCATGACCACGAAGTCGTCCGCGTAACGGATCAGCTTCGCTTTGGCCCATTGCGCCGGTCCATCTCCTCGTTGGAAGAGGTGGTCGAACCAGTGCAAATAGACATTGGCCAGCAAAGGCGAAAGCACTCCACCTTGGGGGGTGCCCCGGTCGTTGCGTCGCACCGTGGGTGGTTGTCCCCCTGGGGGCGGTTCCACCACCGGCGCCTTGAGCCATTGTCGGATCAGTCCCAGGACCGAACCGTCCACCACGCGCATCCGCACGCAAGCGATCAGCTTATCGTGGGGAATGCTGTCGAAGTAGCCAGCCAGATCCGCATCATACACCGCCGTTTGACCCTCCTTCAGGTGCTGTTGGATGGCGCGCAAGGCATCGTGCGCCGATCGTCCGGGCCGAAACCCGTGGGAGCAGTCTTCAAAGTCGGCTTCGAAGATCGGCTCCAGGATCAGCAACACCGCCGCTTGCACCACCCGGTCCCGCACCGTCGGAATGCCCAACGGCCGCAACTTGCCGTTGGCCTTCGAGATATACACCCGCCGCACCGCTTGGGCACGATAGGTTTTGTCCCTCAGGCTCCGTTCGATCTCGGACAGAAATGCCGCTTCGCTTTCCGGCGTCGTGGTGATCTGTTCGATGCTCACTCCGTCCACGCCCGGCGCACCGTCGTTGCGCCGCACCGCGGCCCAAGCCGCTTGCAGCACGTCGGTTCGATACACCAAAGCGTAGAGACTGTAGAAGCGAAACCGCTTCTGTTGTTTGGCTTTCTGGCCCAGCTTCTGTCTCAGTTCCCGCAGGCTCGGCGGCAGGATCGCTTCCCGGAAGGAAAGTTCCTCCACCGCTTCTTCTGTTGTAGGAATGAACTCCATCCCAATCAGCTCCGGATTCCTCTGACTCGGCTTGACTCTGGCCAGGGCTCCTTGGCTCCCTGCCAACTTGATCGGCAGATCGACGCTACTATGAGCCCATCCGACGCCGCGATTCGGCCCCACCAGCGGTTATGGCTTCCCGCCAGGGGTTGTCCTGCGTTACAGGCCAGGACTCCGAACCGGGCCTCCCAAGTTCCCAGTGGTTCTTTCTGCGCGCGCTGTCTCCTCTCACCCCGGGGAGTCCGGTCGGTGCATGGGATCGAATCTTCCCGACCGATGCGGGCTTCACCACATCCGGCAGGCTGGCCACTCCCAGTTTTGTGTAACGAGGCCGAACCGAGTTCGCGGAACGCTACGGCTCGCGCATTGGCCTTCCCCAGCTTCAACGGGCAGGATCGCTCCCACCCGCTTAAGGGTCGGCTACATGACTCTCGACCATTTATCATGGTTAACACGTTGCAGTTAACAAGAACCACCAAGCTTGCTTGGCGCTTTCCGGATTGCACGGAACAACAACCGTGGAGAGATACAAATTTCACGAATTGGCACGAATTTCAGTCATGGATGAACGCGGATCAATTCGTTGGGTCAACGGCGGGGGCGCCGTTTATGACGCCCGGGGCGGGCGTGCTCCCGTTCACTTTGGTGAATTCGGGCGTTCGATTTTTTTGACGATTTGCGCAGGATTGCCCCGGACCAAGGAATTCGGTGGGACGGATTCCATCACCACACTGCCCGCAGCCACTACGCTGCCGGTGCCGATCTCGACGCCTGGGCCAATAAATGCCTGGGCGGCAATCCAACTTTCCGCGCGGACGGCAATAGGCTTGGTTTGTAGTTCGAAATCATGTCGGTAAAAGTTATGCGTGCCGGTGCAGAGGAATGAGCGCTGCGAAATGCATACGTGCGATTCAATGGTGACGGTTGCCAGGCTCAGGATCACCGTCTCTTCCCCGATCCACACATGATCTGCGACACACAAGCGCCAGGGGAAGGTGATGTTAACTCGCGAACGAATGACGAGCCCGCGGCCAACCTGGGCGCCAAACAGCCGCAGTAAGGACGCACGCAAACGCGACGGCCACGGCCATGACGGCATAAAAAAAAGCGCTTTGGTGATGGTCCAAAGCACTTCCTTCAAGCGACGGGCGCCCCGGTCAAAATCCTTCGTCGTGTAATTGGCCAAATCCATACATCGGAAAACGCTGAAACGCTAAAACGCTAAAATGCTGAAATGCTGATAACCGGACCAAAGGGACAGAGGACCAATTAAAGCTTTTTAACTGTCCTCTAATTTCCAACCTCCGTCATCTGTATTCGGGAGCTTCAGGCCGAGTGAAGGCTGAATTTCCTGCGGCTCATCGGCAACCATCCTTTATGGCTTGGCTAGCACCGCGGCAAGAAAGGCGTGCGGACGAAGACATTGCACACCGTAAGGCTTGTCCAAATCCAGTAAGTCCCGGTCGTAAGACACCAAATACGTTGCGTGGGCGGCCACTGCGGCAGCGATGACCGGATCATCTTTCGGATCGCGCTTGACGGTCGCTCGCATGGGCGGATCCTCCAACAGCACCGAGGCGCGCTTGAGCCAGTTTAGCCACGCCGGCCAATTGCGGTTGCGCCAACTATGTGCCTCTTGGGCAACGCGCGCCACCGTGCTGGCCCACTCGTCAGTCAGCCAAGAAGTACGGACGGAAACCAAGCCGCGCCGCGCCAACAATGCCAAAATCTGCCGGCTGTCTCCTTGCCACCCAATACCCGCGACAACGACGGTGGAATCAAGAACGGCGATGGGCCTCACGCCGTTCCTTTTTCACTTGGCGCACAATTCGGTTAATTTCCTCGACTGGCTCCGGTTCGCCGCCACTGCCGTTGTTCAGCCGCTCAAATTCAGCCGCCAATACTGCCCACTCCTTTTCCTGTTCGCGCCGAATCAATTCGCGGATGACATCGCCGGAGGACGAAAAGCCCTCTTCTTCCTTGCGGGCATTTACCCAGGCAAGCTGCATCGGCGTTAACGTGATGGTGAGCGATTCACCCATGCGGCAAGAATAAAGGCTTAGGAAACAGATAGCAAGTTCCTGTGAACAAAGGCTGCGGACCAAAGGACGGGTCTGAAAAGCTGAAAAGAGGCCCAAGGGACCACGGACCAAAAGACCAAAGGACTGCAAAGCAAAAAGCTGAAACGCTGAAAGGCTAAAACTGGAATGATCGAAGGAGACCTCTGTTCAGCTTGATTTTCCAAGTTCCAGGATTTCAGCACCCATGTTCCATTTTGCTTTCAAGTTGGGGCTAATGCGAAAGCGGATTGGAGCGCGGACATTCCTGTCCGCTCGGCGGGGATGGCGTTGCCCGAGCGGACAGGAATGTCCGCGCTCCGATGGAAGTCTCATCTTGAAGGGGAACTGGAATCAGCCAGTCAGGCCGGCGGTTTCGTCTGCTTTCCGCATTTCAGCGTTTCAGTATTTCAGATTTTCAGCATTTATCCAGACCCTCAACAATCAACCACACTTTCCGGCTTTGCTCCTCCACCCAGCACCCAGTCGTAAACTTGCTTCATTTCCGCCGCGATTTTGGGCCAGGTGAAGCGTTCGCTCACCAACTTCCGTCCGTTCGCTCCGAGTGATCGGTTATCAGTTATCGGTAATTGGCTAAAATACTAAGTCCTCGCGCAATGCTTTCGGGATTCGTCTCGATCCGGATCGCGGCGTTGGCGGCGAAGCCTTCGGGGAGATTGCACTCCGGCGTCATCAGCACCGGCTTGCCGTAGGCCCAGGCTTCGAGCACCACCATGGGCAAACCTTCGCTGAAAGAGGGAAGGATAAAGGCGTCGCAGGAGCGTAAGCGGCGGCTTTTCGGCGCCAAACAGCGGGCCGAAAAAGAAAACGCTGAAACGCTGAAAATCTGAAATGCTGAAATCCACCTCATCCGGCCTGCGGCCAACTCTCCCCTGAGTGTATAAGGCGCTTCGCGGCAGTCGCGCCACGGAATCTCCAGTTCCGTGGCCAGGCGTTTGAGTTCCGCTTCGTGCCCGCCCTGGTCCCAGCCGGCGATGGCGAGAGTCCAATCAGAGGACAGAGGACAGAAGTCAGAGGACAGAGGGCGAGACACAGACGCCATGCGCGGAGGAGGTTGACCAGACCTTTCTTGGGATGGATGCGGCCAAGATAAAGCAGGGCCTTACGGTTCGAGAAAACGCTGAAACGCTGAAACGCTGAAACGCTGAAATGTTGAGAAGCGTGAACATCGCCATTCTCCGGTTTCAGCTTTTCAGTTTTCAGTATTTCAGCATTTCCAAGGTCTGGCAGCTCGACCCCATTCGGGATTATGGCAATGGGATTCTTCAGGCCGTAGGCGCGGATGGATTGAGCTTCCGCAGTGCAGAGCGCCCGCAGGCAGGCGGCACCGCGCAGGTGCGCATTCTGAAAGCACCATCCGGCCAACTGCTTCTTCCACCTGGAGTTTTGCAGGGCCCAGGCGTCCAGCATTCCGTGCGGAGCGACCACGTATGGCTTTCGCGTGGCATTTGCCCAGTCCTTGGTCGCCAGCGAAGGATACTTCCAAAGCCCGGCGTTATAGACAACGTCGGCTTCACTGTTTGAAAGGGCGTGCTTGAGTTGGGGCGAGTAACCGAAGAAGCTGGGGCCGACAACGGGAAAAGTGGAGACATCAAGCGGCTTCCAGGCAGGTGCATCGGCGCGCGTATGTTCATCCGCCAAACCCAGCACCGCAACGTTGACTTGCTGACTGCCGGCCAGCTCGACTTGCAGTTTACGTTCGGCTTCGAAGATGCCTCCATTCTGGCGGGACACCGAATCCAGGAGGCAGACGACTTTCACTTTAGCTTAACCGCAGAGAACGCAACCAAAAAAAACAAAACACTGAAACACTGAAACACTGAAACACTGAAACACTGAAATGCTGAAATGCTGAAATCAGGACCAAAGAACTACGGATCATGGGACAGGCTTGAAAAGCTGAAAGGCTGGAAATGGGACGAAAAGACCAAGGGACCAAAGGACCAAGGGACGGGGCTAAAAAGCTAAAAAGCTGAAAAGCTGAAAGGCTGAAATCGGCAATAAAGGACGGGGCTGAAACGCTGAGATGCTGAAAACTGACTCGTGGGGTTTGGCTATTCACCCGCGGCACGGCATACGGCGTGCATCAACCGCTCGCTGAGATGATAGCCGTTCGCTTTCATGGCCGACAGCAATGGGCTCACCGCCGGGATTAAACCTGCTGCCTTGGCGCGGAGCAACAGCCCTCCCGTGCCCACGATGGGCAGACCGTAAACCTGCTCCGCAACCCGGCGTCCCCGCCGTTCGTCCATCAGGACTTCTGCCCCCGGAGTCTGGCGGGCCAGAGTCAGCACCGCAGCTTCGCCCGGATCCAGTTGTGACGAGAGAAAGGTGTCCACCGGTTCCGCAGGAGAGATGATTTGCAACCAAGGCTGGGTGAACAAGTCACGGGCAGTGGCAAACCGGACCGAACCGGTTAATTCAGTGTGAACAACAGTGGGAATCCAGACGCGACTGAACAGACGGGTCAACAGTTCCATCTGCCGGATACCGGCCAGGGCAATGAGCGGCCCGCAGTTGCAGACAACATGGCTGGCGGTGTCAGTGCCCACGCGCCACGCCCACTTCGCGGTCCAGTTCGTCGCCGTCCAGATCCGCGACGGGCACTCCTTCCCGGCCTGCCGCCAACAAGAAATCCACGCGGTTCAGGCCGCACATGGCCGCCGCTTGACCCGAGGTGAGCCGTCCGCTCTGAAAGAAACGGAGCGCCAGCCAAAATTCGCCTTCCCGCTGCAAGGCTTCGCGGGATGCCCCCGTCTGTAGCAGCACTGACTCCGGTATTTGGATGGTTAAGGTGTCCATGTGTTAGAGCATAGTTTGAGTTTTGAAACCAGCAAGGCGCAAAGGGGCGATTCGTAAAAATACTGAAACGCTGAAATCACCTGGCAAGCAAAGCACGGAGGATTAATCGCTGGAGGAAGGTGGGCTTTACTGGACCAACACGCAAGGCACACTCGACGGCTTGCTTGAGGCCGAAGCAATCGCTCCGGCCCCCAGTCGGCAATGATGCGGCGACTGGCTTCGCCCATCTCGGTAAGGGTGGCTGAGAGTTGAGGGTTGAGGGCGGAAGACGGAGGACAGATGGCGGAAGGGGAATCCGGGCGGCGGGGCGCCGGATTCAACAGGCGAGGCGCCTGTGCTCCCCCCTTTATCCATGGTGGAAGCTGAGCATGAGTTGGGCGAGTTGCTCGATGTTATATGGATCGAAAGTGAAGCCGTTCACGCCTTCCTGCACCAGGTCCGGGGCGCAACCGCAGCGGTTCGACACCAGCACCGGCAGGCCGCTGGCCATCGCCTCGTTGACGACCAGGCCCCATTGTTCAGTGGTGCTGGCGTGGACAAACGCGTTGGCCAGGCCATAATAGACCGGGAGTTCGTCGTACTGTTTGAAACCGGGCGCAGCACGGAGTGCTGCAAGGAGAGGTCAGAGATCAGACGACAGAGGTCAGACTTAAGTAAGCCATCGCCCAGCAAAACCAACGACCAAGGGGCTCCTCCCTCTCCGCTCTGGGGAGAGGCCGGGGTGAGGTGCTCTTTGACTTCCGCGTTTCACCATTTTGCCTGTAAAGTGCGTAGGCTTGGAGCAAGCGGGGCAGATTCTTCTTCTCGACGAAGCGGGCGGATGCGAGGAAGAACTTCTCCGGCACCCCGTATTTCCTCCTTGTCTCTTCT
>CAWBHS010000067.1:0-42044 GCA_963788655.1 uncultured Verrucomicrobiae bacterium | reverse complement strand
GCACTCTGAGCGCGGCGCCGAAAAGTGACGGAAGATCGGGCGGCTTTGATCAGACTTGCTGAGGGAAACGCGTTTCGGTCCCTCGGCTTACGCGATCAACCCAGCTTTCGGAAGTGGAACCCCCGCGGAGCTTGCCCCGCGGGGGTCTTTTGCTCTTCGCTTTCGGTTGTGAAGGCCCAAAACGAAGTGCATTGGTGCCAGAACCATCTGGCTGATCAGACCTTATTCCAACTGCTTGAGAAGATCGACGACGATTTTGCCGCAGCAAACCCACCAAGAGGGCTGTCGGTTTTGCGGCGGAACGTTGCATCGAGGCGATTACGATCGCAAGCCCCGTGGCGGGCCACAGTGGGACTTGCGTTTCAGTTTCTGTTGTTCGCGAAGAGGATTGCCGGCGGCGTTGCACCCCGGCCTCGGTGCGTTTCCTGGGCCGGCGGGTCTATGCGGGGCTGGTCGTCGTGCTCTTGAGCTCGATGGTTCACGGCCTGAACGCCGAGCGGGTCCATCGCTTGCGCAAAGTGCTTCAGATGGATCGCCGCACACTGCAGCGCTGGCGCGAATGGTGGTTGGACACCTTTGTCCAGGCTCGTTCTGGCGAGCGGCTCGCGCCCTCTTCATGCCCCCGGTGTGTGAGCAGAGCTTGCCGAACTCCTTGGCCAAAGCCTACGGCGCCGAGCAACGGAACCGCTTCATGGATCTCTTGAAATTTTTGGCGCCGATGACGGTGCCGGGCGCCTGGGAAGCCCAGGTTATGTGAGGGCCAGCGAGCTCGCGCACAGGATGGCCGTAGACAGGTTCCCGGGCGCGTGATACAAGCCATTCGTCCGCCACAACGGTGACGAAAATCCGAAAAACGATATGGCTAACAACTCTGAAATCCTCCGGTTCTCACCAACGCTGGGCCCGCTTTCGCTTCAGCGTGGTCGGCCCTTTGCTGGCCGCTCCGCCCGAGTCGGGCCAGCTCCAGGAACAACTCAAAGGCCTGGCCGCCAAAAAATGGCGCCATCCCATAACCGGCCAATGGACGCAGTTTGGCTTCTCCACCATCGAGGGCTGGTATTACACCGCCCGCAATGAAAAGCGGGACCCGGTCCAGGCCTTGCGCCGGAAGATCCGCTCCGATCAGGGTCAGCACCCGGCGGTGGGTCCCAAAGTCCGCGACCTGCTGCTGAGCCAATACCGCCAGCACCCCAGTTGGAGTTACCAGCTTCACGCCGATAACTTGGCGGTTTTGGTGGAAAAGGATCCGGCCTTGGGAGCGTCTCCTTCCTACGCCTCGGTCCGGCGCTACATGAAAGACCACGGGCTGATCAAACGCCCGCGACGCGGTCCGGTTCACAGCCCGGGCGCTCAAGCCGCCGAGCATCGGCTGGAGAGCCGCGAGGTGCGCAGCTACGAAAGCCAGTATGTCAATGCCCTCTGGCACCTGGATTTTCATCACGGCTCAGTCCGTGTCTTGCTCGACAACGGCCGATGGGTTTACCCGCTGCTTCTGGGGGTTCTGGATGATTGTTCCCGCCTCTGCTGTCACACCCAATGGTATCTGAGCGAGGCGGCCGAGGAGCTCTGTCACGGCCTGTGCCAAGCCTTCCAAAAGCGCTCCTTGCCACGGGCCCTCATGACCGACAATGGCGCCGCCATGCTCGCCCACGAAACCCACCGAGGGCTTGGCCCGCCTGAGCATCGTTCATGAAACCATTTTGCCCTACGCCGCCTTCCAAAACGGGAAGCAAGAGCACTTCTGGACCCAGATCGAAGGCCGGCTCTTACCCATGCTCGAGGGAGTCGCCGATCTGACGTTGGCTCAGCTCAACGAGGCTACCCTGGCCTGGGTGGAGATGGAATACAACCGGGCCGAGCATTCCGAACTGGGAACGACTCCCCTCAACCGTTATCTCCACGACCGCGACGTGGGCCGGCCCTGTCCGCAGAGCGCCGCACTCAAACTGGCCTTTACCGCCGAACTCAAGCGCACCCAACGCCGCTCCGACGGCACCATCAGCCTGGGAGGGATTCGTTTTGAGGTGCCCTCCCGCTACGGTCATTTCCAGCAGGTCCAGGTCCGGGTGGCGGCCTGGGATTTGAGCCAGGTGCACCTGGCCGATCCCACCACCGGCACGATCCTCGGCCGGCTTTTTCCCCTGGATAAACACAAGAACGCGGAAGGTCACCGAGCCGCCCGCAACGGTCCACTGCAAACACCCGCCACGCCGGTCCCGCCGCCTTCGGGCCTGGCGCCGCTGCTCCAAAAACTCATCCAGCAATACGCCCTCACCGGTCTGCCTCCGGCTTATCTGCCCAAAACCACCACCCAATCACCCGACGCTCCATGAACAAAAAACTCCTCTCCCTGTTCAGCTTAAAGTTCAACCCCTTTTCCCCAGAAGTGCCGACCTCGGCGCTGTGGCCCTCTCCGGCCACCGAGAGCTTCTGCTGGCGCATCGAACAACAGATCGGCGAAGGCGGCTTTGCCCTGGTCATCGGCGAACCCGGCACCGGCAAGAGCGCCGCCCTGCGCCTCCTGGCCGAACGCCTGGGCAACCTGCGCGATGTGCAAGTCGGTGTATTGAGCCGGCCCCAGGCCTCCCTGGCCGACTTCTATCGCGAACTGGGTCACCTCTTCGCGGTTGCCTTGTCTCCTCATAACCGTTGGGCCAGCGCCAAAGCGCTGCGGGAAAAATGGCTCCATCACATCGACAGCTCGCTCTTTCGCCCCGTGCTCTTGATCGACGAGGCCCAGGAAATGAGCCCGCCGGTGTTCTCCGAGTTGCGCTTGCTCTCCAGCGCCGACCTGGACTCGCGCTCGATCCTGACCACCATCCTGGCCGGGGATCGTCGCCTGGCCAACCGACTGGAAGGCGTGGAACTTTTGCCCATTGCCAGCCGCATCCGCTCGCGCCTGCGTGCCGAGCCCTTGAGCGCCCCGCAACTGCTCCAGTGCTTAAACCACCTCCTCAAAATGGCCGGCAATCCCAAACTTCTCAACGCCCCGTTGCTCCAGACCCTGTGCGAACATGCCGCCGGCAACCTGCGCCTGTTGATGAATATGGCCAATGAGTTATTGGCCGCCGCGCTGCATCAGGAACGGGAGCAAATCGACGAAAAGCTCTTCTTCGAGGTCTTTGCGCTGGATCCCAAACCCGTTCGCAAACCATGAACCCGCTTCCCGTGCAACGAGCCAGCCAACTCTCCACCGCTGGCCCCCAGACCCAGTGGTTAGTTCAAGGACTCTGGTCCGAGCAAGCCGTCGGCATTCTGGGCGGCGAACCCAAGTGCTACAAAAGCTTCCTGGCCCTGGATGTGGCGGTGAGCGTCGCTTCGGGCGCCGCCTGTCTGCGGCAGTTCCCGGTTCGGCGCACCGGCAAGGTGCTGCTCTTTCCGGCTGAAGACTCCCTGGCCATCGTCCGCCAGAGGTTGGAAGGCATTGCGATAATGGCTCAGGTCGATTTCCCTTCGCTCCCCGTCGAGGTCATCATGGCCCCCTCACTCCGACTGGACACCGCGAGCGATCGCCAGCGCCTGGCCGACACCATCCAGCAGCGCCAACCCATCCTCCTGGTCCTCGATCCCCTCATCCGGCTTCATCGAATCGATGAGAACGATGCCAGCCAAGTCGCCGCCCTGCTATCCTATCTGCGGGAACTCCAACGGCGCTTTGGCCTGGCCATCCTCCTGGTGCATCACGCCCGCAAGGACTCTCATCAGCCGCCCGGGCCAGGCCTTGCGCGGTTCCAGTGAACTCCACGGTTGGGGCGACTCCAATCTCTACATGCGCCGCAAAGGCTCGCAACTGACCCTCTCCACCGAGCATCGCGCCGCCGCTTCTCAGGACCACATCGCCCTGCAACTGCAGGCCACCGGCGACGCACTGGCCCTATCGGTGCTCAGTGAGGCCGCCGGTTCCGCCGGTTCCGCTGCTGGTCCTTCTGCGGACTCGCCGCGACAACGCGTGCTGGACGCCTTGGCGCCACTGGACGCCCCGGCCTCGGTGCAACACCTGCGCCCACTCTGCCGCATACGCACCGCCACGCTCTGCGCCGCTTGGCCGAACTGACCCAAGCCGGGCTGATCAGCCGCATGCAAGGCCGGCGGCTATCAACTCGTTTCCCTTTCCCACCCTATAGACCCCCAGGGAAACGGAAACGGGAAACCGCAGAATCCAGCGCCGCCGGCCCCGTCACCCTGAGCGGATTTACCCCAGCGGAGGATAGGGCTCTGCGGGGACGCAACCTGAGCGCCGACTGGGGAGCTGCCAACAGCAGAAGGGCCGGGTGGCTTTGTCCAAAGGCTGCCCGGCCCATCCCTGTTCTGCTGGAGTAGCGCCAAAGCGAAAAATCCCAGGGGGGTTGGGGGACAGCGTCCCCCAGGCGATCCGCCAACCATCAATGCTCCTCTCCATCAATTACCGTTCTAACTTCACCATCAGTTTGCGAACGCATGCTCAAACCGCCGGATTCAACGTGAAAACAATGAATGGAAAGGTCTAACCAACCACCCAAGACCGAGGGTTGCTTGACGGCAGGAGAACCGGTGGATTTAAAGTTCTACCGGAACGAACGGCCGTCGAGAAGCGTATCCACGGAAAAGCGCGAGCCGCAAGCTGGACCCGCATCCGGCTTAAGCAATTCAGCCTCGAGAAGCTCAACTGCAAGTGGAGATGACGTCTTACTGTCCGAATCCAAAACCGACCCGTCCGTTAAAGGTAAGGATGGGGAGGGCTTGCCGGGGTCTGAGAGCGTGGCGCGTGCCGAAGGAAACACACGGAACGAAGGAGACCCGAAGAGTCCCTGCCGCACTAACTACGAGAGCCAAGCAGGAAGGGAGGCGCAACCCAAAGGAGTACCTCCTGGCGATTCGGGAGTCGGATTGGTTCACAGTAGCCAGCAGCAAGGCGCAAGCCCCGAAGCTGGTGAAGGGGCCAACAGATCAACGCAGTCCGCACAGGCAACCAGAGCCGTAAGAACGACGGAAGAAGACTGGCAAACCTTCCTGCGGGCCATAGGGGTGAGGCTCCAAAAAAGATCAACCAGCTTGGGTGAAATGGCTCCCTTATAAAATCGTTCAATCACGTTTGGAGAATTGCCCATAATGTGTCGAAGTTCATCAAGGCTCTTATGTTTGGCATAATGGAAAGTAGCGAAGGTGTGTCGTAATCCGTCTTGAATCCAAGGGAAGTTAAGGGATTTGATGACCTTGTCTTTTAATTTCCGGAGGTTTGCAGGAATAAGCGGTTTGTCCTGAGGACAAAACTCCAACCAAAGTTTCAATATTGGCGGCATTGCGAACATGCGATCACGTTTGGTCTTCGCGATGGTGGCAGGGATATAAATCTCTTCAGTATCCATCTTCACGTTTGCTTCCCAAGCCAATCGTTGGGCTTCCTCTGGACGAATCCCACCGAACAGACAGAGGACGAAGTAGGCTTTCACTGAAGCGTGTTCCTCCTTGAGCAGCTCCTGCAAAATCGACACACATTGTTCGATTTTGAAATACTCGGGCACGCCATTTTGAACATGGACTTGAATTTGCTCGACCGGATTCTTTTCACAATGACCGTTGCGAATCGCCCAATTGAAAAACTGACCAAGGTAGTTCCGAAGGTTTTTGCGGGTCTGATTGGAGACATCCTTGCCGCGAAGGTATTTTTCAAGGCGTGCCCGGTCGATCTGCTTGATCCTTGCGTCCTTGAAATCGGCCTTGAACGTATTGGCCATGAAGCGAATCGACTTCAATGTTCTTGGACGAAGAGGCTTCAAGGGGTTCTCGATCTTGTCGAGCATCCAAAGGCTCAGCAGTTCCGACATAAACGGCGACTCCTTGATTTTACGTTCCTGCTCCCACAACTTCAGAGCAGTATCAATCGCCTGCTCGACAGTTTTTCCGTAGAGAGCACATTGTTCGCCCCACGCTTTCACCCTGTCACCTTCATGAACCGCCTGGATGGAATCGATTCCTGACTTGGCGACCTTCTTCCCAAGGTCGGCTGCGAATTTGAGAGCCTCGTCTCGACTCGTGAAGTTTTTCCACTTCTGGCCCCGGTAGTGCCTGCGCCGCAGGTCCACAGAAAAATATGTGTTTCCCGCCTTGACGTATTGGCTGACCTTGGGCCAATCTTTCCGGATGGTTTTCATAGGGTTATGTAGGGTTTGACCCGCAAAACATGTTGGAATCCTGTTGGAATAGTTTGGGCCTGACAAGCTCAAAAACCAACAAATATACCTATAAAACCGAATGGAAAGCCAATGTAGCTCAGCGGTAGAGCAACGGTTTCGTAAACCGTCGGTCGTCGGTTCAATCCCGACCATTGGCTCCATGACTCGTTGAACAACTGGGAAAACGCCTATGCTCATTCACCATGATTGATCTGGGTCGTTCCACCCATTAAATCGTCAAAACTCTCTTGTTGTCTTCGTTCAAATTCTCCGCTCGATTTTGAACATTCCCTGCCGGCTTGCATGTCGCCAAGCGATGGGATACAGCAGGCCAAGGATTCCTCACCGGTGCTGGGCAAAACATTGACGGCCGCACCGGTGCCCAGGGCATCGTCGAGTTCGACCGCACCAACGGCAGCGGGTTACTTCCCGAAACGCCAAGGCCCGGTCAAACCCACTGCACTCATTTCGCCCAGGATGCTTGCGCGCCGACAACCTGACGCGGCGCCGCAGTCTGAATTTCTCCGGCGGGTTGGTATCGACAAATTGTCCGGCCGGCCTATCGTTGGCCCAGCGGTATGGCACTCCAGATACGTGGACCTAAGTTGTTCGAACGCGACGCCCAAGGGCAATTGAAATCGCGGGTGGGCACCGTTTTTCCCGCACACCAATTGCTGGTCACGCTGCCCGGCATCCATGCCTCCCAGCGCCTCGCGTTAATCGAGCTTTTGAATGAGCAACGGGCGGTGCAGGGGAAGCCGCCGCTGACGCGGGCAGATGAAGAATTGGAGTGCGCGCAGTCGGTGGACCTGTTTTTTGAACCGGACCACGTGCTGATTCGCCCTGATCCGGCGCACATGCCATTGGCCTTCCAGGCCGACGAGGCGCTCCAGGAACTGGTATCGAAGCGGCAAATCAAATTCATGTTCGTCTTCAACGAGCAGGTGCAAAACGCGATCAAGGAACGGGGGGAATACTGGCGCATCAGCGCGCTGCCCCAGTCGCACGAAGGCATGCGCCAGTTAATTCAGCAGTCCCATGTCCCCATCCATGAACAACCGATTTATTACTACAGCCGGGCCAGCGGCACCCGCTACCTGACGTTTCACGAATTTGCCCGGTTGGACCGGTTGGATGGGCCCGCGCTGGTCCGCCAATTGGACGAAATCGCCCAACACTCGCAGTGCCGCAACCGGCTGGGCAATCCGGAAGTGGACTTCTTCATGGCGGCGCCCACCCGTTTTGGCGCGTCGCATTTTGTGGGGGTGCCGTGGGGGAAACTGACCGAAGCCGCAGCGCGCGCCCAGCACGAGGCGTTGAAGGCGCAGTTCGCCGCCGCGGTGGAACCGCCGTTCCGGGAAGATGACGTGCGCGTGGAACAATGGCGCAACGAGATGTTCGTTGTGCTCGTCCGCCAGAAAGATGAGACGATTGCCGAGGAGGTCCTGCACGGTTTGAGCCCGGACTTCTTCCTGCAAATCGAATGGTTGCCCGGCGGGCGGTTTGAAGAGGGCGAATTCATCCTGGACACCATTTTCGATGAAGCCGAGCAACGGGCGAACGATGAATCGCTCCAACTTCTTTGCGACGCCCGCGCCCGGGGATTCATTTACAACTTTGTGCGGGAATACTGGGACCTGGAGTATGTGAACGTCGGGCGCATCCCCCAATCGCTTTCGGGCCGCCCGCTCAAGCGCGGCAAACGCGGCGTCTATATCGCCGAGTTCAAGGCGCGGCATGAAGCCGTGCCGATGGTCCGTTTCCTGCGGATGCAAAAATGGGATGTGGCCGAACGGCTGGACCAGGGCAAACCATTACTCCAGGCCATTCTCGAAAGCGATGAATATGCGGACTACATCCTGGATCGCCGCCTGGGCTGCCGACAATTGGGCATGAACCTGATTCCGCGGGTCACGCTACGCCGGATCGGGGAAGTTTACCACGGTACGAACCACGCGTATGCCGGCTGCCGGATTCGAGCCAGCTATTTTGAACGGGACTACCTGTACGGGACTGCCACCGACAAACTGCCACCCTGGAAGTTCAGTGATGAGGATTATGCCTTGCGCGTGGCTTGGTTGCTGGGCAAAGCCGCGGCCTCGAACTTGATTATCGGCCGCACTTACGAAAATGGAACCCAGGTGGTATTTGATGACGGCGACGAGGTGTTGATGGAAGAAGCGGATCTGCCGGTCGAGCTAATTGTCGCCGATCACAGCGGAGCCTTTGACGAATACCGCCGGCCGTTGACCGAGTTTGCCAAAGACTACGCCCGCCCGATCAACGCGCGGCTGGCGCTGGTTCCCAATCCGCGGAAGTTTGCCGAAGCATATCTGGAAACCTTTGCGGACTGGTTTCGGCACGTGCAAGGCGATTATCGCGAACGACGCCGGGCCTTCCACACTCTCTTTAGACATTGCAAATATGATCCGGCGGGCAGCTACGCTTATCGGTGGGAATGCGTTTTGCGCCGACTGGATGCGACCGACGTTGCGGAACTGACCCGGGCGATCCGCGACCAAATCACGGTACTGGCCACTTCAGGCTCGGGCTAGCGTCCTTGATGCGCAAATGCGATGCCGTCAAGTCAAGGCTGGCACCTGGCACAAGGCGTTCTAGCCCAAAGAAGTTTGACCTGGCAGTGGTTCGATGTGGGAGCGGCTTTCGGATATCTCCCCGGTTTCTACTTCGGTCAAAATCACCCGCACTGATCCGGTATGCCACTAATGTCCAGCCACGACTCGTGATGCTCATCTTCCCACAAGTGCTTCCTCGTTTACACCAGCGCCACCGTCAGCGTGCCAGTGAATTCCTGCCAGCGGACGGAATGCAGCGTTTGGTATAAACTGGTACTTTCCGTGCTTGGCACCATTGCGTGGCAATATACCCAAGGCCATAGGACGTTTATATGAGCACAACAATTCTCGGCAACTCCAATCCTGGCAATTCAACCCAATCACTAAGACGTTACTCGCATCTTGGGCGAGAATGGATTGGGGCGGTATTGGCAACGGTTTGGCTCGCCGGTTCGATAATTGCCACCGAGGTCGCTCCCTCATTCCGGTGGGCCAGGCAAGCGGGGGCTCCGGATGGTTATCCGGATTTCGGCTTCGCCTTGGCGGTGGACGCGGCCGGCAATTGTTACCAAGCGGGCAGCATCAGTGGGAACGCCCAATTCGGCAATACTTCCCTGACCAAACCAGGATTGTTTGTGGCCAAATACGACCGCACCGGCGAACTCGTGTGGGTCACCCAGGATGGTGAAACTCAATATTTCTACGGCATTTCACCCATGGGACTCGGTTTGGACGCTGCAAACAATGTGTATGTGCTCTGCAATTTTGACGCACCGACCGCCGTTTTCGGAGGCCTGACGCTGACCAATCCAGGTGCCACGAGCGTTGTGCTGGCAAAATACGACAGCAGCGGGGCACCGCTTTGGGCCAACCTTATTTTCTGGAGTGACTGGATCTATTCCAGCGGTTTGGCGGTAGATGATGCGGGTAATTGTTACTGGACCGGAGTCTTTCAAACTACGGCAAACTCGGCCGAAACCAATGTGACGGGCAGCAGCATCGTAGCAAAGTATGACGACCAGGGGCGCCCGGTTTGGATCAATACCATCGACGCTGGTAACGCCCATGGAGGAGCGGATATCGCCATTGATCCGGCCGGCAACGTTTATGTGGCCGGAACTGTACGGACCGGCCTTGATACTGAATGACCTTCAGTTCGATGCCGGCGGTGGCACCGATGTTTTTCTAACCAAGTACAACCCTCACGGACAATTGCTTTGGACCCGTTGTGGTGGGGGAACCGGCGACGACTACGCTAATCGTTTGGCGGTTGATTGCGAAGGAAGCTGCTTGGTAAATGGTATGTTTTATGGACGTGCCAACTTTGGCAGCCTCACGCTGAGCAACACGTTGGATCCCGGCTCGTTTGACAACTACGATTTCTTTGTTGCGAAGTACGATGCCGCGGGCAACGTGGCTTGGGCCAGGCAAACCAGTCAACCGCGTTCCGCCTCGCGCTCAGCCGTGGCGATGGATGCGGCCGGGAATTGTTATCTGGCGGCCGAACTCGAAGCGGGCAACGTGCTCTATGCGAAGTATGCTCGAGAAGGCATTCCGCTTTGGTCCCGGCAGGTGCCGCAAAACTTGATGCTTTATCATTTAAGGGCTGACGCAATTGGCAATTGCTACATCTCGGGATCGTTCCAAAACACTTTGACTTTCGACGAAATGACGTTAAGCACCTCGGGGCCGCCGGCGCCGGAAGTCTTCCTGGCCAAACTTGATACTTCAACTGCCCCACCGTTGAGCATAACCCCACAAGCCGACAGCGTACGCCTGTCGTGGTCCGTGCTGGCCACTGATTTTTATCTCGAATCCTCAACCAATCTGTCACTGGACGCCACATGGACGACCAATGCCGATACCCCCGAAGTATCGGACTTATCAAACGTAGTCGTGGTGCCGAAATCGGACGGGAGGAGGTTTTATCGATTGAGCAGGCCTTAAAGGAGGAGAGGGAAGATTGATGCCGGATGCCAGATGTTGATGCCTGAAAGGTTGGGTAGCGGCAGAGGCAAGAGGAAAACTCACTCGGCCGGCCGCACCAAATACCCACCGGATTTTTCGTCGGGCTCCAATTTGATCAACTTGCGTTTTTGAGCCTCCAGCAACAGATCGTTGAAGGACCGAAAACCAAAAGCCCGTTCGTTGAAGCCCGGGTCCCGCCGTTTGAGGGCTTGTTTGATCATGGATCCCCAGATGCGGCCGTCTTCGTCGCGTTCTTCACTGATGGCTTCAAAGGTTGCCACGACCAAGTCGAGCCCTTTGGCCGGCGCCAATTCCTGATTGTCCTCGGCGCCAGCTTTGGCGGTTGAGGCCGTCGCGGCGCTGCGTTGGCGCGCTTTGGAAGGCTTCACCCGCACCAAGTCATCGTAATACAGGAACTCGTCGCAATTGTTCATGAATAAGTCGGACGTCGAACTCTTCACGCCAACGCCAATCACGGTTTTGGCGTTTTCCCGGAGTTTGCTGACCAGCGGCGAAAAATCCGAGTCGCCACTGATGATCACGAACGTGTCCACGTGGCTCTTCGTGTAACAGAGATCCAGGGCGTCCACCACCATGCGAATGTCGGCGGAGTTCTTGCCGGACTGGCGCACGTGCGGAATCTCGATGAGTTCAAAGGCCGTTTCGTGCAGATCGCGTTTGAACGCTTTGAACCGGTCAAAATCGCAGTAGGCCTTCTTGACCACGATGTGCCCTTTGAGCAACAGCCGTTCGAGGATCTTCTTGATGTCGAACCGGGCAAAATGGGCATTGATGGCTCCGAGCGCGATATTCTCGAGGTCGAGGAATACCGCCATGGTGGTGTTTGAATCGCTGGCACTCATAGTTTCGTCAAACGGACCTTACTCCAGGGGAATGGACCTGCCTATGCAATTTTTCTTTGTCAAATCGGAGTGTTGTCCAACAATGCGCTTGAAATTATGCAGCACAAACATCCGGTTCACTTGTGGCGGTCCCCGGCCCTGCCCTCCTCAGTTGCAGTTTGGATGGCGTTGGGGCTGGGGTTGGGCTTGAACGTTGGTGCCATATTGCCCCTGGTGGCAGCCGAAACACCCGTAAGCACCACCCAAAGCTCACCTCGGCCAGCCACCACGACGTCCAGTTCGATGCCGACCGCCCGGCAGGAGCGTCCACGCTTGTTTTTCACTCGTGAGCGAATCGCCCGGTTGCAGGAACGGATCAGCCAGGAACCATCCATCCGAACGGCTTGGGAAGAAATTCAGCAACGCGCCGACCGGTATCTGAATGAAAAGCTTGTCTCACTCGATTACGCGGAAAGCGGTCGGGGGCAGCATGGCAACTACGGCGCCCCCAGCGGACAAATCAGCGGCATGGCTACCACGCTGGGATTGGCCTTCCGCCTGACCGGTGACGAACGTTATGCCGAGAAGTTGAAGACAGCGTTGCTGCACTTCGGCCATTTGCAGCGCTGGGCGGGCGATGCGGGAAACGATCCGCCGTGGCATTCGGAATTGAACACCGCCCGCTTCTGCTTCGGCTATGCGGTGGGCTACGATTGCCTTCACGACACGCTGACCGCGGCCGAACGCCAGGAAATCGCCGCGGCCATGGTGCGTTTGGGAATCCGGCCGACCTTGGACGATTGGCTGCTGCCGGGCAGCCGCATTCACGCGCTCGACTCGATGGGTCACAACTGGTGGAGCGTCTGCGTGGCGATGGCCGGGGTTGCTTCGCTGGCGCTGGTGGATGACGTGCCGGAAGCGGCGGCCTGGTGCGAACGGATTGTGCAGGCGTTTCCCGAATGGTTTTATTACCTGGGCAATATCCTCCAGAACAAGAGCCGCAACTTCGATCGCGATGGCGCTTTCTATGAGAGCGTGAACTACGCCAACTACGCGCTGTCGGAATATCTTCTGTTTCGACTGGCTTACGCCAACGTGTTCCCCCAGTCCAATCCGCCCGCCATTCCCCTGCTCTCCCGTGTGGGCGACTTTTTCGTGGACACTTGTTATCCACGTTCCGACGGTTTGCTGTCAGTGAACTTTGGCGACAGCAGTTTGCACGCTGACGGCGCCCGAACTCTGCGCTTGCTGCTGGCCAACGGCTTTGAATCGCCAGCCTATCATTGGTATTTGGGCCGGTTGGACTCCGGGCTGAAGGATCCACTGACGCTGGTTTACAACCATGACAATTCGAAACCGCTGGAAAAAACTCCCGAGCATGTCCCGACCACAAAACTGTATGGCGACATCGGTTGGGCGATGCTGCGTTCTTCGTGGAACAACGACGCCACGTTGCTGGCGGTGAAGTCCGGGTTTGCCTGGAACCACGCCCATCCGGACGCCGGCTCCTTCATTCTCTTTCACGGCGGTGAACCATTGATCATTGATTCCGGAAATTGTTCCTACAGTCGCCGCGAATACTCCAGTTACTACCGGCAGAGCCAAGCTCACAACGTGGTGCTGTTGGATGGCAAAGGCGAGAATCCGGAAGCGTGCGGCGGACCCGATCGCGGAGTGGCCATTCCGGGCGAAGTCCATCACTTGCTGAATGCTGCCGGCGTCAAATACGTGCTGGCGGATGCCACCGGACCGACCTCGTGGATTTGTTCGCGCAACTACCGGCACTTCCTGTGGCTGGATGGCGTCATCCTCATCATTGACGACCTCCGCGGCCATGAGGCGGGTCAGTTCGAATGGCTGCTGCACTACGCCGGCACGGCAGAGCAACAGGCCGGCGAGGTGTTGCTCACGAATGGCCCTCACAGCCGGGCGCGGGTGCTTCCGTTGTTTCCGGAACATCTGGCCATTTCCGAAAAGCAAGGGCTCAAAGATCATGATCCGGACACGAAGATCCCGTACCTCGCTTTTGCTCCGACAAACAAAGTGCGCGACCTCAAGTTCATCACCGCCATTGTACCCTTGCCGGCCAACGAAAAACTGCCGGTGCCAGAGATCACGCGTTTCCAAGGCGAGGACATGCTGGGCGTCACCATTCGAAGCCAGGATCGGGTGACGGACGTATTATCTTAATCTCCGCGCCGATGGCCGGAAGATGCACCGGAACAGTTGTAATCTTTTGCACGGCTGGGAGACGGACGCCTACTTGCTGGCAGTCACCCGGCCGGTTGATGCGGCTCCGGAGAAATTGGAATCCGTCGAGCGCATCTTTGTTGCGGGTGGCAGTTATCTACGGCGCAATGGCAAAGTTATTTTGGATTCTCTGTCCAAAGTGGAAACTGTCTTCACTATTGGCCGACCGGAGGTTGAGATTGGATTGAGCAGTGAACAACCAATAGTCCACGCCGCCTACTGGAACAGCGTCCAGCCACAATCGTGGCAGGTCAACGGCCGACAAGTTTCTTTGGACTACGATCCGGCAACCGGCCTGTCGAATTATCGGCGGAATCTGATCGATGCTGGAAACGAGCGACGCAGAGGCAGAGCCGGGTCCGAATCCAGGTAGGGCGAGACTCCGTCGAGCCCTGATTTCCCTGGGTGCGTCCGTTCACGAAATACCGCGCCGAGGGAAGTCTTTGACCTTCGAACGCCAAAAGCTTCCCGCATGGACGCTGCCGGTAGGCGGAAGCGATGCGGGGAAGTTTGGGCTCGACAGAGTCTCACTTCCAAACCCGATTGGAGGCAAAGGCCCAGAGCTTATGGCAAATACGGAACCCATTGCTGGGACGCCCGGCTCGCTATGCGAAACAGGAGTTGACTTGCTGCGGAACACGATCTTGACTTCATTCGTGATGGATTTAAAAATTCTGCCCAACGAAATAGGACCAGCGGTTTTTCTGCCTAATTCTGTTATTTCATCCGTTGGTACGCCTAAACAGCGTTCGCCGTGAGATGACGCCTCGACACCATCCAACGCCTGACGAAGTGCTGGCGATCTTGGTAGATCAGCATAGGCACCAGTCGCAGGTTGATCCCGAGGCCGAATCGAACGCAGTTCTGACCTTCGATTCCTCGATTGCAGATTGGCGGTTGGCTTGTGATCTCGTCGGCTGGCGCCGGCTTGGACAAGCGTTGAATGACGAGTGGGGGATGTCCTTGAGCGTGACCGAGTGGCGCGAGATTCTGGAGCCTCCCGACAAGAGGACACTTCGCACACTGTGCCATGCTATTTCGCGTGAGGCGGAGATTGAGAGTTTGCCGGATACAGGGTTTTTGGGATGCGCTTCGCCAGATGGTCGAGCACTTCGAGCTGTCCGAGCGGCGCTGATCCGGCTTGGCATGGCACGCGAGGAGATTCGGAGCACCACACCGATCACGCCATTGCTATCCAGATACGGCTGGCTGTTTCTCTCGCCGTGCCTGCGCCTTGCGCCTGGCGCACTGCCTGCACTCAAGCATGTCGGCAGATTTCACCGGGTGTTGCTGATTTCCTTCGGTGTTCTGCTGGTCGGCGGCGTTGTGCTTGGGCTTTTCAAGTCTCCGCTTGCGGCATGGAGCATGGTTTTGGGCTTGGTCGCGCTTCTTCTCCTTTGGATTCCGCATCCTTTGTTTCGCGGCTCTTTGGTTTTGCCGGGAGTGGCCACGTTGGGCGACCTGGCGGGCTGCCTTGGGAAGGGCATGAACGGCGAACCAGGCGCTGCACCGAATGGCGGCCCCGCCACGCAGCTTGGCAATTCGGGAGTCACGGAGGGGCCGCCATCGGTGAGCTGATTCGTTGGGTAAAAGCTACGAGGAAACCACCAAACGAAAGACTATGAAAACGACAATGCTAACACTTTTTTGGAGTTTCTGAAGTGTGCGAAATTCCTGGACCACTCCATAAGAGAATAAGGAACATCATGAGTGAAATGCCTCGAAAAAGATATAGTCCAGAGTTTAAGGCGCAAGCTGTCGAACTGGTAAGTTTGGGGAAACCCGTGCCGGAAGTTGCCAAAGATTTTGGCTTTGGCGCCAACCTCCTTTACCGCTGGGTCCGGCAAGCGTCCCCGGCGGCGCCGCTCGGGAGCGCAGGGCTCCGAGCCGCAGGCGAGGAGCCCGCAGCGGACGAGCGGCGCCGCCTCCGCCGGGAGATCGCCCAGCTCAGAATTGAGAATGACATTTTAAAAAAGGCTGCCGTTATTCTCGGAACCAAACCCCAACTCAACGACGCGCAATGATCCTGACTCTGCGACAAAAAACCGGCAGTAGTGTGCGGCAGGTTTGTCACACCCTGGGCTGTTCGCGCAGCAGCTTTTATCACGCGGCCACCGCCACGGCCACGCAGGCTGCCGACCAGCAATTGAGCGATCGGATCGAAGCCGTTTTCAAAGCGCACCGCCGCCGCTACGGTTATCGTCGCATCGGCCAGGAGCTGCGGGATCAGCAAGTGGTGTGCGCTCCCAGTCGCGTTCGCCGCCTCATGAAACAACGGGGTTTACGGGCCATCCAACCGAAAAACTTCGTGCCCAAAACCAGCGACGGCAAAGCCAATCAGCCTTCGCCCAACCTCGTGACAGGCCAACCGCGGCCCGATCGCCCCAATCAGGTTTGGGCTGGCGACATCACCTTCATCCCCACCCAGACCGGCTGGCTTTACCTGGCGGTCGTAATCGATCTGTATTCCCGTCGCATCGTCGGCTGGAGCCTGGCTGATCACCTGCGCGCCGAACTGGTCCTGGCGGCGCTCCACCAAGCGTTGGCTTCGCGTCCGGGAATCGACCAAACCATCTTCCACAGTGATCGGGGCAGTCAATATGGCAGCACCGCCTTTCGCCGCGTGCTGGCCCGCGCGGGTTTGCGCCAGAGCATGTCGGCCCGGGCCAATCCCTACGACAACGCCTGGACCGAATCCTTCATCGGAACGCTCAAGAAAGAAATGCTGCAAGGCGGCTGTTTTGAGACCGCGCAAGACGCGCAAACCGAACTCTTCGAATACATCGAAGCCTACTACAATAATCAACGCAAACACTCGGCGCTGGGCTACCGAACTCCCAACCAATTTGAACACCAAAGATTAAGCAAAAATTAAGAGAGAAAATGGTCCAAAATTCCGTTGCATCTCAAGGCATTACCAGGTCGAGTATCGCTCTGCACTGACAACAGACTCTTGGTCTCCACTTGGTTTGCCGCTCCAGGGCACGGAGGGCACCACTTGTCTCTACGATGTGATTCTGCCGGGTCAGTTGCAGAGGATTTACCGTGTCGTTAAGCTGCCGTAAGCGTCAGCCAGCGAAGAATAGTTTCAATGAAACCCAACAAAATCGATGCACCGAATGAGCGGCAAGCACATCAGTTTGAAATTCGAGCGGTTCCGGGGTGCCGCTCATCGGTGATCTCAGCGTTGGGCGTTTGTGCGATGGCGCTGGATGGTTCCATGAGGTCTCGATTTACCAGATTCTGCTCTGGCACCGCACTGGTGATCGGCGTGGCGAGTGTTGCCGTGGCCGTCACCTCTGTAGTGCTGTTCATTATGCTCGGCACCGGTCGCGAGGCTTACACGCGATTGAACAGTTTTCTTGGTTGGCATGGTTATCTCACATTGGGGGTGGTGCCGTTCGCACTCGTTGCTCTGTGCCTCGGACGGGCACGCGCAGCCTTCTTGGCCATCGTGCTGTGTCTTGGATCATGGGGTGTCACTACCGTGTTGGTGGCCGACACTTTTCACGGAGATCGACCGCCTCCCGAATACAGATCGAGTTCAAGCGCCGAACAAGTGGATGCACCGAATGACTGACCCGCCTCTCAGTTTAGTTGCTGGCGCTGTCGGCAGTTTGCCCGCTCCGACATCGGTTGCCGGCTTCCGGTCAGTCATCGGTGATCCTGATCGTTGGGCGGAGGGCGGAGGAATTGTGAGACGCATTCCGATAATCTTGATCGCCTTCCTGATTGGGGTTGTGGAGGAGTTGATGCTCCTGATGATTGGTGGCTTCGATCTTCGAATTGGAGGCGACGGCCCTGCGAGCCTTGTTTTGTTCATCACACATCTTCCAGCGATGTACCTTTGCGGCGCTCTTCCTTTGAAGCTCCAGACAGACTTGGCCGTGATTATTGCTATGACATGCTTGCTCTCCATTGCGGTATTCATGATGATCAGTCTCCTCAGAATGCAACGATCAGGATCTCGACCGAAGGCCCAACAAGTGCGATTGAACTAGCCATGAGAACGCGCACTCAGCGGATGCATACAAACCGCCACTCCGCGTTTCTATTACATTGCAGCCGATTCCTGGAACGCTGGATTCGCTACCAGCGCCCGTTTCCGGTGGCGGACATGGATCCTGGTCGTTATGCGTGAAAGTATCAACGCACGCGCTTTCTTCGTCGTGGTATTTGCCTGGTTGCCGTTACTCCAGCGATGCTGCGCTGGTACCGCCTGAAGATTGAGATACGGGTTCTCAGCGAGTTAGCCGATAGAACTTCCTGTCGGCGACGTCCAGATTGATCGTCATGGGATTGGTGGCGCCAGTCACGTCGGTCCACGGACCCGCCGGGTTGGACGCCTCCTGCAAAACGCCATCCTCCGGATCCCAAGTGAGCGTGAGCTGCCCAGCAACCGGACCGCTGATTGCAAGCCGGGGCAACGGCCCCTGGTTGGGCGCCGGGTATTGGGCCAGCACTTCCCAACCAAAGATCGCGTCCGAACTGTCCGTGCCGTACGTATGCAGGTCGCAAGCCAGCAGATTGTTCGTTTGGACGTTGGCCGGGTACAGGTTGGTCGAACTCAGTACCGGCTTCCCCGCCCGCGCTGGCTTCCGTAGCAAAGCTGACCAATCCCTCCGGCATTTTGAAACGAAACGCTTCGGTGCCATTCAGGAAACAACGCACGCCGTCGTCGATGACATGATTCACCACCAAAGCCGCTCCCGCGGGCAACGGACCCAGCGGGCTCGCAAACGTGCGGCGGAAATAAATGGTGTGATTGGTCTGCGTCAAACCAGTATTCAACGGCGCCGGAAGCAGGTTTAAAACGGGCAGGTCATCCTCCAATCCCAACAGGCCGGGACCGTTTGCCCACGCCGAGTCGTCAAACGCATCCGTGTACCAGGCCGGCACGGTGGCGTCATAGTTGTCCGCAGCATCCCGGTTTTCGTCGTAAGCCCAAACGTCGGTGTAATCCACCAGGACAATCTGCTGCAAAATATTGGTGTAATTCGGATCCACCGGATTGCGTGCCGCGGCCGGATCCGTGACGCCCGGGCCAACCTCGACCGAGTAATTGGCGCCAAACGTCAAAGGCGTTCCCATCGTCAACTGCACGGTTTGGGCATCCGCCAACGTCGCTCCCATTACCGGCACCAAGCCGTCACCCGGTCCAGTGACGGTGTAGTTGCCGGGCGTCTGGGCACCTGTGATTTCCAGCGGTTCATCAAAGACCAACTCGATTTGATCCAGATCCGGACTGGCCGCGTGGCTGCGGGCGAGGGCGGATAACAGCGCCGGCCCGACGGTGTCCGGATTGACGCGCAACACCGCGTCCTGGCTAACGACGGTGCTGGGGCAGGCATTGGTAACCACGCAACGGTACGTGCCGGCGTCGGTCAAGGAGGTCGCGGGAATGACGTAAGTGCGGTGATCGGCACCGGGAATATTCACTCCTTTCTTCTGCCATTGAAACACGGGATCGGTGCCATACGCCAGGGCCGAAAACGTCACCGCTTCACCTTCGGTCACCTCCTGCCACGCCGCCGGTTCTTCGAGGATGGCGACGTTGAGGCAATTGGTGGGCGGGCTCCAATCGACGAGCAAAGCCGGTCGCCACGTCACTTCCGTCGCCTCAGTCGAATAGAATTGGTAGCCGTCCTCGCTGTCATTCATCAACACCCAGCCGTAATTCAAAGTTCCGCCGGCCCAGGAGCTGACGGCCGCCGTTACGTCCACTTCGCGCCGTTCCCCTTCGACTTCGGGCGCGACAATCGCCGTGTCCGCGGCGGCCACGGCTTCGGTGTCATCCGGCGTGACGCCGTCGGTCAGGGAGTTCCACGTGCTCGATCCGTCCCAGGCCATGAGCATGCGGTGCAAACGGATGTTGCCCGGGCTGACATTCTCGGTGCGGAGACGCAAGTGGGCCGAATGAATGGTGGCGCCGAAGGGAATCTGTCCGGGGCCAGTTCCAAAGAGGTTGTTGAACCGCAACAAACCTTGATTGTGGTGAGGGTCGCCTTCCGGATCTTCGGCGTCCACCAGCACGGTGCCGCGTGTGTCGAAGGTGGTGTCGGGATCGTACTCCCGCAAGTAAGTGTCCACCGATCCGAAGTATCCCCCAAAACCTTCCTGGAAACCGGTGGGCGTCGCGATCAACGCGGTGTTCGGCGCCAAATCATTCCCCGCCAGGTCGGTGACGTTTTGGATCGTCAACGTGGCGCCGGCACCAATTTCGGAGGCTGTTTGCAGGGTCGCTTTCCAATTACCGTGCGCCAGGACCACCGATTCAACCGGCACGTCCGGTCCGCCGGCGTTGGTGATCATGTAATTGGCCGCGTTGGTGGCCTGGGCGGGATTGACGGCTTCGGAAAAGGTGACGACCACATTGGTCAGATCCGGTTCGCGCACGGCGGTCAGCAGTTGCGGCGCATTCGTGTCCGGGATGATCATCACGGTGATCACCGGGCTGTTGCTGCGGCCAAGGCTGTTGGTGGCCGCCAGGTAATAATCACCGGCATCGGCCAACGTCGAGAGCGCTACCTGGTACGCCGTCGTCGTGGCGCCCGGAATGACTCCGCCATCGTGAAACCACTGGTATTCCGGCTGAAGCCCGCCACTTCGAACTCGATACCGAAGGGCTGGCCTTGCGCCACCACGAGGACATTGGTCGTGGGACCAGAAATAAAACGAACGGGGGTCTTGGGTGGCAGCACCGCCAGCAGGCGGGCGCCGAATACATTGTCCGAGCTGGTGGTGTTGATGGCGTGCAGGTCGGCCGCGATGGTCGTGGTGCCGAACGCCAGCACGTCGGGGGGCAGCGTATTGGTGGCCGCAACCGCATCGGTATCGAAACCGGCGGTGTCAGCGAACGTCGCGTGCGTAACGGTTCCCGTCGGCATTTTGAAACGAAACGCTTCGGCACCGTTGAAGTGAAAGACCACCCCGTCGTCCACCGCATGAACCACCGCAATTTCCACCGCGGGATCCAGTGTGGCCGTCGCGTAGGGCCAGCTCACCTGTTTGCGGTAATAGGACGTGTAACCGGTAGCGGCCACCGGCGTTCGGATGGTCAAGCCTCCCGGCAGTGGATCGGCCTCCGTGCCCAGCAGTCCCGGCCCGGAACTCCAGGCAGAATCATCAAAACCGGGATCCGCAAACGTCGCCATCAGGTCCGTGTCTGAGGCGTCGAGTTTCCAGTCGTCCTGCCAGTCCACCAGCACCAACTCTGTGGTCACTTCCAGATAATTGGGCGAGACGGAATTGCCATGCACATCCTGAAGGGCGCCATCGAGGGTGAGGTAATACCGTTGTCCGAACGGAGCGGTCAGCTCCAATTCCACGGTAGTGCTGTTGAGGACGGTGACGCCGGTAATCGGGATGTTCGGTGACAGTTGATAATGCTCCACATTCCCCGGGCCCGCCGCCGCCAGCGGTTCGGAGAACTGCAGCGTCAACCGGGTGAGATTGGTCGTGCCGGTAGCGACTGCCGAAACCACCGCCGGGGGCGTGGTGTCCGCCACCACGGTTACCTGGATGACCGGGCTGTTGGTGGCGCTGGGATAATCATTGGTCACGCGCAGAAAATAATCGCCGGTGTCGGCCAGCGTCGCCGCGCTTCGGCTGAGGGCCGCATTGGTTTCGCCCGGCAACCCTCCATTGTCCTTGAACCACTGGAGTTGGAGATTCGGCCCCGCCACGCCGTACACCATGGCGAAGGGTTGCCCCTGGTCCACGACGATCTGGTTGGTGGGCGGCAAGACCACCAGCGCCACCGGCGCCGGTTGACCGAATTCATAATCGACGGTCAGCAACGGGCGGTAATCGATCGTGGCGCTTTCTGATGATGCAAATTGATAGCCGTCATCCATCGTGTTGGTCAGAAACCAGCCGTAGTTCAACTGGCCATTCACCCAGGCTTGCACGGACGAAGTGACGTCGAAGTCGAGGGTCATGCTGTTGGTGGCCGGGTTGATTTCGGCGGCGACCGCGGCAGCGGCGATCACGTCATCGGCTTTGAGCCCGTTGCCCCACGGAGTGTTCCAGGTGTCGGTGTCCCGCCAGGGTTGCAACATGCGATGGAACTCGACTAATTCGCCGTCGCGGGTGGCATTGACCGTGCGCAACGACAGGGTTGCCGAGCTAATGGCAGCCCCGAATGGAATCTGGCCGGTCCCCCCGCCAATGATGTTCTCAAATCGCAACAGGCCGTGACTGACCGGATTCAGGCTATCGACCAGAACCTGCACATTGACCGGAAACGAAATATCGGGCCGGTCCTGGCGCAGATGGGTGTCCGCCGTGCCCAGGTAACCATTAACGCCCTGGCGGAAGGCGGCAATTTTCGGCACGACAATATTGGTGACCAGCGTGCCGGAAATGCTGTTACCCAACCGGTCGCTACCCCCCAGGACGAACAAGCGATAGAGCCGGTTCACCTCCAACGGCATCTCGCTCGCCAGCAGCACCTGGGTGCCATCGGAACCATCCACAAAGCGCAGGTAGAAGCCATCGCTCGACGTCGGTAGCACGCTCAGGCAATCCAGGAACTGGTCGTCCGTGCAGATGAGGTAATTGTAAGTGTCCAGGGCGCTGGCCGCCATGGGTTCGTCGAATGTCACGATGAGATTGGTGATGTTGGGTTGCCGGATGGCCGAAATCAGCGCCGGGGGAGTTACGTCTGGCAGGTATGTGATGGTGTTGGTTCGGCTGGAGGTAATGCCGACGGAATTCTGCACCTGGCAATAGTAATTGCCCCGCGTTGCCTGATTGCATGTCGCTGATCGTGTAGGCCGCATTGGTGGCGCTGGAGATGGCGCCGAAACTGCCGCCGCCTTCCGGCTGGAAGAACCATTGATAGCTCAGGTTCGGGAAACGCGTCGGCCGCGACCGCCAGCGTGTGGGCCTGAGCCTGGCCCACCACGGCATTGGTGGGCTGGGTCGCCTCCAGCAGGATCGGCGCAAACGGACGGATGCCCGTGACCTGCATGGCAAACACCACGTCCGAACTGATGTCGCTGCTCTGATGCACGGATACGGCCAGGAGATTGTCACCGGTCACCAAGTTGGACGAACCCAACGTCACCATCTCCCAGGCGGTGGCATCCCCTCCGGGGGGATTGCCCGTGGCGAAAAGGTTCCAGACATCGGGAACGTCGGCGGGCAGACGCAGGCGTTGTTGCTCCACGCCGTTCAAATAAATGATCGCGCCATCATCGACCAGGTTCGAGAGCAGGAGCACCACGCCCGCAATCGGCCCCTCCCAGTGGAACGTGGTTCGGAAATAATCCGTCCGTCCGGATGGCGCTTCCAGCGTAGTATTGACGGGCGCATTGTTTTGCAGGAAGGCGAGGGTCGAGTCAGTGGTTTCCCACGCGAAAGTACCGGCCCCAACCGGCCAGGCGGAATCGTTGTAGCCGGGAGCCGCCCAACCGGTACCGTCCAGAATGTTGGCGGTGGGCTCGTAATACTTCCACGTCTGTTCCGGTCCGCACACGTCAAGCCGCTGGGCCCACGCCACCGACCATTGGCCGGCTAATCCCAGAAGGATTGGGACGAGCACCAATAATTTGATCGGTTTGCTGAGCATATAACGGTTTCCTGCCACACCAGTGATGCCATTACTATACGCATTGGAACCTATTTAGGACAGTGCGGATTTTCGTGAGCGCGGATAATGTTTGCTTGTCTTGCTGCCGCCCAAATCCCACCGGGTTGGGACAAAATCCAGATTGAGCCCCCCGACTTCCAGAGTGGCGTCCTCATTTCCACGAACCGGCCCCAATTCACAAACACCGGGCGCACGCGCAAGTTCCTTATCGTAACCCGAATACTCAATCCCGGATTGGTGCTTGGGACTTGGGTCTTCCCTGGTAATTGCTCCTTGCCCATTGGCCATTAAGCGCAGCGAAACCACCAAGCAAAGTATCGCGCCAATTTCCTTTCAGCTTTTTTCCTTGTGTTCGGATCGAGGCAAAATATGCTGCGCGCCAGTGAAAACCGAGGCAACAGAGCGTGGCGATATTCCTGCAAGGCTAACCTCATTGGCCCGAGCAAGCGGACCTTGGCCGGCAAGGCTCAGTGAACCTTTGGCCAAGTGGCGCTCCCGGTTCGGCCGGGCGTTGGCACTTGGGCTGGGGGCCGTTTTGATTTCGGCGTTGACCGCGCCGGCCGCCGGCGATCCCGCCATCCTTGTCGGTCCCCAGGGCGGCACGAGCCAATTCGGTGAAGACTTCGGCTTGGCCGTGTTGCCCGGTGGCACCCGTCCCTTCAGCTACCAATGGTATTTTCAAGCCGCCCTGCCCGCAGGCAATACGAACGTCATCGCGTTGCCGGGCCAAACCGATGTCCTGCTTTGGCTGACCAACGTCACCAGCAGCCAAAGCGGCGCTTACTGGGTGGTGGTCAGCAACGCCGGAGGCAGCGTGACCAGTGCCCCGGCGACCCTCGTGGTCAGTGACCCGGTGATGGTCGCCCCACCGCAAGGCGGCACCGCGGCCGCGGAAGGAGACTTCACCTTTGCCGTCGAAGCCGCCGGCACGGAACCGCTGTCGTACCAGTGGTATTTCAATGGCGAACCATTGACCGGCCAAACGAGCAATACGCTGGTTGTGGCCACGCTTTCCGCGACCAACGCCGGCAACTATTATGTCACCGTGAGCAACGCCATGGGAATGGCGACCAGCAGTTCGGCAAACCTGACGGTGGAAGATCCCTTGATTGTGACTCAACCGGAAGGCGGCGTGGTGGACGCCGGGGGGGATTTCACCTTCGAAGTCGAGGCGGCAGGTTCGGCCCCGCTGACGTACCAATGGTACTTCAACCGCGCGGCCCTGGCGGGAAAAACCAACGGCACCTTGTTGCTGACCAATGTCACGGTTGCCCAAAGCGGATCGTATTTTGTCGATGTTTACGACGAATGGGGCACCGTCCGCAGCGCGACGGCCTCGTTGACCGTGTATGAACTGGCGATCCTGACTCAACCGCTGGGCGGCGACATCGATTGGAACGAAGACTGCACCTTTGCCGTCGAAGCCGCCGGCACCCCGACGCTGCGCTACCAGTGGTACTTCAACGGCGCCGAGATCGCGAACGCCACCGCCGACACGTTGGTGCTGACCGGCGTCACCGGTGCCAACAGCGGTTTGTATTCGGTCCGCGTCACCAACCAATGGGGAAGCGTCGCCAGCTTGAACACGGCGCTGACAGTTCACGATCCGATCATCCGGGCGGCGCCGGTGGGCGGCACGGTGGATGCCGGTGACAGTTTCACCTTGACCGTAGGGGCCGTCGGCAGCCCACCGCTGACCTACCAATGGTATTTCAACGACGCGGCGCTCGCGGGGAAGACCAACAACGTTTTGTCATTGACCAACGTAACCACCGCCCAGTCCGGCCAATACGCCGCGGACGTGCGGAATGGATTTGGCGTTGTTCGGAGCGCTGCCGCCACGCTGACCGTTTATGACCTCGCGATTGTCGCGCAACCGCAAGGCGGCTGGGTGGCCGGCGGCGACGATTTTTCTCTGTCCGTCGAGGCCCGCGGGACGCCGCCCCTGACCTATCAATGGTATTTCCAGGGCGCGCCGTTGACGGGCCAGACCAGCAACGTCCTGTCGTTGACCAGCGTGACCACCGACAACAGCGGCACCTACGCGGTGGCGGCAAGCAACGGTGCGGGTACCCGCTGGAGTGACACGGTCCGCCTGGCGGTCTTCGAACCGGTGATTCGCACCCAACCGCGCGGCGGCGAAATCGAAGCCGGCACCAACTTCACCTTCACCGTCGTGGCCGGCGGCAATCCACCGTTTACTTACCAATGGTTTTTCAACGGTGCGCCGCTGGTCGAATCCACCACCTCGCTGTCGAGCAATTCCCTGCCATTGACCAACGTCATGGCCGCCCAGAGCGGTACGTATTACGTGGTGGTCACCACCGCGGCGGGCAGTCTGCGCAGTGATAACGCGGTGCTGACTGTGGATGATCCGGCCATTCTCAGCCAACCCACAGGTGGCCGGGTCTCGGCCGGCACTAACTTCACCTTCACCGTGACGGCCGCGGGAACGTCGCCGCTGACGTACCAATGGTTGTTCAACGGCGCGCCGTTGACGAATCAGGCGGCTCCGATCCTGATGTTGACCAATCTGACCGCTGCGCAAAGCGGTAGCTATTCGGTGCGCGTGACCAATCCCAACGGCAGCCGCACCAGCGCCGCCGCGGGGTTGCAGGTCGATGATCCGGCCATAGTGCTCCAACCGGTCGGCGGCCAAGCGGCCCTCCACGAAAACTTCCGCTTCGACGTGACCGCGGCCGGCAGCCAACCGATCATTTACCAGTGGTACTTCCAGGGAGCGCCGCTGCCGGGCGAAGTGAACCGTACGCTCGAGTTGGACGACCTGAGCTTCGCGCAAAGCGGCCCTTACTCGGTGCTGGTCCGGAGCGCGGAGGGTAGCGTCATGAGTTCGTCGGCAAACCTGACCGTGGTGACAGACGTCCCGCGCACGCTGCTGACGGGCCAGTTCCTGACGCAAGCAGTGAACCAAGTGTCCGTCGAGATTGTGCTGACCGGCAACGGCGTCGAGAACGGGGTGACGTTTTCAATGCGCTACGACTCGAACGTGCTGACCAGCCCGATGTTTGTGCCCAATTTCCCGGCCACGGTGACCACGACCAACGATTCCGTGGTGCGGACCAACCTGACCGTCAGTTCCACCAATGCCGACGTCACCGTCACCAATGTGTTCACCAACGCGGTGATCGGTGTCACCATTCAGTTGACCACCGGCAGCACGTTCCCGGCGACCAACACCGGGATTGGCTGGCTCCAATTTCAAGTCATGCCCGGACAGGACCCGATGTTCGGCGGATTCGCGTTTGCGGACACGCCACTTCCCATCACGGCCAGTGGCCTCCAGCAACCATCGCTGCTCCTGAACGCCCGGGTGATGCCGGCGTTCATCGGGCTACCCGGGGTGATCGACACCAACACGCAGTCCGGTTTGGTGACCGATTATTTCCTGCTGGCCAATCCGGGTACCGAGTTTCTGTATGAATTCCTGGTCGGCGTGCGCGGCTTGGGGACGGACTCACTGGGCCACCCGATCCGGCTCTACAACGCTCAAGGCATCGGTTCCGTGGACACGAACCGCGACGGGGTGGACGATACGACGGTGGATTATGTGCAGATCGACTCTCTGCCGCCGGGAGCGCGCATCCCATTGACGATGGAATACTACGTGGCGGACCACTTGACGGTGCCCGAACCCATTTATTTTCTCAGCCTCGACCAGTTCCTGATTCTGCCGTCGGCATACGGGAATCCGGTGCCGGTGCGGGGCTTGAATGATGTGGATGGGCACTGGCAGTTGGAATTCTCAACTCAACTCAACCATGATTATTTCATTCAATACGCGGACCAGTGGGATGACCTGAGCAACGAGCTGAGTTTTAACACGGCGCAACCAGTCGTCCACGGCACGGGCGCGACCATTCGTTGGGTGGACACCGGACCGCCCAAGACGTTGCCGCCGGAGACTCCGGCGCCGCCGTTGCCAACGATGCGGCTCTACCGGGTCATTGAAACCCCATGAGACAGCCGTTCCTGAACCCAGAAATCATGAAGCATTTGTACTCCCCCAATCAACGATTCCGAAATTCATGGACCTGCGCGGCGGCCCTGGCTTTGGGGCTGACGGTTACGTCGGTTCGGGCCGCCATGGAATTCGAGAACTCCGAAGGCTATGGCTGGTTTGTGCGGGCCGGCGCGCGCGCCCTGTTTGGCGCGAAGGCCAGTGTGAGCCGTCTGCCCACCACCGTCACGCCCGGGGTGTATGACGATGGCTTTGTGTTGCCCGACGTTGGTGGCACCGCCAGTGGCCGCACGTGGAACTGGGGCTACGACCGCGCCAATCAAGTCTCCGGCGGCCAGATGCACTTCAGCCGTTTGACCGACTTGCCCATGGCCGGCTTGTTCACCGATCACAGTTCCGATCCCGCCATGGGCGGGGAGATAATCGTGGGCGCCGAACTGGCCCGGTTCTTCATTCACCGGCGGGAAGCCCGCTTGGGTTTCGAGATCGGTTACGGTTACAACAACCTCACCCTGGATGAAAACTCGAGCGCCGGCGGCACCGCCACTTATACCGGTGACGCTTACGGCCTCGGCGGCACCGCCCCGCCCGTAGCACCGTATGCGGGCACATTCGCCGGACCGGGTCCGCTGTTGAATCTCCAGCCTTCGGTCCATGGCGTGATCAGTTCTCCCAGCCAGAGCACCTTCAACGGAAAACTGGAAAACAACCTGCACACGTTCAAGCTCGGCGTGTGGATGTCGTATCCGGTGGCCCGGCGTTCGACGATAAATCTTAGCGCGGGCTACGCGGCCATGTACGCGGACAGCCGGTTGCAATTCAGCGAGCGCATCACCTTTACCAGTCCGGCCATTCCAAGCATCGATTACCATGACCGAACCGTCAGCGGACGGTCCTGGAAGCCGGGCGCGTATGCGCAATTCCGGTTCCAATACGACTTCACGCGCCATTGGGGCGCTTATGTGGGCGGCGATTTTGAATACCAGGAACGGCTCCAGTTCCAGGGCGAAGGCCGGGAAGTCACCCTCGACTTGAACACGCTCTACGCCATCACCGCCGGCATGACCTTCAGCTTCTAACCCGCATCAATTCAGCAGGAAACGGGAGCGCGCCCGCCCCGGACGCAATGGTTGGCGCCTCGCCAACCATTTTCGATCACCCGCTTGGCTCACCATTAAGTGACTTCTCAGCCGCCGGGCCAACCGGCAAGCTTTAGCCTTCGATGCCGCCCCAACCTGGAGATTTCCCCCGAGCTTCGCCTTGCTCTCGGTACTGGCGGATGATTTTCGTGGCAACCCGCGAATTTCCTCAGTTTTCCGGGGGGCCGAGGGCCAAAGGTCTTCACTACCAATGACCGAGCACTTACGTCGTCAGTTTGCGTTCCGCGCTCAGGCGCGGCGGCGGTTGTTCGGGCAGGTGGAGTTTCAACCGCTCGAGCAATAACGCGACCGCTTTGTGCGGTTGACGCTCTACGAAGACTGCGTTGAGCTTCTCGCGTAAGTGTTCCCACAGTTTTCCTGCGCATCGACAATGGTCGATGTGCTTGATCCTTCTGTGGCAGCGCATGCAGGGCACGCACCCTGACCGCGAAATGTCCCGGCAATTAGATCGCGGTCGTGATCGATCAGTTGCCGGGTTCGGTCGCCACGCGTAGCGATCATCCTTGATGAACACGCATTAGCGTGTTAGATGAACTTCGGTGAAACGTCCGCCTGAAATAGAGAAAACCAAAGTTTCGCAGTCACGCATCTTTTTGCTCGTGCTCTGCCTAATCACAGGCGTCGGAGAGTTACGAGACTATGGAATGACGCACGACTTTGGGAACGCTCTTGATGATTGGTTCATCAATGATACCGGCGTTGTGGCTCCGCTGTCTGATGTGGCATTTGGGAATGGAACCTGGGTTGCAACGGGAGGATTCTTTGACACCCCTCGTACCCTAATTGTTTCCTCCAACGGAACATCGTGGCAGGACCGGAGCGCTTGCGTGCCTGTCCCTCCATACTGTCTTATCTTTGCCAACGGATTATTTGTAGGCGGGGGACTGGGTGGAAAAATATCTGTCTCGGCAGAGGATTGTGTCTGGTCAGAATATGACTCTGGGCTCGTATCGGGCATCGTTGGTATTACGCACTTTCAGGATATGTATGTGGTATTGTCACAAAGGAAAGGCATCGCCGTCTCGTCGAATGCAATTGATTGGTTCGTTACGCAAAATGAGTTTGGCGATTCCGTAGCTGCGAGCATTACTTCAAGTGGAAGACAAATTGTGTTTGTCACGGAGTACGGAGAAACCTTCAGTTCAACCAACGGAGTCATCTGGACATTTCAGCAAGGCCCATTGTTCACCCAGGTCGCGTTTGCGAACGGAGTGTATGTAGGCGCATCTTGGGGTGGCGGAATTTGGACAGCCAATGAGAATCTCGCATGGCAATTCGTCAGCGAATCTCCGGCCTATGTGTCGTCGCTCCGAATTGAGAATGGAGTTCTGTTTGCTACCGACTTTGATGGCAACATTTTCACATCTCCTGACGCAACAAACTGGTTGCGACGGATCGTTCCAAAGAGAATCGCCTATAGCCCTTTGCGAGGTATTACCTACGGAGAAGGGCGCTTTGTTGCGGTTGGGCAAGACGGTACCACTCTGACCACCGTGCTGGACGCTTTGGCACTCCGGCTTTGTGATTATGATGGGCTTGAAGGACCCTGCATTGAATCAACGGCGATGCCTTCTTCCAGCTACAGTGTTGAATCATCGACGAACCTCTGGGATTGGGCTTCAATCTTTTCAGTCACCAACGGCACCGGAATCGCGATATTCCGTCACCGTGAGGCTGCAGGCAAAAGCCGGTATTTTTATCGCCTGAAAGCTGCTGAGTATCCGACTCTTGCTCCAAAGTAAACTTCAACGAGCTTTTGGATTATTGGGTCGCAGGTGGCTGCCGCAGACGTTGTTGGGGATGCAGTAATTGCTTTCGCCAATCGTGTGCTGCGGTCGCTTCCCATTGCTCAAGGCAACACCAGCAGCCGGTAAAACCGATTGGGCTCACTTTCTGACGGGGTTTCGGTTTCTGGCGGCCCGAGGTCGAGCCAGTGGAGGTCTTCGCCGGTGCCCATGATGGGCGGATGGACGGTCTTCCACGCAACCAGGTTCCGGCTGTATTGCACGTAGTAGATTCGATTGCTCAAGGTGGTGAACCCAACACGGATCACGCGGTTGGTCAACTGCACGACATGGTCCACGATCAGCACCGGGCCGGTTGGTGGGGAAGCCGGGTCCGCGGGCACTACTTCGACGGTGAACGCAGGGTCGGGCATGGTTTGCGGGTCGGGGATGTCGTAAGCCAGCTCGAGGTCAAGGCTTTGACCGGCCGCCAGCGGCGAGTTCCACTCCACGTAAGGCACGCCGTTGTTGGTGCCCGTCGCATTCCCAATGCCCACGCCGCTGGCAAGGCTGTCGGCATCCAGTTGCACTGAGAGTCGCAGTGCCTTGAACGCGTAGGGCGTTGGATTGGTGATTTGGATGGTTTGCAGAAACAAGCCGGACGCGGGATCGAGATCAGCGATCGTCACCGGGGCGTAGGCGAGGGGCGGCTGCGCCAGGACGGTTACGTTGACCACACTGGAAGTGCCGGTGGCGCCGTGGTCATCGGTCACCCTGGCCATCAGCGCGTGCTCGCCCGCCGGCGCGTTGGACCAGACCGAACCAATCGGCAACACGTCGGCCATGGCGTTCAACGGCAGTAGAAACATTCCGCTCCCCCTGGAAGCCGCGACGTTCGCGGATGCAAGCGTTGCCAGTTCCTGGGGCTCAGGTGCAATAGAAGTCGAAAAGATGAGGTTGGAGCCGGCGAACACTTCCACCGCCCGAATTTTGCTGTCGGTGTCGGTAACCTCGGCGTTGATCGCAAGGTTGGCCGGTTGAACAAAAAGTGTTCCGTCAACCGGTTTGAGGATTTGTACGGCCGGCGGATCGTTGACGCGAATGCTGAAGCTGCACGACGTTGAGTTGCCGCTGGCGTCCGTTGCCGTGCAAACGATCTCGTGCTCACCGACGGGCAAATTGGAGCCGCTGGGTGGTAGGCACCCCAATTTGGCCACACCACAATTGTCCGTGGCGGTGACCGTCCAAGTGACGTTGCTCTTCCCGCCCTGACCGACGTCCGCATCAACCACGAAGTTATCCGGGTAGTTTATTTCCGGCTGCTCGTTGTCCAGCACTGTGACATTGAACGAACTGCTGGTTTGGTTGCCGGCGTCATCGACGGCGGTGCAGTTCACCAGCGTCGTGCCCTTGGGAAAGGAACTGCCGCTGGGCGGCTGGCAGTCCACACTCGTGGTCCCGCAATCGTCGTGGGCGGAAACGTTGAAGGCCACATTGCTGGCGCAAGTGCGTTCGGCCGTGCTCACCACAAGATCCCCCGGTAGCGTGATCTGCGGCGGGGTCGTGTCCGCAACGACGACGGTCGCGTTGCAAGTGCTGCTGGCTCCGAAATTGTCGGTGACGGTGAGCATCACCAGATTGGTGCCGAGCGGATAAGGGCCGGGGGCGCCTGGACACGAACAATCGTGTCGCCACTGTCGGGATCGTAGGAGCCTTCGTCAACGGAAGCGTTCGCCACACAACCCGCTTCCGCGGACACGGTCACGTCATGACACTGGGCGACGGGGTGGGAATTGACGGTCACCGTGACGGGAGCAGAAGATATCTTCTCGTCGAGGTCATCGATGGCGACGGCCATCAATTGATATCGTCCCGACGGCACGTTGGTCCAGCGGAACAGCCAGGGGGCATTGGTGACGGTGGCGAGCAGGGTGCTGTTGGCGAACAGTTCCACCCGACGGATCGCGCCATCCAGACTGTCAGCGGCCGCGCTCAATAGAATTGAGGCCGGGGCGACGAACGTGGCTCCATCCCGGGGAAACACCAGCCGCACTTCCGAAGGACGACGTGGCCGGGTAAATGCCCACCGCAGGATGTCATGGTTTTCATACCAGCCACCGCCACTGGCGGTGAAGCCCACCCAGGCACTGCCGTTGGGCAGGTAGAGAGTATTGGTCAAGTTAAGCCCGGTCGAAATCACCGGCGTATCGAAACGGTCGAGGAAGACGCGCATAATTCCCGGCACGTAGCTGATTTTGACGGTGTGGATTTTGCCATCGGTGAAATCCGCCACACTGGAAGTGCGGGCGATGGCGGCGGACTCCCTTTGATCGTTGGCCAACGGGCCGCGCGTGTGGATGCCAATGTGGTAGTTGTTCGGATCCCCGTTGTCCGGTGCCTGATACGTGTCGAACTCCACGGCCAGGCTGTTCGTCAAGCCATCGTAGCCGAGACCGCCGCCGCCGCCGCCGAGCGTGGGTGAAGGATGGCCCTCGATGACCAATGCAAAACCGTCGGCGCCGTCACCGTAAACCTCGTTGATCTGAAACTGGAACACGGTCTCAAAGCCGTCGGCCAGCGGCTGCCGCTGATCGAGCCATGCTCCGCCGGTCGAGCTGTAGGACTGCGAGACGCGCAGTCGGCCGTCGGTCACGATTGCGTCGGTTTGCAACACCAACCCGCTGCTGGAGGTGAACTCCGGGAAGAACTTCACCCAGGTGTGCCGATCGGCGACGAAAACGACATTCGTCAAAGCTGTTCCCAGGGTGAACTCAGTGCGGGCCTGGGCGGCGATAGAACCCAGACCGGCCGGAGCATCCAGCCAATCCAGCACGAAGGGCGGTTCGGTCACGGTGCCCAATACGTTCGTGGCTTGATAATAGAATTCCACTTGAGCGCCCGGACGGTTTGGATCGTCCGTGTTGGCTGTCAATGGAATGGATTCACCGAGATGCAAAACCGAACCATTGGTCGGCATCAAGCTGAGCAGATCAGGCGGGACATAACCGAAGGGCGAGTTGGCGACCAATTCCAAATCGAAGCTCACGTCGGTGCTGGTGACGTTGCACTGGTGGATTTCCACCGCGACCACGTTGGCGCCGGTCGTCAGCAAGGCTGGCAGCACCGGCGTCGGGAAGTATTTATCTTCGTCAGCGTTGGGAATGCCGGTGATGGCGGTAGTGTCGTAGTAAACCGGCCCTTCCCGCATGTTGCTGCGAAACACTTCCACGCCGTTCAAATACACGATGCCCCCATCGTCGCGCAGCAGGCGGACGGCGAGATTGGTTACCAGCGAAGGGTTCTCCAGCCAAAAGGTGTGCCGGAAATAGAAGGTGAAAATGCGCGAGCCGTCGGTGCGATTGCTTTGGACGAACGTGGCGATGTCGCTGTCGCCGTAGCCGAGTTGGCCGGGACCGGAGAGCCAGTGGGAGTCGTCGAAGTCGGGTTCGCGCCAGGCTTCGCGCTGATTCGAGCCGTCGTCGAGATACTTCCACACACTGCCGGTGGGAATCAGCGACGGCAACTGGGCCAACCGGCGTACCACCATGGCGGCGCCGTTCGTTGACGAGGTCCCGTGATTGTCCGTCGCGGTCAGCGTCACCCAATTGCTGCCTGGCGGATACGGGCCGGGCGGAGTCTGGAAGGTCGTGATGGTGTCGCCCACATCCAGGTCGAACGAGCCCGCATCGATGGAAGCCCACGCGTCGGCGTTGGTCGTGACCAGCATCACATTAGTGCAGACGGCGAACGGCGGCGTATTGCAATCCTTGCGTAAAAGCACGACCACCGACCGAGCGTCCCGGTTCGCCACCGCCAGATCGATTTTGGCGTCCCCGTCGAAATCAGCCGCCACCAGCGCGTCAGGGTACGCGCCTATCGGATAATCGCGCAGCGACTGAAACGAGCCGTCGCCATTGCCCAGGCAGACGATGAGCGTGTACGCGCGACTGTCCAACGCCACCAAGTCCAGGCGGCCGTCTTCGTTCAGGTCCAGCGCCCGGGAGACACTCCAGGAATGGGATCCCAGTTCCCGGGGCGGAGTGGGCTGGAACGAGCCGTTGCCGTCGCCCAAGAACACGAATTGCCGGTCGTGGTTGCTGTAGGTGGCCAGGATGTCCACGTTGCCATCCTGATTGAAGTCGCCCGTCGTCCACCCCGGCGTATCGTAATATTCCTCGGCGAAGGATAAAACAGCGGGCGTCTGAAACGTACCGTCCCCTTTTCCGAGGAGCAGATAGACCCTCTCCGTCGCATACTCAGATCCAGAGATCAGCAGATCGAGCCGGCCATCGTTGTTCACTTCGACCGGTTCCAGGCGATGAATATAGAAGCCCAATTCGCGGGCTTGAGCCGCTTGGAAAGTGGCATCTCCATGGCCCAGTAACAGCGATAACGATGTCGCATTCGCACCAACGGCGATTACGTCCGGCACCTCATCGCCATTGAAATCACCGAGCACCATTTGGTTCGCTGCAAATCCAACGACAAGACTCGTCGGGTCTTGAAATGTGCCATCGCCGACGCCCAGCAGCAGCCAGAGGTTCGTCTGTAGCGACGTGCCGACGATGAGATCCAGGGTGCCGTCGCGGTCGAAATCGGCGGTGACCATGGCGGTGCAATTAGAAACGGACGGACAGGTCACCGGCGGCTGGAACTGGCCGTCGCCCCGGTTGAACAAAAGGAACAGGGATCCCAACTCGTTGCCGGACACCGCCAGATCCGGCCAACCATCCCGGTTGAAATCCCCCGTCACCATCCGGCGCAGGGTGTCGCCGACCCGGTAGCTGCGCGCGTCCGCCAGACTACCTGTTCCACTGCCGAACAGTACCCGACAGGTGGTGACCTGCCACCACCACGTCCAGGGCGCGGTCGCCGTTGAAGTCGCCGGTGGCCAACCAAAGCGCTCCAAGCGGGGAGTTGTAATCAAATGCCGTCTGGAACGTGCCGTCTCCGTTGTTCCGCAGTACCGAGACCGTGCCGGAACTCGCCACTACCAAATCGAGGTATCCGTCGTCGTTGAGATCGCCCGCAGCGATCGACACTGGATAGGGTTCCACCGGGTAACTGACGGCCGCCTGGAACGTGCCGTCGCCATTGCCGGACAGCACGGAAATGGAAGCCGAATTCCGGTTCGCCACCGCCACGTCCGGGTGGCCGTCGGCGTTAAAGTCGCTGATGGCCACGGCCACGGGATCCTGTACCGACGCCATATTGCACCGGGGAGGCAAACGTGGCGTCGCCCAACCCCAACACGATGGACACGTCAGCCGAATCGAGATTCCCCACCACCAGATCCAGCATGCCATCGGCGTTCAAATCACCGGCCATGGCAATTGTCGGACTGCTTCCCGCATCGCACGTGCTGAGATAGGTGAAGGTGCCATCGCCCTGGCCTTGAAAAATCTGAACGTGCGGGTAATGACCCGGATCGGTCACCACGGCATCGAGTTTGCCGTCCTTATCGAAATCAGCCAATGCCACTGATGTTGCCGATTGGCCTGGCCTGCCTGTGGTGAGACCCGACTGCAACGTGCCGTCGCCCTGTCCAAGAAATGTGACTATGTCCGACTGCTGGTCCACCGCCACCACGTCCGGCCAACTGTCATTATTGACATCGCCAACGGCAATGGCGGTAGGACGATAGATCCCGGGGAATCCACGCGGTTCTTGAAAACTTCCGTCGCCGTTGCCCAACATCGTTGTCAGCGGCAGACCGTCCCAACCAGCGGCAACGAGATCGGGATTGCCATCGCGGTTGAGGTCGGCCGCCGCCACCAGATTCAGTCCATTCGTCGAGGTGTAGCTGGGCGCAGTCTGGAACAAGGTGCAATCGGAGGCCCGGCAGGCCCAGCCGGCTGCCAAGACCGACACCAAACTGGCCCAAGGACGCAAGAGGCGCCGGCCTGCGCGGAATCGCGTTCGACCCGCTCGCGCGACGGATACGTTTTGAACATCCGATCCCTGGTTGGGATTCCCGAAGAGATTCCAGTGGCTTTGCGTATTCATGGTGCTTCCTGTGTGTTGCTCCCAAACTTCCGGCCAAACCATCAGGGCCTTGGCTGTAATTCTTGGACATTCCCGGAGCATTAACTCGCATTGCTGATGCAATGTCAAGATTGTTCCAGCATGCATAATGAGCGCGCCGGCGCATTCCATTGAAGCCAGACTTGACGCTCAGTTGTCGGCTCCTCTAGGTTTCTCACGCTCGCGGCTTCGCGGGATTCGATCCCACCCCGGAGCCGCGCCGCGTAGTGGATCGGTGTTGACCAAACCTGATGGAAAGATTTCGCCCGTGAATGTGACAATTGAAAACCTCGGCCCCTGCAAAAAGCTGGCCCGTTTTGAAGTGCCGGCCCCCGCGGTGGACCAAGCCTTCGTGGAAGTGACGAAGGAATTCTGCAAACATGCGGCCATGCCCGGCTTCCGGCCCGGCAAGGCGCCGCAGGCCATGGTGGTCAAGCAACATGCCGAGGGCATCGCCACGGAAGTCAAACGCAAGCTGATCGGCAGCAGCTACCGTCAGGCCGTCCAGGAACACCACCTCGACGTGGTGGGTTCGCCGGACGTCGAAGAAGTCCAGTTCGCCCAGGGCCAGCCGCTGATTTTCACGGCCACGATGGAAACCTCCCCGGAATTCGAGTTGCCCGAATACCGGGGGCTGCCCGCCCGGCGGGAACGCCGCACCGTGTCCGAGGAGGACATGACCCGGGCGCTCGCGGCGCTCCAGGGCCAGGCCGCCAAGTTCGAGACCGTGGCGCGGGCGATTGCCGAAGGCGACTATGCGGTGGTCAATTACACCGGCACCTGCGAGGGCAAACCGATCCTCGAAACCGCGCCGGCCGCCCGCGGCTTGAACGAACACAAGGATTTTTGGGTGGAAGTGAAACCCGATTCGTTCATTCCGGGATTTGCGATGCAATTGATCGGCGCCCAGGCGGGCGAGCAACGCACGGTGACGGTCGAGTTCCCGGCCGACTTCGTCACGCCGCAATTGGCCGGCAAAAAGGGCGACTACGCGGTGACGGTGGTCGAGGTCAAGCAACGGCAACTGCCGGAATTGAACGATGCGTTCGCGGCCACCTACGGGACGGAGACGCTCGACAAATTGCGGGAGGGCGTGCGCCAGGATCTGCAAAACGAACTGAACACGAAGAACAAGCGCGCGGTGCGGGGCCAGATTGTCCGCGCGCTGCTCGACCGGGTGCAATTCGATTTGCCGGACGTGATCGTGCAACAGGAGACGCGCAACTTCGTGTATGAGATTGTGAGCGAGAACCAGCAGCGCGGGGTGGCGAGTGAGGTCATAGAACAGCAAAAAGACCAGATTTATACGGCGGCCGCCCAAAACGCGCGGGAACGGGTGAAGGTGGCGTTTCTGTTCCAAAAGATAGCGGCCAAGGAAGGCATCCGGGCGGTGCCGGAAGAAGTGAATGCGCGGGTGGTGGTGCTGGCCCAGTCGTACAAAATGGCGCCCGCCAAATTCCTGAAGGAACTGGAAAAGCGCGACGGGCTCTCGGAAATCGTCCAACAAATCGTCCACGAGAAAGTGATCGATTTTCTGGAAGACAACGCCAAGATCGAAGACGCGGCACCCGCGCCGGCGTAAGCGCGAGCTCCAGAAAATAACCCCCGTTCAGCCAGGCTTGGGAGTGCGCGCGGTGGTACGCCGCATTCGGGTTTCAGTGCGTTTGGATTTGGCTTGGACTCTGCCTCGTCAGGTTTTTACCGCCTGATGTTTGATCACTTAAGCCGGGTCGATCTCTATCCCCAAGCCGGGCCCGCTAATTCGGTCTCCGGAGGAACTGCGCCGTTACGTAGCGGACCAGGAGCAGCGGCACGAAGCCGCTTCCGACCTTGCCGTGAAGGCAGAACTGCCGTCGGCGCCGCCTGACCAGAAGGAGTGACAAAGCGAATTCAATGGCCCCAAAGTCGCCAGCACACCCGTTTATCGTTTCCGAGGAATTACCAATTGTCGGGACCGACCCCTGACTTAATGTGGAGATTGGAAATGGTGCTTCTGAACGTCTCGCCAAATCTGCGCTACGGCAATTGTGGCCGCTTCGGCGGTCTCATCCGAATGCCGGAAACTCGTATCGGTTCCAGGCACTGCTCCGTTGGCCGGGCACATACTTGGACCGGGCCCGTTTGGCGATCACACCGGGCAAGCCTTGCTTCTGGAACTCAGTTGCGACGGCGGCGGCCGCCGCGAAGCGGGCCGAGAGTCGCAGCGGGTCGCTGGCGTCGGCGAGCAGGGCGCGCAACAACGCTTTGCGCTCGACCAACGGCAACTTGGTCGGATTGCGGCCATCATAGTTCAGCAGGTCGAAGGTGTAATAAAACACCGGTGATCGACTCTTCGACCGCAGCCGTTTCGGGGCCGGGCGCCCTTGGGTGTCCAGCGCCACAAGCGCGCCATCCAGCAACACCTTGTTCACCGGCAGTTGAGCAACGGCCTCGACGACATGGGGAAATCGCTTTTCCAATCCGGCGGCGTCCGGCGAATGCAGCGTCACCACGGCACCCTTTTTGAGCGCCAAAGTGCGGTAGCCGTCGAAGGGAATTTCGTAAATCCAGTCCTTGCCTTTCGGGAGCGTCCTGGCGGTCCGATAAGCCATCGGCTTGACCAACCGCGGCGTCGCCTTGGGCAGCCGGGCGAGCTGGCGGCGCAGGCGCGCCTGGTTCCGTTCATCGACGCGCCGGGGTTGTGCTTGCCTCGGCGGCGCGCGGTTGCTGGTCCATTGCGCCTGTGGATCGGCGGCAATCGCCTTCATCGTGCGCCCGCTCAAGGCCGATTGGTCATCACGCCGCGCTCCCAGCGGGCGCGCGTTGTGATGGGCTTTGAGCAAATACCAGGTTTCGCGGTCGTCGTCGCGGTGCTGGCTGGGCGCGCGGAAGAGTGTCCAATCGCCGTTCAATTTCTTGCCGTGGAGCGTCAGGGAAAGTTTGCCCGACTTCATCGCCTTCGCCGGGGTGCCGCGACGGAGCGCGTAACGGCCAAGGTCCCAGACCATCACCGTGCCGGCGCCATAGTTGCCGGGAGGAATGACGCCCTCAAAACGCGCGTACTCGACCGGGTGATCTTCGGTGCGCATGGCCAATCGTTTTTCGCCGGTCTGCGTGGGCACGCCCTTGGGCACCGCCCACGACCACAACACGCCTTCCGCTTGCAAGCGAAAGTCGTAGTGCAGATGGCTGGCTTGATGTTTTTGCACCACAAAAAGCGGTTCGTCGGCGGTCGGCGGCGGCGGCCCCGGCGGGGGCGGCGGCTCGGTCGTCTGGCGGAAGTCGCGCTTGGTTCGGTACGCCGCCAGCGGCTTGTGGGCGCGGCTACCGGATTTCGGTTGCGGGTTGCGCCGGGCTTGGCCGAATTTCTTGGGCGCGGTTTCGAATTGATCCAACGCGTCGGCCAGTTTGGGCGGGCATCGCTGCCGGCAGTTCAGCAGTGGCCCGAAGAGATCACCCTGCTTGTCGGCGCGGGCCAATACTTCGTCCGGCTCGAAGAACAGCGCGTCCGGGTCGCCCCGCTTCAGCGCGCGATTCAACTCGGCCCAGGTGATCGGCGCGGCCACGAACGGCTGTTCGCGTTTAGCCCGCAACGAATAGACGGACACCGTAGTTTTATGATCATGGTTCTGGCTCCAATCGATGAAAACCTTGCCGCGGCGCAAGCCCTTGGCCATTTGGGAAACCACGTCGTCCGGGTGTTGGCGCGCGACCAGTTCGGCCAGCCGTTTGGCAAACCGTTGGGTGGCCTCGTAAGTCGTCGGGGTGTTGAGCGGCACGTGCAGGTGCAGGCCTTTCGAGCCGGAGACTTTGACGAACGATTCGAGCTGGAGCCGGTCGAGAATCTCCTTCACCCACCGGGCCACTTCCCCGGCATGAAGAATGTCGGCGCACTCACCCGGATCGAGGTCGAACACCACCATCGTCGGGCGCTCGATCCGGGCGCGCGCGCCAGGAACGTGTGCAGTTCCAGATTGGCCAGGTTCGCGGACCACACCAGGGTGGGCAGGTCATTGACGAGCACGTAATTAATCACGGCAGCGCGACTCCGTCGGGCGACGGCGAAACGCTTGACCCAATCGGGCGTGTGGGAAGGCGCGTTCTTCTCGTAGAAATATTCGCCGCTCACCCCATCGGGATAGCGTTTGAACGTGAGCGGACGGTTCCGCAAGTGCGGCAGCAGCAATTCCGAGGCGCGGATGTAGTAATCAATCACCCGCGCCTTGGTAAACGAGGTGGCGGGAAACATCACCTTGTGCAGGTTGCTCACCTGGACGGGGCGGCGGCCAATTTTAAGTGAAGTTTTTGCTTTCATGCACGGCCGGCCGGCCGGGAACGTGGACCGTGCTGAGCGACACCATTCGCCCAGCCTGGCGCCATCTTCAGCTAAAACCAGGCCATTCGTTTTCTGAGCCTGAGCTGTCAGCTCAACTCGAGCAATGCCGGGATTATCCGGTAGCTGGAGCAGCGATGCGGGCGAGTCAAAGGGCGCTTTCCGTGCAAACCGCCCGACGCGCGGGTGCATTCTGCAAGTGCCCACCCAAGGCGCCGGTGGCGATAAGGCGAAACCAGCGCTCGTCCGAGGCGCCTCAGGGCCAAGCAGCTTGGGCGGAATGGCAAGACGCGACGAAGTGGCGCCCGGGTTTGGCGGCGGATCGGTACGCTTTTGGCTAAAATTAAATTCGAGTTTGCGCGGCTCGGCCGACGCGGACGAATGAACCAACAATGTGAAACGACAACCAAGAGGAACATCCACCAGCCGCCGGCTGGGATGGAGCGACTGGCGCATCATCCTGCGACGGACGCGCCACGAACTGCGCGACGACAACGTGGCTATCGTGTCGGGGGGAGTGGCGTTCTTTTTGTTGCTGGGCGTCATTCCGAGTCTGGCTGCCTTGATTTCGATCACCGGTTTGATCTTGGACCCAACGGTGGTGCAGCAACAGATCGAGGCGTTGGGGTCGGTGATTCCGGCGGACGCCAAGCACCTGCTGGAGGCGCAATTGAAGCCCATCTTCAGTTCCTCCAACCTGGTGAGCTTCGGGGCGATGTCGGGTTTCTTGATGGCCGTGTGGAGCGGTTCTTATGGCATGAAGGCGCTCATCCAGGCCCTGAACATCGTTTACGATCTGGAGGAACGCCGCAGCGTCCTGCGGTTTAATCTCTTTTCGCTGCTGCTCACCGTGGGGGCAGTGCTCATGGCGCTGCTCGTCGTGGGCGCCATCATGCTGCTGCCGTCCGCCCTGCGATTGGTGGGCGTAACGGAAACATCGCGCGCCGTGGTGTCGGCCCTGCGGTGGCCGCTGCTCATAGGCCTGTTTACCGCGGGACTGGCGCTGTTGTATCGCTACGGCCCCAACCGGGAGCGCGCCCGGTGGCGTTGGATTACCTGGGGCAGCGGGTTGGCGACGGCGGTGTGGATTGGCGCCTCGATATTGTTCTCGTTCTTTGTTTCGCACTTCGGCATGTACAACAAAATCTACGGATCATTGGGCGCGGTGGTCGTCCTGCTCCTGTGGTTTTATCTCACGGCCTACGTGCTGCTTTTGGGCGCCGAACTCGATTCCGAGATCGAAAATCGACTTCGCGAGGGTAACCGGTGACCTTCCGTGCATTGGAAGCGTTCCCGCAAGGCCGCTTCAGCCGCGTAGAAGCCGCACATCCCATGAACGCCGCCGCCGGGCGGGGTCGAAGCCGAGCAGAGATAGACACCGGCCAAGGGGGTGCGGTACGGCGTGGGACTGAGGATCGGCCGCGCCAGCAACTGCCATAGATTGGCGGCACCACCAGTGTCC
>CAWBHS010000066.1:0-46858 GCA_963788655.1 uncultured Verrucomicrobiae bacterium | reverse complement strand
GAGAAGCAGGCTTCGTGGTTTTCTTCCACAATCTGGCCCTGCGGCGGTTCCGTAATCGTCACTTCGCCCGCGGTGCCTTGCGCCGCCGACTGGCCGAGGTTTTGGAGGCCTATGGCCACCAGCGTATCGGTTGCTGCCCCTGACTCGCCGCCGCCACGCGCATGTAGTCGCCCCCGCCGCCTTCTTTGTACAGGCCCTCAACCTAATAGGCTTTGCCCGCTTGCAGCGGAATGCCGTTGGGGAACAACCCGAGCGAATTGATCGTCGGCCAATCGTTGCAGCAGCCGTCTTCATGGGCTATCAGCACCCGTCCCGCCGGGTCAATCCCGTTGGGGTTCAGGAACAGTTGCGCCGAGTCGTCGCTGTGGCTGTAGAACACGTATGGGCCCGTCACCGAGGGCACAAACAGGCCGCTCAGCCGCGCCCCGTAGGTGTCCCGGTAGTTGTCCGTCCCCAGTTCGGCCCGCGTGTCAAAGGAGTTGAGCAGCCGCACTTCGTCCGGGTTGTTCGGGAACACGGCATTGTTGGTCAGGTCGGCCACCACCGTGCCCCCTCCGGTGTTATACATTTCGAGGAGCAACCCCGCGCACTCGTAGGTCACGTAGGAGTGGAAGGCGATTGTCGTGCCGTCCGGCATCGCGTTGCCGGCCAGGTCCGTCACCCCCAGGAACAACACCGTGTAGTCGGTGTTCTCCCGCTGCAAGGTCGTCGGGTCCAGGGTCAAGGTTACCGTGGTCTCGTCCGCGCTCAGTTCGACCGCAACCACAAAGAGCACGTCCCCCCCACCGCTGATCTCGTAGTCGAACGGATCTGTGGCCGTGCCGAAATCCATCCGCTCATTGAACGTGATGATCGCTTGGTCAAAGGTGAGGTTCCCTGTGCCGCCACCGCCACTGGCGGTACGGTGTCGTCCTCGACCGTCACCGTCGCCACGTCGCTGCGGGCGATGTAACCGGGAATGGCCACTTCGGCTTGAAGCGCCGCTCCATTGTCCGCCGGCGCGAAGAAGGCGCATAGGGTCGGTCCGGTGGCGCCGGGGAATTCCATGCCGTTCTTGAACCACCGGTAGGCCGCGATGCCACCGATCTCGGAAGTGCCGGCCACACTGAAGCAGGCCTGGTAGGCCACCACGCTTTGGCTTTGGGGTTGCTCGGTGATGGTCACGACCCCGAATTGTCCCGGCGGCACCGGGCTGGGGGCGATCTGCGACGCCGGGATGGCGGCCAGCACACTCGAATCGCCGTGCAACCGGGTCGCCACTTGAATCAAGTCACCGCCGGCCGCTTCCTGGTACAGGCCTTCCAGATAGTAGGGCTTGCCGGCTTCCAGTGGGATGCCGTCGGGATACACGCCCAGCGAACTGATCACCGGCCACGCCTGACAGCACGCCGGGTTCAATTCGGCAATCTTCACCTTGCCCGCCGGATCAATGCCGTTGGGATTGATATACAGGAACGCGCCGTCGTCGTTATTCATGTAGAAGTCGTAGTTGCCGCTGGCCGGCGGCATGAAATAGCCTTGCACCCGCCCACCGTAATTGTCCCGGTGATCCGTCGTGCCGAAGGGCACCGTCGTGTCGAACGGAGTCAACGGGGTCACCACGTCCGGACTGTCCGGGAAACCCGCGTAATTGAGCAGGATGTTCACGTCGGTCGAGGCGCCATCCGGATATTCTTCCAGCACGAACGGAATGCTGCCCAACAGCGCGGGCGAGGTGAACTGGATCGTGGAGGGATTGGGGTGATGGTGTTCAGCCCGGCGTCCAACACGTCGAGGATTGTCATCGTGTAGGTGGTGAAGTCCAACAGCGGCGTGCTCGGGTCCAGCGTCAACGTTACCTGGTCTGTCCGCACTCAACGTTCCGCCGGTCACGATCAACGCCGGGTTCACCCCGTCGCTGATCTCGTAGTCGAATGGATCGGTCGTCGTGCCTGGTTCATCAAGCCGTCAAATTGGATCGTGAACGTATCGAAGGCCGGACCGCCACTGGCCGACACCGCCACCGGCGGCACGTCGTCAATGTTAAGGTTCAGCACCGCCGGCGTGGTTTCGACGATCCGGCCCGGCACCGACACCCGGCATTGCACCGTCACCGACGTGCCGTCCAGTGCCGGATCGGTATAGACCAATTGCAACGTATCCGTGTTGTTGCCCGGCACCACGACGCCATCCACCAGCCATTGGTAGGACTGCGGCGCGCCCTGGTCGTTGCTGGCCACCGTCTTCAGCCGGATGATCTGGTTCAGATAAACATCCTGCGTTTGCGGTTCCTCGGTGATGGTGAGGTTGGCCGCCGTGGACGGATCAGCCATGGCGCCCATGTAGGCGCCACTGATGGCCACATAGTTCCCTGGATTGCTCGGCAGCGCCCAGCGGATCACAATGTAATCCCCGCCCGTGCCTTCCTTGAAGAGCGATTCGGTGTAATACCGTTCGCCCGCCACCAGCGGCACCGCCACGGTGGAAACCGGCCCGCCGCACGCCCCGCAATCGCCTTCGGCGGAGATCACGGTCTGGCCGTCGGCGGCACTGGCGGTCGAACTGACGATTAACGAGCCCGCGTCGTCCGCCGCCAGTTGGAACAGGTAATCGCCGCTCTCCGGCGGGATCAGGAAGCCCCGCATCCGCGTCCCGTAGTTATCGCGGCCCGAGTCGCCCAAATTGGGATTGACCGCGTATTGCTTCGCGTAATCCGTCGCATCGGAAAAATAGGGATACTTCGCGTTGCCGGTCACGGTGGCGAAGGTGTTCGCCCCGGACAGGTCGTAGTAAAACTCCCGATACACAAAGCCCGGCGTGAACACCCACGCGGTGAACGTGGCGGGGCTGTTCGCCGCAATTTCGTTCGGCGTGTCCGCCAAGTCGCGCAGGCCGTTCACCGTGACCGTGTAGAGCACGCCCTCGGTTTGCGGTTGGGTGGTCAGCAGCACGGTGTGATCGTCGATCATCGTCGCGGCCGTCACCGTCACCCCGTTGTCCAGTTCATAATTGAACGGATCGGTGGCATCCAGCGGGTTCACCCGCTCCGAGAAGGCCAACCGCACGTGTTCGAGGGTCGGATCGCCGACGGCCGACAGCAGTTCGGGCGCGGTCGTGTCCGCCGCCACCGCCAGCAACGTATTGGCCGTGACCCGACCGAAGCCGTTGAAGACATCCACCGTGTACGTGGCCCCGTCGTCCGCCAAGGCCGCGCGGAAGGAGTAGGAGGCGCCCGTCGCGCCCGCAATCGGCGCGCCGTTCCGAAACCACTGGATCTGCGCCGGACTGCCGCCGGTCACCTCGACGGCCAGGTTAACCATCAGCAGTTCGGTGGTCGAAATATCGGCCGGGGGCTGCGACGATACAATCGGCGGTCCCGGTTCAGTCACCTGGATCGCCAAATCATCGATCCATTGGTTCGCATTCTCCCCGCCCGTGCGCGCGAAGATGCCAAACCGTCCCGTCACCGGGGTGTAGTCGGTTGGGAAATTATCCGCGATCACCACCGAACCCCAGGTCATGTCCAGGGTCCCATCCGGGTCCATGTGAATCGTCACATCCACCCAGTCGGCCACCCCATAAACCGGGGTAGTAACTTGCAGAATCTGCGTGCCCCCCAGTTTCACCTCAATGAAGTCATCGTTGTAAAAATGGAAACCCACCGACAAGCCGGTGCCCACGCCGCCCTCGGCCGCGGTGGCGCCCGTGGCCGCGTCGGGCAGATCATTGGCAAAATTGAAGCTCATCCCGTCGGCCGGATTGCCCGAGCCGTCGCCGATATGCACTTTGTAGGTCGCGGTGAACTGATCGACCGCCACTCCCGGAGTCAGTTCGTTGACCACAATACTGCCCGCGGCGCTGTTCTGGTTCAAGGTCAGCTTCAACACGCCGTCCTGAACGATACCGGAAATCGCGCCGTCGCCATAAACCGTGGCGCCGCTGGGGGCACTGTCAAAGTTGGCAAAGAAACCGCCCGGCGCGTTCACGAAGCTGGCGGTCGTGGGATTGGGCGAGATCGGCGCGCCGCTGGCATCCTCGACATTCGAGACCGTCACCTGATACGTCACATAGGGGGCTTGGGTCGTCGTCGGGATCAACACCGCGGTGGCATACAGCGTGTCAAAGGAGAGCGGCCCGTCGATGGTCAGTCCGTCCGAGAAGCTGTAATTGGCGGGATCCAGCGCGCTGCCCGAGTCCATCAACCGGTCATACAACACCACGACCAGGTTGGGATTGTAGAAATTGGCCACCTGCGCCACGGTCGGCGCGTCCACCACCGAAACGGTGGCGGCGCTGCTCACCACGCTGCCTTCGGCGCCGGTGATTTGCACCGAATACTGATTCCCGTTGTCCGTCAGCAACAGGGTTGGCGTGGTATAGGTTGGCGCCGTCGCCCCGGCAATCGGGGAACCGTTGAGCAGCCATTGATAGTAGTACGGCGGCGTGCCATCGGCCGCCACCGAGAAACTCGCCGTCAAGCCGGCGACCACTTCCTGATCCTGCGGCTGCGTGGTGACCACCGGCACCCCGGCATTGTAGGCATACCCCAGCAACTCCACTTCGGCCACCTGCATGGCGTTCGCCGTGGCGGGGTCCGCCACTGTCGGGAATGTCACCCGGTAGATCGCGTAGGGGGTCGTGTTGTAAAAGGAAATGATCTTCTTCTCGAAGCGATTGGCAAACACGGGCACCGTCACATCGGAGATAATCGGCGTGAACGTCACCCCGTCATCGGAGCCTTCAATCGTCACCGTCGCCGGATCGCGGGGTGGCGAGTCGTTGGCCGAGGTCAAGCTGATGCCGGTCACCAGCAATTGGGGGCCGGCGCTCGGCGTCACCGTGAAGCCGGTGGGTAAATTGCCATTGGCCACGCCGGCATCGAAATTGAGATATTTGGTGTTCGAATCGTTGTCGATCACCTTGTCCACATCCTCGTTCGCGCTGGGCACATTGACCGAACTGCCCACGATCGTATCGCCGGGCTGCGTCACATCCGTCAAAATCGTGCTCGGCGGATAAATCGTCTCCCGATAGTCGCGGAACTCCACCGTCGCCGTCTCCGTCCCCGGCGCGCTGCCGTGCCGCGACACCGCCAGCCCCAACAACAACTTGGAGGGCAGCGGCGAGTTCCACGTCGCCGTGTCCTGGCTGGCCAACATCGTCCAATTGACGCCGTCGGCGCTGTTGTAGCCGGTAAACACGTTGCCCACGCGGGTCAACCGCAGCCATGTGTTCGGATACGACGGAATGCCACCGCCCTCTTCGTGTTGGCCACCGTTCGACCCACTGCCGTCGTCATAACCCTTGCGATAGGCGAACTGCACGTCGTTAACCCCGGTATCAGCCGACTGCGTCGGGACGGCTTCGGGCGTGGTCCGCACCCAGGCCATCCGGCTGTCGCCCGCAGTGCTCTCGCGCACCATCAGGCCCGCCTTGGTCCAGCGGGCTACCGGCTCGACGGACTCGACGCGGATGGCCACGTCGAAATCCCCTTCGATCGGCCGGTAATGAAACGTGAACTCATCACTCACGTCCCAGATGTCGCCCCCGCCCCCTTCGACGGTGAACGACCCAGGCTCAGCATTGACAGTGAGGCTCCCTTCGGGCCCCCCGCCAATCTGCGTGGTGATCGGAAATTGGGCGAGCGCACGGGGCACACCCCAGCCAAGAAGGAAGAGTAATAAGATCAGAGCTTGGAAGGTCTTGAATCGCATAGCTTTGTTATTTAGGTCTGTTGCACACTAAGAACCCGGGGGTTTTGCCGGCGGATGACCGATAGATGAAAAGAAGTTCATACGGGCAACTCTTCTCACCACGATCAAAGGCCGTCGTCCGGACGCCAAGCAGCATACGTACCGATGGCGTTATTAGCCGGCAATCCATGCCATTTACGACACTAAAGTTGCCCAAGTCGGCTATAATTGCCGATTCGAGAAACTAGCAAGGCAGAAGTTGCCGTGTCAGTTCCACTAATTTGCGAACTGTTGTCAAGATATTCTTCAACACTTTCTTACCGCTTATTGCCGGATTATGCCGCACCCGTAGTGACATCTGGTCGAAAGCAATAGAGACATTCTGGTGGGTGTGTGGTGCCATTATGGCGCACAACAAAACGTATCACGAGATAATACTTCTCCAACAGAAAAGCCATTACATACTTATATTTAGACACATACAGCAATACTATGCTTCCAAAAAAGAGATGGCATTCAAAGTGATAAATAGGTTTGTGTTCGCTCGTCATAGACGAACAATTTGACGAGAGTTGTGAACAAATGAGCGAGTCCGTTTTGGCGGAGACGGGTTGCTCAGGAAAACGATCCTCCGCCGGAGAAACAATTTAAAACTATGAAGATTCTGACAACTTGGAACCCGCTCGCGGAAATGGACAACCTGCAACAACATTTGTCGTCGGCACTGGGCCGGCTGCCCTTCAACCGCATCACCGTCGCTCCCCCGGCTGAACGGGCTTTGCAGCCCAACTGGATCCCGCTAATCGATGTGATCGAAGACGACAAAGAATATCTCCTGAAGGTTGAATTACCCGAGGTTCAGAAAGAAGATGTGAAGGTGCTGGTGGAAAACGGTACGCTGACGATTTCGGGTGAGCGGAAGCCGGATCAACCACTCAACGGCCGGCGCTATCACCGAAGCGAACGGCAACATGGTCGGTTCGAGCGTAGTCTGGTGATGCCTGAGGACGCCGATGCGAACAACGTGCAAGCGACCTTCAAAGATGGCGTGCTCAAGGTGCGTTTGGCCAAAAGCGAGCAAGCGCAACCGAAGCAAGTTAAGGTGGAGTAACGGATGAGGGTTGGTTTGGCCGGGCAGCAACCGGCGGCGGCGTGCCGAACGCACGTCCCGCCGGTTGCTGATTGGGACCGCTGCTCAGAATGGGCTGGCAGTTGCCATTCGCCGGTACACCGGCGAGTAAATACAGCGAAGGGAAAGACGCGATATGGATCTCAATAAATTTACCGAGAAATCACAGGCCGCCTTGACGGAGGCGCAAAACGCCGCCACGCGCAACCAGCATCAAGCGGTGGACGTGGAACACCTGGCCCTGGCGTTGCTGGAACAAGAAAGTGGTCTGGTGGCGCGTCTGTTCGAGAAAGCATCGATCTCGCCGGAACTGCTCAAGGCTCGGTTGGAGGAGGAGATTGCTCGATTACCGCGCGTGAGCGGTGACAGCGCCGCCGGCATGGGGGTTTATGTCACCCAACGCCTCAACCAACTGTTCGTGAAGGCGCAGGACGAAGCCAAGAAACTGCGCGACGAGTACGTCAGCGTCGAGCATCTGGTATTGGCCATGTTTGACGAGCCCGCTAACACGCCCATCAGCCGCATTTTCAAAGCGCTCAACATTCGACGCGACACCTTCCTAAAGGCTCTGACTGAAGTCCGCGGCAATCAACGCGTCACCAGCGCCAATCCCGAAGGCACCTACGAAGCGCTGGAGAAATATGGTCGCGACCTGACGCGGCTGGCGCAGCAAAACAAGATCGATCCGGTCATTGGCCGGGACAGCGAGATTCGCCGCTGCACGCAGGTGTTGTCGCGCCGCACAAAGAACAATCCCGTCATGATCGGTGAGCCGGGTGTCGGCAAGACCGCCATTGTCGAGGGCCTGGCCCGCCGCATTGTGGCCGGTGACGTGCCGGTCAGCTTGAAAGACAAGCGGATTGTGGCGCTCGACATGGGCGCGCTGATTGCCGGAGCCAAGTTCCGGGGAGAATTCGAGGAGCGGCTCAAGGCCGTGCTCCAGGAAATCGTCAAGGCCGAGGGACGAATCATTCTGTTCATCGACGAAATCCACACCGTCGTTGGCGCAGGCAAAGCCGAAGGTTCGATGGACGCCGGGAACATGCTCAAGCCCATGCTGGCCCGCGGCGAACTCCATTGCATTGGAGCCACCACGTTGGACGAATACCGCAAATACATCGAAAAGGACGCAGCCCTGGAGCGGCGGTTCCAACCGGTGATGGTAAACGAACCCAGCGTCGAAGACACCATTTCAATCCTGCGCGGCCTGCGTGAACGCTACGAATTACATCATGGGGTGCATATCCAGGACGGTGCGCTGGTAGCGGCGGCGCAGCTTTCGCACCGTTACATTTCCGACCGCTTTCTGCCGGACAAAGCCATTGACCTGATCGACGAGGCGGCAGCCAAGTTGCGCACCGAAATGGAGAGCATGCCGGAGGAACTTGAAACTCTTGAGCGCCGGGTCATGCAGTTGGAAATTGAACGCGAAGCCTTGCGCAAAGAAAAGGATGCCGCGTCCAAAGAACGCCTGGCCCTGTTGGAGAAAGACATTGCCAATCTCAAAAGCGATCGCGATGCACTTAAAGCCCAATGGGAGAACGAACGCCACGCCATCGAGGACGTTCAGAAACTGCGTGAGGCCATCGAAATGACCCGGCATCAAATCGAGACGGCCCAGCGCCAGGGTGACTTGGGGCGCGTGGCGGAACTGCAATATGGGCGGCTGCCCCAGCTTGAGAAACAACTGAAAGACACCGAAACCAAAATCCAGGCGCAACCCCAGAGCGGCGTGCGCTTGCTGCTTGAGGAAGTCACGCCGGACGAAGTGGCTGAAGTGGTTTCCCGCTGGACCGGCGTTCCGGTGGCCCGTCTGCTCGAAGGCGAGAAAGAGAAACTCCTGCGACTGGACGAAATCCTTCACGAACGCGTCATCGGCCAGGACGAAGCGGTGCAAGCGGTGGCGGATGCGGTGATCCGCGCCCGATCGGGATTGAAAGATCCGAAACGGCCCATTGGCTCATTCATTTTTCTCGGACCGACCGGCGTCGGCAAAACCGAGTTGGCCCGCGCTCTGGCGGAAAGTCTGTTCGACAGCGAAGAAAACATGGTTCGCATCGATATGAGCGAATACATGGAGAAACACGCGGTCGCCCGCTTGATCGGTGCGCCGCCTGGCTACGTGGGCTACGAGGAAGGCGGCCAGCTTACCGAAGCGGTGCGCCGCAAGCCCTACAGCGTGATTTTGTTCGATGAAATCGAGAAAGCCCACCACGACGCTTTCAATGTGCTTTTGCAAATCCTGGACGATGGCCGGTTAACGGACAACCAGGGACGGACGGTTGATTTCAAGAACACGATCATCATCATGACGTCCAACGTCGGCAGTCCGCATCTGATCGAGAACGCCAGCGAAAGCGGCGAGATTCCCGAGGATGTGCGCCGAAAAGTCATGGCAGAGTTGCGGGCCGGGTTCCGCCCGGAATTTCTGAACCGCGTTGACGAAATCGTGCTCTTCAAGTCGCTCACGCTGGCAGAAATCAAACAGATCGTGGACTTGCAACTTGGCTTGCTGCGCCAGCGCTTGGCCGACCGGCACATTGAACTGGATTTGTCTGAAGCCGCCAAAGAACACGTGGCGCGCGAGGGTTACGATCCGGTTTATGGAGCGCGGCCGCTCAAACGCTACCTGCAACGCCATGTTGAAACGGCGCTTTCCCGCAAGCTGCTGGCGGGAGACGTCACGGACAACAGCCGGATCAACGTGGATTTCAACAAGGGCGAATTGGTATTTGAAACGCAGAAGCTGAAGGCAACGGTTTGATGTCAACCCGGGCGTAGCGGCGTCTCGGCAGAGCGCCGCAAAGTCTTTTTCCCAATCTGGAGGCGCTCTGCCGAGACGCCGTCACGGTTCGAAATGGCATTCGCTTCTTCACCGTTGCGGATCGCGTCGTTTTCGTCCACAAAACCAAGCTGCGGCCGTGCGGGAGCGATTAACTTCTCCCCACTGGCGGGAAGGCGCCGGGTCTGTTAGCATGGAGACGAACGAAACGATGAAAGGTTGCGATGCCGGTTGAATTTAAAGATTACTACAAGGTTCTCGGGGTTTCGCGCAGCGCGAGCGGCGACGAGATTAAGAAGGCTTTTCGCAAACTGGCTCGCGAGTTTCATCCAGACGTAGCCAAGGACAAAAAGCGGGCCGAGGAAAAGTTCAAGGACATCAATGAAGCCTACGAGGTGCTGAGCAATCCGGAGAACCGTAAGAAATATGACGAACTCGGAGCCAACTGGAAACACGGCGGCGGGTTCCAACCACCACCCGGCTGGCAACAGCAGAGTTGGGGCGGATCACGGGGGGGCGGCACGGAAGGATTTGAATTTCACTTCGGCGGCACTGGCTTTAGTGATTTCTTTGAGCAGTTTTTTGGCCGTGGGCACGGTTTTGGGGACTTCGCCGGATCCACTCAGCAAGGATTTCGCGGACGGGGCGAACCGTTCGCCGGACAAGCGTACGCCGAACGCGGCAGTGACATTGAAGGGGACATTCTAGTGACCCTGGATGAGGCCCTGCGGGGTTCGATCCGTTCCGTTTCGGTGCGGCGCACCAATCCCCAGTCCCGTCAAACGGAGACCAACACTTACAAAGTCCGCATTCCCGCCGGCGTGCATGATGGCCAACGCATTCGCCTGACGGGCAAAGGCGATCCCGGCCGGACTGGCGGGGCCGCCGGCGATCTCTATCTGCGGGTGCGTTTTGCGGCCCACCCGGAATTTAGAGTCAGCGGCGCGGACTTGCATCACGATTTGGATCTGGCGCCTTGGGAAGCAGTGCTCGGCGCCACTGTCCAAGTGCCCGTACTGAACGGCACGGTGTCCTTGCGCATTCCGCCCGGCACCGAGAACGGCCAGCAATTGCGGTTGCGGGGCCGCGGCTTGCCCTCCGGAGCCAGCGGCGAACGAGGTAACCTTTACGTGACGATCTTCGTTCAAGTGCCTACTCAAGTGAGTTCCGAGGAACGCACGCTTTGGGAAGCGTTGGCGCAAAAATCGGAATTCAAACCACGAGAACCGTGAAGCCAACAACAAGCGTACGGAGTGTGCCGGCAAACCGGCGCTGACAGCGGTTCACCGCGCGGCCGCGTCCAAGCACACCATGCGGGTTATATCCCGCGCAATGAGACGCCCGTCGGCAATCGCCAGCGGTCCCCAGGATTCGCGGCCATTAAGAATCTTGGCCTGCGTGAGAAGGTTGAATCGCGTCGGGGTGGCCTCCACCAAGCTGAGCAGTCCGCTGTCGTTCATCACGAAGAAAACACCGTTAGCTTTAAGAAAAGGTCCGAGGCCGTACTTGTGGTCGGACCCGCTGCTCCACACGACCTTGCCTTGGGTGTCCAGGCAAACAAATTCACCATTGGGCCGCACCCCGAACAGATGGTTGGCGAAATAAATCGGCGTTTGCTGCGTGGCGCCGAACACATCCGCATCAAGTCGGAACAGTGGTTTGGTAGTGAATCGGTTTCCTTGTTTGGTCACCTGCAACATCAGGCTGCCAGCATTGTAGCCGCCGGAACAGAACAGCCGGCCATTGTCCAAAGGGACCGGCGAGGGTACGGTGGCAATGCTGATCTTCCATTCCGAGGTTTCCCATAGCAACGAACCGTCCGCCGCCGACACGCCGGCCACTCCGAGGCTGGCGCAATAGACATACATGCGCAGGCCGTCCACCTCGAGCGGGACAATCGATGCATGCGTCATTTTCCAGTCGTTGGGATTGGAAGTTTTCCAGATTTCCTTGCCCGTATCGAGGGACACCGCCACCAGCAGCGCGTCCGGACCACCCGGCGCCAAAATGACCTTGTCGTCCTCAACCAACGGGCATTGCCCGGCATACCACGGCGGAATGGTGGCGCCATACTGATAGACCATGTCAAAACCCCATTTCAATTCCCCCGATTCCGCGTCCAGGCAGACCACGTGGCACTTGGGTCCAATGGCCACCACATAGTTGCCGGTGACCGTGGGAACGGTTCGAGACATGCCGTGGTTGCGCTTGACGGAAACCGGATAGGCGAAGCGCCAAATCTCCTTGCCATCCGCGAAGGAAAGACAACGCAAGGCGTCCTGCTTGTTTTTGCGGTCGTAATCCATCACATAGACCCGGCCATTGGCAATAGCCGCGCCGGCGTAACCTTCGCCCAAATCCACTGCCCATAACTCGCGCGGTGGGGTGGTTTCCCATGATTTGGACAACGGGACATTCTCGGGACTGATGCCATCGCGATTGGGCCCACGGAATTGCGACCAGTCCCCGGGCAAATCCGCTGGTTGCCCCGGCCCTTTGATTAGCTTACCGGTCAACACGGCATTCGTGCTGGCGCCCGGACCACCGGCTCCGGCGGCGCGGTCGGTACCGGGAATTCGCAGAATAAGCTTCTTTCCAGGCCCCAGCGCAAACCAGGTGGTTAGCGTCACCACGGCGGCAACCCCGATCACCAAAGGCAGCAGCGGCAAAAAACGGTTCCAATTGTTTCTGTTCATCAAGTTAGTTCACGACATGGTAGTTGACGCCTGGAGCTTTCGTCCACCGCGAAACGATTTCGCGCTTGTATCCCCGCCGGACCTTCGCTACTGCTAAGCAAAATCCATTTGTGAAAGTGCAATGAAAACACCACTTCGTCTTCCCCTCATCGTCGCTGCCGCCGCCGGACTTTGGTTGTCGCCGAGTGACTATTTATCGGCGGTGGAGAAACTAGATCGCGGTTTATTCGCCATGCGTGCCGGAGATGGTCAGGTGTATGTGGGGTGGCGCCTGCTGGCTTCCGAACCGGCGGACGTGGCGTTTGATTTGTATCGTTTGGACGGGCCTCAGGGGAAGCGGCTCAAGGTAAACCGCCAGCCGATCTTGGACTCCTGCAATTTTGTAGATCGAGTCCCAGCCGGCCAAACGCCGGCCTACGTCGTCCAGCCCGTGCGCGGATCACGCTCCATGGCAGCTTCCGCGCCGGCAAAGATCGAGGCCAACACCGGATTCGTCAGTCTGAAACTCAATGGCAATTACCGTCCGCAAAAAGTGGGCCTGGCGGACTTCGACGGCGACGGCCAGTTGGATTACCTCATCAAGCAACCCGACTTCAACACCGATCCCTATCAACGTCCCGGCTACTGGAAGAAAAGCGAGGACACTTACAAGCTCGAAGCCTACCGCCACGATGGCACGTTGCTGTGGCGCTACGACATGGGCTGGGCCATCGAAGAAGGCATTTGGTATTCGCCCATTGTGGTGTTTGACCTCGACGGCGATGGCAAAGCCGAGGTGTTTTGCAAAGCCGGCGAAGGCGATCCGCGCGAGTCCACCGGCCACGTTCGTCGCGGTGACGAGTTCCTGGTCATGCTTGATGGTCTGACCGGCAAGGTGAAAAAGAAAGTCCCCTGGCCGAACCGTGAGGGCTTTACCGATTACAACTACTTTTCGCGCAATCTGCTGGGCGTAGCCTATCTGGATGGCCGGCACCCTCATTTGATCGTGGAACGCGGCACCTACAAGATCATCAAAGTCCAGACTTACGATGCGTCGTTCAATCCCCACTGGTACTGGGAAGCCTCCGGCCCGTACGCCAGTTATCGCGGCCAGGGAATGCACGGCATGCATGCCGCCGACGTGGATGCAGACGGACGCGACGAAGTCGTGATCGGCTCGGCGGTCATCGACGACAATGGTAAGCCAATGTGGAACACCCGCAAAGGCCACCCGGACGCCTGTTACGTGGCGGACATCGATCCTCGCCGACCCGGCCTGGAAATATTTTACGGTATCGAGCCGGGCCGGCAGAGCAACACGGTCTGCGTGGTGGATGCCAAAACCGGCAAACAAATCTGGGGCAGTCCGGAAATCACGGTCCATGTTCACAGCCAAGGCATGGTGGGCGACATCATTTCCGAATACCCGGGAATGGAATGCTACGCCGGCGAAGCCAAAGGCGGCACCAATTACTGGCTGTACACTGCCGATGGCCGGCAGCTTTCGGACCAGAGTCTGGGCGAACTGTCGCCCAAAGCCATCTATTGGCTCGATGGCCCGACCAAAGTCTTCATCGTGGGCAAGACGATCTATCGCTGGCCGCGTGAAAAGGTGGGCCAAATCGAAGGCCGAATTGTGGCCATCGCCGATTGCCTGGGGGATTGGCGCGAGGAAGTAATCACCGCTTTGAACGGTGAAGTCCGCATTTACACTACTACCATTCCAGCCACGAGCCGGCGGGTATGCCTGATGCAGGATAGGCTCTATCGCACGGACGTAGCCATGCAGACGATGGGATATTTCTATCCACCACAACTGGGCGGAAAACTCCTGCCCGACCTCGACGCTTCCAAATAGGACAGCCGCCCTGACTGTCCCGAATCAGAGAGAACTGTCCGGAGGTGTAGGCTCGGGTCGTGAACCAAGCAGGCGCTTGGGGTAATCCGGGCCACAAACCTCCCATTTTGAAACGCTGCCAGCGGGCAAGGTTGTCGCTATTCGTGCTAAGCCGCCCGCCGGGCTCTGTCCTGGCGGCGCAGGAAATCTTCGTAGGCCAGTTTGATGCCGGCCGGTAAATCGATTTGAGGCCGCCAACCCAGAGCAAACATTCGCGAGCTATCCAGCAGTTTGCGGGGGGTGCCGTCGGGCTTCGACGTGTCCCACACGATTGCGCCATCGTAACCAATGGTTCGGGCAACCGTTTCAGCCAGTTCCCGGATGGTCAGGTCCGTGCCAAAGCCGACGTTGATAATCTCCTCGTCGCTGTATTGTTGCATCAGAAAGATGCAGGCTCGGGCCAAGTCATCCACATAAAGGAATTCCCGCCGCGGCGATCCGGATCCCCAGCATACCACCTGGGCTGCCTTCTCGGTTTTGGCTTCGTGAAACTTGCGGATCAGCGCCGGCAAGACGTGCGAGCTTTGCGGATCGTAATTGTCGCCGGGCCCATACAAATTCGTCGGCATGACGCTGACCAAGTCGCTGCCGTATTGCCGGCGGTAGGCCTGGCACATCTTGATGCCGACGATTTTCGCGATGGCATACCACTGGTTGGTCGGTTCCAGCGGGCCGGACAGCAGATACTCCTCTTTGAGCGGTTGCGGGGCCAGTTTGGGATAAATGCACGAACTGCCCAGGAAGAGCACTTTACGCACATCGCATTCGTGGGCGCAGTGGATGAGGTTGGTCTGAATCTGGAGATTCTGATAAATGAACTCCGCCGGATAATGGTCATTGGCCCAAATACCGCCAACGCGCGCGGCCGCGTCGAAGATAAACTCCGGTTGCGTCTCTTTGAAGAAACGGCGCACTTCGTCGGGGTTCAATAGATCGAGTTCCTGCCGGGACCGAACCACCAGGTTGGGATATCCCTGACGCTGAAGTTCCCGACAAAGCGCGCTGCCCACCAAGCCTCGGTGACCCGCCACATAGATTTTCGAATCTGCATTCATCCGTGCTGGTTCGGTGTTAGCGTCTGCTGTGCCGCCAGGCAAGCCGGAACCGGAAGAGGGGCCGGCTGCCCCGTCGTCCTTATTCCGCAAGTCAGCCGGAGTTAACATGTTGTCCGGCGGCAATGACCGTAACTGACGGGGCGGAAAGTCAAGCGGTCGAGTTCCCTTGCGCCCAGATGGCGGAACGCCCTGGTTCTCATTTTGCCGGGGCGGCCGTTGGTTCTTGGAAGAACTTGCCGCTGATGGAATTTGATTCCTCGCGCGGGCTGGACCAGATCGATTTCGTTATGGCGGTGAGTCTTGCTCCGGATGGTGTCGGTGTAACGCAACGCAAAAGACCAAGCATCCAAGATTTACGCGCGAGGATCTAAGTTCAAACTGGAATGAAGACATCCAACCGGGCCATCTCCGCAATCTTTTGCTATCGTCTTTCCAGCAAAATGACGCTATTCACATCGCGAATTCCTGACACGATCATGCATGCCGTAACTATTAAAAGCAACCTGCTGGCCGGAGCATTTGTCATCGCTCTCTGCCTCGCGTCCGTGGCAGCGCCCGGGCCCGTCAACCTCTACGTGGCCACCAACGGCAACAACCAATGGTCCGGCAAACTGGCCGCACCCAATGCGGCGCTCACTGACGGACCGTTGGCGACGCTGACCGGCGCGCGCGATGCCATCCGCCACTTGCGGGCGGAAGCGGCCGAAACACTCGGGCCCATTACGGTCCTCATGCGCGGTGGCGTGTATCGGCTGGCGGAACCGTTTGTGTTGGCGCCACAGGATTCCGGGACGGCCAACGCGCCAGTGGTCTATGCCGCCTACGCCAACGAACATCCGGTTTTGAGCGGCGGCAAAGTCATTAAGGGTTGGCGGCAGAACGGGCCGGTTTGGGAGTGCGATTTGCCGGAGGTGAAGGCTGGCAAATGGTATTTTCGGCAGTTGTTTGTTACCGGGGATGCTGGCCCATCGCGCCGGCAACGAGCCCGTTCGCCGAATAGCGGTTATTTCCGGATCACCCGGTTGATTCCTGGACCGCCCGATCCTCGGTCCAAACCGATTGCGCGCGACCAATTTGAATTCACGCCGGGCGACCTTCAACCTTGGGCGCGGTTGCACGATGCGGAGGTGGTGTTGATGCATTCCTGGGAAACCTCCCGGCATCCGCTGCAGTCGGTGGACCCCACGCAAAACATCGTTCACTTCGTGGCGCCGCTGAAGGAATGGTGGAGCATTGGGTATTGGGAGACAAACCAAAGATACTACGTCGAGAACGCGCGCGAACTGCTCGATGAACCCGGCGAATGGTATCTCAACCGCGAGACCGGCGTGCTGACCTATTGGCCGATGCCCGGAGAACGGATGGACGAAATCCAAGTCGTGGCGCCGGTATTACCCGAGTTGGTGCGGTTGGCCGGCAACGCGGATGAAGGACGCTTCGTGCAATACGTAACGCTCAAGAATCTGACGTTCCATCACGCCGATTGGCTGCTCGATCCGAAGGGCAACAGCAGCACGCAAGCGGCGGTTGAAGTGCCGGCAGCGGTGATGGCGGACGGCGCGCTGCACTGCGCGATTGAAGGCTGCGAGGTGGCGCACATCGGCACGTATGGCGTATGGTTGCGGCGCGGCTGCAAGGACTGTCGCCTTCAGCACAATCGCCTGTTTGATTTGGGCGCCGGCGGCATTCGCGTCGGTGAGGATCGGATGGCCAAGACGGACGTGGCCGAGTCGAGCCAAAATGTGGTCGATAACAATCACATTTTCGACGGCGGCCACGTGTATGCCGCGGGCGTGGGCATCTGGGTTGCCCAAAGCAGTCACAATCGGATTTCGCACAATGATATTCACGACTTGCTCTACTCTGGAATCAGCATGGGCTGGAACTGGGGGCTGGAACCGAATCGCACTCACGATAATGTCATCGAGTTCAACCACGTCCACAATCTGGTGCATGGCGTGCTGAGTGACGCGGGGCTCATTTATTGTCTGGGCGTTTCGCCGGGCAGCGTCATTCGCAATAATGTCTTCCACGACATTTGGCCTTACGACAAACCGGCGTTTGGTTGGGGCATTTACCTCGATGCGCAGTGCGGGAATTACCTGGTGGAAAGCAACCTGGTTTACAACACGCTGAGCGGCGGCTTGATGTTCAATAACGGCGGGCACGAACACATCATCCGCAACAATATTTTTGCCCTATCAGCCAACCAGGCCCTCTGGCCGTATTCGGAAAAGCGGCCCAGCACGTTTCGCCGCAACGTTGTGTATCTCACGCAAGGCGAGCTGTTCATTCCTTATGGCGAACGCTCGCTCAAGGAACGCCTGGCGGCGCACGAATCGCTCGGTGACTGGGACGACAATCTCTACTGGGACACTCGTGGCGCGGACCACCTGCGTTTTTACCGCCGCAGCTTTGCCGAGTGGCAGGCGCTGGGATTGGACCGCCACTCGCGGGTGGCCGATCCGAAATTCGTGAACGCGGCGGCGGCCGACTTCCAGTTAAAGCCCGGTTCCCCGGCGCTCGAGCTTGGCTTCCACCGCATCGACATCAGCCACGTGGGGCTCTATGGCGACGCGGCCTGGGTAAACGAAGCCAATCATTCGCAATGTCCGCATCATCCATTACCCGCACCGCCTCCGCCGCCCCAACCGCGGGAAGTGAACGATGGTTTTGAGAACACGCCAGTTGGCAATCCTCCGGCCCAAGCGCACGTGAGTGGTGAAGAGAAAGGCGCGTCGATTCGTGTCACGGACGAACGGGCGGCGACCGGCAGGCACAGCTTGAAAATTACCGATTCCAGGGAACTCCAGCCCACGTGGCAGCCGCATTTCTATTACGAGCCGCATTTCACCCAGGGCCGGTTGCGGCAAAGCTTCGACGTGTGGATCGGCGCCAACACGCAGTTCTTCACCGAGTGGCGGGACTCGACCGCGTATCCGCAAAACGTTGGCCCGAGTGTGAACTTTTCGGAAAACGGCCAAGTGCGGGTGAACGGCAAGGTGTTGGCCACGGTGCCGGTAGGGAAGTGGATTCACGTGGCCATTGAAGCCGGTGTTGGTAAGGCCGCGCCGCACACTTTCAAGCTGACCTTGGTTCCGCGTGGTGAGCCCCCGCAAGTCTTCCCGGACCTGATAATGAGCGGCAAGGATTTCACGGAATTGCACTGGCTGGGATTTTCCAGCACGGCGGCAGCGGATGCGGTGTTTTATTTGGACGATCTGCAGTTGGAAAAGCCGGAGTGATGAAATCGACGGCAGCAACCGTGACACGGGTTTTGAAGGTCGCCAAAAATCGCCAAGCGATTGGAATGCGCGGAGCTTGCTCTGTCCCTTACACGCAGCTTTGCACGCAACCGGGCCGCTGGAAACCACCCCCAGGTGCAGCGCAGATTTTTAATCTACTGTATCGCGGGCTGGCAAGACATCACAGCTTCCCAAGTCAGATCCAAGAGGTTGACGGCTTCCGGGCCGGATTTCACGGACCAAATCGCGCGAAGAAGGTTGCCGAAAGACTCCCGTGAGACGGGCCGCGTTGGACGCGGCAGCAGCGCGACGGCCTGCCCGAGAGAATCCCATTGGTCCAGCAGTGAGAGGAACGCCGCCGCCGCGCCTTGGGCAAGGTGGGTTGGACGAACTCCGCAGCTCAGGGCGAGTCGCATGGTGCCGAAAAAACGGTCGTCGTAGCCGAGTTTGCGAACCTGGTCGCGGGTGACGCGAGCGATGAGGTCGTTGAGGGTGGGGCGAACCATGCGGGCCAGCAGGTCGTGGGCGTAAGTCGCATAGCCAGCCGGAGTGAAGAGGGGATCGCCGAGAGTGGCGTGCTTGCGGATCAGGGCGACGCCGGATTCATCGAGAAACGCGGCCCGGGCGGTGGCCATCAGGTCAGGATGTGCGGCCGCCTCGGACATGCTGGTCAAGCCGCGGCGCGCTCCCAGGAAACCGATGAGCGCATGGATGGCGTTGTGTCCGTATAGTTTGGCTTCCTCGAAGGGCAGCAGGTCGGGCTTTTCGATGAAGACGTTGATCCCTCGCGTAAAACCGGGGAGCGTGATTTGCGAGATGAGGATGCGGTTGAATTCCTCGACGAGCACCGCCTTGGGGGTAGCGGGAGTCATCGTCGCGAGGTCCAGTTTCGCCAGCGTGGCGGAGTCGCTGATGACGCCGGACATCTTGCCGATGACGGTGTTCAGGAACTGGGTGTCCCGGAGAGCCGCAGGCGGGCAATACTTCGCGACGGATTCGCGAAGGAGTTCGGCGGCGTGGTTGTGGTTCTCCGCGGTGTAGATGATGGTGGGGCGGCAGGCGGTGCGGAGGGAGAACCCATCCGCCAGCAGGCGAGCCACGCTGGTGTGCCCTCCCCTGTCGTAGAAGGCAACGCTGGGAAGCGAAGTGGCCAGTTCATCGCTCTCGGCGACCGCTTGCAGGAGCTGCTGACGGTCTTCTGGAACCGCGGGATTGTAGAGTTCGACCCCGGAGATCGTCGCGGGTTCGACGCGGTCGGCGAGCGCGATGTTGATGGTGTAGCAGCCCCCGGCCGATCGGATGGCCTGAACGATGCCGGCATCCACTTCGGCAATGACGAAGCGGGCAAAATGGCCGGACCGGAACGCCTCGTAAAGAAAGAGGGCGCTTTGGATGGGGCCGAAACCGAAGCCGACAAAGGTCTTGGCGTTCAACGTGTCCTATCTTCCGGCCACCCGGAGGAGTTCTTCCTCGGCGGCCTTTGTCCATTGGCCATTGTCGAGCTTCGCGGCAACCGTCGGGAAAGGCTGGTGCAGGTTTGCGCAGCGGGATCAAGCCCGATGTCGTGCAGCATCGGATAGACGATGATCTTGCCCGCCAGCGTGCGGTTCTCGACCGCCGCGATGCCCTCGATCGCCCCGGCCATGCCGCTGACGGCGTCCACGGAGCAGTTGGTGTTGAGCTGGCCCGAGGTAACCTTCTGCAGCACGATCTGCATGTCGCGAATCGTCGAGCCGCTGGTGCCGAACATGAAGCAGCGGTTGGCGATGTAGGTGTCGAGGTCCAGCTCGTGCTTCGTCGGCGCGGGGATGCCGGCGAAGATGTTGATGATGCAGCCGGGTCGGCTGTCGCGGATGCTGTTGGCAACCAGAGCGGGCACTGGGGCCATCAGCGCGAATAGGTGAACCGGTCGGTCAGCGGCGTCTTGGCGGTGTTGACCAGCCTCACGGTCACACCGTTGGCGTCCGCGAACGGCTCGGCCTTCTTCAGGATCGACGCGAGGCGCGCGTCGTCCATGTCCGTGCCGACGACGGAGATGTTCTTGATCCCCGAGCAGACGGCGCGGATGACGTGCATCTGGCCCATTGGACCGCCGGCGCCGACGACGAGGACGCTGTCGTTCTCGCGAATCTCGCCGGTGGGCGGAATATTCTTGTACGACTCGGCGGGGTCGCCGCCGGTCGTGCCGATCCAGCGCGTCATGCCGTAGTGCACCCGCCCGACGCCGATGGACACCGGGGCGCCGATCTGCCTGCCCGCCCAGGACGATATTGATGATGCCGCGCGCGGCCAGCTTGTCGTTGAGGATTTCGAGCGTCGCCTTGTCAGCGCCGAAGTAGACGATGTCGTCGCAGGACTCGTTGGCCACGGAGCCGGCCTCGGCGGGAGTCTTCCGGAGCACCTCGCCGGGTTTACCCGCGGCTTCGCCAGGGAGGCCTTCGAGTCTGGATCGTGGCCGGGTTGTCGGCGACAATCAGCAGCCGGCCGCCGGCCTTGATGGCCTGGCGTTCCACCGTGACGTAGGAATCCTCGACGCACGCCCAGGGCTCCACCAGCGCCACGGCCGACGCGGCGAGTTCCTCGTTCACCGGGATGAGAAAGCGCTCGCCCGGATTTGTCAATCACCACGCGCTCGTCCATCAGGACGTATTCCTGAAGCGCGCCTTCGAAATTGTAGCCGAAGGCGGCGGCCGAGCCGGCGGTGGGCAAGTCGCGGTAGTCGGTCTGCACCAGGCACCGCTCGCCAACCTGGTGCTGCTTGACCTTGTCGCCGACCGCGACGATCCGGCAGACGACCTCGTGGCCCGGCACCGTGGGCTTGCGCCCGGGAACGTAGTTGGGCATCTCCTGCAAGGCCTCGGCACTCAGCCCTTGGACGACCTCGCTCTTGCGGGGATGCTGGTCGAACTGCTTCAGCAGCTTGAGATCGGAGAAGCAAAGGCCCACGCCTTCGACCTTGGCGAGAATCTGGTGCGGGCCCGGGTCGGGGGACTTCCTTGGCGGGATTGAGCTTGAGCTGGCCGGGGCCGACGAGTTGCACGGCGTATTGGGTTGGGGGATGGCTTGTGTTTGCCATGGTCATGTTCTTTGCTTGGTTACTGTAGTTCAGCGGGGCAGTCCTGGTTGTTCATCAGTCGAAGACGCACCCTACGCCAGCATCACCTGGCCGCCGGTCACGGGCACGGCCTGGCCGGTCTCGTATTGCTGCTCGATCAGATAATAGATCGCCTTCATCACGTCCGCCGTGGTGCAGCCGCGGCCCATCGGCACCTTCGCCTCGTAGAAGCGCTTCACGTCGTCGATCGTCTTGGCGCCCGGCACCTTGCCGCTGCGCAGGTACTGCACGAACAGCCCGTTCTCCGGGTCCGACCACAGCGGGCCGTCGAAGAAGTTGCCGGGGCAGATGGCGTTGACCTTGATGCCGTCCTCGACCAGTTCCAGCGCGAAGGACTGCGTCAGGCCGATGCCGCCGAACTTGCTGCCGGCGTAGGCGCCGTTGCGGTTCGAGCCCGACCAGGCCGGACTTGGAGTTGATCTGGATGATGTCCGAGGATAATCCGGCCTTGGCCAGGTGCTGCGTGGCCAGGATCGGCGCGGCCTTCTGCACGCACACGAAGTAGCCCTTGTAGTTCACGGCGGTGACGAAGTCGAAATCCTTCTCCGGCTGCGTCTTCACGCTGCCCGCCCTGAGCACGCCGGCGTTCGACACGAATACGTCAAGCCCGCCGAAGCAGCGGACGACCTGGTAAATCGCCTCAGCGACCGACGCGCTGTCGGCAACGTTGATCGGCAAGCCCATCGCGCGGGGCTTGCCCAGTTGCGCGTTGATCCGATCCGCCGCCGCCTGCACGCCCTGCGCGTTGACATCGGTCAGCACCACCGTCGCCCCCTGCGAAATCAGATCCTGCGAAATCTCCAGTCCGAATCCCTGGGCCGCGCCGGTGACCAGGGCCACCTTGCCGGCCACGCGCCCGGCTGCCCGCCCCGCCGCTCCGATGGACTTGCGGTAAGACTCGACCTCCCAATCCTCGATGAACTTCCGCATGCCGTGGTCCATGTAGCGGATCCCGCCGAGCCGTCGCGCGCCGGCCATCACCTTGATCGCGTCGGTGTACACCAAACGGACGGTGTCGGCGGCGGCGAAGTCGTCGCCGGCGCGAACATGCCGAGGCCCTTCACCAGGATGACGTGCGGCGCCGCGCCGGTCTTCTTCGCGATGTCCCTCAATCGCCTGACGAAGCTGCGCGACCAAGGCGGACGCGGTGGCGTCGGCGCGCGGGTTCAACCCAAAGCGGAAACGACTTGCAGTAAACGATCTGGTCCGGGGTGATTGGGCCGGTGGTGGCGATGGCTTTGCCTTCGGCGCCGCCCACGAGGTCCAGCACTTCGGGCGCATCGGAGAAGGTGACGATCTTCAGGTTCTCGCCCGTCGCCAGCAGGCCGCGCAGAGCCGGGCCGATGCTGTTGATGAGCTTGCGCGCGGTCGCGGGTTCGAGGGTGGTGACTGGGCCGAAGGCCCGAGCGTTGCCGGCGGTCGCCAGTTGCTCGCGGAGGGTCGCGACGAGCCAGTCCGTGTGGCTGCGAATTTCCTCGGGCGTATCGGCGCAAATGACCAGCCCGTGGTTCTGCATGAGCACCGCGCGCGGGCAATCGCGGCCCGTGGCTTTCTGAAAATCCTGGAGTGATTGCCGGAGGGTGCGCGAGAGGATGTAACCCGGATCCACTTCGGGAATCCAGACCACGTCGTTGGCCAGTTGCCGGGCCAGTTCCGGTCCTTTGGCGCAGCAGGTCACCATGTTCACAAGTGTGCTGTGGGTGTGAACGACGTAACGCCGCGGCATGAGATGATGCAGCAGCGCCTCGACGCTCGGGCGCTGATTCTGCTCCGGGTGAACGCGCGCCGCCAGCGTGGCGGCCTTGAACTCCGCTTCGCGCGCCATTCGGTCCTCGGACAGCCTGCTGTTCAACAGGGCTTCAAGCTGCAGGCGATCCAGCTCAACAAATCCCTCGGGCGGCATGGTGGCGAGGGCGTGTCCGCTCCCTTTGACGAACAACCGGTCGCCGACCTTGACGGACGTGTTCCCGCCGCCGGCCAGGACAAACTCCGGGTCTGCGCCATAGAAATGCGAGAGCTTCACCAGCACGTCCATAGGCGTGTCGGTGGCGGCAAAGACGGGCCATTGAATGCTGGATGCCATAACAATTTACTTGGATTTCAAATACCGCTGAATGACGGACTCGCCCAACGCTTTGAACGCCGCAATGCGAGTCGTCGCATCCGGGTGCTTCGGATTGGGCCGTCCCTGGGCGTCCACGAAACCGCATTCCCCGTGCCGCGTCAGGAACTGATGCGCCGCGACGACGCAGGCGCCTTCCCAGAAAATCCCCTTCACGTCCTCGGGCACCGGCACGCCCTTGACACAGGCCGGCTCGATGGGTAGCAGGTCGAGCGTGTTGTGCTCCGTGCCGGCGGTGATCACCAATCCGGCGGCGCGCATCGCTTTGACGTAGCGGCTCAACACTTCCGGCGTGTTGCGGATCGGGATGAACTCGGCGGCGACAAACCCGCGCGCCTGGAGTTCCGCGATCAACTTCTCCACCGGCTCCTCGTACGGGCAGATCGGGCTGGTGCCGTCGGCCAGCGTGGGATAAGCGGGGATGCCACCCAGTTCGAGGATCAATCGCCAGGCTTGCTCAAAGTTGACGAAGGTTTCATTCACATACGCCGGCTTGCCGGCTTTCAGGAGCTGGGCGCGAATCTCGTTCTGGATTTTGACAGCTTCCTCCGGGCCAAACTTCGGCGGCGCCGCCAGGCCAAACGCGCGGGTGAGTTTCTCGAGGCGTTCGGCGACTGGCACCTTCGCGAAGATCGCTTCCTGAAAAGCCTGGCAGACGTGGCGTTCCTGGAGATAGATGCGCTCGCGCGGGCATTCGTGACGCCGGGCGACCATGTCAATGACGTCGGCCTCCGTCAGCGGGACGGGCAAGCCGCGTTGGGCGAGCACTTCGGCCAGTTTGCGGATAACCTCGCGTATGCGCGTGCTGTCGTTGTGGCGGATGAGACCGAGCAACCGGGTAGCTTCGGCGTTGAACGGGGCAAAGCGCGTGATGCCTTTGCCGCAGAGATAGAGCTTGCCGGGATTGCCGGGGTCATTGAGCTTCACGCCCCGCTTCACCAGTTCGTCAATCAGGCAGATGATCTCGAGGCCAAACAGGGGAAAGATGCCGGCGCGGCGGGCGCCCATCACGAAGTCGCCATAGACATCGTAGTCGTAATAGTTGCTGACGCCCAGCACGCCGATGCCCTGGGCGGCGGAAAGTTCGAGGGCCTGCGCGACGGTCTGAAACGCGGAGAAATTCGGCGGCAGATGGATGTGGCTGTTGACCTTCAACCGCCCCATCGGCGGACCGCCCGCGCGCGCTTGGGCGGCGAGGTCCTGGGGCGTTCCCAGTCCTTTCAGAAAGGCGAGGGCTTGGGCGGCGTGTTGCGACATAGCGATACTTCCCAATAATTGTTATTCTCGTGGGCGACCCGGTCCGGTCAGCGACGATCCTATTGAACTGTGGCCGCCACCCGCAACACCTTCCTCGGGGGCAGATGCAGGCCCATGGCCAGGGCATCCTCGGCGGCTTCCTTGATGGCTTCGCTGATCGTCGGATGCGCGAAGACAGTTTCGGCCACGTCCTGCACGCTGACTTCTTGGTGCAGCAATGCCCCGGCGGCGGCGATGCACTCGGTCACGTTGTGCCCGATCATGTGGACGCCCAAGAGGCGGCCCGTCTCGCGATGCCGCACCACTTTCACGAAGCCCTCGTTCTCATTTACCGCGAGCGCCTTGCCCAGATGCGTCAGCGGGAAGTGCCCGACCGATACCGGAAAACTCCTGGCTTTGGCTTCTTCCGCCGTCAATCCCACGGTCCCGATTTCGGGGAAAGTATAGACGGCGTTGGGAACCGGCGCCGTGAATTCGTGGCCGTGGCCGAGGGCGTTCTCAACTGCCGCCACGCCGTGGGCTGACGCCGCGTGCGCCAACAGACAGCGCCCGTTGGCGTCGCCGATGCAGTAATACGATTTCACGGCCGTCTCCATGCGATCGTTCACGCGGATGAAACCGCGATCGGTCGTCAGCCCGATGGTTTCCAGCCCCAGTTCCGCCGTGTTCGGCCGCCGGCCCGTCGCCACGAGCACGCGCTCCGCGTCAATGCTCTCGCCGTTACCCAGCTTCGCCACTGCGCCCGAACCGCCCAGCGTCAGGCTCTCGATCTTCACGCCGGTGAAAATCTTGATGCCGCGTGCGGTAAGAATCTTCGTCAGCAATTGTGCCACCTGGCCGTCCAGGTTCGGTAGAAGTTGCGGCAGCATTTCGACCACCGTCACCGCCACGCCAAGCGCCTGCATCATGCAGGCGAACTCGCAGCCGATGACGCCGCCGCCGACAATGAGCAACTTCTTCGGCAGCGTCTTCCAGTGCAGGGCCTCGTCGCTCGTGCAAACGATCTGGACATCCGTCGGCCACCCCGGAATCCGGGACGGCACCGATCCCACCGCGAGAATGATCTGGTCCGCCGTGAACTCCTCAAGTGTGCCGGCCGGTTTGGTGACCACCACCTTGCCCACTCCGGCGACGGCCGCGCGCCCTTGATAGACCGCTACTTTTCTCGCGGCGAGCAGTCCCTTGATGCCTGCCCGAAGCGTTTGCAGAACCTTGTCCTTGCGCGATTGAATCTTGGCCCAATTCACCGCCGCCCCCGCCGGCACGTCAATCCCCATGTCCGCCGCGTGCTGGACGTGGTGCATCAACTCGGCCGATCCCAGAATCGCCTTCGAGGGAATGCAGCCGTAATTGAGGCAGGTGCCGCCAAGGTGTTCCTTCTCGACCAGGGCAACGTTTGCTCCCATTTGCGCGGCTTTCAGGGCCGCGACATATCCGCCCGGCCCCGCGCCGAGAACGGCAATCGTGTAATGCTTGCTCATGTTCAATTCCGTTACGCGATCAACTGCACCGGACTTTCCAGCAGCGCCTTGAGCCGCGCCATGAATTGCGCGCCCAGTGTGCCGTCAATCAGCCGATGGTCGGCGCTGAGGGTCAGGGTCAGCGTCTGCCCGGCCTTGATCGCGCCGTCTTTCACGATCACATCCTCGCGCACGACGCCGACCGCCAGGATTGACGCCTCGGGCGGATTGACGATCGCCACGAACTCGTCCACGCCGAACATGCCGAGGTTGGAGATGGTGAAAATGCCCAGGCCCATGTTTTCGATCTTGCCCGCGCGAGCCTGGTTGGCCAGACGCTTGGTTTCGACCGCCAGTTGCGCCAAGGTCAACTGCTCGGCGTTCATCACCACCGGCACCACCAGCCCGTCGTCCATGCCCACCGCGACGCCGATGTTCGCGCCCGGAAACTCCAGGATGGTTTCGCCATCCACGCGGCTGTGCATGGCCGGGAACTCCATGATCGCCTTGGCGCATGCCATCACGATTACGTCGTTCACGCTGCACCCGACCTTGGCCTTCTGGCTCTTGTAGAAGGTCATCAGCGGCCCGGCATTGATGCGAGCGTTGATGTACCAGTGCGGGATAGTGGTTTTGGAAAGCGTCAGATTGCGGGCGATGGCCTTGCGCATTCCGCTCATCCGCTTGCGGACGACACCGGCGGGCAAATCGCCTTGCGGAACTGCTGCTGCCGCAGTTGGAGCGACCGCGGGTTTCGCCGCGCCAGCAGCGGGAACATCCATGGAGAGGATGCGCCCACCCGGGCCGGACCCTTGCGCGACCGCCGACAAATCCACACCGCGCTCGGCCGCGATCTTGCGGGCGGCCGGGGAGGCTTTCACGCGGCCGGTCTCGGTGACGGCGGCGGGGGCGGCAACGCCTGCGGACGGCTGCTCGGCATCCGTCGTAGGATCGGCGCTGGCGGCAGTGGCCGTCGGTGACGCTCCACCTTGGGCAGCGATGAACGAATCCACATCGGCATCGTTGTCTGCCAGATACGCCACTGGCAACAGCACCGGACTGGACCCGCCGTCCGCGACCACGATGCGCGCCAGCCGGCCTTCGTCCGTAGCTTCGACTTCCATCGTCGCCTTGTCGGTTTCAATCTCGAAGATGAGCGCGCCCTTCTGGATGGTCGCGCCGGGTTGAACGTGCCATTTGACGAGAACGCCTTCTTCCATGCTTTGCCCGGCTTTGGGCATGAGAATCGGGATCACCTTACCGGCAGGAGTATTGGTGGTGGACACGGGAGTGGTCTTGGGTTGGGGTGGCTGAGTGGAGGGTTGGGGTGGTGTGGACGGTGCGGAAGGTGGAATTGCCGCCCCGTCAATGACGGCCAGGGGCGCACCGATGGCGAGGGTCGTGCCCGCTTGGGCGAGCACCTTTTGGAGCGTGCCGTCGAGGGCCGATTCGACTTCGGCCAACCCGTCGTCACTCTCGACTTCCAGCAGGACATCTCCTTTGCGGACTACATCACCCGCCTGTTTGCGCCAGCGGAGAACTGTGGCGTTCGAGGCGGATTTGCCTGTTTTGGGCAACGTAAGTGTCGGCATGTTAAAGCGGTATCTTGATTAACTTAATACTTAACTCAGTCAAGACTTGGTTAAAGGCGATCACAAGTCAATCAGATTTCTGTAAAAATGTGTTGATTCTCCGTCAGAATCGGGTTTAATCCGCTCCGAACGCAGCGTCGCTGGCATTCCGAGCCTCGACAAAGGTCATGAATTCGTCCCGTCAACGCCGCGAGAAGATTCTCGCCGCCGTCTCCGAAAAGCGTCATGTCACGGCCAGAGACCTGGCCGTCGAGATGTCCGCCTCGGAAGCAACCGTGCGTCGCGACCTCAAAGCCTTGGCCGCCGCCGGAGAGCTCGAACTTGTGTACGGCGGGGCGACGCTGCGACGTTCGTCCGATCATTCCTTCCATTCCAAGGGCAAACGCAACGTGGATGCCAAGCGCGTGATCGCGCGCCTCGCCGCCGACTTGATCGGCAACGACGAGCAGATTTTCCTCGACTCCGGCACCACCTGCTTTGAGTTGATCCCGTTCCTCAAGACCCGCCAGCGGCTCTCGATCATCTGTTCTTCCGCGCGGCTGGCGCTCGAACTCGACAGCCCGGGCGTCTCGGTGATTCTGCTGGGCGGCCAGTATCGTCCGGATCGCATGGACACCGTCGGGCTGCTCGCCGCCGCCACGCTCGACCAGCTCCGCGGTTACGTCTGCTTCATCGGTGCCGATGGGCTGGACCGCGATTTCGGCCCGGCTGCCGCGGACCTGGAGAGCGCCGACCTCAATCGCCGCGCCGTTCGCAATGCCCGCCAGACCGTTTTGCTCGTGGACCACACCAAGTTCACCGCCGCGTCGCTGTGCAAAGTGGTGGAGTGGAGTTCCGTCTCCCGGATCGTGACCGACCAGGCGCCGACCCCGGAGTGGATGGAATTCCTGAGCGCTCGAGGCATTCAGGTGGATTACCCGAGACCTGAGCGCTGAACATTTGAAACGTGAAACGTGAAATCTCACAGCCGACATTTTGAAGTTTGAAATCTGAAATTTGAAATCCGCAACCTGACACCTGAAGGAACCACCATGCCCAAGAATCAAATCATCTGTCCCACCGAAAGCCGCCGGTCCGGCACGCTCGAGTTCGCGCCCATCCCGCTCAACCAGTATCAGAAGACCTGCAAAGAGGAATTCGCCGCCAAGCGGTTCTCCAAGGCCGACCTCCTGCGCATCCAGCGCGACATGGATGATCATCCGCGGCCTTCGAGAACATGCTCAACGCGGTCAAGCTGCAGCGGCACTTACAAGGGCATCGAATACAACCACCGCGGCCCGGCGCACCTCTCGATCGGCCAGGAAGCCGCGGCGGTCGGCCAGGCCTACCTGCTCGACGCCGACGACCACATCTTCGGCTCGCCACCGCAGCCACGGCGAGATTCTCGCCAAGGGCCTCTCCGCGATCGCACAAGCTCGACGACGAGGCGCTGATGCACGATCATGGGCAACTACTTCGGCGGCGACTGCCTGCGCGTCGTCGAGAAGGACGCCGCCGGGTCGACGCCAAGGATCTGGCGATCGACTTTCTGGTCTACGGCGCGCTGGCCGAGATCTTCGCCCGCGACACCGGCTTCAACCGCGGCTTGGGCGGCTCGATGCACGCCTTCTTCCCGCCGTTCGGCGTCTATCCCAACAACGCGATCGTCGGCGGCTCGGGCGACATCTCCGTCGGGGCGGCGCTCTTCAAGCACGTCAACCAGCAAGCCCGGCATCGTCATCGCAACATCGGCGACGCTTCGGCCGGCTGCGGCCCGGTCTGGGAAGGCCTCTGCTTCGCCACGATGGACCAGTTCAAAGAGCTCTGGGACGAAGCCCATCGCGGCGGGCTGCCGCTGATCATGAATTTCGTCAACAACTTCTACGGCATGGGCGGCCAGCCGGTCGGCGAGACGATGGGCTTCAAAGTGCTGGCCCGCCTGGGCGCCGGCATCACGCCCGACCAGATGCACGCCGAGCGCGTCGACGGCTACAACCCGCTGGCCGTGATCGACGCGATCCGCCGCAAGACGCGAGATGATCGAACGCGGCGACGGGCCCGTGCTGCTCGACACCGTCACCTATCGCTTCAGCGGCCATTCGCCGTCCGACGCCAGCTCAGCTATCGCGAAAAGAACGAGGTCGAAGCCTGGCAGGAGCGTCGATCCGCTCGTCACCTTCGCGCAGCGAACCTCGTCGACGCCGGAGTCTGCACGCAGGCGGACATCGACGCGATGCAGACGCCGCATCGACGCGATCATCCTCAAGGCCTACAAGAAGGCCATCGACCTGGAGATCTCGCCGCGCGCCGACCTGAAGAACACGGCTGCCTGCTCGAAAGGGTCGATGTTCTCCAACCAGCACGGTCGAGAAGCATGGACCGACGGTCGAGCCGGAGGTGCTGATCCGCCATGGCCGAAAACCCGCGCGTGCAGCAATTGGCCAAGCGCAGCCGCAGTCGGCCTCGACGAGAACGGGCAAGCCGCTGCCCAAGCAGCGAGCTGCATCGGCATCCGCGACGCGCTGTTCGAGGCGATCATCGACCGCTTCTACACCGATCCGACGCTGGTCGCCTACGGCGAGGAGAACCGCGACTGGGGCGGGGCGTTCGCCGTCTATCGCGGACTGACCGAAGCGCTGCCCTACCACCGGCTGTTCAACTCGCCGATCAGCGAAGGCGCGATCGTCGGCACCGCCGTCGGCTACGCGCTTGGAAGGCGGGCGGGCGCTGGTCGAGCTGATGTACTGCGACTTCATGGGCCGCGCCGGCGACGAGATCTTCAACCAGCTGGCCAAGTGGCAGGCGATGTCGGGCGGCCTGCTGAAGATGCCGGTCGTGCTGCGCGTCGTCGGTCGGCTCGCAAGTACGGCGCCCAGCACAGCCAGGACTGGACCAGCATGTGCGCCCACATTCCCGGCCTGAAGGTCGTCTTCCCGGCCACGCCCTACGATGCCAAGGGACTGATGTATTCGGCCCTCATCGGGCACCGACCCGGTGGTCTTCTTCGAGAGCCAGCGGATCTACGACCAGCCCGAACTGTTCCATCACCGGCGGCGTGCCCGCCGGGCTACTACGAGATTCCCGTTCGGCGAGCCCGACGTGAAGAAAGCCGGCAAGCGACCTGACGATCCTGACCATCGGCGCGACGCTCTACCGGGCGCTCGAAGCGGCCAAGGAACTGGAAGAAAAGTACGGCCTCTCCTGCGAGGTCATCGATGCCCGCTCGATCGTCCCGTTCAACTACGAGAAGGTGATCGAGTCGGTGAAGAAGACCCGCAAGATCCTGCTGGCCTCCGACGCCTGCGAGCGCGGCAGCGCCCTGCAGACGATGGCCGCGAAGATCACGCAGTTCGCGTTCGACGAACTGGACGCCCCGCCGGTGGTCGTCGGCGCGCGCAACTGGATCACGCCGGCCGACGAAGTCGAGGATGCCTTCTTCCCCTTCGCCGTGGACATCATCGACGCCGTCCACGAGCACATCCTGCCGCTCAAAGGCTACCGTGTGACCCGCGACTGCTCCAATGCTGATCAGTTGCGACGCTGCGCCGCCGGAATCTGACCCGATCAGGCAAGTGGTTGACAAGCCGCCGCGCCGCGGTCGGAGGCAGCGCGATCAGGCTGATGCCTTGGTTGCGACCACGACTTCGATTCCCTTGTCGCGCAGGGCCTGAATCAATTCCACCGGCGCTTGGTTGTCGGTGACAATCGTGTCAATCGGCTCCAGATCGCACAGCGGCGTGACGGAGCGCCGGCCAAACTTCGTGTGATCCAGGCACATGATGACTTTGGCGGCCCCGCGAATCATGGCGAGTTGGATGTCAATCAGCAGCCCGTGCGAATTGGTGAGTCCGTCCAACGTGATTCCGCCCGCGCTCATCACTGCGACATCCGCGTTGATCTTGGAGAAGGCCTCCACGGCCAGCGGGCCAACCAGCACGCCGATCTGCGGATAGAATACGCCGCCGGAGAGCACCACCTCCACGCGATTCGCCGAGGCAAACAGGTTCGCCACCGGCAACGAATTCGTCACAATCTGCGGCGCCTTCGCTTCGAGAATTTAGCGACGTGATAGACTGTCGTCCCGGCGTCAATGATCACGCTTTGGTTGGGGCCAATGAGTTCCGCGCACGCCTTGCCGATGGCGTCCTTTTCGGAAAGCTGGTGCGTATCACGGGCGGAGAAGGTGAACTCGTCAGTCTTCGGGGCAATGATTCGCGCGCCGCCATGGGTGCGCTTCACGCCACCGCCAACTTCGAGCACCGAGAGAACACAGCGTACAGGTTCGACAAGCTGTTTATGCACGGTTCGGCAAACCAATCCCGCACGTTGCGACCACTCCAAATCCGCTCGTGGCGAACATCAGCGCCCGCCATTGCCATCTCCCGCCGGAAGCGGTGGAAGTTCTGTTCGGCAAAGGACAGCAGTTGAACGTTCACAGGTGGCTTTACCAGGCCGGCCCGTCGTGCGTGCGCGAGGACGCGTGGTGGTGACCGTGCGGATTGGTGTTTCTTGCCGTCCATTCGTGGTTCTGCGATTTGTACTAACCAAACAAGAGAAACAAAAATGAGCGAAGCACTCGGCATGATTGAAACGCGCGGCCTCGTCGCCCTCGTCGAGGGCACGGACGCAATGCTCAAGGCGGCGAACGTCGAACTCGCCGGCCCGATGGTGCAGGTCGGCAGCGCCCTCGTCACGGCGTGCGTCGTGGGCGACGTTGCCGCGGTCAAGGCCGCCACAGAGGCCGGCGCGCAGGCCATCAAAGCCATCAAAGGCGAAGTGGTCAGCGTCCACGTCATCGCCCGTCCGCATGCGGACGTGAAAGCAGTATTACCGAGGAAGAAGTGAACGTAGCGGCGCCTCGGCAGAGCGCCGCCACCTTCCATCTCAACTAACAGCGGCGCTCTGCCGAAACGCCGCTACGGAGACGAGAATATGTTATTGGCCAAAGTCGAAGCCGCGGTCGTCGCGACCAAGAAAGACCCGTCCATGAGTGGGCGCAAGATGCTGTTGCTGCGCCCCCAACTTGTGGACGACCAGGATCCCACGAAGTTCCGGGCGGGCGCGAACACCATCGTGGCGGTGGACAGCCTGGGGGCAGGCATCGGCGAGATGGTGCTGTTCACGCAAGGCACCTCCGCTCGCTTCGCGCCCGGCATGAAAGACGCGCCGGTGGACGCCGTCATTATCGGCATCGTGGATTCCGTGGATGTCTTGGGGAAGCAAATCTTCAACGCCAAGCAATAGAAGGCAAGAAGCCGCTGCTCCTGTTGGGCGCCGAAAACGCCGGCTCCCTGGGCATCAATATCCATCCAAACAATCAGCCGTTCCTGGCTGTCCGCGTCCAACAGACCCCCTTGATGGCTTCCAGGTTCATTCAATAAAGCCAGCAGGGCGCTGCGCCTCGCCGGGCAGTCGCCGGCGATCGAATAGCCGCGCCGGTAGCCGGCCCAGACCTGATCCTGAAGGCTCGGTTGGCCATAGTTCACGAGGGACTCGTAAGCTTTGGCTGGAGTCAGTCAAGGAAATGAACGTTGCTCTGATCAGTGGCTGAAGTGGTGGAGAATACGTTCGAGGCCTCCAAATTGTCAGCCCATCCAACACCGGCTTGGTAGGGCGAGACTCTGTCGAGCCCTGACTTCCCCGCCGCGTGTTCGAACCTCAGGAATCGAAACCGCGGACAGCCTTCGGCGTTGCGAACCCCAAATATTTCCCATCGGTCGCCTTTGGATCTGCAAATGCCTTCCGAAGAAGTCAGGGCTCGACAGAGTCTCGCCCTACCGGGATTTGTCGGCAGCGAGATTGCGCTGCATGGCGTAATCCAGCAGTGGTTGGTCGTCTGCCTTTGCCTCAATTGGCGTGGAATGCAGCCCGGAAGCCCATGATGCTGTTTTCGCGCAGCGGCAGGCTGGTGGCACCGCTTACGCCGTCCACACCGTCGGCCACGTCCATCCAGGAACCGCCACGAACCATTCGGAATCCATCGAGGCCGGCGTGATAAGAAGTGCTGTACCAATCGATGGTCCACTCGGCCACGTTGCCGGAAAGGTCGCACACGCCGTAGGGGCTGTTGAATGTCGCAAAACTTCCCACCGGCGCGGTGTAATCGAATCCGTCGTCAGCGCTGTCGTAATTGCAACGATAGATGCCACCGGAACTGGGGGAATCATTGCCCCACGGGTAACGCCGTTCGGGCAGCGGATTGCGGTCGTGCTTGCAGTCATCGCCATCGAGATAAATCCCGCCGCGCAACGCCTTCTCCCATTCGGCCTCGGTGGGCAAACGCAAACCACACCAACCCACGAATGCCGCAGAGTCATACCACGAAACGTAATTGATCGGATACTGGCCCCGCCCGTCCATCACGTGAAACGTCCCGTCGAGATCACGTTCGATGCCGCAGCGCTCGTCGTCTTCCATCCGGGGATTCCACCCGGCACCATTCCGGCCGGCTTCGCACAAATAATCCGCATACATCGCCACGGTGGTTTCACAGCGGGCGAGGAAATACGTTGGGACATAACAGGGATCCACCTGGGTCTTGGACGAATCATGGCCGGCGCCGGGAACGCTCTTCTGGTGAAATTCTCCGGCCGGGACACGGACCATCGGCAGGGCGCGCACGCGCAGTTCCACCTGATCCAGATTCGTTACCCCCAACTCGCCAATGCCCCACCAGAGGCTCCGCTTGCTGCCAGGCGTGTTGACGATTTCGCAACCATTGCCGCGCAGGGAACTCGCTGGCAGCAGACTCCAGTCCGGATCATTCGTTCGATGATATCGGATGAAGACATAAGCTGGCGTGTTCGACGTAATATCGGTCGCCGGCAGTTCGTATTCAATGGCCAGGTTGGGTCCAGCCTTTTCGGTGCGCTCAATGCTTAAATGGAGGTTGGTAATCGTCAACCATTGCGCGTTCACCGGGATGATAAGTTTCAGCGAGCCCAGTGCGACCAGGACCAGGATGAGCAAGTGACGCATGGCTGGAATCACACAACCTCCGGCACCACCCAGGGCTTCCGGTAACTGGCGCGTTTCACAAACGCGTTGGCCGCCGGCAGATTGGGGAACGTGTCGGTCTGAGGATCGAAAACCAGTTTCTGGTTGCCCGTGCGGCAGGCGATGTTGGCCAGGTGGCAGAGCAACACGGTTTGGAAACCCTGTTCGACATTTGCGTTCGGTTGTTTGCGGTTGCGAACGCAGGCCAAAAAATTGTCGAAATGTTCCTGGTCACCCTGGCGTCCCGGGGTCGAAACAATCTGTTCACAATTCTGATTGTAAACCTGCCACCCGCCGCCGTGCCGGCCCACATACATGTAGCCTTGGGTGCCCAACACTTCGATCTTCGTGCTGCAAAACGGCCAGTCCGGAAACTTATCCGAGTCGCGGACGACGCCCGGAATCTTTTTCATATAGGGCGTCCAGAGGGAAGCCTCGAAGATCAGGTTGAAGCGGTCGTATTCGAACGTGGCCACTTGCGTGTCCGGCGTGTCCCGTCCGTCGCGTAGCGAATAAATGCCACCGGTAGCAGACGCAGCCTTGGGACTGGCGGGATCGCCCATCAGCAGACGCGCCAGGTCCAGTTGATGCACGGCGTCGCCTGGGATCGGACCGCAACTGTATTCATACAGATTCAGCCAACGGTTGCTCGGATTGTAAGGGAGCTTCGCGGCCGGACCGCACCACAGATCGTAATCAAAACCGGCGGGCGGGTCCTGGTCGGGGCCGGCCTTTAGAAATGGGTGTTGCATCATGTTGTACACCCGCACCAGATACACGTCGCCCAGTTTACCGGATTGCACGTATTCGACGGCGGTTTCATATAGGCGGCGCTACGGGTTTGCATCCCCACCTGGAGAACACGCTGGTATTTCTTGACGGCCTCCATCATCTTCCGGGCTTCCCAGATATTGTGAGCCATGGGTTTCTCGACATACACGTCCTTGCCCGCTTGGCAGGCCATGATGCTGCCCAATGCGTGCCAATGATCTGGGGTGGCGTTCACCAGCACGTCCACGTTCTTGTCGTCCAGCACGCGACGAAAATCCTGCACGACTTTGGGCATCCGGTTCTGGGCTTCATCGACCATTGCCCGCGCGCGGCCAAAGCGCCGGGTGTCGGCGTCGCACAGGTAAGCGATCTCCACGTCGGGCCGCTTGGCGAACATTTCAGCCAGCGCGGTACCGCGGCCCCCCAATCCCATGACGCCAATGATGACTTTTTCATTGGCGGCAAAGGCCTTGCGGGTTCCGAGAATGGACACAGTAGCGGCGGTGGCGACGGATTGTTTGACAAAGTTTCGGCGATTGATCGTTTTCATAAAATCGTGGTTGGTTTGAAGGCCAATCATGCGTTGCCGCCATTATCCGTCTGGCTACCATCGGCGCAAGCATTGAAAATGGCGAGCACACCGGCATGTACCACCCTAATGGTAAAAAGAGAGCGAGGTTGGAAATAGCCGCGCATCTATCCACAGCGTCAGAAGTCGCCTCAAAAGAAAGAACAATCCTAACTTGTTGGTCGCCGTGCTCCCGCCTCGCGTCTGCCTGGTTTTCCAGTGAGCAGGAAGTATGAACCGGCCACAGCTAATCCTGGGTGATCACTCTGTCGAAAAGGTGAACCGAGTCGTGCTGTGAAATGTTTCGTTTGGCCGCAAAATGGGAGACGGAAAATGCGGGTGGTTGATCGCGTCAGGAAAATGCTGAGTTTCCAGGCACACGCCGCCGTGGCTGCCAAATACCGCCCCACCGGTACCCACGAACGTTCGGAGATGGTTACCAGTATAAAGCTGCACGCCCGGTTGAGTAGTGGACACGTCCATGATTCGGCCGCTGCCAGGAGCTTCCAGGCGGGCAAAACGGACGGGCTTGCTACCATCGCCTTTCAAAACGTAGTTGTGATCGTAGCCGCTGAGTCGAGGCTTGAGCCGATCGAGGCGCCGGCCAATCGGGGTTGGCGCGGTAAAATCCAACGGGGTGCCCTTCACCCGCGCAATTTCACCGGTGGGAATCAGTTGTTCGTCCGCCGGCGTATAGAGATCCGCGTCAAGCCAAAGCACGTGATCGAGAATGTTCCCAAAGCCTGCCAGATTGAAGTAGGCGTGATTGGTCAGGTTCACCACGGTGGCCTTGTCGGTACGCGCCGTGTAATCGATCCGCAACTCATTCGCGTCGGTCAGCGTGTAGGTCACGGTGACGGTCAAGTTGCCGGGAAAACCTTCTTCACCATCCCGGCTGAGGTAGCGGAATTGGACCGAAGCTCCGTGCGTTCCCACCGGCTGGGCCTGCCCCTCCCAAACCACCTTTGCGAAGTTCCGGTTGCCGCCATGAATGTGATTCGCTCCGGAATTGGCGGTGACCCGGTATTCCTGGCCCTCAAGATTGAAGCGCGCGCCGGCAATACGATTGGCAAACCGGCCAATGACCGAGGCGGCGGCCGGATGCCCCTTCAGGTAGGCTTGCAGAGTGTCCGAACCGATAATCACATTCGTGAAATTGCCGTGTCGGTCCGGTGCCTGAATTTCCGTCATGGTCGCGCCGTAGGACATGACTTTAACCAGCATTCCCTGGGCATTGCGTAATGTGAAAAGCTTGACGGCGGTGCCGTCGGGCATCTGTCCGAAGACACGTTCCTCCACGCGTCGGTCATTGGCAGAGCCTACGGCATCCGCTGCTGGCAGTGTGAGAAAAAACGTTGCGAGGGTGGTCATCAGGCTGACCAACATTCCGGAGAGGAATTGAATGGTGGAAGTGTTCATGGTTCGTGCGTGACTAGAATGCAGATGCAATACCAAATTGGAACTGTTTTTTCAAATGGATAAATTGCACCGATAAGTTACGCCTTGACGGTGGCGGGCGCCGGATCACTCTGGTGTCATGACCAAAACGATTCTCGGGCTGGCATTGGTTTTCAATTTAACGCTCACCTCCTTCGCTGCGAATTTGGCGGTGCTGCAATCGCTTCTCGAACGGCCGATTCTGGAACCCGACACCCCCCTGGCGGAGGTGCAGACATTTACTGAAAGCCGCGTGCCGTTCATGCCATCGATCTCTTCGGCGGCTGACTGGGAGCGTTATGCCAATGAGACTCGTCAGGCCGTCCTCGACCAGGTCATTTTCCGTGGCGCGGCCGCCCGGTGGCGTCAGACTAAAACACGCGTCGAATGGCTGGCCACGATTGAGGGCGGTCCGGGGTATCACATCAAGAAGTTGCGGTATGAAGTGGTGCCAGGCTTCTGGATTCCCGCCCTGCTTTACGAACCGGACAATCTCTCCGGCTCGGTGCCGGCCGTCCTGAACGTCAATGGCCATGATCCGGTGGGCAAGTCGGTTCCTTACAAGCAAATCCGCTGCATCAATCAGGTCCGGCGCGGCATGCTGGCGTTGAATCCCGAATGGATTGGCATGGGCCAATTGCGCGGTGACGGTTACGCGCACGCTTTGATGAACCAGCTCAATCTGTGCGGCACCAGTGGCATTGCGGTGTTCTACCTGGCCATGGCGCGGGCGTTGGACGTATTGTTGGATCATCCTCGGACCGATCCGGAGCGCGTGGCGGTGGCTGGTCTTTCCGGCGGCGGATGGCAGACTATCTTCATTAGTTCACTCGATCCGCGCGTGAAATTGTGCAACCCGGTCGCCGGCTATTCCAGTTTTCGCACTCGCGCCCGCTTTTTGGAAGACCTGGGCGACTCCGAACAGACTCCTTGCGACTTGGCCACGTTGGCGGACTACACGCATCTGACCGCCATGCTGGCTCCACGTCCCGCCCTCCTCACGTTCAACGCCGAGGACAATTGCTGCTTTGCGTCGGATCATGCGCTGGAGCCATTGTTGAAAGCGGCCTCGCCCATCTATAAACTCTTCGGCCAGGAAGCCAACTTACGCTGGCACGTGAACCATGAACCCGGCACCCATAACTTTGAGCAGAACAACCGTGAAGCGTTGTACCGGATGCTGGGCGATAATTTTTACGCGGGAAAAGACTTCTCGTCGCGGGAAATTCCTTGCGCTACGGAAATCAAAACCAATGGAGTGCTGGATGTGGCTCTGCCCGCCGATAACGCGACGTTCAAGAGCCTGGCCCTGGAATTGAGCAAAGACCTGCCACTTTCTGCCGAACTCCCGAGTGAAATGGCCACCGCCCACGCACGGCAAACCAGCCAACGCGCCAAGCTGCGAGAAGTGGTGCGCGCTAAGCATTCCCAAGTCATTGCCGAACGGATCGGCATGGAACAAAAAGACGGCCTTCATACTGAGTTTTGGCGGCTGAAAGTGGATGATGCCTGGACAGTGCCAGCGATCGAACTTGGCCAAGGTCTATCCACTCAAACTGCTGTTTTGGTCGCCGATCAAGGCCGGCGCAGCGCGTCGGCGCAGGCGCAGCAACTGCTGGCCAATGGTTACCGCGTGTTGGCTGTAGATCCGTTCTATTTTGGTGAATCGCGAATTCCGCGGCGCGATTACCTGTTTGCATTGCTGGTGGCTGCGGTGGGTGAGCGCCCGCTCGGTATTCAAGCCAGCCAAGTGGCGGCGATTGCCCGGTGGGGGCGCGAGAAATTCAACCAAGGTCCAGTGCGGCTGGTAGCCGTCGGCCCGCGTTCGACGACGTATTCCCTGGTGGCTGCCGGATTGGAAACCGAGGCCATTGGCGCCATTGAATTGCACGATGCTCTGGGCAGTTTGAAAGAAGTGATTGAGCGGAACTGGGGCGCCAACCAAACGCCGGAGCTGCTCTGCTTCGGCTTGCTCGAATCCTTTGACATCAAACAACTCGCCAGTTTGGCGGCACCGCGTCGGTTGATTTACCGCGAAACCAGCCAGCGCGTTCGACGCGAGCTGCAACCCTTATCGGCTTGGTATGCCGCAATGGGCGGGCAATTGGGGTTTTAAACGAATAGCCACCACGAGCAAACACTTCACCCCTTGAATGCCGGAAGTTTTCCCAGCGAAACTTCAATACGCGCTAATCCTTTTTTGATTGACGAGCTGCAGTCATTTAATGTAAAAATTGTTACCGTCAAAGGTGGCATGGAAGCTACTGGTTATACTTCGTACGGAAACGAGCCATAAAACAAAGGAAAGACGGCTGAACGAAAACTGAAGCATATAAAACCAGAGCGAGACAATCAACCTGCTTAGGACAAGAGGTGGGAGGCAATGGCACGAGGGAATCAGAGTTCTTAGTCGCAGGAGGAGATGAATCACTTCCCAACGAACGACCTTTTTAAAAACGAACCAATCATGAAAACAAAAAATTTGCGAACCATCACCATGCCGCTGTTGGCCGCCAGCTTGTTAGCCATCGTGGGCTCGCCATCGGCTTTTGCCGCGGCGGTGTTGGAGTTAAGCGATGGAACGGTTACCGTGACTGTTCACGACGGGGATGCCCAGGACGGCAGCCTGCTCCCCGGCGCTGTTACCTACATTGGCGCCGTTGGGCCTTTCAGCATTAATGTGACCAGTGGATTAACCAAACCGACGCAAGGAGATGCCGCCGCCCCTCAACTCAGTTTGAGTTCGGTGGACACAAGCAAAGACGGCGGAGTCCTTACGATTCGGTTTTCGGACACTGATTTTACGCCGGCACCGGTTGGCGGCTTTGTCGCTTCGACGGGTGGCACAGTCGCTTCCGGGGGCAATGTGGCCTTTGCGGTGTACGCCAACTCCTCAAATATTCCACTCGACACTTCCGGTGCCGTGCTAATCAGCCAGGGGCCCTTCACCGGAGCCTTTTCGGGTGACGCCAATGGTTCGGGAGTGGACGCTGTTCCATACTCGATAACCGTGAAAGCAACCATCACTCATCCCAGGAGTACGACGGGCATTGCCAGCAGTTTCATTTACGACCTCACGGTGGGAGATCAGCCCTGCCTCCAAGTCACCAAGGAAATTGCCTGCCTCCAACCCGGTGACAATTGTGGTTCCTTTAGCAAAATGGCTACGGGCTTTCTGGGCAACCAAAGTCCGGCCTTCTGTTATCGAATCGCTGTCATGAACTGCGGCAAACTCGACTTGGACAATCTCTCCGTGGTGGACGACCAACTCGGCGATCTGACAAGTCTGTTTTTCGCCGACGCAAATACGGTTTTGCCAGTGGGCGGTTCGGTGACGCAAATCGTCAAAATGGCGTGGAGCGCGAATACTACCAACACCGTTACTGCTCATGGCCAACCCGCCAATACGCCGGGCGCTGCGGTCGTCACGGCGGTGGACAGCGCGGCGGCCATCGTGGAGCCGGCGAGCCTGACTTGCCAGGTTACGATAACCTCCCCATGTGACACCGATGGCGATCCCAACGACAACCAAATCACCGTGCCCGACGATGGCACCCCCTGCGATGTGACGTTCTCGGTTGAGCTTTGCAACCCCAGTGGGGCCGATCTGTCCGGAATAACGATCAGTTCGCCGGCGTTGGCCAACCTGGGTTGCCCCTTGCCGGCCGCCTTCGATCTGGCTCACGGGGATTGTACCACATACCAATGCACTGCCTCGGTGAACTGCGGGATCATTGGTTTCCAGCCGCTCCTCATCGACGTCAGCGCGGCAGCTCATGTATCATCAGCCGGGGATGGATGTGGTTACGACATTAACGGCATTCCGGTGGCGGTCAACACTGCCTGCGACGGTATGGTGAAGTGCGTTTCCCAACCGCCGGGCTTCCAGTTGTTCAAATCGGCGGACAAACAAGCAGCGACACCGGGCCGCAAGGTCACGTACACATACATGGTGACCAACACCGGTAGCGTGCTTCTGCACGATATCACGGTGGCGGATGATAACGGTACGCCCAGTTATACAGGCGACGATTTTACGGTCTGTAACGTGCCCACACTGGCGCCTGGTGAGGCGACGATTTGCAAGGTGACGAACGTGCCGCCGGTGACCTTATGCACCAACATCCAGGGAGTGGACACCCCGATGGGCACGTTGATTACCGAAGTGATGGCCAACGGGGACGTCAAAGCCACGCTGCTCCAGGACCGCAACTTGATCGACAATACGTACGGTGCCAATGCCGTCGGCTATTCCGGAAGCCATTCATTTGGCGATTTGGTGCATAATGACCGGGCCCGATTCCAATTCGAAAACCGTGACGGCCAAGTCGTCCTGGACTTCGAAGTGGACTATATCAGTGCCTCAGCCAGCTACCCCTCGGGGTTCGGGACTTTGGGGCTCGGCGGAGACGGACGACTGAACGTTGGCAATGCCAGCGACATCCTGAGCTTCGACACGTCGATTTCCCGCTCGTTGAATCAAGCGCCGGAGTTCTATGGTTACACCGAAAACTCACCGGCACCCGAAGCCGACTTCCCGGCGTGGGAGTATGAAAACAGTTATGAAGTGGTGGTCAGTGGAGCGATTTTCGGACCGAGCGGTTACGGCCGAGTGAATGTGCCCATGATTCATAATTCGCCTTCGAAGCTCAAAACGAACGAGCAATATCCGTTGCCCTGCGATTCTTGCGTGACCAACACTGCTGTCGCCGTGGCTCTGGCCAACGGCACGCTGTTACCCCCCCAGGTGGCCCAGGCCGTTGTCTGCAAAATTATCAAGTCACCGCCGTCACCCAAGGATTGTCCGGAAAAGGCGAGTTATTGGAAACGGAATCCCGGGGCTTGGCCGACCGGATACTACCCGGATCTGAAATTGAAGGACGTGTTTGCTGACGTGACCCGCTGTCGGGACACGCATCGTAAAACCTTGCTGGACGCCCTGTATGGCAAGGCCGGATCCGACGACGAAATCCAAGATCTCCTCAGGGAAGCCGCAGCCGCATTGCTGAACGCGGCCGCCCCGAACATCAAATTCGCATTTACCAAGAACGTGGTGATTGCGAGCGTCAACAAAGCGCTGAAGAGCAAGAAAGACGACGTTATTGATGACCTCAAGGATTTGCTTAAGAAGGCCAACGAGAACGACAAAGACTGCACTAAACCACCAGTCCCCAATTGTCCGCGGACTGCCTCGGAATGGAAGAAACTGCTGGGGGGGTGGCCGTCCGGTTATTCCTGGCATCAAACCGTGGAAAGCGTTTTTGCCAAAGCCTCGTTGTGCCGCAAAGCGGGCGACAAGACGTTGTTGGAAGCTTTGGAAGGCGACGCTGGCCACGATGAGGTTGCCGATCTGTTGAAGCAAGCTGTTGCGGCGCTGCTCAACGCAACAGCCCCCGGCGTGAACTATCCGCTGCCAGAATCCGACCTGATCGACGCGGTGAACAGGGCGCTCATGAAAGGCGACGATGATGACCTCGACGATCTAGCGGATCTTCTCGAAGAAGCCAACGAGAACGACGATGACTGCAAGGAACTGCCGCGCCCGAATTGTCCATTGAAAGCGTCCATTTGGAAGGACAACAAGAAGCACTGGCCATCTCCCTATTCACCCGACCTAACTCGTCGCCGCTCACGAAAATTGACCCGGGGGTGCTCATGAGAAGTGACCCACCTGGCTGAAGGGCAGAGGGATTTCCTTTCCAGGGAGGAAGACGGGTTCCGAGTAGGGAACGACGAAGCGCGGATCGCGGAGACGAGGGAAGCGACGGATTCAGCGGGACTGGAGACGCAGGGCGTCGTTCCAGTCTTTGGCCGGAGGACGAAGTCGGACGATGGCAGGATGAGACTCGATCATGCGATGGGCCATGGCGTCGCCGGTGGGATCCGCGTCGAAGCCGCAGAAGAGGGGCAGGCCCAAACGGAGCCAGACGCTGAGCCAGGCAGGGGCGGGTCTGGCGCCGGAGGTGGAGAGGCAGCGGAAGGTCGGATGAAGGACGTGGCAACTGAGGGCGTCGATGGCCGATTCGCAGAGCACGATGGCCTGGGCGGAGGCGGTGGACACCGAGAAGCAGCCGTCATCTTTGCGGGAGCCTGGAGCCAGGCCGCGCCAGGACCCAGAGGTGGTGCCACGCAGTTCAGCGCCGACCGCGGTGGCTGGGGTGTCGCCCAATAGGAAGACAGCATTGGCCCTTGCGTCCGCGTAAATGATCCCGGCGTGAACGAGCGGCGTGAGCAACCAGCGCGGGAGTTGCCGTTGTTCGACGAGGTAACGTTCAACGCGGGGCCAGTGGTGCATCGACGGAGGCGGGAGCGTCAGTACCCGGGGCGCCGGGCTGAAGGCGGGTTGGACCGGCGGCCCAGTGCCGAAGCGCTCTTCCAACCATTGCAGGGCCCGGCCAAAGCCCAGTTGGTGCATGTGCATGACCAAGTCGATGGCGCCGCCACCGCCGACGCCTTGGCTCCAGTTGATGAACTTGGCGCCGGTGACGGAGAGCACGCCGCGGGCGGTGCGCCACTTGGCCCGGTCGCCGGGATCGGGGGTGGCCTCCAACGCCGCCAGGACGACCGGCAGCGGCAGGGCGCGCAGGCGGTCGGCTCGGGCGCGCCAGTTCACCCCGTGAGATAACGATGGGGAACTGTGCGGATGGTCTGCGGGGGTGTATCTCACGGGGTTCATGACTCGGTCATCCTGGTGCGCAGGCTGACGCAGTCTTTCATGTTGAAGACGTGGCTGGATTCGGTCAGCCGGTCGATCAAGGCGGCGGTCAGATGGGGGTTCTTCAGGAAGGAGGCCCACTCGCTAAACCCCAGGTTGGAGGTGAGGAGCGTCGAGCGCTGTCGGTGGCGCTTGTGCAGGAGGGTGAAGAAGAGGCCGACTTGCGCGGGCTCGGCCTCGACGTACCCAATTTCGTCCACCAAAAGTATATCGTATTGGAGATAGCGACGCAGGACACGGGCCTGGGAACGGTCAGCCTGGGAGCGGTGCAGTTCGTGCAGCAGATCGGCAAAGAGCACGTAACGACCGCGGGCTCCCTGATGGATGGCCTGGATGAGGAAGCCGGTCGCCAAGCCGGTCTTGCCGACCCCGGTGCCGCCCATCCAGAGGATATTTTGTTTGTCCTTGAGGAAAGCCATGGAGTCGTAGAGGGCCAGGATCTTCTTCTGGTTGAGCTTGGGTTGGCGAGCGAAGGGAAAGGTATCGAGCACCAGCTTCTCCGGGATTTTGGCCAGCTTGAGGCGCTGCTCACGGGCCTGGTCACACTTGAGCCGGTATTCCTCCTCGATCACGCGAGTGAGCAGCCGGGCATGCGAGAGATTGGATTGAGCGGCGGCTTTCAAATATTCGTCCCAGCGGGCCAACAGGCCCGTCAGGCGGAGGTATTTCAACTGCGCAGCCAGGGTGTCAGTCATCATAGCGCGAGAGGTCGGGCGTGTCGGTGAGAGAGCCCTCCTGATAGGCGGGGCGTTTTTCCAGATCGGGATCGACCATGGGCTCGGGCAGCGCGGTGTCGTCCAGGAGCAACCGGGCGATGCGTTCGATCGTCTCCAGGTTGGTGATGTGGTAGCGGTGGGCTCGCTCCACGGTGCGCCGGAACAGCCCCGTGCCCCAGCGTTGGTGGCGCGCCCAGAGCCGGCGCAGGAACTGGTGACGCAACAGACCCGGGGTGGCGAGGATGAAGTCGATGTAGGCGGCGACTTCCGGCGCCAGGGCGCGCAAGCGTTTTTCCTCTTCGTGACTGGAGCGTTGAAGGTGGCGGGGGCGATAGCGCGCCGGCTGGCCGGGAGCGCGCACGATCTGGTTCTTCACGCCCCAGGGTGGCAGGGCGTATTGGATCACCGCGCGACGATCCTGGCCAAGAACCACGTGATGGAGGTAGCGCAACACCTGGACCTGTCCCCGGCCGGTGCCGGGCATTTCGTAGTAATTGCCCTCGACGGCGACGAAGCCGTATTCGTCGATGGAACGATCCAACAGTTGGTAAGGGGCCGGGAGATGCCGGGGCAGTGGCGTCAGGAACTGGCGTTCGTATTCGAAGGCCTGCGCGGGAATGAGGCCGGCCTTGCCCTGCGGTCGCTGTTCCATCCGCACGGTGGACCACGCCAGAGCTTGGTGGTTGAGATCCTCCAGACTGGTAAACGTGCGGCCCGGAATGAAGTTGGTTTCGACGGTCAGGAAGCTGCGTTCCTCGCCTGCTTTCCGATCCGCATGCTTGGGCGCATGGCACAGGAACTTGAAGCCGTAGCCGCGCGCGAAGACTTCCATCTCCGGGACCATCACCGCGCGAGCGCCCAACCCGCGCCAACGGGCCAGATTGGTGTTGTCGATGACGCAGACCCGCGGCGCATAACCCCAATGCATCAAGGCCAGATGCAGGAAGCACTTCAGGTGAAAGCGATCTAAGACGGGGTAGAACTGCAGATACCGCCGCTTGGAATACCGCAGATAAAGCAGGCTGGCCTGCAGCCGCAGCCGCTGCGGGCCCACCCACACTGTGAACGGGCTGGTATCATGCTGCATCTCCGCTCCGGGTTCGTCGGGCACTTTTTGACAGCGCGCCGGACTCGGGCCGGTGATGCCCAGGTCCCGCAGATGCCGCGTCAGGGTCGAGTATTTGACCGTGATGCCGTGTTCTTCCCGCAGCTTTTCGGTCATGCGCTGGGCGTAGCCCTCACACTCCTGGTGCAGTTGGCGCAACAGGTCGCCATCCAACACCACTCGCGGCGGGCGAATGGGCGGGGGCATCTGCCCGGACTGGGTGATAATCCGCCGCACCGCGTTGCGACTGAGTCGAAGTTGACGGGCAATGGCCCGCTTGGGACGCCTTCCTGATGCAACAGGAAGACCGCTTTACGTTTGTCCGCAGTGATCATGGAGTTTTTGGATGGTTTTAGTGAAGGCCGGCAACCGGGACAGCAACCCGGCGCACAGCAAATGGGCTTGGGCGCGAAACGGACGGCTGGAGGAGTCGGCTGGGATCGGTGCTTTTGGTCATGAGGCCGACGAGGATCCTGGGCCTGCTCCAGATCCGCGACCACCCGGCGTTCAAACTCGCTGCACCCGTCCGGATCCTCTGGCAACTCCTTGGGCTGTTGCAGCGGCAAGGTC
>CAWBHS010000065.1:0-84809 GCA_963788655.1 uncultured Verrucomicrobiae bacterium | reverse complement strand
TCCCAATGTGCTGTTCCCAACGTGCTGCCGGCATCCTGCCGGCAGTTTGGAACGGCCCCTTCCGAATTATAACCTGCTGGTCGCTTGCACACCGCCCTGGCGTTCCTTTCTTCCGGCGAGACGCCAGGAAGCACGCTGCCCAACGTGCTGCCGGCATCTTGCCGGCAGTTTGGAACGGACGCCCCGAAGAATGCCCAATGTCCAATGACCAATGACCAGAGAAGGCCCAATGTTCAAGAACCAATGAAAGCGCGGAAGGTTTTTCGTAATCCGATTGGTGTTTGGGATTTGGACTTCCTCTGGCGGTTGGGAATTCGCGCATCCGGCTTGCATTCGTTTCTTCCGGCGAGACGCCAGCAGCACGCTGCCCAACGTGCTGCCGGCATCTTGCCGGCAGTTTGGAACGGACGCCTCGAAGAATGACCAATGACCAATGACCAATGACCAGAGAAGGCCCAATGTTCAAGAACCAATGAAAGCGCGGAAGGTTTTTCGTAATCCGATTGGTGTTTGGGATTTGGACTTCCTCTGGCGGTTGGGAATTCGCACATCCAGCTTGCATTCGTTTCTTCCGGCGAGACGCCAGCAGCACGCTGCCCAACGTGCTGCCGGCATCTTGCCGGCAGTTTGGAACGGACGCCTCGAAGAATGCCCAATGACCAATGTCCAATGACCAGAGAAGGCCCAATGTTCAAGAACCAATGAAAGCGCGGAAGGTTTTTCGTAATCCGATTGGTGTTTGGGATTTGGACTTCCTCTGGCGGTTGGGAATTCGCACATCCAGCTTGCATTCGTTTCTTCCGGCGAGACGCCAGCAGCACGCTGCCCAACGTGCTGCCGGCATCTTGCCGGCAGTTTGGAACGGACGCCTCGAAGAATGCCCAATGACCAATGTCCAATGACCAGAGAAGGCCCAATGTTCAAGAACCAATGAAAGCGCGGAAGGTTTTTCGTAGTCCGATTGGTGCTTGGGATTTGGACTTTCTCTGGCGGTTGGGAATTCGCACATCCAGCTTGCATTCGTTTCTTCCGGCGAGACGCCAGCAGCACGCTGCCCAACGTGCTGCCGGCATCTTGCCGGCAGTTTGGAACGGACGCCTCGAAGAATGCCCAATGACCAATGCCCAATGACCAGAGAAGGCCCAATGTTCAAGAACCAATGAAAGCGCGGAAGGTTTTTCGTAGTCCGATTGGTGTTTGGGATTTGGACATTCTCTGGTGCTTGGTCATTGGTCATTGGTCATTGGTCATTGGTCATTGGTCATTCCCTTACCGCCCCGGCTTTTTCCAAATCGGCACGACGCGTTTCATTTCGTCGATGAGAAACTGGCAGGCAGCGAAGGCTTCAGCGCGATGCGGGGCGATCACTTCCACCCAGAGCGATGGCTCGTTGACCTTCACCATGCCCACGCGATGCACCAGCCGGACCGATGCGAGGGGCCACCGCTGTTCCATTTGCCGGAAAATCAGGTGGAACTGATGCTCCGCCATGCTGCCAAACGACTCGTATTCCAGGGCACGAATTGGTTGGCCGGCTTCAGTGTCCCGCACGATCCCCAGAAACGACACGCTGGCACCCGCGTTGCCGCTGAACGAGCGCGCCGCGATCAGAGCGGCTTCATCGATGGGCTCGGGTGTCAGGATGAGTTCGTGTTTCATGGCGCTAAACTCGGCAATAGCTCGCCTTGGGGTTTGGGATCGGCATCCCGAACATCACCAGTCCGTCACCCTCCCTGGACCGGCGGAAACAGCGAGACTTGATCTCCGTCCTGCAACACATAACTGCGCGGTTGGTAATCGACGCCGACCGCGATCAGCGTGGACCGCTGCATCGCCTGCAATCGTGGGAACCGTACGTAAAGCCGCGTCAACAATTCGGCAATGGTGCCTCCAGGCGCTACCGTCTCGGACGATTCGGCACAACCCGCCAGATCCTTAAAATACGAATAAAAACAAACGCGGATCATGACGTCACCTGCCGTCGGACTGCCCGTGTCGGGGGAGGTTGCGGCTGTCGGGTTAACGGGGGCTTCAGCCATCGTCTTCTTCATACATCTGCGGGTGGAGCACGCCGACGAAGGGCAGGTTGCGATACCGCTCGGCGAAATCCAATCCATAACCCACCACAAACAAGTCGGGAATGGGAAAGCCGACATAATCCGCCTGAACCCGTTCGGTCCGGCGTTCCTTTTTGTCCAGCAACACGCACACCCGGAGGCGGCGGGGTTTCAGCACGCGAAGCTTTTGCAGCACGTGTTTAAGCGTCTTGCCGGTATCCAAAATGTCGTCCACCACCAGCACATCGCGCCCGCGGACTTCCATCCGCAGTTCCTTGGTAAACACCAACTCGCGTGACTGCGTGCCGGTGCCGTAGCTGGACACGCCCATGAAATCCAACCGGAGCGGCAGCGACAAATGACGAATCAAGTCGGCCAGGAACATCACCGTGCCGTTCAGCAACGACACAATCGCCAGGTCGCGCCCGGCATAATCGCGCTCGATCTCGCGGGCCAATTCGCGGATCCGCCGGTCGATCTGGCCACGGGTGATGAGCACCCGTTCCACTTCGCGACGCCAACGCCGCGGCGGCAACCGCCGACGAGCGGCGGTGGAGGTTGTTTTTTTCACAGGCGCCAAGGGGTTTGGTGAAGGAGGCAGCGGCCGAGCCATCATCCAGCCGAGCGTTAGATATGCTTCGAATCTGCTTCGTCCTTCCGGGTATAGCCGCTTTCCTGGCGCTGGAAATTGACCTGGTTCTTCTTCATGTACGCCTCGAACACGTCGTCGGCGCTCATGCCCAACACCTGGGCGGCGCTGATGAGGAAATGGAACAAGTCCACCACTTCAACGCGGGCATTTTGTTCGTCGAACTTCTGATATTTGGCCCACCATTTCCAGGGCACGCTGTCCGTCAATTCGGCGATTTCCTGGGTCATGGCCCGGCAGTAATTCAGCAGCCAGAGCGTTTTATCGCTCTCCGTCATACCGTCCGTTTTGACCCCGATGCGCTCGTTCAACGCCTGTTGTTGGCGAAACAATTCGCGAAGTTGGTCCGGTTTGTCCATGCGCCGAGCATTTCCAGAGCCGGCGTGGGAAGCAAGCGCAAAGGGCAGCGAGCGATCAGCCGGATGGGTTAACCGCTCCGCGCACAAAAAGCCTGCCATCGGTTGCACGCTGCGTAGGACAGCCGTCCCGGCTGTCCCGAATGTTCCCAAACGCTCCGTAGATAATGAAACGGTTCGGAACAAAGTGGACGTTCATGGGCAGTTCGGGAAGCGGGACGCCGGTCCTACGATTTCACTACTTTTGCGCCCATCACTCGCGCTTCAGAACGGGACGGTGAAACGTCGCGCCAGCGTCTGGAGTGCGCGGAGCTTGCTCCCGCTTTCGCTGGACATCGGACGGCCGAAACCATTGAGAACGATTGCAGGATTGAACAGTCTTTCTCCCTGCGAAAGCGCCGGCAAGCCGGACGCACTCCAGACGCTGGCGCGACATTCAATGTCATCTGCAGGCGGAGCGCGCGGCTCCTGTCGCCTGTCCCCGTCACCTTTCCGGCACTCCACGCCTCCAACGTCTCATCCTCTCGCTGGCACCAGATTTGCCTCACAGGTTCCAAGCATGCGTGGTCCGCACTGTCTTCTGCGTCCACGCATTTGGTTACGCCTTATGGTTCAAGCACATAGACTGAGCAAGCTCGGCATCGTCCACGCTGGGACTGGACTGTTGCTGGCTCTTTTGGTCGTGGCGGCCGGCAGCTTCTTCCTCCACAAGCAGCGGCAGGCGTTCATGGAAGCGGCCCAACATGAATTGATGGTAGTGGCCGACTTGCAGGCGGGCCAAATCCACAATTGGCGGCAGGAACGAATGCGCGATGCCTTGTTTTTCCAAAAAGCACGTTTCGTTTCCGATCGCTTGCAGGATTTGGTCGCCAACTCGGCCTCGGCGGACACCCAAGCGCAACTCCAAGAATGGTTTGGTCTGCTGCAGGCTAGCAACCGATACGAGCGCATTCTGCTCTACGACGCGCAAGGCCGGCTTTGCCTGAGCAGTCCGGCGACGGCGGAAATGGTCGAACCGCTGGCAACCTCCGACTTCGCTCAAGCCCTGACGAACCACCAAATTGTGATGTCCGATTTCCATCAGGATCCGGCGGACGGTGCGCCAGGCGATTTCCATTTGGAGATTTTCATTCCCGTCGTCGCCCATCCAGACACTCGGCTCGCCGACGCGCGAACGGAACCGCCGCGGGGTGTGCTGGTCTTTCGGATCAACGCTGGACAATTCCTGCACGCGTTGATTGGAAAATGGCCCACCTTCAGCCGCACCGGGGAAACCTTACTTGCCAGGCGGACTGGCAATGAAGTGAGAGTTTGGAGTCCCCGGCGGCATCAGCAACAGCAGAATGGTTGGCAGCAATTATCGGCTGACTCCACCAATTCGCCCGCCGTTCAGGCCACATTGACTCCGGTTGGGCCCTTGATGGGCACTGATTACCGCGGGAGGCAAGTGCTGGCGATGGGAGAGAAGGTGCCGGAAACTTCGTGGTGCGTGATCGCCAAAGAAGATCAGGACGAAGTGGATAACTTGTGGCAGGCCCGGAGCCATTTGATTCTGACGGGACTGGGATTGTTGCTCCTGACGCTCGGCTTGGGTCACCGCGTCGTTTGGCAGCACCAACAAGTGCAGTTGTTGCGGGCGGAAGCCCGCCATGTCCGGCAACAGAAACTGATGGCGGATCGGTTCCATGCCGTTTTTGAGAACGTCGCCGTAGGCATGGCCTTGGTGGACCAATCCGGGCACGTCCTCGAGGCCAACACCGCCGACTGCGCGTTCCTTGGCTATTCCCGGGAAGAACTGGTGGGCCTGCACTTTTCCAGATTCACGCACCCGGATGATTTGGCGCGGGATAGTCAGCCATACCGCGCCCTCCTGGCGGGTGAACTGGACCATTACGTGACCGAAAAGCGCTACGTGCGCAAGCAAGGCGACGTGGTCTGGGGACGTTTATCCGTGTCGCTCTACCGCAACGAGCAGGGCGAGCCGCAGTTTACGGCCATCGCCTGCGAAGACATCACCGAGCGCAAGCAGGCGGAAACAACCCTGCGCGAGAGCGAAGACAAATACCGTCAACTGTTCGAATCAGAGTCGGACGCGATCTTCCTGATTGAAAACGAACAAGGCCGCATTCTGGAAGCCAACCAGGCCGCCACCCGATTATACGGTTACGGGCATGAGGAACTGCTGGCGCTCAAAAACACCGACCTTTCCGCCGAACCGGACGAAACCCGCCTCGCAACCAAGGAGGTACTCCTCTGGTGCTCCAGCGTTTTCATCGAAAGAAGGACGGGACTGTGTTTCCTGTGGAAATTACCGGAAGCCATTTTGTCTGGCAGGGAAATCCGGTCCACATTGCCGCGGTGCGGGACATTACCCAGCGTATGCAGATGGAGCAGCACCTGCACGAAAGCGAAGCCCGCTACCGGACCCTGATCGAGCATTCCCCCGATGCAGTGGTAATGACCGATTTGGACGGGACCGTCCGCATGGCCAATCCTCGGGCAGTCAGCTTGTATGGCGTCCCGGACCCGGACGTGATGTTGGGCCGCAATGTCCTGGAGATGGTCGCCCCGGAGGAGCGGGAGCGGGCCCAGGGAAACCTCCGCCTCACGGTGGAACGAGGCAACCTCCTGAACAGCGAATACGTCATTCGCCGTCCCGATGGCTCGCAGTTTTCGGCAGAAGTCAACGGCACGGTGCTAACTGACGCCGCGGGACTGCCCTCCGGGTTGATGATGACGGTGCGGGATTTGACCGAGCGACATCAGGCCGAGGCGGCGGCCCAGCAACTGGCGCTGATCGTTAATCGCAGCCCGGCCGTGGCACTGCAATGGGGAGCGCCTGCGGGATGGCCGATCGCGTTCGTTTCCGACAACATCACCCAATTCGGCTATGCGCCGGAGGAATTGGCGCGCCCGCGGGTTGGCTTTGTTTCCCTGGTTCATCCGGAAGATCGCGCGCGGGTATTGGCCGAAGTCAGCAGTTTTACCCGCGAGGGGGCGCTCATGTTCAACCGCGAGTATCGGCTGTTCACCCGCACCGGGGCCACGCGTTGGGTGGACGACCGCACCTGGATTTGCCGGGATGCCGTCGGCACGGTCACTCATTACGAAAGCATTGTCCTGGACGTTACCGAGCGGAAGCGGGCGGAAGAAATCGTACAGGAGAATGAACTGAAATACCGGACGCTGTTTGATTCCGCCAACGACGGCATTTTCATTTTGGAGAACGGGCTCTACGTCGAGTGCAATGACCAGGCGGTGAAATTGTTCGGGGGCGCACGGGACCAGATCCTGCGTCATTCGCCGTTCGAATTTTCGCCCGAGGTGCAACTGGACGGGGAGGACTCAATCAGCAAGGGCCGCAAAGCGTTTTTGACGGTCCAGGCCGGCCGGCCGCAGTTCTTCGAATGGCAACACCGGCGGCTCGACGGCACGCTGTTTGAAGCCGAGGTGTCATTGAACTGCCTCGAAGTCCAGGGGCGGACGTTGCTGCAAGCGGTGGTGCGTGACATCAGCGAACGCAAACAATGGGAACAATCCCTCCAACGCGAACAAGCAAACCTGAAAGCCATCTTTGCCAGCGCTCCGGTGGGAATGCTCTTGTTGAACGAAGCGCTGGAAGTCGTGGATTCCAATCGGGGGCTGGAGGTTATGGTGCCGGGCGAGTTGGAGGCGATCATTGGGCACCGCTGGGGCCAGGCGCTTGGGTGCGCGTCCAGCCACGAGAAAGAGTGCGGCTGTGGCCACGGAACGGGCTGCCCGACTTGCCCGATGCGCCAATCGCTCCAGCAGGTACTGGCCACCGGGGAACGGGTTCATGGTCTGGAGGTGCAACCCACGCTTCAAGGCCGGGGGCAGACAGTCCGCCCGTGGCTGCGCCTCAGCGCGGAACCGGTGCAATTGAATGGCTGCCGGCATGTGATTGTGGCCGTGGATGACATCACGTCGTTGAAGCAGTCGCAGGCTGCCTTGGCACAATCGCGTGATCATTACCTGACCCTGTTCGAGAATTTCCCCACGTTGATCTGGCGAACCGGCACCGATGCCAAATGCAACTATGTCAACCAGACCTGGCTCGACTTTACCGGACGCACGTTGGAACAGGAAACCGGCGACGGTTGGCTGGCGAGCGTTCATCCGGACGACCGGGAAGCGCGCCGGCGGACATTTGCCGAGGGTTTCGAACAGCACCGCCCCTTCGCCATGGATTATCGCCGGCGGCGGGCGGATGGGGCCGAGCGCTGGATCCGCGATTGCGGCCGGCCCTTTAAAGATTTGGAGGGGCAGTTTGCCGGATTTATTGGCTCCTGCTTCGACATTACCGAACGCAAGGAAGCTGAAGAAAAGTTGCAACGCCGCCTGGCCATTGAAGAACTCGTAGCCTGCGTCTCCCACCGTTTCCTGCAAACGACGCCCGAAACCATGTCGGCCCAGATCGTCGAGGTCCTCCAGGCCATCGGGCAATTTACTGGCGCCGACCGGTGTCACCTGAATCTGCTGTCGCCCGACGAAGAGCGATTCGAACAGTCCTTCGAGTGGCACGCGGAGGGATTGGCGCCCAAAGCCCGGTTGTTGGAAGGCCGCTCGCTCCGCCCGCTGCAATGGGCCTTGCCCCAACTGCGTCAGCACGGGGTGATCAACATCCCGTCCGTGGCGGAACTGCCACCCGCGGCGCGCGCGGAACAGGAACTCATCCAGTGGCTGGAGATCGGTTCGTTGGTCATCATGCCGCTCGTGATCGAGGGCCGGTTAGTGGGGTTGTATGGGTTGTCCTCGCAGGAGGCGGGCAAGGAATGGGCCAACGAAAACGTGCGCCTGCTCCAACTGGTCGCCGAAGTCCTGTTGACGATGCTCTCCCGCCACCGGAGCGAACTGGCCTTGCGCGAAAACCAGCGCCAGTTGGCCACCTTGATGAGCAACCTGCCCGGCATGGCGTATCGCTGCTTGGGTGATGAAGATTGGACCATGTTGTTCGCCAGCGAAGGTTGTTTGGACCTCACCGGCTATCCGGCGGAAGCGTTCCTTCACAACCGCGAGAAAGCCTTTGCCGAGTTGATCCATCCTGAAGACCGGGTCGCCGTGGCGCGCGAAATCCAAGACGCCGTCAAGCGGCAAGCGCCCTACCGGCTCAACTACCGCATTCGCACCGCGCAAGGAGCGGAGAAATGGGTGTGGGAACAAGGCCGCGCAATTTATACCGACGAAGGTTCGGTCGTGGCGCTGGAGGGCTTCATCGCCGACGTCACCGAGCGCAAGCAGGCGGAAGCAGCCTTGCGCCAAAGCGAGGAACGCTTCCGGTTGTTCGCGGAAACCATCGGCGAGGTCTTCTGGATGGCGGACGTCCAAATCCAGGAAACCGTGTACGTCAGTCCCGGCTACGAGCGGATTTGGGGGCGCTCTCCGGAAAGCCTGTATGCGGCGCCCCGGTCCTTCATCGATTCCATTCATCCCGAAGACCGGGAGCGGGTGGCCAGCGCGTTAAGCCAACGCGGCAGCAACCAATCGTTCCAACATGAGTATCGCATCCGGCGGCCCGACGGTTCCGAACGCTGGATTTGGGACCGTGGATTCCCCGTTCGCAATCCGGAGGGCACGGCCACCCACTATGTCGGGGTGGCCCAGGACATCACCGAGCGCAGGCAGGCGGAAGCAGCGCTGCAGCAAAGTGAGGAGCGGTTGCGACTGGCGTTAGAGGCCGGACAACTGGGCGTTTTCGAACACAACCTGGCCACCGAGCAAGTCGCCGTGACGCCGGAGTTTTGCCAGATTCTGGGCTTGCCGCCGTCCCGGTCCTTGGCCCACCAGGCCTGGACGGAGCGGATGCATCCCGACGATCGGGAACGCATCGAAGCCGGGGTGCGACGACTGGTAAAGGAACAGGTGCCGTTTCAAATCGAGTATCGCCTCCAATTGGACGATGGCAGCGAACGCTGGGTGCGGGCCATGGCCCGCCCCTTGGTCCAGGCGGGCAACGTCCAATGTGTTCACGGCGTGCTCCAGGACATCACCCGGCGCAAGCACGCCGAAGCGGCGCAGCGGGAAAGTCAGCAACAGTATTCCAGCCTGGTGGAAAACCTGCCGATTGGGCTGTTCCGCAAAACGCCCGAGCCGGACGGGCGGTTCGTGATGGTGAACCAGGCATTGGCGCGGATGTACGGTTGCCAATCACCCGCAGAGCTGTTGCGCTGCAAGCCGATCGAACTGATCGCGCAACCCGAAGCTGGGCGGCAATTGGTCGAGAACCTGGCCCGGCAGGACTCCGTAGATGGCCTGGAACTGCAATTCAAAAAATTGGACGGCACGCCGGTGTGGTGTCGGCTGACAACTCACGCGCTGCGCAACGCCGATGGCACTGTCGAATACTTCGACGGCACTGTCGAGGACATCACTGCGCGCAAACAGGCCGAACAGCAGGTCGCCGATGCGTTGCACTTCAACCAGACTCTGCTGCAGGCTTCCCCGGTCGGCGTGCTCGCGTATCGCGCCACCGGGGAAACCGTGATGTGCAACCAGGCCTTGGCCAGGATGATTGGCGCCACCCAGGAAGAAGTGCTGGCCCAGAATTTCCGGCAACTCGCCTCCTGGCAACGCTCCGAGTTGTTGGCGCGGGCCGAGACGGCGTTGACCACCAAGACCGAACAGGAGTTCGACACCCACTTGATGACGTCCTTCGAACGGGAAATTTGGATTTCCTGCCGCATGGTACCGTTCACCTTTGCCGACCAGCCGCATTTGCTGGTGCTGTTCGCGGATATCGCTGCCCGCAAACGGGCCGAGGAGGAATCGCATCAGAATGAAACGTTGTTATGCATGATGATCGATTCCTCACCCGATTGGATTTTCATCAAGGACCAGGAGCACCGTTATGTCCTGGTCAATGAGTGTTATGCCCGGGACATGGGCTGCTCCAAGGACGAATTCGTAGGCAAGAACGACCTGGAAATGGGTTTTCCAGAAGCAATTGTCAAAGGCGATCCCGCGCGGGGCATTCGGGGTTTTTGGCAGGACGACCGGGAAGTAATGGACACCGGCCAGCCCAAGTTTATCGCCGAAGAATCCGCCAACCTTCAAGGCCGGATCCATATCCTGGATACGTACAAATTCCCGCTGCGAGACGCCGACGGCGAGGTCTGGGGGGTGCTGGGCTATGCCCGCGACATCACCGAACGCAAGCAGGCCGAGCGGGAAAAGGCCGGCATGCAGATCCAGTTGAACCAGGCACAGAAGCTCGAGTCCATTGGCCGATTGGCTGCGGGCATCGCCCACGAAATCAATACCCCCACGCAGTTTATTGGCGACAATAACCGCTTCCTCCAGGATTCGTTTAAAGATCTGCGCCGGTTGCAGGCCAGCTTTGACCAGTTACTCGAAGCGGCCGACGCAAAGTCGCTCTTACCCGAGTTGACCGCCCAGGTGCGCGCCACCGCGCGTGAGATCGAAGTTGACTACCTGGCCACCGAAATTCCCAAGGCGCTTCAGCAATCGCTCGAGGGGGTCGAACGAGTCAGCAAAATCGTTCGCGCCATGAAAGAGTTCTCCCATCCGGGCGGCGGAGACAAGAGTGCCATCGACCTCAACCGGGCCATTGAGAGCACCGTGACGGTGGCGCGCAACGAATGGAAATATGTGGCCGAATTGGCGCTGGATTTGGAGCCGTCGTTACCGCCGGTGCAATGTCTGGCCGACGAGTTCAACCAGGTAATCCTCAATCTCATCATCAATGCCGCCCACGCGATTGCTGACGTGGTGGGTGACAGCGGCCGCAAAGGCACCATCACTGTGAGCACGCGGAAGCAGGATGATTGGGTGGAAATCCGGGTGGGGGATACCGGCTCCGGCATTCCCGAACCCGTTCGCCCGCACCTGTTCGAGCCCTTCTTCACCACCAAGCCCGTGGGCCAGGGCACCGGCCAGGGCCTGGCCATTGCCCGGTCAGTGGTCGTGGACAAACACAACGGAACCATTGATTTCGAAACCGAACTCGGTCGCGGCACGACGTTCATCGTCCGGCTGCCGTTGAAGGAGACCGAAAACCTGCCGCGCAAGGCCGCCGCTTGAACCATGAACGACATGACTCTTCCAATCTGGATGGCGAGGCAAAACCGTAATCGAGGCCGATGAATTGGCGATTAAATATGCTCGACCGTTGGCGCGCCCGTGGCGGTGCCGACGAATTGCCGCGGCGCCCGCACCGTCGCGGCGCCTGGTTCGCGGCCGGATTGCTGGGAATTGGCCTGCTGATCGGAGTGGTGGTCGGGTGCAGTCTGCTCGACCAGGACCTGGTGCGGCGCTATTTCGGATTCACGCTGGCGCTCGTGGCCGTGCTGTTGGCCGCCGCCTTGGTGGGGGTGCTGTCCTGGCAGCGGCGGGAAGCCGCCCTGGCGCAGCGCGTCGAGCATTTGATGAAGTGCGCCAACGACGTGGTGTTGTTGACCGATGGCGACTGGAAGATCGTCGAAGCCAATGACCGCGCGGAGGAGACCTATCAATACACCCGGGCCGAGTTGCGCGACATGCGGCCGGCCGAACTGCGCGTGCCGGAAGCGCGCGCCACGTTTCCCCAGTTGCTGGCGCAACTGAATAACTGCGGCAGCGCCTTTTTTGAAACCCGACACCAACGTAAAGATGGCTCGACCTTGCCGGTGGAAGTGAGCGCGCGCATGGTGGAAATCGGGGGCGTGCGCTACGGCCTGAGCATCATTCGCGACCTCACCCAGCGACAGGCGCAGGCGCGGGAGATCGAGCGGTTGACGCGGCTTTACGCCACGCTCAGTCAGATCAACCAAAGCATCGTGCGCCTCCAGTCCCGCGAGGCGTTGTTTCAGGAGGCCTGCCGGATTGCCGTGCAATACGCCGGGTTCAAACTGGCCTGGATCGGCTGGACCGATCCGGCGACCCAGCGGCTCGCCCCGGTCGGCCGGGCCGGTGATGACGAAGGCTACCTCGACCAGATCGAAGTCTATGCGACCGATGACCGGCCCGAAGGCCGGGGTCCGATTGGCGTTTGCGTGCGTGAAGGCCGTCCCGGGGTCTTCAACGATTTCTTAAACGATCCGTCGGCCCAGCCCTGGCGGAAGGCAGCGGCGGCGCACAACTTGCGGGCGGTGGTGGCCTTGCCCATTCGCTTTGGCGGCGCGGTGGGCGGCGCGTTTACCGTCTATGCCGACGAACCCCAGGTGTTCCGCGACAAAGAAGTCGCGCTCCTGGAGGAAATCGCGGCGGACATTTCGTTTGCGTTGGAACAGTTGGAGCAGGTGGAGCAGCGGCGGCGCGTTGAGGTGGCGTTGCGGGAGAGCGAGGCGAAATTCAGGTCGTATGTTGAGAACGCCCCGCATGCGGTTTTCGTGACGGATTTGGAAGGCCGTTATGTGGAATTCAACTCGGCCGCCCGCGAGTTGCTGGATTATGACGGGGACGAGCTGAGGCGGATGAGCGTGCCGGAAGTGCTAGCCGACGAAGACCGCGAGGCCGGATTGCGAAACTTCACCCAAGTCGTTCAGCACGGGTGCGCCGAAGGTGATTTTCGGCTGCAACGAAAGGACGGTCGGTTGTGCTGGGTCAGTGTGCGCGCCGTCTGCCTCGGCACCGACCGCGTCATGGCGTTCTGCCAGGACATTTCGGCCCGCAAAGAAGCGGAGGCCGCGCTACGCGAATCGGAGAATTTTGCGCGGTCCATTTTGGATGCACTTTCCGCTCACGTGTGCGTGCTCGATGATTCGGGAACGATCGTGGCGGTGAACCGGGCGTGGCGGGAATTTGCCGCCGCCAATCCCCCCCAGTCGAGCAATGTGCTGGAAGGCGCCAACTATCTGGCTGCTTGTGAGGCGGCCACCGAGACTGACGCGGACGAAGCCAAGGCGTTTGCCCAAGGAATCCGGGCGGTGATCCGGAATGAGACCTCTTATTTTCACCACGAATACGCCTGCCATTCGCCCACCGAGAAGCGCTGGTTCCTGGGCCGGGTGACGCGGTTTGCGGAGGCCGGCGAGGCACGCGTGGTGGTGGCGCACGAGAACATCACCTTGCGCAAACGGGCCGAAGAAGCTTCCCGCAAAAGCGAGCAGCGCCTGCTCACGCTCATGTCCAATCTGCCGGTGGGCCTGTTCCGTAACACGCCGGGCGAGCGCGGGCGTTTCCTCATGGCCAATCCGGCGATGGCCCGTATCTTTGGTTACGCAACCGTCGAAGCGTTCCTCAAGTGTCCGGTGTGGGAGCTCTATCAGGATCCAAAGAACCGGGCCCAATTCGCGGCGGAGTTGGTGGTGGCTGGATTTGTGGATGGCCAGGAACTCCAACTCAAGCGGAAGGATGGCACCCCGATTTGTGCCCGCGTGACCGCCCGAGCCATCCGGAATGACCAGGGCAAGGTGATGTATTTCGATGGCACGGTGGAAGACATCACCGCCACCAAGCACGCCGAGCAGGAACGGTTGTCCATGCAAGTGCAATTGCACCAGGCGCAGAAGCTGGAATCCATCGGCCGGCTGGCCTCCGGCATTGCCCACGAGATCAACACGCCCACGCAATACATTGGGGACAACACGCGTTTTCTCCAGGATGCCTTTGCCGATCTGCGCCGGTTGCTGGTGGACTATGACCGGTTGCGCCGCGAGGCCGAGGCCCGGGCCGTGTTGCCAGAGTTGACCGGCCAGGTCCTGATCACCGCGCAAGCGATCGATGCCGAGTACCTGGCCGCGGAAATCCCCACGGCCATTCAACAGTCGCTGGAAGGCATTGAACGGGTCAGCCGAATTGTCCGGGCGATGAAGGAATTTTCCCACCCGGGTGGAGGCGACCGGACTGCCATCGATTTGAACCGCGCCATCGAAAGCACCGTCACCGTGGCGCGCAACGAGTGGAAATACGTTGCCGAAATGGTTTTGAACCTGGACGAGTCGCTGCCGCCGGTGCAATGCCTGGCCGATGAGTTCAACCAGGTGATCCTCAACCTGATCATCAACGCGGCCCACGCCATTGCGGACGTGGTCGGCGACGGCAGCGAGGATAAAGGCACCATTACGGTCAGCACGCGGCGAAACGGAGAGTGGGTTGAAGTAGGCGTCGCAGACACCGGCACCGGGAATTCCCGAAGCGATCCGGGACCGGGTCTTTGAGCCGTTCTTCACCACGAAACCGGTGGGGCAGGGGACCGGCCAGGGATTGGCCATCGCCCATTCGGTGGTCGTGGACAAGCACCGCGGCACGATTGATTTTATGTCCGAAGTCGGACGCGGAACTACTTTTAACATCCGCTTGCCCTTGCAATCCGGCTCGACGGCACAACACCGGAAAGCCGCTTGAATTATGAAGCCAACTGAGAAGATCCTGTTTGTCGATGATGACCAGCACCTGCTGGAGGCGGTGGCCCGCCGGCTGCGCAAACAATTCGAGATTGAAACCCAACTCGGTCCGGAAGCCGGCCTGGCCGCCATTGAACGTTCGCCGGATTATGCCGTCATTTTTTCGGACATGCGCATGCCGGGGATGGACGGCGTCCAGTTTCTGGCGCGGGCGAAAGAACTCCAGCCGGACAGCATCCGCATCATGCTGACCGGTTATCCCGATGTGCAAACCGCCATTGACGCGGTCAATCACGGGAACATCTTCCGGTTCCTGACCAAGCCGTGCGCGCCGGAGGTGCTGGTGGGAGCCATCGAGGGCGCGTTGGAGCAACGGCGGCTGTTGCGAACCCGCGTCGAATTGCTCGAAACCCGCCTGCGCAACACGCAGCAACTGGAGTTGATCGGGCGTTGCACCGCCGGGGTGTATCACGATCTGAAGAACATCCTGACAATCATCAGTGTCAACGCGGACCTGGCGTTGGTGCGGCCCCAAGACATGCCCCCGGGCATCGTGAAAGCGTTCCAGCAAATCCATGATGCTGCCGGCGACGCCGTAAAGCTGACCCAACAATTGGTGACGTTGGGCAAGCCCCGCAACCAGGTCACCTACGCGCGTCTGGAGTTACCCGGCTTTCTGAGCAATTTCACGGAGATGATCCGGCACGTGTTTCCCCGAAGTATTTCCATGAGCGCGGAACTGCCTCCGGAGGCGCCGCCCATCCGGGCGGATGCCGGCATGCTGGGACAGGTGCTGTTGAACCTGGCGCTCAACGCCCGCGACGCCATGCCCGGCGGTGGTTCGCTGCGGATTCAGGTGGAACCCCGCACGTTGACCGGTGACACTGCGCAGGGCGAGCCACCGGGCCGGGTGGGCCGGTTTGTTTGTCTGCGGGTGAGCGACTCCGGTTGCGGCATGAACACCGAAATTCGAACCCGGTTGTTCGAACCGTTCTTTACGACCAAAATCGACGACCATGGCACGGGCCTCGGCTTGGCCGTCGTGGCGGAGATTATTCAGCAACATGACGGCTGGTTGAATGTGCAAAGCCAGGTCGGCCAGGGTTCGACTTTCGAAGTGTTCCTTCCCGTGTGGCAGGAACCGCTCGCGGCCGAAATGAATTCCCAAGCGGCTTGATTATGAAAAAACGACTGCTCTTTGTTGATGACGAACCCATGATCCTCCAGGGCTTGCAGCGGATGCTCCGCAGTCTGCGCAGTGAATGGGACATGGCCTTTGCGGACAGCGGCGCCAAGGCGCTGGAAATGATGGCCGAAATGCCCTTTGACGTAGTGGTTTCGGACATGCGCATGCCCGGCATGAACGGCGTTGAGCTGCTGAGTGAGGTGATGAAGCGATACCCGAAGACGGTGCGGCTGATTCTCTCCGGCCACGCCGATCGTGATTTGATTCTCAAGTGCGTCGGCTCCACGCACCAATACCTTTCCAAACCATGCGACCCCGAGGCGCTCAAACACACGCTGCACCGGACGACCGCGCTGGAATCCTCGCTGAACGGCGAGCGGCTCATACAATTGGTTTCTCGAATCGACCAATTGCCTAGCATTCCCGCGGTCTATACCGCCATTGTCGAAAAGCTGCGAGATCCGGAAGTTAGCGTGGACGAAGTGAGCAACGTGATCCTCAAGGACATTGGCATGACGGCCAAAATACTCAAATTGGTGAATTCCGCCTTCTTCGGCATGCGCCGGCATATCACCGGTCTCGAAGAAGCCGTGGCCTATCTGGGGATCGACACCGTCAAGTCGCTCGTTCTATCAGTCCACGCCTTCAGCCAGTTTGAGGACAAGGCCCTCGGAGGATTGTCGCTGGAAACGTTGTGGGGGCACAGCCAGGATACCGCCGCCTGGGCCAAATTGATCGTGGCCGCGGAAAACGGTCCACGCTGGCTGCAGGATGCCGCATTTACCGCGGGCCTGCTGCACGACATTGGCAAGCTGGTGCTGGCCGCCAATTTCTCAGATCAATATAAGCAAGTCCTCGAATTGCTCCACATCCCGGGTTTGACGACTCTGGCGGCCGAGACGCAGGTCTTCGGCGCCGCGCATGCCGGAGTAGGCGGCTACTTGCTGGGTCTGTGGGGATTGCCGGTCCCCGTGGTGGAAGCTATCGCCCTGCACCATACCCCCGGTGAGGGACCGGACCGCAGCTTCGGTCCGCTCACAGCGGTCCACGTCGCCAATGTCCTGGTTCATCAGAACCAGGGCGATGAGGCGGCCGAGTTGGACGACGCCTATCTGAAGGACTTGGGGTTGAGCGAGCGGATTGAAACCTGGCGCGGATCTGAAGACTTCGGACCCCGCCCTGGCCGCATAAGGGGAATGCCGCCAATATGGATAAACACGTAATAAACTCTTGGGAATTGCCGATGAACCCCTTAGTACTGCCGGACCCGGTTCGGACGAATGACGGAGCCGTTATATGAGCACGAAAATATTGTGCGTTGATGATGATGCCAACATTCTCGCGGGCTATCAACGCAGCCTGCGGAAGCAATTTACGATCGACACCGTTCTCGGCGGGGAAATCGCGCTGGAGCAAATGAGCGCCAACGGGCCCTACGCGGTCATTGTCGCCGACATGAACATGCCGGGCATGAACGGGATCCAGTTCCTGCAACGAGCCCGGCAAGCTGCCCCCGACAGTGTGCGGTTCATGCTCACGGGCAATGCCGACCAGAAGACCGCCATCGAAGCGGTAAACCAGGGTCACATCTTTCGATTCCTCACCAAGCCCTGTCCGCCGGAGTTCCTGGGCAGCGCCCTGGAGCAAGGCTTGCGACAGTACCCGACTCCTTACCGCCGAGCGGGAACTATTGGAAAAGACCCTCAATGGCAGCGTGAAAGTGCTGATCGACGTGCTTTCGATGGCCGATCCGCAATCATTCGGCGTCGGAAAGAAACTGCGCGATTACATGCGAGTGTTCGCCGAATCGCTGCACGTGGAGAAGACTTGGGAACTGGAGTTGGCCGCCATGCTGTCCCAAATCGGTTATGTCACGGTGCCCCCTGTATTGCTGCAAAAATTCCGGGCCGGTTTTGGTTTGACCGGGCCGGAAAAAGATGTGCTGGAGCGCACCCCCGAAGTCGGCTCCCGGTTGCTGGCCAACATCCCCCGGTTGGAGAAAGTCGCCCGCATTGTGCTGTATCAGGCCAAGAGTTTTGATGGGACCGGTTTCCCGGCCGATTCCGTTGCCGGTGAGGACATTCCCGCCGGTGCGCGCATTCTCAAGGTGCTGGCGGATCTCATCGAACTGGAAGTCAAGGGCCTGCCCCGTTTCAAGGCATTGCAGGAACTGCGGACCCGGACGGGAAGGTACGACCCCAAAGTGCTGGATGCCGCCTTCGTGGGATTTGACATTTACCTGCCGGACGCCGTCGTTTCCACGACCGAGGCGATTGCGTTGAAAGACCTGCGGGTTGGCCATGTCCTGGCCGCCAAAGTCGAAACCACCACCGGCACGGTGATCGCCGGACCGGGCACGGAAGTCACCCAAATGGTAATGGAAAAGTTCAACAACTTCGCCCGCTTGGACGGGCTTAAGGAACCAATCCACGTGCAAAGCCAGGCGCCGAGAGAATCGCAAGCAGCGGCCTGAAGGAAATTGTGCTCTTCGAACCTCGCGCCAGCGTTTGGAGTGCGTGGAGCTTGCTCCCGCTTTCGTTAAACGCAACGCGCCAGGAGCAGTGGAGCGCCATTGAAATGGTTGGTTGCTGCTTTCCCTTCCGAAAGCGCCGGCAAGCCGGGCGCACTCCAAACGCTGGCGCGACTTTCGGCTGCCCCTTCCGAATTTTCAGATTTCGGATTTCAGCCTTCTTTCGGGCTTCGGATTTCGGCCTTCGGCCTTTCCTCAACCTCCCCGTTTGACGAATCGCTCCATTCGTTCCATAGCCACTTGGATTTGCTCGAGCGACGTGGCAAAACAGCAACGCAGATACCCTTCGCCGCTGGGGCCAAACGCAGTGCCCGGCACGCAAGCCACCTTTTCCTGTTCGAGCAAGCGCACGGCAAATTCTTTGGACGTTAGCCTGGTCGAGGCAATCGAGGGAAAAGCGTAAAACGAGCCGCGCGGCAAATGGCATTTCAAGCCCATTTCGTTCAGGGCTTTGACAATGTAATTCCGGCGCAACCGGTATTGGTCGCGCATCTCGGCGACATCCCGATCACCAGCTTGAATCGCTTCCAGCGCGGCTTCCTGGCTGATGATGCTGGCGCACAACATCGAGTATTGATGGATCTTCATCATGGCATCGATGAGTTCGACCGGTCCACACGCATAACCGATGCGAAAGCCGGTCATCGCATACGCCTTGGAAAAGCCGTGCAGGAAGATCGTTCGCTCCGCCATACCCGGCAACGCGGCGAGGCTCACGTGTTCGCCTTCAAACGTCAGTTCCGAATAAATCTCATCGGTGATGACTACCAGGTTGTGGCGTTGTACCAAGGCAGCGATCTTGTCCAGTTCGCCACGCAACATCGTGCCCCCGGTCGGGTTGGTCGGAAAATTCAGAACCAACACTTTACTCCGCGGAGTGATGACTTGCTCGATTGCTTCGGCCGTCACCGCAAAACCCTCTTCCGCGCGGCACGAGACCGCCACCGGCACGCCGTGCGTCATCGCAATGCCCGGCGCGTAACTGACATAACACGGTTCGTGATAAATCACTTCATCGCCCGGATTGATGACCGCGCGGAACGCGATGTCCATGGCCTCGCTCACCCCGACGGCAATGAGCACCTGGTCCTGCGCGCGGTAGGTCACGCCGAATTGCCGGGCAACATAAGCCGCGATGGCTTCGCGGAGTTTGAGCAGGCCCAAGTTGGACGTATAACTGGTCTTGCCGCGTTCGAGGGCGTATATCGCTGCCTCCCGAATATGCCACGGCGTGACAAAGTCTGGTTCGCCTACGCCGAGCGAAATGACATCCCGCATACCCTGGACGATGTCAAAAAAGTCCCGAATACCCGAGCGCGGGATGTTGCGCACGGTCGCGGCAATAAACTGTTGTGGCTGAAACGACGCCGACATGGCCCGCAAGCAAAGAGGCAAACGCCCTTAGGAGAAAGGAAAAAAATGGCCAATGACCAAAACCCAAGGCCCAGGGAAGGCCCAGTAACCAGGGACCAAGTGGCAATAGGGTCGCTCTTTTGAAGTGGTCGGATGCAATGCTCGGTTTGAACCGCCGCCGCTTTCGAACGACTCGTCCCCTCTGATCCACGATCCCACCTCCGACCCTGCCCCCGAAGCTGCCGGCGAAAGCGCCGGCAAGCCGGGCGCACTCCAAACGCTGGCGCGAATTTCTCACTACCCGCGCCAAACTTCGCGCAGCGTTTGGAGTGCGTGGAGCTTGCTCCCGCTTTCGTAGTGGCGGTGGGGATGTCTTAGCCGTGACTATTCAGTAGGACAGGCATCCCGCGGTCCCGAACGAGTGCAAACCAACAATTTGTATCACGGCGAAATCAGTCTTTCATGGCATCCCAACCCAAAGTGCCAGCCCGCACTTCCCACTTGAGTTTCCGCATCGGGATCGCCTTAATGTCGCATCACCGGTTGTTGCCCACGGCCGTCGGATGTCTGGGCGGTCACTGATTAACAAAACGAACCATGAATAACGCTATGGAAATACGGACACCTCGCCATTCTCGCCGGACCGGGCGGCTGCTCAGCGCCGCTGCTTTCGTTGGACTTGTCGGTCTCGTCGGCATCACCGGTTGCCAGCGCCAGGAAACCCAATCGGCCGGCACTCCCGGCAAGCCGCGCATCGCGCTGGTCATGAAATCGCTGGCCAATGAGTTCTTCCTGACCATGGAGAACGGCGCCAAAGCCCACCAAAAGCAGCATGCCGGCGAATACGACCTGATTGCCAACGGCATCAAGGACGAACTGGACGTCGGCAAACAGATTGACCTGGTGGAACAAATGATGGCGCAGCAGGTGAACGCCATCGTGATCGCGCCGGCGGATTCCAAGGCGCTGGTGCCCGTGTGCAAGAAAGCCCAGCAGGCCGGCATCATCGTCGTCAACATTGACAACAAGTTCGACGAGGACGTGCTGGCGGCCAACCAGGTGAAGTGTCCGTTCGTCGGCCCGGATAACCGCAAGGGCGCCCGCAAGGTAGGGGAATACCTCGCCCATTTTCTCAAACCGAAGGACAAGGTCGTGATCATTGAAGGCGCCCCCAATGCCTTTAACGGCATCCAGCGCCAGCTCGGCTTCGAAGACGCGATGAAGGCAGCCGGCGCGGAGATTGTCAGTTCGCAGTCCGGTTATTGGGAAACCGACAAAGCCAACCAGGTGGTGGCGGCTCTGATCACCGAGCATCCCGATGTCAAAGCCGTGCTATGCGCCAACGACAGCATGGCCCTCGGCGCGGTGGCGGCGTTGCAAGCCGCCGGCAAACTCGGGCAGGTGAAAGTGGTGGGCTACGACAACATCGCGGCGGTGCGGGAATTGGTCAAAGAGGGCAAGGTCCTGGCGACGGCCGACCAATATGCCGACCGCCTGGCGGTGTATGGCATCGAGTACGCGCTCGAAATGTTGCGCAACCAAAGCGCCCCGGCTGATCGCGAAACGCCGGTGGATTTGGTCGTCAAACAACGCCTTCCCGAGAGCAACTAACGCCTGCCGCCGCATGGCCGAAGCCGCTTCTTTGCTGGCCATCACGGGCCTGTGCAAGTCCTACGCGGCCCCGGTGCTGAGTCAGGTTCACTTCGACCTGCAACGCGGCGAAGTCCACGCCCTGGTCGGCGAGAACGGCGCCGGCAAGAGCACCTTGTCCCGCATCATCGCCGGATTAACACCCGCCGATGCCGGCACCCTGCACCTGATCGGCGCTCCGTATCATCCCCGCAACAAAACCGACGCGGAACAACACGGCATCCGGATGGTGATGCAGGAGTTGAATCTCATCGGTAACCTCACGGTGGCCGAGAGCCTGTTCGTGGAACGGTTGCCCCATCGCTGGGGATGGATTGATTACCCGCGCTTGCACGCCGAAGCGCATCAAGTCTTGGCGGAAGTTGGTCTCGGCGATTTGGATCCATCGCGCCCAGTTAAAACCCTGGGCGTTGGCCAACAGCAATTGGTCGAGATCGCCGCCGGCATCTCGAAGCGCTGCGATATTCTGATTCTCGATGAACCCACCGCGGCGCTGACCGATCCCGAGATCGAACGGCTGTTTGTGCAAATCGCCCGCTTGCAGGCCGCTGGCACCGGCATCATCTACATCTCCCATCGGCTGGAGGAAATCCAGCGCATCAGCGACCGCGTCAGCGTGCTGCGCGACGGACATAAGGTGGCCACGCGCGCTGCGAAGGAATGTAACCAGGATGAAGTGGTTCGGCTGATGGTCGGGCGCGAATTGGGGGAAACCGTCCAGCGCCCGACCAAGGAAGCTGGTCCGGTGGCCCTGCGGGTCAAGAACCTCAATCGCGGGACCGCCGTGCGTTCCGTAAGCTTCGAAGTCCACCGGGGCGAGATTTTGGGATTTGCCGGATTGATGGGAGCGGGCCGCACCGAGACGATGCGCGCCTTGTTCGGAGCGGACGTAGCGGAGGGAGGCGAGGTTTATCTTCACGGGTCCGCTCACCCCACTTGCCATTCGCTCGCCGCGCGACGCGGTGCGCCATGGGATCGCGTTGCTGCCGGAAAACCGCAAAGAAGAAGGCTTGTTACTGCCACTGTCGGTACGGGCCAACGTCAGCCTGATTTGCCTTCGCCAACTCAGCCGGGCGGGTGCGTGGATTCGTTCGCTCCTCGAGCAAAGTGAGGCGACGCGCTGGGCACGGGCGTTGACGGTGCGATGCCATTCCATCGAACAACCGGTGGACGAGTTGAGCGGGGGCAACCAGCAAAAAGTCCTCATTGCCAAATGGCTGTCCCGCAATTGCGACGTTCTGATTTTTGACGAGCCAACCCGCGGCATCGACGTGGGCGCGCGGTTCGAGATTTACCAGTTGCTCGGTCAATTGGCCGAACAAGGCAAGGCGATCATCATGGTGTCTTCGGACCTCAAGGAATTGCTCACCCTCTGCGACCGGATCGCCGTGATGTCGGCCGGACACCTGGCGGCGACCTTTCGCCGCGGCGACTGGACGCAGGACAAAATCATGGCCGCCGCGCTCAGCCGGATTGGTTCAGAAGACAACCACGAATGAACATGAATCTCATGCGCAAACTGCTTCGCCGCTCCGAATGGTTCGGGTGGGCCGTCGAGTATCTCGGTCTGATCGGGGCGCTGGTGCTGCTGATCGTGGTGTTCAACCTCAGCACCCAGCATTTTACCGAGTCGCGGAATCTCCTGGTCATCGCCAACCAAATTCCCGCGATGGTCCTCGTGGCCACGGGGATGACCTTCGTGTTGATCATCGCTGGGATTGATTTGTCCGTGGGATCGGTGCTCGGATTCTGCGGGGCGGTGATGGGCGCGTGCTTGATGCGCCTGCACTGGCCGTTGGAACTGGCGCTGGTCGCGGCGCTGGCCACCGGTCTGGCGTGCGGCGGTTTCAATGGCTGGGTCTCGACCCGCTGGGGATTGCCGTCATTCATTGTCACGCTGGGCATGATGGAAATCGCGCGCGGTGGAGCGCATCTCGTTACCCAATCCCGGACGATCTATGTCGGCGCACCGATTGCCTGGATTACCGAAACCTCCGTCTTCGGTTTGTCACTGCCGTTTCTGCTGGCGATCGGGGTGGTGGTGGCTGGCCAATTGGTGTTGTCGCGCACGGTGCTGGGCCGATACATGGTGGCGATCGGCACCAATGAAGAAGCCGTTCGCCTGTCCGGCATCGACCCGCGGCCGATCAAGATCACGGTGTTTGTCATCAGTGGATTTCTGGTGGCCCTGGGGGCCATCATTGACACGGCGCGGCTGGGACAGTCGGCCAATCCTAACGCCGGCAACGGCTTCGAATTGCAGGCCATCGCGGCGGCCGTGATCGGCGGAACCAGCCTGATGGGCGGACGTGGTTCGGTGGTCAGCACCTTTTTTGGCGTACTGATCATTGCCGTGCTGAACTCAGGGCTGGCCGCCGTTGGGGCCAAGGATGAAACCAAACGGCTGGTCACCGGGTTTGTGATCATTGCCGCGGTGATTTTGGATCAATACCGTCAACGCATGAACCGGCGCAAAAGCTGAAGGCAAAAGAGCAATCCATGGCAAAACCAAGCATCATTGTGGTGGGCAGTTCCAACACGGACATGATCATCAAACTGGCGCGCATTCCCCGGCCCGGCGAAACGATTCTCGGGGGTGAGTTGGTGACCGCGCCGGGCGGCAAAGGGGCCAATCAGGCCGTCGGCGCCGCGCGGGCTGGCGGCGACGTGACGTTCATAGCGCGCGTCGGCCAGGACATGTTCGGTGATCAGGCAGTGGCGGGTTTTCAGCGGGACAGGATTCACGTGGACCACGTCTATCGCGACCAGACCTGTCCCTCTGGTGTGGCGCTAATCTTTGTCGCCCGCGACGGGGAGAACAGCATCGCCGTGGCCTCCGGAGCGAACCGTCGGCTTTCCCCGGCGGACGTGCAGAAAGCAAAGCAAGCCTTTGCTCACGCCCGGGTGCTGGTGGTGCAACTGGAAACGCCGCTGCCAACGGTACAGGCCGCAGTCGAACTGGCGCGGGAACACAGCGTGCGCGTTATTCTGAATCCGGCACCGGCCCGGAGGTTGCCGGACAAACTTTTGCGGCGGGTGTCCATCCTGACGCCCAATGAAAGCGAAGCCGAATTGCTGACCGGGATCAAGGTGCGCAACAATGCTTCGGCCACGCGGGCTGCCGAAGCGTTGCTGGCTAAAGGCATCGAAGTGGTCATCGTGACTCTGGGCGCCCGCGGCGCGTTGATTGCCACTCGCGAAGCCCGTACGTTTGTACGCGGATTCAAAGTGAAGGCCGTGGATACCACTGCCGCCGGTGACGTTTTTAACGGCGCTTTGGCAGTTGCCCTGGCCGAAGGTCGGGAGCTAGCCGAAGCGGTGCGTTTTGCCAACGCCGCGGGAGCGTTGTCGGTCACCCGGATGGGCGCACAACCTTCCGCCCCCCTTCGCCAGGAAATCGAGCAGTTTCTCCGGCGCCACCGGTAGCCGAATTGTTCGGACCGGTGGCGAGTCAATGGGGTTGATAAATCACGGCGTTCAACACCAGCCGGGCATAAGCGGGATTCTTGAAGTCGCGCAGACTGTGCCCCGGCAGGAAGTAAATGATCCAACCCTTGCCCGCCGGTTTGATCCAGCCGGCGCGGTCCTGCATGTACACCTTCCCGGACTTCGCGTCGGTGTATTTGAAGCCGAGGAGGATGGTGCGCGGTTCGGTGTAGGTGTGGTTGAGATACACCTCCGACTCGGGCAGCGTGAAACCGGGGCGGGACGTTTCGCTACCGCCTACGTCCGAGGGCGTGTAGGCGATCCGGCCTGGGTATTCCAACTGATGACTCGTGATGAAATGCTTGGGCGCCAGATTGACCACCTGCAAGGTGACCGGTTCGATCCATTTGTAGCCGCCCTGGCTAACATCGCCGGTCGGCAGTTGCACGCCGAGGAACGAGAACCACTGTTTGTTTTTGCGTTTGCCGGAGCTGATCGAATGGTGCAGCGCGATGAGCTTGCCGCCCTGCTGCGTGTAATCGATGAGGGCCTTTTCCGCCGGCGCATTCAGGTCGCGGTGGATATAAACGATCACCGCCGAATACTTCGCCAAGTCTGCCGGCAGCTTGTCCTGCGTAACGACCGTGGTGGCGATGTTTTCTTCGGCGCTAATTTGATCGGCCAAATATTGCATGGCGGGAATTTCGTCGGCCACGATGAGCCCTTGCGCGGCGAACAAAGGAGCACAGCAGCAACACAGGCCGGCAACGGCGGTCAGGATTGTTTTCATGGGGGAGAATGATTGGCCCGACACGAACGATCGGCAAGCAGAATGGCAACCCCTGCCTCTTCGACTTTCGCCGGCGCGTTCCCGCCACGCAAACAAACGGCTTGAGCCGAGCGCATTTTTAGCGAAAATCCGGTTGTTTCAATTGCCTGGTTATGAAGCCCGCTACCATTGATTTGATGCCGCTGCTGAAGCAATACTTCGGCTTCACTTCCTTTCGCCCGTTGCAGGAGGAAATCATCCGCGATGCCCTCGGAGGCCAGGATGTGTTTGCCCTGCTGCCAACGGGCGGTGGTAAATCGCTGTGCTTCCAACTGCCCGCGATGGTGCGAGACGGGTTGACGGTGGTCGTCTCGCCGCTGATTGCCTTGATGAAAGACCAGGTCGATGCCATGCAGGCCAGCGGCGTGCCGGCCACGTTCCTCAATTCGTCCCTGGCCGCCGGCGAGTCGCGGCAGCGGTTCCGGGGACTGTATCAGGGGGATTACCGGATGCTGTATTTAGCGCCTGAGCGGTTGATGCTGGATGGCACGCTGGACGCGCTCAAGCAGTGGAAGGTCAACTTGCTGGCCATCGACGAAGCCCACTGCATCAGCGAGTGGGGACACGATTTCCGGCCGGAATATCGCCAGTTGTCCAAACTGCGCGAGTTGTTTCCGCCGGTACCGTTGATGGCTTTGACCGCCACCGCCACCGAACGGGTGCGCGGAGACATTGTCCAGCAACTGCACTTGCGCGAGCCGCGTTGCTACGTCGCCAGCTTCAACCGGCCCAATCTCACGTATCGGGTCATTCCCAAGTCGCGGGCTTACGAGCAGTTGCTCGACTTCCTGCACGCCCGACCACGCGACGGTGGGATTGTGTATTGTCAGGCGCGCAAGTCTGCCGAACGCCTGGCGGCGCGGCTCAATGCGGACGGGGTGAAGGCCGCGTCCTACCACGCGGGAATGGGCAACAAAGATCGCTCGAACAGCCAGGATCTCTTTCTGCGCGACGAAGTGCGCGTGGTGTGCGCGACGATCGCGTTCGGCATGGGGATCAACAAGCCGAACGTGCGTTTCGTGGTCCATTACGACTTACCCAAGAACCTCGAGGGCTATTACCAGGAAACCGGGCGGGCGGGTCGGGATGGTTTGCCCAGCGAATGTCTGTTGCTATTCAGCGCCGGCGACGTGGTGAAGCAAAAACAGTTCATCGAGGAAAAACCCAATCCGAAGGAGCGCCAGATTGCTTACGAGCAATTGGAGCAAATGGTCCATTACGCCGAAAGCAGCGAGTGCCGGCGGGTGACGATGCTGCACTATTTCGGCGAGGAGCACACCGAGGAGAATTGCGGCGGCTGCGATAACTGCCTGTCGCCACGTGAAACGTACGACGGCACGCTGGCCGCGCAGAAACTGTTGTCGTGCATCTATCGCATTCGGGAGCGCAGCGGTTTTGGCGTGGGTTTGAACCACGTCATCGAAGTGCTGACCGGCGCCGACACGGAAAAGATTCGCAAATTTCATCACGCCGAATTGTCCACCTACGGCATCGGCAAGGAACACAGCCGGCCCGAATGGGCGGTGATTGGACGCGAGTTAATGCGGTTGGGCTATGTGCGGCAACTGCCGGAAAAGTTTAACGTGCTCGAGTTGACTGCCGAGGGGTTGCAAGTGCTGCGTCAACGGACCCCCATCCAACTGACCCGCCCGATGAAGCTGCCCGAGCCGAAGATCGGTCGGGCCGGCGAGATTGCGTGCGACGAGGTGTTGTTCGAGCGGTTGCGCACGCTGCGTAAACAATTGGCCGACGAACGCGGGGTGCCGCCGTACATCATTTTCTCCGACGTGTCCCTTCGACAAATGGCGCGGTACTATCCTGCGAACGAACGCGAGTTCCGCCGGATCAGTGGGGTTGGGGAACGCAAACTCCAGGAGTTCGGCGCCCAATTCGAGGCCGAAATCGCCGGTCACCTGCGCACCTATCCGCGGCAGATGTTTGCCGATGATTCGTTTGCAGCCGCCGCTCCCGCCCGGTCCAGCTTGAACGATACGACGTTCGAAACGCTACGGCGGTTCCGGGCCGGGGAGTCCATCGAGGAAATTGCGAGCCATCGAATGCTGGTGACCAGCACCGTTTGCGGCCATTTGGCCACCGCGATTCAAGCCGGGGAAGCCGTGGATTTGGGACGCATTTTCACGGACGACGAGCAACAACAAATAGCCGCGGCCTTCGCCAAGTGCGGCCCCGGCAATTTAACTGGCGCGCACGAACTACTCGGCGGGAAAGTGGATTTTGGACTGCTGCGTATTTATCGAGCCGCGAAACCGCAATGACCAAGGAACCAAGGACCAAGCACCAGAGAATGTCCAAGGCCCAAGATCCAAGTCCACTTCGAGCAGCCCGTCGGTAGCAAGTTGGTCATTGGCTCTTGATCATTCTCTGGTCATTGGTTCATTGGTCCTTGGTCATTCTTCCTGGGCTTCGCGCACGCGCTCCAGGATGACGTCCGCGATACGGGGTTCACTGCCGACGCTCGCGCTGTACCAAACGCGTTTGCCATGGCGTTCGGTGGGATTGCGCCACGAAGCCTGTCCTTGCTCGAGTCGTTGCCGGACGAGTTGCTCCGGTTCGCCCAACAAGACCGGAATGTCTTCCCGCACATGCAAACCGTCGCTGATGAAGAACGGCACCAGCACGAAGTTGCGGGCCGCGGTCAACTGATAGCAGTCGGCAATGCGCGGTGACTCTTCCAGGAACACCGCGTGGACTTCCGCGTAGAGTTTGAGACGGCGAATATCTTCCACCTGCCGGTCAATGGCTTGCCGCGAGTTGCGGTCTTTAGGCGTCCCATGGCCGGCGATGAACAAGGCAATCTCGTGCGGCAGGGGGGCGTGGGGAAACGGATGTTGCGCCACGATTTCGCGGGCGCGTTCGAGCAACACGCCGGTCATACTGGGATGCGTGCCGATGGGACTGCAATAAAAGATCGTTTGGGAACCGCGATGCTGGCGCCGGGCAAAATCCGATTCGCCTTCGGCGCGCAACCGCAATTCCCGAGGAATGAACTGTTCGGTGAAATAGCCTTCGCTGATGAACAACGGCACCACGAACACCCGCGCGGCAGTGACGGTGGCAAATACATCCTTCAGCGAGGGCTCCTGCCGCAGAAAGGCCTCGCGCACCTCGGCGAACAAATGCCGTTCGCGCAAGGTGGCGGCATGTTGATAAACAGTGCGGCAGGAATCGGCATTCTTCGCGGAACCATGCCCCACCAGCACCAATGAGGCATCACCATAACGTTCATTAACCACGCTCCATGCTTAGCCTGTCCCTCCGCCGATCGCAAGGGGTAACGATTCAGCAAGTGGAAGCGTCACGAGACGATTCGGCAACGTAGGACAAGCGTCACGCCTGTCTCGAATAGCGCAGGGATGTCCTCACCTTTGGAGACGCTGAGAATGTCGCGGCGCTGCGTCCCAAGTCCCTGGTTTACTGCCGTTCGGGACAGGCGGGACGCCTGTCCTACTGATTTGCCACGGGAGCTTGGAACCAGCATCTCGCGGAATCCACACCGAGGGCGATTGGAGCGCGGACATTCTTGTCCGCTTGGAGCGTTCGGGCAACTGGGAAGCGGATAGGAATGTCCGCGCTCCGGAAAGCGTGAGTTGCCCCCGTGCTTGCTTACCTCTCAAAGCCAAACTCCACTTCGTTGGCCCAGTGCGTGGACCAATCGTTGTGAAACGCCAGGCAGTTGTCTTTGGACACACTCCGACCGGCAGCCAATTCGAAGGCCTGGCCGCCGTCGTTCACGCGGAAGCTGAACTTCACGGTCTGTCCCGCCGCGAGTCGCGCCTGCACTTCCGGCAACTCACTCCAAGGGATGGCGCACTCGACCAAGTTGTCCTGCACGACCAATTTGGCGGCGCCTTTGACCGGCCCACCGTCAATGGGCGCCTTCGGCTGTCGCGGGAAGAAATGTTTGCGCATCATGCCGGGCCGTTGGAGACAGAAGATTTCCGTGCCGCCGCCGTAGGACCGGCCGACTTTGTTCAACGCGAACTCGTAGTCGGTGTCGAAGTAGGCGCAAAAGTGCGGCATCGTGCCGACGGGATATTGGAGATGGGCCTTCTGCTCCGGCGGAATGACGTTGAAAGCGATCTGGACGTTGTGTTGGCCGTTGCCGGAAGGAATGTCGAAATTCTTGCGGTATGAAAACCGCCGCACTCCCGCCGGCCAGGTGAGTTCCTGGCCTTTGCTGATGACCTTGGCCGGATAGAAATAGTCGTCGTCTCGACGGGTTTCGAAGCGGATCATGTCGCCCATGCGCGGGACTTTGGCAGCGAAATAGAAGAACGTGTCGTCGTGCGCCAGCCAGGCAGTCACCGCGCCACCACCGCCCTGGTGGTCCCAATTCAGGAAGGGCCGATAGGCCTTTTCGGTTTGGCTCGCACCGACGGTCTGAGCGCTGGTTTGTGGGATGACGCCCTGCCAGTCGTCCAGTTTCCCGTCCACGGTGATGGTGCGTTTGGCAACGAAGTTCACATGCATCAAGCTCGGCGTGTTTCTTGGTGCCGTCGCGGCCCGCGTCAAACGTGGCGAGCAACTTGTAATTGTTGTCGGCCGCCGCTGTTCCGCCGGTAACGGTGACGAACACTTCCCGGCTCTGCTGACCGGCCACGGTCACCGCCTGTTCCGCCGGCTCGACCGTGAGCCCTTCGAGGCGAACCGACAACGTGCCCTTCACGGGCCGGTTCAGCACGTTGGTGATTTTCAATTTGAGTTTGGGCCGGGCGGCAATGGGCGCCGTCATATCGTGGGCGATGATTTCCACGGGATCGATGCCGGTGATGGTTGCGGTGTTGACCGCCGCCAGCAGCCGCGCAAACGAACCGTGACTTCCGTCCGCGCGAAGGAAGTAACCCAGACCATTCAGTGGCACAGTGATCTTGTCCCCATGGGACGGCAGCGGATTGGCATAGAAATCATGGAGCACAAACTGGCCGCCACCGTCGCCGAGTTCCATCTTGGCATCCGGCGCCAAGTTGACCGAACGGAACAAGGTGCGGTTTTTGTCGTAGCTGGCGCCCAGGTCGCCCACGATGACGAGCGTGCCATCGTCCGGATCGACGGGTCCGGTGCGTTCTTTGCCGACTCGCTTGGGCAAGCCATCGAAGACGAACACCCACGGCAAGCCGTTCTTGAACAGGATTTCCTTGAACGCCCGCTGACCGATGAATTTCTGGCAGGCAGCCACCGCGGCACCGGGGGCCCAGACCTGGGCGACGGCGTATTCCTTGCCATTCAGGCGCGGCTTCTGGGAGGTGAACACATTGCCGGCGTAAATGCCCGCCGTGCGATCCTGGCCCATGGCGCGCATCGAGGCAATGACGGCCGCCACGCGGTCATCGGAATTGGCCACCCAGCTTTCGGTATCCCAAACTTTCACGCGTCCGTAGGGGCCTTGGCGGTGCATCCATTTGGGTTCGAGCACCGGATCGGCGGCCAACGGCTGGTAGTGGATGCTGACGAAATCCAGCCAGGGCAGGAACTTGTCCGTCCCGTCACAGAACAACTTGTCGCGCGTATTGGCCGAGGAACAAGCCCCGCCAATGAGCACCTTAACGCCCGCTTCCTGGCGCGCCTCGATGACCGCCTCGGCCATCACCTGGTAAATTTCCCGGTAGCGCAGGCAATCCGCACCCCAGCCGGAAATGGAGACGCCTTCCCACGGTTCGTTCCACAACTCGACGGCGTTAATCGGACCTTTGGGCCAGCCTTGCTCGATGAGCACATTTTTCAGGTAACGTTTGAATTCCGGATCGAAGGAAGGCAGCCACGCCAAGTCCTCTTTCACCCCCTCGATCATCTCCCCGTTCGCCCGCAACCAAGGCCGGCCGCGGCCGAGCGGTTGTTGCTCCCGCGGCGTGTTGCCGCAGCCCACGGTGAGCATAAGGGTGAGATCATTCGCCATCGCCCAGTCGGTGTGCGCGTCGCGTATGGTGTTATAGCCGCCCTCGGTGCGGGCGCCTTTGACCCCCAGCCGCTTGAACACATTGAAGACCACCGGCGACATTTCGTGCGGCCAACCCAAATCCATCGCGTATGTCGGTAGCCAGACCCGGCTGGGCTCAGGCGCCGGAACGCGCACACAGGCGGCGCCAAAGGCCCGTCCGCGTTCGCCCAACTCGAGGATGACGGCGTATCCGCCAAAGGCATCACCGATCTTTGGCCCGACCGTCACCAGCCCGCCCTTGGCCGGCAAATCCACGTTCAGCCTGAGCGAACTCACGTCGGCGATTTTGAACACGACGGGTTGCCACCAATCGCCCGGTTTGCCTCGGGTGCCATACTGAATCACGTCCACTTTGAGCGGACCTTGATACGATTGCCCCGGTTTGATGAAGAACGTGAACGTGGCCGTTTCCGCGGGCCAAAGCGCATTGGCCCCGAGGTTGCACTCCAACTGCTGCACCGACCAGCCTTGGGCGGAAATGCCGAACGTCTTGGCAAAATCCGTCATGCTACTGCCCGTGACCATTTGCGCGTTTGCCGGCGGCGGGACAGTGAGCCAAAAGAGAGACAACAGGACGGCCATCAGACCAATGGTTTGGCCCTTTGAAGTTGGACGAATTGGATAATTCATGGGTATGAGGGACAAAGCCGAACGCAATTCCGTTTCAGGCACAAGTGCGGCACTGCCGTTGACCCACCAGATCCAGAGGTGAGTGTCCAATACGATCATTGGACGGCGATCCAGTCCTCTGGCGCAACAGGGTCGAAGGGTTGCTCATACTTGAGCACGGTACCGCGAAGATGATGATTTTCTACCGGACGTTCAGTCGCGGTGATGAAGACTCGAACAGCGTCTCCTTCCTGAAAGGGCAAATGGTCCAGGTTCAGCTTTCCGTCTTCTTGGAGCACAGTGTCGGCAAAGAAGTTACGCATAACCGAAAGTTAGGGGCCGTCAGCGTGAAGTCAAGCCTGGCTACGCGGACCGAATCGGCGCGGGGCACTTCGTTCACCGGACTCTCCCGCTTATGCAACTTTCCGATAGCCTTGCACCCCCGTTCCACTTTACATTCCCCGCCGTTCTCATGATTCGACGGCAACAAACAGGCACCCGGTAATCCCATGGACACGCTGCGACTTGCACCTTTGGATGTGGCCCTCGTGGTGGTGTATCTCGCGGCGGTGGTCTGGCTGGGGCTTTGGCTGAGCCGGGGCATTAAATCGAGCCGCGATTTCTTCCTGGCCGGCAAATCGTTGCCATGGTGGGCGGCCGGCATGTCACTGGTGGTTTCGGACATCGGCGCCAAGGACATGGTCGGCCTGGCTGGCGACGCCTACCGGCACGGCATCGTGATGATGAACTACGATTTCATTGGGTGCATTTTCCCGGTCCTGCTGGCGGCGTTCTTGTTCATGCCGTATTTTTGGATCGCGGGAGTCTATACCGTGCCCGAGTATTTGGGACGCCGTTACAACCTGAGCGTGCGCACCTTCTTCGCCGTGATCTGGGTGTTGTTCATGACGGCAACGTTGGGAACGATCTTCGTGAGTGCCGCGGCCATGTTTGAAGTGTTGCTGGGGTGGTCGTTCTGGTTCTCGGTGAGTGTCTCGGTGGTAGCCGTGGGCATTTACACCACCACCGGCGGCTTGAAGGCGGTGGTGTTCACGGACGTGCTTTCGTGCATTGTATTGATCATCGGCGCCGCCCTGATCTGTGGGTTGGGACTCTGGAAAGCCGGGGGCTTGGGGGGACTCAAGGCCACGATTGGCAGCCTGAATTGGACCCAACACCATTTCGACTTGTTACCGCCGGCAGATCATCCGGTCTATCCCTGGCCGGCGGTCCTGCTCGGGTTGGGCTTCGTGCTGGGGCCGGCGTATTGGATCGGCAACCAGGCCATCGTGCAACGCACCCTGGGAACGCGCAGTCAAAACGAAGCCCGGGCCTCGTATGTGTTTTGCGCGGGCATCAAATTGATCTTTCCGGTTCTACTGGTGGTGCCCGGACTGATCGGGCTGGCATTGTTCCACGAACAATTGGGCCAGCCCGGCGAGCATTGGGATGGCAATCGCGTGCTCCCGATGTTGGTGGCCCACCTGCTGCCCACGGGCGTGCTTGGGATTGTCATTGGGGCGTTTCTTGCCGGCGTACTGTCCAATCTCGATTCCTACGTCAATTCGGCGAGCACCCTGTTGGTCACCGATCTCTATCGACCATTCATCAATCCCCAAGCCACCGATCACCAGTGCCTGAAAACTGGCCGCTGGCTGGTTGTGTTGCTTTTGCTGGGCGGCGCGGTCTTGAGCTACCCGATCAAGACTCAATTCAGCTCGGTCTTCGAGGCGTTTCAAACGTTTCTGACCTTCTTCCAAGGACCGCTCCTGGCGTTGCTACTGTTGGGCATGCTGACCCGCCGCACCACCGCCGCCGGGGGAATGGTGGGGATGGTGGCTGGTGTCGGCACGGCCGCCGTGTTGAATTGGGCCGAAGTGCTGTTGGGCATCACGGGCGGGGTGCCGTTTCTTTGGGCGGCCTGGTGGTCCTTCGTAGCATCGCTGGCCGTCACGGTGGGCGTGAGTTTGTTCACCCAACCGCACGATGAAGAACGGTTACGGGGATTGGTGTGTTGGATTCCCCTCAAGTGAAGCGATGGAAATGGTTCTCTTTATGTCCACCGGTATTTCAATCCTGCTGCTGGCGTCCATCGGACAAATCATGTTCAGCGGTGTGTTCCTGCTGCTCTTGATCGGCATCATGGCCCTGCCCAAACGACTGATTGGCCAGGAAGATGGGGTACCGCCGTGGTGGCGCAATGTGCGTTTCTGGGCAGTGCTGATTTGCGCGGTCCAGGTCGTGGTCTATTGGGTTTTCGGGTAACGTTGTCCGGCCCGTTCGGCCACGCGAATGCTTTTGTCTTCGATGATCTTGATGTCAATCGCTACTCCGTCAAACTCGTTCATCACAATGGCGAGCTTGCGTCGAGTAGATGCGAGCACATAACGCAGCAGGGTGGTCTTGCCGCTACCGAGCGGACCGCTGATGATGGTCGTGGGGGTGCGATTGGGCATGTCAACCTTTGATGTTACCGATGGGCGTCAGCCGCACTACGCGCCGACACAATCCGGCGAGGTCAGACGCTTCGATAACCTCATCTATGTCCTTGTACGCGCCGCCGGCTTCTTCGGCCAGTCCTGCCCAGGAGGTGCTGGGGACGTAAATCCCGCGGGCTTGGAGGTCGCGCTGAAACTCCTGGCCGCGCCATTGACGATGCGCCTTGGTGCGGCTGTGGCCGCTGAAGATTTATTTCTTTCCCCAGAAATCCACCACAAAGACATCGTCCATTACCGGTCCGACCAGAGCGCCAAAGGCCTTGTGGGCCGGATGCACGAGGTACGCATCACGATCCGCTTCTTTTTTGAAGGTGAGGACGAAGCAATGGGTGAAGCCCTTGTCGTGTTTTTCCGGGCTGACGTTGGTGCCCCATTCCAGGGACTTGATCTCCGCAACCTTGCCTTTCAACGCCTCGAAGGCGTCTTCCACTTCCTTGATTTGTTCCGGAGTGGCGTCGGCTTTAAATTTGAACGCCACGACGTGATACAGCTTGCCCTTGGGCTGCTTGGCGGTTTTGGCCTGCTTGCTTTCCTTGGGGGCCTTGGCTTTTTTGGCGTTCCGGGCTCCACCATCGGCGGCGAGCAGGTTGAAGGACGTCGCCACCAACAGCGCGATAATCATTGAGAAGATTTTCATAGTGTTAAATGTTGTATTGCGGCGCAGGGTAACGACTCGTTTTCCTGTGGCAAGCTTGGCTTTCAAACGTCTTCCGGCGCCAGAACGCGCTGTAAGAAATTACGCTCCACGTCGTAGCTCAGCCGCTGCCGTGCCGCCGGTAAAGGCAGCCAGACCAGGTCGTCCACTTCGGAAGAGGGCTTGAGCGGGTTGACCTGAATGGCCTCCATTTCCCAGTAGAGCACAAATTTGGGGCCAGTCTTGACGACGTAATCAATGATGCCGGCAAATTGGCGGAGTTCGACCCGGCAGGCGGTTTCTTCCCAGACTTCGCGGCGCGCCGTTTTGGAGGGGATTTCCCCGTGGTCCATTTTTCCTTTGGGCAGGGTCCAGTCGTCATAGCGCGGACGATGGATGAGCGCCAGGCATCGTTCGTGGGCCGGCCGATGCCAAACCAAACCACCGGCCGCCAGAATGAACCGCCCCGGTTGGCCAGTGGCGTCGATGGGGCCCAAGGCCTCTTCGTTTTCGAGGCGGGCCAGGGTGCGCAGCAAATCCCGCTCAACCTCCGGCGCATTGTCGGGACGCCACGGCTGCAGTCGGGCTTCCAATTCGCGAACGAGAGTGGTCATGGTTTCGTCACTGGCTCGCTGGCTGGCGATTGCAGTCGGGTTGAACTGTTACGCACCAAAGAATTTCTGGATTTCACGAATGACTTCCACGAACCGGTCAATTTCGGCGGTGGTGTTGTAAAAATAGAAACTGGCGCGGGCCGTGGATTCGACGCCCAGCTTGTGCATCAACGGCTGATTGCAATGGTGCCCACCGCGCAGGGCCACGCCGAATTGGTCCGCCACCGTCACCACGTCATGCGCGTGGATGTCTTTCAACAAAAAGCTTACCAAGCCAGCCCGGCCGGTGGCGGGTCCAAAGAGGCGAATGTTCTTCAGTTGCGCGAGCTTTTCGTACGCGTAGGCGCCCAGTTCCAGATCGTGCCGGGCAATGTTATCGCGCTCGATCCGGTCCAGATAATCCATCGCGGCGTGCAGCCCGATGGCGCCGGAGATGTCGGGCGTGCCCGCTTCAAACTTGTGCGGCGCTTGCTTGAAGGTCGTCTCTTGGAAATCCACGGACAGAATCATTTCGCCGCCACCCTGGTATGGGGGCATGGCTTCCAATTGCTCGGCGCGGCCATAAAGAATGCCGAAACCGGTGGGCCCGCACATTTTGTGTCCGCTGAACGCCAGGAAATCGCAGCCGATCTCCTGAACATCAAGCTTCCGGTGGCCCGCGCTTTGGGCCGCATCGACGAGCGTGGTGATACCGCGCTTTCGCGCTTTCGCGCAGACTTCGGCTACCGGATTGATCGTACCGAGTGAGTTCGAGATATGGGTCAGCGAAACCAGTTTGACCTCCGGGGTCAGCCAATCGTCGAGTCGGGAGAAATCGATCAAACCCAGATCACCGGTTACGGGTAAATACACCAGTTGCGCGCCGCTGCGTTTCGCCAGCAGTTGCCAGGGCACGATGTTGCTGTGGTGCTCCATCTCGGTGAGCAGAATTTTGTCGCCGCGCTGAAGATGCTGGGAACCCCAAGCCTGGGCGACCAAGTTGATGCCCTCGGTGGTGCCGCGCGTGAAGACAATTTCCTCGGCGCTATGGGCATTGATGAACTTCGCGGTGCGTTCCCGCGCGGCTTCAAAGGCGGCGGTGGCCCGGTTGCTCAGCTTGTGAATACCGCGGTGGACATTGGCGTTGTCGTGCTCGTAATAATGGCGCAAGGCCTCGATCACGGCCCGCGGTTTTTGCGACGTTGCCGCATTGTCAAAATAGATCAAGGGCTTGCCGTTGACCTGCTGATCGAGAATGGGAAAGTCAGCGCGCAATGAGGGCCAATCGACCGACTGGGTGGCGGCAGATGAGGTGGCGTTTTCCGTGGTCATGGAATTGCGATCCTACATCAATCCAAGCTGCAATTTGGCGGTTTCGGACAGCATGTCTTGGTTCCATGGCGGATCCCACACCAACTCGACTTCGGCTTCATCGACGGGTTCGAGGGAGAGCAGGCGGTTCTGGGCATCCTGGGCAATCATGGGTCCCATGCCACAACCGGGCGCGGTCAGGGTCATGCGCACGTGGACTTTGAACGTGTTGTCCGTTCCGAGCGGGCTGACCGTGCAATCGTACACGAGCCCGAGGTCCACGATATTGACTGGGATCTCCGGATCGTAAACGTTCTTCAACTCGTCCCAGACCTGCTTTTCCAAGTCTTCCGGCGTCGTGGATTTACCCGGACCCGCTTCCGTGGCGGGCGCGGCGGATGGTGTTTCCGGCTTGAGTCCCAACGCGTCGGCATTCCGGCTGTCGATGCGGAACATGTTGCCATTGACTACGACGGTATAAGTGCCGCCCAGCGATTGGGTAATGCGGGCGGAAACACCTTTCTCCAAAGTGACCGGGGTGCCCGCGGGCACCATGGCGGCTTCGACGTCGCGAACGAGCGTTACGGATTCATTCGTGTCCATAGGTTGAAAGATCTTGGGAAAACGTTTTTTGCACAAACGGCATCAGTTGAGCGCCAATCAAGTGTCCTCTTTCTCCGTGCTCACCGGCTCCTGTTTTCCTTCCAAGGCAGCCATGACGGCGTGCCATGGGAGAATGGCGCATTTGACGCGCGCGGGAAATTTATGGACGCCGGCAAACACTGAGAGTTTGCCGACTTCGCCGCTGCCTTTGCCGGTGGTCACCATATCGTGAACTTTGTCGAACAGCGCTTTCACTTCGGCCTTGGTTTTACCTTTGAGCGCGGCAGTCAACAACGAGGCCGAAGCCTTCGAAATGGCGCAGCCCGAACCTTCGAAACTGATGTCCTTGATGACGTCGCCTTCGGTTTGCAGATAGAGCGTGACGTTGTCGCCGCACAACGGGTTTTGGCCGCGCGCGGTGTGGGTGGCGCCCTCGAGCTTGTGGAAATTACGCGGGCTCTTGCTGTGGTCGAGAATGACCTGCTGATACAAATCGGTTAAGTCGTCAAACATAGGCTGCGCACGGCCAGTGGTGGGGGGATTTCAAACGTTCCATTGGTTCAGGCTTCGACCAACGCGGCGTCATGTTTTTCACCCACCAACGGATGTTCTTCCAGGCGGTCCCAAATAATTTGATCGAGTTCCTCGCGCACCGCCGGATGGCGAATGCGTTCGATGATTTCGCCGGCAAACGCATGAATCAACATCCGGCGCGCGGTTTCGAGTCCGATGCCGCGCGAGCGGAGATAGAAAATGGATTCCTCGTTCAACTGGCCGATGGTAGCGCCGTGGGTGCATTTCACGTCGTCGGCGTAAATCTCCAGTTGCGGTTTGGTATCGACCGTGGCGTCGTCGGAAAGCAGCAAGTTTTTGTTGGTTTGCTTGGCGTCGGTCTTTTGCGCACCGGGCTGCACCAGGATGCGTCCGTGGAAGACCCCTTTGGATCGGTCGGCGAGAATGCCATTGAAATACTCGTGACTGTCGCAATGAGGCTGGGCGTGTTCGACCACCATGTGATGGTCGGCCAGTTGGTCGTCACGAGTCACGTACAGACCGTTCAACATGCACTCCAGCCCTTCGCCGCCGAGATAGGTGTCGATGTTGTTCCGGGAAAGCCGGGCGCCGAGGGCAAACGAATGCATCGCCACCCGAGAGTTGCGGCCCAGGTCGGATTGCAGCGCCGCCAAATGGAAGGCCTGCAGACCTTCGTTTTGGTATTTGACGTGTTCGATTTGCGCATTGTCGCCCGCCACCAATTCGGTCACGGCGTTGGTAAAATGTGCCGCCGTCGTGGCGCTGACGTAATTCTCGAGGAAGGTCAATTGGCTGTTGGCTTCGGCCACGATCAAATTGCGCGGGTGCGCGGTGCCGCCATTTTCTTTGGCGGTGGAGACATAAACCGCTTGCACCGGTTCGGAGACAACCTGGCCTGCAGGAACATAAATGAACAGGCCGTCCTGGAAGAACGCGGTGTTCAAAGCCGCAAAGGCATTGGCCTCGGTTTTCGCCACGCGGAATAGATGCTTCCGCAACAGTTCCGGCTCCTTCGCCAGCGCGGCGGCAAGGCTGCTCACGATCACGCCGTCCGGCAGCGAAGTTACTGTGGAAAGTTCCGGGGCGAAATGGCCGTTGACGAATACCAACCGCGGTCCGTTGCCGCCGGCAAAGGCCAGCGGTTCCAAGATGTCGCGGGTCAAACCCTCGGTGGGCAGCGCAAACTGTGGACGAAAGGGCAGCTTGACCAGCGGCGCCAGATTGGTGAAGCGCCAGTCTTCATCCTGCAAGGTGGGGAAGCCCAATTCGGTGAAGCGGGACATCGCCGCTTTGCGCGCCGCCGCCACCCAGTCCGGATCGTGGAGGACCTTTTGCAGCCGCGCGAACTTGTCCCAGTAGGGGCCGGTTTCTTTCAGGACTTGATTCGAATTGGCGGGAAGAGCAGTCACCATGTGGTTCCTTAAACGGGTTGTCGGATCAGGCTGGGACAGGCTCCGGGTTGATGATCCAGTCGTAGCCTTTTTCCTCGAGTTCGAACGCCAGCTCTTTGCCGCCGGATTTGACGATCCGGCCGTCGTACAAGACATGCACGAAGTCCGGCACAATGTAATTCAGCAGCCGTTGGTAATGGGTGATGACAAGCTGGGCGTTGTCGGCGCTTTTCAATTTGTTGACGCCGTTGGCCACGACTTTAAGCGCGTCAATGTCCAGGCCGGAATCCGTTTCATCGAGCACGGCCAGGCGCGGTTCCAGCACCGCCATTTGAAAGATCTCATTCCGTTTTTTCTCGCCGCCGGAGAACCCTTCGTTCACCGGACGCTTGAGCAAGTCATCCGGCAGGTGCAACAGCTTCATCCTCTCCTTCACCAGTTCGAGAAACTCCATGGCGTCGAGCTCGGGCTGGCTTTTGTGTTTGCGGATCTCGTTGTAGGCTGCTTTCAAAAAGTAGGTGCTGTTGACTCCGGGAATTTCCACCGGGTATTGGAACGCGAGAAAGAGCCCTTCGCGAGCGCGTTCTTCCGGAGCCAATTCGAGCAGGTTCTGCCCCAGATAAAGCACGTCACCGCCGTTGACCTCGTAGCCGGCGCGACCGGCGAGCACCGCGGCGAGGGTGCTCTTGCCGCTGCCATTCGGGCCCATGACGGCGTGGACTTCGCCGGGATTGACGGTCAGGTTGATGCCTTTGAGAATCTGTTTGTTCTCGACCCCGGCACTCAGGTTTTTGATTTCAAGGATTGGTTGAGTCATGTCTTCTTTGTTCGTTCTCGTCGCTTACTTCATTAGTAAATTGTTCCCGCCATCGGCGGTGCGCCCCTCGCGCGTTTTACAATCCAAACAAGGTTTTGCGCGCCGGTTCGCTCAACTGCTCGTCAATGACCATTCGCGTCAGTTCATAGGTCTCTTTGTTGAGCTTCTTCATAATCTTCCGGACGCGCACTGCCGCCAGTTCCGTGGCCGGGCCTTCCCGCACCAAGTCGGGCAGACAGCGTTGAAACTGCTCCCGATCCGGCGGCGCCAATTCGTCCAGCTCGTTCACCATTTCCCGGCTGGTTTGCAGCCAGCGGTCGGTCCAGGGATACGTCTTGCCGCAGTGGTGGCAAAAGTTCGGCGCCACCTTTTTGCGTTCGGAATAGCCGATGACGCCCGGCACCTGATAGTAACCGCGGATGGGCGTGTGGCACGCTTCGCACTCGGTGATGGTGGGTTCGCCGCATTTGGAGCAAAATAGTGAATTGGCTTCGGGAAACCGTTTCATGCTGTCGTTCACCAGATGACCGTTCTTGCAAATCTGCGCTGTGTCGAAAAAGCCTTCTGCCATAGTTTTGCCCGCCTCCGACACCACCATGGCACCGGTCGGTTCGTGTTCCTGTCCGGCCAGCTAACCTACGCTACCCTCCAGGCTCACGCCCAGCAGTTTTTGGGCTTCCACGGCGAACTCCATCGGCAGCTCACGGAACACTTCTTTGCAAAAACCGTTGACGATCATGTTCACCGCGTCCTGCGTGGAAATGCCCCGTTGGTTGCAATAGAAAATTTGGTCTTCGCCAATCTTCGAAGTGGTCGCCTCGTGCTCGACCCGGCCCGAGGTGTTTTTCACTTCGATGTAAGGAAACGTGTGGGCGCCGCACTGGTCGCCAATCAACAGCGAGTCGCACTGCGAGAAATTACGCGCGTGGGCGGCGCTCTTCTGCACTTTGACCAGGCCGCGGTAGCTGTTCTGGCCGTGTCCGGCGGAAATGCCCTTGGACACAATCGTGCTCCGGGTGTTCTTGCCGATGTGAACCATCTTGGTGCCCGTGTCCGCCTGTTGGTAATTGTTGGTCAGCGCCACGGAATAGAATTCGCCCACGGCATTCTCGCCTTGGAGGATGCAGCTCGGATATTTCCACGTGATCGCTGAGCCGGTTTCGACCTGGGTCCAGGAGATCTTCGAATTGCGACCTTTACACAGGCCGCGCTTGGTCACGAAGTTGTAAATGCCGCCGCGTCCTTGTTCATCGCCCGGATACCAGTTTTGCACGGTCGAATATTTGATTTCCGCCCGCTCCAACGCGAGCAGTTCGACGACCGCGGCGTGAAGCTGGTTCTCATCGCGCATTGGGGCCGTGCAGCCTTCCAAGTAACTTACATACGCGCCTTCCTCGGCCACAATGAGGGTGCGTTCGAACTGGCCGGACTTGGCGGCGTTGATGCGGAAATAGGTGGACAGTTCCATCGGGCACCGCACGCCTTTGGGGATGTAACAAAAGGATCCGTCGGTAAACACCGCGGAATTCAATGCCGCGTAGAAATTGTCCTTGTACGGAACCACCGTGCCGAGGTACTTGCGCACCAGTTCCGGGTGTTCCCGTACCGCTTCGCTGATCGAGCAGAAGATGATGCCTTTCTCCGCCAGCCGCTCCTTGAACGTGGTGCCCACCGACACACTGTCAAACACCGCGTCCACCGCGACCCCGGCCAGACGTTCACGTTCCTTCAGGGGAATGCCCAGTTTTTCGTAGGTCTCGAGCAGTTTGGGATCCACTTCGTCCAAGCTCTTGGGGGCGTTGACCTGTCCGCGGGGCGCCGAGTAATACACGATGTCCTGAAAGTTAACCGGCGGGTAGTGGACCTTCGGCCAGGCGGGCACCTTCATCGTCAACCAGTGCCGGTACGCCTTCAACCGCCATTCCAAAAGCCACTCCGGTTCTTCTTTCTTGAGCGAGATGAACCGAATGATGTCCTCATTCAAACCGGGAGGCGCAGAGTCGGCTTCCATGTCGGTGTAGAACCCGTACTTGTACTCGCGTTTGACAAAGCCTTCGATGGTTTCCGTGGCTGAACTCATGTTTCCGTTAACTGGTTACTCTCGTTAAAATTAAATCGTTCGACTGTTTTGATCCGCACAACCGGCTGTTCACTTTGCGTCCGCACAATCCGGGCAGACGCCATGGACGGCAATCTCGTAATGGCTGGCCTTGTAGCCGCGCGGCAGTTGCAATTCGGCGGGCGGCGCATTTCGGGCCAGGTCGAAATCATAAACGCTGCCACAGACATCGCAGTAAAAATGTCCGTGCTCCCGCATATTGGAACAATAGCGGGTCGGGCCGCGATCCAAATGCACCAACCGCACCAAGCCGCACTTTACCAGCGTATCCACGCAATTGTACACCGTGGCCATGGAAATTTCCGGCATACCCTTCTTGGCCCGGATAAAGATTTCTTCGGCGGACGGGTGATCCTGTTTTTGCAGGAGCACTTCATAAACGTGGCGGCGCTGCGCCGTGAAGCGCAGCCCGCTCGTGGCCAGCCGTTCGTTCAACCGCCGGCCATCAATCGTATTGCCCACCGATTTCATCCTGCGGCAATCTAACAAGTGCCGGAGGCTTGTCAATAATTGGAATAATTCTAACTATCATTTTTACCTAACCAACCGGATCCGGGGAGGCCATTGAATTCGGATTTGCTCCGTAACGGAGGGTGAAGGAGAGAAGGGGCGAAAAGTTGAAACGCTGAACCAACAGCGAATGGGATGGCTGAAGTCCATTCTGCGCGATAGTCGTGCTGCACAGCCAGCCCGTACCCACCCCTGACGGGGAGCACTCCCGGGTGCTCGTCGAGAACAGTGGTGGGTGCAGCAACCGTTGACTGCAAAACTACCGCGAAAACTTCCCACCCTCGTTTGCGCGAATACCAACCTGTCGTATAGTTCCACTGTGAACAAATCGAGCAAGAGCCGAGCACAGTCCGCGACCCATCGGGCAACGGATTTTGAGTTCCCCGCGATTGAGGAAGCGGTCCCGGAAGAGCAGGTCGAACAGATGTCGGCCCTCCAGTTGGTGGATCTCATTACCCATAAGATGGCTCTGCAGGGGGCGATGTCCGCGGACATGTCTCTGTTACGGCGGCGGATTCAGGAAATGGAAGAGGTCCAGGACCAGGCCCGTCACGCGGTGGAGAAGCTCAGCGAAGCGGTGGAAAAACTCCGGTCGCCCGCGTTGCGATTGGGCACGTTGCTCCAAAAGTTGGGCAAGGATCGCGCGCTGGTTTGCGCGAATGGATCGGATTACGTCTGCAGCGTCGATCCTTCGTTGCCCAAGGACAGCCTCGATACCGGTGTACGGGTGTTGCTCAATGAAGCCTTTGCCGTGATTGACGCCTTCGAGTTCGATCAAAACGGTCCCGTGGTGCGAGTTATGGAATTGCTCACCGACGGCCGTTTGCGGGTCGGCAATGAAACCGGCATTTCCGATCTGATCGTCGCGCGTTCGTCGCTGCTGGTGAAAGAGAAATTGAAAGCCGGACTTGACCTGCGTTTGGACGCCAATCAACGCGTGGCGGTGGAAATCATTGGCACCGCCAAGCGCGCCGATCGCACCCTGGCTCGGGTTGAGCAATTGCCTTGGAACAAGATTGGAGGACAACAGGAAGCGGTCGAGGCGATTCGCGACTCGATCGAACTGCCGTTCCTCCACGCGCACTTGTTCAAGCGGTTCAATCATCCCGTGCCCAAAGGCTTCCTGCTCTACGGGCCGCCGGGTTGCGGCAAAACCTTGTTGGGCAAAGCCACCGCTCACAATTTGCGGCAGCAAATCAAGGCCGAAACCGGCGAAGATCGCCCGGAATTCTTCCTCACCGTCAAGGGTCCGGAAATCCTCAACATGTGGCTGGGCGAATCGGAGCGGCAGGTGCGCGACCTGTTTGCCCAGTGCCGCGAGAAAGCCGCCGAAGGCCACCTGGCCTTTCTGTTCATTGATGAAGCCGAATCCATCTTGGGCACCCGGCACGCGCTCCGCGGCGGAACCAGTATTCTGTCCACGCTCGTGCCGATGTTCTGCACGGAGATGGACGGCTTGGAACCGCTGCAAAACGTCGTGGTGATCTTGGCGTCCAATCGCGCCGACTTGATCGATCCCGCCATCTTGCGTCCGGGGCGCATTGACCGGAAGATTCGCGTGAAACGTCCAAACAAGGAAGCGGCGGAGGAAATATACCGGATTTACCTGACGTCCGATCTGCCGTTGGAAACACCGCAGCCGGAATTGGTGAAGAAGATCGCCGACCAGCACTATGCCAAATCGGAGGACAACCGGTTTTTGGACATCACCTACCGCAGTGGCAAACACGACTATTTATTCCGTGGCGATCTGGCCAGCGGAGCCATCATTGCGGCAATTGTCGAACGGGCCAAGGAATACGCCATCAAGCGGTCTATTGCGGTCAAGACGGAGTCGCCGTTAGCCCTCCAGGATTTGCAGCAAGCGCTAAACTGCGAATATCGCGAAAACGATCTGTTCCCGCCTAGCGACATCACGGAGGACTGGCTTAAACTGACGGATTTTGATCCGGGCAATGTCGTGCGACTCGCGCCGTATCGCACCGCGGACTCCACCAACTCGTCCGGAACAATTTAGCGCATGGATTGCCTGGTTTGATGGGAATGAATGCGGCACTTCCGGCTCCGTCAAATCCCCTATACTGGCGGCCCAAGGAAACCTTTCGCGCCAGCACCAGATTTTATGGATATTCAATTCGGCATTGAAACAGAGATCGGCATCTCCCGCCAGCAGCCCGCGGAAGTGGATGTCGTGGCCGAGTCCATCGCGTTGGTTCGGGCCACCAAAGCGCCGGGGGTACGGATGCGCTGGGATTACAATTGCGAAGATCCTCACTGCGACGCTCGTGGATTCCGGGTCAAAGAACTGCTCCAGGACCGCGACGAAAATCATTACTTTGCGCAGGATGCCCAACGCTCGCTCACCTTCCACGAAATCAAGAGCGACATGGTGCTGCGCAATGGCGGCCGCTTTTACAACGATCATGCCCACCCCGAGTATTGCACGCCCGAGTGCAGCACGTTGCTCGAAATTCTGCAGCAGGACTACCAGGGCGACTGCCTGCTGCTGGAATGCGCCCGCGTGGTGAGTCAAGGCTCGGACAACCCGGTGGTGCTCTACAAGAACAACACCGACTTTCGGGGGCATAGCTACGGCTGCCACGAGAATTATCTGATGCCCCGCACCTTGACCTGGGACCGGCTGACACAAGGCGTGCTCGCCTTCCTGATTACGCGCCAGATTTATTGCGGCGCCGGCAAGTTCGGCTGGGAAGACGAAGACAAGTTCCTCGGTCCGGGTTTCCAAATTTCGCAGCGCAGCGACTTCTTCTCCGAGTTGCAAAGTGTGGACACAATGCAGCGCCGGCCGATCATCAATACCCGCGACGAACCGCACGCCAACAACGAGGTGTACCGCCGCTTCCACGTGATCATTGGCGATGCCAATTTGTCGTTTTATTCGACCTATTTGAAGATCGGCACTACCGCCCTGGTATTGCAGGCCCTGCTGAACGGCGCACCCGTCGAACGCGTACCCGATCTCGGCGATCCGCTTCAGACCCTGAAACGCATCTCCCGTGACACGACGTGGAAGTGGCACTGCCAGGAAGCTGAAGGCCGACCAACTACGGCGCTCGCCGTGCAGCAACGCTACGTGGAACTGGTGAAGGAATTTTGTCCCGACCTTGATGCCGACTGGCGCCAACTGATCCAGGCCTGGGAGGAAATCTTGGGCGACTTGGAACGTGATCCATTGGCCACTGCCGATCGCCTGGACTGGGCGGCCAAATACAAACTTGTCGAGCAATTCCGTGAATTGGAGCATCTGTCCCCGGAGGATCCGTGGTTGCGCAGCCTCGACCTGACCTATCACCAACTGGATCGCGACCTGGGTCTATTCTACGGCTTGATGGGCCAGAAGGCCTTTCGGCTCCCGTATTCGCTGCCGGAGATTTCTCATCACAGCATGTGCCCGCCGCATACCACCCGCGCGGCGGTACGCGGCCGTTGCATTGAGAAATTCGGTAGCGCGGTGGAAGCCACGCAATGGGACTACCTGTTGCTGCGCGGCAGTCGGCAACGCGTTGAACTGGATCTGCGCAATTTGTTCGATCCGATCCAGGTCCGACAGAGTTTGAAGGTCATCAGCGCTGCCGAGGCGGTGGAAGATTTAATCCACCTGAACTTTGCAAAGGTGCTTTAGTGATGTAGTAGTTAACTGTATGCCAGAAAGAATTCAAAAACCACGTCCGACCGCTCCGGCACCCGGGGGAGGAGGGGTGACGGGCCACGCGCCCCGCAAGTCGATAAACCCAACACCGAGGAGTTGCTGAAGCGCATGCGCAAGGTGGATCCGGACCAGGCCCGACGCTATCGCCAGCGCACGGGGCAATGAACGGCGATTTTCTGGCCTTGCTGCCGAAGAACCCACTGCCGGCGCTCGGGGTGCCGAGCGGTGGACCGTTGCCGTTGGAGGCGACGACGGTGTTTGCCTTCCATTGTGCCGATGGAGTGGTGATCGCCGGCGACCATCGGGCCACGGCCGGTAACCTGATCTTCTCCGACAAGACGGACAAGATCCTGGAGTTGGATTCGCACTCGCTCATGGCAATTGCGGGCGTGCCGGCCACCGCGTTCGAAATGGCGCGCACGCTGCAAACCACCTTCGAGTTTTATCGCCGCAGCCAGTTGCAATCCATGAGTGTGCCGGCCAAAATTCGGGCGTTGTCCAAATTGCTCCGCGATAACATTCCGGCGACCATTCAAGGCTTTGGGGCGGTTTCTCCGATTTTTGCCGGGGTCGAGGTCAACGAGCCTGATGCCAAACCGGTAATTCAATTTTACGATCCGTTGGGCGCCCAGTTTGAAGCGGCTCAATACGCCGGCAGCGGTTCCGGTTCCGCCAGCATCAAGAGCGTCCTTCACTACCTGGAGAAATGGGGGAAACCGCGACCGGAAGAGATGGCCTTAGGACCGGCTTGCAGTTTGGCCAATCGCCTGCTGATGACCGCGGCGGAATTTGACACGGCCACCGGCGGCGTTCACCCGGATCGGAAGTTGTTTGCCACCATCAAAGTGTTGTCGCGCGAGGGAGTCCGCTCGATCAGCCCGGAGGAGCAGGCCCGGTTTTGGAAAGAATCCCAGTCATGACCGAAGAACCGTATCGTTGGTTGGAGGCCATCGGCAATCGCCGGGAGTACATCCGCGAGCAACTCAAAGGCGGCACACCGGTGTTTGCGGTCTCCCGACCGACCGGCATTTTGCTGCTGGGCGTTGGGCACGGGCATTCCAAAGTGTTCGAGATTTACAACCGGCACGGTTTTGCGGCGCTTGGCCATCCGGTGGACATCGAGAAAGTCCGTCAGTCGGCCATTGAAGCGGCTCATCTCGAGGGCTTCACCCGGTCGCCCAAAGACGTCACGTTGCGCCGCCTGATCAGTTTTGCGCTGAGTCCTTCGTTCAAGAATAGTTTCGAACAGATCTTTTCGCCGCCGCTAATCGTCGAAGCCGTTTTTGCCGAACTGGGGGAATCGCCGGAGCAGGACGTGCTGGTGCGTCTGCACTTTGACGGCAACCACCGTTATGAAACCTCCGGCGTGCTGGTGGCGTGCAGCGATCCCAAAGTGGAAGAAGATGCCACCCGCTGGCTCCAGGAACATCTGCGGGCCAAGGATTCCCTGGACCAAGTCGCCTCCGCCTGCCTGACCGCCTGGCAAGCAGTGACGGAAGGCAAAACCTTCGCTGAATTGGCTCTGCCGTCCGAGCCGCTGCTGTCGATCTCGGGTAAGACGGTGGAAGCCGGGTGGTTGGATCGGCAACGCGCCGGCTCGGTGCAATATCAGGAATTGAAGCTCGGGTAACCAACCCCGACTTGTTTCACCCAAAGAACGAAACGGGGCGTGCGCGGCAGGAACTCACCCGTGGCCGGCGCAAGGGAACGATTGTGGGAGTCCGGGCTTGTCACCAAAAGGGCAGGGCCCGTAAGTCTTTGAAACATGTCACGTCGCATTACAGGCATTGAAACTGAATACGGATGTTTGGTCGAGCCGCCCGTCCAGGCGTCGGATCTCCTGCCGCGCATTCGGGACTGGTTGTTCGAAAAACACCGCTACGGTTTGATTGACCGGCATGACCGGGATTGGGATGAACCGGCCGGCAACGGAGGATTTCTTTTCAACGGGGGCCGGGTTTACATCGACATGGGGCACCTGGAGTATTGCACCCCGGAATGTACCACCGCCACCGAAGTTGTGCATTACGATCGGGCCGGCGACATGCTTCTGCTCGAAGCCGTGCGCGACTTGGGTCTGGAAACTCGCGTCAGCATCATCCGCAACAATGTCGATCATCACACCGGGGCGACGTTTGGTTGTCATGAGAATTATTCCCTCGACCGCAAGGCGCCGCTGCACGAGAAGAACGTGTTGTCCTTGCTGGCCTTTCTGACGTTGCGGGTCCTCTATTCCGGCTCGGGCAGGGTGGGAGCCATCCGGCCAACCCGGTTCCGCGGTGAAATTGTGATGCGCGAGAATCCGGCTCTCTTTCAAATCAGCCAGCGGGCCGACTACATCCAAAATGATTTCTTCGAGTGGGTGCAACACAATCGCGCCATCATTAACACGCGCGACGAACCCTTGGCCGATCCGCGGTTGTTCCGTCGGTTGCACCTCATTCACGGCGACAGCAATGTGCTACCGCGGGCTTTGTTCCTGAAAGTCGGCACCACCCGTCTCGTGTTGGACCTCCTGGACGCCGACGATTTGCCGGAACTGGCCCTGTTGGACGCCGTCACCTCGCTGCGGACGCTCTCGCGCAATTTGCGGCCGCCCTGGAGTGTGACGCTGGCCGATGGCAAACCGGCCGATGCGCTCGAACTCCTCGAGGTGTATATCAAAAGGCCAAAAGAAATTTCCAGGGGCGGGACACGGAAACCGACGCGTTGCTCACGCTCTGGGGCCAGGTCATTGAAAGTCTCGCCGCGGATCCCCTGACGTTGGTGGGTAAGTTGGATTGGGTGAGCAAGGAATATCTGTTCCGTGAATTCTGCACCCGCGAAGGGTTGGAATGGGGCGATCCCTGGCTCGAGTCACAGGATCTCGAGTTTCACCAGATTCACCCGAAGCGGAGTTTGGGAATCGCCATGGCCGAACCCGGCGATTTGTGGCCGGCCGCGGGCTTGCGCCAGGCGATGACGCGGCCGCCCCCCAATTCGCGGGCCCATTTGCGCAGCCGGTTGATGCACGAAATCCTGGACAAAAAGTGTTCCTATTTCCTCGATTGGGAAGCGGTTGAACTGGGCAACGACCGGCGCATTCGGATGCTCAATCCCTTCCAACCCTAAACCAATTGGAGCCCGGACTCGCGTCCGGACTCCAATTTCATCCGCGCGAGTTCCTGGCGACTCGCGGCCGTCACCGTCATTTAGGCGGATTGATGATTTCGCTCATCTTGAAGATCGGCAGGAACATGCAGATGGCGATACCGCCCACCGTCACGCCCAGAAACACGATCAACAAGGGTTCGATGAGAGAGGTCAAACCGGACAAAGTCGTTTCCATTTCTTCGTCCAGAAAATCGGCGATCTGTTCCAACATCTGCTCGATCTTGCCGGTCTGTTCGCCGGCGGTCACCATCCGGATGATCATCGAGGGAAAGATCTGATGCTTGCCCAGCGAAGACGAAATGCTTTCGCCACGCTCGATATCGGCCGCCGACGCCCGCACCGCTTTCTCCATGATCACGTTGCCGACGGTGTTGGAGACGATTTGCAGCACTTCAAGGATGGGCACGCCGCTGCGGATCAGCGACGCCAGGGTGCGCGTGAACCGGCCCAGACAAATCTTGTGGGCAATCGAACCGAAGATCGGCAGCTTAATGCGGAGGCGATCCCAAAACTCGCGTCCCGAAGCGGTCTTGATGTAGGCAATCCAGGCGTAAACCATACCGATGATGGCCGGGAGAATGTAGAGAATGTACTTCTGGGTTGCGTTGCTGACTGCCAGCAACGCCATCGTCGGAGCGGGCAATTTCGCCCCGAAGCCTTTGTAAACGTCCCCGAACACCGGCACGACTTTGATCAGCAGGAAAATGGTGATCCCGATGGCCACAATCGTGACGACCGTCGGATACATCATGGCCGATTTGACCTTCTTGCGCAGGCGCGCCGCATTTTCCAGGTAAGTGGCCAGGCGGCTGAGAATCTCCGACAACAAACCGCCCCGCTCGCCGGCGCCCACCATGCACACGTAAAGCCGGGCGAACACCTTGGGATGCTTGCTCAGGGCTTCGGAAAAACTGTCGCCCCCTTCGACCCGGGTGCAAACGTCGCGGATGACATCGCGCATCGCCTTGTTCTTGGTCTGGTCGGCCAGCGCCTGCAATGATTGCACCATGGCCAGACCGGCGTCGATCATGGTGGCCAATTGGCGGGTGAATACCACCAGATCCGCCAGGTTGACCTTGCCTCCGGAGGTTTTACCCTTTTTACCGATGCGCTCCTGGATGGAGACGACGAGCAAATTGCGATTCAGCAGGGCGGCGATGGCCGCCTGCTCGGAGGCAGCCTCGAGGCTGTTGCGAATTTCTCGTCCGCTCCCCGTTTCTCTCGCGACGTAAACGTATGACGGCATAACTTAGACTTCGAATGTCGTCTTCCATGCCAACTGCCAGGTCGGTGGCGGATGGTTCCGCCGCGCATGGAGGACGGTTTTACTGCTTCCATTGGTATTCCAACGCATCACTGTCCTCGGACTCAATTCGCTGGAATCGCGTCTATTCAAAGTAAACTTCGGCAACCAGTCCCAGAGCTTAAGGAGTTTTCGGTGGGGGGAACCCTGCTTGCAGACCTTGGATTTCGGGACTCGGATTGTCACTTTGTCCCGCGGCTCCGCCTGATTCCTTTCCGGTGGTCGTTACAATTCTGCTCGCGCTCCCGGAGGTCTATCGGTATGGAACAAGCCCGAGCACAATCGTGAAACGCAAGCGCACCAAACGAAAAGCATCAGTTGCCGCCGCCTCGAAGAACCAGGTGCGGTGGGAATGGCATTTGGCCATCATCGGTGGATTGCTGTTGGCCAACTTGGCCCTTTACTGGCCAGCGTTGCGCTTGGGATTCTTCTCGCTGGATGATCCCGATTACGTCGTCAACAATCCGTACATCAACTCGTTCGCTGTCGCCAACCTGGTCCGGATTTGTAGCGCACCCTATTTTGCAAATTTCTCGCCGCTCCACCTGCTAAGCTACAGTTTGGACGTTTTATTGGCCGGCGGCAAAGATGCGTTCGCCATGCACCTTTCCAACGTGCTGTGGAATGGCTTTGCGGTTTGCATGGTTTACTGCCTGGCATTCACCATCCGGCCCAACTTGGTCATGTCGGCGGGGGCCGCGCTGCTGTTCCTGGTCCACCCGGCCCACGTCGAAGTGGTGGCCTGGCTGTCCAGTCGGAAGGACCTGGTGGCCACCGCGTTTGGCGTGCTGACCATGACCTTGTATTTGCTCTATCGCCGGCAAACCCGATTTGCCAAGTGGTTCTATGCCGCGAGCATCGTTGGTTTCCTGCTGGCAACTGCCGGCAAACAGTCCGTGGTCTTGCTGCCGGCGGTCATGGTCGGTTGGGATTTCTTCGTCGAAAAACGGCGCGGATGGTCGCTGTTGCTGGACAAGATACCCTTTGGGCTGATCACCATTCTATTTGCGTTGCCGACCATGGGCGCCCAGCCCGACACTCGCCGGTCCTACGACCTGGCGGTGCTGGCCGCCAATCAGATTTCGAATTTATGGCTGTTGACCGGCTTGGGTGATTACGTGTTGTACCGGCCAACCCTCAGTGCGGAACAACTCACCTTTCCCGTCAATGTCGTGGTCATTGTCCTCGTCGCCTTCGCCTGGCTGGGGCCGCTGCTATTGCACCGTTTGTTGAATCCGGTGGCGATGATGTTGTGGTATTGGATTCTGATCCAACTGATCCCACCCATGGTCTTCAGCTTCATCACCCCCATCACCGATCGCTACTTGTTCCTGCCGTCCGTGGGCTTATGCCTGTTGTTGGCCGAGGCGATTACTCGCAGCGCGGTCCGGCCGGAGTCGAATCGTTGGAGTTACGGGATTGCCTTCCTGTGCGTGGCGGGCCTTTGGGCCGGCAAGACGCGGCTCTATTTGAATGAATGGAACGATCCCCGTTCCGTGTGGTATGCCGCCACCGCCAAATCCCGTGCCTACCAAAACAATGAGTATTTGGGGACCGTTTACCAGGAGGCCGGCGATCGCATGAACCAGTTCCTCACTGCTAACCAGGCCGTGGATTTGCCGCGTGAACTCACGCTGGCGGAAGCGGTAATGACCAACGCGGCGCAGGTGGCCAGCCTCAAGGCTGAATGGGAAGGCAAGGTCCAAACCAAAACCGAGTCCACGGCCTATCGCGACCACTTGTGGGATTTGGCCTGGGAGCAATTTGAACTGGCGGTCGCCCGACGCGGCACAGTCAACACGCCGAACCTGTTCATGCGCCGGGGCATGATCCTGGTAAACCGGGGCCGGCCCGAAGAAGCCATTGCCCAATTTCAACAGGGACTTCGCCTGGCCCGCACCCATAGCTATGAGCGGGTTCGCCAGGAAAATGTGACCCACCTCACCCGCGCCATTGGGGTGGCCTATTGGAAACTTCACAATTACTCAGCGGCCAAGAAATGGTTCCTCGAGGCACAGCAAACCCAAAAGGCGTCCGGCCAGACCTGGGTGCCAACGCTGGACCAGGAAGTGGAACAAATCACCCGGCTGGCAGGGAACCAGTAGGTTTAGCCGGGATTGCCCATCGCTGGACTAATGACCAAGCTCCGGAAAAGTCCCAATTCCCAAGCCCCAAAGCGAATTGCGCACCACGGATGCCGAGCATCTTCACCCGGTGCAAACGGTGGGCGCAAACGAAAACTTAACTCCTTCAACGTTTTCGCCGTTTCAACATCTTCCGCAAGAACCGCCCCGTGTGCGAGGGCCGGTGACGGGCGATCTCTTCAGGTGTGCCGGCCATCACAATTCGGCCACCGTCATCGCCGCCTTCCGGGCCCAGGTCAATCACCCAGTCCGCCTCGGCAATGAGGTCGAGATTGTGCTCGATGACGATCACGGAATGTCCGGCGTCCACCAACCGTTGCAGCACTTCGACCAAGCGGCGCACGTCCGCGATGTGCAAGCCGATGGTCGGTTCTTCCAGGATGAAGAGATTGCGTTTCTGCTTCGGGTCGTTGGGATCAGTCAATTCGAGCTGCGGCTTTAAGCCGGTCAGCAAATGCGTTACCAGCTTCACCCGTTGTGCTTCGCCGCCGCTCAGCGTTGGGCTGGTTTGGCCCAGCTTCAAATAGTCGAGGCCGGTGTCGTGCAGGGCTTCGAGCGCCCGCCGGATTTTGGGAATGCCGGAGAAGAACCGGAGCGCTTCCTCGACGCTCATTTCGAGCACCTGCGCGATGGTCTTGCCGGCGTATTCGATGTCGAGCGTTTCGCGATTGAAGCGCGAGCCCCCGCAGCGTTCGCAGCGCACAAACGCGGGCGGCAGGAAGTTCATTTCCAGTTTGATGATGCCCGCGCCTTCGCATTCGGGGCAACGGCCTTGTTTGCTGTTGAAGGAAAATCGTCCCGGCCCATAGCCGCGCAAACGGGCCTCGGGCGTCTGGGCAAACAGGCGGCGAATCTCGTCGAAGAAACCCACGTAGGTGGCCGGCACCGAACGCGGCGTCCGGCCAATGGGCGATTGATCAACCTCATAGACCGCCTTAAGCGCTTCGTAGCCAGTGAGCGTCCCCTTCGTCGCCGCGGCACGCGACCGGCGCGGTTTGAGCGCTTCATTCAGCGCGGGCAACAGGCATTCGCGAACCAGGGTGCTTTTGCCGGAGCCGCTGACGCCCGTGATTAGTACCAGCCGGTTCAAAGGAAACTGGACCGTGAGGTTCTTCAAATTGTGGACCGCCGCTTTGCGGAACACCAACCACTGAGTGGCTGGTTGCCTGCTCCGAATGCGAGTAGTGCCATTTACGGATGAGCCACGGCTGTTGGCAGGCCGTGACCCGCGAGATGATCTTCCGCCGTTGACCGGCCGCCGTTGGCCGCGCGTTGGATATTGCTTGGTTTCCTGCGCCCGCAAGCATTGGCCGGTGACCGACTCGTCGTGGCGCAGCAGTTCGTCCAACGTGCCGCCAGCCACCAGTTGCCCGCCATGGATGCCCGCCCCGGGACCGAGATCGATGATGTAGTCCGCGTGGCGCATGGTGTCTTCGTCGTGCTCGACGACCACCAGCGAATTGCCGCGCGAACGGAGCTGCGCCAGCGCGCCGAGCAGTTGTTCGTTGTCCCGCGCGTGCAGACCAATCGTTGGCTCGTCCAGCACATAGAGCACGCCGCTAAGATTCGAGCCCAGTTGCGCCGCCAGCCGGATGCGTTGGGCTTCACCGCCGCTGAGGGTGGTCACGCCGCGGCCTAATTGGAGGTAACCGAGTCCGACGTCGGTGAGGAATTTGAGCCGTTCCGCAATTTCCGGCAGGATGTCCCGCGCAATCGCCGCGGCGCGCCCTTTGAATTTGAGGCAGCGGAAAACGTCGTAGGCCGGCTCGACGGCCAGTTGCGAAATGTCGTCAATCGTTGCGCCGGCCCGCGACTTGGAGAGGCTCAGTCGGGAATCGGCCGGCGACAAGCGGACTGCTCGCGCAATGGGATTCAAGCGCGCGCCGTGACACTCCGGGCACACCTCTCGTTGGTCCTCCATCCATCGGAACCACGTTTCCTCGATGGCATCGGCGCGTTCTCCACGATCCACGTCCTCCGGCATATAAAAGATTTCACCGAAGCCGCGGCAACGAGGACACCAACCTTGCGCGGAATTGTAGCTGAACATCTTTGGATCCAGCGGCGCGAACGAACGGCTGCATCGAGGGCAGGCGCGTTCGGTCGAGTGAATGGATAGCTTGTCGCGCTGGTCCAGGGCGAAGAGCGCGCCCTGGCCAAGTTTGAGAGCTTCCTCGATGAGTTGCCGTCCGGAGCGCGTGCCTCGGGAATCCAGGCGGCCCACGGCAATCTCCACGTCGTGTTCGCGGAAGCGGTCGAGGCGAAAGGGTTTCCCGGTGTCGTAGAATTTTCCATCCGCGCGGATTTCGGCGTAGCCATGTTTGGCGGCCCAGTCGGCTACGTCGGAGTGAAAGCCTTTGCGGTTGCGGACGACGGGCGCCAGCAGGCGCAGCGCGCCGCGTTGTTTGAGTTCGGCCATCAGGCCGCGCGCGAGTTGGTCGCGGGTCTGGGCCTCCACCGGCAATTGGCAGTCGGGACAATGCTGCGTCCCCAGCCGCGCAAAGAGCAGCCGCAGAAAATGGTACACCTCGGTCACCGTGGCCACGGTGCTCTTGCCGCCGCCGCGGGTGGTGCGCTGCTCGATGCTGACCGTCGGCGGCAGTCCGGCAATGAGGTCCACGTCGGGCCGCGCCATTTGCTCGACGAACTGTCGGGCGTAGGTGTTCATCGAATCGAGAAACCGGCGTTGGCCTTCGGCGAACAACAGGTCAAACGCCAGCGTGCTTTTGCCCGAACCGCTGACGCCGGTCACGACCACGAATTGGTCGCGCGGAATGTCGAGAGCGAGATCCTTCAGATTGTGCTCGCGCGCGCCGAGGATGGTGATGCTCGAATTGCGATGGACCGTCGGTAAAGCGCGCGGCGAGACGCTGGACGTAGATGCTTCCCGTAAAGCTCCAGCCGTAGGACTTACGGTCTTGTCTGAAGAATCGTAGCAGCCGACGTAAGGAGGCTCATTCTTGGCGAGAACAGAATCGTCTTTCGATGAAATTTGAGCCTCCTCACGTCGGCTGCCACGAGGGGATTTCGGTGTTGGCAAGACGGTCCGCAGGAATTGGCCGGTATGGCTGGCATCGCATGCGGCAATGTCCTCCGGGGTGCCGCTGGCAACGACCTGGCCGCCGCGTTCGCCGGCTTCGGGTCCCAGGTCGATGATCCAATCGGCGCATTTGATCACGTCGAGATTGTGCTCGATCACCAACAGTGAATGACCGGCATCCACGAGGCGTTGGAAGACTTTGAGCAGCACCCCCACGTCGTGGAAATGCAAGCCGGTCGTGGGCTCGTCGAACAAGAAGAGGGTGTGCCGCTGGGCGGGGGGCGGCGGCGGTTCCGGCTTGCCGGACTTCGATTTGGCGCGCGGGCCTGGCACCGCCGCCACAGCGGACTCAGCCAGATGACTGACCAGTTTGAGCCGCTGACTTTCACCCCCACTGAGCGTGTTGATGGGCTGGCCCAGACGGAGATAACCCAGACCGACCTCCTGAAGCAGTTTCAGGTTCGCCACCGCCCGCTGCGCCGGTCGGCTGTCGCTCATCGGGGAGAAAAAGGCGATGGTTTCATCCACGGTGGCTTCCAGCAAATCAGCGATGGATACAGCGCGGAGGGAAGACGTCCAATGGCCCTCAACCTTCACTTCGAGAATGTGTTCCCGGTAGCGCCGGCCGTTGCAGGCGGGGCAACGGATGAACACGTCGCTAAGAAACTGCATTTCGACTTTTTCGAAGCCGACGCCACGGCAGCGTTCGCACTGGCCCTGGGCCGAATTGAAGCTGAACGCGCTGGCCTTCAGTCCGCGTTGCCGGGCCATCTCAGTTTGGGCGAAGAGTTCGCGAATGTGATCGAAGGCCCCCGTATAGACCGCCGGATTGGATCGCGGCGATTTGCCCAGCGGCGATTGGTCCACCAACACGACGCGCGCGAGTGGGTCGCCGCCGACCACTTTGGCTTGCGCGCTCGCCGTTCCGGGGGCAAGCGTCGTTTCCTGGTCTTCGCGCTCGTGATGGTCGTCCATGCGGTCCGAGGCTTTGCGTTCGCCCAGGCCGCATTTCAACTGGGATTCGAGTGCCGGCAGCAATACGTCGCGGACCAACGTGGTCTTGCCCGAGCCACTCACCCCCGTTAGGCAAACAAACCGCTGCAACGGAATTTCGACCGCCAGGTTTTTGAGGTTGTGCCGATTGGCGCCAGTGATGATTAGCGAGGAATGATCGTTCAGTCGCTTTGGTCCAACTTTGACCGACCGGCGAGGTGGAATTTCGATTTGCCTTTGCCCGCTCAAGTATTGGCCAGTCAGCGAGCGGTCGCTGTGCAGAATCGCTTCCATCGGCCCCTGAAAAACGATTTGTCCGCCGGCTTCGCCGGAGCCGGGACCCAGATCGACTATCTGGTCGGCGGCGCGAATTACGTTCGCTTCGTGTTCGACCACGACCACCGAGTTACCGGTGTCGCGCAGCCGTTCCAAAATGTGGACCAGTCGGGCGGTGTCGCGCGGGTGCAGGCCGACGCTGGGTTCGTCCAATACGAAGAGTGTGTTGACCAATCGTGTGCCGAGGCAGGTGGTCAGGTTGACGCGCTCGGTTTCGCCACCCGACAGCGAGCGGGTGGTGCGATCAAGCGTCAGGTAGCCCAGGCCAACTTCGACGAGATAGCGCAAGCGGGCGCGGACTTCTTCGAGGACGAGGGTCAACGGATCGTTGGGCGCGAACGAATGCTCGGTGACAAGTTGCTCGATCACTCGGAGCGCCCCGTCGATTGGCAGGGCGTAGAGATCGGCCAGAGTCAAATCCTCCGATTTGATATGGGAAACCAGCCCGTTGTCGGACGATTTACCATTCTTGCCGCGGCGAACAGGCGCCGGCGGCGGCACGTTTGCGTTCACGGGGATGCGGTAGAGCAGCGTCTCCGGCTGGAACCGTTTGCCCTGGCATTCCGGGCAGGTCGTGTAGGCGCGGTAGCGGGACAGCAGCACGCGCACGTGCATCTTGTAGGATTTGCTCTCCAGCCAGCGGAAGTAACCTTTGACGCCGTACCAGGCTCGCGGCCATTGGTGCGCGTCGTCCGTGCCGTAACCGGGATCGCCGTCAATCACCCAGGTTTGCTGCGCGGATGGCAGGTCTTCGAACGGCACGTTCATCGGCACTTTACGAAGGCGACAAAACTTCCGCAGGTCATCCTGGCATTCGGCGCTGAAGCCGTGGCGCCAGGGCTTGACCGCACCTTGCGCCAAGCTCAACGAACGGTCCGGGACCGCGAGATGGTAATCGATGGAGATGATGCGGCCAAAGCCTTTGCAGTGCGGGCACGCACCGACCGGATGATTGTAACTAAACAGCGCCGGCGAGGGATCGTGATAATCCAGGTCGCAGGTGGCGCAATGAAGGCGACTGGAAAATGGCAGCTTTTCGGCAATGGCAAGCGACGCGTTGCCCACCGCCGACGTCAAAGCATGCACCGCCAGTTTGCCTTTGCCGAAATGATAGGCTTGTTCGCAGGCTTCGATGAAGCGGGCCCGCTGATCCGAAGCCAGTTTGCAGCGGTCCTGAACAATCGTCAGTTGCGTGGCGTCGGACGCGAAGTGCGCGGGAACATCGTCCACGCGGATCACCTGGCCCTCGACCAGCAGGCGTTGGTAGCCTTGCTTGGCAACCAGCCCCAACGAATCCGCCAGCGACAGCTTTTCCGACAACGGCACGTCGAAGGTAATGAGGCACTTCGCAATCTGTTTGCAGCCGGGCGGTCACAGTCTCCCAAACGGATTGCGGCGGTTCCTTGCGGACAGGCTGGCCGCACTGGCGGCAGTGCAGTTGCGCCATGTGCGGCCACAGGAGCTTCAGGTAGTCGCACAACTCGGTCATGGTGCCCACGGTGGAGCGCGTGGTGCGCACGGTGTTGCGCTGCTCGATGGCGATCGCCGGCGGAATGCCTTCGATGCGGTCCACCTGCGGCTTGTCCATGCGGTCAAAGAACTGGCGGGCGTAAGGGGAAAACGTCTCGATGTAGCGCCGTTGGCCTTCGGCGTAGAGCGTGTCGAAGGCCAGGGAGCTTTTACCCGAGCCGCTCAACCCGGTAATGACGATCAGCCGCCCCAACGGGAGGTTGAGGTCGAAATTCTTCAAATTGTTGTGCCGCACACCCTGCAAACGGATGACTGGCATCGGCGCTGATTTCGTCATTGTGCCTCCAATGTTAGTCGGGGCGAGCGGGCGGGGCAAGTTGCCGGCCCACTTGGCTGGCTTCAGATTATCCACAGGCTCGGTATGCAGCCGCAGCGCCGAGTTCTTGCCGACCGATTAACCACGCCAGCCAACCTCAGGTCGATTCCGCTCATGATAACCGAAGTGTTGACACGTGACCGCTGGATGTCTGGACGTGATCGTCGAGAATCTTGAAGGGCAATCCTGACTCTTGGACCGCGGCTTTGGCGCGGTCCAATTGACCTGCTGAGCGAACAAAGACACCAAACTCATGGGGAAGCACTCCGGCTTTCTCGTGCTCAGCCAGCCACGCAGCGACGGATTCAATTTCTTCTTACGGCCTTTTGCTCCTCGCCGTTCCGGCGAGCAAGGCTGTCGGTGAAGGTATCGGCGATTCGGAAGTCCATGGCGGGCTGACTACGCAAGTGAGTCTGCCTTGAACTGGCATCCGCGAGCAATGGCCAGCGCCTTAAGCTTCTTGGCTACTCTGCGCCAACGAGTCTCCGGTAACTGACTAAAATCAATCTTTGAGTGCGATGGGAAATCAGGAAGCGGGTCAGGCGAAGCAGGAACGGAATTGCTGTCGGCCTCGCCTTTCGATACCGCCCAGACGCTGTGGGATTGCTTCTTCAAGGTGCCGGTGTAGTGAGCGTGAGCGTCGCTCGGACTAATTTGATCACCATCGTATGCGGACATCCGCCCTTGGTCTTCAGAATTCGGCATGAAGACCTGACTGGTTGGCAGATCTCCGTCCACGAAATTCGGATGTGCTTGGCGGAGGAGCAACGTATCAACATTCATACGGAGACTTGGCCGAGGTTGTGTGTCAGAAAGGAGAACAGTTTCGGCCACTCGTCTGATTCCGAGAGCTTGAATTCGTGCTCCAAATCGCCCTTCTCGGGGTCAAAGGCATGAAATGCACCCGCCAGCGTCGCAAGATTCAGGTCCAGTGACGGTTCGCTGGGAGTGTTCCATTCGAACAAGAGGTTGCCTTCAGGCGTTGGCACAATGGCAGGCAAAGGCAATTTCTCGGGGTAGTGCCCGACCATCTTCGCGGCCACTTGGTCCAGCTTGCTTCGGTCCAGCGCAACTCCCTGACCGTCATGCCAGCCAGCATCCAGACTACGCAATTCGTCAAACCTGCCAGCGAGGTGGTAATCCGGTTGCACCTCCAGCGACTCGACGGAAACAATCTTCTGAAGTCGATCCCACGAATCAAATGCGCCCACGCCCTTGACCGTAATCTGATGGCGGTCGCGACCTCCGAAATTCCGCGCCTGTCCGTGAAACGCGTCGGGCATCGGCACCACAACCACTGCCGGATCGCCGGCCATTTGCCGTAACTGAAACGATGATTTCTCCCAGTTCGCCTCCACGACGGTGCCGACAAGTTCGATGGGCTGCTCGTAAACGGCATTGGCGGCCAGCACCAACCGCTTGCGCCGCTCCGGCGTCAGGACTGCCGGTCGCGCGCCTGCCACCGGCAGTTCCATGCGTTCATCCGCATTGAGCGAGCGACCAATCTGATTGAAATACGCCAGAAGTTCTTGCGGAAAGTCTGGCGGCAGTTGCCCATCCGGGGCGCCAACACACTCAGTGATCAAATCGCGCGCACGCTCAAAATAGGTGTTTGCCCCCGCTCCCAGCGCCAGCGTGCCGGCGGTAACCAGCGACAGCATCGTTCGGGCGCAGCCGTCATCGACCCGTTCCAAATGCAGGTGAAAGTCCGCCGCAAACCCCTTGAGGACACGTTGCCGTTCCGGGTGGTCTTTCAGGTAGAGGTGCTTTGCCAACTCCACCAGCAATGTCTCGTAGGCAGCTAAATCCTTGGCCACGTCCAAGGGCAGGGTGTGCTCCGCGAAGCGGGCACCCTCAAACCGGGGTTGGATAAACTCAGATTTCATTTGCGGTTCGTCAGTAAGCTACAGGCAGATTGTTCGCCAGTCGAGTCCAGTCACACCTTAAACACTTTCATCACCTCGTCTCCCAAGTGATTGATCACCTTCACGGCGATGCGGCCGGACTTGGGCTTTCCGAAAGGCCGTGACGTGTCGCTGTTCAACGTCGCCCATGCCTCTGCGTTGATCTCCGCTTTCAGGGTCGTCTTCAGCGCGGAATACGGGTCGTTCGCGCCGAGGAAGTAGGCGTGGCGGACGAAGAAACTTTCTTCGTTGTAGTCGGTGTCGATGAACCAGCAGGCGATGCCGTCGGCGCCGTGGCTGACCACTTCGCCGGTCTGGGGTTTAAACACGTCCACGCCGTTCACTTTCACGCGCAGCCTGCCGTCCTTGTCGTTGATGAGCGTGATGTCCGGCTCACCGAAGATGACGAAGAGATTTCCTTTGCCGGTGTTTTTGAGGTCTTCGGCCATGTGCAGGTCGGCGTTCATGCGGGCCTTGAGCACGGGGATGCGGCCCAGCTTGCTGAACTCCGTGGCGTGCGCCTCGTAGTTGAAGGCGCAGGCGATCAATACATCGAACCCCGCGTCGCCACACTCGCGGGCGGCCTCCACAAGATCGGGACGGGTGACCGTGCCGAATTCTGGACCAATGAAGATGCCCGCTTTGCGGGCAGTGGTTTGTGATTTGTGGTTTGTGGCTTGGGACGAAGCACCAGCCCCCAGCCACTCATCACTGGCTTCAAACGTGCCGACCGCGCAGATCATTCCCTCGCCCGGCCAGAGCGTCAACGAATCGAACACAATGCGGTCCTCCTTGTGCGCCTGCTGCACGCCGGCGGTCTTGAGGTTCTCCAGGATCATTTGGGGGAAGGATTGCTTGGCTCCGTATTCGGTGCTGTCCTCTTTCAGCGAGTCGATCAATTCATCGTCTTCATCCACGCCCAGGACGCGATGGGGGCTGAGGCTCTCCACGGTGAAGGGACCGGCCACGCGGACGATCTTCTTGTCGTCGTAGGGCTTGTCGTAAAGGTATTCAAACTCGGCCTTGGCCGCGATGGACTTGTCGATCTCCTGCTGCCGGGCGATGCGGGCCTGCCACCAGTCGGCGTGCAGCTTCTCAATCTCGGTAGCAGACGAGGTAACGAGGCTCTGACTTTTCCCGGAAGAAGTATGAGCCTCCTCACGTCGGCTGCTACAATATTCAGGGGGAAGCTCGCGCGGTATCTCCCACTCCTGCCAGGTCTGCTTGAGCGCGGCGTTCAGCTTCTCGCGCAACGGCTCCAGTTTCGCCTGCCACTGGTCCCAGATGACATCGATCTCCGCGTTGTTGGCGATGGACTTGAGGGTGATGTGCGGCACGCGCTCATAGACGAAGCCGTGGCGGATGTTCCCCTGCACGGGCTGCGAACTCGGCGCGGTGCGGGTGACTTCGGCTTCCTTGATCTGGCCCTCGCGGGAATCGGCCAGCAGGTAAAAGGGATAACGCGCGCCCATGATGCGGGCACGGGCCAGCGCCAGCGCCACGCGCGAAGTGTCAATCGTGATCCAGCGGCGGCCCCATTGCTCGGCGACGGTGGCGGTGGTGCCGGAACCGCAGGTCGGGTCCAGCACGAGGTCGCCGGGGTCATGGTCACATGAGGAGGCAGCGTTGATGACGATGGTCCGTCTGACGATATACATTTGTCGGCACGAATGACGGTGTCTGCCCAAATGTTATCGCTCGCATGCGGATAGTCGACAGGAAGGCGATGTCGAACGCTGACTTTCCAGTGAATGCTCGCCCTCTCAGTCGTTCGATTCCGACGATTGTTCCAACGATTGCCAGCACTGTCTCGAATCCATTTTGAGTGAAATCTCGGATTGCGCAACTGGGGTGTATCCGACAACCGGACCTCTTGAACGCAGTCGGAAAGCATCGACGGATCGTCGCGTCAGTTTGTTCCGGATGGTAGGCGAACGTCTCTTCGCGTAAGCAGGTAAATCGAACCTGATCACCTCGTCTTAGACGCTTGACAGCCGCGGTATTTGAAATGCGCTTGGACTTTGCATACCACCAATGATGTTGGTGACGCTTTGAACGTCCGATGGCCATCCGCATATCGTCGAAGTGATTTGGAGACGAAATTGTCTTCCCAAACACCTCATCCATCACCGCCCGGACGCGGTGGACATTTTCATCGCCGATCTGCACGAAGATGGAGCCGGAATCGGTCAACAAGATCACGAGCCACTGTCAACCGATCACGCAGATAGGTGAGGTAGCTGTGGATGCCGTCGCGCCAGGTGTCGCGGAAGGCTTTGACCTGCTCGGGCTCGCGGGTGATGTGGCCGGCGTTGCCGTCCTTCACGTCGCGGCTGGTGGTGGACCACTGGAAGTTGCTGTTGAACTTGATGCCGTAGGGCGGGTCGAAGTAGATGCACTGCACGCGCCCGCGCAGGCCCTCGCGCTCGGCCAGGCTGGCCATGACCTGGAGGGAGTCGCCCAGGATCATGCGGTTGGACCAGTTCTGGTCGTGCTGGTAGAACTCCGTCTTGTCCACGCCCTTTGGGCATGCCGTTGAAGTCGGCAAAGAGGTCGGTCTGGAAACCGGGCTCTTGCGCCTTGGTCTCCTTGGTCTGGCGCAGCAAATCGTCAATCAGCACCTTGGGATGGACCTTTTCCTGGATGTAAAGCGGTGGGGCGTGGACAACGAGGTCGCTCCAGTCCTGCTCATCCTTCCCGCGCCAGACGAGCTGGGGGTCGAGGTCGGTATTGCGCGGGTAGTCGGATGGACTTCGGCTGCTCGTGCTCCGTCTGCACGATGGACTGCTGCTCGGCGGAGGGGATGTTCTTCCGCTTATCCTCCGCGTGCTTGAGGGATTCGACGGATTTGGGGGATTTGGGTTTTTTTGGCCCTGGGACTTGTGCACCTTACACTGCCGCCAACTCTTCGTCCGCTTCGGCTGGTAGCAACTCGATATCTTCCTCAACTTCGTGTTCCTCTTCATTCGATCCGTGCTTTCAACCACTGCCTTGCCAAGCGCGCCGGCGATCAGAGTCGCGAGCGCTTTGATGCGCGCATCGAAGAAGCCTTCGAAATTGTCCGCTCGCAGGTGTTCTGGCTCGATCAAGTGCGTACGCAGGATGTCAGTCCAGCCTTTCGGGAGACAAGCCCTGCTTCGGTTTCGATCCGCGCCAGATAGACAGACGGAGCGTCACCGCTGATCAGGATGTTCGACTTCTTCGAGAGTGGGGTCTTGTTGACCACCGCATTGAAGACCGTCGGGTTTAAGCCTGCTTCTTGCACTACTTCTGCGGAAAGATATGGTGGATGTCGATCTTGTCGTTGTAAAACGTCATCAGATCGGTAGCGCGTGCCCGTAATGAAATCCCGGCAGCCTTGGCGCATCAGAAGCGCGTGCACTCCTCTTGTAGGCGGCAGATTGACGTGTCCGCAGCGCAGTAGAGATCGGTCCTGCTGGAATATCGCTTCGTCGAGCGAACTAGGTCGCGGCCCGCGTCCATGATCCACTCGACTAGCTCAGGTACATCGCGCCCCAGTCTTGATTCCGTGCTAGATCCGTACAGCTCTCCCAGTACCACCGACCAAAACCACTGGGCCAGCCTTTCCTTGGCCGCCGCTGTCTGTGCTGTTCTCCGACCACAGAATGGAATACGGCAAGTGCTACGATTTGCGGTGGATACGGTACGTCTTTGTGCCAAATGATCTTCAGCTCGTTCAGAAATCCCGCGGCTTCTATGAAGCCCGACTCAAGGGCGTCTGCGTGGCGCGATACGCCTGTAGCGGCAACCCGAGCATTGCCTGCACGCTTACACTACACCTGCGGCAGTTCCTTATCCTTTAACCCCTGATCCGCTTTTTCGAAGCGCGTTTCCCGGGTGTGGAGTAATGTGCACGCCTGAAGGAAATCCGTGCTCGCGATCTGCGTCAACACGTCACGTCGATTTGGCGCATGCGATCATTCGCGCGTGGCGTCCTTGAGCGCTTTGCCGGCTGAGGTCCGTGCCAGTCCTCTCGCAGGTCGAATCGACGGCGGCATAGATCGCGGTGACCAGCTCGAACGCATCCAGTTTCTTCCCACCAACATTCACTTTCTCGAATACCAGACAGATGGCCTCGCGACTGTTGTTCCGGTCGAGACGGATGATTGGCATTTTGTAGCGCTGGATGGTATCGACGATGCCCCTGAAAAACTTCGTCTCAATGTCGAACGTCCGGCCTTTCGCGTCTTCCAATAGCCGCGCCAGTCATGAATACCAGTTGCGGCTGTCGAAGACTTGGTTGAGCGGGAACAGTCGTGCTCGAATTCGGCTTCCTTTGTGGAAAGGTCGAGAACCGGCTTTCGACGAATTGGTTCGAACGATCCTGTCCGCGGGCACCCCGACGATCGCCTCGTCGAGTGTCCCACGCGACACCGCAAGCTTGATGTCGAGGTAGTAGAAGCGCTCGATCTCCATGCCCTTCGGCGTTCGCGTTCGAACAGGCGTTTTCGCGAACGTCGCCTGATACAGCGAAGTCATTCGCTGCTGACCATCCAGCAGCAATTCGCCTGGATTCAGACATTTAGGTTCCGGTACCCCGACGCAACAGTCGAGGCTTGAACTCCACCTCGCCACCCGTCTCCAACGTCAACAACGCCCCAACCGGGAATCCTTTGGCAATCGATGCGATCAGACTTCGAACGTCTTCGTCACCCCATACGTAGTCGCGCTGAAAATCGGGAAGCTGGAGTTTTCCTTCCTCCACTTTGCGCAGTATGTCTTTGAGGTCCTCTTTGGTGGTATCAAACATCCGTTATCCTTCTTCTTCGTGTCGGATTCTGTCGTGACCTTGTCAATCATCCGGCTGAACTCGGTTTCTACCTTTGCTTCGAAGTCTGCTTCGATTTGGTACACCTCGGTGAACTCGGCGAACGCCCATCGGCCGTATTGCTTCCAGATTGTTCACGCCAGGCACCCAATAGGTTTCCATGGTCGGCTTTCTTCTCTTTCGCGTCCTCGCGCCGATAGCCTTTGATTTCGACGACCAGGTGGAGCAGATCGCTCGGGGCCGTGGCCATCGTCCACCAGTACGATGAAGTCGGGGCGATATTTCCGCGATTTCCGAGCCGTATCGATAGGGCACTTCGAGGCCAAGATTGTGATTCTTGACGTAGGCGCGAACCTTCGGATGCGACTCCGCCACGCGGCAGAACTCGGCTTCCCAATCGCTGTCGAGCACCACCCAGTTGACGTGGCAATGCTCGGAATCTGGTTTCCCAACGGTCGGTGCTGCGAGGTGTTGAAATCGAACGTGGGCCGACGAGCCAGTGGGATTGTAGGGATCGAGCAAGGCTTTGATGGGGCGCTTGCCTATCGAACTGCGCGGTGATGCCGGCGGTGATCCGATTGCACGCCATGTCCGCGAGTTCCTGATACATGAGCTGGGCGGGATAGGTGCCGCCTTTGCAGACGAGGCAGGCGTCGAGCCACTGCTTGGTGATGCGCTTGAGCTGGCCGAAGAGATGGAGCTTGGGTTCCTCGCCGGGATCGCGCCATTTAGTGTAGAGCAGTCGCTGGGTGAGGTGGAACACCAGCGTGGAGGGGCGCACGTCGCCCAGGTGCTCCAGATTCATGTCCACGCCTTCACCGATGATGCCGGAGTTTCGGGTTATGGAAGGGCCGACCAGATCGGGAGTGAGTTCAAGAACGGAATCGTCGTTGAACTGGCTGTGAGACGTTCTTCCGGCAGTTCGACGCGGTAGCCTTCGACGCGGGGGAATCGGATTTCGAGCGCGTCCCGTTCGGGGCGGACCGCTTTGACCTGAACCGTTTCGCGCGGCGGTTGCGGCGGCGCGACGACGGGCTTGGCCGTGAAGTCGAACGGAATGCCGAATACATCGGCGTATTCGACATTGAAGAGCCCCTCCTCATTCAGGTCGTAGGACTGGCGCCGCAGTGCGCGCCCGATGACCTGTTCGCACAGGAGTTGGGTGCCAAAGGCGCGAATGCCGAGAACGTGGGTGACGGTATTGGCATCCCAACCTTCGGTGAGCATCGAAACGGAAACGACGCAGCGAATGGCCCCGCCGAGTTGGCCGTACTTGCCGACGGTGTTCATGACTTCGCGCAGCAACTCCTGGTCGGTGAGGTTGCTCGGCCGACGCGGGCGTCCCCGGTGCGCTCGATGATTTCGCGGCGAAAGCGTTCGATTTCGTCTGCCGCCATGCTGCGAAAGTTCGTCGTCGAGGGCGTCGCCGGCTTCGAGTTGTTCACTGTCAATCAGCAGGGTGTTGGGGCGGGGAAGCGGGTTGCCGGTGGTCTCGTCGAAGTTGCGGAACAGGGCAGGCGGCCGTTCTCCAGCGTGGTCGTGCCGTCATCGTTCTTACGCTGGAAGCCGGAAATGAAGTCATAGACCAGCTTCGAGATGGCGGTGTTTTGGCAAACAACGATGAAACAGGGCGGCACCCGAATGCCCGCCTCCTCCCAGAGTTTGTAGGTCTTCTCGTAGTGCCCGTAGAGCGCCTGGAGCGCGGTCTGCAGCCGGGTGGGGAGTTTGAGCGGATCGAGTGCCTCCGCCTTGCCGCGACCTTTCTTCGGCATGTCCTTGCGGATGTTCTCCCAGAGATTGCGGTAACATCGGCATCTCGTCGCCGGGAATGTTTTCCGCGACGGGAACGCGGGGCAGTTTCACGATGCCGCACTCGATGGCATCCATCAGCGAAAAGTCGCTCATGGTCCACGGGAAGAGCGTGCCTTCAGCATAGCCGGAACCGCGCAAGAAGAACGGAGTGGCCGAGAGGTCGATCACGCGCGCCAGACCCAGTTTTCGGTTCACGGCTTCGAGACCGGAGATCCAGAGGCGGGCGGCTTCGTTGTTTTTCTCGAGCTTCCTTCTTGTCATCGCCCTTCAGGTCCTCATCGTCGGGTTCCTTTGGCTTTTCGCGATAGCAATGGTGCGCTTCGTCATTGAGCACCAGGATGTTTTTCATGCCCATGAGGTCCGGCATGACCCGCTGGAGCATCTGACCCTCGGTTTCCGTGGTGTTCAGATCGTCGCCCGTGCGCCCTTTGAGCAGTGAGCGCCCGCCGGCGGAAAGCTCGATGCGTTCGCGCAAGCTTGAAGGCGTGGATAATTGGTGATGACGATCTTGGCGCGGTTCACGTCGTCCAACATGTCCTGGGGAACGAGTTCGCGACTGGCATAGTAGCTGTCCGGATCGTTCGGCTGCAGAACCCGCAGGCGGTCTTTGATGGTGAGTCCGGGCGCACGACGAGGAATCCGCGCGTGAAGTTCTTGCTGCCTGGGCGGCGGACCGCGTTGATGGTCTGCCAGGCGATGAGCATGGCCATGACGGTGGTCTTGCCCGCGCCTGTGGCCAGTTTTAGCGCCAGGCGCATCAGCTCCGGATTGGCCTCCTTGTTGGCGTTGGCCAGGTGGTCGAGCAGTCGCTTGCCACTCTTGGATCTGGGGTGCAACTTCCGTTAGCCAGATGGCCGTTTCGACCGCCTCCACCTGGCAGAAGAAAGGGCGGATGCCGCCGAATGTCGTGGTGCCGCCAGTGCTGGAGCAGTCGGGCGGTTTCCGGCGTGACCTGCCACTGGTTGGGATTGGGCAGTGCCCGCCAGGCATCCACGTTCTGGCGCACTTCGTTGATGATCGAGGTGGGATCGTATTGCTGGTCCTTGGTGGAAAGCCCTTTCCCCTCGTCGAACACCATCTCCTCCTGCTGCGTGGATTTCTTCCGTTTCTTCGGCTTTGGAATCGGGGTAATGAAATCGGCGCGCCGGCGGGTGTCCAGGATCCGTTGAGTGGGCTGGCCTTGCTCGTCCAGTTCCCAATGCCGCCCAGGGCACGCATACGGCGAATTCAGGATGGGATGGTCGAAGAAGGGATTGGACATGGTCAGAGCAGGATCACGCGATTGGGCAGACGATGCGGGGAGACATGAGGAATGTGGGCCCGTGGCAATTGGGGACTATTCCCGCGGCGAACGTGCTTTCGGGAGTACATGGTTTCCAGCCTTACAGGCTTGTTCAAGCGCCTCTGCATAGAAACCTGCTGACAGATGGCAAGCATTTTGTTACCTCAGACATGACGCAGCGATGCGAAGCTTTGCACGCATAGTCCTCAAATTGCATCAAAAAAATTGCGTGGTGCGTCAACGCGTCAACGCTCCGGATGGTGCCAAGAATGTTTTCAAGGTGCGAAGACTGGACGCGTCGCAGCAACAGTTTTGTGGTTCGTGTTACGGCGCTGCCTTGGTCGGGAACTTTATGATTTCGCCCTTAACCCGTTGCCGGAGTGATGGACCAGAATTCCTTCGCTTCGGCTTCCTTCACCAAGCGCTTGTCGTGGCGGAGGATCACGTTGGGGCTGTTGCCCGCGCCTGGTCAGCGCTTCGCCCTCCAGTTTGCGTTTGGTCAGACAAAGCGAAGTGTTACCAGGCCGCGTGCGATGCAAAACTCAGTCGCAAGAGGGCTTACGGTGCTTTTCCGGGGAGGATAACGGCCCCAGGATTTGCCAAAATACTTGCCAAAAATTGCATTTCATGACAAATCGCTGCACTGACAATAAGTGAGAAAACCCCTGTATTTATTGCATTTCTTAAGTTTGAATTGGCTGTCCGACCAGGATTCGAACCTGGACAAAAGGCTCCAAAGGCCCGTGTGCTACCGTTACACCATCGGACAAGCCGCCGGTTAAACTAATTGGCCCCCCGCCGGGTGCAAAGGAAATTCTTAATTGCGCCGGTTCTTCCAATCGTTCAGCCGCGCTGGCCAAGGCCACCGATGAATTTTCCCAATGATCCGAGAGTCAAACTCGCCCGTAACCGGCTGGACCCATCAGCCGTCTGACAAAATGGTGTCTATGAAAAATAGGAATTTTGGACCGGGCGCCCCGCACAAGGGCGCCTTTACATTGATCGAATTGCTGGTGGTCATCGCAATCATTGCGATCCTGGCCGGCATGTTGTTGCCAGCCCTGGCCAAAGCCAAAGAAACCGCCAAACGCATTGCATGCATCAACAATCTGAAGAACTTGAGCCTGTCCGTGAAAATGTATGCGGATGATTATGACGGCAAGTTCCCGCCCCGCGTGTTCAGCAAACGCTGGCCGACCACCTTGCGACCCTACTACCAGGATTTGAAAATCCTCACCTGTCCCAGTGACATTCCGAATCCGGAAACCCTTGGCAAGAATGACGCAAACTTTCCGGCGGATGCCGCGCCGCGCAGCTTCATTATCAATGGGTGGAACGATTACTTCAAGTATGCGTCGCCGAGCAATTATAGCGGTTACATGAGCGGCAGCGCGGCCTTGAGCATGTCCGAAAACGCGATTCGGGAGCCCACCGACACTATTGTGTTTGGCGAGAAGGAATCCTCGTCCGGGCACTTTTATATGGATTACGAGAACATGGACGACCTGAAGCAACTCGAGCAAAGCCGGCACATGAGCACCCGCTCCAATTCGGGCGGGGGCGGTTCGGATTATGCGTTTGCCGACGGCAGCGCCCGCTACCTCATCTTTGGCCAGGCGATCTCCCCCGTGTTTATGTGGGCCGTTGTACCGGAGCTGCGAAACCTGGGTTTGCCCGCGGGCGCTCCCAGCACGCCGTAGCCGCGCGCGCGAGTTTGCAGCTAAACTGCCGGATTGAGCAGGACGTTCCACAGGAGAGCTTCCCTTCGAATGTGGCGGCGTCAGGAGCCGTCCAAACAAATCGTAACCCGTCGGTTACGCTTATCGTCTGGAGAAGAAATGATGGCGAAATCACGTTTGCAAAAACAAGCCCGGCGAAGCCCGTTCGCCTTTACATTGATCGAATTGCTGGTTGTCATCGCAATCATCGCGATCCTGGCCGGCATGTTGTTGCCGGCGCTGGCGCAGGCCAAGGAGCGAGCCAAGCGCATCTCCTGTGTGAACAATCTCAAGAACCTGGGCCTTTCGCTGACAATGTATGCCAACGACAATGACGACTTTTATCCGCTGCGTGGCGGCGCGCTCAGCAACCATTGGCCCGTGGCGTTGCTGCCCAATTACCAGGACGTAAAGATTCTCTATTGCCCCAGTGACGGCATCAATCCGGACAACTTCGGAAAAGGCAGCGGAATTCCAGCCTTGGAAGCGCCGCGTTCTTACATTTTCAATGGTTTCAACGATTACTTCACCAACGCCTCTCCCAACAAGTCGGTGAAAGAAACGGTGATCCAACAAACCTCCGACACCATCGTGTTCGGGGAAAAGATGACCACCTCCGGCCATTGGTGGATGGATTACTATGCCTACGACGATGAGAAACAACTCGAGGAGTCCCGGCATATCACTTATGGCCGATCCAATTCCGGCGTGTCCGATTATGCCTTTGCCGACGGCAGCGCCCGCTCGCTCGGCTATCACCAGTGTTTCACCCCCATCAACATGTGGTTCGTCGTGCCGGACCTGCGCAATCTAGGATTGCCGCCGGACGGCCAAGGGACTCCTCCGTAAACCACTCCTTCAACGCTCAGGGACCGAGCCCGTTTGAGCGGACTGGGCCTTTCCCTCAGATAGAGTTGCCGCCAACTCCTTCCGGCGCCGATAAACAGGATTCTCGAAGTGAAGCCCGCCGCGAAGCGCCAGTGCGGTGATAATTCCCATGGTTCCCAAGGAAAGTCCGGCACTGCTCAGCAAGCCGCGCGTCGAGTTCCCGGCAATGGTCCACCAATTGATGAGGAACCAGAGAAAGAGCGGATGGAAATCCGGCGGCGGCGCAACCGGCTTTTTTGAAATCAGCCAGGGCAACGCAAGGAGTTGAATCAGCAGCGCGGTCCCGCACCACAGGGCCAGGGCTGGCCATAGCAATCCCTGCCAGTTCCAATTCCAAGCCGGCACCTCCCAACGCCAATAGTGCTTCACCTGCGAAGCCATAGGTTCCAAGCCCAGGCCCAAGTTGAGCACCACCAACGTCGTGACACCGATCAACCACCAGCCGTAATGCGCTCCGTTCCGCCAGGGCCGCATTATCAGTAACGCCACCCCGCGCGCCGCCATAAAGATCACCAGCCAGGCCGGCAGAATGGTCCACGGCAAACATCCGAAGAATTTCGGGCCCAGTTTGTCCGCGTACACCAGGGACCGCCCCGGTTGACTGGCGTAAGCGAATCCGCCAAACACGCCGCCAGCAATGACGGCTACGATCAAGGCGACCACCACCACATTTTGCCAGGGCAGATGGCGATTCAGGGAAAGCAGCACGGAGAATGTGGCGCACGTGAGCAGCATGCCGTCCGGCCAAGCCGGATATGTCGGTGACGCGGGGGCCGGAAACAGCGCAAACACGCTGCCGATCCACGTGAAGACCAGGCAAACCATCACCGCTTCACGCAACCGCGCATTGGTCGATTGAGGATTCGCGAACATAGCAGACCAAAGCCAAAATAGATCCGAGTTCCCAAGGACCGAAATCCGAAGGAAACCCGAAATCCAGAACGGCCGGAATCTAGGGTGCTGTGTCGGGCAAAACAAGCATCGTTCGCTCGATGCACCCCATTAGCGAGCCTCGTGACAGAAAACATGTTGCGCCGGTTCCGAATTCGCAAATAATGTCCGGAATGCTGACGCGCCGCTGGGCGAGGTTGCCGGGCGGCGTTAACAGCGTACTGACTGGTATTGAACACTATGATTGCAACAATTGAAAAACATCTCGGCGAAAAGGCCGATTCCCTGCTGAATTTTAAGAATCCGAAAATTGCCAAAGAGCGACTGCAGTTGCCGGGCCCGGATTTCGTGGACCGTGTCTGGTCGTTGTCCGACCGCAACAACCGCGTGCTGGTCAATCTCCAGCGCCTGTACGGCCATGGACGCCTGGCCGACACCGGGTTTCTCTCCATCCTGCCGGTGGACCAGGGGATCGAACATTCCGGTGGGGCCAGCTTCGCCAAGAATCCGGATTATTTTGACGCGGAAAACATTGTCAAACTGGCCGTCGAAGGCGGCTGCAACGCCGTGGCTTCCACCTATGGCGTCCTGGGTGTGGTGGCCCGCAAATACGCCCACAAGATCCCGTTCATCGTAAAGATCAACCACAACGAATTAATGACGCTTCCGAACAAGTTTGATCAGATTATGTTCGGCACCGTCGAAGAAGCCGCCGAGATGGGCGCGGCCGCCGTGGGCGCCACCATCTATTTCGGCTCGGAAGCAAGCGGACGGCAAATCGTGGAGGTCAGCGAGGCCTTTGCCCTGGCGCACGAACTGGGGCTGGCGACCGTGTTGTGGTGCTACCTCCGCAACAACGCCTTCAAAAAGGACAAAGACTATCACGTCGCCGCCGACCTGACCGGCCAGGCCAACCACTTGGGCGTCACCATCCAGGCCGACATCATCAAGCAGAAGCTTCCCGAGAACAACGGCGGCTTCGAGGCGTTGAACATGGGCGACTCGAGCTACGGCAAGTTCGACAAGCGCATCTACACCGAACTGTGCAGCGATCATCCCATTGACCTGTGCCGTTACCAGGTGGCCAATTGCTACATGGGCCGCGCCGGCCTGATCAACAGCGGCGGCGCTTCCGGCAAGAACGACTTCGGCGATGCCGTCACGACGGCCGTGATCAACAAACGCGCCGGCGGCACCGGCCTGATCTCGGGCCGCAAAGCCTTCCAACGCCCGATGGACGAAGGCGTGAAATTGCTCAACGCCATCCAGGACGTGTATCTCTGCAAGGAAGTCTCGGTGGCTTGATCTTCTTTTCCCGGCTCGCCCGCCGGGTCACGGTGCTGCGGCCTCTCGAGGCTGCGGCACCGTTCCGCATCCTCTCCGACAACCCTATGCTGGGCGTGTGAATCCATGTCTCGAATTAGCTGACGCTAGCGAAGCAGGAGGCGGGGAGGAATGACGGTGTGTCGAACGGGATGCCTCCTGTTCGAGTCAAGAGCGGGTTTGGCGGTTCGCGTGCGGCTCAACTCGAAACTGACCGCCACTCGGCACCCAGGTTGCGTTTTCGTATCCAGTCCTGCAAGGCCGGTCCGTCGAACTGGTCGCCTGACACGGCGAGCATGGAGCGGATATCCCGCAGATGTTTCTCCGATCCGCCTTCGCGGTAATACTCTAACTTGCGGACGATGACGTATTCGGGGGGAGCCACGACGACCGGCTCTCCGCGATAGGCCAATTTGCGGGCATTCCTAAACGCCCATCCATGCAATTCATCGCGGCCTTCCGTATAGAAGTCCGCTTTGAATCCCGTGTCGGTGTGGATCAGGTTAAAATGGCCCTTTTGCGCACGTGCCACTTCCATGGCGATGGCCTCGGGCGGGGGAACGTAGAATGCGGGTGACGGGAAGACTTCCGGCAGACGACAGATATCCGTATCTCGGAGAAACACCACGAAATCCACGTCATGCGTCAGGCGCGGCTCGCCGTAGAGAATCGCGGCGATGCTGCCGCTGATCAGGTATCGCACGCCCAGCTGATTTAGCGGACGCACGAACAGGAGACAAAGCTCAGGTTCGGGCATCGCGGAAAATGCGGGTCACTTCGCGCGACACTTGCGCCTCCGACCAGTCCGGGTGCTGCATCCGCAGCCCCGAGGCCTTCCATTCCCGGGCAGACCAGTAAAGGCGCTCCGCCAGCGCGAGTCGTCGATCAGGCGTCATCCGCCGGAAGGAATCGATTTGCTCCGGGCTGGTTTGTTCATCCTGCAACATGGTGCCAGTGTGCTGCAATCAGCTACGGCAAGCAAGCGCACAGCAACCAGGGAACTTGCGGTCTACCGTAGTCGCGGGCGAAGCGATTTCAACAGTGGATCCGGCAAGAAAACACTGCCTACAGTTGCCGACAAATGTCGTGCTGGAATGCGGTCGTGATGTGCGAGCACGCCAGAAGTGTAAACCTACGCCAAATACCTGGCTCTGTTGGCGTTGCTCGAGTTCTGGCGACGCTTCTCAATTCGACGCGGCTGTGATCGGGGCAATCCTCCTCAGTCCGCCCCACCTCGCCAATCTATCACTATCCGGCAAAATTTGCTCCGGTTGTGAGACTTGCCAGTTTTCGGGAGCAACGGTTGTGCGAGTGCGGCATCGTGGGATCCGGCGTCTGATTTGCCCGGGTTAAGTTCAAGGTTGTCCTTGCTTCTAACCACGCGCTCGGTTATCGTCTCGATCACAATCGATGGATAACGAGTTGACACTTCCTTGCGGCAAAGGCACTTCGGCGTAAGGTTCCGAAGCAGGCTGGACGATAATCCTCTAAAACCATTCCTGCATGACCATACCCTCTCTGCCAGGACACAACCGAGTGCGCGCGGGTTGCCGGTGTTTTTTCTTGGCGTGCCTCGCGATGACAATGACTTTTCCGCTGGGCGCGGGAATGGTTTTTACCGTAACTTCACCAGCCGATTCGGGCACGGGAACGCTGCGAGAGGCCATCCTGCAAGCCAATGCGACGCCAAATGTTGCGGGCAATGATCGGATCGCGTTCGCCCTTCCGGGAACCGGCGTTCACAGCATTGCCCCAGCCACCTCGCTCCCATCGATCACGGAGGCCGTGGACATCGACGGGACGACTCAGCCCGGATTCAACGGCCAGCCATTGATCGAATTAAATGGCGCCAATGCCGGTTCGACGGCTTCCGGGCTCACATTGCTCACTTCCGGCTGTTCCATTCGTGGCCTGGGCATCAATCGGTTTCGCAACTACGGGGTCAACCTCCAGGGTTATGGCGGACACGTGATCCAAGGGAATTACGTTGGGGTGGACCTGCCGGGAACCAGCGCCCTAGGCAATGTGAATGTCGGCATCCTGGTTTTCCGATCCGGCAACAATCAAATCGGCGGTACGCATAGTGCCGATCGGAACGTGATTTCCGGCAATGTGGGCGCTGGCATTTACCTGTACGACAACAGCAGCCGGAGCAACCGCGTTGAAGGCAATTTCATCGGCCTGGATGCTGCCGGTACGCATGCGCTCGGCAACCGCACCAATGGCATCATTATCTACAACGCCCCGTACAACCGCATTGGGGGGAGCGCTCCAGGCCAAGGCAACGTCATTTCGGGCAACCAGCAAAAGGGGATCGAGTTGTTTGACGATTTTGGTGGGGCCACCGGAAACATCATTCAAGGGAACTACATTGGTACGGATCTGACTGGCACGACTGCGCTGCCCAACACGAGCGACGGGATCGGCCTGTTGAACGGGCAAAACGTCACCGTGGGCGGCACGAATGCCGGTGCCGGCAACTTGATCTCCGGCAACGGTGAACGGGGATTGCTGATCAGCGGCGCCAATGCCCGCAACAACGCCGTCCAAGGCAACTTGATCGGTACCGATGTCACGGGCCGCCTGGCCCTTGGCAACCATTACAATGGCGTGGCCATCGATATGGGCTCGAGCAATTTGATCGGTGGCAACCTCGCGGCGGCCCGAAACGTCGTTTCTGCCAATCACCAAAGCGGCGTGCTGATCGTCGCCAGCAATGCCACTGGGAACCGTGTGGCCGGTAATTTTATCGGCGTGGACGTCAGCGGGACCAATGCCTTGGGCAACTTTTTCGCCGGCGTTACTATTGAAGGTGCCCGCAATAACGAAATCGGCGGTACTGACTCCGGCGTGCGGAACGTCATTTCCGGCAACAAATACCAGGGTGTCTATGTGGCCAATGCCGCCGCCTCCGGAAATATCGTGGCGGGCAATTATATCGGCACTGACGCCACCGGCACGCAAGCGTTGCCCAACGAGGATACCGGCATTCGCCTTGAATCCGCCGGAAACCGCATCGGCGGAGCGGCACCGGCAGCCCGGAATGTCATTTCCGGTAACGCGCTGGATGGCGTTTTTCTGTTCGGAGGCACGGCGGTTTCCAATCAAATCCAAGGCAATTTCATCGGTACGGAGGCAACGGGAACGAAAGCCCTCGCCAATGGCCGGGACGGCGTGCGGATCTGGGAAGCATCCGCCAATTTGATCGGCGGGGCCGCGCCGAATTTTGGCAACGTGATTGCGGCCAATCGGGACGGCGGCATCTTCATCACTAATTTCGCCTGCTGCAACCAGATTCAGGGGAACCGCATTGGCGTGGATGTCACCGGTACCAAGGACCTCGGCCACCCCAGCACGGAAGGCATTTACATTCAAAGGTCTTCTTCCAACCAAATCGGCGGCGCCGTCGCCGAGCTCGGTAACCAGATCGCCGGGAGCAATTGGTGGGGTATCCGGATGGTCAACGCGACCAGAAACACGGTGGAAAATAACTGGATCGGCACGGCCAGCGACGGCGTGTCCGACTTGGGGAACCTTTACTTTGGCATCGATCTCGAAGCCAACTCCTTTCACAACATTATTGGTGGAGCCGGGCGCGGCAATCGCATCGCGTTCGCAAAAAACTACGCCGGAGTGCGGGTGCGCGATGGCAGCGCCAACAACGCGATCCTGGACAATGAGATTTTTGGAAACACCACCGTGGGTATCGACATCAGTGACCCGCGGGTCTCCGCTAATGACAATTGCGATGCGGACACCGGGGGAAACTTGCGGCAAAACTACCCGGTGTTGGCCACCGTGTACAGTGGCAGTGACACGTTGGTCGCGGGCAGCCTGAACAGCGCACCCAACAAATTATATCGCCTGCAGTTTTTCGCCAATCCCGATTGCGATTCCCTGGGCTACGGCGAAGGCGCCATCTTCCTGGGCGAAACCGCCGTGGCCACGGCTGGTGACTGCAACGCTGACTTTGCTGTGACGGTGCCGCATGGAGTACCGCTTGGCTATTCCATCACTGCGACTGCCACCGACCCGGATGACAACACTTCGGAATTCTCCGCCTGCGTGGCCGTGAGCTTGACTGCCGAGTTGACCCTGATGCGCCCGGCTCCCGGCCTGATGCAGTTGACCTGGCCCGCGAGTGTTTCGCCGTCCCAACTGCAACAGACCGCCGATCTTACGCCTCCCATTCAATGGGGCCCTGCCTCCGACGTTCCCATCACCCTGGCCAACGGGAAATACACCGCCATGATCGGAGCCACCAATGGCCCCCGGTACTTCCGTCTCTCCTGGCAACCTGCTCCGTGAACTTCGTTTCTTTCAGCGCGTGACGATGGTATGGTAAGTGGCTTATGGCGTCTCGCGGCACCAACATCGGAATGAACCTTAAGGCTCTAATGGCTGGCTCGGCTTGGGGCCGTTCTTCGGGCTGCCCGCAGGTTCGCAGTTGGTATCGTCTGAAGACTCTGTGCTTTGGTGGCTTGAACTGCTTGAGCATTCCAGTCCAGCCGTTAGTGCGGACTTTCGCGAGCCGCGCAATTTCCCATCCCCTTCAACGCTTCAACCCTTCAACCCTTCAAGCAGCCCTCCCCGCCCTCAGCCAATTGCTGGTGCTCGCGTTGATGACCGCTGGTTCGTGTTGGGCCGCGGCACCGACGTTCCATACGCTTCTGACCAACGGACCCGTGGCCAATCGGCTGAACGTCGTGGTTTTGTCCGAAGGCTACACCAGTGCGCAATTGGGTCAGTTCCTGGTGGATGCGACCAACGCGGTGAACACCTTGTTGTCCTGGCAGCCCTACCAGGAATACCGCAATCACTTCAACGCGTTTGCCATTGCCGTCGAATCCAACCAATCCGGCTCAGACCATCCGGGTTATCCTTTATATCGTGACACCTATTTCAACAGCGCTTACGTGAGCGATTATTTTGTCACCATCCCGAGCAACCAGGATGGCGAGGGCAAAGTCCAGGCGTTGCTGACGCAATTCATGCCCGATTGCGATTTGCCCCTCCTGCTGGTGAACGATCCGATGCCTGGCGGCTCGGGCGGGCCAATCATCGTGGCTTCCGTTGCCAGCGCCGCCGGTCCGGAAATCCTCGTCCACGAATCCGGGCACACGCTGGGCCAGTTGGGTGACGAATACGATTACGAGGTTCCCGGGTTTACGTATCCAGACATTGAACATCCCAACACCACTCGTGAAACCCGGCGCGAGTTCATCAAGTGGAACGCGTGGATCGAACCGGATACGCCCATCCCCACGCCTCCGACCTTCGAGTATATGGACAAAGTGGGCTTGTTCGAAGGCGCCCATTATTCCCCGACTGGTTGGTATCGACCGAAGCGCTATTGCCTCATGCATGATACTTACAGTCCCTTCTGCGAAGTCTGCCAGCAGGCGCTGGTGCTGGCGATTTACCAGCACGTGCGGCCGATTGATACTCTCCAGCCGGCAGTCACCAATTTCTCGGTCACCACCTCGGAGCCGCTGACGTTCAACGTCACCGTATTGCAACCAGCGTCCAATTCAGTCGGCGTGCAATGGAGCACCAACGGGATGCCGGTCTCCGGGGCGACCAATCTCACCTTCAGTCTAAACCCATCGTCCTTGGGCAATGGCAGCCACACCGTTCAGGCGACGGTCCAGGACCACAGTGCAAAAGTACGGTCTGACCCCGCTGGCTTGCTCGGCCAATCGATGTTGTGGAACCTGAATTTGAACCTCACAGAACTGCACTTGGAAGCACCCGCGTTGTTGACGGACGGACGATGTTATTTCGAAGTTACCGGTAATGCGGCCAACGACGTGGTGATCGAGGGAACCACGAACTTTGAAGAATGGATCCCGTTGCAGACGAATCGGCTGACCGGAGGCGCGTGGTTTTACACAAACAGTGCTTCGCCGGATTTGTCCTTGCGTTTCTTTCGGGCCGTCACCCGACCGTAGTTTGCTGGCTGGTTTGAGGGAAGTGGCGACCCTAAGGGGACTCGAACCCCTGCTACCGCCGTGAAAGGGCGGTGTCCTAACCGCTAGACGATAGGGTCGCTAAACACGGGCGAATATATGCCCTAAAACCCTACGGCGTGGCAAGCGGTTCTTTGCAGTTTTTCAAAGGACGCCAGCATACGCGGCCCATTGCAACGACAATCCGAATGGCAAAATTGACTTGGCGATTATGAATCCGTGGCTGGAAACGATCGGCGTTACCCTGCTGGCGCTGGCCGGAGCGGGATTGGGTTGGTGGATCTCGTCTTGGCGCAGACCTTATTGGCTGTTGGGCTATTTCCTGCCGCTGGCCATCATTCTGATCATGGGCTTGGGCCGACGCTTTCCCGCGCTTGCTTTCCACGCACCCTTTGTCTGGCTGATGACCGGGCGCACCCCTTTTGTGGTCATTGCGCTGGTCACGCCGTTGGTGCTTACCACCCCGTTGTCGCGCCTGCCGTCGCCCCGGCAACGCCGTTGGGTGGTGCTGTTGATGGTGGTTTTTGTCAGTTATGCTTCCGTCTGGCCATTCGCGGCTTCGGCGCTGAACCGCAACTATCTGGCCACGCTCCTCACGCAGATTGACGAGGACGGTATCTGCCGGCAGAGCACCAGCTACAGTTGCGGTCCGGCTGCCGCCGTCACCGCGCTGCGCCGCCTGGGTCTGCCCGCCGAGGAAGGGGAGTTGGCAATTCTGGCCCATACGAGCGACGCCATGGGCACGCCGCCGGACATCCTTTGCCAGGTTTTGCAGACCAAGTATCAGGCCGATGGTCTGAAGTGCGAACTGAAGCAGTTCAAGTCCCTGGACGAATTGCGACAAGCCGGTCTAACCCTGGCCGTGATCAAGTTCGGTTTGCTGGTGGATCATTACCAGGTGGTCCTCGAAGTCACGGACCGCTACGTGATCGTGGGCGATCCATCTTTCGGCAAACAAGCCTTAACCCACGCGGCCTTCCTCAAGAAATGGCGCTTCATCGGGGTGGTGCTGCATGACGGTTCGATTGAAAAACGCAATTGACCACGGCCGGATGGCCTGACCAACCCAACAGTTTATGTGAACCCAACGGTTGTTGGCGTCGCCGCTCACGAAAATTGACCCGGGGGTGCTCATGAGAAGTGACCCACCTGGCTGAAGGGCAGAGGGATTTCCTTTCCAGGGAGGAAGACGGGTTCCGAGTAGGGAACGACGAAGCGCGGATCGCGGAGACGAGGGAAGCGACGGATTCAGCGGGACTGGAGACGCAGGGCGTCGTTCCAGTCTTTGGCCGGAGGACGAAGTCGGACGATGGCAGGATGAGACTCGATCATGCGATGGGCCATGGCGTCGCCGGTGGGATCCGCGTCGAAGCCGCAGAAGAGGGGCAGGCCCAAACGGAGCCAGACGCTGAGCCAGGCAGGGGCGGGTCTGGCGCCGGAGGTGGAGAGGCAGCGGAAGGTCGGATGAAGGACGTGGCAACTGAGGGCGTCGATGGCCGATTCGCAGAGCACGATGGCCTGGGCGGAGGCGGTGGACACCGAGAAGCAGCCGTCATCTTTGCGGGAGCCTGGAGCCAGGCCGCGCCAGGACCCAGAGGTGGTGCCACGCAGTTCAGCGCCGACCGCGGTGGCTGGGGTGTCGCCCAATAGGAAGACAGCATTGGCCCTTGCGTCCGCGTAAATGATCCCGGCGTGAACGAGCGGCGTGAGCAACCAGCGCGGGAGTTGCCGTTGTTCGACGAGGTAACGTTCAACGCGGGGCCAGTGGTGCATCGACGGAGGCGGGAGCGTCAGTACCCGGGGCGCCGGGCTGAAGGCGGGTTGGACCGGCGGCCCAGTGCCGAAGCGCTCTTCCAACCATTGCAGGGCCCGGCCAAAGCCCAGTTGGTGCATGTGCATGACCAAGTCGATGGCGCCGCCACCGCCGACGCCTTGGCTCCAGTTGATGAACTTGGCGCCGGTGACGGAGAGCACGCCGCGGGCGGTGCGCCACTTGGCCCGGTCGCCGGGATCGGGGGTGGCCTCCAACGCCGCCAGGACGACCGGCAGCGGCAGGGCGCGCAGGCGGTCGGCTCGGGCGCGCCAGTTCACCCCGTGAGATAACGATGGGGAACTGTGCGGATGGTCTGCGGGGGTGTATCTCACGGGGTTCATGACTCGGTCATCCTGGTGCGCAGGCTGACGCAGTCTTTCATGTTGAAGACGTGGCTGGATTCGGTCAGCCGGTCGATCAAGGCGGCGGTCAGATGGGGGTTCTTCAGGAAGGAGGCCCACTCGCTAAACCCCAGGTTGGAGGTGAGGAGCGTCGAGCGCTGTCGGTGGCGCTTGTGCAGGAGGGTGAAGAAGAGGCCGACTTGCGCGGGCTCGGCCTCGACGTACCCAATTTCGTCCACCAAAAGTATATCGTATTGGAGATAGCGACGCAGGACACGGGCCTGGGAACGGTCAGCCTGGGAGCGGTGCAGTTCGTGCAGCAGATCGGCAAAGAGCACGTAACGACCGCGGGCTCCCTGATGGATGGCCTGGATGAGGAAGCCGGTCGCCAAGCCGGTCTTGCCGACCCCGGTGCCGCCCATCCAGAGGATATTTTGTTTGTCCTTGAGGAAAGCCATGGAGTCGTAGAGGGCCAGGATCTTCTTCTGGTTGAGCTTGGGTTGGCGAGCGAAGGGAAAGGTATCGAGCACCAGCTTCTCCGGGATTTTGGCCAGCTTGAGGCGCTGCTCACGGGCCTGGTCACACTTGAGCCGGTATTCCTCCTCGATCACGCGAGTGAGCAGCCGGGCATGCGAGAGATTGGATTGAGCGGCGGCTTTCAAATATTCGTCCCAGCGGGCCAACAGGCCCGTCAGGCGGAGGTATTTCAACTGCGCAGCCAGGGTGTCAGTCATCATAGCGCGAGAGGTCGGGCGTGTCGGTGAGAGAGCCCTCCTGATAGGCGGGGCGTTTTTCCAGATCGGGATCGACCATGGGCTCGGGCAGCGCGGTGTCGTCCAGGAGCAACCGGGCGATGCGTTCGATCGTCTCCAGGTTGGTGATGTGGTAGCGGTGGGCTCGCTCCACGGTGCGCCGGAACAGCCCCGTGCCCCAGCGTTGGTGGCGCGCCCAGAGCCGGCGCAGGAACTGGTGACGCAACAGACCCGGGGTGGCGAGGATGAAGTCGATGTAGGCGGCGACTTCCGGCGCCAGGGCGCGCACGTTTTTCCTCTTCGTGACTGGAGCGTTGAAGGTGGCGGGGGCGATAGCGCGCCGGCTGGCCGGGAGCGCGCACGATCTGGTTCTTCACGCCCCAGGGTGGCAGGGCGTATTGGATCACCGCGCGACGATCCTGGCCAAGAACCACGTGATGGAGGTAGCGCAACACCTGGACCTGTCCCCGGCCGGTGCCGGGCATTTCGTAGTAATTGCCCTCGACGGCGACGAAGCCGTATTCGTCGATGGAACGATCCAACAGTTGGTAAGGGGCCGGGAGATGCCGGGGCAGTGGCGTCAGGAACTGGCGTTCGTATTCGAAGGCCTGCGCGGGAATGAGGCCGGCCTTGCCCTGCGGTCGCTGTTCCATCCGCACGGTGGACCACGCCAGAGCTTGGTGGTTGAGATCCTCCAGACTGGTAAACGTGCGGCCCGGAATGAAGTTGGTTTCGACGGTCAGGAAGCTGCGTTCCTCGCCTGCTTTCCGATCCGCATGCTTGGGCGCATGGCACAGGAACTTGAAGCCGTAGCCGCGCGCGAAGACTTCCATCTCCGGGACCATCACCGCGCGAGCGCCCAACCCGCGCCAACGGGCCAGATTGGTGTTGTCGATGACGCAGACCCGCGGCGCATAACCCCAATGCATCAAGGCCAGATGCAGGAAGCACTTCAGGTGAAAGCGATCGAAGACGGGGTAGAACTGCAGATACCGCCGCTTGGAATACCGCAGATAAAGCAGGCTGGCCTGCAGCCGCAGCCGCTGCGGGCCCACCCACACTGTGAACGGGCTGGTATCATGCTGCATCTCCGCTCCGGGTTCGTCGGGCACTTTTTGACAGCGCGCCGGACTCGGGCCGGTGATGCCCAGGTCCCGCAGATGCCGCGTCAGGGTCGAGTATTTGACCGTGATGCCGTGTTCTTCCCGCAGCTTTTCGGTCATGCGCTGGGCGTAGCCCTCACACTCCTGGTGCAGTTGGCGCAACAGGTCGCCATCCAACACCACTCGCGGCGGGCGACGGTCGGGGGCATCTGCCCGGACTGGGTGATAATCCGCCGCACCGCGTTGCGACTGAGTCGAAGTTGACGGGCAATCGCCCGCTTTGGGACGCCTTCCTGATGCAACAGGAAGACCGCTTTACGTTTGTCCGCAGTGATCATGGAGTTTTTGGATGGTTTTAGAAGGCCGGCAACCGGGACAGCAACCCGGCGCACAGCAAATGGGCTTGGGCGCGAAACGGACGGCTGGAGAGTCGGCTGGGATTGGTGCTTTTGGTCATGAGGCGGACCAGGATCCTCTGGGCCTGCTCCAGATCCGCGACCACCCGGCGTTCAAACTCGCTGCACCCGTCCGGATCCTCGGGCAACTCCTTGAGCTGTTGCAGCGGCAAGGTCAGATGCCCTTGGCGGATCTGCTCCCGCAACGACTCCGGGCCGCGGAAAAAACCGTGCGCCAACTGCTCCATTTGCCGGGCACTGAGTTTTTTGCCGCGCAACGCCGCCACGAACTCGTCGAGGGCCGCCGCGCCGTTTAGACGCCTAAACGGCCGCAGGGTGTAGAGGTAGGAGTAAACCGGAAAGGTTCCGTCGAAAATCTCCCCGCGCACCAGCGGACTCAGTTCGGCCAGCACGCCCAGACGCAAACTCACCC
>CAWBHS010000064.1:0-72981 GCA_963788655.1 uncultured Verrucomicrobiae bacterium | reverse complement strand
CGGCCGCCGAGACTTCGAAATTATCATCGAAGAATCTAAAATGCGCGAGATTGTTTCCCGCCGCCGTTGCGGTGGTTCCCGGAGAAGTTGGCAGCACGACAGGACTACTTGTCGATCCGTCAAACGACCCCCACATGAATCCCTTCCGGCCTTCTACCACATCGCCAAGCGTCGCGGGTGGAGGGGCAAACGTTGGTGGTGGCGCTGCCGGTGGGATCTCCGCCGGGTGATGCATGATTTCGTTGATAACCACAGGAGCCGTGGCCACCGCTGGTCGTGGAGGTGCGGGTGGAGGTGTGACTGCGGGCGCTCTTTGCGCTGATGCTTGCAACTGGCCCAGCGGTTTGCCGCCTTCCAAGTCCCAGACTTGAGCAGTTTGGTCTTTAGATGCTGTCGCGGTCTGTAACCCATCCGCGCTGAATTGGACGGCGTTAACTGGCCCTTCACCTCGGCGAGATTCGCTCAGGCGTTCGCTGGTTGCTCTCGAGGCAGTCTGCTCGGCCCAAGTGTCGGCGGCAGGTTTGCCCCGTGCCCAGTAGGCGCCGGCCTTCATGGTTTCCTCAATGGGCTCGATGTTGGGACCTTTGGGCAACTCGTCCGGACTGCCCTTGAGGGTAGGCGTGGGTAATTGGATGGGCAGGCCAGCTCGCCCGGATTGGTCGCCATTGTAACTCCAGGACGAAACTCAAGAACTCGGTGCCCCGGGTGCCCGCCGCCAACTGCGGAAGTTTCGTCGCGGGTTCCGGCTTGGCGGGAGCAGGTGCATTCGCGCGACCGTCTTGGGGGGCAACGCCTTTGAGATATCTTGAGGCCGCCGGCATCGTCGCGAGTCAGACCAGAATACCAGTTATGTCCAGGCGTATCGCCGGCGTCCGCGATTTGGGGCGCGCCGCCAGCGTCGCCCGCCGGCGGAGTGCTGCCGGGAATGTTGGTCAGGCGCTGGGGATGCAAGGCAACGCCTTCCTCCGAATCTTCCCCTTCACCAGTTGGCAAATAGACATTGTTTTCAGCCTCAGCAGGACGGGTAGCCGCGGCGGCAGAGGCGGTTTCCTTCAGATATTTCTCGACGGTGAGACCACCGCCAGTGGACGGATTTGTCGCGAAGAGCCAATTCAACTGGAGCCTCCGCGGGCTGGCTTGGCGAATTTGCAGCGACCGTCCGCAGTTTATCCCCCGTAGATCAGGCATTCGCAAGTCTGCTCCTGACTCTCCGGTCGCCGTTGCCGACGTGAGCTTCGCTCGCCCGAATATGGCCATGCGCGAATTGGACACCATTAGCGACGCAATCGCCAACATGGCGACGAGGATCGCCGCAATGCTCGCCGGAATGTACCAACGACTTCGGCGCCGCGCTGGCTCGCGCTGTGGCTGATCCGCCGGAGTCTTGAATTGTGTGAGCAACTGCTGACGTTTCGCAGCCGACAATTGCAGCGGGGCGTGCGGTTCCGCGGCGGGTTCTTCGGTGCTGGCGGCGGCTTCGCGCAATAGGCCGATGGTTTGCTTGAGCCGTTCGTGGAGGCGGGCCAGTTCGGGATCGTTTTCGATGGCCTGGCGCACTTCCGCTGCTTCCGTGGCATTCAGTTCGCCCAGCAGGAGCGCGGTCAGACGCGCTTCCAATTCCTCGCGAGGCGATGAGGGTAAATCAGGATTCATGGCACTACTCCGGTTTTGGCCAGTTCCGCGGCAATGGCTTTGAGCGCATGGTGCAACAGGTAGCCGACGTGGCCGACTTTCAGGCCGGTGCGTTCGCTGATTTGCTTGTAGGACAAGTCATCATTGAACTTCAGCCGGACCAATTCGCGGCTGCGGGCATCCAGCGCTTCGAGGCTCAGGCGCACCTGGCCGATGCCTTCCCAGCGGGCGATTTGTTCGTCGGGCAACGGCTGGGGGTCGGCGGGATCGGCGGCCGCGGGCTCGCCGGATTCCGTCTCCGGGTGGAGGGGCACGATCTTGCCGGCGCGCCGCTGGTGGTTGAGCGCCAGGTTATGCACCGTGCGATACAGCCAACGGCGGGGTTCGCGGACCGCGTCAAACTGGGCATGTAATTTAATGAAAGCGTCTTGCACGATATCTTCGGCCGCAGCCGAATCGTTGAGGAGTCGCCGAGCGTAGCTCAACAGGGGCGATTCCAGGGCATGGAACAACGTTTCCAGCGATTCAGATCGCGGGGCTTTCGCGCTGGATTTGTCTGGTTCCGCCACGGCCATCCCGGTTAAATCATCTTATTTCATCGAGGTGAACCGTCTGTTCGTTGGTGCCGCTCGGGTCATCGACTCGCATATTGTCTTCATTGATGAGGACACTCAAGGGTCTCGTTTTCTTAGACGAAGTTTTTCAACCGGTGCTCCGGAGGCGGGGGAATGGATTGAAGGGAGTGATTGGTGAAGGGTTGAAGAGTTGGAGGGATGAAGGGATGGGCCGGTGGAGCGAACAGGCGAACGCGCGTTTACGTAGGACAGCCGTCCCGGCTGTCTCGAAAGTCCAACACGCGCCCGCTGGTTCTTGGCGGTTCGTTGCAGAATTGGACGTTGTTTGAAAGTCCGGGACAGGCGAGACGCCTGTCCTACAGTGGAAAATTCCTTCCTTTCCGGTTGCAATTGGTGGCGGCGGGTTGACCATTATCGTTGCATGTCCGAGTCCGATACCAACGCACCGCCGCCCAGCCATTTTGTCACGACGCAATGGACGGTGGTCTTGAAGGCGCAGGCGGGCGAATCGCCGGCGGCACAGGCCGCGTTGGAAACCCTCTGCCGCACCTATTGGTATCCGCTGTATGCGTTTGTCCGGCGCCTGGGCAATTCACCGCCGGATGCGCAGGATTTGACGCAGGCCTTTTTCGTCCGGCTGTTAGAGAAGCATTACCTGGCTGAAGTCGGCCCGGAGAAAGGTCGGTTCCGCTCGTTCCTGCTCACCGCGCTCAAGCACTTTCTGGCCAACGAATGGGACAAAGCCCGCGCCCAGAAGCGCGGCGGGGCGGTGGACCATGTTCCCCTCGACACCGGCCTGGCGGAAACCCGTTACGGATTGGAGCCGGCGCACGAGTTGACGCCGGAAAAACTGTTCGAGCGCCGCTGGGCGTTGACCCTGTTGGACGAAGTGTTGGAGAAGTTGCGCGCGGAACAGGTGGCCGCGGGAAAAGGGGCGCAGTTCGACACGCTGAAGATCACGCTCACGACCGACGCCCGATCCGCCCCTTACGCGCAATTGGCGACGCAACTGGGGCTCACCGAGGGCGCGGTCAAGGTGGCCGTGCATCGGTTGCGTCAGCGGTATCGGGAATTGCTGCGGGCGGAAATCGCCCAGACGGTTGCCTCACCGGCTGACGTGGACGAAGAGATCCGCCACTTGTTTGCGGCCCTGGCGGATTAAGAACTGGCTAAAATGTTTTCGCGTAACCTTGGATTGGGCATTTCTTCTGTACCGGGTGAAAGAGAAAATTATGGACACGACAAAAGTTTGTGTGGGATGTGGCAAGCCGGTGGCGGCGGACGCCCCGCAAGGGCTGTGCCCGCAGTGTCTGCTGAAGCAAGGGTTGAAGACTGAAGCGCAATCCGGGGTTGGCCAGTCGGCCGCGGACAGTTTCGTGCCGCCCACGCCCGCGGAGTTGGCGCCGCATTTTCCGCAATTGGACATCATCGAGTTGCTGGGTCAGGGCGGCATGGGAGTCGTTTATAAAGCCCGGCAAAAACAACTCGACCGGTGGGTGGCGCTGAAATTGATGCTGCCGTCGGCGGCCCGCGATCCGGCGTTTGCCGAGCGGTTCGCTCGCGAAGCCCGTTCGCTGGCCCGGCTGAACCATCCGAACATTGTGGCGGTTTATGACTTTGGGCAGGCGGGCGGTTATTACTACTTCCTCATGGAATTCGTGGACGGCCAGAACTTGCGGCAGATGCTCGAAGGCGGCTGGATTACCCCCAAGGAAGCGCTGGCCATTGTGCCGAAGATTTGCGAGGCGCTGCAATTCGCGCACGAGGAAGGGATTGTTCACCGCGACATCAAGCCGGAGAACCTGCTGCTTGACAAAAAAGGCCGCGTGAAGATTGCCGATTTCGGCCTCGCCAAACTGGTCGGCCGCGAGCCGGGCAATGTCACCTTGACCAGTCCGGGCTTCGTCATGGGCACGCCCAAGTACATGGCGCCCGAGCAACTCGAACGGCCGGAGTCGGTGGACCATCGGGCGGACATCTATTCGCTCGGCGTGGTCTTCTACGAAATGCTCACGGGCGAACTGCCGCTGGGCCGGTTCGAGCCCCCGTCGCACAAAGTGCAAGTGGATGTGCGCTTGGATGAAGTGGTGCTCCATGCGTTGGAGAAAAGTCCCGAGCGGCGTTATCAGCAGGCCAGCGAGGTGAAGACGGCAGTGGAAACGATCAGCGCTACCAAGGATGCGACCGGCGGATCAACGAACCGCGTTGGCTCCGTAATGCACCTGCGATTCTCGCGCAAAGCCATCATGGGCGCGGGGTGGGCGGCAATAGGGCTGATCACCCTCTTTCTCACTGTTACCGTCCAGGAGGTACGGGTGGTTGAGTCAGGTGCATCGCCTCCGGGTCCGGCGTGGTGGCAGACGCTGCTGGGATTTACACTGTTGCCACTCGGGATCACCTCACCGTTTGGGACGACTATCCTGGGCTTGATTGGCATCAGTGACATTCGGCATTCCGGAGGGCGGATCATCGGGCTGCCACTGGCCTTGGCCGATGCGTTGTTTTTCCGTGTTGGTCGTGGATGCCGCCTTCTTTCCGTGAGTAATGCCTTGGTGCATGGGATTGCTCAAGCGCGCCTGCCTGAATGGCAACTGATGCAATTCACCATGGCCCTTGGATTGTTGCTGAGTTTGATTGTTGATTTCTTCCTCGTGCGTGCGGCTTGGCGGGCCGCCAGGTCGCCGGTGGTTGGGCTGGCGTCGGCGAGCGGCAGCGGACCGGTGTAAAATCCGAAGGCCGAAATCCGAGACCCGAAAGAAATCCGAAATCCGATTTCCGAATGCGCCGCGTCAGACGACCACTATGGAGTGCGGTGGCAGAGCGCAGCGACGACACCGCTTTCGAACGGGCGGCTTCCAGACGAAGCCAAAGCGGCGTGGTGCTTCGCTTCCCGCCGCACTCCACAGGAATCGGAAAATCGGAACTTGGACTTTGGATTTTCTCCCGCTGAGCTCCGGGCGAGCGGTTTTGGGGCTTGCGGCAACTAACCGCTTTGGTTATTGGGCTGGGCACGTGGCGGAGCATTCGACCTTAATGGCGCGGATTCATTGGTATTATCATCGGTTGCGGGCAATGAGCCCGGCCGAAGTCGCGGGACATTTACGGAAGAAACTCTTCAATTCAGCGATGCTCGGAGGGAACGGGATTGGGCCAGTGTGCCGTTGAAATCCGTTGACGTTTTTCCGCACTTGTCTCCGCCGGATGCGGCGCCCGAAGTATTGCGCGAGTCGTTGGCGCAGGAGGTGGACCGCATCTTGGCGGGACACTGGCACGCGTTCGGGCATCTGGAACTCAAGGTGGACGACCCGCCGAAGTGGCATTGCGATTATCTCGCGGGACAGGAGCTTGCTACGGATGCCCCCGGTTTCCGCTTGAACCATCGCGCCTTGCCGGCGGGGGCGGACATCAAACTCGTGTGGGAATTGAGCCGCTGGCATCAACTGCTGCGCCTGGCGCAGGCGGCTTATGTGCTCGACGATCAACGAGCCGGCGAGAAATGTGTGCTCTGGCTGGAGGACTGGGTGAAGCACAACCCACCATACCGCGGCTGGAACTGGACCAGTGCGCTGGAGGCGGGGATGCGGTTGATCCAATTCACCTGGATCGACGCGCTGCTGGCAGGCAGGGCTGAGCAGTGGGGATTTGAAGCTGAGTTGGACACCTTGCGTTATGAACTTCTGCCGACGCACGTGTGGTATGTCTGGCGACACAAATCGTTCGGTTCTTCGGCCAACAATCATTTGCTGGGCGAATTGGCCGGATTGATTTTGGCCGTCGTCCGTTGGCCCGCGCTGGTGCAGTGGGGGACGACGATCGAGGAATTGCAACGCCGATGGGAAACGGAAGTGCTGGCACAGTTTGCCCCGGATGGCGGCAACCGGGAACAGGCGCTGAATTACCAATTGTTCTCCTTCGAGTTTTGCTGGCAGGTCCGCATGGCGTTAATCGCAGGGGGTCGGAAGGTGGCCTCGCCAATTGAAGACCGTTTGGTAAAAGCCGCGCGATTCTATTGGGCAACCCAGGCCAACTGCGAACCGTGGGACTACGGTGATTCAGACAATGCGTTCGTCACGCCGGTGTATGCCAGCGACCACACGGCCATTCAGGAATGGCAGGCGTGGATGCATGGAGAACGCGCCGGCCAGCCCATAGCTTATTGGCTGGGCGATCCGCCGAGCATCGAGCCGCCGCTGGCTCGCGGCAAGCCACTGAACACGATGACGGCCGGCGATTGGTTAGTGTATCCGGACACGGGGATCGCGGTGTGCGAATCCGGCGATTGGTGGCTGCGTTGGGATTTGTCGCCGCTCGGTTATTTAAAAACCGCCGCGCACGGACACTTGGATGCGTTGCATCTTTCGTTGTGGCAGAAACGGGTGGCACTGGTCATTGATCCGGGCACCGGCGCGTATTACGGCGACTTGCCGCTGCGCCATTGGCTGGCGTCACGCGCGGCCCATAATGCGCCGAGTCCGGTCGGCGACGAATATCCGCGCCGGCTGGGACCGTTTCTGTGGGCGGTGCATCACCAACGGCCCACGTGGAAAATGATCCAAGCATCCCAGGACCGTCCCGCCGGTCTGCGAGCCGAATTGGCTCTGCCCGACGGCTTGATTCGGCGAACGATTTACCCGAGTCGAGTCGGGCGACGGTTGGCGGGTGGCGGACGAATTCTTACCGGCGCCTGGACGCCGCCCGGATTTCAGCGTGCGCTGGCAGTTTGCGCCGGGAACCCGGGTGAAAAGACGGGACGAGCGGACAATTACCATCCATCGCGGCGAGGTTGCGCAGCGGATCGAAGTCGGCGCACAATGGAGTGACGTGGAACTGGTCGAGACTGCCACTGAACCGACGGTTGGCGGTAGGGTCAATTGGGAAGCCGAGGGTCTTGAAGGAATTGTCAGCCCGGCGTTTCGCCAGGTTTGTCGCGCGCCGTTCTTGAAGTTGACCGCGCGGCCGGGGGAGAAACCTTGCGTTTTCGCCACGACGTTCCTAGCTTCGGCGGCTTCATGAAGATCAGCATTTTTGGCTTGGGCTACGTGGGCGCGGTGACGGCGGGCTGTTTGACGCGCCAGGGTCATGAAGTCGTGGGCGTGGACGTGCAACCACAGAAGGTCGAGTCGTTCAACCGCGGCGAAGCGCCCATTGTGGAGCCGGGTTTGGATAAGTTGCTCCAACAAGCCAAAGCCAAAGGACGGTTGCGAGCTACGCCAAATTGCGATGAAGCCATTGTGGCCACCGAGGTTTCGTTGGTTTGTGTGGGAACCCCTTCAACGGTGATCGGCACGCTGGATTTGGGTTTCGTGCGGGAAGTGACGCGGCAGATCGGCGAAGCGGTGCGGAAAAAGGCAGCGCCACACGCAGTGGTGTTTCGCAGCACGATGCTGCCCGGCAGCACAACGAGTTTGGTCGAGGAATCGCTGACGGACTTGGTGGCGGCGGGTTCCGTGCAGGTATTCTATTATCCGGAGTTCTTGCGGGAAGGCACGGCGGTGGCGGATTTTGACGAACCTTCTTTGGCGGTGGTGGGAACGCGCGACGCCACCCAGCCCGCTTCCGAATTAATGGAGTCCTTGTTTGGGGTCCAGGCTGCGGTGGTGAATTGGCCGACGGCCGAGATGGTGAAGTATGCCTGCAACGCTTTTCACGCGACGAAAACGGCCTTCGCCAACGAGATTGGCCGGACGGCAAAGCCGATGCAGGTCGATGCCCGACGGGTGATGGAATTATTGTGCCAGGACACGCGGCTGAACATTTCGCCGTATTACTTGCGGCCGGGCAATCCGTTTGGCGGATCGTGCTTGCCGAAGGACGTGCGCGCCATTGTCCAACACGGGCGGCTGCAGGGCTTGCAGTTGCCACTGCTGGAAAGCTTGTTGCCGAGCAATGAACGGCATTTGCAGAATCTACTCAGCCTGATCGTCAAGACCGGCCAGCGGGAGGCGGTGATTCTGGGCTTGTCGTTCAAATCGAACACCGACGATTTGCGGGAAAGCGCAATGGTGGAGGTGACGCAGACGTTGTTGGGCCGCGGTTATGACGTGCGGATTTATGATCCGGCGTTGAACCTCGCCGCGTTGGTTGGCAGCAATAAGCGGTTGATCGATACCAAAATGCCGCACCTAGCCTCGCTGCTGCACTCGAACATCGGGGCAGCGATTGGTCAGCAGGGCGTGGTGGTGGCGGCTCAGAAATGCGCCACGATGGAGGAGCTGAAGCGGTTTGTGACACCGCAGCATCACGTGCTCGATGTCAATGGCTGGCCGGAATTGCAGACGTTGCCCGGCAAGTACGAAGGCTTCTGTTGGTGAGGCTGCGGAGGTTCGTGCTAAGTCAGCAGATACACAATGCGATGAGATGTCCGGCCGGTTCCTTTCCCCTCACCCTGACCCTCTCCCCAAGGAGAGGGAACCGCCAGCCGGGCTGCTTCGTAGTTCGAATGCGCCAAGCGCAGTCACCACCAATTCGATTTTCGCGCGGAAGGCCATCGAAGGTCGAAGTGCTATTCGTTGCCTCCCGTCCGCGTCGAACGGGTTCCCCCTCCTCCAGGAGAGGGAACAGCTTCGCGGCGGCGGTGGCGAATAGCGGCTGGCTTGCGCACGGTGACGCGCGGTCGGCAATTCTCCCGCTCCCCGAGGGAGAGGGCCGGGTTGAGGGGGAACCGAACGCCCGCATCGTTGCAAGCCGCTCAATTCCTCAAGGGAATTGAATACCCTATGAGCAAACCCGCCATCCTGATTCTGGTCGAAAATTTGCCCGTCCCCCTGGACCGACGGGTTTGGCAGGAGTCGTGCGCGTTGCGGGATGCGGGCTACGAGGTGGTGGTGATCTGCCCGCAGATGCGCGGGCACACAATTCCCGAAGAGCGACTGGAGGGCATCCAGATTTACCGGCATTGGATCAGCGAGGAAGCCGGTGGGTTCATTGGGTTCTTCCGCGAATACGCTTCCGCCCTTGGGGGAGAAACCCGATTGGCTTGGAAAGCCTGGCGGCGGCACCGGTTCCGATTGATTCACCTGTGCAATCCGCCGGACTTGCTGTTCCTGGTGGCGTGGCCGTTCAAATGGCTGTTCGGCGTCAAAGTGATTTACGATGTTCACGATGCCTGGCCCGAGATGTTTGAAGCCAAGTTTGGCCGGCGTGGTTTGTTTTATTGGATCGTGCGGTTGGCGGAACGATTGACTTATTCGTGCGCCCATACCGTACCTGGCGACCAATGAATCCATCCGGCAAATTGCGGTTCAGCGCGGCCATAAATCGCCCGATGCTGTCTATGTCGTCCGGACTGCTCCCCAGCTCAACCGCGGGGAGTGGCCGGCCAATCCGGCCTTGCGGAAGGACCGGAAATTTCTGGTTGGGTACGTCGGTGTCATGGGGAACGCTGATGGAGTCCATTTCCTGATCGAGGCCGCCGCGCACCTGGTGCATCGGCTTGGACGGCAGGACATCCAATTCCTGTTGATGGGAACCGGGCCGGAATATGCTCGGTTGCTCGAGCAGCGAGACCGGTTGGGCTTGCAGGCGGTGGTGGACTTGCCGGGCCGGGTGTCGAACGAATACCTGTTCAGCGCCTTGCAGACGATGGACCTTGGCGTATCCTGTGACCCGATCAACTCGTACAACGACCATTGCACGATGAATAAAGTGTTGGAATACATGGCCTTCGGTAAACCGCAAGTGATGTTTGACTTGCGGGAAGGCCGGGCTTCCGCCGGGGACGCGGCCCGGTATGTGGCGGAGAATTCAGCCGACAAACTGGCCGAGGGTATCGCGGGGCTGCTGGATGACCTGCCGGCGCGGGAGCGGATGTCGCGTCTGGCCACCGAACGGTTCACGACCCAATTGAACTGGGAACGGTCGGTCGAGCAACTGCGGCGCGCCTACGGCGGGACGTTGTCAACGGAAAACCGCAAGTATTAGATTGAACGAACCGGCGGAGGATTCCCTCCCAACTCTAAAGCACGAATGGAAAGCCAGCGCCAACAGCATGCCGCGGATTCGGTGGACCAGTTCCGCGAGGAATTGGCCCAGGGCTGGCGTCGTTTGCCGAACAAGACCGCGTTCTTCGTGTTGTTGGCGGCGTGGGTGGGCTTGTTCCTGTTCTTCGGCAACTCAACCTTGGGTTACACGGACACCCATTCCTTGTTTGGCTGGATGGAATATGCCTACAGCATGTCGTCCGATGACGCGCACGGGCGGTTGATTCCCCTGGTGGTGCTGGTGTTGTTCTGGTGGAAACGCAAGGAATTGTTGGCATTGCCCAAGCAGCCCTGGGCACCGGGCATTGGATTGTTCGCGGTGGCGCTGCTGATTCACATTTTCGGTTACATGATCCAGCAGACGCGCATTTCCATCGTGGGCTTCTTTCTGGGGATTTACGCGCTGACGGGAATGATCTGGGGCTGGCGCTGGTTGCGGGACAGTTTCTTCCCCTTCTGTTTGTTTGTCTTTTGCGTGCCATTGGGAACGCTAACCGAGACGATTTCCTTCCCGTTGCGGATGCTGGCCGTAAAAATTACCACGGCTCTCTGTCACGTCGTGTTGGGAATCAACGTCATCCAGGATGGCACGCGTATCTTCGCTCCGAATGGCGGTTACCAGTATGACGTGGCCGCGGCGTGCAGCGGTCTGCGCAGCCTGACGGTCACCTTTGCCATCGCCATCATTTATGCTTTTGTCTATTTGCGATCGCCCTGGCGGCGACTGCTCATCATTGCCTCGGCGTTTCCCGTGGCCGTGGCGGCCAACGTCGTGCGTTTGAACTCGATCATTCTCGCCGCGCAGACCTTCGGCAAAGCGGCGGGCAATTACGTGCATGAAAGCACTGGCATGAGCATCCTGCCGTTACGTGGTGGCGTTCGTGGCCATTATGGCGCTGGGGTATTGGCTGCGGGAGAACAAAGGCCAACCGTTTCCGGGGGGCTTGGCAGAAACGGGGCACGGCGCATGAGTCGTCAGGTTAAACTCAGTTTATTCACTGCGTTGTCGATCATGACGGTGGCGGCGGTGTTTTTGGGGCGCCTTCAGTCGTTCCAAACAATGGGCCAACCCGGTGTGCGCGTGGTGGCTGAGCCGGTGTACGATCCCGAAGGCAACGTGGCCGGTACGAACCGGGTGGACTTGCCGGAGCGCGTGCTGGACTTCGAATCCCAAGAACTGCCGGTTGAACATATCGTGCTCAACTGGCTGCCGAAAGACACGACCTACGGCCAGAGGCTTTACCGCGATGAACGCGGTTTCGAGGCGGCGCTGAACGTGGTGCTCATGGGCCGGGACCGGACCAGCATTCATAAGCCGCAGTATTGTCTGACGGGCGCGGGATGGCGGATTCAGAAGACGGAAAAGACGGCTATCAGCATCCGCAAGCCGCGTGCGTATTCCTTGCCGGTCATGAAATTGACTTTGGCACGGCAGTTCCCCAAGCTCGATGGGACCAGTGAATTGCGGCATGGATTGTATGTGTATTGGTTCGTGGCAGACGATGAGCTTTCGGCGGACCATCTGCAACGGATGTGGTGGATGGCGCGCGACATGATCCGCCTGGGCATCTGGCAGCGGTGGGCGTACGTGGCCTGTTTTTCGGTTTGCCGGCCGGGCCAGGAAGACGCGACGTACGAGCGGATGAAACAGTTGATCACGGCGGCGGTTCCGAAATTTCAGTTGGCAGCAGGTACGCCGACCACGGTGGCGCGGCGGCCTTGAGTTATGGTGAACGTGGTAGCAGAGACAGTTGGGGGTCGTTGGGAGCGCAAGCGCCGGCCGGATTGCCGTACGATTGAAGCAAGCTTGGGCGCGGTGAATAACCGCGAGGCAACTGTTCTGGTTCTTGCTCTTGCTCATACTCATGCGCTTGCGCCGCTTAAACGCTGGCCGAGCACGAGCAAGAGTATGAGCAGGAGCAAGAAGGCCCGAGCGGGGCGTTGCTTCAACGGGCGTGGGGCCAGTCCGTGAAAGGGTGGTCGGCTGACGGATTATGTTACGGCGCGACCAACAACTTCGCATTCAGCTTTACCAGCTCAAGGACGCGGCGGTCTTCATGCTGGCCTTGTGGCTGGCCCATTACATGCGCACCGAATGGACTTGGTTTGTCAACATTTGGGAGCGTTTGTTAGGCCCCAAACCGGTGGAACCGTTCATCCAGTTTGCCTGGCTCTACTTGGTGATCCCGCTGGCTGCTCCGTTGACGCTCGAATCGCAGGGTTTCTATAAGCGGCCGTTGCTGGCGTCACGACGGGTCACGATCTGGATTCTCTTGAAGTCCTGTTTCATCGTAACCGCCGGGGTCATGTTGGTGCTGTTTCTATTCAAGCAAAACCTGGCTCGATCGGTGCCGGGCCTCTTTGGGATTGTGAGTTTTGGCCTGATGCTGCTGACGGAGGAGGCGTTGCGTCTGGCCTACCGCAGCAAATTTGCCCAGTCGCAAATGAAGCGGCGGGTGATTCTGGTGGGCTCGCCGGAGGATACCGCGCGAATGCGTGCCGAACTCAGCGAGGCGCCCGAGCAGGAAGCGGAGATTCTGACCGAATTGAACCTGAACGAAACGACCGTGCAACAGTTGCTCCGCGTGTTGCACGAGCACTCCGCGAACACGGTCATCCTGAACGCCAAGCACACGTATTTCGGGCAAATCGAGAAGGCCATTCAAGCCTGCGAGCGCGAAGGCGTTGAAGCCTGGCTGATCGCCGACTTTTTCCAGACGCAGATTTCGCGGACCAGTTTTGATTACTTTTACGGCCGACCCGTGCTGGTGTTTCGCTCGGCCCCCGACGCGTCCTGGCAGGGTTTGACCAAGCAACTGCTTGATTTGGTAGGCGCCTTCATTCTGCTGCTGCTGCTGTCACTGCCGTTGGTCTTGGTGGCGCTGGCCATTCGGCTCACTTCGCCCGGGCCGGTCCTGTTTCGCCAGCAACGCTGTGGCTTGAATGGCCGGCCGTTCACGATGCTCAAATTCCGCTCGATGGTCAGTGACGCGGAACAGCGCAAGCACGAGTTGGCGGCGCTCAACGAGATGTCCGGGCCGGTATTCAAAGTGACCAATGATCCCCGCATCACCCGCGTGGGGCGGTGGATACGCAAGTTCAGCATCGATGAGTTCCCACAGTTGTTCAACGTGCTCCGCGGCGAAATGAGCCTGGTCGGTCCCCGGCCGTTGCCGGTGGATGAGGTCGAGCGGTTTGATGATCTGTCCGCACCGCCGGCGCTTGAGCGTCAAACCCGGCCTGACCTGTCTGTGGCAGGTGAGCGGTCGCAACGAAGTGCGCGATTTCAAGGACTGGGTGCGCCTGGATCTGGAATATATTGATAACTGGTCATTGTGGCTGGACCTGAAGATTCTCTGGCGAACCATCCCCGTCGTTATGGTGGGAACCGGCGCCAAGTAGGTCGCTGGTTCGCCAAGCGGAGATTTTTTAAACTTTCGCCGCCCCAGGAAACTCCCTGGGGCACACTTTTGCCCATTGAACCCCTGCGCTGGCCCTTGTAAAAGAAGGCATGGCAAGAAAATCGCGAGTTCGAAACATCACGGACACCGGTGTCGGTGGTCACCGGCGGGGCCGGGTTTCTGGGATCTCATCTGGCGGATTTGCTGTTGGGCCGCGGACATCGGGTGATCGGCATCGACAACTTTGTCACCGGGTCGGTGGACAACATCGCGCACCTGGCCGGCAACGCGAATTTCAAGTTCATCCAACAGGACGTGACGGAGTTCATTTTCCTGCACGAGCCGGTGGATTACGTCTGGCACTTTGCTTCGCCGGCCAGCCCGGTGGATTACCTGGAATTGCCGATTCAGACGTTGAAGGTGGGTTCGCTGGGCACGCACAAGGCGCTGGGCCTGGCCAAACACAAGGGAGCGCGGTTCCTGTTCGCGTCCACTTCGGAAATCTACGGCGATCCGCTGGTGCATCCGCAGACGGAAGACTACTGGGGCAACGTGAATCCCATCGGCCCGCGCGGTTGTTATGACGAAGCCAAACGCTTTGCCGAGGCGATGACCATGGCGTATCGCCAGGAGCACGGCGTGGAAACCCGCATCGTGCGCATCTTCAACACCTACGGTCCGCGGATGCGGCTGCACGATGGCCGGGTGGTGCCGGCGTTCATCAGCCAGGCCTTGAAGCACAAACCGCTGACGGTTTTCGGCGATGGCCGCCAGACGCGGAGTTTCTGTTATTGTTCCGATCTGGTGGAAGGCATTTACCGGCTGATGATGAGTTCGCACTCCGAACCGGTGAACATCGGCAATCCGCAGGAAATGACGGTGGCGCAATTCGCCGAGGAGATTCGCCGGCTGACCCGTTCGCGCAGCCGCATCGTCTTCAAACCCCTGCCGCAAGATGACCCGCGGCAACGGCAGCCGGACATCACCCGGGCGCGGCGCTGGTTGCGCTGGGCGCCGAAAGTCGCGCTCGAGGACGGGTTGGAACAGACCATTGGCTATTTTCGAAAAAGAATTCTGGCGTGAAATTGCGCCACCCTGCCTTATCTTTATTTGTAAGCGGATACTGCTTTTTGATTTGATCGGTCCTGGGCGTGCGTTACGCTGCCCCGCCTTAACCCCAGGACGAAAGCGTGGTCGTTTGAACCGATAGCGGGGCAACAGCAGAATAGTTTTAACGTGCTAAATTCAAAGTCATTCCTGGCCGTTGATTTCGGAGCGGCGACGCTGAAATTGGCCGAATTCGAACTGAACGAAGACGGTGGATTGCAGCTCAAGAACTACGGCTTCAGGCCTTTGGGGGCGGAGGGGATGCAGGAAAGCGCCCGGGAAGCGGCCATGGAAAGAACCCTGGCCGAGCTGTTGGCCGAAGGCACCTTCACCTCCAAGGACCTTAACTTGTGCGCGCCGGGGTTCCACGTCTTCTCCAAGTTCGTCAAACTCCCGCCGGTCGATACTTCGAAAGTTACCCAGATCATCCAATACGAGGCGCAGCAGAACGTCCCTTTCCCGCTGGAAGAAGTCGTTTGGGACTACCAGATTCTGGGCGCCAATCCCACCGGCGAACTGGAGGTCTTGCTGGTGGCCATCAAACCCGACGTGGTCGAAGGGCTTTCGCGGGTGGCCGAGAACACCGGCTTGCGCCTGCAACTGGTCGATGTGTCCCCCGCGGCCTTGTGCAATGCCTTTCGTTACAATTACGGCGACATCGAGGGCTGCACGATGCTGCTGGATATCGGGGCGAAGACCAGCAACCTGTTGTTTTTTGAAAACGGCAAGGTCTATTCGCGCGGCATCAATATCGGGGCCAATTCCATCACCCAGGAGTTTGCCCGCGAGGCCAAACTCTCCTTGACGGACGCCGAACAGCTCAAAATCGAGCAAGGGTTTGTCAGTTTGGGCGGGGCTTACGAGGACCCGGAGAATCCGCACCAGGCCGCGATCTCGAAAATCGCCCGGCAAGTGCTGACGCGGCTGCACATTCAGGTCAACCAGACGATCCAATTTTATCGCGGCCAACAGGGCGGCTCGACGCCGGAACGCCTGTATCTGTCGGGCGGCGCTTCGGTCATGCCTTATACGGCGCAGTTCTTTTCCGAGAAGCTGAATCTGCCCCGGAGTGGTCGAGTATTTCAATCCGTTCCGCAACGTGCAGATTGCTGAGAACCTGGACCGCGAGGAATTGGCCAAAGGCGTCCATACCTTGGGGGAAGTGGTAGGCCTGGGGCTGCGCAATCTGGCCCATTGCCCGGTCGAGTTGAACCTGATGCCCAAGAGTTCGCTCCACCGTCAGGAACTCGAAACCAAGAAACCCTACTTTATTGCTTCGGCGGCGTGCATCGTTCTGGCGATTTTCGCCGCCGGCTGGTTTTACGCCAACGTGGCGGATCAAAAGCGCGAGGCCTTGGAACAAATCCAGAGCAAAATGGGGCCGCTGCAACAATTGGGCAACCGCTTGAAATCGGCAACCAACCAATTGTTTGCCACGGAGATTCGGGCGGATACCTACACGGGCTGGATTCTGGACCGTTACTACTGGCCCAAGTTTTTTTCCGACGTTCGGACGGCCTTGCGGGGGGTGGAAAAGGCCAAAGAAGCCCAGTTGAGCGGAACCAAGACCGGCGTGTGGATTGAACGATTTCAACCGGTATTACCGGATGGCATTATCCCGGGCTCGGTCAAAGTTGAGGCTCCGGCTCCTGGCCAACCGAATGCGGGCAGACGGGGACGTAATTCATTCGCACCCGCTCCGGGTCGGCCGGGCGGACGAGGGCCGCGCCCGATGCCCCCCCGGGCGCAACCGGGTTTGAATCAGCCGTACGGAAACCCTAACAATCCCGGCGCGGGCGTGGAGTTGTCCCACGTGAAATTGGTGTTTCAGGCGATGAATCTCCATAATCCCGCGGAAAACACCAAGATGGCCGACATGGTCGCCAAGGCGCTCCAGCGAATGACCGAGTGGGTGGACCCCAAAGAAACCACGCTGGAAAGCGGCACGTTCAACCCGGATCCCAACGAGTTGACGTTCGACTTTGAAATCATGTTGAAACTGAAGCGGCCCGTGCAAGTAAACTAGGATTTAACCATGCAATGGTTTCGACGAAATTTGTTTTGGGCGGTGTTTGGCCTGGCGGCCATTCTTCTGCTGGCCTGTGGGGGCTTTTATCTGTGGAGCGGAATTGGCAAAAATTCGAGTGTGGACGAGGAGATCAATGCTTCCAAACACCAATTGGAAGGCTTGCTTAAAGCCAATCCGTCTCACAGCCAAGCCAACATCGATCAGGCCAGAAACAGCTTGAACCAGTTGAGTAAGGTCATTTCCCAGGAGCAAAAGTATTTTACCCCGATCCCGTATGCCAAGGTCCAGGGCGTGGATTTCGTGACGGTGCTCAACAGCAATCTTTTCTACCTGCATAACTTGGCGAAGGAACACAGCGTGAAGCTGAGCGACCACTTTGCCTTCTCCTTCGAGGAACAGATGAACAAAGCCAAATTCGCGCCCGGCAGCTTTCCGGAACTGGCCGAGCAACTGGCGGACGTGCGCTTGATTACCGCCCAATTGTGCGCGGCGAACGTCAATGCCCTGCTCAGTATCAAACGGGCCAAGACCGCGGACGACGCCGGCACCAGCCCGTATTGCCATGAATTGCCGATCGTCAAAAAACCGGACCTGGGCATGGCGGCCTTCCCCTATGAAGTTACGTTCTATGCGTTCAGCACCGAGCTGGCCCAGGTGTTGGACAAGCTGTGTAGCGCGGAGCAATTTCTCGCCCCTCGTTTGATCGCGCTGGACCACGAGGCCGAGCCCAACAAACTGGATATTTCCGCCGCTCCCGGCGCCCCGCCCAATCGATCCGGCACGCTCCCGCCTCCCAACCGGCGGCCCGTGCGCCGGGGAGCCGGCAATGCGCCGGTTTCGCGGCTGCGGCCCGGCGCCTATTCGCGCGCGGCGCAACTGCGCCGTGCCGCGCCCCTACCGCCCCGACCGCCCGGCACGGCGGAAGAGGGGGTGTTGGTAACCGTCTTGGATGAATCGCTGTGCCGCGTGACGCTCGTGATTGACGTCATGAAGCCGATTCCCACCCCGTAACCAGTTTGGCATGGAACATCTTCGCAGACTTATTGATGCCGGTCGCAACCATTATGAGAAGCTGATTCTCATCCTGGCCCTGCTGGGACTGGGGACGACCGTGTGGAAGCTGAACAACGTGCGCCAGAAAGAGGCGGACAAAATCCAAACCTACCTCGTGGGGATCAGCCGCCAGCCCAACAAAGCGCTGCCCCCGGTGAACATGGCACCGCATCAAGCCGCGCTCAAGGTGGCCGCGCAGCCGCTAAGCGTGGATTTTTCGCTGCCCCACAACCTGTTCAACCCGGTCAAATGGCAACGCCAGCCCAATGGTGATTTGATCAAGATCGAAACGGGCGGCGAAGTCGGCCCCGCCGTGATGGAATTCACCAAGGCGCAACCGTTGAACTACATCCTATCGCTCGAGCGGGCGACCGGCAACGGGGGCTACTACTTGGGCATCACCCGGGAAGCCGCCGAAAATCCCCTGCTGCGACGCAAGCGGCCCAGTTATGCCACCAAGGGACAAACCAATGAGTTCTATGCCTTGCTGGATGTGAAGGGCGATCCGAAAGCGCCGGATGAATTGATCCTGCTGCTGCCCGACACGCAGGAAACGGTTTCCGTGGCGCCGGACAAACCGTACGTCCGCACGGAAGGTTATGAAGCGGATCTTAAGTATCCTCCGGAGGGGAAGGAGTTTCGCAACGTGCGCGTCGGCGCCGAGCTGCACTTTGCCGGCGAAGACTACAAAATCGTTGCCATCAGCGCCGACGAAGTAGTATTGTCGGCCAGCTCAAACAACAAAAAGTACACGGTGCGGCTGGCAGAAGTCGTGACCCTCCCTTCTTGATCTTTGTGCCCAACGACTGAATAGCTATGATTAGAGCCTTGATAGTATGCTGTGCCCTGGCCCCGCTGTGGTTAGGTTCCGCGCTGGCCCAGAATCAGAATCCAGCACCGAGCCCCACGACGGGGGCGGGCGCGGTGACGGACGCCATCGCGGAAGCGGTGCGGCGCCAGGAAATGACCGTGCAACTGACCAATAAACTGGTCCAGGCCCAGGCGCTGCAGCGGGAGGGATCCTTCTACGCGGCGGCCGCCGTTTATGATGAGTGTTATGCGCTGATCCGGAAGATTGGCAACGAGGTGGGCCCGGTGCGGCAGGAAGCGGTCAACGGCATCATTGCGGTGCGCAACGTTCTGGCCGAGCAAGCCTACCGCCGCCAGGATTTCATCCAAGCCACCAACCAGGCGTTTGCCGTGTTACGCGTGGCGCCCGGCAACCCCGAAGCCCGTTCGGTGACCAACAAGGTTTATCAACACTGGTTCGAGGTCGAAGCCCGCCGGCCGGACCAGGAAACCATCAACCAAATCCCCAAAATCATGGAAGGAAAGATCGCGGTGGACAAGTTGGTGCAGGACGGCAAGCTGCTTTATGAAGCGGGGGAATATGACCAGGCGGAAGCCAAGTTGCGGGAAGCAATCAAAGGGGACCCGTTGAATCGCGGGGCGATTTATTACCTGGGCTTGGTCATGGAAAAACAATACCGCAAATCCACCATCGTTCGGGAAGGCTGGTCCCAGGGCAAAATCATGGAAGTAGGTCAGGCCTGGAGCGAACAAATCCAACGACAACAATTACCGGAGCCCAATCCCTACGCGCGCACCAATTACATCCGTACCAGCAGTGCGCGGGCTGCTATTTATGAGAAATTGGATCGCATTCGCATCGACCAGTTGGAATACGATGAGATTCCGCTCAAGGAAGTGATCGCGCAACTGAGCGATGATGCGTTGAAGCGAGATCCGGAGAAGAAAGGCCTCAATTTTATCCTCAGCGAGAATGCCGATCCCCCGGCCACCACGACCGAAGAGGTCATTGATCCCGCCAGCGGTTTGCCCATTCCTTCGCTCGCCGAACCCTTGAATATTGACACCGTGCTGGTCAAACTTAAACCGGGGATTCGCGATGTGACCTTGCGGCAGGCGCTGGATGCCATCGTCACCGTGGCCAACAAGCCCATCAAGTATTCGGTGGACGACGCGTATGTTCTTATTTCGTTCAAAACCACGGAAACGCCACCGTTGTACAACCGGTTTTTCAGGATTGATCCGAATACGTTCGCCCAAGGCCTCCAGGGCGTGTCCGCGTATCAATTCGGCACGACCGGCGGCGGCGGCGGCGGCGGTTACGGTGGCGGCGGCGGTTACGGCGGCAGCGGCGGTTACGGCGGCGGCAGCCGCGGCGGTTATGGTGGGCGCGGCGGCGGCGGCGGCTACGGCGGCGGCGGTTACGGCGGCGGTGGTGGCGGCTACGGCGGCGGCGGTGGCGGCTACGGCGGCGGTGGCTACGGTGGTGGCGGCCAGTCGGAATACGTCGGCGTCAGTCTGACTGGCAGTGGCGGACGCCAAGGCGGTCGCACGCAGGGAAGAACCGGTCAGGGCGGCACGGGCACTGGAACGACCGGGCAAACCGGCGGCGGCGGGATCGATTATCTGACGTCCGTGACGCCCATGCAGAACGTGGTTACGGTGGTAAGGGATTTCTTCACTACGTGTGGCGTGGACTTGGAACCGCCCAAGAATATCTATTTCAACGACCGGCTCGGCATGCTGATGGTGCGCGCCACGTTGCAAGACTTGGACATCATCGAACAGGCCCTGCAAGTGCTCAACATGTCCCCGCCGCAACTGACCGTGGAATCCAAGTTTGCGGAAGTGAACCAGAACGACAACCGGGCACTGGGCTTTGACTGGTACCTTGGCAACGTCATCATTGGCGGCAACACGGCGGCGTCAGGTGGTACCCAGCCTTCCATGAATGGACGGTCCACGCAGGCGAATCCGGTCGGGTCGTTCCCCGGCCAACCCGCCAATGCGGTTTCGGGCGCGGCCTCGACGCTGGTGAACCCGAGTTCGACGGACAGCATTCTAACTTCCGGACTGCGGAACAGCGCGCCGGCCATATTTTCCTATACCGGCATCTTGACGGATCCCCAATTCAAAGTCGTCATCAAGGCCCTCGAGCAACGCCAGGGTGTCGATGTATTGGTGGCGCCGAAGATAACCACGCAGAGCGGACGGCAGGCCCAAATCAAAGTGGCCAATGTGCAGTACGTGGTGACCGACCTGTCCATCAACCAAACATCAGGCGGCAGCAGCGTGAGCACCGTCGGCACGACGACCGGTGGCGGCGGCGTGGGCACCATCATTCAACCCATTGCCGAACCCATCGAGTTGGGACCGGTGCTTGACGTGGTCCCCTACGTCTGCGCGGACGGATATACGGTCCAAATGACCATCATCCCGACCGTGCGCGATTTCATTGGTTATGATTTTGAAACGGCGCAAATCTTCGCCGCCCAGGCGCAGTCGGTCAGCGGCGGGGCGATTGCCAACGCCTTGACGCAACCAACTCCGCTGCCGCAGTTCCAATTGCGCCAGGTGGTGACCAGCGCGGTGGTGTGGGACGGCCAGACCGTGGTGCTCGGCGGGTTGATCTCCGAGAACGTGCAGAAGACCAAAGACAAGGTGCCGTTGCTGGGAGACTTGCCGCTCGTGGGCCGGTTGTTCCGCAGTGAATCCGCGCTGACGAAGAAGAAGAATCTCATCATCTTCGTCACCCCGACCATCATTGATCCGGCCGGCAACCGGGTCCACTCCGAAGAGGAAATGCCTTTTGCGAAACAATCCGTACCTGACCAGAACAAAGTCTGGTAAGTCCGGGACCGTCACCGGACCGGTTCCTCCCGGCTCACGGCCCGCGCCGGTTCCCGCCCTGACCGCCGCGTAGCCGGGAACGAGCCAGGCTCGCCCGGCGTGTGCGCAGGATGCCTTATGCCCACCAACTCACAAAGGAAGTTGTTGATCGTTGACGGGCACGCTTATGCCTATCGCGCGTTCTATGCCATCCGGCAATTGAGCGCTCCAACCGGGGAACCCACCAATGCCATTTACGGCTTCCTCAAAATGCTGGGCAAAATGCAGGCCCGGTTGTCGCCCACCCATCAAGCCGTGATCTGGGACGGGGGTTTGGCGGCAGAGCGGTTGGCCGCGCTGCCCGAATACAAAAGCCAGCGTCCGCCCATGCCACCGTCGCTGGAGGCACAACTTGACGGTATTCAGGACTACTTGCGCGCGGCTCGCATTGCTTCGCTGATGGAGGAAGGAGTCGAGGCGGATGACTGGATAGCCGCCCTCGCCCGGCGCGCCGCGGCCGACGGCTTCGAGGTGGTGATTGCCAGCGCGGACAAAGATTTCATGCAACTCGTAGGACCGCGCATCGGGCTGCTCAACCCGAACGACAAGGAGGAACGGATTTGGACCGCGGCCGAAGTGCGCGCGCGCACGGGAGTGCTGCCGGAGCAAGTGGTTGATTGGCTCAGCCTGGTGGGTGACAGCGTGGACAACATTCCCGGCGTGCCGGGCGTGGGCCCAAAGACCGCCGCGGAATTATTGAATCAATTTGGCTCGCTTGAGGCCTTGTTGGCGCGCGGCCCGGAAGTTCGCGGCGAAAAATTGCGGCACAACCTCCAAGCAGCGGTGGACGTGGTAAAGCGGAACCAGGAGTTGATTCGCCTCGATGACCGCGTCGGCCGGCCTTGCACTTTTGATGAATTGGCGGTGCGGAACTCGGATGTCCAGCAACTCCGGCCGCTCTATGCGCAATGGGGCTTTAAAACTCTTCTGGCGCAACTCGACGAAACTCCCTTGCTGCTCTAAGTGCGATGATGACTACCGGCGCCAATGTGCCTGACCAACTGAATCGGAGCCGCTCGCTTAACGGCGGGACTGGATTCGGCGTGGCCTTGCCCAGACCGGAACGGAGTTGTGGCCGTGACCGAGCGATCGAGCTGGCCCACGCGGCCAAGCGCGAACGACCTCAACGCGTTTTCTCCTCAATCCCTAACAGGGTACCGGACCGTGAAGCACCGGCCCCGGTTTCAAGCGCGCGAGGTTGCCGCTTTATGCGTGAGGCTCGCGCATCCTTGCGTGATTCCCACGCGGCGGGTGCCCGTTTCGCTGGGGATATTCTCAAATTACTTAATGGCATTGTGGTTGCTCTAATCGTAAAATTTCTTGACTCAGAATAACGCGGGAATTTCGTGATGCGCTTGCTTAACTTCATTCACAACAATCTCGAATCCAGCGCGTCTTCGGCGTTGTCAGGCACGGCCTTATCGCCCCGGTGCCAACTGAATTTTTACCAAGAAGTCGTGGACAACGATAGGGTTCACTGGTACAACAAAAGTACCTCTTATGCCATCACCGATACGGCTTGTTTCGCAGCTGGTACTGCTGAGTTTTGCTTTGGCCTTCCCGTTCGGGGGACGGGCCCAGAACGCCTATGCCCCCCAGGCCCAACAGTATGCCATTGCCGGCAACCTCCTCGGCGATCAGGTCTTTCCCGATATCCAGGTGGCGGCCTCCGGTGGTTATGTTGTGTGGGAAGACAACCTGACGGACGGCAGTGGTTTGGGCCTCAGCGCGCGGTGGTTGAACAATTCCTTTTCCGGCCAGCTCGCCAGCTTTCAAGTCAATGAACAAGGAGATCTCGATCAGGAACATCCGCGGCTCGCGTTGTTCCCCGATGGCGGCGCGGTGTTTGTGTGGCAGGGCGGGCGTCCCGGCTTTCAACACATTTATGCGCGGTTCCTCGCCGCGGATGGGACGTTCGTGACCGGCGACGTGCAAGTGGACTCCGCCAACGGCGAGAATCAAATCGGACCGGCAGTGGCGGTGCTCGCCAATGGCAGCGTGGTGGTGGCGTGGACGAGCTACGGCAACGGCCCCACCATGTTGGACGTGTGGGCGCAGCGGTTTTCGGCCACGGGCCAGAAACTGGGTCCGGAATTCAAGGTCAACCGCTTCGACGCGCAGAATCAACGAAGCCCGGCGGTGACGGCCCTATCGAACGGGAATTTTGCCGTGGCGTGGGTCACCGAATTTGTGAGCAATTTGCGGGTTACCGATTTCAATACCACCAACGCGGTGACGGCCAATGCCATTGTCTATTGCCGTATTTTTGACGCGCAGGGTCTTCCGGTTACGGATGACCTCCGCGCCGGTTTGTACGAGGTTCCCATCTGCGCCAATCCGGTGATTGCCAGTTTGTCCGACGGCGGCTTGACCGTGGTTTGGAATCAGCGTGACACGCTCGATCGCAACAACGGCTGGGACATTTACGGAAGAGCGTTCTCGGCTACGGGTCTGACCAACGGCCTGCCGGTGCGGCTCAACGTCTTCACTTACGGAGATCAGTTTGCGCCGCGGATCGCCGCCATTGGCGCCGACCAAATGGTGGTGTGGAACAGCCTCGGGCAGGACGGATCGCAGGAAGGGGTTTACGGGCGCTACCTGCACAACGGACAGCCCTCCTCCGAGGAGTTTCTGGTCAACCGGGAATACACCGTGAGCAAACAGATTCATCCGGCGGTGGCGGCCGATCCCTCGGGCCGGTTTCTCGTGGTGTGGACCAGTTTTATCGGTGGGTCGAGCAGCTTTGATTTATACGCCCAACGGTATGTGAGCATCGGCGTGGTCACCGATCCGCCCAGCGCACCTTATGTGGTGGCGCTGAGTGCGAGTGAGTTGGCGGTCAGTTGGCCGGAATTGGCCGGCTTCTTCAACCTCCAGCATTACGAGTTGTTCATCGACAAGGACACCAATCCGACCCCGATTACCCTGACCAACAATTACTATGTGGTGACGGGTTTGCCGCCGGGTTCCGCGCATCGCCTCAACCTGGCGTATCGGTTCAAGGACGGTACGCTCTCGCCGTTGTCCGCCGCGGCCAAGGCCACCACCTGGGGCTTGGACGCCAATTTCGACGGATTGCCGGACAGTTGGCAGCAGATGTATTGGGGGCCGAATCCGGAGAACTGGCCCTCGCCGAACGTGGACTCGGACCATGACGGAGCGAACAACCTGCTGGAGTTCCTCAGCGGCACCAGCCCCGTCGATGCCGCGAGCGTGTTGCAGACGCACTTGACGTTGACGCCCGAGGGCGGGCGGCTGACTTGGAACAGCGAACCCGGTTACATGTATCAGGTGCAGAAGTCGGTGAACTTTAATGGCTGGGAGAATTACGGCTCGCTGCGTCGTGCGGCTGATACGAGCGACTCGGTGCTGGTGGGCAGCCTCAACGAGGCGGAATTCTACCGAGTGATCCGCGTGCGCTAAGGATTCCTATGATGCGATTGATTAAACAACTGTTGCTGGTATCGCTGGTGTTGGCCACGGCGGGTGGGGCGCAAGCCTTTTCGTTGATTGGGACCAACAAGACATGGCAGGTGACCGCGCTGGGTTACGACCTGCCCGGCGATATCGGCGGCCCGATGACTTTCACCGAAGGGTACCGTTGGAACGTCACCAATATTTACTATGCTGTGGATGCCTCGTTCCTGAAGTATTTTGGGACGCGAGGCATGGATGAGGCGGACAAAGCTTTTGCCATTCTGAACGCGCTGCCCCCGGCATCGCAAATGAGCGCCAACCTGACCGAATTCCCCCAGACCGACGCGCTGCGCCAGAATTACCGGGCCTCCGCGCTGGGCATCCTGGATCTCAAATCGCAAATCTTGGAGATGATGACCGAACAGATGGGCTTGGCGGATGCGGTTCGCTGGACCTGGGCTCTGCGCGGGCGGAACACGGAAACCATCGGCGGCGTCACTTACACCAACTACACGGTCATCAAACTGAACTACGATCCGGTGACTTGGGCCCCTTCGAGCTACGTCAATGGCTCACTGTACGGCTACGACATCAGGGAGCCCATTGCGCCGCAGAATTACGCCGATGCCATTGAACGGAGCCTCGACACCATTTCCTTGGCCAACGGCAATCCGGCGCCGGTTTCCAGTTTTGCCTCCGGCACGGGCCAATTCTGGATTGGGTTAACGCGCGATGACGTGGGCGGCTTGCGATTCCTGTACCGGCCGGGTAACCAGGCCGCCGAACGCATCCTGCCCGGCAGCTTGGTGGCGATCACGAACCGGGCTGACGTTCCGCTGTTGCTGACGAACATTGACCTCGAGCAGTTCATCTTCAACACCCACCACACAACCAATACTTCCACCGAGCTGTTATCGCTCTACACGAACCTGGTCATCGCGGGAACCAATTCAACCATCTTGGAACGGCAGGTGGTGACCAACGTGCTGTATTACTTCTCGAACGCTCCGGCGCAGCCTGTTTCGGCGTCGCAATTCGTCTCCACCAACCTCACGACCAACATCCTGGCCTATTACGATTACACCTTCGACAACCTGCTGACCAACTTATCCGGGGTGAAGTTGCTGGTGGGGGGGTCCTTCACGGATCCGTTGGCGAATCTGCTCCGGCTCAATGGCAACGGAACCTTCGACACCAACTTCACTCCCAATGTCAACGGCCCCGTCCACGCCCTCGCGGTGCAACCGGATGGCAAGGTGCTGGTCGGCGGCGACTTTACGCAGGTCAATGGCATGGACCGGCCTCATCTGGCGCGGCTCAATTTGGACGGCAGTGTGGACGTGCTCTTTTTGCCGCTGGTGGATCAACCGGTTTCGGCGATTGCGGTGCAAGCCGATGGCAAGCTGCTGACAGGAGGAGAGTTTGCTACTGTCAATGGTCTGCCGCGAGCTGGCATCGCCCGCCTGAATGCTGATGGCAGTGTGGATACCGATTTTGTGACCTCGGCGAACGGAGCGGTCCATACGGTGGCCGTGCAAGGAGACGGACAGGTGCTGATCGGCGGCGCTTTTACCACGGTTAACAACGGGGCGCGCACCAACCTCGCGCGGTTGAATGCGGATGGGACGCTCGACCCGAATTTCGTCGCGGCGGCCAACGCAACCGTCAAATCCATGGCGCTTCAAGAAACGGGCCAAGTGCTGATCGGTGGTGATTTCACCGACGTTAACGGGCTGTCACGAAGCCACCTTGCGCGGTTGAATGGGGACGGCAGCGTGGACACCAATTTTACCGCCTTTGTCAGCGCGGCGGTCAATGCCGTGATCACCAATAAGCAGGGACAAATCGTTATTGGCGGCAGTTTTGGCAACGTCAACGGCACCCAGCGCTCCCTGCTGGCCCGCTTGAATCACGACGGCAGTTTGGATCCCGGTTTTCGCGCCACCAATTTCCAGGCGTCGGCTACGGCGCATGTCAACACGATCGGTTTGAACTGGGATGGAGCATTACTGGTTGGCGGGGTGTTCGCGGTCACCAACGGCGTCGGAAATGGCCGCACAAATTTTGCCCGGCTCAATCCTGACGGCGGCCTGGACCCCACCGTGCCCAACCTGCTGGGCGCCCCCGATGCCGAGGTCTTTGCCGCGGTCGGCCAGGGCTATGGCAACGTCTATATTGTGCCCCCCGCCCTCTATGGCTACGAGTTCATCGAGGATCTGTTGACCAACGTGGTCCCGGTCACCAATTTGGCCACCATCGACCTGGGTTATTTTGTCGATACCAATTCGCCAGTGCCGGTGTTCACGACCAACCTGGCCGAGTTCAATGCGATTTCGAAAACCAATTCCCCGGCGGCAATGCAGACCATTTACCCGGACCTGATCATCAACTCGAGCTACTACACGCTGTCAACCGAGGCGTTCACCAATTATTTGACCTACCTGACCAACCCGCCCTATGCGCCGGCGGGTACCCTGATCATGGCTTCGGTGCCGGTGGTCACTAACATATTAGTGACCAACTACTATCACACCTACGGGAATGTCATCACCAACACGTTCTTCACCAGCAGCCCGGTCAACCATCAGTTGATCAAAGTCTATCCGCCTGCTTTTGGTGCCCCAGGTACTGTGCAAACCAGTGTGGTCAACCAGGCGTATCAAAGCAATTTCGTCAACGGGAGCATTTACATCATTCCCACCAACCTGGTGGGCTACCAATTGATTTCCACCCTCCTGACGAATTACCTCGAGTTCACCAACATTCTGCAACCCGCATTCCTGGGGACGAACGTTGTCGGCACCAATGTAACCGGCACCAACGTGACCTCCACCAACCTGGTCAGCTACACCAACGAACAACTCGTCACTTACGGTACGGGATATGTCTTCGCCGCGTACCCGGTGCAGCGGTATTATGGGGTCAGCACGAACGCCGGCGGCACCAATATTTACGGCACCACCAATCCGATTGTCGTCACCTCTGTGACCAACGTTTATTCGTCGGCGTATCCGGTCGAGTTCCAGACCACCACTAACAGCGTCAATATCCGGCCGGGGGTGGACAAACTCTATTTCGAGAACGTCACCTACCGGTACGACTCGCTGATCGGACAGTTCTTTTTACCGTTTACGAACCAGTATGTGGAAAATGTCATTACCAACTACCAGCAACGTTCCCAAGTGGTCCGGCGGATCGTGGGGGAGCCCGACATTCTGCTATTGGCTGAGGATCTCGGACTGGTCAATAACTTGACGCCGGTGCTCAACCTGCGCAGCGGAACCGGTAATTGGGAGAATAACGATGCGATTAATGGGCAGGCGGCGCAGTTTGGTCCGGGGGTGATTCGCCCCCCCATCCGGCTGCGTTTTTCCGATCAATTGCCCTATTACGAGAACCAGACACCTTTCTTTCTGGATGAAAGCAGCACGACGACGCTAGGCGGTTTCGTTTGGGGCGCTTTCGATGGCACCACCAACCCCCCGGTGGTATTTCCGGACTCCGTCACCCTCCGGCAACTTGAAGAAGAGGTTCTGACGCCCCCAGTGAACCCGCCCTAACCGTCGCCCTGGCCCATGTCTGAACCAAGCCTGAAATTATGAAACGATTTGTCAGTATCCTGAGTTTGCTCGCGTTGGCGGGCGGGCCGTCGGCTTTGGCCACCCAATCGCTCTTCGAGAATGATGCGCCAGTACTTGCGCCGCCGGACATTGCGCCCCAGGTCGATGCGACCGCCTTCGTTAACCGCAGCGCTTTTTCGGTGTCATCGTCGCTGTACCTCTACGACTTTGCCAACTGCCTCAACTTCACCAATACCGGCTCCGGCACCATGTTTGCCTCGCCCGGCTTCCGGTTTGATTTTGTAACCAATTCCATTCGCCTGGCGGCTGACAATTTTGTGAACCGCGGCGAGATTTCCGTGGGCACCGTCCTGTTGGTATTTGCCACCAACATCATCAGTTCGGGGGACTTGTTGACCAGCGCCGGGGGCATCATCAAGTTGCACGGCTCCAATCTGGTGGATATCGAACGAACCGGACTACGGAGTGGGTCGGACGACACCTCCCTTATCTCCAGCGGCATCTACATTGGGAACACCTTTTACAACGATGCCGGAGTCAACGACGTCTATTGGGGTGAAGGTCTAAACAACACCCTCAACAACGCCAATCGGCCGATGCCGCTCATTTCGTTGGATGGACTCTCCTTTAGCCAGCCGAACTTCGGCGTGCCCTACGCCAGTTCGCCTTATCACCAGGTCTTCGTCCGCAACTCGACGGGCACCAACTCCGCCGTGGTGCCTGGCGGGGTCTTTCGGCTTTAGTCTGGGCAGCGATCTTGTACGAACGTCTGGGTGTTGACGAATACGGTGACGCCCAGCAATTGGGTGGTGCAAATGGTGTTTGCTCCCACCAACAGCGTCGATACGAATTTCAGCACCGAAGTCCACTTTTCTACCGGCAATGGGGATACTGGCCACGGGGCTATCAGCGGTCGGTATCGCGCCATGGTGCGCTTTAGCACCTCGGATTACGACATTGTTTTGCAGCGTAGTATCACCAACTCCGTCTATGTGATTGATGACACCGCCACGGTGACGAATATCACCCTGCAACGCAATGGCTTGACCCCCACCACCCGCCGGCCTTCCAGCTTGGCGGTCGTGCGCGGCCAGCCCTACGATTGGAACAGTGGTAACTACATCTTTACGAACGGAACCTATGTCTTTACCCCGATCACCAACAACTTCCCCTGGACCAACACGCTAGTGGTCAATCCCAGCTACCGGTCCAATCAGGTGGAGGTCATGTATGCCGGCTACGGCGCCCAAATCGGCGACGAATTGGTGGGCACGATCAGCACCATTAACTCGCTGTTCCTCACGACCGGCGTCACCACGGACCCGACGAACATGCCGGGCCGCGTCGAAATTGTCGGCGGGCGGGTCAATCTGGATCAAACCCGCATCCGGTCGGAATCGCTGCTGAGCATCAAGACCAGCAACCTCACCAGCAACCGCGTGGCCCAGGTTGATGCGCCCTACCTGATATATGACCTGGCCTCCGTGGAACCGACGCTGGTCATCAGCAATCTCGCGCCGGCAACGGTGCGGCGCCTGTCCGGCGAAGTGAATGCCTGGTCGGGCGTTTGGACCAACATCGCTGACTTTGTCTCGACCAATGGGGTCGGGACCAACGCCACGCCGACGACCAACAGCATCGAGATTGCCTTTCATGCGCTGGTCGTCGAGAACGCCCTGACCACGATCCGGCCGACGGTGGTCTATGATTTTGCCGCGCACGCCACCAACCTGGTCATTGGCGACACGCTTTCCATCGGCAACACAGTGTACCTGGAGGCCACCAACCTTGACGTGCAGGGCGCGCTGATCTTTCCAGCGAACACCAATTGGAACCAGACCGACGTGCCGAATTTGGTCAACCTCACCAATGAAGGCTACATCGGCATTACTGGGGCGGGTTACTTTGGGGCCGAACCGGCTTCGCCGTACCAGAACTTCGTCAACCATGGCCAGATCAACGGGGCCACCCACGTGATTCGCACGGAGTACTTCGAGAACCACGGTTCGCCCAACCTGGCCAGCAGTGGTCAAATCAACGCCAACAGCGGTTTGCTTTCCCTCGAAACCCAAAACGGCGATCTGACCAATGCCCAGATGGTGGCCAGTGGCGACATTCAGATCTTTGCCGACAACCTCACCAACCAATTCACCCGGTATCAAGCCGGCGTTTCGAACGCGCTGGGCGCCTTGATCATGTCCGTAACCAACCGCCTCACCGACGGCGGCACCAATGCCAACAATGAATGGACCGTGACGTCCGGCTTCCATTTTGATCGGAAACCGCAATTCGGCGACTTGCTCGGCACCCGGCTGCAATCGATCATCCCCGGCTTGTCCGGGCGCGCGGATCACACCTGGGCGGGCGAGGACCGCGGCCCGAACAACCAGGGCTACGCCAACAATCTCGCCTTGGGACGGCTTACGCTGGACGGCACGCCCGGTTCGCTGTTTGTGTTTTCGCCGGCCACGACGAACAACGCACTGTATGTCGATTACCTCGAGTTGCTCGACAACCCCACCAACTACAACGCCGCCTTGCGGATTGATCCGGGGATGAAGATTTACTTCGCCAACGCCAATCTGCCGGTCGAAAAACTCAACAGCCACAACAGTGGCCGGCTGATTTGGATCAGCAGCTACACGGGAATGAACAGTTCCACCAACATCACGTATCCTTCCGGTGTGACCTACGGCCCTTTCAACACCGCCCTGGCCAGCAGCAAGGACATCGACTCGGACGGCGACGGTTATGCCAATGCCAACGACGCGACCCCCTTCATCGTGCCGGAAGATCTGGGCTTGGTGATCGAACTGGTTCCGGCGCCGTCCGGGACGGCCCGGCTGTCGTGGAACCCGCTGATCAGTGCGTCCAACATCGTCGAGTACAAGGACGATCTGTCGTCGCCAAGCTGGCAGGTGTTGACCAATTTTGTCAGCGACGCTTCCGGCAATCCCGTGACCATCACCGATGCCGTGCCGCCGGGCAGTTCCCGGTTCTATCGCGTCCGGATTCAACAACCATGAGGCGCCGATCCATGCCATTGACCTGTATTTCAGTTCGGAGAGCTTAATATGTGCATCATTCGCAAAAGCCTGCCCGCGCCGGCCGTCCGCCGCCTGGCGCTCGGGATCCTGATGTTGCTAACGGGGTTGACCGGGACCGGTCTTTCGGTCCGGGCCCAAGACGGTGGCATCGACGCCCAATCCGCCGGGACCTTCGGTTTTACCTCGTCCTTCTACGAAGTCACCGATCAGGAGAGCCGTCCCAATACTGTCTCCCAGAATGGTTTGCTCGGCGCGTTGATTACGGTGACTCGCTACAACGGCGCCAAAGGCAAAGTGCTGCTGGATTACTTCACGATTGTGCCCGAGGAAATTGACACCAACGATCTCGTCACCGCCACCCCCAACCGTGATTATCGGGTGGTGACCAACACGCTGGTGTTCGATGACTACCAAATGAGCGCCAGCTTCCTGGTGACCATCCTCGACGGCCCCGGCACCAACGCCTACAAGACCTTCGATGTCGGCATCGGTAACCCGCGCCCCGCGCCGGACGAAAATCCATTGGAAATTGTGCCGGTGGTGGATCCGTTTGCCAGCGAGGCGACCGTGCGGATCGACAAGATTTACAATGAATCGTCCCGCGAGTGGGTACCAACTTGTCCCAAACCTTCAGCTTCGAGCGCGCGAACTATCGGGTGCGCGAAGACCCACTCCCGGACCAAACCCAGCGCAACGTGACCATTGCGGTGGTACGACCCGCGGCGGTTACGGACGAAAAAGTGACCGTCGAAGTCCATCCGTACCCCTTTCCCTTTGCGGTCATGGCCGGTTCGTCGGGGGCGGTGTATGGTTCGGATTACACCAGTCCCAACGGCCGCACCTTCGAATTGGACTTTCCCCCCAACGTTACCCGCCGAACCTTCTCCATTGACATGGTGGATGACGACTTGGTCGAATTCAACGAGGACTTTGTCATCCGGCTGAGCCCGAACAACCGGCGGGGCAATTTTTACGAAACGTCGGTAACCATCCTGTACGACGAGGCGCCGGCCGGCGCGATTGATCGCGCCTGGAACCCGGACGCTGTGTCGTCGCAGAACCCACCCGGCAATCCCAATCCGGGCGCCAACGGCATCGTCCAGGCGGTGGCCATTCAAGACGATGGCCGAGCGGTGATCGGCGGCCAGTTCACGGCCTACGACACGGTGCCCCGCAATTTCCTGACCCGCATCAGTGCCAATGGCCTCCTGGACAGTTCCTTCATGGCGTCGCCCAACACTGGACCCAACAGCGTGGTCAACGCCATTACGTTGTATTCGACGAGTTTTCCCAATCACACCGGCAAGCTGCTGATCGGTGGCGGCTTCACCTCCTACAACGGCATCCTGCGCCGCGGCGTCGCCCGTCTGCTTTCCAACGGCGCGCTTGACTCGACCTTCAATCCCGGCAACGGCGTGGATGGTATCGTCTATGCCCTGGCGTTGCAGAATGACGGTAAGGTCCTGATTGGTGGTGATTTCCTCTCCGTCAACGGCATCTTCCAGCCGCACTTGGCGCGGCTCAATGACGATGGCACCCTCGACACGTCGTTTAAACCAGTCGTGGACTGGCCCGTGTACGCGCTGGCGCTGGACAGCAATCAGCGGATCCTGGCCGGCGGTGATTTCTACGTGATTAACGACTTGGTGCGCCCGGGCATTGTGCGGTTGACCGCAGCCGGCCAGGTGGATGAAACGTTTGATCCGCGGGGCGGCGCGGACTTTACGGTTTATGCCCTGACCGTGCAACCGGACAACCGGGTTCTCTTGGGCGGCGCCTTTACTTCGGTGGATTTTCGGTCCCGCCAAGGGATCGCCCGGTTGAACGTCGATGGTTCGCTGGATGAAAGTTTTAATCCCGGCATCGGCGCCAACGATACGGTGAACACCATCGTGCTTCAGGCCGACGGTCGGATTTTTGTCGGCGGCGCGTTTACCACGTTCAACTTTACCCGGCGCAAGGGATTGACCCGGCTGTACGCGGACGGCACGGTTGATACCACGTTCCTGGACGCCGCGTATAATCAGTTCGCGGGATTCATCAACGAGTTCAGTTACCAGCCCAACAACTTTGTCAATGGCATCGGCATCGAGGCGAGCGGCGACTTGATCGTGGGCGGGCGCTTCCAACAGGTGGGCGGCAATTACCGTGATCCCATTTACACCCGCGCCGACAAACGGATTCGCTCGAACGTGGCGCGCATCCTCGGCGGCGGAACCGGCGGGCCCGGCAACGTCGGCTTCCGCGACCCGACCTACACGGTGGACGAGAATGGCAGCCAACTGCGGGTAACCATCACCCGCAACAACGGCGGCTTGGGCAACCTCGTGGCCGCGGCTTCGACTGGCGCGAACACCGCGACGCCGGGCGAGGATTATACGGAAGTCACCGACAAAACGGTCCGCGACGGCAATACTTCCTTCGTCATCCCCATTCTCGACGATCAAATCCCCGAAGGCAACGAAACGGCGAACCTGACGATGTATGAGCCCTATGCCAGCCTGTATCTGATCGGCGAAAACATTGGGATCAACGGGGCTCTGCACCGGGCGTTGGCCTCGATGATGATCGTGGACAACGATTTCCTGCCGGGCCGCTTCCGTTACAGTACCGCCAATTTCAGTACCAATGAGAACGGGCGGTTCGCGGTCATCACCGTCGAGCGTATTGGCGGGAGCGACGGCTCCGTGAGCGTGGACTATTTCACCGCCAACGGCACCGCCTCCAGTGCCGATTACACCGGGGCCAGTGGCACCCTCTTCTTCGCGCCGGGCCAGACCACCCGGACTTTCACGGTGCGCCTGTTCGACGATATCCTGGTTGAAGATGAGGAATCGGTCTTCCTGTCGCTCACCAACGCCACCGGCGGCGCCGCAGTCGATTTCAGTTCGGTCGATCCCACCTTCAATCCGGGCCTGGGTGCCGATGGAACCGTCTTTGCCACTGCCATCTATACCAATCAATCCGCGCGGGGCAAGGTGGCCGTCGGCGGCAGTTTCACCACCTTCAACGGCGCGGATCATGCGAACCTTGTGCGCTTGAATCCCGACGGCACCGTGGATGCCGACTTTTCCAGCGTGGCGACGGCCAATGGACCGGTGCGCGCCACGGCGACCCAAAGCGACGGCCGACTGCTGATTGGTGGGGAATTTACCCAGGTGAACGGCACGGGCGCGAACCGTTTGGCGCGTCTGACCAGTACCGGTGATCTCGATACGTCCGGCTTCGATTTTGGGGATGGCCCCGATAACACCGTCCGCGCGATTGTCGTTCAAACCAACGGCTATATCCTGGTTGGCGGCGATTTCACCGCCTGGAGCGATGACGCCAACCATGGCTATCTGGTCCGCCTGGGGCCGGACGGGGCGGTGGACACTTCGTTTCAGGCGTCGCTCGATGGACCCGTGCGGGCCATTGCGTTGCAGGAGGGCGGCCAGATTGTGATTGGCGGCGACTTTGCCGGCGGCGTGGCGCGTCTCGCGACGGACGGTTCGGAGATTTGGTTTTCCAACGCTCTGCTTTCCAACGCCAGCGTGCATAGCGTGGCCGCGCTCGGCGACGGGACGATTTTGGCTGGCGGAAAATACATTGCCCCCGGAGATTCCCCCCACTTCGTGCGCCTGAACCGCTTCGGCAATTTGGATTCCTCGTTCAACATCGGCACCGGACCCAACGGGCCGGTCTATGCCATCGCCGTCCACTCCGTGGGCATCTATGCCGGCAGCGTCATGATCGGCGGCGCGTTTACCGCGGTCAACGGTTCGCCCCGGAATCGCCTCGCCCGTTTCCAGCCCGACGATCTGCTGGATGAAGCGGTTTCGCTCGTGCCCGGACCCAATGGCAACGTGAAGACGCTGGCCATTCAGAACGACAACAAAGTGATCTTTGGCGGCGATTTCTCCCAAATCGACTATCAGAGCCGGCTGCATCTGGCCCGCCTCAGTCCCGCCGCTTCCGTGCTGACGATTGTGGATGACGATTTCAGCGCCGGCCGGGTGAGCTTCACCTCGCTGGGCTACACCACCAATGAGAATGCCGGGGCCGCACTGATTGCCGTCAAGCGCAGCGGTGGCAACGTCGGTTACCTCACCGTCGAGGCCAGCGCCACCGCCGGTACCGCCGAAGCCGGCGTGGATTTCGTGGCCGTGACGAACACGCTCGTTTGGAACAACGGGGACTCCGAGGTCAAATACCTGGTGGTGCCGCTGATCAATGATACCGAAGCCGAGCCTTTGGAATCGGTGATTCTCATGCTGGACAATCCGTCCCTTGCGGGCGCTCTGGGCACCATTTCCAACTCGGTGTTGACGATTGAAAATGATGATTATCCCGGCTTCCTCCAGTTCAGCGCGGCGGCCTACGGCGTTGTCGAAAGCAGCGGTTCGGCCGTCATTACCGTGACGCGCGCCGGCGGCACCGCGGGGCCGGCTTCCGTGGTGTTCGCCACCAGCGCCGGCACGGCGGTGGCCGGCACGCATTACTACGACACCAACGGCGTGCTGGACTTTGCCGACGGCGAATCCAGCAAGGCCTTCCGGGTCACGATCGTGGACGACACCACGGGCAATCCCAACCGCACGGTCAACCTGACCTTGTCCGACGTGACGGGCGCGGAATTGGGAGCGCCCGCCGCCGCCGTTCTGACGATCATCGACAACGAGTCCGAGAATTCGCCGGCGGGTTCGGTGGACACCACCTTTGATACGCAGGCCGGCGCCAATGCCAGTGTGTATGCCGTGGCGGTGCAGCCCGATGGCCGCATTCTATTGGCCGGCGACTTCACTCAGGTGAACAACATCACCCGCAGCCGGATCGCCCGCCTCAATGACATTGGGGATTTGGACACCACCTTCAACATCAACGGCGGGCCGGACGCCTCGGTGCGGGCCCTGGCGCTGCAGGACGACGGCAAGATTCTGATCGGCGGCTTCTTCACCTCGATTGGCGGCGTGAACCGCGGCCACCTCGCGCGGTTGAACACGGACGCGACGGTGGACAATTCGTTTGATCCCGGCGGCGGCGCGGACGGCGCAGTGAACGCGCTGGCCCTCACCCCCGAAGGCAAAGTAATTTTGGGCGGCGCCTTCACTCGCGTCAATGGCATCACCCTGCCCAACGTGGCGATGGTCGATGCCAACGGTCACGTGGCCGCCGATTTCAATCCCGGCGTTGGCCCGGATGACACCGTGTTTGCCCTCGCGCTGCAAAGCAATGGCAAGGTTCTGCTGGGCGGTGATTTCCAAACCGTCAACAACGCGCCGCGCCGTTACCTGGCCCGGTTGAACCGGGATGGCTCGGTGGATTCAAGCTTCGACGTCGGCACCGCCCTCAACGGCACTGTGCGCAGCGTGCTGGTGCAGAGCGACGGCAAGATTTTGGTGGGAGGTTCGTTCACCAGTGTTCAGGGCAGCAGTCGCAATTACGTGGCCCGGTTCAATGCCGACGGCACGCTCGATACGACGTTCCTGGCCGGACAGACCGGCGGCAACAACGCTGTGTACGGCATGGCCCTGCAAGTCGATGAGAAAATTTTGGTGGTCGGGGAATTCTCCCAGTTCAACGGCGTGACCCGCAACCGCATCACGCGCTTGAACCAGGACGGCACCAGCGACGCCACCATCAACTTCGGCACCGGCGCCAATGCCTTTGTCACATCGGTAACGCCGGACAGCCTGAACCGCATTGTGATTGGCGGCGGGTTTACCCAGGTTAACGGCAAGCCGCGGGTCCGAATTGCCCGTCTCTATGGCGGCGCCATGACCGGCTCCGGGCGGCTGGAATTCAGTGCGGCCAATTTCAATATCAACGAGTTCGTGACCAATGCGGTTATTTCCGTCCGCCGCGTGGGCGGCACCGACGGGCAGGTGTCGGTCCGCCAAACGTCCAGTGCCGGCACGGCCACCCCGGGCGCGGATTATGTGAACGTGACGAACGTGATCACCTTCCCGCCGGGCGAAGTGTTGCGCACCTTTACGCTGCCGGTCATTGACGACGCGGTTCCGGAAGATCCGGAAACCGTGAACCTGAGTCTCGATTCGCCGCAAGGCGCCACGCTGGGACCGCAGCCGGTTGCCATCGCGACGATCATCAGCGATGACAGTGTCATCACGTTTGACCGGGCCAGTTACCGGGAGCCGGAAAACACCATCAGCGGGCGCGCGACGTTGACGGTGCTGCGGCAGTTTGCCACCAATAGTGTGGTGGCGGTCAGTTACTACACGAGCACCAATTTCCCGGTCACGACCGTTCGCCGGGCCGAGCCCAACGTGGATTTTACCCCGACCAACGGCGTGCTGGTGTTTCAGGTGGGCGAAACTCAGAAAAACGTGTTTGTGCCGCTCCTCGACAACTTTTTCCCGGACGGGAACCGGGCCTTGAGTGTCCAGTTGACTAATCCCATTGCCACGTTGCCCAGCCGCACGGCCATCCTGGGGACCAACCGCCAGGGGATCCTGACGATTGTGGATAATGAAATCGCCGAAGGCCGGTTCCGCCTCTCCGCCTCCGAATACGAAGTGACGGAAGGCAACGTGGACTTCGTGGTGACCGTCCAGCGGGTGAACGGCAGCTCGGGCATCGTCTCCGTCAACTACCGGACGACGGGCGGCACTGCCCAGGCGGGCGTGGACTATGAATCGGTGAACGGCACGCTGGCGTTTGCTGATGGCGAAAATATCAACCGGTTTGTCGTCCCCATTTTCGACGATGCGGTGTGGGAGGAAAACGAGACGATCCTCTTGCAGCTTGAGAACCCCACGGGCGGCGCGACCATGAGCAGTCCGACCAACGCGGTGCTGACTTTGTTGGACAACGAGCCGCCGCCGGCGCTGCTGACGTATTTCACCAACGCAGTGGAGGTGGACGAATTCCGGCCCTATGCCACCGTGCAGGTGCTGCGCAGCTTCAACACCAACGGCACCACCACGGTCGATTATTACACCGTGGACGGCCTCGCCTTGGCCGGTCAGGATTACGAGGGCACCAACGGCACCTTGACCTTTGCCCCCGGCGAAACGGGAAGAGCCATCAGCGTGCCGCTCCTGAATAACAGCCTGGTGCAACCCAAACACGAGTTTTACATCGTGCTGACCAACGCGTCGGACAACGCGCTCATCCAGCCGCCGGGCATCGCCACGGTGACCATCATTGATTACGACGCCAATGTCGGGTTCAGTTCGGCGAATTACTCCGTCAACGAATTTGGTTTCCTGGCGAATATTACGTTGATCCGCACCGGGGTTTCCAACCGGCTGTTGAGCGTTGATTACGCCGCCTTGCCCGGCACCGCGACCACCAACCTGGACTTCTATCCCACCAACGGCACGGTGATCTTTGGCTTCGGCCAGACCACGCAAAGTTTTTCGGTGCAAATACGCGATGATTTTCTGGATGAAGGGAATGAAACCGTGCTGCTCGTCCTGAGCAATCTGGTGGGGGAAGGCACCCTGGGCCGGTCCAACGCCACACTGACCATCATCGACGACGACGATCATCCGGGGCACGTCGTCTTCCAGCCGGTCGATTACCTGGTGGCTGAAGGGTCCGCCAATGTCTCGGTGCGGTTGGCCCGCACGAATGGTTTTAGCGGTGAAGTAACGGTGCATTACATCACCACGCCCGGCACCGCCACGCCGGGCTTGGATTACATTCCGGAAACCGACAACCTCATCACGTTCGAAGACGGCGAAACCAACAAGGTCATTGTCATCCCCATTCTCGAGGACAATAACGTGGAGGGGAACGAGGATTTCTTGGTCACCCTGTTTGATCCGGCCGGGGGCGTCATCCTGCCGGGACCCACCACGGCGACCGTGGTGATCGAAGACAACGATTTCCAGTCCGGCTCGCTGGATGATACGTTCGTGCCGGTCGAAGGAGCAAATGACGCGGTGCGGGCGCTGGCCGTGCAGGCCGATGGCCGGGTGCTGGTGGGGGGCGCGTTCACCCAGATGGATGGAGTGCCGCACGATTACGTGGCCCGGCTGATGGCCGATGGCACGTTGGATACCAATTTCCTCGCGCCCTACTACGTTACCAACGTCGTGGGGTGGGTCACCAACTACCTCACCAACGAATTCACCCTGGAAGTATCGGTGGTGGTGACCAACGATCAAAGTCTGGTGACCAACCTGGTGGCGCAGGGCACCGATGGGGTGGTGTCGGCGCTCGGCGTGCCGCCCGATTCGAACAAAATTGTGCTGGGTGGGGCGTTCACCATGATCAACGGGACCAACCGCAATCACATCGCGCGGCTGCTATCGGATGGCTCCGTGGACAGCATCTTTTACAAGAGTAACACGTTGAATGCGGCGCTGACGGCCATCTGGCCGTTGCCCGGTGGCAAAACGCTGGCTGGCGGCGGATTCTCCCGACCGGTCGCGGGCATCATGCGCTTTCTGAACAATGCCGCCGAGGACACCAGCCTGGATCCGGGCGCGGGCGCGAATGGCGTGGTCAACGCCGTGGCCAAGAATCCCGAGGACAACCGGCTGGTCATTGGCGGCGACTTCACCACGGTCAACCTGCTCCCGCGCAGTCGGGTGGCGCGATTATATGATTACGGTGGGTTGGATGATCAGTTCACGCCGCCGACCATCACCACCGGCGCGGTGTTTGCCGTGTTGGTTCAGAGCGACAACAAAGTCATTATCGGCGGCGACTTCACCTGGTGGGCGGGGTCAGCCGCACTCGAATCGCACGCCTGAACGCCAATGGTTTGCTGGACACGAGCTTCGATCCGGGCTTTGGCGCGGACGGGCCGGTGTACGCGCTGGCCATGCAGCCGGATGGCAAGATTCTGCTGGCCGGCGACTTCTTGCACGTCGATGGCGTCAGCCGCATTCGCGTGGCCCGGTTGAATGCCGACGGTTCGCTGGATACGGATTTCCGAGTGGCCCAAGGCGCCAATGGTTCGGTGTATGCCCTGGCCTTGCAGCCGGATGGGGCCATTCTGATCGGCGGCAGTTTTACCCAGGTGTTTGGCGTGCCGCGCCACCGCATCGCCCGGCTCATCAATGACCAGGCCCACAATGTCTCCATTCTGCTGAGCGCGGAGGTGAGCGGGACGGACGTGACCGTGTCGTTCCCCAGTAATTCCGGGTGGTCCTATGCGCTGGAAACCTCGACCAATCTGGTGGATTGGACCGCGATCCGAACCAACGTGGCGACGGGTGCGTTGGCCAGCTTTATCGAAACCAATACAGGCGCCCCCGGCGGACGCTTCTACCGCGTGCGGCAAGTGAGTCCGTAAACCGCAGACGGGCTTGGCGATCGGCCGGTGCTGACGGATTTAATCAGTTTTTTTGGAAGAATTAATATGTTCGCAATGGAAAGACATTTGAAAATGCTCCGGAGTCCGGGATGGGTTCGCGGCGGCTGGATCGGGTTTGGCCTCCTGGCCGTGCTGCCATTGGCCAGCCTTGATGCGCGGGCGCAATTTGCCAACAACGACTACCTCACCAATGCCTGGCAGTTGGTCGGAGACGCGGGCACGACCAATGGCGATAATTTTTCGGCCACCATGGAAGTGGGTGAACCCTTGCACTGGTACCAGACCGCACAGAATTCGGTCTGGTTCCGTTGGACTCCCACCAACTCAGGCTACGCCACGTTCGACACGGTGGGCACCTCTTGGGATACGGTCCTGGCGGTCTATGAGCGGTCGTCATTCTACGGCACCAATCCCCCCACGTATGCGCAACTCTTCCCGGTCGGCGCCAATGACGACTACAATCCGCCCGGATTGCCGGCAACCAACCGCACGAGTTCCGTCACTTTTTTCGCCTCGCCCTTTGAAGAGTACTTCGTCGCGCTGATGGGCTTTTCCGGCAATTCCCTGTTTATGTACGACGAAGGCTTTTATGTGCTGAATTGGAACATGTCGGGCAGTTCGACGAACGCCGTGCCGACCACCAACCAGGTGCAGTTCTTATTGGCGGATTATACCGTTCAGGAGGACACACCTGGTTTTGCCACCATCACGGTGGGCTACAACAACACCAATCCACCGGGGCCCGTGACCGTGGATTACGCCACGAGCGACGGAACCGGGCTGAAGGGGATTGATTACGTGGACGCGCACGGCACGCTGGTGTTTCAATCCGGGGAAACGGTGAAAAGCTTTACCGTGCCGATCGTGGACAATTCCGCCATCAACAGCAACAAAACGGTCAACCTCAGCCTGAGCAATGTGACCGGTGGCGCCACGTTGGGACCCCAGCGGACGGCGCGGTTGACGATCATCGACAACGAGACCGTCCCGCCGCCGAACATCGCCGGTGAGATTCAGTTCAGCCGGCAGTTCTACCGGGCGACCACGAGTGAGTATTCCGACGGCCTCTCTCGTTGGAACCAGCAAGGATCCTATTTCAACAACTTCCGGGATATTCCCGGCGAGTTGATCACGGTGACTCGCACCGGCAGCGCCCGGGGGCGGGTGATGGTGGATTATTACACCACCAACAAGCTCGATCTCGCCTACTGGGAGGGCATCGATTATTTCTTCTATTATCCCTATTATTATGGGTTTGACTTGAGCTTTCTCATTTCCAGCTACGCGTTCCTCAACGCCCAGGACATGGTCTTGGCCGATGAACTCTACGACTACACCCCCGTCAGCGGCACCCTGGTGTTTGACGACTACCAGATGAGCACCAACTTTATCGTTCCGGTCGGTTATGGCTACTACGGCGCGCTTACGTTGACCAACGTAAACCGCCTCGTTCCGCTCGTGTTGGCCAATCCACGTCCCGCCCCTGAAGAGGATCCCAATATCATCCAACCCGTGCTGGGGACCAACAGTCAGGCCATTTTGGGCGTCGTGGAAATCGACAATGGCGTTCTCAGTGGCACCAACGTGGTCGGCGGCTTCAGCATTGAACGCGCCCACTACCGGATGAACGAGTACTCCGGGAGCGGTTCTGGTCAGAATTCGATTACCGTCACGGTGATTTTGCCCGGCGCCGGAGGCGGCAACGTGGATGTGACGTTGAGCACGTGGAACGGTTACGGTCTGTTGGTGCCCGACGAAGGCTCCGATTACGCGGATGCCAATGAATACCAGTTTCCCAACACCCCGGTCACGGACGGTTCCCCGACCTTGATCAATCCGCAGGATTACTTGCCCACCTCGGTCGTCCTTTCGTTTGATGATCGTACCTCCTCGCGGCAGGTCACTTTGGTTTGCTTGGACGACTCGACTGTTGAATTCAACGAGGACGTTCAACTCTGGCTGCACCTTGCTCATGGCCGTCCCCTGGGCCCCAATCCTTACGCTAATCTCACGATCCTCTATGACGAACAACCGCCCGGCGCCGCCGACCGGGAATGGAATCCATCGGATGTCACCTATTCCACCCCGCCGTTTAACCAGGTTCCGGGCGCCAACAATACCGTCTATGCCACGGTTGTGCAGCCGGACCAGAAGACGCTGATTGGTGGCGAATTCATCTCCTATAACGCGGAGCCGCGCAATCGCGTCGCGCGCCTCTTTGCCAACGGCTTCCTCGATCCCACCTTCAATCCCGGTACCGGCGCCGACGGTTTTGTGGCGGCCATTGCATTGTATCCCGCGAACGTGACGAACACTGTAACCGCCAATCTTGATTCGATTTACCTGGGCGGTGGTTTCACCTCCTACAACGGGTATCAACGCAATGGGATTGCCCGCGTCCTGAGTAACGGCGCGCTGGATCCCACGTTCAATCCCGGTCTGGGCGCTAATGGTCCGGTGCTCTCTGTGGCGGTACAACTGGATGGGAAGATCCTGGTGGCCGGCGACTTCACCACGTTCAACGGCCAGCACCGCAATCACCTTGCGCGACTCTACGAAGACGGCAGCCTGGACCCAACCTTCAATGCGGGCGACGGCGCCGACGGCGCCATCTGGTCCGTCAAAGTGCGGGATTTTCCCGTTCCCATTTTTTCGCCGCGGGTGGCCGAGGGCAATGAGTTCGAGGATGTGAACGTCATTGAAACCGGTGCCAATCAGGGCGTCGTGACCATTGACTACGATTTTCTGACCATCCCTGACCTCATTCGAGTGTACTACGACGGGCAACGCCTGCTGGACCAGTCACTGTCCGGCGTCGGCCGGTTGGTGCTGCCTTATGGTCCCGGCAACTCCAGTCAGGTCACCATCATCATGAATGAAGGACAGGGCATCCCCGGTACGGCCTGGAGCTACAAAGCCAGCATTACGCCCGTCATTGAGCAACGCACCATTTTTGTTGGCGGTGATTTTACCTCCTTCGACGGCCAGGTGCGTTTTGGCGTGGCGCGTTTGCGAGACGACGGCTCGCTGGATCCGACCTTCAATCCCGGCGCCGGAGCCAACAACTCCGTCTATACTGTGGCGGTGCAACCCGACGGCAAGCTGCTGGTCGGCGGCGCCTTTACCGACTTTGATTTCGTAACGCTGAATTCCATTGCGCGACTGAATTCGGACGGGACGGTGGATCGAACGTTTGATCCGGGCGCCGGTTTTGACGACGTGGTGTACAGCATTGCGCTTCAGCCGGACATGAAGCCGCTGATCGGTGGCATTTTCACCAGTTACAACCAGACCCGTCGCATGGGGCTGGCGCGGTTGTTCACTACGGGCGCGTTGGATACGGGCTTCATGGATACCGCGTTCAACCAATTTGCCGGACTGAACCGCAAGAACTTCTACGAAGCGCCGCACTACATCAATTCGATCTCTCTGGAAACCAACGGCAACATCATCATTGGCGGTTCCTTCACCAACCTCGGCGGGAATATGGCGTTTGAAGTCAACAACATCGCCAGCCCCTTCAACCGCCTGGGCCAACTTCCCTGGGGCCGGGCGGACAAGATCGCCCGTTACAACGTCGCCCACCTCATTGGCACCTGGGGCGTGACCAGCCGCACCGTTACCACCACCAATTCCACCAACATCACTGTGACGGCCAATGGCCCGCAAGGTCCGGGCAACGTCGAATTCATCACCAGCGATTACTCGATCGACGAGAACGCCGGCAACCTGGCGGTGACCCTGCACCGGATTGATGGCCGGTTGGGCACGGCGGCGGCGGACTTGGGCAGCACGAACCGGTTGGCCATCGCCGGCGTTCATTACGAGGCCGTGGATACCAATTCCATCTGGCCGGAGTATGCCTACGTGGCACCCCGGCAAGTGGGTTTCGTGGGCTTAAATTATTTGAATGTGGGCATCCTGGATGAGGACATCATCGAAGGCGATCACTCCTTTGATTTGGGCTTCTTCGATCCGGCCGGCAGTTTGGATCTCGGCGGTGAGTACGTGCCGCTGGGCGTCGGCCTGGCCCGCACCTATTCCGAGGTGCGCATCGTCGATAACGATTTCAGCCGCGGCTCCTTTACGTTCAACCAGCCGATTTTCACAGTGAACGAGAATGGCATTCGGGCGACCATCACGGTTATCCGCACCAACGGCAGCAGCGGCACCGTCAATGTCGATTATTACACCGAAGACAGCTCACCGTTGACCACCGCGACGCCGGGGGCCGATTACACGCCCACCCACAGCACCCTGACGTTCCTGTCCGGCCAGACCAGCCGCACGTTCACCATTCCCATCTTTAACGACACCATGGTCGAGTTCGATGAGAACATCCGGCTGCTGCTGACCAATGCCACGGGGGGGGCCACGATCTACCCAGGACCGGCCACGGCTACGGAAAATGCCACGTTGATCATCATCGATGACGACTTCAAGCCGGGCCGGCTGAATTTCAGCCAAACCAGCTATCAAACCAACGAGAACGCCCAAGTGGCGCACGTGGTCGTCACCCGCACCGGCGGCAACCAGACCGAAATGCGCGTTACCATGGTGGCGACCAACGGCACTGCCGTGGCAGGCACCAACTTCCAGGCCGTGACCCAGGAATTGGTTTGGGCCAATTCGGATTCCTCGCCCAAGACGGTTGACATACCCCTGCGCCACGACGGGCTGGTCACCGGGCCGTTGACGGTCAATTTACGCCTGCTCAATCCCTTCGTGGCGGGCACCAACAATCCGGTGGCGCTGGGCAACCGGGATACGGCCACCTTGACGATTACCGATGACGACGCGTACGGCGGTCTGGGCTTCAACTCCCCGCGATACGTGGCGGATGAAAACGGCACCAACGCCATCATCACCGTGGTGCGAACCGGCGGCATTGCCGGCACGGTGCAGGTTGATTACACCACGGCCGACGACAGCGCCGTGGCAGGTTACGACTACTACGCTTCCAGCGGCACTTTGGTGTTCACCAACGGCCAGGTCAGCGCCAATTTCAGCGTGCAACTCAAGGACAACGCCAACATTGATGGCGACCGTGACCTGCGGCTGGTCCTGACCAACGTTCTCGGGGGCGCCATGCTCACCAATCCGGCAACCGCTTTCTTGACCATAATTGACAACGAATCCAGCGCCATTCCCGCCGGTTCGCTCGACACCACCTTCAACGAGAACGGCGCCATCGGGGCGGACGCGCCGGTGTATGCGCTGGCTCTGCAACCGGACGGCAAAATGCTCATGGCGGGCGACTTTACCCGCGTCAACCAGATCCCCCGGCACCGGATCGCACGGCTGAACTCCGAGGCCAATCTGGACGGGATCTTCAACGCCGGCACCGGTCCCGACGCCCCGATCCGGGCGATGCTCCTGCAACCCGATGGCCGGATTGTGATTGGCGGCTTCTTCGCGACCGTCGCCAATACCAATCGCAGCCACTTGGCGCGACTCAATCCGGACGGCACCGTGGACGCTTTCTTCAATCCGGGAGCGGGGGCGGATAATCCCGTGTTCGCCCTGGCGCAACAAACGGATGGCCGGCTGCTGGTCGGCGGCTCCTTTACGCTCTACAACGGTGTCTCCCGGCCGTACCTCGCCCGCGTCAATACCAATGGCACCTTGAACACTGAGTTCAATGTCGGCGCCGGCCCGAACGGCGCCGTTTATGCCCTGGCCGTGCAACCGGACGGGAAGGTGCTGCTGGGCGGCGACTTCACCGTGGTCAACAACACCAACCGCAGTCACATCGCCCGGCTGAATGCGGATGGCTCGTTGGACCCCAGCTTTGATCCGGGCTCCGGCACCGATGCCAGCGGCACCGTGCGCGCCATCCTGGTGCAGTCCGACGGCAAGATTCTCATTGGCGGCTCCTTTACCAACTTCAACGGGGTGGCGCGAAATTACCTCGCCCGCCTCAACGCGAACGGCTCCCTGGACACGGCGTATTTGAATGGCGAATTGGGCGGCAACGACGTGGTGTACGCGCTGGCGGTGCAGGCGGACGGCAAGTTGCTGGTGGCCGGGAATTTCACCCGGTTCCACGGGGTGACCCGCAACCGCTTGACCCGGTTGAACGAAGACGGTTCGACCGATCCCTCGATCAATTTCGGCGCCGGGGCCAACGGCTTTGTGGCGGCGTTGCTGGTCCAGCCGGATCGCAAGATTGTGATCGGCGGCGGCTTCACGGAAGTGCAGAGCAAAACGCGCAACCGCATCGCGCGCCTGCACGGCGGTTCGATTGCCGGGTCCGGCGCGCTGGAATACAGCCGGTTTAATTACGACGTGAACGAGAGCGACGGATTCGCTGCGGTGTCGGTGCAACGCCGCGGCGGCACCGCCGGCGAGGTCTCGGTGGAAGTCTATACGCAAAACGGCACGGCCGAAGGCGGCGTGGATTATACGCCGATGGTGCAACGGCTTAATTTCCCGCAAGGCGAAACGTTCCAATCCTTCGTCGTCCCGATCATCGACGACAGCCTGGTGGAAGCGCCGGAAACCGTCGAACTGTTCCTGAACGATCCGATTGGTGTGGCGGTGGGCGCTCAGCCACGGGCCACGGTAACGATTGCCAGCGATGATTCGGCGATTGGCTTCGAGAACCAGACGTTCAGCGTGAATGAGAACGTGCAAAGCCACTTTGCCGCCATCACGTTCGTGCGCGCCGGCGCCACCAACAGTGCCGTGGAAGCCACCTTTGCCACGGCCGCGACCGGTACCGCCACCGCGGGCCTCGATTACTCGAACGTCCCGCCCACGCTCGTCCAATTTGTGCCCGGCGAAACCAACAAAACCCTGTTTGTTCCCATTGTGGCCGACACCCTGGTCGAGGGCGACGAAACCGTGGTGCTGACCTTGACCAATGCGTTCCCCACCAACATCGCCAGTCTGGCGATCAGCAACGCGACGTTGACGATCGTGGACGACGATTTTGCCGCCGGCGTGCTCGCCTTCGGCACCACCAACTACGTGGTCATGGAAGACGCCACCAACGCGGTGATCACCGTCATCCGCCGCAATGGCTTCAACGGCATCGTGTCGGTGCATTACGCTACGAGCAATGGCACGGCTCGGGCCGGTCTGGATTACGTGGGGTCCGACGGTGTGCTGGCATTTGGCGACGGCGAAACGATGAAGACCTTCATGGTGCCCGTCATCAACAACACCATCACCAACACCGATCGCACGGTTAACTTGACCCTGTCTAATCCCACCGGGGGCGCCACGCTCGGGGAAACCAACGCGGTGCTGACCATCATCGACGATGAAATTGCGCCCAGTTTCATTGGCTTCGCTACCAATAATTTCCTGGTCAGCGAAGTGGATGGGTTTGCGGTGATCACCGTGACCCGCACCAACAGCCGCCGCGGCCAGGTGACGATTGCCTACCACACCGAGGACGGCACGGCGCTGGCCGGTCAGGATTACACGGGCGTGAGCGGCATCTTGACTCTGGACGAGAACGAATCGACCAAGGCTTTTACCGTCCCGCTGATCAACGACGATTTGGGCGAACCCGATGAAACCGTCAATCTGGTGCTCAGCAATCCTCAACCCGCCGGCAATGCCTTCCTGAGCTTGTCCAATGCGGTGATGACCATCGCCAGCGAGGACACCACGCTGAGCTTCTCCGCCGATGCCTACGCCGTGAACGAAAACGCCACCAACCTCACCGTCACCGTGGTGCGCAAAGGTATCGCCAGCAACGACGTTTCCGTAACGTATTCGACCGTGCCGGGCGGCACAGCGATTGGCGGTCTGGACTACGTGCCGGCTACGGGAGTGCTGAACTGGGCTTCCAACGACCTCGCCCCGAAAACCTTCGAGCTGACGATCATTGACAATACGCAGCTCAATCCGGACAAAACCATTTTCCTGGCGCTGACGAATGCCGTCGGTATTAACGCGCACCTGGAATTCCCCTCGAACACCGTCGTTACGGTGCTGGACAACGAAACCGTTGCCCCCGTTCCCGGGGGGGTGGACGCGACGTTCAACGCGAACTTCGGGGCAAACGATACCGTGTATGCCGTGGCCTTCGACCAGCGACAGCAGCTTTACGCGGGCGGTGATTTCACCTTGATGCACGGTTTGGCGGTCAACCGTTTGGCCCGGCTGAATACCGACGGCACGGTCGATCGGACCTTCGACTTGGGTACGGGTTTTGACCGGTCAGTGTATGCCGTGGCCGTCAGCAGCAATGGTCCCGTGGTCGTGGGCGGGAACTTTACCAACTTCAACGGTCAACGATTCGGCCGGGTGGCTGTGCTGGAAACGAACGGCGAACCCGTGTCGGGATTCAGTTTTACCAACGGCGCCAACGGACCGGTGTACGCGCTCGCGCTTGAACCGTTGCCCACGGTGAATTTCTCGCGGTTTTCCACTCAAGGCGTCCAGAACAGCGACACCAACACTGTCGCGGTCGGTGCCAACGCTGGAACCGTGAGCATCAACTTCACGTTCGACGGTTACAATGCCACCAACCTGGCGACCAACGTCACGGGCATCTTTAACGACCTGCAGATTTATTACGACAACGCGGTCATCTACCAAACCAACGTCTTTGTCGGTACCAATACCGTGACCGGTTCGGCGCAAGTGACTTTCGGCCCCGGCCTGGCCACCGACCTGATCATCACCGTCAACGAGCGCACCACCAATGGCATTTCCTGGCGCTACCAGGGAACGATTGTCGTGGGATCGCCGGCTGACCGCCAGATTCTTATGGCCGGCGATTTCACCTTGGTCAACGGGCAGAGCCGAGGCCGGGTCGCCCGCCTCAATGGCGACGGCACACTCGACACCACGTTTGATGTCGGAGTGGGCGCCAATCGCACGGTGTACGCCCTGGCCCGTCAGGATAATGGCCAGATCATCATCGGCGGTGATTTTCTCGCGGTGGACGACATCTTTCTGCCGCGCTTGGCGCGGTTGAACGCGGACGGATCCCTGGACGTATCCTTTAATCCCGGTGTGGGCGCGGATGCGGCGGTGCGGGCGGTGGCCGTGCAACCCGATGGCCGGATCATTGTGGCCGGCGACTTCCAAACGTTCAACGGCGTGCCGCGCAATCACATTGTCCGGTTGAATCCCGACGCCACCGTGGACTTGACGTTCGATCCGGGCACCGGCGCGGATGCGCCGATCAATTCCCTCAGGGTCCAAAACGATGGCAAGATTCTGGTGGGGGGCGCGTTTGCCCGGCTTAACGGTAATGACTCCTCGGGAATTGGCCGCTTCAATCCGGACGGTTCCGTCGATGTAAATTTGACCGTGGGCACCGGAGCCAACGCGCCGGTTCATGCCGTGACGCTGGCGCGGGTGCCGTCTTTCTTTACCGTGAATCGCCAATCGTCTGGCTCGGGATCGGAAGACCGGTTGACCGTGGATACCGGGGCGACGAGTGGCACCCTCACCATCGACTACAACTTTTACTTCGCCAGCAACAACCTGCGCCTCTATTACCAGGGGATATTGCTCTATGACTTGACGACCCAGGGTTCCGGTCAGGCGGTCGTCAACTTTGGCCCCGGCCTCTCAACGCTCGTGACCGTGGTCATCAACGAAGGCAGGGTCGCGCCGTTTGCCTTCTGGGATTATTCCCTGACCGTGGGCACCGGGGTTTTCGTGGACAACCGGATTGTGGTGGGCGGCGAATTCACCCGGATGAACGGCGAACCGCGCGGCCGGATTGCCGTCCTGAGCAGCGACGGTGGCGTGGATTCAAACTTTTATCCCAGCGGAACGTTCAACGACGTCGTTTATGCGCTGGCTACGTACACCAACCGGACGCAAGCCGCCGTGGTGGGCAAGATCATCGTGGGTGGTGATTTCAATTCGCTGGTGGGTGTCAGCCCGCTAAACAATATCGCCCGTTTGAACCTGGACGGTACCCTGGACCAAACCTTCAAGCTTGGCGCGGGAGCCGGCGGCGTGGTGCGCGCTGTGGCGGTACAGCCGGACGGCAAAGTCATCATTGGCGGCGCCTTTACCAACTTCGACACCTTCGCCCGTCCGTACCTGGCGCGTTTGACGCAGGATGGCCTGCTGGATCAGACGTATAATCCGGGTGTGGGTCCGAACGGCATGGTGACCACCATGGCCCTTCAACCCGATGGCAAACTGGTCATTGGCGGCGTGTTCAGCACCGTCTATGGCGCCAGCCGCAACGGCATTGCCCGCATGAATGCCAACGGCACGGTGGACACCACCTTTGCGCCGGGCACCGGCGCGAACGGCACGGTAAAAACCGTGGCGCTCCAAAGCAATGGCCAAGTGCTCGTGGGCGGCGACTTCACCACGATGAACGGAGTCAGCCGACCATACCTCGTCCGGTTGAACGCCGACGGCAGCGTGGACAATTCCTTCCCCTCCATTGGGTGCTCCCAATGGTCCCGTGGAATCGATCGTGGTGATGACTGACGGCCGGATCGTGATCGGCGGGTCGTTCACTTCGATTGCCGGCATCCCGATCCCACGGATCGCCCGCTTGGACGCTGCCGGCATGCTGGATTTCACCTTCGGGCTTTATACCCAGGAGAGTGGGCCGGACGATTACGTGAGTTCGATCGCCGTACAGCCGGATGGCAAACTCATCATCGGCGGCGCCTTCACCACTTACAATGGCCTGCTGCGCAATCGCCTGGCGCGGCTGAATCCGGACGGATCGCTCGATCCGACCATTGGTTTTGGCACCGGCGCCAACAATTACATCAATGCCGTGTTGCGGCAGGATTACAACGGCAACGTGGTGGTGGGTGGCGGCTTCACGGAATTCAACGGCCAGGTGCGCATTGCCTTGGCAAGGGTCTTCAATGGGGCCGGCACTGGCGCGGGCAGCTTCCAGTTCGGCGCGGCCAATTACTCGGTCACCGAAGACGCCACCAATCTGTGGCTGACGGTGGTGCGTTCCGGCGGCACGGCGGGGGCTGCCTCCGTGACTTTCACCACCTTGGACAACACCGCCGTGGCTGGGCGGGATTACGTGGGCACCAACGGCGTCTTGAACTTCGCTCCGGCGGAAAGTTTCAAGGTCATTCCCATTTCCATCATCGACAATATGGTCACCAATGCTCCGCGGAATTTCGCCGTCATCCTTTACGGTGAAACCGGCGGCGCCACGCTGGGCCAGCCAACCATCGCGGTGGCCGACATCGTGGACAACGACAGCGTGATCAGCTTCAGCGCGCCGACGTTCACCGTCGCCGAAGGTGGCAATGCCTCCGCGCGCATCAGCGTGGTGCGCCACGGCGGCAACAACAATCGCGTGACCGTGGACTATGCGACCACCACCAACGGCACCGCCGTGCCGTTCCTGCACTACGTCCCGGTCGCGGCCACGTTGGTGTTCAACCCGTTGGTGAACGTTCAGACCTTCGACGTGCCGATCCTCGATGAAGGAGTCCTGGAAGGGAACCGGACTATTTCCCTGGTTCTGTCGAATGTCACGGGCCCCGCGGCACTGGGTTTGGACCACGCGGTGTTGACCCGGATCGATGACGAAACCGGGCCTGGCGTTTTGACCCTGGCGACCAACAGTTTCTATGTGAATGAAAATGTGCCCGGCGGATTGATGACCGTTTCGGTGATCCGCACCAACGGTTCCTCCGGCGTGGTGTCGGCCCGGTTTGCCACCCTCAACGGCACGGCCCGTTCCGGCGTCAAGTATGTCGGGACGACCGGCGTGTTGACTTTTGCCGACGGCGAAACCAACAAAACCTTTTCGATCGGGATCATCAACGAAACCGCCATCGAAGGCGACCAGACCTTCTTCATCCAATTGTCCAATCCCACGGGCGGTGCCACCGTGGGGCAGAACCTTGGGATGGTGACCATTCTGGACGACGACAGCAACGGCACCTTCCGCTTCGCCTCGGCGGTCTTCCGCACCAGTGAGAATGCGGGGGCGGCGGTCATTGGCGTCGAACGGGTAGGCGGCAGTCTCAGCAACGTCCTCGTGACCTACCAAACCAGCGGCGGCACCGCCGCGCCGGGATTGCGCTACCTCAGCGTGTCCAACGTGCTGAGCTTTACGAACGGGGAAACGTTCAAGACGTTTACGGTACCGCTGATTAACGACACCAACGTTCAGAACATTGAAACGGTTGGCCTGCTGCTCTCCCAACCCACCGGCGGGGCGATCATTGGCACGCCGGGTTCGGCCCTGCTCGAGATTGTGGATGACGAAGTGGGCCTGACCTTCGCCGACGCGGAATTCTCCGTGGTCGAAAGTGGCGGGGAAGCCGTCATCAACGTGCGGCGTTTTGGTAACACCAACATCCCGGTGTCGGTGCATTTCGAGACGACTGACGGCTCCGCGCAGGCCGGCACACCCCCCGAATATCTGGATTACGTCTCCACCAACGGTACGCTGACCTTTGCGCCGGGCGAAACGAATCAAAGCTTCACCGTCGCGGTTATCGCCGACTCACTGCCGGAGATTGATGAATTGGTGAACTTAACGTTGTCCAGTCCGCTGAATTTGTCCTCGAACGCCACCGACTTGGTGATCCTCGGCCCGCGCATCACCGTGCCGCTGAAGATTGTCGATGACGACGCGGCCTTCAGCTTCAGTTCGGCGGTGTACACGGTGGTCGAGTCCTACACCAACCTGATCATCCAGGTGAACCGGTTTGGCGCCACGAACTTTCCGGCGTCCGTCAATTTCGCGACCAGCGATGGCACCGCCACCGCTTTCCTGAAATACCTGCCCGCCAATGGCGTCTTGGATTACCTGCCGGGCCAGACTACCAACACCTTTGGCGTTCAGATTCTGGACGAGTTCAACGTCGAGGGGAACCAGACGGTCAACTTGGCGTTGCTCGATCCGTCCACCAACGGCGTGATTAGCGGCCAGGGAACCGCCATCATTTTGATCTTGGACGACGAGAAGAGCGTCGGCTTTGCGCAAACCAACTATGTCGTCAGCGAGAAGGGCACCAACGCCATGATCACGCTGGTGCGCAATGGTCTCTCCGACGGCGTTGTGTCCGTCGTCTTCAACACCATCAACGGTACCGCCCTGGCTGGCCAGGACTACGTCAACGTCTCCAATGTGGTGACCTGGGCCAACGGGGATCTCACGAACAAGACCGTGCTGGTGCCGATCCTCACCAACGCCATTGTGGAAGGGGTCAAGACGCTCTACCTCCAACTCGCCTTCCCGGTGGGCGCCTTCATTGAACCAACGGCCGGATTTGCCACGCTCGACATTGTGGACGACGCCGGCATCATCGCCTTGTCCTCCGCCAGTTACACCGTGGATGAAGGCAACAACCTGGTCGTTCCGCTGCTGCGCACCGGCGGCACCAATCGCGCCGTTTCCGTGCAGTACACCGCCAGTGGCGGCAACGCCACGGCGGGCGTGGATTACACCAATGCCACCGGCGTGGTCGCTTTCGGCAACGGCGAGTCTCAGAAGAGCCTCGTGATTCCGATCAACCTGGACGGTCAGGTCGAAGGCATGGAAACCTTCAATCTCAAGCTCTCCAATCCGCAGGGCGGCGTGCTTATTGGCAGCCCCGCTGAGGCGACCGTTTCCATCCGGGATGCGGACATTGGCATCATTGAGTTTGCCGGGGCGGCACTGGTGAGCGAAACGCAGCCCAATAATTTCATTGATCCGGGCGAAGCGGTGACCGTGTCGTTTGCCTTCCGCAATCGCGGCACCAACGATACCATCAATCTCCAGGCCACCCTGCTGGCGACCAACGGAGTCGTGTTTGGCGGCAGTACCACCGGGGTCACCAACGATTACGGCGTGTTGACGGCGGGCGGCGACGCCGTGGCGCGCGACTTTGCCTTCACGGCGCAAGGCACCATCGGCAGCACGCTCACGGCGGTCTTGGTGCTGCGGGAAGGCGATCTAATTAACGCGATCATTCGCGTGCCGTTCACGCTCGGCCGGGTCTCGCTCACGTATGAAAACGCCGACGTGATCACGATCAATGATAACGCGCCGGCCTCGCCGTACCCGTCCTTCATCACCGTTTCCAACGTGGCCGGATTGGTGAGCAACCTTACGGTCACGGTTCGCAATATGCGCCATACGTTTCCCAAGGACATTGACATGGCTTTGGCGTTGCAAGATCCCAACAATCCTAACGCCATTCTGCGCAGTGTCATCCTCATGTCCGATGCTGGGGAAGGCTCCATTGACAACGTGACGCTCACCTTTGACAACACCTCGACCAACACCTTGCCGCAGAATGGGGTGATAACCTCTGGCACCTATCGGCCCACGAATTTTGAAGTGCCGGCGGATTACTTCCCGCCGCCGGGTCCTGGCTTCGCCAACGGCACGACACTGACGGATTTCGTTGGCGTGAACCCCAACGGTAATTGGTCCTTGTATGTGGTTGATGACAACGGCCTCGATAGCGGTGTCATTGCCGGCGGTTGGTCCATCTCGATTAACGGCGGCGGAACTTTCGCGCCGGTGGCCGACGTGTCGGTGAAGGTTACCGCGTCGCCGACTACCGCCTCCCTCGGCGCTCCGGTGACGTACACCGTGGACGTCACCAACCACGGGCCGGCTACGGCGCAGAACGTGGGGGTGACCAACCTGTTGCCCGTGGGGGCGACTTTGCAGTCCAGCAATACCAGCGTGGGCAGCTTGACGGTGTCCGGCCGCAACGTCATTGCGAGCCTGGGCAGTCTGGCGGTGGGCGGCCGGGCTACCGTGACGTTGGTGGTGACCGCGCCGGCGTCGCCGGGAACCCTGGATTTCACCGCCACTGTGGCCGCCGACACGCCCGATCTGAATTTGGGGAACAATACGAGCCATCTCAAAACCACCGTTGCTCTGGCGGCCGATTTGTCCGTGGTCCTGACCGGGGCGCCGGAAGTGGTCATGCCGGGCGGCACCGTGACGTATTCGATGATGCTGACCAATCATGGTCCAAACCCGGCCAGCAACGTGTTCTTTCTCGACGCGCTGTCACCGCAATTGGCCGGCGTCAATGTGCAGTCAGCCAGCCTGGACACCAGCAGCACCAGCGCCGAGCCACTGAAGGTTTCCTCCGGCCGGGTGAGCGGTCTGATCACCAACCTGGCCGTGAATGGTTACGCCGTCCTCAAGGTCACGGCAGAGGTGGCGTCGTCGATAAGAGACTCCCTGACCCTCACCAACACGGCCAGTGTCACGAACGATTCCTTCGATCCGGTTACGGCCAACAATGCGGCACAAGTCACAACGACAGTCTTTGTCCCGGCTTTGCGGTTCTCGATCAATCAAGGCTCGTTGGAGATTCGCTGGCTCGATGGAGGAATGAACTTTGTCCTGGAAACCACCCCTACGTCTGAAATCCCGGTGAACTGGATCGCCGGTTGCGACGCCATCGGTGGTGGAAGACGGTTGGAATGTTGTGCGGCTTCCGGTCAGCAGCGGCGTCCATGCCTATTACCGGTTGGAAATGGTGCCTTGAATTAAACCGGCGTGCTGCCGGCGGGACTGATCACGTCCACAGCACGCGCAAGGATGCGTCGGCAAGATCGCCGGTCGGGAGCGATTAGGGCTTCCGAATCGGGGAACGAAGTTTTTTCTCGGAATGTGTAATTTGAATATGAGCGCGAAACGGAACCTCTTTATGCTCGCGGCCAGTTTGGTGTTGGCCGCGGGATTAACCAATGTCGCCCGGGCCTTTCGAGCGCCTGCGCGCCCTCAGCTTCAGGATTTTGATCGGCGGTTGGCGGTGCCGGTGCCGATCGAAGCCGCACCGGCGGGCCAGGGCCAAAAGGTGAACGCCTTAACCGAACGGGTTCCGGGCTTGGACGCGCAAACCGACCCGATCCTGGGCACGCCCGGATTTGTCTCCTCGCGCTTCACCTTCCTGAGTGGTCCTCAGGCTGAAGGATTGGGTATCGATCCGGCTTACGCCCAGGCCATTCCGGCCAGCGATCCGCACCGGTCGGTTAAAGCTTTCTTAAACGAACACGCCGAATGGTACGGCTATGGCGCGGACATTCTGGCCAGCGCGACCGTGCAACGTGACTATGTGACTCCGCACAACGGACTGCGCACGACGGTCTGGCAGCAGCAATTGGACGGCATTCCGGTGTACCAGGCGGTCATCATCGGCAACATTACCAAACAGGGTGAACTGGTGAACTTGGCCACTCATTTTGTTCCGAACGCTGCCGCAGCCGCGGATGCCGGCGTGGCGAACCGTGCCGCCGTACAGACCGCACCGCCGATCACCGCTGCGCAAGCGATTGTGGCGGCCGCCCGCAACGTCGGCGACGATACGTTGACCGCAGCGCAGGTGAGTGCCGTTGGCCAACCGCAAGGTGCGGCCCAGCACCAGCAATTCAACGCCGCGCCCGCCCTCGAGGGTACCGTGCAGGCGCAACTGGTCTGGCTGCCGATGAGCCGGGCCAACCTGAAATTGTGCTGGCAAATCATCCTCAACAGCGGCAGCCGCCATGAAATGTTCCTCCTGCTGGTCGATGCGGTGAACGGCGACATGCTCGTGCGCCGGGGGCTGACCCGCTATCTTACCAACGCCACCTACCGGGTGTACACCAGTGACGATCCCTCACCGTTCACGCCCGGTTGGTTCACCCCCAATATCAACCAGCCGCCGCTGACCCCGCGGCAGTTGCTGGTGATTGACGCGCTGAACACGAACGCCTCGCCCAACGGTTGGATCAATGACGGCGACAACACCACCATGGGCAACAATGTGGATGCCTTCCTCGATCGTGATGGCAATTTGCAACCCGACGGGCCGCGGCCTCAAGGCGTTCCGTTTCGCGTGTTTGATTTTCCGCAGGACCTTACCGGGGATCCGACGAATTACACCGATTCCTCGGTAGTGCAGTTGTTCTACATCAACAACCGGTACCACGATTTCATATACCGGCTGGGCTTCACCGAAGCGGCCGGAAATTTTCAATTGGACAACTTCGGCCGTGGCGGCCTGGACCAGGATCCGGTCAACGCCATGGCACTGTGGGGGGAACTGTTTGGCTTTGCCAACAATGCCACCATGTCCACCCCGCCGGACGGCACGGCTCCCTTGATGCGGATGTATGTCTTTGACGGACCCACCCCTCGGCGGGATTGCGCGCTTACATCCGATGTGATTTTGCACGAACACACCCACGGGATTACCGAACGGACGCTCGGCGGCGGCGTGGGCGTGAATTATTTCGGCCAGTCCGGCGCCATTCACGAAGGCAATTCCGACTTCTTCGCGATGACGACCCTGAGCGAACCATCGGACGATTTGGGCGGCGTTTATCCGAACGGAGGATACGTTACTTATGATATTGTACCTCCTTTCCGGGAGAATTATTACTTCGGCATCCGGCGCTATCCCTATTCCACGAACCTGCTCAAGAATCCGCTAACCTACAAGGATATCGATCCGTTGCAGGCCAGCCCGCACACGGGGATTCCGCTTAGCCCGATCATTGGTGGCCCGGCTGATGAAGTCCACAATGCCGGAGAAGTGTGGTGCATGACCTTGTGGGAAATGCGCGTGAACTTGGTGGCCAAACACGGCTGGACCAATGGCAACGTCCTGGCCCTGCAATTGGTTTACGATGGGGAACGTCTGTCGCCGGCCAATCCCAATTTCCTCCAACTGCGCGACGCGATTCTGCAGGCCGACTTGGTGGACACCGGTGGCGAAAACCAGATGGAGATTTGGCGGGCCTTTGCCAAACGTGGCATGGGCGGCAGCGCCACGTCGCCGGACAGCACGACGTGCATCGGCGTGGTGGAAGCGTTTGACATGCCCGGCCTGAGTTACGTGAGCACGGTCGTCAACGATATCCTGACCGGCAACGGCAACAACACGCTGGATTACAACGAATGCGCGGAGTTGAACCTCGTTTTGCGCAACGGTACGACCTCGGTGGCCGGCAACATCGTGGCCACCTTGTCCACCACCAACACCTACGTGACCGTGGTGGACGGCACGTCGGCCTATCCTCCCTTGGGAGGAGCCGAGGTGGGCGTCAACTTGACGCCTTTCCGCGTCTATACCGCGCCGGAATTTCCCTGTGGCGCCCCGATCTGGTTCAAGCTGGTGATTTCGTCTTCGCTCGAAGTGCGGACCAATGAGTTTGTGGTGAACACCGGGTTTGTAAGCCTGAACGCCAATAGTTATGCGAACAATTCTCCGGTGCCGATTCCCGATAACAAACCCAGTGGAGTGAATTCCTCCGTGCAAGTGTTCGGCTTTGCCGATCCGGTTGGCAAGGTCACCGTTTCCATGCACTTGCCGCACACCTACACCGCTGATCTGACCGTGAGCCTGATTGGTCCGGACGGGACGGAGATCGCTCTGGTCCGCAATCGGGGCGGCTACAGTGCCGGCTTCGGACTGGGTTGTTCGCCAAACTCGAGCCGCACCACGTTCGATGACCGCGCTCGCGTTGGGATTGACCAGGGACTAGCTCCGTACCTCGGCTCGTATCGTCCCGAAGAACCACTGGCGGTGTTCAAAGGCAAGACCGGCGCCGCCGTCAATGGGCTTTGGAAACTGCACGTGGTGGACGCCGGCCAATTCGATGTTGGCGTATTGGAATGCTGGACGCTCACCCTGTATCCCATCCAGTGTAACGAAGGCCATGGTCCGTGCGCCCCGGATCTGGCGGTGAGCGTTACCGCTGAGCCTGATCCGGTCTTGGCTAACGACAACCTGACCTACACCGTCACCGTCACCAACCGCAGTCCCCTCGAGGCCCGCGGCGTGGTGCTGACCAACGCCCTGCCCGCCAACATGAACGTGGTGGCTGTGACGAATTCGCAAGGCACTTATTCGCTGTTGAACCGGGTGTTGCGCATTAACTACGGCCTCATCGGTCCCCGCGCCAGCGCCACCTCGACCATCGTGGTGACGAACAGCCTCCCCGGCACAGTGACCAATGTGTTCAGTGTCGGCGGCAACAACGGGGATTTAAACCTGGCCGACAACACCTTCATCGCGACGACCGAGGTGGTGCAACCGGTTGCCAACATCGTGGCGACGCGGGCGGAACTGATGAGCGATGACAACGGCAACGGCGGCATTGACCCCGGCGAACAAGTCACCGTCTGGCTTTACCTGCAGAATATCGGTACCGCGAACACTGGCGACGTGCTCGCGGAATTGCTGGAAACCAACGGGGTTTCCATTCCCAGCAGCCCGCAGAACTATGGCGTGTTGGTCGCCGATGGCCCGGAGTCGCCGCAGGAATTCACCTTCACGGCAATGGGCGCTTCCGGCGGTTCCGTCGGGGCGGTGTTGCAACTGTCCGAAGGCGGCCACAAGCTGGGCACAGTGGAGTTCCATTTTACCCTGGGCGTGACCGATCAGGAGTTCGCCAATCCCGAAACGATCACCGTCAACGACGCCACCTCGGCGACGCCGTACCCCTCGGTGATCACCGTGACCAATGTTCCCGGTGTGCTGACGCAGGTCACAGTCAGCCTGAACAAGGTGAGCCACAGCTTTCCGCGGGACATGGATATTCTGTTGGTGGGGCCGGACGGGCAGGCCGTGATCTTGATGTCCGATGCCGGTGGCAATAATGCGTTGAACAAGTGGAGTTTCACGTTTGATCAGAACGCTGGCGAACCGTTGCCCGACACCACGGCGATCACGGGGCACACCTACCGGCCCACGGACTACGAACCGGGAGATTACTTTACGCCCCCGGCGCCCACCGGTTCGTATGGCACATCCCTGGCCGTGTATAACGGCATCAATCCTAATGGCGATTGGCAACTCTACGTCATGGACGACCAGCGATTGGACGCCGGGGACATCTCCGGTTGGAGCCTCCACCTCAGCACGGTGGTGCCGGTCAACGCTGGGCCTGACTTGCACGTCACCCTGACGGCTTTGACTGAGACGGCGTATGTGGGCAGCCCGTTGAGTTATACCGTGACGGTGGAGAATCGTGGCACCGCGGTGGCCGAAGGCGTTACGTTGAGCAATACGCTGATGGCCAATGCGCAGTTCCTGTCAACGACCAACGCTCCCAATCCGCCGGAACAAGACGGCAACGTGCTGGTGTTTGATCTGGGTTTCATCACCAACCAAACCGGCCTGACGTTCACCGTCGTCGTCGAACCGCAGTCTGCGGGAACGTTGGTGAGCACTGCCACGGTGGCGTCCATGCTGTCCGATTTGAACCTGAGTGACAACACGGCCACCATCAGCACCATCGTCAAACACTCGGCGGACTTGGCCGTCTCCGGCGTGAGTGAGCCGGATCCGGTGCGGGTGGGCAGCAACCTGACCTACCGGGTAACGGTGACGAACCGCGGGCCGAATGCCGCCACCACCGTGCTGCTGACCAATACATTGCCGGCTTCAGTGGCGCTGCGTTCGGTAAGCAATGCGTTGGCCTTTGCCACGAACCAGGCTGGCCAGGTCTATTGTGCCCTGGGCGATTTGCCGGCCTTCACGAACACGGAGATTGTGATCGAAGTAACGCCCACTCAGGCCGGTCTGATTACCAACGGCCTGGCCGTGGGTTCGGAAGTTCACGATCCGTTGTTGGCAAACAACACCACCCACCTGGTCACCACTGTCATTTCTTCAACCCCGACCATCATTGCCGCCGGTGCGGCGCTGTCGGGCGATGCGGACAACTCGATTGCTCCGGGCGAAACGGTGACCGCGTATCTGGCCTTGCGCAACATCGGTGCCGTGCCGACCAGCGCAAACTTCACCGCCACGCTGTTGGCCACCAACGGCGTGCTGCCGGGGGCGGTGTCCAGCCAGGTCTATGGCGCGCTCGAACCCGATGCCCCAGTGACAAGCCGGCTGTTCACGTTCTCCAACATTGGCGTCAGCGGCGGCAACATTGTCGCTACCTTGCAACTGCGGGACGGCACCAACCAACTCGGTTTGGCCCGGTTTGAATTTGGGCTGTCGCGCGAGCAATCCTTCACCAACAAGACGCGCATCCTGATTGCGCCGTTTGGCCCGGCTTCCCCGTATCCGTCGATCATTGCGGTGGCCGGTGTGACCAACCCGATCAGCAAAGTCACCGCCACCCTTAACGGATTGGCCCACACCTATCCGGAGGACATCGACGTGCTACTGGTGGCGCCCTTGGGTCAGAAATCGCTTTTGATGTCCGATACCGGCGGCGGCATCGCGGTGACCAACGTGACGTTGAAGTTCGACGGGCAGAGTGCGAACGGGTTAACGAGCACCGGGCCGCTGGTTTCCGGGACGTTCCGGCCGACCGACTTTGCGCCGGGAGAAACCTTCCCGGCACCGGCGACAAACGGGCCGTACGGAGTGAACCTGTCCGCCTTCACCGGTATCAACGCGAACGGCAACTGGCTATTGTATGTCTATGATGACAGCAGTGGTGATCAGGGCAGCATCGAGCAAGGCTGGAGCCTGAGTATTCTGAGCGCCACGCCGGTGCCCGGCTCGGCCGATTTGGTGATCCAGTCCACTGCTTCGAGCAATCAAGTGGCTGCCGAGACGATGCTCAGCATCAATGTCGGCATCACGAACTACGGCCCTTCGAAAGCAACCGCCCTCACGTTGACCGAGCAGTTGCCCGCCGGGGCTACGCTGGTGGAGAGCAACTCGAATCTGGGTACCCCCACGCTCAATGGCCAGGTGCTGACCGTCCAATTGGGTGACCTATCTGCCGGTGCCGGGACGAACGTCAGCTTCAATGTGGTGCTGAGTGTGCCGGGCACTGCCGCGTTTACCGCCGCCGTCGCCGCGAGTGAAAACGATCCCAATTCGGCCAACAACAACTCCACGCTGAACGTCACCGTGATGCCGCCCACCAGCGGGCCGATAGTGGCTTTGGGATCAGATTGGAAATACCTGGATCACGGCATCAATCCCGGCGCCAACTGGCAGATGCCTGATTTCAACGACAGCGATTGGGCTGCGGGTCCCGCCTTGCTTGGCTATGGCCGGGATGACGTGGCCACCGTGGTGGACGGCGGCTCGCCAACGTTCCGTTACATCACCACCTATTTCCGCCGTTCCTTTGCCGTGGAGAATGCCGGCGTCTATTCCAACCTGACCCTCCGCGTCTTGCGGGACGATGGCGCGCGCGTCTATCTCAATGGCGTTGAAGTGTTCCGCAGCAACCTGCCCACCGGCACGGTGGGCAACACCACGCGGGCACTGTCCGATGTCACCGGTTTGGCGGAACAGCTTTATTACGCGACTCCAGTCAGTCCATTACTCCTTAGCAATGGCGTGAACGTGCTGGCGGTTGAAGTCCACCAAAGCTCGCCCACTAGTTTTGATTTGGCGTTTGCCCTCGAATTGCTGGGTAATGCCACGGTCAGCAATACCTCGCCGACCGTGACGGTGACCAGCCCGGCGGACAACGCAGTCTTGGCAAGCGACAGCCTGCAACTGGCGGCGACGGCGACGGATAGCGATGGTTTGGTAACGCTGGTCGAATACTTCGCCGGCCCGCGCAAGTTAGGTCAATCCGACACCCCGCCGTACAGTGTGTTGCTGTCCAACGTGGACGCCGGAACTTATGCCATCACGGCTCGGGCCACCGACAACAGCGCCCAAACCCGCGACTCCACGCCGGTGACCGTCACCCTCGTGGAACCGCCCGTGACGTTGCTTCCCGAAGGTGCTGTCTGGCGGTATCTCGACAATGGCCTGGATCAAGGCACCAACTGGACCATATTGAACTTCGATGACAGCGTTTGGTCCTTCGGACAGGCCGAACTGGGCTTTGGCAATCATCCCGTCACGGTGCTCAATCCCGGCCCGGCCACCAACCGGTTTACAACGTACTACTTCCGCAAGCGGTTCAACGTGGCGCCGACGGCCCAATACGACTTTCTGCGCTTCGAACTGAAACGGGATGATGGCGCGGTGGTTTATTTGAACGGTCACGAGGTGTTCCGCAACAACATGCCGACCGGCCAGGTCCTGTTCAGCACCTTGGCGCTGACCAACGTCAATCCGGACCAGGTGGACGTCTTTCAGACGGCGTATGCCAGCGCGACCTTGCTGATGCCCGGAACCAATATTGTGTCCGTCGAAGTCCACCAGGCCAGCCAGGCCAGCACCAACCTCGCGTTTGACTTGCGGATGGCGGCGTTCGCGAGCCCGGTGCCGGTGGTGAGCGGGCCGCTGGTTTCGATCGGTTCGACCTGGAAATATGAAGCACACGGGACCAATGCCGGCACGAACTGGCAGATACCCGGCTTCGACGACCAACTGTGGAACAGCGGGCCGGCGATTCTCGGTTATGGCCGCGGTGACGAGTCGACCTTCCTGCCGATGGGGCCCTTCACCAATCACTACATCACGACGTATCTCCGGCATTCGTTTGACGTGCCGTATGCGGGGCTATACCAGGACTTGACGCTGCGCATGCTGCGGGATGATGGCGCGGTGGTCTATCTCAACGGCGAAGAGGTGTTCCGGAGCAACATGCCCGAGGGGACGGTTGATGAAACCACGCCGGCGTTGACTGAGGTTGCCGGCGTCAACGAATACTATTATTTCCCAGCTCCGGTGAGTCCGACGAATCTCCTCAATGGCGTGAACGTGTTGGCGGTCGAACTCCACCAAAGCTCGGCCACCAACTCGGATGCGGGCTTCGATTTGGAACTGCTGGGGAACACCGCCTTGAGCCCCTTGCCGTCCTTGCAAGCGGATCTGGTCGGCGACCAATTGATGGTTTCCTGGCCGGCGCAATTCGACGGTTACGTGCTGGAATACTCCCTGCGGTTGGGATCGCTGGCCTCCTGGCTCCCAGTGGGAGAACCCGTCACCGAACTGCGAGGCTGGAACGTGGTGACCATTGGGGTGCAGCCCGGCACCCAATACTTCTACCGGTTAAGCCAGCCGTTGAATCGTTAGCGGGGGTAGCGCACCGGCGGCATTGAACGCTAGGCTACCGGGTGGCGATGAAGATTCTCGGCTTAACCGGCGGCATCGGCATGGGCAAATCCACCGTGGCCGAGTGGTTCGCCCGCCGCGGCGTGCCGGTGGCGGACACCGACCAATTGGCGCGTGAAGTGGTCGAACCGGGCCAGCCGGCTTGGCGCGAAGTCTGTCAGGCCTTTGGCCAGGATGTGGTCGATGACGAGGGCCGCCTGCGTCGGGCAGAATTGGCGCGGCGGGTCTTTGCGGATGAATCCATGCGCCGCACGCTGGAAGGCATTTTGCATCCGCGCATTCGCGACAAATGGAAGGCGCAAGTGAAGCAATGGCAGCTCCAAGGGCAAGCGTTGAGTGTGGTGGTAATCCCGCTGTTGTTCGAGACCCAAGCTGAAGCCGAATTTGACGACATATTGTGCGTCGCTTGCTCAGCGGTCACCCAACGCCAGGCGGCTGGAAGCCCGCGGCTGGACGACCGAACAAATTGACCAACGCAACCAGGCGCAATGGCCGGTGGACCAAAAAATGGCCCGCGCGCATTTCGTGATTTGGAATGAAGGCGACCTAACGGTGCTGGGCGATCAACTCGAACGCATACTTCACCACATCACGGATCGGGATTTAATGACCAAGGTCCAATGACCAAGCACCAGAGAAGGCCCAAGACTCAAGCACGAAGTCCGGTCGTTGCTCGGTAGCGAAGGCCTCCCAACTTGGTGGTTCGCCGACTCCCAATCGGCACTGCGTTCGCCAATTCCAGATACCGACGAAAGCGGGAGCAAGCTCCGCGCACTCCAAACGCTGGCGCGAGGCTTAAATGGGCAATGCAAGTCGCGCCAGCGTTTGGAGTGCGTCCGGCTTGCCGTCGCTTTCGATTGAGGAGGGTTACTTCCTGTTGCCAGCGCCGCCGGTTTTGAGGGATTCATGCTGTCCAGAGAAAGCAGTCGCAAGCCCCCTGCTCCCCAAGTGCCTCGCGACATTCGGAAGTTCCAGACCTCACGCCAGTATCGGGAACGTGGGTGGCCTCCAACGCCTGGACATTGGCTTCTGGTCATTCTCTGGTCCTTGGTCCTTTCCTTCCCCCCGGCCTTTACCTCCGGTGAATGCGGCCAACAATAGGCTTTCCACCGGCGCCGTGGTTGCGCTATAAAATCCGCACGACCAGCTATGAACTCAAAGATTATTCGTCAACTAAATCCGGCCCGGATCGTTCGGGCCTTCATCATCCTCGGCGTCGTCTGTCTTGGATTTCATCTCTCCGGCAGCGAGTCGGCCACCGCCGCCACTGACCGCGACGTGAAAGCGCCCGCGGCCAAATCCATTCCCGTCATTTACGACTCGGACATCGGCGACGACATCGATGACACGTGGGCGTTGGGTCTGTTGCTCAAGAGCCCGGAACTGGATTTGAAACTGGTGGTCGGCGACTACGGCAAACCCGAGTACCGGGCCAAGATCTTTGCCAAGATGCTCGAAACCGCCGGTCGCACCGACGTGCCCGTCGGTTTGGGACTGCCGTTGAACCCCAAGGGCACCGGACCGCAAGCGGAGTGGGTCAAGGATTACGATCTTAAATCCTACCCCGGCCAAGTGCTCCCGGACGGAGTTCAGGCGATCATCGACATGATCATGAAGTCACCGGAACCCATCACCATCATTGCGGTCGGACCGCTGCCCAACATGGCGGAGGCTTTGAAGCGCGAGCCGAAGATCGCCCAACGGGCGCGGTTCGTGGGCATGCACGGCAGCGTGCATTTGGGCTACGGTGGCAGCAAAGACATCTCGGCCGAATGGAACGTCCGCGCGGATCCCAAGGCGTGTCAAAAGGTGCTGTCGGCGCCCTGGGATATTACCATCACGCCCTTGGACACGTGCGGCTTGGTCAACCTGAGCGGCAAACGTTACTCGAAAGTGCGCGACTCCAAAGACCCGGTCGCGGCAGCCGTCATTGCCAATTATCGAATCTGGAGCACGGCCAAGGATAAAAACAACCAGGCGGCGGAAAGCCATTCCAGCACCCTGTTCGATCCGACGGCGGTGTACCTGGCCATCCGTCAGGACTTCTGCAACATGGAGCGGTTGGGCATCCGGGTGGACGATCAGGGCTTTACCCGAATCGACGACCAGGCCAAGCCGATGCAAGTCGCCACTTCGTGGAAAAGCCTCGATGGTTTTCGTGATTTCCTGGTGGAACGATTAACTGGAAAAATGAAGTGAACTGACGACGCCACCTTCGATTTTGGACCTCCACGATTTCTGCAAATGAAAACAGCACACCTCCCCGTCTCCAATCCGCATTGGATACTGTTTACCACATTGATCGTAAGCGTGCTGAGCGTCGGAGCGAACGCCGCGGATCTGGTCCATGCGAAAGACGGCTCCGGAGTCTATGGCTATAACGACACTCCCATGCTCCCATGGTGCGGCTTTCGCGTGCATGACCCGGACCGGCCGGCGCCCAAGCGCATCAATCCCGGACCGGCGCCGACCCAACCGGCACCTGCGCCGGCTGATGCGGTGGTGTTGTTCAACGGCAAAAACCTGAATGCGTGGGAAGCCAATGAATGGCGATTGGTCGATGGCACCATCGAGGCGGGCAAAGGCAGCCTCAGCAGCAAGCAACCGTTTGGTGATTGCCAGATTCACCTCGAATGGATGGCGCCCGCCCACTTCGATGGTCCCTGGTACAACCGCGGCAATAACGGCGTCTTGCTCATGGGCCTTTACGAAATCCAGATCTTCGATTCCTACAACGAGAAAATTTATCCCGATGGACAAGCCGCCGCTATTTACGGTCAAACCCCGCCTTTGGTGAACGTCTGCCGCAAACCGGGGGAATGGGAAGTGTTCGACCTTGTCTTCACCGCTCCGAAATTTGACGGCGACAGATTGGTCAAGCCGGCCCGGGTAACCATGTTTCACAATGGCGTGCTGGTCCATCTAAACGATGAGATTTATGGCGAAACGGGTCACCGCATCCTCCCCGCCTATCATCAGAAAATCTCCCGGGGCCCCCTTTGCTTGAGCGGGCATGAATGCCCCGTGCGCTTTCGCAACCTCTGGGTGCGCCCGTTGTAGCGTCGAGTGGATCTTCCCAATTTGAAATTATGCAAAACACCGTTGACAAAATCTCGCGCCGCCAGGCGCTGAACCGGGTGGGACTCTTGGCGGGAGCAGCCTGGATGAGCCGTTCTGGGTCCACCTCCGCCGCCGCGGAAGGCAAACCCCCAACGGTCGCCAACGCGTCTCCGTTTGTGTATTGCCTCAATACCGGCACCATTCGCGGGCAGAAACTGGGCATCGTCAAAGAAGCGGAAGCGGCGGCCAAAGGCGGCTTCACAGCCATCGAACCCTGGATTGGCAGCATTGACAGCTATGTCAAAGAAGGCGGTTCGTTAAAGGACTTGCGCCAGCGCATTGCGGACCTGGGTTTGACGGTCGAGAGCGCGATCGGTTTCCCGCAATGGATTGTCGATGACGGCGCCGCGCGCGCCAAAGGCATGGAGCAGGCCAAACGCGAGATGGAGTTGGTGGCGCAGATCGGCGGCAAACGCATGGCCGCTCCTCCGGCGGGCGCCACGCGTGAACCGGGATTGGATTTGCTGAAAGCAGCGGAACGGTTCCGCACTTTGCTGGAGATGGGCGACCAGATCGGCGTGACGCCGCAGCTCGAACTGTGGGGCTTCTCGCAGAACCTGCATCGCCTGGGCGACGTCGCGTATGTCGCTATTGAAAGCGGCCATCCCCAAGCCTGCGTGGTGCTGGACGTTTTTCACATTTACAAAGGCGGTTCCAGCTTCGCGGGATTGCGGCAATTCAGCGGCGCGGCCATCCAGGTATTCCATGTTAACGATTACCCCGCCGATCTGCCCCGCGACCAGGCGAATGACAGTCATCGCGTCATGCCCGGAGACGGCGTTGCACCCATGGATGAAATCCTGCGCAACCTTTATGTTTCCGGCCCGGGCAAGGTACTGTCCCTGGAGCTATTCAATCGCAACTATTGGAAACAAGACGCGGTTGATGTCGCCAAATTGGGCTTGGAAAAAATGAAGGCCGCCGTGAACCAGGCCCTCGGATAAGACAACCTTCGGAGCCCGTCGGCGAAGTAGTGGCTGAAGTCGAGGGGTGGAGGATGCCGGATGCCGGATATGAGATGCCGAATGGCGGAGGCGATGGGGAACAGGAGCGATGGTTCGTCGGCCAGCCGGACGCACTCCCAACGCTGCCGCGACTTCGAAGCGCCGGCGCAGACAACGTGGCAATATATTCCGTTAATCGCCAAGAACTCAAAGTGTTCGTAACGTCCGGTCCGAAATGGCGCCTCCGCAACCGGCCATCGATTCTATCGGGTGTTGCTGGTACCTTAATCCCAACAATTCAGCAGGACAGGCGTCCCGCCTGTCCCGAACGGCAGCGTGCCAGGGACTTGGGTTGCGGCACGGAGGCTTCCTCTGCGTCACCTTGTCTCACTAATTTCCCGCCCAAAATCGCCCGTTAATTCCCTTTGACTGATGGCCGGTCTTCGATATTCTCTCCTGCTCTTGTTGGTTTTGAGTTATGGCGAAATTAACCGTTAACGACTTGGAAGTGCATGGTAAACGCGTGTTCGTGCGCGTGGATTACAACGTGCCGATGGAAGAAAAAGACGGCCAGATGGTCATCACGGATGCGACGCGCATCAAAGCAACCCTGCCGACGCTTGACCTGCTGGTCAAAGCCGGAGCCAAGCTGATCCTGGCGTCCCACCTGGGCCGGCCCAAAGGCAAAGTGGACCCTTCGATGTCCCTGCGGCCCGTCGCCGCCAAACTGGCCGATTTGCTCGGAGCGACCGTGAATTTTGTCGATGATTGCATCGGCGAGAAAGTCGAACAGACCGTGTCCGGAATGCAACCCGGCGACGTGCTGCTGCTTGAAAACGTCCGCTTTCACACGGAAGAAGAAAAGAATGACCCGGCTTTTGCCGAGAAGCTGGCCAAGGTGGCCGACGTTTATGTGAACGATGCGTTCGGGCCGCCCACCGCGCCCATGCCTCGACCGAAGGCGTGGCCCGCGTCGTGGCCAAGCGCGGCGGCCAGTGCGCGGCGGGCTTGCTGATGGAGCGCGAGTTGCAGTTACCTGGGCGAGGAATTGGAGAACCCCGCCCGGCCGTTCGTCGTCATTCTGGGCGGCGCCAAAGTGTCCGACAAGATCCTGGTCATTGACCGCCTGCTGGAAAAGGCCAACACCATCCTGATTGGCGGCGCGATGGCCTACACGTTCCGGCTGGCTCAGGGCTTGCAAGACCGGCAAATCCCTGGTGGAGCCGGACAAGACGGACACCGCCGATCAGCTCTGAAAAGGCCAAGGCCAACAACGTGCAGTTTCTGCTGCCGACCGACGACGTGGTGGCCGTGCCGGTGAAGACCGACAAACTGGACAAGAAAGGCAAGCCGGTCATTGAATTCCAAAACCAGCGCGCGAACACCGACGCCAATTGTCCCGACGACGCCGCGGGGCTGGACATTGGCCCGGCCACGGTCCAGGCCTATTCGGCCGCCTCGCCGGGGCCAAAACGATTTTGTGGAACGGGCCGATGGGCCTGTTTGAAGACAAACGGTTTGCCGCAAGGCACCAACGCGGTTGCCCAGGCGGTGGCGGAGGCGACGCAAAAAGGCGCCAAGAGCATCATCGGCGGCGGCGACAGCGTGAAGGCGCTGAACAAGGCCGAGCTGGGCGACAAAGTGACCTTCATGAGCACCGGCGGCGGGGCGAGCCTGGAGTTTCTGGAAGGCAAAGTTCTGCCGGGCGTCGCCGCCCTTCTGAGCGGTAACCAAGCGGCCGACCAGCCGCGGACGTAGATTCGACTGATTAACTGTTTTCTTTTTAAACGATACGCATGAATAAAGAACGCAAACTGATTATTGCCGGCAACTGGAAGATGAACAAGACCGTGGCCGAGGCGCTGGATCTCGTGCACGGTCTGAAGCTCGACTTGGCCAACGTCAAGGAAGTGGACATGTCGTCTGCCCGCCCTTCACCGCGTTGGAGCGTGTGTCCAAAGCCATCCTCGATTCCAACATCCGCCTGGGCGCCCAGAACATGAGCGAGCACAATTTCGGCGCGTTCACGGGCGAAATTGCCGCGGGCATGCTGAAGGAATTTTCGGTGCGCTACGTCATTCTCGGCCATTCCGAGCGCCGGCAGTACCAAAAAGAATCCGACGCCCTGATCGCCAAAAAGGCGCCGCGGCCCACAGCGCCGCGCTCAAGCCGATCGTCTGCGTGGGCGAAACGCTGGCCGAACGCGAAGCGGGCCAGACGGAGAAGGTGCTCGAAACCCAGGTGCGCGGCAGTCTGGCCGGACTGAACAAGGATCAGATGGACGAAACCATCTCGCCTACGAACCGGTCTGGGCCATCGGCACCGGCAAGACCGCCACCGCCGAGCAGGCGCAGGAAGCGCACGCGTTCATCCGGGGGCTGCTGGCCGAACATGTTCGACGAAACAGTCGCCAAACGGGTGCGCATCCAATACGGCGGCAGCGTCAAGCCGGCCAACGCCCGCGAGTTGATGAGCCAGCCGGACGTGGATGGCGCGCTTGGTCGGCGGCGCTCGCTGGAAGCGCGCAGTTTTGCTGACATTGTCAAGAATTCCATTTAAATTGAACCGTTATGAGTTTCATCATTGGTATTTTTACCTTCAGCTGGTCTTGGACTGTCTGGTTTTGATTCTGCTGATTCTGATGCAACTGCCCAAGAAAGAAGCCGGGATCGGCCTGGCGTTTGGTGGCGCGGCCACCGATGCGTTGTTCGGTGCCGGTAGCGGTACCGCCCTGACCAAGTTGACCAAATATACCGCGGGCTATTTCCTGGTCATGACCATGCTCTTGACCGTGCTCAACGCGAACCAGGCCAAGAACAGTGGCCAGAGTTTTGAGAACCAGTTAAAGCAAGCGGCCAAAACCATGCCCCCCCCGGAGCCCCCGCCGACGGCGTCCAATACCACCGCCACCCCCGCGATTGTGCCCACCAATGCCATGCTGATGACGGCAAGCAATGCGGTGGCCAGCGCCACCAACACCCCGTTGATGACGGCCTCGAATATCGCGGCAACGGCCAGTAACACGCCCGCCAAGGCCGCCGCACCGACGAACAATCCGTCCGCACCTGAGAAGGCGCCCCAATAGCGTTCCGCGTAGGAGACAACGTAAGGAGTCTCGTTTCGGGGGAGCAGGCCAGAAAGTTGTAGGCTTCTCGCACGGTATCCTTGCGAGGCCGCCTCGCTTGCACTGCCAAGAAATTTGCTAACGTTTCCCCGCCAAGCTCGTTGAATTCTGCCCATCTGGAAGCGCCGGCAAGCCGGACGCACTCCAAACGCTGGCGCGATGTTTCACGGGATAACACTGCGGCGACAGTTCCGGCGAATCGCGGCAGGAGCGCGGCGTTTACGCCGCTTCACCGTCCTATCCCGCAAGCCGCTGGTTGGCCTGTTGGTGCTTGAAGCGGCCTAAAGGCCGCGCCCCTATCTGTGAAAGTGTCGCTGCAGTGCTAATTATGTTCCGCTAGGTCGTGGAGTGCGCACGGTCCTCCGCCGCGTTCGCGTTGTTCCCTTGAACGGTTCCAGCGCTCCCTCACGGTCGCGGCTCTGCTTCACGGAATCGAGAGCTTGGTGCGGATGAATTCCAGCGTCTTGGGTTGGCGGAAATAGTTCGAATGATGCACCTCATCGGTGGTGCCGAAGTCCAGCACGTTGGCCGGCTTGAGGCGAATGTCGTCCGCCAGCTCGTCCATCGATTTGCAGTCCACCACCAGATCGTTGTCGCCTTCGAACACGAGGTCGGCGGCCCAGTCTTTCAGGCGGACCAGCGGTTTGGAAAAGTAACGCCAGAACGCCCAGCCGGGACTCGTTGGCTCGAAGTTCGCCTTCACGGCGTAATACTCGAGGTTGGCCGAGCCGGTGTAGGTGCGAAGGCGAAGGATCTCGCCATTGGTGCCGGCCAGGGATTGCGCGGCCAATCCGGGAATCATCGCCACCGCGGCATCAATGAGTGGCGCTTTGGCCACCACGCGCGTGATCGAGTTGATGATCCGCAAGATGCCACTGGCAAACGCAAAGAACGGCACGCCGCTCAACAAGCCAGTCCCGTGTTCGAGCACCTCGCCGACGTTGGTCAGGAAATTGATTGCGTTCTTCAGCCGGGCCGGCGCCGCCAAACTGGTGCCGGCGATGGGCGAGGCGACCAGCACGGCGCGGAGCTTGGTGCGCGGATCGGCAAAGCCTTCCAGCCACCAGCGCGTCACCAGTCCGCCGCGGCTGTGGCAGATCACGTCAGCAATACGGTACCAGTCAATGCGTACCACATAACA
>CAWBHS010000063.1:0-48268 GCA_963788655.1 uncultured Verrucomicrobiae bacterium | reverse complement strand
TCCCCGCCGCCGACATTCCCAAGATTGAAATAGCGGGCTTGAACGGAGAAACGCGGTGAATCCGGCAGGAGCCGAACAGCAAACGGATTTTCAAACGATTCTTCGATGTCTTTATACTCGAAACAGTCTCGTTCAAGTTGAATGGAGGGTTGTTCCAATCAAAGTCCATAATCCGCACCGCTCGTATATCCAAAGGCCATGCATTGTCGTTACAATGTATTTACGTTGCCTCCCATGCCAAAGTCAACGAATTTTTTCTTGTGACGCTGTTGGCCAGACATTAACTTAACGGCATTGGTTTGGGGTCATAGCTCAGTTGGTAGAGCGTCTCGTTCGCAATGAGAAGGTCTGGGGTTCGACTCCCCATGGCTCCACCACGGTTTGATTTCGGTGCTTCGTTCGCAGCATTCCCGCCCAGAATCCGAATTCCGAAGACCGAAGACCGAAAGAGGCCCGAAGTCCGAAGCCCGAAGGTTCAAGACTGTCGCGCTGGTCACTGCACATGGCAGGCTTCTCTTCACCGCCAAGGCACGAAGAGCGCAAAGGCGTGAACGCAAGACCTTTGCGCTCTTCGTGCCTTGGCGGTGAAAGGCAGCTCTCCAAATTCTGTGTGGAGCGATCTGTTTCAGAAATACGCTAACGGATTTCCTTCGGATTTCGGCCTTCGGTCCTCGGACTTCCTCCGAGTCCCCTTTCCCTTTGACACCGTGTTCTGCGGTTGGCATGGTATCGCCCCAATTTACCGGACCTTCGTCGGCCCCATCTGCCCGCGGTGGTTCGCCAGAAACACGATGTCACATTTGAACGCAGATCTGTTGGCCAAAGCCAAATCGCTCGGATTCTCCGACCGCCAGATCGCCCATTTGACCGGGCAAACCGAAGACGCAGTCCGCGCCGAGCGCAAGCAAGCTCGGCCTGGTTCCCAGCTACCGGCTGGTGGACACCTGCGCCGCCGAGTTCGAGGCCTACACGCCTTACTATTATTCGACCTACGACCGCGGCGACGACGAGGTGCAAGCCCTCCGACCGAAGAAGGTCATGATTCTCGGCGGCGGGCCGAACCGCATCGGGCAGGGCATCGAGTTCGATTACTGCTGCGTGCACGCCGCCTTCGCGCTCAAGGAGGACGGCTTTGAAACCATCATGGTGAACTCGAATCCGGAAACCGTTTCCACCGATTACGACACCAGCGACAAGCTGTATTTCGAGCCGCTCACGCTGGAAGACGTGCTGCACATTTACGAGCGGGAGAAGTGCTGGGGCGCCATCGCCCAATTCGGCGGCCAGACGCCGCTGAACCTCGCGCTCGGCCTGCAGAAGAACGGCGTCAACATCATCGGCACCTCGCCGCAAAGCATCGAGATCGCCGAAGACCGCAAGCTCTTCGCGGCGATGCTGCACAAGCTGAACATTCCGCAGCCGCCCAACGGCATCGCCACCAACGAAGCCGAGGCGCTCGGCGCTTCGCAAGACAGCTGGGTTATCCCGTGCTGGTGCGCCCTCAGCTTCGTGCTTGGCGGGCGCGCGATGCAGATCGTTTATTCCGATGCCGAACTGCAGCACTACATGCGGTTCGCCGTCGAGGCTTCGCCGCGAACGGCCGGTGCTGGTGGACAAATTCCTCGAAGACGCCACCGAAGTGGACGTGGATTGCATCGCGGACGTGGGCCTTTTCGACGATCCGGCCCAGGGCACACATTGTCATCGGCGGCATGCTGGAGCACATCGAATTTGCCGGCGTGCATTCCGGCGATGCCGCGATGGTGCTGCCGCCGCACACGCTTTCGCCAGAAGGTCATCGACACCATCCGCGACTACACCCACGCCATGGCGCGCGAATTGAACGTGGTCGGCCTGATGAACGTGCAGTACGCGGTGAAGGACGAAGATGGTTTATGTGCTGGAAGTCAATCCGCGCGCCTCGCGCACCGTGCCGTTTGTCAGCAAGGCCATCGGCGTGCCGCTGGCCAAACTGGCGGCCAAAGTCATGGCCGGCAAAACGCTCGCAGGAACTGGGATTCACCGAGGAAATCTGGCCGAAGTATTGGGCGGTCAAGGAATCGGTGTTCCCGTTCAACCGCTTTCACGGCCAGGACATTTTGCTCTCGCCGGAAATGCGTTCCACCGGCGAAGTCATGGGCCTGGACGCGGACCTGGGCATCGCCTACGCCAAATCGCAGATGGCGGCTGGCGCGCCGTTGCCGACGAGCGGGCACGTGTTCATCAGCGTCAGCGACGCGCACAAGACCGCACGTGGCGGCCGTGGCCAGGCAGTTTGCGAACTTGGGATTTGAACTGGTCGCCACCGGCGGCACGGCGGCGGTGCTGGAGAAAGCCGGCCTGAAGGTGCAGCGCGTTTTCAAGCTTGTCCGAAGGCCGGCCCAACGCGCTTGACCTGCTCAAGAACAAGGAAATCCAACTCGTCATCAACACGCCCGCCGGCCAAACCCGCGCGCCGACGAAGTCAAAATCCGCACCACGGCCGTTTACACCGGCACGCCGATCATGACCACCCTGAGCGGCGCCAAAGCGGCCGCCCGCGGTATCGCCGCCCTGAAGAAAAGCGGTTACGACGTCAAAACGCTTCAGGAATATCATTAGCAACGTCGGCGAAGGCTTCTGCCTGGCCTGGCGCATCCTGCTATTGATCGGCATCCTGCTCCGGGTGCTGATCGAAGGCCTCTGGTATGCGCTGATCACGACCGGCCAGCGAAACAATTCTTCCGACGGCAAGTCTCGTTAGTACGGTTTTTTCCATTTAAACGGAATGGGAGCGCGCCCGCCCCGGGCGCTATCAACGGCGCCCTCGCCGTTGACCCGAAAAACGCCCGCCAATCCCCGGCACTCGTCAACTCTTCTTCGGTGCGTAGCAGCGGACGTGAGTCCGCTCACTCTTTCCGCGTTCGAGGAAGTTAGAGCCGGCTCACGTCGGCTGCTACGGAAGCTGGCGATTAACCCGCCATACCTGTTTGAAAGCATCGCTGCAGTGATAATTTTGCTTTCCCGCCTGAAGGGAATCTGATATGTAATTATCCCAGCCACGCAGTTCCGTTTGTTGCTTCGGTTAGGCGAGCAAGGGGTGGTTGGTGGTTTGGTGGGTAAATAGTTGGGCCATGGACATGATGCCAAAATGAAGACGAATCTCCGAAGAACAGCCATTGTGCCACGAGCTACAGGCTCTTGGTCCCTTGCGTTAGCGGACCGCAAACGCAACCCCATTTCCAGCAAGCCGATTTTGCCCCGGATCCTCTGGACTTTCTTTCGCTACGTCCCGCTTTGGCTCCTGTGCAGCTTGCTGGTCACCGTGACTATTCGTGCGGGGACGCTCTACGTCTGGCAGGAAAGCCCCGCTCCAACCCCACCTTTCACTGGTTGGCCCACCGCCGCCCACACCATCCAGGATGCTGTGGACGCCGCCAACGCTGGTGATGAAATCGTGGTCACTAATGGGGTGTATGCTACCGGCAAGCGAGTGGTCCGTGAAACCGGCACCCGGGTGGTGGTGGATAAACCGGTTCTGCTCGAGAGTGTCAACGGCCCGGCGGCAACCGTCATTGAAGGCTATCAGTTGCCCGGTCTCACCAACGGGGAGGCTGCTGTTCGGTGCGTTTACTTGGCCAATGGCGCGGTGCTGAGCGGCTTCACTTTGACCCAGGGGGCCACCCGCACTGGGGGTAATCCTTACGAAGGTCAAAGTGGCGGCGGAGTATGGTGTGAATCGGAAAATGCCTTGCTGACCAACTGCACACTCGTCAGGAATTCGGCCTATTACTACGGTGGGGGATGTTACCGGGGTACCTTGAGCCAGTGTGCCCTGCTGGAGAACTTGGCTTCGTATGGTGGTGGCGGGTATTCCAGCTCGTTGAGCAACTGTGCCATCGTGGGCAACTCCGCAAAACTACAAGGGGGCGGCGCAGCTTGGGCCAAGTTGTACAATTGCACGCTGACCAGCAATTCGGCGGCCCACTCCGGTGGGGCAACCCATCAGAGCACCCTTCGAAATTGTACAGCCACTGGGAATACCGCCGCTCAATCGGGAGGCGGGGCGTCATTCAGTTGGCTGTACAACTGCATTCTATATTACAATACGGTGCCTTCGGGTCCCGATTCCAACCATTACCAGTGCACCTTCAGCTATTCCTGCACCGCTCCGTTGCCGTCCAGCGGCGTGGGTAATTTGGACCTCGAGCCTCAGCTTGCCGATACCACCCACATCAGTGAAATCTCTCCCTGCCGCCATGCTGGTTATCCGGCCTATGCGAATGGCACCGATATTGACGGGGACGTTTGGAACCATCCGCCATCCATCGGATGCGATGAATACCGGGCCGGACAAGCCTCAGGTCCACTGAGCGTGCAGATGACCAGCGCCTGGACGAACGTGGCCACCGGGTTTGCCGTGGACTTCCGCGCCTGGATCGAAGGCGACGCCAGCGCCAGCGCGTGGGACTTTGGCGACGGAATTGTGGTGAGCAACCGGCCGTACGCGAGTCACACCTGGACACTACCGGGAACATACGCAATAGCCCTGTGGGCCTGGAATGAGGACCATCCCGAGGGCGTCAGCACGCAGATGATCATGCAGGTGGTGGGCGGCGTGCATTATGTGGCTGCGGCAAATCCGACTCCGGTCTGGCCGTACGATTCCTGGACCACAGCCGCCCGGCGAATTCAGGATGCCGTGGACGCGTCGATTCCTGGCAATTTGGTCCTGGTGAGCAATGGGGTATACGCCACCGGTGGTAAGCGCATTTATGGAACCTTGACCAACCGCGTGGCGGTGGACAAGCCGCTGGTAGTGCAGAGCGTCAATGGCCCGGAAGTCACGATCATCCAAGGCTTCCAGATCCCGGGCACCACCAATGGCAACGCGGCGGTTCGCTGCGTGTACTTGACCAATGGCGCGGTCTTAAGCGGCTTTACGCTGATTAACGGCGCCACTCACACCACCGATTGGCCGCAGGAAAGCGGCGGCGGCGTGTGGGGGGAATCCACTCAGGCGGTCGTGACCAATTGCACGCTCAGAGCCAACGCCGCCACCAGCGGCGGCGGCTCCTGTCAAGCCACGCTGAACAACTGCACGCTGGTTGGTAACTCGGCTTTGGGCTCCTCCTCCTATGGTGGCGGAGCCTATGATGGAGCGTTGAACCATTGTGTAATCATCGATAACTCTGCTACCCACGGCGGGGGAGTGTATCAAGGCGTGCTGAACGATTGCACGCTTACTGGCAACCGGGCCTTGTCGGGAGGCGGTGTTTATAGTGGCACATTGAACCGCTGTGTCCTCACAGACAATGTCGCCGCAGACAAAGGGGGCGGTGCTTTTGCCGCCACGGTGAACCACTCCGCGCTGAGCGGCAACCTGGCTGCCCAAGGTGGCGGCGCAGCATGGGGAACCCTGAACCACTGCACTATTACCGGTAACTCGGCCCAAGGCCGATTTGGCGGCGGCACGGACTCCTGCAAATTGACGAATTGCATTGTCTATTTCAACTCGTCGCGTGCCGATCCCCAAGCCAACTACTCGGGCGGCACTCTGAACTTCTGCTGCACCACGCCGTTGCCTTCCAGCGGCCTTGGCAATATCGATGTTCCGCCGGAACTGGCCAGTTCGTCACATCTGGGCGCGACTTCTCCGTGTATTGGAGCGGGTTCCCGAACCTACACCACGGACACAGATATCGATGCGGAAGACTGGGCCAATCCTCCATCCATTGGGTGTGACGAATATGGCCAGCCCGCAGGGCCATTGAAGGTGGGCGTATCGGCAACCTACACAAGAGTATCTGTCGGTTATGGAGTGGATTTCAAAGCCCTGATTGAGGGGCAAACGCGCGCCAGCGTTTGGGACTTCGGTGATGGCACCTCGGGCACCAATCGACCTCTGGTCAGTCACATCTGGATGGCCCCAGGATGGTATCCAGTAACGTTGAGAGCCTGGAACCACAACAACCCCGAGGGTGTGAGCGCCGTTGTCATGGTGGAAGTAATCGAAGCTCCGCGGCACTACGTAATGGCCGGAAACAGCGCGCCGGTGTGGCCGTTCACTTCGTGGGCCACGGCGGCTCCCACAATTCAGGATGCTGTTGACGCGGTCAGCGTGCCGGGAGCGGAGGTGTTGGTTGGGGCCGGAGTCTATGCAACTGGCGGGCGGGCGGCGGTTGGCACCATGACCAACCGGGTGTTGGTGGACCGGCCGATGGTGGTCCGCAGTATCAACGGGTCCGAGTCCACCATCATCCAAGGTTGCCAAGTACCCGGCAGCACGAACGGCGATGGAGCAATCCGGTGTGTGTATCTGGCCAATGGCGCAGTTCTCAGCGGATTCACACTGACCAATGGAGCTACCCGAAACACCGGAGACGACGATGCCGAACAGAACGGCGGCGGGATTTGGTGTGAATCGGTCAATGCCGTGGTGACCAATTGCACGATCATAAGCAACTCGGCGGCGGGTGGCGGCGGGGGAGCATATTTTGGCACGTTAAACCGGTGTAAGCTTGTCAACAACACCGCTGACTCCGGCGGCGGGGCCTACGCCAGCGTCGTAAGACAATGCATGTTAGATGGCAACGTGGCCGCCAGTTGGGGCGGTGGGGCCTGGATCTGTACTCTGGAAAACTGCGCACTAACTGGCAATTCGGCTCGGAATGGCGGCGGCGCTTATGGAGGAACCTTAATCCATTGCACTGTCACCGGTAATTCCGGCGACTATGGAGCCGGAACGTTGGAGGGGACAGCGAACAATTGCATCCTTTACTACAACGCAGCACGTTCGGGTTCGGTGGGCAATTACTTCGATGGCACCTTGAACTATTGTTGTACCACCCCACTGCCTCCTGACGGAACGGGCAATGTGACTTTCGAACCACAACTGGCCAGCGCATCGCATCTGAGCGCGGTTTCCCCGTGCATCGGCGCTGGATCTTCTGCCTCCGCTCCCGCTATGGATATCGATGGCGAAGCCTGGAGCAATCTGCCGTCCATCGGGTGTGATGAATACTGGCCCGGAGCAGCCACCGGACCGTTGAACGTGTCGGTCGCCGCCGCCTGGACGAATGTCGCCTTGGCTTATCCGGTGACGTTCCGGGCTGCTGTTGACGGCCAGGTCAGCGCCAGCGCCTGGGATTTTGGGGATGGGGTGATCGTGAGCAACCGTCCTTTCGCCAGCCACGCCTGGGCAATGAGCGGGACGTACGTCGTCGAGTTCCGGGCTTGGAATGAAACCCACCCGGAAGGCGCGCTCGCCACAGTGACGGTGCAGGTGACGAATGAAGTTCATTATGTGGCGACCAGTGCGATGACGCCCACCTGGCCGTTCGAGTCGTGGGCCACAGCGGCGGCGACGATCCAGGAGGCGGTCGATGCCGCGCTGGTGCCAGGAGCACTGGTGCTGGTGAGCAACGGGGTGTATGCCGCCGGCGGACGGGCGGTGTACGGGGCGATGACCAATCGCGTCGTAGTGGACAAACCAGTGGTCGTGCAGAGTGTGAACGGTCCCGAGGTCACTGCCATCCAAGGGGATCAATTACCATTCGGCTTCACCGGGGATGGAGCAGTTCGGTGTGTGTATCTGGCCAGCGGAGGCGTACTCGACGGATTCACGCTGACGAACGGCGCTACTCGCCGGTCGGGAGACATCGATCAGGAACAAAACGGTGGTGGCATCTGGTGCGAATCGACCGGCGCCATGGTCACGAACTGTAATCTGGCTGGGAACGCGGCTAATCGATTCGGCGGGGGAGCGTATGGCGGCACCTTTTCTGGCTGCACCTTCACGCGCAATTCCGCCATGGGTTCTTACAGCTATGGGGGCGGGGTGAACAACGGGGTGTTGAACCATTGCACCCTGGTCAGCAACTCATCGCAATACGGCGGCGGAGCCTCCGCAAGCCTGCTGAACAATTGCGCGCTGACTGGCAACTCCGCGTCTTACGTGGGAGGCGGGGTTCATACCTGTACGTTGAACAACTGCACGCTCAGCGACAACTCAGCGGCTGGCATCGGCGGGGCGGCTGCCAGCACGCTGATGCAGTGCATCTTGTATCAGAATATAGGCAAAAACTACGATCAAGGCAGTATGCTTCGCTATAGCTGCGCTGCACCTTTGCCACCTGGCGCCGGCAATATCGATCTGAATCCTCTTTTTGCAGACAATGCTACCGGCAACCTCCATCTGCAGCCCAACTCGCCCTGCATCAACACCGGGATCAACTCCGCAGTGGTCAGCAACAGCGACCTGGGTGGAAATCCGCGCCTCGTTGGTGGAACCGTGGACCTGGGTGCGTACGAGTTTCAATCTCCCTCCAGCGTCATCTCGTACGCCTGGCTGCAACAATATGGTTTGCCCACCGACGGCTCCGCGGACTTCAACGATGCGGACAACGATCTCTTAAACAATTGGCAGGAGTGGCGTAGCCAAACCGATCCCACCAACGCCCTCTCCGTGCTGCGGTTGCTGCCGCTTTCGACCGACGGTGACAACGTGACTGTTGGCTGGGAGAGTGTTGCCGGCGTGAATTACCTCCTGGAGTACCGCACGAACCTGTCGGCGTCGCCAATTTTCCAACCGCTGGCCAGGAACGTTGCCGGCCAGCCGGGAACCACCACTTTCACCGACACCAATGCCACCGGCGCGCCGCTTCGTTTCTATCGGGTGGGCGTGCAAGCGCCGTAAACATCGATAACCATTAACAAGAACCTTAACGTGAAATTGAACATGAACATGCACACTGTCCGCACCACGCAATTTCGTTTGCTGCCCCTCGTCGTGATCGTTTGTCTCACCGCGTTGAGCGGCGGTTGCCGACAGGAGGCGCAACCACCGTCGCAAACTCTATCGCAAGAGGACTTCCTGAGCCTGCTGCACTCCAATCGAATCGCGCACGGCGTGATCACCTACGATCCGCAGAGCCCCTATTTGCAGACCATTGAGGGCACCTATTATCAGGGGGCGAAAGTCGATAACCCATCCGCCTCAGCAAATCGCCAACGCCAGGGAACCCCCTTCACCGCCAAAGTCCGGCTCACTGATACCTTGGAAGACCAGGTGCTCAACAGTGGCCGATTCGAAACGCGCCAGGCCAAATTCTCGGCATGGCCCTCGTTGTTTTACGGCTTGGGGCCGCTCGCGCTCCTGCTGCTGCTGGTCGTGCTGGTCCTTGCGTTTCTGGTTCTCGGAATCGTCTGGTTCATTGTGAGATGGTCCACGGTGTTCCGGAATCTTCAACGCAGTGTGGACCAGACGACGGCAGACCTGGCCGAAGTCAAAAAGCTGATCAAGGAGAAATAGCGCATTCGAGCGCAGCCGCCACGCCGTCGGCCTTCCCAGCGCATTCCGAACGTCGCCAGCACGATCACGCCGGACGTTAACTCACGCTCCTCAATGAGGAGCGTCGGAGGCACCTCGCTCGAGAGAGCTGACCGAGCGTGCCAGTCGGCCGCTGGCGGAATTGAGGGCGCCTTCGCGGGTCAGGACGCCGGGTAAGAGTTCTCCCGCTCCTCGGACTTATCGAGCGGCGCGCAAACGAATCACGACTTCCAATCCGGTGGGCTGGCGGTTGCGGCAGGTCACGGTGCCACCGCACGATTCGACGCAGGTTTTTACGATGGCCAATCCCAGGCCGGCGCCGCCCGTTTCGCGGTCGCGGGACACATCCACGCGATAGAAGGGATCAAAGACCTTCGCCAATTCTTCGGCGGGAATACCGGGGCCGCCATCGGCCACCACCAGCTCGACGTGCTCATGGTCACGTCGCGTCATCACCGAAATAGGACCGGCCTCGCCGGCATACCGCACCGCGTTCCGCAGCAGATTGGACAAGGCCCGCATCAGCAGCTCCGGTTCGGCCTGGGCGAAGAAACCATCCGGCACTTCGGTCTGAACCGGCACGCCCTCCGGCACTTCGCGTTGGACGGCTTTTTCGGCGACGTCCCGCAAGGACACCGGTTGGAGGGCCGTTGGCGCGTGGCCCATGGACGCCTTCGAAAACGAGAGCAGTTCGTTAATGAGGTTGGCCATTTGCTCGGCCTTTTCGTTGGCCACTTGGACGTAAGTCTGTTGTTGGTCACCGGCGCGTTGTTCAAGGATGCCCAACGCCACGCGCAACCGCGCGAGGGGAGAACACAACTCGTGCGCAATGTCGCCCAAGAAGCGCTTTTGCCCGGCCACAAATCCTTCCAAACGTCCCGCCATCTGATTGACGGATTGTCCGAGCGAACCCAATTCGTCCCGGCGACTCTCATCAACGCGGGCGTCAAACCGGCCGTCGGCAATTTGGCGGGTGGCCTGCGTCATTTGGCCGAGGGAACGGGTGATCCCGCGCATCAGGGGAAACCAGAACAGCACGGAGAACACCACCACCCCGATTCCCACCGCCAGCCAGGGACGGACATCGAAGAACAAGCCGCCGGCGCTCATCGTCGGTGAGATGGCCACCAGGGTCGCGGGCGTGAACCGTGGCCGGTCGGGATCCGGGAGCACCACCCGGACCAGCATCCAGTATCGTGTCGGCTCGGCGGTGTGCATCAAGATGGTGGGATACGGTCCGCGCGGCCGCACCAAAGGCCGCCGGCCAAACCCCGGACCACCCTCAAAGTCGCGCCCGCCGCGAAACCGGCGCGGCATGAGATCGCGTTCCGCCGGGCCGGGCGGCGCGTCCCGATCGCCAGGCCGCGCTGAATCCTGCGGCGCGGTTTCCGGGTGAACCGCCTCGGATTCGGCCGGGGGCCGATCGGTCAGGAAGCGGCGTTGCGGTGGCCCCGGACCAATGCGCACGATGGGTTCGGTCAGACGGGCGCGAACCTTTTCAGGCAACCGCAGGGCGGACCCGGCCAATTGCGCGCCATCGTTGCGGAAGAGCGCAAACTCAACTTGGAATGTCTCGCTGAAACGTTCGAGTACGGAACTCCATTCGGCGGTGGGCTTGTTTTCAAGTTCCTCGAGAATCAGGTCCGCCACGGGGCTGATGCGCTCGCTCGCCCGGCCCGCCAGCAGTTGGTCCAGCCCCAGTCCAAACTGGGCCCGAAAGCAGGAGATAAAATGCGGCGCCCAACAACACCAGGTTCAAGAAGAACCAAACCAGGATTTTCGCATAAAGTGGAAAGCGGCGTTTCATGCCGAGCCCTTTTCGTAGTCCGGATTGATGAGCATGTAGCCCACCGAACGGATCGTCCGGATGAACCGCGGTTGCTTGGGATCGTCGCCCAGTTTCTTGCGGAGGGACCAGATGTGAACATCAATCGAACGGTCGAACACGTCGTAATTGCGTTCGGTGATGGCTTCCAGCAGTTGTTCGCGCGACTTGACCCGGCCCCGTCCGCGGGCGAGACAAGCGAGCAGCTCGAACTCCAGCGCGGTGAGCGACAGTGGTTGGTCGCCCAGCACGGCGGTGCGGGTGCCAGGGTTGAGCCGCAACGACCCCACCACCAGTTCGGCTTCCGCATCCGGAGCGGATTTGGCCGGTGCCGCTGAGGTGCGACGCAACACCGCCCGCAAACGGGCCAGCAGTTCGCGGGTGGAAAAGGTCTTGGGCAGATAATCGTCGGCGCCCACTTCCAGCCCCGCGATGCGGTCCGCTTCCTCGCCTCGGGCCGTCAGCATCAGCACGGGCACGTTCGATTGCTGGCGGATGCGCTTCAATACCTCGAAGCCGTCCAGGCCCGGTAGCATGACATCCAGAATGACCGCGTCGAAGGGGTCGGCCACCGCCTGTTCCAATCCCGCCGGACCGTTGTGGGCCGCGGTGACTTCGTAGCCCAACGGCTCCAGGTAGTCCCTGATGAGCCAGCACAATTCGCGGTCGTCATCAATCACCAGCAAACGTGTGCGGCCGGCGGCCGACGCGTCCGTTTTACGCGGTGAATCTGAATTCAACATAAGCATTGGCCGGCGGCGCCCGAACGGGAAAGAAACCGGCAATTCGCACGCAGCAGTTTAATGGGGGGAAGTCGAACCCGCTGCAAAATTAACACGGGCTTAACAATTTTCCTTCGGCTAAGGATTGGATTCGGACTCCGGGTCCACTGCGGCCGGAATTTCCATCACGTCTGCCGGAGGTCGTTTTTTTACCGCCGGGGGACCCAGCAACAACGCCAGCCAGACCGTGTCGGCGCTGCTTTCCAGGATGATTTTGGTGGCCATGGTAATGGGCACGGAGAGCAGCATGCCCAAGGGGCCGAGCACCCAACCCCAAAAGATGACCGACAGCAGGATGGTGAGCGGGGACAGCCGCAGGCCGCGGCCCATGTACCGGGGTTCGATAAAATTGCTGATGCCGATGTTGATGACCAGGTAGCCAATCGCGCACAGCAGGGCACTGCCGGGACCGAACAGCACCAAGGCCAACAGGATTCCGGGAATCGACGCGATGATCGACCCGATGGCCGGGATGAAGTTCAAGCCAAACGCGAGCATGCCGAGCAGCAGCGCGTAATCGACGCCCAGCACTTCCAACCACAGCCATACCAACACGCCCGTGACCAGACTCATGACGGTTTTCATGACCATGTATTGCCGCACGTTGTCGGTCATTTCCATGAGCTGGTCCCACAGTTCTTCCGTCAGCCCCGGCACCTGGCGGATGCGTCCGGGGAGGATGGCCACCTCCAGCAGAATGAAAATCACCACGAGCATAATGATCATTCCTTTGCCGAAGAGGGAACTCAGCGTGGCGGCCAGGTTTCCAGCATAGCGCAGGACGGCCTGCGGGTTCAGCATGATTTCAGCGTTATTGTTAGCTCCCACGGCGTCCTCGGCGCCGGACGGTTCTTTGGAGGCAGCCTGCCGCGGCACCTCGATGCCCTTCGACTTGAGCCACGCCACAAAGTTGTCTTCCTGCGTTTGCAACCGTCGCTGGTACGCCGGCAGTTTTTTGGTGAAATCATTCAGCGCGTTGCCGGCCACCTGTACCGCCAGGAACCCCATCCCGACCAATCCCAGCGAAATGATCAGCAGCGCGAAACCCGAACGCATTCCCATCCGCCGCAACGCAATGAATAGCGGGGTAATGATGACCGCGACGAAGATCGCGAACAAAAACGGCACGAGGATCGGCGCCGCGGCGCGCATGCCCGCCACGAGAATCACGAACGCGGCGATGTTGATCAACGCCCGCTCGAATCGAGTCCGATTTGCCACGCGGCTCATGGTTTGTTTTCGATTGTGTTCCGGAAGGCTTCAGTCAGCAATTCCTGGTCCGCACAATGCCCGGCCATCATGCCGCCAAACCAAGCGCTGGGCAATCAAGAACGCGGCAATCAATATCGTCAGGTGTTACTTGGGCTGGCGCTGAGAATCGTCAGCGATTCAATCCTGGCACAAAGCAGGAGCCACGATTGCCGAGCGTACCACTTCACCGGGCTCGGGGTTGTGCGGGGTCGAGTTGCCGGCAGCCTCTGAACGTCGCGCAGCGTTTGGAGTGCGTGGAGCTTGCTCCCGCTTTGGTTGAAACCCAGAACGAGCAGAGAAGAAGGCAACGTGCAAGGACTAGACTGCTTCCTTTCGCGCCAATAGCGCCGGCAAGCCGGTCGCACCAAACGCTGGCGCGACTCATCATGTGCCGCTGCCCAAAAGTGCGTCCTCAGTTTTCCGCCGAGTGCAATCCGCCAGTGCCGGCGACGGAAGGCGATGTTCATGCTGTTCCGGATCATCCGGCGTCGGTTGCGAGCAGTTCCAATAGCAGGCGCCGCAGTGGACACATTTCTCGCGGTCGAACGCCGGCACGCCGCCGTTCGCCGGGCGTGATGGCCTGGCCGGAACAGACTTCGATGCAAATTTTCGTGCCGCACTGTTCGCAGAGGTTCGGGATAAAGAAAGACCACGTGATCGGCGTAGCCGGGCGGCGCCTGGACTTTGCCGCCCAGCAAGAGTGCGTCCTGCTGGGAGACGAGCAGTTGGCCGTCGTAGGGAATCGCCGGCCAGCCCACGCGCTCCATCAGCGTGGCGTGCAACGACGTGCCCTTGGCGGCGCATTCTTGGCGCAACCGCTCGATTTCCGCGAGCGGGATTCGGCCGCGATAATATTCCTCGAGGGACGGAATGCGTTTGTAGGGTTGCACGGGTTCGCCGGCCAGTGTGAAGCGTCCATTGGTCATGCCGGCCAGCGCCATTCCCATCATGCCGCGCACGACGCCCTTTTGAAAACCATCGCGCGATTTCTCGGCGACGCGGCCTTCGGCTTCCACCCAACTGGCCCGGCGGCGTTGGACGTAGGTGCCTTCCAGGTTTTCCTTCGTGAACGGCTTATTCGCCTTGAGCAATTCCAGGACGCTTTCGGCCAGCTGAGTGCCCGTGGTCCAGGCTTCGTCCACGCCGGAACCGGTCAGGACGTTGGTGCTGCCGGAGCCTTCGCCGATGCGCGCATAACCGTCGCCCGCGAGATGCGGTTCGCCGCGCCGGCCGGATTCGCCCAACGTTTTGGCGCCCCAGGACCGGAGCTTGCCGCCCTTGAGGTAGCGCCAGAGATACGGGTGCAGCATCCAGTGCTGGAGGTAGCGATAGGCTGTGCGCATCGGACTGTCGAACCAGGACGGCACGAAGATGCCGAGCGAGGCGACGCGATCCGGGATGGACGTAGAGGAAACCGAAAATCTCCGGCTCGGGATAACCGAACGTGTGCAACACCGTGCCGGGTTTGAGCGGCGTGTCTTCCGGCAGGTCCACGACGAACTTCATGCCCACGGCCCAATCGCGGGTGTGATGGCCTTCGGGCATGCCGAAATGGGCATCGAGCTGCTGGCCGATGGGGCCCACCGGGCCATCCCCAATGACGGTCAAGCGCGGCGTGAATATCCATGCCGGGCATGAAGCCGTCGCTGGGCTGGCCCTGCTTGTCCACACCCTGGTCAAGCAGGCGAACGCCCGCCACCTCGGTTGTCTTCCGAGAATGCTTCGGACACCGGGGTGCCCGGCCAGATTTGCACGGCACCCGTGCTTTGGACCTGCGCACCGACCCATTGCATGAATTGGCCCATCGACAGCACCAGGCCGCCGGGCTTGTGCAGGAAGCCTGGCGTCCAAGGCAAATTCAACGCGTCGTGCTCGACCGGCAGCGCCCATTTGAAGGCCCGAATGCAACGCGTCCGCCAGCCTGCAGCAGCGAGCGAACGCCGGCTCGCGCCCACTGGGTCCAGCAGGTAAACCACCTTTTCCTCGCCGACCGGGCGCCGCCATGGGAATGGCATTCGTTGTCGAGATTCGGAAAGGTTGCCCGAAGCCCGCGCGCCGGGTGACCACGCCGGATACGCCGAAGCCGATGTCATCGGCGCGTTCGTAGCAGATCACCTGCGGCGGCATGCCGGGCATGACGGCGCTTTCGACGGCCGGCGTGCCGTCGGCCTTGAGCAAGCTGCTTTGGACAACGTGGACAAGAAATCCGGCCGTGGCAGGTCCGAAGCCGACGCAGACGATGTCCACGTCCATGCGCTGGCGCTCGACGGCGGGAGTCTCTGGAGTGGAATCAGCCATGGCGTTACACCGGATAATCCAGCGCTTCGGGAATCATCACCTTCGTCAGCGCTTCCGCCGCGCGATCTTTGGCCAGCCGGCAGCCGGTCAAGCAGCCATCGAGTTTCATGCGCAGGCGGGCAAAGGCTTCCAAGCCGGTGAAACACACGCACGGCCCGGCTTTGGTGGGATGCGCCTGGCCGGCTTCTTTGATGTCCGAAATTCGCGCGGGCGGAACCGGCGATGCCCGGGATGATGCCTTCCAGCGCGTCGAGTTCGTCGGCATCGTAACAGGCATGGCAACTTTCGCTCGTCCCAGGCGGGGTGGCGGTTGTAGCCGTAAACCAGTTCAGCGCAAACCCGGCCCGCTTCCCCGGCGGCCCGCGCGCTTGGACGTGGCACAAGTCGGTGAAGAATTGCAACAGTCCGGGCAAGCCGTCCGCGAGCGCAGGATTGGACGGGCCTTTGGTTTCCAGTTCCATCACGTCGAGAATCAATTGCCGCGCGGCCAGCAGCCAGCAAAGTGCGTCGGCCAGCGGAAAGGTCACGCCCTGACGGCTCTTATGGTAAAGCCTCGAACCATCGGCATCGGTGGCGGTCTGCAGGTGATTGAGGGTCCAGAGCCACAGTTGCATGGCGGTGGCCAGCGTGCAGGCGCCCGTGCCCGGTTTGTCGCTCGCGATGCGGCGCATCTCGACAATCCATTGGCGGAATTGGGCGAGGAACAACTCGTTCGTCATGGTGATGGAAAGCTGGAGGCGCTGCACGGCCTCCGGGCCTTCGTAGGTGGCTTCGAGTTGGGCGTCCATCCATTTCTGGCCGCAGGAAGCCGGGGCAATCCTCGGTGATGCCGTAACCGCCCATGAGGCTGACCGCTTCGCGCATCATGTTGGCGCCGTAACCGGTATTCCACAACTTGCATGCCGGGCACAGGACATTGGCCAGCGAGTCGAGAATGACGTATTGCACCAAGGAGTCCTGCTGCAACGCCTCATACCGAGCCGCGTCGCGATTGGCCTCGGGCTGGGCGGATAGTTCGACGAATTCCAGGGCCTGTTTTTGGATCGGCCATCAACGCCTTCATTTGCGGCGCGTCCGCCTTCGATCTTCTTCTCGGCGAAGAGACGGTCCTTGTCCTTCTCGAGCGGATCCAGTTCGTCAAACAACCGCGCGGCCTCGAAACCCAGCGACGCGCTGGCTTCGCCGGTCGCCCAAATATCCACCAACCGGTGCAGCGCATCTTCCTTCTGCTGCAAGCCCAGTTCATAACGCGGCGAGCCCGTGCCGCCTTCGCCGCCGCGGAACCGGCGGCGTTGGTACAGGATGACGGGTTCGATGGCCGAGAGCAACTTGGCGGAGGTCATCAAGGCCACCGTCACGCGCGTGCGGCGAAAGACCGCCTCGATGATTTCGCCGTGCGAATAATTCGGCACGATCACGCCGTCCTTGATCGTGTAACCGCCGATGATGCGGCTGGCCGGCACTTTCAAGTTGAAGACCGGATCGCTCGTCGAGGAAAGCTGATGAACCAGTTTCTTGGTGGGCGTGCCGCGGTCGAAGACGCCGGGATCAGTCTCCTCGAGAATGACCATGCAACTGCCCTTGATCCGTTGGTCGTCGGAATCCACCGCGGCGGTGACGACATTGGCGAAACCCATGTTGGTGATGAATCGCCCGCGTTTATCAACTTGCAGGATGGGTTCTTTGCCCGCTTCCCATTCGGCCACGCGGACCTTGCCGGAGAGCATGCCGGTTTCAACGCCGACGAAGGGCAGGGGTTCGGTGAGCGCAAACGCGTAACGCCAGGGTTTGCGGTCCTCGCCGGGTTGCGGCGGCACCGCGCGGCTCATGTAGTATTCGCTCTGCTCCGGCGTGCCGCGTTCGTGAATGGGCGACAGGCCGAGATTGCCGGCCAGGCTGGCGGTGGCGGCACCGGCATCCACCCAGGACAATTCAAACGCCAGCAGCGCCAGCGCCAGGTTCTTGGGCCCTTCGATGTATCCGCCCTCATTCGGATCCATGAAGGCCGCAGTAATGCCCGCTCGTCGAAGGCCTTCAACAGCGCGTCCTTCTCCGGAGTCCAATCGTGGGAATTGCGGCCGCCATCGGCCACCAACCGCGCTACGGGACCGCGGGCAACGGCGCGGGTGGATTGCACCATCATCGCCAGGTCATAGCGGTCGGCAAACCGCCATAAGATCTGGCGGACGTCGTCACCGGGCAAAGTCTGCAAAGTCGGTCGTTCGGTCGTATCAGCACTGGTGGCCATAGCGTATGTAATGATTCATCAACAAGTTGAGTTGCACCGTCCCGGGAGCATGGCCGGCATTGCGGCTGGCCCCACGCGATGGAGTTCAAGCTTTTACGATTTCCGTCCGCAGGGCGCAAGGATAGAAAGGCCGAAGGCCAAAGCCGTATCAAACACGAAATCCGAAGTATCCCACGCTCGAAAGCAACGCCCGGTCCTGACACCTTCCCTACGTGTTTGACCAGGTCTGCTCCTGGATGCTCTGGCTGGACTTTGCGCAATGTTTACCCGTTGGTCACCGGAGCGTAACAAAGCTGTCGGATGATGGGGCCATGCAAACAGGACCACAACGTGACGCCACGCCGCTCCGGGGATGGGGTCTTCGGCATTAATCGATACTAATCTGACTTTGTGCCAAGAAATCTATTTTATTTTGCCGCCCAGTGCCGTTTGATACGCAAAGCAAACAATCAATACCGTGGCGTTCCCAATCGACAGCAAAATGGGTGAGTTGAAAGAAAAGCTGCTTACCATGGCCAGTCACGCCGAAGCCGCCGTCACCCGTTCCGTGCGCGCACTGCTGCGGCGGGACGATGAATTGGCCCGCCAAACCAAGGAAGACGATTCCATCATTGACCGGTTGGAAATCGAGATCGACGAAACCGCCGTGGCCCTGTTCACCCAGAGGCTTTCCCGCGCCGACGTGCGGATGGTGGCGGTGGGTATGAAGATCGCCCACAACCTGGAGCGGGTTGGCGACGAGGCTACCACCATCTCGCGGCGCTGCCTGGCGCTCAGTTTGGATCCCCAATTGCGACAGGCCAGCGACGTGCCCCCCATGGCGCAACTGGCCATGCAATTGCTCAAAGAGGCCCTGGATGCTTTCGTGAATCGCGACCCGGCCCGCGCCCGCGCCGTGATCCCGGGCGATGCGGAAGTGGACCGGTTGCACAAACAGCACCGTCAGGAATTATCCGTGTACATGGCCGAGCATTCCTCCGCGGTGGAACGTTGTTTGAATCTGATGGTCATTTTCAAAAGCCTGGAGCGGATTGCTGATCACGCCAAAAACATCGCGGAAGAAGTGGTCTATTTGTATGACGGCGAGGACATCCGCCACCGCTCCGCATTGCCGGACAATTCCGATCCCTCCCACCGCGAGCGTCGCCCCGTGGACGAGAGGCCTGTGAACGAATCGTTATGAAAACCAAAATCCTGATCGTGGATGATGAGCCGGATGCCATCGAGCTGATCGAGTTCAATCTCAAGTCAGCCGGGTACGAGGTGGTAACCGCCGCCGATGGCGAGGAAGCCTTGAAAAAAGCCCGCGAGGTGTTGCCCGCTTTGATCATCCTGGACCTGATGTTGCCCGAAGTCGATGGCCTGGAAGTGTGCAAAATCCTCCGGCGCGATCCGAAAACCAGCGCGATCCCGATTGTGATGGTCACGGCCAAAGCCGCCGAGATCGACCGCGTTTTGGGCCTCGAACTGGGCGCGGATGATTACATCACCAAACCCTTCAGCCCGCGGGAACTGGTCTTGCGTGTCAAGCGGTTGCTCCGCACCGGGCAGGACGTTCCCGACAAAGCCGAGCATATCGAGCTCAAGGACATCATCATCGATGTCCCGCGCCATCAGGTCGTCGTCAAAGGCAAGGTCGTGGATTTGACTGCTACTGAGTTCAAACTCCTGACCACCCTGGCCCAACGTCGGGGGCGGGTGCAGTCCCGCGACAAGTTGCTCCAGGACGTGTGGGAATACGACAGCCTCATTGACACCCGCACCGTCGATACTCACATGCGCCGCCTGCGCGAGAAACTCGGCCCCGCCGCCCGGTATCTGGACACCGTGCGTGGCGTGGGCTATCGCTTTGTCGATGACTGACCGAAGCGAATGGCCGACTCTGAGCGTGGATACCCTGGGTTCGGAGTCCCGCCTTTAGGCGGCCAGGGATTGGGAGCCGATGATGAATGCCCAATGACCAGTATCCATTGACCAGAGAATGCCCAATGTTCATTGACCAGTTAACCGGCGCCAGGCGGCTCGAGATGGAATTGGACCTTGGGTATTGGACCTTCTCTGGTGCTTGGTCATTGGTCATTGGTCATTGTTTCGGCAGGCGTGCGCTGGGGACGATTTCAGCATAACCTATTTCCGCTATGTTGACCTATCTTGCAATCCTGATGGTCCTGTTGGGTGCGGCAGCGATTCATTTCGGGTGGTGGCGGCGATACGCGCGGCTGCGCGGTGACTTGTCCGCGCAACGCCACGCCTGCTCGGATTTCAAGTCTCATTACGACCAAATGTACGCCGAACAGCAGGCCCAAATGCAGGCGCTGTTCAACAGTATGGCCGAAGGCGTGTTGGTGTTGGATCCCGCCGGTCGCATCCAGTTGGTCAATCAGTCACTGCAACGGCTCTTCGGATTGACGGGGGAAACCCGCGGCCAGACCATTCTCGAGGCCTTTCGGTTGCAGGCCCTGGCCGAATTGGTCAAACGGCTGCCCCGGGAACAAATGGTAAACGGCTTCGAAATGGAAATGCCGGGCATGGAGGAGCGTTGGGTGCAAATCAACGCCTCCGCTTTGTTTGACGCGCAGGGGCAGTCGCGCGGGGCCATCTTGGTTTTTCACGACCTGACACGGATCAAGCAACTGGAAAACACCCGCAAGGAATTCGTGGCCAACGTCAGCCATGAGCTGCGCACTCCGCTTTCCTTGATCAAGGGATTTGTCGAAACCCTGCTGGAGGGCGCCAAGAATGACCCGGAAACCACCACGCGCTTCTTGAAGACCATTGAGAAACACACCGACCGCTTGACCTTTCTCATCGAGGATCTGCTCACCATCTCCCGGCTTGAGAGTGGCCAAATCATCATGAATCTCCAGCCGGTGGACATGGGGAACGAAGTGCAGCGGGTTATTGACGATTTGCAGGCCCGTGCCACCGATAAGCAGGTGGCCTTGACGAACCAGGTACCTGCCGGACTATCGGTCAGTGCGGACGTGGACCGGCTCGAACAGGTGCTGTTCAACCTGATTGAAAACGCCATCAAGTACGGTCGCAGCGACGGGTGCGTATGTATCGGTGGCACATCCGCCGTCGCCGGCAAAGTGCGGGTCTGGGTGCAGGACGACGGGCCGGGCATTCCGGATGAAGCCACCGAGCGCATCTTCGAACGGTTCTATCGGGTGGACCGGGCCCGTTCCCGCGAAAGCGGCGGCACCGGCCTGGGCCTGTCCATTGTCAAACACATTGTGCAAGCGCACGGCGGGGAAGTTTCGGTGGAAAGCGAACCCGGCAAAGGAACCACGTTTGCCTTCACCCTGCCATCGGCGTAACCCAATCCCAGTCGGTTCGCGGCAGCGTCCCGGGAGAGCGCCGCTGACTTTTTGAGGGGAACTGCTGTGTCCTCCACAGTGATACTTTCGCTTTGCCAACAGTTCGGCGCAGGGGTTGTTCTCAACTTGCGCCCCGAAATCACGTTTGACAATTCGACGCGCCAATGTTGTTTTCTCGCCCATGAACCACCGACGTTTTCCGGCTTCGACTTGTTGCTTCGTGTTGTTGTCTCTATGCCTCGCTGCCAGTTGGCTGGCGCAATCCGCCCGCGGTGCCGACCTGCCCAACATCTTGTGGATTACCTGCGAAGACACCGGCCCGGAACTGGGCTGCTACGGCGATGATTACGCCGTAACGCCCAACCTGGATGCGCTTCGCCAAAAAGGGCATGCGCTATCGCGTCTGCTGGTCCACCGCGCCGGTCTGCGCGCCGGCTCGAACCACGATCATCACCGGCGTGTATCCCCCCGCTCTCGGCGGTCAGCACATGCGCAGCGAGGTCAAACTGCCTTCGTTCATGAAGCTGTATCCGCAGTTCCTGCGCGAGCGCGGTTATTATTGCAGCAACAACAACAAGGAAGATTACAACGTCACCAAGCCGGGCAAGGTCTGGGACGATTCGTCCAAAAAGGCGCACTGGAAAAACCGCAAGCCCGGCCAGCCGTTCTTCTCGATCTTCAACCTCACCATCAGTCACGAGAGCCAAATCCGAAAACGCCCCCACACGCTCGTCCACGATCCGGCCAAGGCGCGCGTGCGGGCGTATCACCCGGACACGCCGGAGGTGCGTCATGACTGGGCGCAATTCTATGACATCGTCACCGAAATGGACACGCAGGCGGGCAAGCGTCTGCAAGAGCTCGAAGCGGCGGGACTCATGGAGGACACCATTGTTTTCTTCTACGGCGATCACGGTTCCGGCATGCCGCGCAGCAAACGCTGGCCGTACAACTCTGGTCTGCACGTGGCGCTCATTGTGTATGTGCCGGAAAAGTTCAAGGACCTGGCGCCCCCCGAATACTCCGTGGGCGGGTGGTCCGACCGCTTGGTGGGATTCATCGATCTGGCGCCAACGCTCTTGAGTCTCGCCGGGGAACAACCGCCGGATTGGATGCAAGGGCATGCCTTCATGGGCAAGTATCAAACGCCGCCGCCGAAATACCAGTTCGGCTTTCGCGGCCGGATGGACGAGCGCTACGACATGGTCCGCTCGGTGCGCAACGACCGGTACATTTACATCCGCAATTACATGCCGCACCTGATCTACGGCCAGCATATCGACTACATGTTCCAAACGCCGACCACCCGCGTGTGGAAGCAACTTTATGACGAAGGCAAATTGAAGCCGCCCCAAACCTATTTCTGGGAACGCAAGCCGGCCGAAGAACTTTACGATTTGCAGAACGATCGCGACGAAGTCGTCAACCTGGTCAACTCGCCGGCGCACCAGGAGATTTTGCAGGAACTGCGTCTGGCCCAGCGTGAGCACGCGTTGAAAATTCGCGACGTCGGTTTTCTATCCGAAGCGGAAATGCACCGTCGCGCCGCCGGCACGACCATTTACGAAATGGGCCACGATCCCGAGAAGTACCCGCTGGTGCGGATCATGATGATGGCCGACACCGCCACGATGCCGGTGCCGGGCGATTTGTCGAAGCTCAAGGCCGGATTGCGCGCCGAGGACAGCGCGGTGCGCTACTGGGCGGCGATGGGCATGTTGGTGCGCGGCGAGCCGGCGGTCGGTTCGTCGCGGGCCGCCCTGTATCAAGCGCTGCTGGACGACTCCCCGACGGTGCGCGTGACGGCGGCGCGGGCGTTGGGCGAGTACGGCAGCCGGCGCGATCTCGAGAAGGCGCTGGCCACGCTCAAGGAATTGGCGCCGCCCGACAAGAACGGCGCTTACATTTCGATCCAGGCCTTGAACGCCATCGACGCGCTGGGCGACAAGGCCGACAGTTTGAAGCCCTTTATCAAGTCCATGCCGATTAAAGACCCCCAAGCCCCTGGTCGCGCCAACGGTTATGTCGGGCGGCTGGTCCAAACCATCACCAAGAACTGAAGTGCTAATCAAACCGCAGGATGGGCTACCTCTTGCCGTAGCGCAGATTTTCAGTCTTCTGACTTGAGCCGCCTGGGAGACGGCGAAAGGGATCGGCCTGGCGCAGCCTGGCCAAGGCCCGCAGGGCCGAGTGAGTTGGAGCGAACAAGCCAATCGCCGAATTGCATTTGGCAAGGCGTCCGCAACTCCGAAGCCGAGGGGGATTGGAGTGGCGCTCAGCAGGTTGCAACTCTGCGCTACCAGTCTGAGGTCATTCTGTAGCCCATGCTTCCGATTCCTCAGTGCCTCAGCGCCAGCACGTGCGCAAGTCCGACGAGCCAGATAATAGCTTGACTCCACTTCGCTGTAAGTTTAACCAAGTTGCTTGGAGATCTCGTATGGGCAAGGAACAGTCAAGGCCGGAAGACTGCCGCGCACAGGTGAACGCGGTCGTCGCGCATACCTCGGCAGACGACGACGACGTCAAGCGTACGCGGAGCTTTGGGTTGTCGATGCCGGCGTCAATTTCCTGCTCTGCCAATCAGCCGCATGCAGCAATGCAATCCGCCCAGGATCAGCTTCTGGCGTTGCACCATCAGTTGATTTCTGGAAGGGAGGCAGCCGGCCAAGTGCTTGCACAACAACTACTGCCAAGACTGCTTGAAGCGACAAGGAAACGACTCCCTTTTGTTGACAAGGATTTAATTTTCGATGCATCTGTGGATGCGCTCCTGGATTATTTGGCGAAGCCAGGACGTTTTCAGGTTTCCCTGCATGTGCCGCTTGATCGGTTCCTGTCGCACAATGCGTGGAAGAACCTCTGCAATCTGCACCGCGCCGAGCAACGTCGGAAAGACCGTGAACGACAGGCGGCCGAAGATTTCCTCAAAAACTCTGTCGAACTCAGTCCATCGGCGGGGAATATATCAATGGATGGGAATTCGATTCCTCAGCAGCAGTTCGAGCGGGCGATCAAACTTATTGAAGATCCCGTGGACAGAGAAATCTTCAAGAGGTGGCTCTCGGGTGAACGGCGAACAGTGGAGTTTTCGGAGATTATGGGCTTGGCTCATTTGGCGCCGCTGGAGCAGCGGCAAAGGGTCAAGCGGGCCAAAGACCGCATCCTCATGAAGCTTCGCCGAATACTCCGTGAAGCCGGGGACGGCGCCGAACGATGAAGAATGGACAAGTGTTATGAAAAAGGTAAGGCACTTCGGTTGGGTCTGTTTGGTTCTTTTGTGCTGGCAAGAAACCGGAAACATTTTGGCTGCTTCTACTCTCCCAGCGAATCCCAGCGAAAGTATCTCATCACTTCTTGTTTCAGGGGACTTGGGTTCTGTGCCACAAGGCGGAAGCTTCTCGAACTGGCAGGGAACTGTGTTCATGGCCGGTTCAGGGGATATATGGGGTAAGGCGGATGCGTGCCAATTTGCGTGGTCCAGTTTTGAGGGTGACGGAGAGCTTGTGGTGCGCGTGCTGGAAATTCACAGTAACGATCCTTGGGCAAAAACCGGATTGATGCTGCGGCACTCCTTGGCAGCGGACTCGCCCCAGGTGTCGATCTTCCTAACGCTGAGTAACGGGGTGTCTTTTCAATATCGGTTGGCGAAGGGTGAGGACAGCGCAGCCGACACACCTTTCCTGAGAAGAACCGCAAATTCACGAACCGACAGCCCAGAGCGACAAAGCCGTTCTCTAGCATTGCTGCCCGCGCAACCCGTTACCGTGCCTTGCTGGCTCAAGCTGGTGCGCCGAGGGAATCTATTCAGTGGCTATTACTCTGAGGATGGCACCGAATGGCAGTGGGCGGGGACTCAGCGCGTGGAAATGCCGGATGGCCTTTATGGTGGCTTGGCGCTGTCGAGCCGGGATGCCCTCCGGCGATGTCTGGCCATATTGAACAGTCTGGAATTTGCCAATGCACCGGCTGACGAAGCTCCACCGGTTGAGCCCGCTGGTGCGTCAGCGCCCGGCACTGGTGACGGGCTGAAAGCGACCTTTTTTGAAGATATCGATTTAAGTGGCAACACCGTTTCAGAGATTTTGCCAATTATTGATTTCAATTGGACGACGAATCCGGCGAAGGGGATTGAGCAAGAACGGTTCAGTGTCCGTTGGGAAGGTGAAGTGCAGGCGCAATTCAGTGAGCCGTATGGGTTCCACGTGGTCAGCGATGACCGGGCCCGACTTTGGGTGAATGGGCAACTGTTGGTAGATGACTCCGCCGCCCACGCCGCTACGGAGTCAAGCGGCCTCATCACTTTGACAGCCGGCGCGAAATACTTGATTCGATTGGAGTATTTCCAGCACGGGCAAGCCGCGGTGTGCAAGCTATTGTGGAGCAGTCCTTCCACGCCAAAGCAGATCATTCCCACAAGCCAGCTTTATTCCCACGTTACCGATACGGACCACGATGGCTTGCCTGATTCTTGGGAAGAGGACTACCGGCTTGATCCCCAAGATGCGGCGGATGCCTTTGACGATCCGGACAGTGACGGCCTTTCCAACCTCGAAGAATACAGGGCTGGCAAGAATCCGAGGGTGCCGGACAACTACTCCTTGAATGTGCCTTTCCCTTGGCTGGCGCGGGATATCGGAAATCCAGGTCAGTTCGGGGCAAGTTCCTTTGGTAGTGGAACCTACATGGTTACTGGTTCGGGCTGGGACATTTGGGGAAATGCAGATGCGTGCCATTATGTCTATCAGTCGATTAACGGCGAGGCCCAAATCGTTGCCCGTGTCGTGGCGGTACAAAACACGGATCCGTGGGCCAAAGCATGCATTATGATGCGCGAGACTTTGGCCGATGACTCGCGCCAGGTAATGATAAGCCTCACGCCCGAAAAAGGGGTTTCCTTCCAGTTCCGGAGCAATCTTGCCGGCATTAGCATCGACGATCCTGGAGGGTCAGCCACCGCGCCCTGCTGGCTCAAACTGGTGAGATATGGAAACACCTTCACTGGTTACCGTTCGAGTGATGGAGCGCAGTGGGAATGGGTGGCGACCGAAGCGGTGCCCATGCCCACCAGTATCCAGGTTGGGTTGGCGGTCACGAGTCATAACAACCAAAAGAGCTGCACCGCATTATTCGAGAATGTGAAAGTTGGTTATACTGAAAGTTCTGTCGTCTCGCCGCGACTGGCGGCGTTGACCGGGACTGGTGACGGCCTTCTCGGAACCTATTTTAATGAAGGTTCTCAAACGATTGTTTCCCGGATTGATCCCACCGTCGGTTTTAATTGGGGACGCAGCACGCCAACTACCGGCATCAGTGCGGACCGATTCAGCGTACGGTGGGAAGGGATGGTTGAGGCGCAATTCAGCGAACCATACGCGTTTCATGTCATTAGCGACGATGGATGTCGCTTATGGCTGGATGGGCGCAAAGTCATCGACGGCTGGAGTGACCGCGCGGCCACCCGCATGACAGCAAAAGTGCCGCTACTGGTTGGGCACAAGTATCTCGTCCGGCTGGAGTACTACGAGAACCTGGGGGAAGCGGTAGCTCAATTCCAATGGAGCAGCCCTTCGACCCCCAGACAAACGGTGCCCCAAAGCCAGCTTTATTCCCCGACGAACGCGTTCTACGCCCAGATTGAGGACAAGGACCGCGACGGGTTGCCCGACCGCTGGGAACGATTGTATGGACTGGATGACACCGATGCCAGCGACGCCTCCACCGATTTGGATGGCGATGGGCTGACCAATCTCCAGGAATATTTGGCTGGCACGGATCCGCGGCAAGCCGACACGGATGACGATGGATTGCCCGACTCATGGGAAATTCACAATGGTCTCCTTGCCACCCAGTCTGGCGACGCGCAAAAGGACGCGGATCGGGACGGCCTCTCCAACTTGGAGGAATTCCAAGCGAAAACGAATCCGCAACGCGAAGACAGCGATGGCGATGGACTGCCCGATGCCGTGGAGTTGAGGGAAACGGGCACCAACCCGCTGGAAAGCGATATCCAGGAGATCACTACCGTAGCGGAAGTGCCAGGGGCTGCCGCAGTGGCTACGCTTGGCCAATGGGCCGTTGAAGGCACGGCTCTATTTGCCAAGGATGCTCGCGGTTTCGTGGAATATATCCTTACCGCACCGCAAGCCGATATGTATCGGCTCGAAGTTGAGGGCGCTTCGCAGAATCCCAATGACATCAATCCCGAATTTGAGTTGCTCCTTTCCGTGGATGGTGAATTTTTGGGGCGCAAATACCTGCGGGCTGGCAGTGAGGCTACAGGTTTGGTTCAGGTCCTGATGCCCTGGCTCAATGGCGGGGACCACCGCATCCGGATTTATTGGGATAATGTCGCTCCCTACCGCTCGCTACGGTTAGTCGCTGTCCGTTTCCAATCCCTCCAGGGGATGGATGCCAACGGCAACGGCGTGAACGACTGGGCTGAGCATCGTCTCCAGACCCTCTGTGGTATCGAAACCAAGACCGGGGAGCCGCTGAGTTCCAATGGCACCAACATAATGCTCTCGCCCACCTCTCCCTGCTGTCTGGATGGCCGCGGCAGCTATCTGAGCATGATACGCATCACCGGCGGCGAGGCGCCGCAGCCGGCCGCCGGCCATCATTGGTTTGCCAACGTAACCCTCTTGCCCGCCCTTACAACCACCGTTGGAATCTCGTTCCAAAACGGGGGCCTGACGCAAGCCACCCAAATCGCTTGGCGCCCCACCGATGTCTTGAAGGCCCGCGACCTGACTATCCGGCAGGGAGACGCCGTGCTGTTCACGGTCGGGCGGGAATTTCCGGTGGCCGATTCAGACAGCCTATCTGCCGCGATGTCTCTCGACATTCCCGGCTTGACCAACTACACCGGTCCGGCCGGCACCTTGCTGCCATGCCGTTTCGACCAACCGGGTCGTTACGTGGTCACCGGCACGTGTGCGCCGGTCCAGGGCGCCCACCAAACCGGCCGCCTTACCGTTCAAGTCGTGAGTTGCTCGTTTGACGAGGCGCCCGCTGTCTGGGCGGGCCAAACCCGTACTTGGATGTGCCGGAACCTTCTCCCGGAAGTTTCGCTTGAGGCTGATCCGCGTTTGTTACTGGAACCACTTTCGTTCGGGGATGAGACATCGACCAACGATACCCCTCGTTTCAATCTCAACACCGACGCACCCGAAACCCGGTTTGTGGATGCGCGCCTGGGCGACCATGGTCCGGTGCTGGGAACCACGGCGGTGGATGGCTTTCGTCTTTACGCGGGTACGGATGTTTATTTGCGCGTGCTCGAGAATTACGAGGACGGCAGTCAACTCGTAGCAATGGGGCTGGTGCTCAGTCCCGTACGTCCGCCGGTGTCGGTAAGGGTGCAGATCATCGTGGGGGGCATCATTTTTGACGACGGAACAATCACCAAGATCCTGCACGCAGGAAATTTTAACGAGTTGGGTCAGGCGGAAGTGCGGTTTCTGCGGCCCCGCACCGCCCAGACCTCGGTGTGCCATACCACCACAGCGTTCCAGGGCGAAATCCAATTGGGACTGGTGCCATGAAAGTCAGGAAGTTCATTGTGATTGCAGCATTGGTGGCGACGGCTGCCAGCTTGGCTTGGCTGGTTAAGTACCGTCCGTTGAGCCGACCGGACCCACCGTCGCCCACGCCCCCTCCGCGCCAGCAGGTTGTCGCGCCGCCAAAGCTCCCGGCTTCTTCCCTCAACCCAAAATCCGTGACTCTCAACCTCCCGATCTCCCTGCGTCCTGTTTTCGGCCTAGATGGTCACACCAATTTTTGGGCACGATTGGCTGCGGTACACCAATTGGACAAAAACCTGAATCACCAGGAATGCCAGGCCTTGTACAAATTGGTGCGCACCAAACCGGCGCCAAACCGTTCGTTTGCCAGTGATGATCACGTGCTGAAGAACGACATCCTGGATGTTCTTTGTCGCCAAGCGGTCCCCCCGACGGATTTGGGGAACGTGCTCACGGAAATCTGCCGGGATTCAGAGCAGGAAACTGTGATGCGTGATTACGCCTTGCAGCACTTGGTGGTCTGGCTCGAACGACTGCGGCCAAGTGGGTCGTCGGCTTCGGAGCCGATGTCTGCCACACGGTTCTTCGAGGTTTTTTGGGATACGATGTCCGAAACCAACAGCAGCATCGCCGGCACGGCTCTCTTGGGGCTGCGGCGCCTGGCTGCATCCTATCCGACTCTCGACCGCCAGCGAATCGCGCGGATGGCTTTGCGCTTGGTGGAACAGGAAGATACCGGGGAACTCAGTCGAATTACCGCGATCCAGGTCTGCGCCGAAGGCGGAGTTCATGAGGCTTTGCCGGCTGTGCTGGGCGTCGCGCGGTACGCCTCGACCACAGCGTTGCAGATTTCGGCGGTGGCTGCCCTGGGAAGCCTGGGCGGGGCCGAAGAAGTCCCATTTCTGAAGGCTCTGGCCACGAACGGCCCCATTCGACTGCGCCCGGCGGCGCGGACCGCCCTTTTGCGAATGGAACATCGCAGTCAAAAGGAAAGCCCCTTGAACAACGGCTAGAAACGGCGGAGTATGAGCAAGACAATAACCAGTTTAAGCCTTTTGCTTATCGCGATGACCATCGCCCGGGCAGCCAATCCATGCACCGAATCGAGCCGCAGCACCAACTGCACCGCCTCGTCGCTGGCGCTGACGAACATCTCGTGGTCGCCTACCCTCACCAATGCCGGGTATTCGTTCAAGGCCCTGGCTTGTGTGGGAAGTAATCTCAACGCCTCGGTGCAATACGCCACCGGCTTGGGCAGCAATGTCATCACCATTTATTTCACCAACGCCTCCGGAGCCAGTTGCTCCTCCTCCAACCAGTACCCAACCCCACTCGAGCCGGCCATGGCGGGCACCAACTGGAGCACAAGCGACTTGGCGACCTCGCCGGCCAGCGGCTCCGGCGAGGCCAGCTTTACGGCCACGACGCCCGGCGTGGGCAGTTTGAACTTCACCCTGCAATACACCAACCGCCCGGCGCCCTGTGGCAGCAATGAAACCGCCTCGATCAACCAGGACTTCGCCTTCCTGGGCGTCACCGGCCTGAACGTGACTCCGCTGGGTGGGCTGACGTATGTGCAGGATGACACCACCTATCGCATTTGCGCGGTTGCGACCAACGCCCCGACCACCAACCTTAACGTGCAAGTGCAGATCACGCCCACCGTCAGCGCCGCGGACCTGCCCGCGGGCTACAGCCTGACCAGCACCGGGCCGGGCGCGCAGGGCACCAACCTCTTGGAACGTACCCGTGGACATCACCCGAGTGGGCACGAACGTGATTACCGCCACGGCCGGCAGTTCCAGCGCGTCGGCCACGCTGATCGTGGGCCGGGCGGACATCGCGCCGACGGGCCTCACCAATTGCCTGGGCAGTACGAACGTGTTCAGCCTGACCGCGGACAGTTCGGCCGACGTGCTCTGGGAACTGGAGCCAGCCGACGCGGGACCGGTGTTTGAAGGAGGCACCAATAGCGGCACCCCGGTGAGCATTCTGTCGGGGCCCCACGGCGCCAGCGTCACGCTCAAGGCGTATATGAATGGCCTGGACAGTTGCTTCGACACGGCCAACCTGACGATTGTCGAGGCGGAATCCTTGACTCCCAGTGGCGGTGATCCGCTGCCGCCGGACGATGCCGATTCGCCCACGCGGGCCACGTTGTGGGCGCCGCCACCGGAAGTCGGGCCGCCGTACCTGGTGACGTTCCTGGCCGATTATTCGCCGCCCGGGCTGCCGGTTGGCCAGTTGCCGGGCTGTTGGCAATGGACGACCACCGGTCCCGGCATTGTCGAGCCGGACCCGTACGATCCGCTGCGGCGGTACGTGAACGTGTCGGTGCCGGGCACGAACGACCTGGCGGTGGAAGCGGGCAGTTCAAGCAACTTCTGCCGGTTCATCGTGGTGAAGGTGGACGTTCAACAAACCAACGTGTACACTTGCCTCACGGGCACGAACATGGTCACGAACACTTTCAGTTTGACGGAGGACAGCTTCACGAATGTGACGTGGAGTATTGATCCGGACCTGAGCACGAATGGCGGGGCGTTTTTCGCGGGGACGAACGTCGGGGCGACTGTGGAAATTGCCTCGGGCACCAATGGGGGTATCTACCGCATCACCGCCACCAGCGACTTTTATCCCGACGCCACGGATACGGCGACGTTGACCGTGTTTAAAACCGAAGTGAAATCGGTGATTTTTACCACGGACCATGGCGTGTTGACTGATTATAATACGAATTATGCTGGCGAAGGTGGTACTGTTTTCAGCCCTCGTGGCTGGCGAAAGTTTCCGTTGACGAACAATCCGGTAACGCATACCAAAGGCCAGAGTGTTGGCGTGAACGTGGTCATCAGCGTGGCGCCAGGCGATCTGACCTACGATCTTGCTGGTGAGAGTGGAAGCCCCGCGTTGAGCTTCCACAGCACCGGAATCACCTCGAGCGGTGGCGATCAAACCCTGGCGATGACTGCTGACACGAATCTGCCGCCCCAGATTGATATCCTGAACAACTCGGTCGTCTGGACGGTGACGATTAATTCAACTCACACGTGCGACGCGGGAACTTCGGGACCACATAAAATTTATGTGCTATGGGATAGCCCGACCACCACAACCGAGCCGACGATCAAACGGATTGATTGGGTTTGCACTTTGGCGCAAGGCCAGGACACGCTCGACAAGATTGGTGACACGGTCGGTCCGGACGCAACCGCACATTCACGATTTGACCCGAATAACAGCATCTTTGGTGGAATGACCAACGCTTGGCAGGTGATGGATGGAACGAGCGCTGACTGCGGCACCTTATCCACGCTGATGAAATACGAGCTGGATTTGCTTGGAGCGACTGGTTCTGCGGTCAAATATGTGTACGCGCGGCACGCAAGTTGGAGCGGCCTGGTAAGCGATAGCCCAAGCTTTAGTGTGATGGAACACCGTGTGCCGGGCGACAATAACACCCGGTTGGGCTTCATCTCTGGTGGTTGGAACAATTACGAAGGATGCTGTCTTTTCAGAAGTAAATATTGGATGGGAGGTGCTGGAGCGGCGGAGACCAAAGCGGTTGACGTGCTGCATCACTGGGTGGATCCGAACACTGCGGCTACAGGAAACCACCAATGCTATTTCGACCAGCAGAACCAGGTGGTTCCATACGCTCCACCACCCGAGCCAACTTATTGATCGAGCCGCTTGAACAGCAAACCATGAGAAAAATCGAGAGGAGAAAGTTATGATGAGACAGCCAACAAGCATCTTGTGCAGTATCACTCTTTCGTGCCTATTGTTGGCAGTGTGCCAGCGAGCTTTTGGTTCTCAAGAAGTTGCTCAGCAGGCCCGCGAGGATATATTCGGAGCCTGTGCGACAGCGCTTACGAATATTGATCAAGACTTGAAAACATTGGGACAGAAGTTCCCTCCGTTGGACGGACTTGCGGCGGCCAAGATCGTGAACGGACAGCCTTATAACAAAGCCGAGCAAAAGCCGCTCCCCGTTTATCACCACCTCGATTATCGCAAGAATGTCCGCATCGAACAGATCCCACCGGATTCACAGGGCCGCGTCTCAGCATCAGGTGAAAGGCATATTGTGGAGAATGGTGGAGTAGAACTGGAGATTTATATCGTTAATCGACCCGTTAAGGTGGCCGGCACGATTTTTCTTTTGCCGCTGGGAGAGGGCAACAACCAAATGCGGCTGATTATGCACTTGGAAGAGAATCCGCCTGACCGCGCGATGGAAAAAGCGGTGAGAGATGTTGTTGAGAAATACGTTGAGGCGTTGAGCAGATCGTTGCGGGCTATACGGGTCGCCTATCCGGAAGGCCTAAAATAATGCAACGGGCAACGGCAACGGCAACGGGTCTTGATATTGGGTATTCCTCCTCGCCGGCTTTCCCGGCGCAATCCTCGCATATATCAATATCAAGACTGGTTGTTATCAAGTGCTGTTGGATTCAACCCAGCCCAACACAAGCGGAACCAGCACATCGCATCAGGCATGGTCTCATGATACTGCAACAGCCGTGTCTTACGCTCCTGGCACACCTTAGAAGAACAAGAATTTTTACGAATCTCGTTATGAAAACAGTTAAGAGCATCATGTTCGTGGTCGTGAGCCTTGGTGTGATTACCGGTACTGATGTCGGTCAAGGCCAGACCGGGAAGAACAGCAGCGACATTTATCCTGGAACGATGACATCATGTTTTTCCAATTCGGACGGAGACATTCCCGAAGATATTCGTCCATTTCTGAGAGTACCGAAAGGGGAATCTCCGCTTCCAGCCGACAAGCACCTCCAAGTGTGTGCTGATTTTGCTGCGTGGTCCAAGGCTGTCATCAAACCGCAATACGTTCCAAACGACGAATGATCCAACTTCGAACTACTGAAGAATTTATGAAAGATTACCTTGTATTGCTAGCAATTCCAATAACCGTTTTTGTGCGGGGGCCATTGGAGGGTGCTGTTTCTCAGGCCCGTGTCCCTTCAAGCCAAGACCTAAAGAGTATGCGAGAAAGGTACGAGGCAATTAGCAACCGCGTCGACGCAATTCAGCTCCCCCTCGATTTGCCAATGCTTTACCAATTAGCGTCGGAGATCGAGAAGCTGCCGCTTGGGCCGGAGAACACTGCGGAATGGAAATACCGGCGACGTGTAAAGCTTATATTATTCATCAAAGTGTTGGATGGCATCGGGAGATTTAGAGATCCAACGTTCGATCCGAATGACGTTCCGCAAGAAAATGTCGCTCCCCCTCCTGGCACGATAGTATCGGCCGGTTCACATCCGAGCGCCATCAGTGATCCAAAGCTGCGCAAAGAATATGAGGATGCGATCAATTTAAACACCGAGAAGGCGAAACGCTATCGTCTTCAGAATAAACTGCGTGAAGTAGAAGACCGACTGACACAACGTCTCAAGTCCTACGTTAGGGCTAACTTTTCTTCCTCAAAGCAGGATGCAGACGAGGTGAGAAATACTGTGAATGCTACCTGCTCAGAGTACCGTGAGAAGGGAGAAAATCAAGGGCGAATTGCTTCCAGTCAAAGCGAAAGCGCAGTAATGAGAGCCTCACGGTGCGAGTTTAATCCTTTTGTTTATCGCCATGACCATCAGCCGGGCACCAACCTCTTGGAACGTACCCGCGGACATCACCCGAGTGGGCACGAACGTGATTACCGCCACGGCCGGCAGTTCCAGCGCGTCGGCCACGCTGATCGTGGGCCGGGCGGACATCGCGCCGACGGGCCTCACCAATTGCCTGGGCAGTACGAACGTGTTCAGCCTGACCGCGGACAGTTCGGCCGACGTGCTCTGGGAACTGGAGCCAGCCGACGCGGGACCGGTGTTTGAAGGAGGCACCAATAGCGGCACCCCGGTGAGCATTCTGTCGGGGCCCCACGGCGCCAGCGTCACGCTCAAGGCGTATATGAATGGCCTGGACAGTTGCTTCGACACGGCCAACCTGACGATTGTTGAGGCGGAATCCCTGACTCCCAGTGGCGGTGATCCGCTGCCGCCGGACGATGCCGATTCGCCCACGCGGGCCACGTTGTGGGCGCCACCACCGGAAGTCGGGCCGCCGTACCTGGTGACGTTCCTGGCCGATTATTCGCCGCCCGGACTGCCGGCTGCCCAGTTGCCCGGTTGTTGGCAATGGACGACCACCGGTCCCGGCATTGTCGAGCCGGACCCGTACGACCCGCTGCGGCGGTACGTGAACGTGTCGGTGCCGGGTACGAACGACCTGGCGGTGGAAGCGGGCAGTTCAAGCAACTTCTGCCGGTTCATCGTGGTGAAGGTGGACATTCAACAAACCAACGTGTACACCAGCATCACGGGCACCAACATGACCACGAACACTTTCAGTCTGACGGAGGACAGCTTCACGAATGTGACGTGGAGTATTGATCCGGACCTGAGCACGAATGGCGGGGCGTTTTTCGCGGGGACGAACGTCGGGGCGACTGTGGAAATTGCCTCGGGCACCAATGGGGGTATCTACAGCATCACCGCCACCAGCGACATTTACCCGGACGCCACGGATACGGCGACGTGCATGGCTATAAAGCTTGTAAATCGAACAATTGCCACGGAGCCTGATAATCGGTTTCGAACGACAATTGGCGTCGGGGAGTTGGTTCGGTTGTTTTTCGAACCTCCTGTAATAGAGGATGCGGTATGGTCTGTTTCTGGGGGCGGAAATCTAAGTGCAACGAACGGTTCAGTGGTGGACTTCGAAGCGCCAGACGTTCGATCGACGAATACAATAACTGCTGCTACGGCAGAGCTGAATTGGTCAATCATCCTTAACGTAATTGAACCCTCACTTACGGTGTTTGAAAATCTGGAGGCGGCTGCATCTGGCTGTCCTAATCCGCCATCTATAAATTACATTTACCTGACCTACCATGCTAACGTCTATCTACAGCCTGACACTGTAAACTTCTCGATGGTCCGAAGCTACGAATCTGAGGCAGCTCCCACCAAGACGGGATACTTTGTCGATAATCCAGCAACACGTAACCATGATCCTAATGGGCCGCATCAATTCGCTGATTTGGTTGTTACCGGCAAAGGCACGAAGATGGCAACGTACGATGTAATCGGTTACGCTGCAGGCCCTCCGCCGTTTACTAACGGCACTCTAAGTTACGACATTGATTGGCTTTATGACACAGGCGCAGGTGGGGAGTTACACGGTTTTGACACGGTGTGCATGGAAAGTGAGCTTGCCATCTTTGGTGCCGACACAACGTATTCCTGGACCAAGCGCAGTTCTGGCTATTTTATCAGCACCTCCAATTGCATTGCTCAACCCTTGCCATAAATGCCATGCTTATGAAATGCATTCTTGTCGTAAACGTCAATTACCTCGGTTTGCTACTTTTGTTTTACCAAGCCGGTCAAGTGGCCGCCGCGCCGCCGCCGCGGGAGGCAGTGCTGAAAGTCACCCAGGAAATCGAGCCTCAAGTGCATCAGAAGATAGAAGCGTTTGACAAAGACGGGGATGTTCAACATTTGCGAGACGCTCAAAAACTGGCTTCATGGGCATCGAGCACGAACCGCTACCGTTCCCAACCGGAAGTGGGTGACCCAATGATTCACCTGGTCTTGCAGGTTCTCGAACGAAGTTACCGTGCCCGAGATCATAGTTACAGCACCAAGCGTCGGAGCGATATCGCAATGAAGGTTATGCCTCCGATTTTGTTTCCCGGCGCAATGGCGGGGATGGCGCCAAAGGACGTGAAGGATCCGGTGGCGCGGCGTGCATACGAAGAAGCCATTGCCGAAAACAATCGGAAGCTAGCCAAATGGCAGCGTGAACGAGAGCTTCAAAAGGTAATCGATGAGTGCATGGATGAAGTCGATTTGTACGTCCGACAGGCATCCTGGAAACCTAAGGGCACGGAACGCGTTGTAAACATTGTCACTAACACCCTGAGCGAGGCTGAGCTAAAGTCTGCGGTCCTCTTGCTGGCTAACAAGGCGGCCCATCATTAAGAATCCACTTGCCATGAAAGACGGCCCAGGATTGGAAAACAAATGCGGGATTGTTATCTGCCAAATGCTTGGTCCGGCCAACGAACTGAAGCGGCTGCATTCGGGGCAAACACACCGGCTTGGCATCAGCGGTCTGCGGGCCAGGAATTTGCTCAACTCTTGTCTTTGTAATGCTCACTACCAAAACAGATAATGCGCATCTGGAAATGAATGGGCTGTTCGCTCCCACACGCGTCAAACTGCCACTCGGCGGCTGTGCCAGCACGGTTCCCGGTGAAGTGCGGGCGCCACGGTTGTGTCCTCTTTGTCTGGCTGTCCTATTGGCCATCTTGGTTTTCCTGGCCACGTGAAGCGCTTGGCCAAACTGGTACTGTCGGCATTCGCTTTGATCTAATTTTTTGCGATCTAAATGCACCTCGCCAACCTTTCCCTCTTCTCCCGCCGCCTGATGATCCTGCTGTTGAGCGCCTTGTTCGTAACGGCGGCATCGCTGGGCCTCTGGACGGCGTGGTCATTCCGGCGGATGGATTGGGTCGATCTCGCAGCGACCATGATCTTCATCACCGTGATGACGGCCGGCAGCTTCAATTTCTGGCTCTACGTCATTGGCTTTGTCATCACGCGAGAGAAGGCCGAGGACGGAAATCAGGATCCAGGATCCGGCCGTCTGCGCTCAGAAGATCAAGTCACGACGCGGACAGCGATCGTGATGCCAATCATGAACGAGGATCCCGAACGCGTTTATTGGGGTGCGCGGCAAACCTGGCGGAGCATGGTTCGGGCGGGATTGGCTGCGCATTGCGATTTCTTTTTGCTGTCGGATAGCACCGATACGCAGACTTGTCGGCGGGAAGAAAAAGTCGTGGCACGGTTGCGAGAAGAGCTTGCAGACCCGGAATCTGCCGAACTGGTGTCCGCAGGGGACGCCGAAGCGTCTGGGTGCGCCGAAATGGCTGCACTCGCCCAGGGGCAATGCCAAGTCGCAGATTATTCAGCGCCAACTGACCCCGGCTGCACGGGCGCGGAGTGGGACGATGCCGGCTTGACATCAGGGAAGTTCTATCTCGTACGCCGGGAAAAACGCGAGAAGTTCAAGGCGGGCAACATTGCCCATTTCCTGGAGAAGGGCGGCTGGCAATATGACTTCCTACTGGTGCTGGATGCCGACAGCGTGATGTTCGGCGAGACGGTCAAACGGTTAATTCTGCGGATGCAGCAGCGCAATAACGTTGGCATTCTCCAGACCGTCATGCTGCCCATCCGCGCGGCTACACCGTTTGCCCAGATCATCCGGTTTGGCGCCGAACGCTGTCTGCGCATTTACGCGGCGGGCATGTATTGGTTCTACGGACCGGAATCCGTGTATTGGGGCCACAACGCCCTGCTTCGTATTGAGCCGTTCATGCGATATTGCAATCTGCCCATCATGCCGGGCAAACCACCTTCGGGCGGTCACATCATGAGCCAAGACATCGTGGAAGCCGCGTTGCTGGGCCGCGCTGGGTGGGCGGTGGAATGGGACGTGGACGCTGGCGGTTCTTTCGATGAAGTGCCCGCAAATGTGCTCACCTACGGTAAACGGGATCGTCGCTGGTGTCAGGGCAACTTCCAGCATTTCTGGTTGATCTTTGGCGACCGGATGAGGCTTTTCCACCGTCTCTATTTCGCCAACGGCATTTTTTCCTATGCCGCCGCTCCGCTGTTCCTGACGCTGCTGTTGCTGGGTTTTGTGCAAGGATTGCGTGGCCGTGCTTATCGGCTGGACGAGTGGACGGTGGTACCATTCATCGTATTCTTTGGCGCGATTCTGTTGGTTCCTCGCATTCTGGGTTTTCTGCGAGTAATCAAGAAAGGGGTGCCGTTCTGGCGCGAGCTAAAATCCGCCGGAGTCGAACTCTTCCTGAGCGTGTTGATTTCACCATCTTTTTTCTATCTCCATGGCCGGTTCATTTTGGAAGTCCTCACAGGCCATGTCGTGCCTTGGAAAAACCAGTCGCGCAATCCGCACGACGGTTTGAATTGGGGCACTTCCGCTGGATTGTTTTGGCTGCCCACCCTTCTCGGGACTGTGTGGCTGATTGCTGCTGCGATTAAGACACCTGCCTTCCTGATCTTCCTGCTGCCCGTGCTCGTTGGCTGGGTGCTGTCGATCCCGATGGCGGTTTGGACCTCAAATTCCGCCATCGGGAATTGGCTGACAAAGCACGCCCTGTTGGAGGAAGTCTTTTCCCCCAAAGACCTTTACGAACTGGGGCCGCTGGCGGCTGCATCCGCAACGATGTCTGCCCGCGAAAGCGGCGGTGCAATTGATTGGTCAGGCAGCACGGAAGCGAGGCTATGAGCTAGCTACGGCACCTGAAGCAGCCAGGAACTGAGCGAGCAGCCCTGCGGTACAGCAGACTGCAAATCTGCGCTACCGGCCTGACGGTATTCTGTAGCCCCATGCTACCAACAGAAAAGTATTGGCATGAGGGTTGGGAAAGTCCTTGCATTTCTGATTGGCGCGTTTTCACTCATTTGGTGATCTGTTTTACTGCTGCTACGTAAGCAACGATCTATATGAAGAACCCACTACTTACAAATTTGGGCGGGCCTCGTAAATCTCCTGCCGCGTCAACTCTTCAACTTCCTAAGCCTTCAACTTTGGCTGCGGCCCCGCCGCTCGGTGTGACTCGACGTTCCTTTTTGAAACAAGCGGCAGTGGTTGCCGGCACTGCCCCCCTCTTCCTCGACGCCCGGTCCTTTGGCGCCAATGACCGGATTGTCATGGGTTGCATCGGCATGGGGGGCCAGGGCCGCGGCGACATGGGCGGTTTCCTGGGCTTCAAACAAGTGCAGGTCGTGGCGGTTTGCGACGTGGTGGCCAGCCACCGGAACCAAGCCAAAGGCACGGTCGATGGACGCTACGGCAACCGCGATTGCCGAACCGACAACGATTTTCACGAGATCACCCGGCGGCCGGATATTGACGCCGTGTTGATCGCCACGCCGGACCATTGGCACGCGTTGATTTCCCTCGACGCCATGAAGCACGGCAAGGACGTGTATTGCGAGAAGCCGGAGACGCTGACCATTCACCAGGGCCAGGTGATGCGCACCGTGGCCCGCCGTTATGGCCGCGTGTTTTCCGGCGGCAGCCAGCGCGTGTGGGGCGATTACAACTGGTTCCATCGGATGGTCCGCGGCGGCGCCATTGGCGAACCGAAGGAGGCCTGGGTCAATGTCGGCGGACCATCGGGTCCCTGTTACCTGCCGCCGGTGCCCACGCCGGCGGAAGTCGATTGGGACTTCTGGCTCGGTCCGACCCCGTGGCGACCGTTTCATCCGACGCTGATCACCGGCGGGTTCCGGCCCTATCGCGATTACTCGGGCGGCGGCATGACCGACTGGGGCTGCCACACTTTCGGCGGCGCCTTGTTCGCGTTGAATCTTCACAGAGACCGGCCCGGTGGAAATTATTCCGCCCGACAAGGACCACCCGCAGTTGACTTACGTGTTTGCCAACGGCATTCGCATTTATCACGGCGGCGGCTGGGGCGGCCTCCTGTCCTTCCGCGGGACTGAAGGCGAGATTCCCGCGCGTGACGGCAAGGGCGAGCAGCAACAACCGCCGGACATACACATTCCAAATTACAAAGGCAGCGGCGGAATTTTTGGCGACTTCCTGCATTGCGTCCGCACCCGCGAACGTCCGTTCCGCGACATCGCCATCGCGCATCGCACGGCCACGCATTGTCACCTGGGCAACATTGCCTACTGGCTGAAACGTCCATTGAAATGGGATCCGGTGAAGGAGGAAATCATTGGCGATCCGGAAGCCAGTCGATGGCTCGACCGCCCCATGCGCGAACCCTGGAACCTTGCCTGATGAAAGAAACCCAATCCATGATTGCGACCCATCCCATGAAAGCTCTGTTGCCCCTTTTCCTGGCCCTGGCCTTCGCCGCCACCGCCGCTGACACCGACACCCTCCAACGATTGGACCAGGCTCTGCAAGCCGCCGCCCAATTCGAATACGGCGGGGACTCTGGGCCCTTGCAGACAGCGGAACAGATCGTCGTTGAATCCGTCACTCATCCTGAGCAACGGGCCGCGGTAGAAACGCGCTTGTTGCAGGCGCTTGGTTCGCCGGCCACTCGCGATGCGAAAGAGTTTCTGTGCCGCCAACTCTTTTTTGTGGGCACCGCGCATTGCGTGCCGCAATTGGAAGCGTTGTTGACCGATCCTGGCCTTTCACACATTGCGCGTTACACGCTGGGCCGCATCGCTGATCCGGCAGCCGATGCCGCGTTGCTGCGGGCGTTGGGCAAGACTTCCGGCAAAATCCAGGTGGGCATCTTGAACACCCTCGGCAACCGACGCTGTGCGTCCGCGGTGCCGGACATGGTGAAATTGCTGCAAGCCAACGATCCGTTGCTAGCCGGTGCCGCCGCGGCAGCGTTGGGCAACTTCGGGAATGCCGATGCCGTCCAGGCGCTGGAAGCCGTGCGTCCGAACGCCACCGTCGAAGTGGGCGAACGGATTGACGACGCGTTGCTGGCGTGCGCCGATCAGTTGTTGGCGAAGGGACAGGAAGCGGCCGCGGCCCGAATCTACGAAAAGTTTTATGCGGCCGATCAGCCCCGGCATCTGCGCATCGCGGCGTTGCGGGGACTGGTGGGCACGCAAAGTCGCAATGCGTTGAATCTGCTCACCGAAGCCATCAAGGGCAGCGACCCCGATCTCCAAGCCATTGCGATTGGTTTTGCGCGCACCGCGCCCGGACGGCAGACAACCTTAACCCTGGCCGGAATGCTTCCCTCTCTGCCCGCCGACGGGCAAGCGTTGCTGTTAAACGCCTTGAGTGTGCGCGGTGACAACGCGGCGCTGCCGGTGGTCATGACCGCAACCAAGAGCGACAATGAATCCATTCGCATCGCCGCCTGTGAAGCCCTCGGCAACCTGGGTGACGCTTCGGCGGTGGACCAACTCGTTCGCACCGCGGCCACGGCTCGTGGGCTGGAACAACAGGCGGCCCGGGCCAGCCTGCTGCGTGTTCCGGGCGACCACATTAATGGCGCGCTCATCCAGGCGCTCGATTCCGAGGATTCGAAATTGGTCATCGAAGTCATGCGAGCGCTGGCAGGGCGGCGCGCTACTGAGGCTGTCGCTTCATTGCTCAAAATGGCGGTTGCTGAGGACAACTCCGTGCGCCGCGCTGCATTCGATGCGCTGGGTTCATTGGCCAGTGATCGCGACCTTTCAGCGCTTGTGGCGTTGGCGGTTAAACCAAAAGTTGCGAATGATCGTCTCGCCATCGAAGAGGCCATTGCCTCGGCCTTTCACCGGGTTCCTGAATCCGAAAAACAGGCGGCACCTGTTCTGGCCGCATTGACCACGGCACCGACGGAAGCCAAGCCCACGTTGCTCCGTTTGCTCGGACGTGCCGCAACGCCGGCCGCCCTCGACGCGGTTCGGGCGGCGTTGAATGATGGGCATCCGGAAATTGTCGATGCCGCCGTACGCACGTTGGCCGATTGGCCCAATCCAGCGCCGGTGGACGATTTGCTCGAAGTTGTGCGTACCGCGGCCAATCCGACGCACAAAGTTCTGGCCTTGCGAGGCTATGTGCGTCTGGCAGCGCTGACGAAGAACCCAACCGTCCAATACGTCCGTGCGATGGAATTGGCCACCCGGCCTGAAGACAAGAAACTGGTTCTGGGCGGTCTGGGCACCGCCAGTTCATTGGATGCGCTCAAGCTGGTTCAGCAATATTTGAATACCGAAGCCTTACAGGCCGAGGCGGCGCTGGCCATGGTCCAGATCGCCAATCGTCTTCGGCAAACCGATGCCGAACCAGCCCGCGCCGCCGTGAAACAAGTGCTGGCCACGGTCAACGAACCGAACATCCGCAAACAGGCTCAGGACATTCTCAACGAGATGGACCAGTACGAAGGTTACATTCTCGTTTGGCAGGAGACTGGCCCCTTCAAAGCCCGCGACGGCCAGGAGGCTTACAATACCGCATACACGCCCGAGAAACCGTCGGCCACGGACGTGAAATGGAAACCGCTAACAAAAGGCCTCGGCTCGTGGGACATTAACCTCGAATCGGTGTATGGCTCGTTGGACCATTGCGCCGCCTACATGAAGACGCGCGTCTGGTCGCCGCTGGCGCAGGAAGCCCGCCTGGAAATGGGCGCCGATGACGCGCTCAAAGTCTGGTTCAACGGCAAGTTGGTTCAAGACAAATACCAGAACCGTGGCCTGGCCCCGCGCCAGGACATCGTGAAGGTGCAACTTCAGGAAGGCTGGAACGATCTCCTGCTCAAAGTCGTGGACCACGAAGGGGGCTGGCAATTCTGCTGTCGCGTGCGCCGACCTGATGGCGGGGCGTTGGAGGGGTTGAAGGTGGCTGCGGAATAGGCTGTGGGCCAGCCGGGGCAATACCGTTGATTACGGAGAATTCGCATTTCCGTTCAACTGCTTACCACGAACATTTCACACGCACTGTAGCCGCCGACGTGAGGAGGCGGAGTGAAGGAAGGGGCTCCAGGTCCGTCTCCTCACGTCGGCGGCTACAAGCTCTCGGCGTTCTAAGCTCGGCGTGAATTATTCGGCTTAGTCGCGTCACCACTCGACGGTAAATCCCGGATACTGTCGCATGAGTCGATCCGGCGACAAATGTGCGCTCCCATCACCTGTGCTGTCGCCAGGATGAATCGATCCGCTGGATCGTTATGAATAGCGGGCAGGATTTCCGCTGTGTGCGCTATCTCCAGGGTAATCGGTTCGCACTGAATTTGGTGCTGGGCCAATGCGGCACTGAACCAGACATCCAGAGGCAAGTTGGCTTGAAACGTGATTTTTCCCTTCCGCACTAACCGATGGGTCTCGCTGACGGTGATAGCAGAAATGAGGAGTGTGTGGTTGAAGTCGGCGATAGTCTGCTGCGCAGCCGTCGAGAGTTTGCTCTGGTCGGCCGCCAGCCAGAGAAAAGTGCAGGTATCCAGGAGGTCTTGCCTGAGCGCGCGTTTGGGCTGTCGCCAGTCGCTTAACGCTTCGCCAACTCGCCCCACTCCTCCGACGGGAGTGGCTTCACCAACGCTTCGTGGTCCAGGATAGTCAGCGCGCCCTTCACCTGCGGGTTCTGGGCCAATCGCGAGCCGTTAACCGCCACGGCGACGAGTTTGACGACAGGCTTTCCGCTGCCCGTGGCAATGAAGACCTCCTCGCCGGTCACGGCTTTGGCCACGATTTCTGCGAGGTTGGCTTGCGCTTCTTCCAAGCTGACTGTCATATCTTCAGTCTAGCCGGAGCCGATTGGATTGCAATAAAACTTGTGCGCGCATAGCGACGGAGCGACGGACGAACAAAGCTGGCGCCGAGTCAGCTTTGGCGGAGAATTTTAGCATTGCAAGCTGTTCATTTGGCCTAAGCCGTGACTATTCAGTAGGACAGGCGTCCCGCCTGTCCCGAACGACTGCCAACCATCGATTTGCAACGCGGCGCAGGAAATCTCTCCAGGTCACCAACAGGTGAGAACGCCCTTCATTATCCGAGACAGGCGAGACGCCTTTCCTACCGCCCCGAATCGCGTCATCGCTGCTCCAGCTACTGAATGGATACGGCTAAGCCGTGATTCACTTGGTTGAACCAATGGGAAAGATTCATTATGAAACAAGTTGGTTCTTTCATTCTCAATTCTCTGTTGCTTGCCTGGCCTTGCGCCGCGCAGCAAATCCCCCTGAACAGCTCCATCGCTTACGACGTGAATGATCCCACCCACGTAATCGTGCTCACTTGGGAAGCGATTCCGACCAAGCACTTCAACGTGTTGACCGCGCCCGCGTTGGGGCAACAGCCCTGGAAGACTCTGAATCCCAGCCCGATCTACGCTTCCAATAACCGGGTGCGTTTCCCGGACGCTTATGATCAGACCGCGCGGTTTTACCAGGTGGTCAAACTCGACACCGATCCGCCGGAGGTCTGGCGTGCGGCGCTGGCGGACGGAGCGATTGGCGTGAGCCGGCAAAGCCCGCTGAAAGTCTATTTGCGGGATGAAACCGGGATTGATCCGGAATCGATCCGCTTGACGGTGGGCACCAACCCGCCGGTGACGCTGACCGATGGACGCCTGGCCTACGCGAATGGCGTACTCCCAGCACCAAAGAGTTCCTGGGCAATTACGCTGGCACGGTGACGAATAGTCTTGCCGTTTCCGGCACCCTGGGACACCGCAGCACGAATTCACGGCAGCCCGCGCTTGTTCGCCATGAGGGTGCCCGGTAGAATGGTCGGCATGGACACCCTCGAGTGGGCGAATCTCAGTGATGAGCAGTTGCTCGACCAACGGATTTCCCAGCTCAATCTCACGCTGGCGGGCACCGAACTGGAACCCCGCATCCGCCGCCTTTACGAGGAACTGTCCCAAAAAGGATTGGTCTTTCATCCGCTCTGTTTCGTGGGCGACGAGTGGTTCTGCCCGGTCGGCATCCCCGCGATTTTCATCCCGTTCTTTCTGGTTCACGAACGGCTGCGCAAACTCGAGCGCAAAATGATGCTCGAAGTCGAGGGGGAAACGGAGGAGTGGTTCATGCGGCTGATGCGCCACGAAGCCGCGCACGCTTATTCCTACGCCTTCCACCTCCAACGCAAGAAGAAATGGCAGCAGGCCTTCGGGCTGGCGTCCACTGAGGAAACCGAATTCTACCGGCCCCGGCCGTACAGCCGTTCCTTTGTCACGCACCTGGACGACTGGTACGCGCAAAGCCATCCCGACGAGGATTTCGCCGAAACGTTCGCCGTGTGGTTGACGCCGGATCTCGATTGGCGCGCACGCTACCGCGGCTGGAAGGCGCTCCAGAAACTGGAATACGTCGATACCCTGATGCGCTCGCTGGCCGGCCAACCGCCCTTGCACCAGCCGCCGTTCCGCGTCCGCGAATACGATTGCCTGAACATCAAGCTCAAGACATATTATGCCCGCAAGCGCAAACAGTATGCGGATTCGTATCCAGATTTTTATGACCAGGATCTCACCCGGCTTTTCGGAGCCGAAACCACCACGCCCGGAGCGCAACCGGCGGCGCTCTTTCTGCGTCAGCGCCGCCGCCAAATCCTGAAGGCGGTCTGCGGCTGGACCAACGAGCGCAAATACCGCGTGGACCAGTTACTGCAACGGTTGATCCGGCGCTGCGACGCTTTGAACCTCCACGTCAATCCCGCCGACCCGCACCTGCACCTCCAATTGTCCGCCTTCATCACCACCCTGATTATGAACTACCTGTTCACCGGCAAATTCAAACGCTCGAAATGAACGGCGCCTTCCCAGCGAACTTGAAACAGCCGCTTAAGGTGCTTGCCCTGTTCGACACCGGCGGCCCGGCGATCCTCGGCCAGGATCTCACCAGCGAGCTGCAAACCGAGGATTGGAAAACCGAAGCCGACGTGCTCAAAGCGCTGGAGGCGCTGGGCTGCGTCACGGAACACCAGGTCATTTTTGACGACCCCGGATTTGATCTGCCAAAAACTCCGCAGTTTTCAGCCGGACATCGTTTTCAACCTGGCCGATCAGTTCAAAAACAACCGCAAGTTCGACCATAACATCGCCGCATTTCTGGAAATGCAAGGCGTGCCCTTCACCGGCTGCGGCGCCGCCGGCCTGCTGCTGTGCAAGCACAAGGACATTTCCAAACAAATCCTGAGTTACCATCGCGTGCGCGTGCCCGGGTTCGTCACCCTCTCCTGCGGCGCGCGGATCACCCGTCCCCGGCGGCTGCGGTTCCCGCTACTCATCAAGCCGCTCAAGGAAGAAGCTTCCCTCGGCATTGCACAAGCCTCGCTGGTCGAGGACGACGCGGAATTCAAGGAACGGGTGACGTTCATCCACGAAAAATTTGCCCAGGACGCCATTGCCGAGGAATACATCGATGGCCGGGAATTGTACGTGAGCCTACTGGGCAATGGCCGGCTCCAAGTGTTCCCCGTGCGCGAAATGGTGTTTCACGAAGTGCCGTCCGACGAACCCCGTATCGCCACCTACAAGGCCAAATGGGACGAGGCTTACCGCAAACGCTGGGGTATCCAGAATGAACCAGCCCAGCAACTGGACCCGGCCCTGGTGCGCCAGATCGAGAAAACCTGCAAAAAGATCTATCGCTTGCTGGCCATTGACGGTTACGCGCGCCTGGATTTGCGCCTGACCCCGGACAACCAGGTCGTCTTCATCGAGGCCAATCCCAATCCGATCCTCGCGCAGGACGAGGACTTTGCCCAATCGGGGTTGCAGGCCGGCTGGTCGTATTCGCAACTGATCGCACGCATTCTTCAGCTCGGCCTGAACACCGAGCGGGATTGAGCTCAACTAGATTTGATACACCATCAAGAGCGCATAGATCACAAAGGTAGGAAGTTAAGAAAAACGAGTTCTCAGTTTTAAGGTGACATCAGAAACACCTCAGATTCTGTGGTGTTCTTTACGTTCTTTTTGTTTTTTGCAGGTAAACTGCCTTGTTTGGGGGAAACCATTCAATCCCCGGCAAAACGATGCACTATGCGCATTCTTTGGGAATTTCTGATCCACAAAAAAACGCCCATATCCTTGGCATTAAGGCACGTCGGAATGTGCAGCCGGAAAGATTGATGGTAGATCAGGCCGAAAATCTGCTATGCAACCAGCGGTTCATTGTCAGGCGTGGACGGCCATGATTGCGGGTGAGCGGTCAAACCCGAGGAATGGCCTTGGCGGAACGCATCCCCGTCGGCAATATATGAACTTGAAGCAGCGCCGCGCTTAATCGGGAGCAGGCTGGCGTTGTGATGTTACAATTAGGATCGCTTGGGGTCGAAGTGCGAACAGCGAACGGCAGAGGCTCTTGTCGAGCAACTCGGCAAAGGGGCAAGGGCGGCAGCATCGAAACCGGAATTGACTCAAAAAAACTGGCGGCAAGAAACGCAAAAGAGCAAAAGAATTTGAAATCTGCCATCTGCACTTGACCATTTTCGATTCGGATCGCGAGGAAGGAACTGCTTGTTCAAGAGCGTTTCCAGCACCAATGCCGCGTCCAGGATCTGGCAGCATCTAATAACTGTCATGTCTGCGACCTGCGTTCCGCGCTTGCCGCACCCGCAGCCAACAATTGCAGGCTCTAGTTACGATCAAGCCAGGATCACAGTCAGGATGAACGCAGGATGATAGGTCCGAAATACAGCCTCGAATTGGGACTGACGGCACAAATCGCTTCCAAATCTGAAATTGTGGTTAACGCTATAGTTGAATGCGACAGGAAATGACCTGAAGTAATTGGCCACACGAAGGCGCAAAGACCAAAGGACCATCGACCTCTGTTTCCTGTCTCCTGACTCCTGAACCCTGCCCCTCTGACATCTGACCGCTGACCTCTGTCCCCCGTCCTCTGTCGCGTGGTCCTGATCTCAGCTTTTCAGCTTTTCAGTGTTTTAGAAGGTTTCAACATTTCAGATTCGTCCTTTGGTCCTTTGCCCCTCGCCCCTGTCAAATGCTCCCTTCCGGCAGTTGACTTTGATGCGTCCTTACCATGGACAAGGGAATGCCGGATCAACAGCACCTTAGCCGTATCTATTCAATTCAACCACGAATGGACACGAATACCCCCAGACTGAGACTTGGATCGTGTGTTGAACGAAAACTAAAGGTCACCAAATGGTGACTTATGCTTCAACGGATAAAAGACTCGCCTTGCCCT
>CAWBHS010000062.1:0-201286 GCA_963788655.1 uncultured Verrucomicrobiae bacterium | reverse complement strand
GAGGGTTTTCGCTGGATCGAGTCCGGCAATTTCGTGCCATTGCGCCAGTTCCACCAGACCATCCAGGACGTTGGTTGCCGCCATGCCGGCGAGATTAACGGGATCTTTGGCCGAACCGTACGGCGGCGCATAAGCCAGTTCCAAATCCGCCAAGTCATGCATCGTCATGCCGGCCTTCAACGCAGTGGCCAACACGTCGATGCGTTTGTCCACGCCATCACGGCCAACGGCCTGGGCGCCCAGTAATTTGCCGGTGTCCGGAGCGAACAGAACTTTCATCGCAATTGGAGCAGCACCAGGATAATAGCCGGCGTGCGAACCGGGATGTAAGTGCAGAACCTGGTACGGTTTGCCGACGCGTTTCAGGGCTTTTTCGCTGGCCCCAGTGCAACCCACGCTTAAACCAAACAGCCGCAAAATCGCGGTGCCAAACGTGCCTTCGTAGCGGGAATCGCGACCGATCAGATTGTCAGCCGCGATGCGCCCCTGTCGGTTGGCTGGACCGGCCAGTGGGATAAGACTCCAGTCGCCGGTAATTGCGTCGCGCACTTCAACCGCATCGCCCACGGCCCACACATCCGGGTCGTTGGTTTGCATGCGATCGTTCACGCGGATGCCACCCAACTTGCCTAGTTCCAAGCCCGCGGCTTTGGCCAAGCCGGCTTCCGGGCGCACGCCCAAGCCCAGGATGACGATGTCCGCCGGCAAGCGCTTACCGCTTTTCAAAACTACCACCGATGCGCCGGCTTCTTCGCCAACTGCCGGTTTTTCAAAAGCCGCCACCGGATCATTCAGGTGCAACTCCACCGCGTTGGCGCGCAGTTCCTGGTGCAACCACGCGGCCATTTCGGGATCCAGCGGCGCCATCACTTGCGGCAAGGCTTCCACCAGCGCCACCGACAAACCGCGCCGGTTCAATTGCTCGGCCATTTCCAGACCGATGTAGCCGCCGCCAATCACCACCGCGCGGCCCGCTGGAATTCCTTTGGTCCACGCGGTTATCTTTTCCACGTCGGGAATGTTGCGCACCGTAAAATGGCCCGGGCGCTGGATGCCGGGAATGGGCGGCAGCAGCGGTGAAGCTCCCGTGGAAAGCACCAACGAATCATAGGGCTGATCGAATTCCTTGCCGGTGTTGATTTCCCGCACCTTGACGCGGTGCCCCGCCCGGTCAATGGACACCACTTCCGTGCATACGCGAACATCCAGGTTAAAACGGGCGCGCAGGCTTTGCGGCGTTTGCAGCAGCAAATCATCCTGCCGTACAATTTCGCCGCCGACAAAGTATGGCAAACCGCAGTTGGCAAACGATACGTGGGGGCCGCGCTCGAAAACGATGATTTCGCAATCTTCGCACAACCTGCGCGCTCGGGCGGCTGCACTGGCACCTCCGGCCACTCCGCCGACAATCACAATCCGGCGGCCGTTCATTCGGCGCCTTCCTCCGCGGGGTGCATTTCTTTCCATCGCTGCCGCAGCGCCGAGTGCAGCCGTGTGCGAAAGGTCAGCGGCAGCTCGTAAGGCTTGCCTTCCTGGTAGAGCGTGATGGTTTGCCGAATATTGTCCACCACGACCTGGCAAGGATTGCAGCCCGCGATATGTTTTTCGAACTCCTCGCAGACGCCGGGATCAATCTCGCCGTCCACGTATTCGTTCAATACTGCCATTAGGTCTTGGCATTTCATAATGCAAATCAGTCGAGGGTTATGAGCCGCCAAACCGCCCAAAGTTACAAGCTTTTTGTGGCGATGGCTAATGTTGTTGATTTCATGTTAATTGCAGCGTTCCGACATAGCGGCGGCATGACTGGGCGGGTTTTACGCTTACTATCCCAACGGCAGAAAGTGAATGCGGTTGGCGAGGTCGGTAGGATTGCCGACCTTGGCAATAAATTCGAGGTCGTTTACGCACTGGCCGATTGTAACCCTCAGTTGATGTGCATATACGACGCCAGCAAACGGAACGCTGCTGCGCTGCCGCCTGACGGCTTCTACCAGCAGATCTTCGTCCTGACTGAACAGTAACCGGCCAAGTTCGGTGGCCCGGTCGAGAAGGTCGGGATCGGAGAGTTCGGTAGTCCCGTCAGTCTGAGCCGGCAGCACGTCCACGCCACGTTCGCGGAGCGCCACAGTAACCGCTCGTCGCACATGCACATCCATGTAGAGCGCGACGCTCACTTGGGTTTGTTAACTTCGCGGCGAAGTTTGCCGAGAGGCGACTCACCGACTTGGGCGCGCACTTGCTCGTAACGCTGCAGGCTTTGCTCGATTTGTGCGTCGATCTTGGTCTTATGGTCGTAGTAGTAGGCCAGGGCCGCGTGGATCTGCGCCAGTGATAGATGGGGATACTGGAAGTGAATTTCTTCCGGACTCGACTCGTGAGCGAGTTTGTCCATGACGACTTCAATGACTTTGGTATTGGCCTGGTCAATCCAAGCCGTGCCGCGGTCATCCAGCCAAATGTGGGTTGCAGTTTCAACCGGCATACTCGTTGACAGTATATGCAGCGTCCGCGCCCCACGCAACGGAGTTCCCACGGAGGACGCGCCCCCTTCCGGAAGGGGAGCACAGGCGCCTCGCCTGTCGGTCGGTGCGCCACGCGCCGACCACCTGCAAGAACAGCACTTTCGGTTTCAGGACCGCCGACGCTATTCGCATCAACGGCAGGGCGTTGCTGACAGCGCCTGGGGCAGGTTGCGCTCCCCGTCCGAATGATGAGCACAGGCGACTTGTTCGTTCCGGATAATCAAACGATGGCCGCTTCGTCGCCCGTACCTTTTCGCGATAACCCCGACGCGGTCGCTGACGCCGCAGCGTCTTGGAGTGCGGTAGCCCTCTGCCGCTATCAAACGCCTCGTCACCATCGACAGCGGCAGAGGACTGCCGCACTCCAAAACCTGGCGGCTGCTCGTATGGCTTATTGCGCTGCTGACCGAGTTGCCCTTCAGCGCTTACGGCAGCGGCAGGTTCACGTAGGCCAAGGATGCGGAAATGACATCCAGGATGCGGCCCGGTGCAATGCCGAGCAGGATGATGCCGGCGATGAGCACCAGACACAGCACCCGCGTGGACCAATCAAGGCGGATCGCCGGCTTATCCCCGGCATCGCCGATGTAGGCTTCGCGGACCACCCGCAAATAGTAGTAGATCGCAATGGCCGTGTTGACGACGGCAAGGATGACCAGGGTGAGTTGCCCTTGAGTCAGCGCCGCCTTGAGCAATGCCAGTTTGCCCATGAACCCCGCGAACGGCGGAATCCCGGCCAGCGCAAACATGCCCACCACCAGCGTGATCGCCAGCAAGGGTGCGCGCCGGTGCAATCCGCCCAGATCCTCGATGGTCACATTCGCTCCGTCGCGCGAGACTTTGCAGACCACCGCGAAACACGCAAGGATCATGAACACATAGGCAATGATGTAATAAAGCGCGGCGGCATAGCCCGCCGGCGTGAGGGCCACGAAACCGATCAAAGCGTAACCGGCATGAGCGATACTCGAGAACCCCAGCAGGCGTTTGAGATCGTTCTGGGCCAGCGCGATCAGGTTGCCATAGAACATCGAAACCACCGCGAGAATGGCCAGGAGCAGCGCGACGATCTGGTGGTCCGGCGTGGCGAGCGAAGCGAAACGCACCAGCACGGCGACGGCGCCGACTTTCGGCAACGAGGCGATGAGGGTGGTGGTTTCGTTCGAAGCGCCCTCATAAACATCGGGCGTCCAAAAGTGGAACGGAAACACCGCCAGTTTGTAAAAGAGGCCGGCAAAGGTCAGCGCCAGTCCCGCGATCGCCAGCGGCGAATGAATCACCGGCTGGAGATTCACCAGCATCTTCGGCAGGGAGGTGGTGCCGGTCAGACCAAACAGGTAGCTCATGCCGAAGAACATGATGCCGTTGCCGGCCACGCCAAACATGACGTATTTGATGGCGGATTCCATCTGGCTGCGTTGACCTTCCCGCTCGCGACGCATGGGCACCATGAGATACAGCGGAAAGGAGGACAATTCGAGCGCCACCACGAGGGTGATGATATCGACGCAACTGACAAGCATCGTCAAGCCGCACACGCTCAGCGTGAAAAAGAGGAAATACTCTGGCTTAATGTCCTCCCGGATGTCCGGCAGTTTCCCGCTGGCTAACAAAACCAGCAGGAAGCCGACGGCAAATGCCAGCTTCAGCCATTGCGAAAAGAGGTCCACCCGGTACGCCCCGCTGAACAGAACGCCTTCCTGCCCGAGCGAAACCGCGGCGCCAATGATCGCCGCCACCGCAATGACCAGGGCCGTGATGCGGGCTTGCGTCACCCGGAAATTGCCGAGTGAAATGACAAACAGGACCAAGGCCCCGATCAGCAGAATGAGTTCAGGAAGGAAAGCCATGAGCGATTCAAAGGAGCAGGTTGGAAAAGCCAGCCGCCAGGATATTTGAGGAATGACCAAGGGCCAATGGCCAATGACCAGAGAATGACCAAGGCCGAATGACCAAGGGGCTCGCGGACAGAGGTGCGATCTTCGATTGGATCTTGGGATTGGGTCGCCCTCACCCTGACCCTCTCCCCCGGGGAGAGGGAACAGCTAACGGCCAGTTCCGTTGTTTCCAGACCTCGTTTGCTGACACCACGTAGCAATGGTTCAGGCGGCCTCGACGTTCCGACTAAGGCGACAGATGGTTCTCCCTCTCCGCAAGGGAGAGGGTTGGGGTGAGGGGGAATGACGCGCGCGCACACCCGGCAGAGTGGATTCACGGAAAACGTCGAAATTCCGGATTGGTTGGGTGCTGTTCATTGCTTCCCGGCTCCGTCTTTGATGCTGGCAAGTGACAGGTAAATGAGCTTCGGTTGCATCATTACGTTCATCATGGTGTTGGCAAAGAAGCATACGCCGCCGACTGGCTGACTTGTTGGACCAGTTGTTGCACACTGGCGTGCATGACGCGGATGAATGGCTGCGGGTGCAGGCCGATCCACAAGACAAAGACCAGGAGCGGTGCCAGGGTCAACACCTCGCGGAAGTTCAAATCCTTGAGCACGGATTGATCAGGATTGTTCGTGCCGCCCCAGGCAACCCGTTGGAGCATGCGGAGCATGTAAGCCGCCGCCAGCACCACCCCCGGCACGGCGGCGATGATCATCCACTTGGAAAAGGTGAAGCTGCCGGCCAGCACCAGGAATTCGCCGATGAAGCTATTGGTGCCAGGGAAGGCCAGCGAGGACAGCGCGAACACGCCGAGGAACATGGCAAAAACCGGCATGTATTTGCCCAGGCCGGCGGCCCGGTTCAATTCGCGGGTGTGCAGCCGCTCGTAAATCATACCCACCACGATGAACAACGCACCCGTGGTGACGCCGTGGTTGATCATGACCATCAGCGAGCCTTCGATCCCGGCACTGTTCAACACGAAAATACCCAGGGTCGCAAAGCCCATGTGCCCGACGCTGGAATAGGCCACCAGTTTCTTGAGGTCACTCTGCGCCAGTGCCGCGAAGCCGCCGTACAGGATGCCCGCAATCGAGAGTCCCAGCATGTACGGCAGGAAAACGTGCGTGCCGTAAGGCGTGATCGGCAGGCAGAAACGCAGGAAACCGTAGGTGCCCATTTTGAGCAGGATGCTGGCGAGCAGCACGCTGCCGGCGGTCGGGGCTTCCACGTGGGCCGCCGGCAACCAGGTATGGAACGGGAACATGGGCACTTTGATGGCGAACGAAATGAAGAACGCGAGAAAGATCCAGCATTGGAAGGTGGGCGAGTAATGCCGTGCCCATCATTTCGGGAATGCTGAAACTGCCCACCTGGAGAAAGAGCGCAATGATGGCGACGAGCAACAGGATCGAGCCCGTCATCGTGTAAATGAAGAACTTCACCGCGGCGTAAATCTTGCGGGGGCCGCCCCAGATGCCGATCATCAAGCTCATCGGGATCAGCATCGATTCCCAGAAGATGAAGAAGAGGACGAAGTCCAGCGCGCAGAACACCCCAATCATCGCCGTCTCCATGATCAACATGCAGATCATGAACTCTTTCACCCGCATCGTGATGTACCGCCACGACGCCAGCACGCACAGCGGCATGATGAGGGTCGTCAGCAGCACGAGCAGGAGGCTGATGCCATCCACGCCCAGCGTGTAGTTGATGTTCAAGGTTCGTATCCAGGGCGCGTTCTCGACAAACTGGAACGCGGCGGTCGAAGCATCAAATCGAAAGTAAAGCGGCAGCGAGTAACCCGCAATGGCCAACGTGCCGGCCAGCGTCCACCAGCGCAGCGCGCGCTCGTTGCGGATGAACGCGGCGATGGCAGCGACCACCAGCGGGCTGAAAATCAGCACGCTTAGCACCGGAAAAGCTTCAGTTGGGGGGGGGAGTGTCATCGCGCGCTTTAGAAAATGAGCAACAGAATCAGACCAATCACCGCCGCCACGACAAAGGCCAGGGCCAGGTTTTCCTGCACCGCGCCGCGTTGGACGATGCGGAGGCGGCGTCCCGTTTCCCGGACGGTGACGGCCAGGCCGTCCACGATGCCGTCGATCACGCTGTTGTCGAACAGGCCGACACCCGCGCGCGGATTTCATCAATGGGATCAGGCCGCCGAGCCGGTAGATTTCGCCCACGCAGGTATCGGCCCATTGGATCGGCTTGCGCGCCAGCCAGGCGAAGGCGCGTCCGCCTTTGCGGTAAAACCAATCGAGATCCAGGCTGATGGTCGGTTCGGGTGTAAGCTTCTTGATCAGCAGGAAGAAGCCTACCGCGGTGAAGGCCAGGAATTGGAGCGTCTCAAAAATGTGATAGGCGTTGTACGGATGATAGTCCACCGGATAAGGCAGCATGTGGTACAGATACGGCGTGTAGCATCCGATGAAGATGCACAGGAAGGCCGTGATGGCCATGGCCATGATCATGTTCCACGGCGGCTCCTTGGCCCGCTGCCAGGTTTCGTTGCTGCAGTTGTTTTTTCCAAACCAGATAAAGTAAGGCACCTTGAGCCCGGTGTGCAGGAACGTTCCCGCCGACGCCAGCAGTTCAGCAGATAACCCGCCCACAGCAGGTGACTGTCAAAGCCCGCCTGAACGATCATGGATTTGCTGACAAAACCGCTGAACAGCGGAAACGCCGAGATGGACAGACCGCCGATCAGCGTGAACACAAAGGTCCAGGGCATCTTCTTCGTACAGCCCGCCCAGTTCGGTGAACTTGCTCTTGCCGGTCATGTGCAGCACCGCGCCGCAGCCCATGAACAGGAGGCCTTTGTAAAGGATGTGCGCAAAGGCGTGCGCGCAGGCGCCGTTGATGGCGATTTGCGTGCCGATGCCGACGCCGGCCACCATGTAGCCGACCTGGCTGATGATGTGATAAGCCAGCAACCGGCGGGAGTCGTTTTCCAATACCGCATACACGACCCCGTAAAGCGCCATGATCACGCCGAGGACCACGAGAATGCCCATGCCGGGAAACCCGCGGCACAGCGCATAGACGGCGGTCTTGGTCGTGAAAGCGCAGAGGAACACCGATCCGTTGAACGTGCCGGCGCCATAGGCATCCGGCAGCCAGGCGTGCAACGGCGGCACCGCGGCGTTCAGAATGAAGCCGATCATCACCAGATAGGTTGCCAGGGTGGGCTGGTGAACATCGAAGGTGCTGAAGGTCCAATCGTTTGACGCGGTGCAGTGGATGATGATGCCGGCCAGCAACACCACCCCGCCGGCGGTATGCACCAGCAAATACCGAAAACCGGCGGCCAGCGATTCCGGGCGGCGACGGAACCAAATCAGAAAAACGGACGAGATCGCCATCAGTTCCCAGAACAGGAAGAGCGTCAAAAAATCGCCGGCGAAAATGGCTCCCAGCGAGCCGCCCGCATAGAACCAAGCGGCGATGTGTTGGCCGTCGTCCTTGTCGTGCAGTCCGTAGAGCGTGCCGAGGATGGCCATCAATCCCATGATGTATCCGAACACGTGACTCAGCGCATCGACCCGGCCAAATACCAGAGTCCAACCGAAGAAATTGCACTTGCCCGAACATCCCGTTGGACATGAAGACAATCCGCAGGAAGGTCAGGATCGGGATGGCGAGCAGGTAGCCCCGTTTCAGTCGCGAGGGCACCAGGGGCAGCAGGACCGCGCCCAGGAACAGGATCAATGCGGGATGGAACCAGAAATTACTCATCGTAGTAATCTTCGCGCTGCATGATGCCGAGGTGGCCGAACCATTTGGAAGCGACAATGAGAATGACGCAGCCCACGAAACCGAAGATCGACCAGAAGCCCGGGATGTTCGTTCCAGCCAGGTGTGGGCGTGCTCGGTGCTAACGATCGCCGGGATGGCGCTGAGAATCACCAGGATGGCCAGGGCCACCAGGCTCAGGCGCACCACGCGTTTCAGGTGTTGGCGGAGAAACTGGATTATTTTCAAGAGTCTCATGGCATCAGGCCTTGGGCGAAGTGCATGAAGAAGTCAGGATAGAGACCGATGACGACCGAAATGATCGCCGTGAGAACCAAAGGGATCACCATGGCCGGATGCGCCTCGGAAAATTTCTTGCCGGCATCTTCGGCGGCGGGTTTCCCGAAGAATCCGTTATAGACGACCGGAGCGAAATAGGCGGCGTTGAGCAGCGTGCTGGTCAGAAGCACGATGATGATGCCAATCGAGCCGGCATCCATGGCGCCCACCAGCAAATACCACTTGGTAATAAAGCCGGCCACCGGCGGCACGCCAATCATGCTCAACGAGGCAATGGCAAACGCCCCGAACGTAAACGGCATCGCGCGCCCCAGGCCGTTCATCTCCGATATGTTTTTCTTGTGCGTGGCCACGTAGATCGCGCCGGCGCAGAAGAACAGCGTAATCTTGGCAAAGGCGTGGTTGGCAATGTGAATGAGGCCGCCTTCGATGCCGGCCGGTTTCAGCAGCGCCACGCCGAGAATGATGTAGGAAAGCTGGCTCACGGTGGAATAGGCCAACCGCGCTTTCAGGTTGTCTTTGCTGAGCGCAATGATCGAGGCCACGATGATGGTGAACGAAACGAAATACGCCGTCGGCAGGCCCAGATGCAGCGCGTCCATCGATCCACGCCGAAGACGTACAGCATCGTGCGCACCGTGGAGAACACGCCCACCTTGACGACCGCCACCGCGTGCAACAGGGCGCTGACCGGCGTCGGCGCCACCATGGCGCTGGGCAGCCAATTGTGCAGGGGCATGATGCCGTTCTTTGCGAAGCCGAGGATGCAGCAAACGTAGAGGGCGGTCACCACGCCGCGTCCCACGTCCTGCGGCAGGATGCCGGTATGCATGTTGTGGGCGAAATCCAGGTTGCCCGTCAGCACGTAAATCAAAATCATCGCCGGGAGAATGAGCCCCTTGGCGGTGCTGGTCAGATAGACGAGATATTTCTTGCCGCCCTCGTAGCCTTCCTCGTCCTGATGATGGGCCACCAACGGATAGGTGCAAACGCTGACGATTTCGTAAAAGAGATACAGGGTGAGCAGATTGTCGGCGAACGCGCAGCCGATGGCGCCGAACAGCGTCAGGGCGAAACAGACGTTGAACCGGGTTTGCGCGTGTTCCTCCAGGCCACGCATGTAGCCGGCCGAATAAAACACCGTGACCACCCACAGGAACGAGGCGGCGATGGCAAAGATCATCGACAGCCCGTCGGCGCGCAGCGAAATGCTCAGGCCCGGCAGCAGTTGAAACACGGTATAGGACAAGATCTTCCCGTCGCGCACCGCCGGAACCAGCGTGAGCGTGATGGTGAACAGCGCGGCCGCGGCGAGAAAAGAACAGGCTTCGCGGAGGTTCGGCCGTTTGCCGGTGGCCATCACCAGCACCGAACCCAGGAGCGGGGCCAGCAAGGCCAGGAGGAGGCGGATGTCGGGAATCGTGTCCATGCGGCTAGCCGTTCAAATCCGACAAATCCTCGGAGTTGATTGAGCGGTAGTTGCGATAGACCGCGATGACGATGCTGAGCAAAATGGCCACTTCGGCCGCCGCCAGACCCATGATGAACAGCACAAAAATCTGGCCGACGGTGGGGTCCGGCGCGACGAACCGGTTCAAGGCCATGAGATTGAGCGACGCGGCGGCGAAGATCAATTCGCCGGAGATGAGCATGCCGATGAGGGTGCGGCGCCGGATCAGGCCATAGATGCCGACGGCCAGGAGAAAGGCCGCGATGAGGAGATAAATTCCGGGTTGTTCGTAAAGGTGGATGAGGGTCATGGTTTGGTTCGTCCAGTGCGCGCGATCACCAGCGCGCCCAGGATCGCAACCAGGAGCACAAGGGAGATCAGTTCAAAAGCCAGACTGTAAGTGGTGAGCAACGAAACGCCGATGGCTTCGACGGAGCCATTCGATGTCAGCTTGGACGGGCGGCAGCCATTTCTCCTGGAGCCCCAAGCGCGCGGCGCCAATAAAAACCGCCGCGCTGACCAGCAGGGCGCAGCCGCCCCAGATCAGGCTCCTGTGCCCGCGATTCCCTCTCGGCCGGCTCATCGGGTTCGGCGAGCATGATCGCAAAAACGATGGTCACGCACACGGCGCCCACGTAAATCAGGATTTCCATCAGCGCCAGAAAAGGGCTATTTAGAAAGTAATACAAGCCCGCCAAGCCAAGGCAGCACAGCGCCAGACCGCAGACGCTGCGAATGATGCGCGTGCTCAGGGCAGCGATCAACGCCCCGGCCACGGTGGTTGCCACGATGAGGCCAAAAACGCCGGCAAGGATGTAATCAGCGGCGGGAAACGAAGTCATTTTCCTTCCTGTTCCAGTCGCTTAAACAAGTCAAGGACAAACTCCTCCTTGTTGGTGCTCGCCAAATTGTACTGGTTGGAAAACCGGATCGCGTGGTCCCGGCACGCTTCCACGCATGATCCGCACAGACTGCACTTGGTAAAGTCCAGCCGGTATTCCGACACTGATTTGCGTTTCTCGCCTTCCCGCTTGACACCTTCAACCTTGATGCAATCCGTGGGACAGGACTTCTCGCACAGCTTGCACGCATAACAGAGTGGCCGGCCGGTCGTCTCGTCGCGCACCAGTTCGATGTGCCCGCGAAAACGCGTCGGCATTTTCAGAGATTCATGCGGATATTGCACCGTCAATGACGGCTTGAAGAACTGGCCAATGGTCACGCGCATGCCGATGAGCAGGCTCTTGAAACCACTGATAATTTCGCGGAAGGACACTTTCATACTCAAAAAATCTTAATCATCGCGCTGGACAGCACCAGGGTGAACAACGAAAGCGGAATCAGGATTTTCCAGGACAAGTTGAGCAGTCCGTAAAACTGCGTTCGCGGAAACGTCCAGCGCACCCAGATCACCGAGAAAATCAGGAAATACAGCTTCAACAGAAACCAGAACAAACCCGGCAGAACGCCGATGGGGCTTTGCCAGCCGCCCAGGAACAGCACCGTCGCCACGCAGCAGCCGATGACGATGTTCGCGTATTCGCCCATGAAGAAAACGCCAAAGCCCATCCCGGAATACTCGGTGTAAGCGCCGGCCACCAGTTCGCTTTCGGCCTCCGCCATGTCGAACGGCGCGCGGTTCGTCTCGGCCAGCATGCAGGTGTAGAAAATCAGGAACGTCACCGGCATGAGCGGATTGGCCGCCAGGTTGAAAATGTTCCAATGCCAAAACCCGCCGGCCTGCTGGTTCGACGATTTCGTGGAGGTTCATCGTGCGGGTCACCATCAACATGGTGATGACGACCAGCAGCATCGGAATTTCGTAAGCGACGTTTTGCGAAACTACTCGCGCCGCGGAGATGATGGCGTATTTGTTCCGCGACGACCAACCGCCCAGCATGATCGCCATGACGTTGATGGACGCGAAGGCGAAGATCATCACCAGGCCCACGTTGATGTTCCGAGCGGCCAGGTTTTCGCTGAAGGGAATGGTCGCCAGGCTCATCAACGCCGGCGCCATGATCAGGATGGGCGCCACGCGGAACAACGTGCGGTCCACCCCCGGCGGCACCAGCAATTGCTTCGAGAGCAGTTTGATTGCGTCGGCGATGGGCTGAAGCAACCCGGCGTAGCCGACTTCCGAAGGACCCGTGCGGCGCTGAAACCGGCCGGCCCCCTTGCGCTCGACCCACACCAGGTAGGCGGCATTCAGGCCCACGAAGGCCATGATGCCGAAGAGGTAAGCCAGCAATCGAAAGGGTTCGGGAATTGTCATATCAGCGATCAATATCCGGGATGACCAAATCCAGGCTGCCCATCAGCGCGAGCGCGTCGGGCAGCATCATCCCCTGGCTGGCTTCTTCGTACAGACTAAGGTTCGAGAACGACGGCGCACGCAGGCGGACCCGGTACGGGATTTCCTTGTTGTCGCTCACCACGCGCACGGCAAATCGCCCGCGAGCCGCCTCCACGGCGTAACAATAATCCCCGGCGGGCAGCTTCAGCACCCGCGGCACTTTGTCGGCCATGATGGGGCCGTCCGGCAATTTGTCCAAGGCCTGCTCGATGATCCGCAGGCTTTGGGCGATCTCTTCCATGCGCACCAGATAACGGGCCATGCAATCGCCTTCGGGGAAGACGGGAATCTCAAAATCAAACTCGGAATAAACCGAATACGGCTCGACCTTCCGCACATCGTAAGCGACCCCGGAACCGCGAATGACCGGACCGGTAGCGCCGTACTTGCGGCACATTTCCGCGCTGATCGGGCCGATCTCGATCAGGCGTTTGCGCAAGATGATGTTGTCGGTCACCAGGTCGCGATACAGCTTCAGCCGGGGCCGCATCATCGCGACAAACTCGCGCGTTCCGCGGATGAAATCGTCGTCGATGTCATTGCACAAACCGCCGAACCGGTAATAGCAATAGGTCAGCCGCGAACCGGTGATGCCTTCCAGTAGGTCCAGGATCTTTTCACGATCATCGAACGCGTAAAGCAACGGCGTAAATCCGCCGAGGTCGAGCAGAAAGGCGCCGAACCACACCAGGTGGCTGGAAATGCGGTTCAGCTCCGAGGTAATGACCCGGATGTATTCCGCCCGCGGCGGCACCGCAAGACCGATTCCGCCGTTCCACTGCGCCCACGAACGCGTGGGTGTAGTGCATCGCCGAGAGATAATCGATGCGGCTGGTATTCGGCAGAAACTGCGCCCACTTGCGGTTCTCCCCCATCTTCTCGTGCATCCGGTGAATGTAACCGGGCACCGGCTCAGCGCGCGTGATGTATTCCCCGTCCATCGTCAGCTTGACTCGCAACACGCCGTGGGTGGCGGGATGCTGCGGCCCCAAATTCAGGATGAATGTCTCGTCGGTGCCAGTGCCGTGGGAATGGGGAATGGATTGCGGATCGGTCACGCGGCAAAATCCTTCCTAAGCGGGTGATAATCGGCGTCCTCGGGCAGCAGGAACGGACTCAAATCCGGATGACCCAAGAAACGAATGCCGAAGAAATCGTGCGTCTCGCGTTCGTGCCAATTGGCGCCGGGGAACACCACCGAAATGGTGGGCAGTTCCGGATTGCCCCGCGGAATGCGGGTGCGCACCACCACCCGGCAATTGGCCAGCGGGTGGAAGTAATCATAGACCACTTCCATTTGTTCCTCCGCGATCCAGTCCACGCCGGTCACCGCGTCGATGGCGAAACCCTCCTGGTCCAGTAGCGCAGGCGGCAGCCACGACTTCCGACGGGGAAACCGTCACGTCGAGATGATAGCCTTTGGCCGCAAAGTCCACCAACTGGACGGGGCTGGGAGGTGGCCGCGGGCGCAGCGAGTATCGGGCGGCGGAGCCGGATTCGGTTGCGGCTGCTGATTCTGTAGCCGGAGCGCCCTCAGTCGTTGGAGCCGTTGCCGGTGGAGACACGGGTTCGCCCGCCGACTGTTCCGGCGCCGGAGCAGGAGCCGGCGCGAACCGTTGCGAGAATTGATCGTGAAGTTCCTGGAGCGAAGGGATCATTTCGGGGTGACGCGGGGCCAGCGGCGTTTGCCGGTGATTTTTTCTTCCAGTTCCAAAATGCCTTCAATCAGGGCCTCCGGGCGCGGCGGGCACCCGGGAATAAAGACATCCACCGGAAAAAGTTTCTCGACGCCTTCGACCACCGAATACTGGCCGGGAAAAAGAAAGGGACCGCCCGAGATGGCGCAATTGCCCATCGCAATCACCCATTTTGGTTCGGGCATCTGGTCGTAAAGCGTTTTCACGGCCGGGGCCATCTTCTTGTTAATCGTGCCGGCCACGATCATCACGTCCGCCTGACGCGGGGAAGGCCGGAAGACTTCGGCGCCGAACCGCGAAAGGTCGAACCGTGAAGCGCCGGCCGCCATCATCTCGATGGCGCAGCAGGCCAACCCGAACGTCAGTGGCCAAAGGGAATTGGCCCGCCCGAGCGCGAGTAACTCATCCAACTTGGCAAACTTTACGATTTGGGAACACTCTTCTTGCGGTTCCATTCAAAAATTCCTTTCTTCCAGGCATACACAATCACCAGCGAAAGTATGCCAACGAAAATTAGCAGCTCCACGAAATCCCTGATGGCGAACACTTTGTCATAAACCAGCGCCACGGGAATGAGAAACAACACGTCCACCGCGAACGCCACAAACACCAGGGCGTACAGGTAATACACGGCGCTGTAGCGAATCCAGGCGTCACCGATGGGCTCGATGCCGCATTCGATGAACTGCCCGGTCTTGCCCGCATAGTTGCGGGTTTTGCGCGCGGCGAGCAGGTTCGCCAGTACGATCGGGCCGATGGCAAACACCAAGCCGCCCAAACAAAAAGCGAACAGATAAATCAAATCGCCAAACAACGCGTTGTCAGAATTCCACATAAACTACTTGTATAGGCTTAGACAAAGATGACAATGGGGTCAACAAAAAAGCCGACATTTGCATCTCCAAAAGAAAATTGGATGGCAAGGTTGCAAGTTGCCAATGATCGACGACCCAAAATCAATAAATCCAAGGGATGAACCGCCGGACCCGCCGTTGGTATTCGGTGTACTCGGGAAACGTGTTCCTTAACCGGCGCTCTTCGTGGCGCGCTTTGGCGTCGAAAAACGGGATCAAGACGAGCGCAGCGGCCACCGCGGCCCAGCATTGCCACAGCAGCGCCCATCCCAGGGAACTCAGCATCACGCTGGTGTAAAGCGGATGTCGAATCAGCGAGTAAATGCCCCGCTGCACCAATTGCGACTGCGGCCTCGGCGCGGGGAAGGGTGTGCGATTCCCGCCCAGAACCCACACGCCGGCCACACCTACAACGCCGCCCAGGGTAAATAATGTGGCCCCGGGAACAACCATCGCCCATTGCGTCCAATCACCCGGATACGCCACGCCGAGCGCGATCACCGCGAACATGAGAATGCTTTGGCCGATGACCCAAAGGCCGCCGCGCTGGATGAATGAGTCCGACATGTTTCGTGTGAATTCCGAGAGGCGCGCCGGCGTTTGAAGTGTGCGGAGCTGGCCCCGCTCTCGATCGATGCTTGGCGTTCTCAACCAATTCCCTTCTCTCTTAACAAATCCGCGGCAACTGCTCGCCGCTGGGCATGTCGAGAATGCGTGTCGCTCCAATGGTGCTTTTGAGGACCACCATTGGCGACACTCCTTCCGCAACCTTGCCAATGATGCGCCGCTCCTTTGCCGCTGTCGTGCGACTGCATTAAAGCCAGCGCGCGATCGGCGTCTTTGGCGCTCACGAACGCCACAAACCGTCCTTCGCAAGCCACGTGCAGCGGATCCAGCCCCAGGATTTCGCATGCGGACCGCACATCTTCCCGGACGGGCACGAGCTTTTCCTCGATTTGAATCCGCACCTTGGCCGCGGGGGCAATTTCGTTGAGGGCACTGGCCAGACCGCCCCGGGTCAGGTCGCGCAGGCAATGCACTTCAATGCCATCCTTGAGCAGCGCAAGCACCACGTCCGCCACGGACGCGGAATCACTCTCGATGGCGCTTTCAAATTCCAACCCTTCCCGCACCGCCATGATCGCCATGCCGTGACGGCCCAAGTCGCCATTCACCAAGAGCACATCGCCCGGCTTCACGCTTGTGGGGCAAATACTCAACTCATGTTCAACAACCCCAATGCCGGCGGTGTTGATGAACAGCCCGTCGCCCTTGCCCTTGTCCACGACCTTGGTGTCGCCCGTGACGATCTGCACGCCGCATCGCTGCGCGGCGTCTTGCATCGAGCGAACCAACTTCCACAGCGTCTCCATGGGCAGTCCTTCCTCGATGATGAAGCCCGCGCTCAAGTAAAGCGGCCGCGCCCCGCTCATCGCCAGGTCATTCACCGTGCCGTGAACCGCCATCGAACCAATGTCGCCGCCGGGAACACAATGGGCCGCACCACGTAGGAATCCGTGGTAAAGGCCAGCCGTGAGCCGGGCACCGCGAGCACCGATGAATCGTGCTGCACGTTCAGCGTGGGATTGGCAAACGCCGTCATGAACACCTGCTGCAACAACTGGTGCATCAGCTTGCCGCCGCCGCCATGGGCCATCAGGACGTTGGGATATTGCTGCAGCGGCAGCGGGCAGGCGGCAAAGTCGGGTGGGTTTTCCATGAATCGGGTCTGGAAATCAGACTGCGGCCGGCTGCTCGTGGCGGCGGTACAAATAGTAAGCCGCGCACGCGCCTTCGGACGACACCATGGTGGCCCCGAGCGGATGTTCCGGGGTGCAGCGCGTGCCAAAGGCCGGACATTCGTGCGGTTTGATCTGGCCTTGCAGCACCAGCCCGCTGAGACATTCGGCGGGTTCATCGACATGATGATCCGCCACGCCAAACTTCGTCTCCGCGTCGAACGCGGCGTAATCGGGATGCAAGCCCATACCGCTCCGGGGAATTTCGCCCACGCCCCGCCATTTGCGCGGCACCACCTGGAAGACCTGTTGGATCAGTTGCTGGGCGGGCGAATTACCTTCCTGGCACACCGAGCGGCGTGTAGGCGTTTTCCACTTCGGCGCGGCCTTCCTCCAGTTGCCGGACGCACATCAGGATGCCTTGGAGAATGTCCAGCGGCTCAAACCCGGTGACCACGATGGGCACGCGGTATTGCTTCGCAATCGGAAAATACTCCCAATACCCCATCACCGTGCAAACGTGCCCGGCGGCCAGGAAACCCTGCACCCGGCAATTGGGCGATGACAGAATGGCCTCCATCGCCGGCGGCACCAGCACATGCGAAACGAGCAGCGAAAAATTCTTCAATCCCTTCTTGGCCGCCTGGAAAACCACCATGGCCGTGGCGGGTGCGGTGGTTTCGAAACCCACGCCAAAGAACACCACTTCCTTGCCGGGATTTTGTTCGGCAATCTTCACCGTATCCAACGGTGAATAGACAATCCGCACGTCGCTGCCGGTGGCCTTTACCGACAGCAAATCGGTCGTGCTGCCCGGCACGCGAAGCATATCGCCAAACGAACAAAAGATCACGTCGGGCCGGGCGGCGATTTCCAGCGCCTTGTCAATGATCTCCAGCGGCGTCACGCACACCGGGCAACCGGGACCGTGGATGAGCGTGATCTGCTTCGGCAACAGTTCGTCGATGCCGAATTTCACGATCGAGTGCGTCTGGCCACCGCACACTTCCATGATGCTCCACGGTCGCGTGGTGCGCCGATGGATCTCCTGGGCCAGCCTCCGGGCCGCGTCGCCATCGCGGTATTCGTCGAGGTATTTCATGTCGAGCCGGAACGATGCGGGAGGGAAATCGAATCGCGGTTGCTTGAATCGACCGCGGGTGCCGTGCCGGCCCGGTCATCGTTTGGGGCGAAAGCCGCACCGCTCTCTTCCAACTCCGCCAATTCTCCCATCTCGCGGAAGTATTCGAGCGTTTTGTTGGCTTCTTCCTCGTCGAGTAGGCTGAGGGCGAAGCCCACGTGGACAATCACGTAATCGCCCACCTGGGCTTCCGGCACGTAGGCGAGGCACACCTCCTTGAGGATGCCGCCGAAATTGACCTTGCCGCTGGGTCCGAGCGGGCCTTCGGCTTCGATGCTTTCGATTTTACCTGGTACTGCGAGACACATTGCGCTCTTATCTAACCCTTCTCGTGCCAGGCTGCAAGGACTTGTCCCAAAGCAATCCCGCCGTCGTTGGGCGGCACGCGCTGATGCCAATACGGCTTGAATCCTTCCGCCGCAAGCCGTTCCACCGCGCGTTCGGTCAGGTAACGGTTCTGGAAACAGCCCCCCGTGAGCACGACACGACTTTCGCCCGACCGGCGTGCGGCGTGGACGATGATCTCCGCCAAGGAATTGTGGAAACGAGCGGCAATGATGCCGGTCGGTGTCTCTTGGGCAATGTCCGCCAATATCGCCTGGATCAACCGCGCCCAATCCAACACCCACGGCGCGGAGTCTTCCGCAGTAAACTCGAATGAGTACGATTCATTGGTATCGCAGCCGGTCAGCGCAAATTCCAGTTCCATCGCCGCTTGGCCTTCGAACTGGACCCGCTGCCGCAAACCGCACAATGCCGCGACCGCGTCAAACAGCCGGCCCACACTGGAGGTCAGCGGCGCGTTCAGATGGTTGGCCAGCATGCGCCGCAGCGGACGCAATTCTGCCTCGCTGAAAGCCGATACCGGCGCTGACCGTCGGTCGAAGGCGGCGTCGCCTTCCAGCGCAAACAAAAGTCCCAGAGCGGTGCGACGCGGTTCTTTTACCGCTTGGTCGCCGCCGGGCAATGGAAATGTTCGAAAATGGCCTACGCGTTGCCATGCGTCCCGGGTGACGCAAAAAAATTCTCCGCCCCAAATCGTGCCGTCCAATCCGTAACCGGTGCCATCCCAGGAAACGCCGAAGACTGGCGGCGTCAGACCGTTTTCGCCCAGGCACGAAAACACGTGCGCCAAGTGGTGCTGCACGGACAAGATCGGCAAGTCTGTTTCGCGCGCGTATTGCGTCGAAAGGTAATCGGGATGCGCGTCCGCAACGACCAGTGCGGGTCGAGCTTCGTAAAGCCGTTGGAAATCATCGATCACCCGGCGGAAGGCGTCGAAGGCTTGTTCCGTTTCCAGATCGCCGATGTGCTGGCTGAGGAAGATTTGCGGCCCGACGGAGAGGGCGACGGTGTTCTTGAGGTGCGCTCCGACGGCGAGAACACTGGGTGGTGTTGGTGGGCCCGCCGTTCGGTTGGTGGGCGGCACCGGGACGGGCAACGGCGCGTATCCGCGGGCGCGGCGCAGAACCATTTCGCGCCCCAACATAATCCGCACAATCGAATCGTCCACGTGCCGCACGATGGGGCGATTGTGGACCAGGAACAAATCCGCGATGCCGCGCAAGCGGGTGACGGCCTCGTGTTCATCCGTGCAAATGGGTTCGTCGCTCAGATTGCCGCTGGTGGCCACGACGGGGAAGCCCAGTTCGGCCAACAGCAGATGATGCAGCGGCGTGTACGGCAGCATCACCCCGAGATACGGATTGGCGGGCGCTACCGAGGGCGCGATGATGTAATGTAGCGGCGGCTCGTGAGAGTGCCGATGGCCCTCAAAACGTGCTGCCGGCATCCTGCCGGCAGAGCGAACGTCTCGAGCGCGTTCGGATTGGGGCTGACCGTGCGAGCGCAACCACGACACTCGTTTCTGCCGGCGAGACGCCAGCAGCACATTTTCGAAGTCAGCGTTGCTGGCGAGGGCGGCTGATCGTCGGTGCAAGAGGACAATCGGGGATTCTGGTGACTGCAACAACCGTTCTTCCAACGGGGACACTTCGCAGATCGTCTGGACCACTTCCAACGCCGGAAACATCAAAGCCAGCGGCTTTTCTTCCCGATGCTTGCGCTGGCGCAGCCGTTGGACCGCGGCCTCGTCGTGCGCCGCCACCATGAGATGGAAGCCGCCCAGTCCTTTCACCGCCACGATCCGACCCTCCCGAATGGCCGCCGCCGCAACCGGCAATACTTCGCGTCTGTGGCTGCCATCGATCAAAGGCCTGCCTTCTGCATCCCAGAGTTCCAGGTGCGGACCGCAAATGGGGCAGGCGTTCGGCTGCGCATGAAAACGCCGGTCGGCGGGATCGTCGTATTCGGCCTGGCATTGCGGGCACATCATGAAGCGTTTCATCGACGTATTGGGCCGGTCATAAGGCAGGCTTTCGATGAGAGTGAACCGGGGACCGCAATTGGTGCAGTTGGTAAAGGGATAACCATAGCGGCGATTGGATGGATCGAAAACTTCCCGCAGGCAATCCGGGCACGTGGCAATGTCCGGCAACACGAGTGCAGTCTTCGCGCCGCCCGGATCGCTGGCGCGGATTTCGAAGCGATCATAACCCACCGGATCCAGCCACGTGGCCTCCTGGCTTTGGATGAAACTGCGCGGCGGCTTTTCCGCGCCGAGCCGAATTAGAAAGGCTTCCAATTTAGGGCGTGAGCCCTTCCACTTCGATGAACACGCCCTGCGTCGAATTGTTCACCCACCCCGCCAGACCGAGTTCGCTCGGCCAGTCGATAAACGAATGGACGAAATCCCACGCCTTGCACAGCGCCGCGCACAATCAAGCGTAATCGGATTGGATCAGTAGCGGCGGACATGGCGCGGTCTTTGGATCAACGGAAATGGGTCAAGGCGTGGCAGAGCCGCAACCAAGGTCGCCAGTGGCACGGCCAGATACTGGCGATCCTGTTGCTAAAATTGTTTTCATGGAGATAAAACACTTCGAGGGTGCTCGTCGAATAGCGACGATACCAACGGTGGGAAGCTTAGGCCGGGAGCACTGTAAATCAACGATGTTCTGCCGGTTGATGAAATACGACATTGGGACTGCCGGCGTCTCACTTACAGAATCGGATGCGCGCAGTGCGCCCGAACCTTCAAAGACCATTCGTTGCCCTTTCCTCCGTTCGATCTGCCGGCAAGATGCCGGCAGCACGTTGAGGCAGCGTGCGGTCGGCATCTCGCCGACAGAAACGAATGCCCTGGATGCGTTCGGACTACTGGCTTTATTCGCGGCGCAGGGCTCAGTTCGATCCGCCGGCAGGATGCTGGCAGAACGTTGGCGAGGCCGGTTGCGCGTTACTCGAGCAAGACCACCCGATAGAAGCGTTGCGCATCCCCTTCAGTCGCGGGATCCGTCTTCGAAGCAGTTTCAACCGACGCATTGATGTCTCCGGGTAAATCGATCCAATCCGGCGAGGCCAGGTCGGACTTGTATTGCACGCGGTAGGTCCGGCCCGCTTGGGCAGCCCAGGTCAACGTGAGTCCGCCGCCGTTGTATTCAACCTCCAGGATACTGACCTCCGGAGGCGGCGTGGTCAGGAGGTTTGGCCCGCCTGGCGTCGGGCTGGTCAATGCTGACTCAATGGTCGGACTGCCATCCGGGAAACGGCCCTGGCTCACGTTGTCCGTTTGCGTTCCGAACGTCACCGCATCGACCAACCGGCCGTCCGGTGCGTAAAGCGAAATGCTTTCCCCGGAGGCACTCAGCCGGAAGTTGACGTGGAGCCGGCCAAGCGGACTGGTTTGACTGCCTTCTTCATCCGCCCAGACCAGTAAGAAACCGTGCGGCGCAATTTCAAAGCCGCCGGGAATCACATACTTCGTCGGACTGCCGGGATTGTCCGTCAAGGTGTAGCCCGCCAAATCCACGGTCTGATCGTTGGGATTGTAAATCTCGAACCAATCATCGGAGTCCTGGTCCGCCGGATCGAGCACAATGCCGAGGTTGGCGGCCAGCCATTCATTGATGAAGAGCGTCACCAGCGGTGTGCTGGGATTATTGGTGTCCCCGGGGGTCGGATAATAGAACCATTCGCGGTAGCTGTTCTGGTTCGGCGGATACGCGCCAAAGGACTGATCGGCTTCGGCCCCGAAGTAGTGCAAATAATCCAGGATCTGTGGCGAACCGCTGAGCATCCGGGAGAGATAGACCGTGCCGTTGGTGGGATTCAGCCGGAAGTTCGCGTGCCAATTAACCGCGTCGCTCTGCGCTGGTGAGCCATCCGCCCAGATCACCCGGTATTCGTTAGGTTGCAGTTCGGCGCCCGCCGGAAACGCCCAGGCCGCCGGGTCCGTCAGTTGATCGGACAGGACCATGCCGTCCAGACTGATGGGCGCCGCACTGCCATTGTGAATTTCAATCCACGGATCTGCTTCACCGGCGTTATCCCAGGCGGTGTTCTGATTGTTTGGCTGGACTTCGCTGAGCCAGAGGAGCGGATAGGCCGGCAACGTTGCGGTGCCTATGTTCGCAGCGCCGGGAGTTGCTTGCATTACCTCCATTGGGAGTGTCGGGTAGAAAGTCGAATTCAGCCGGGCCCTGAACGAGTGTCCTGGTGCGCCTGTTTTGTACCAGAAACTCAGAGTGTAGGTAGTGTACTGAGTGACGTCCGGAATATCCTGATAAAATGCCGTGAGAACGGGCGTACCTCCTCCAGCCGGATTGAAGATTACATGCGCACTGTTCTGACCGGAATGCGCATCATTGGTAACCAACACCGAATTGGTAGCCACATACCCAATCCCCCAGGAATCGAAGCCATCCTCAAAGCCGGGATTGGTCAACAGGTTTGTTCCGGCGCCAGGCACGTCTCCTTCTACTAAAGCAACATCATCCAGATACACATCACCAATCTCGTTGTTAAAGAAGAACGAAAGCCGAGAACTGGTTTGAAAGCCGGACGTCCGGGTGAAACTGAAGAACCGCCAGCCCTGGCCATCGGACCAATTGCTCGCCCGATTATTGTCCTGCAAGGGATCGATTAACTGTATGGATGGTCCCTGACCATTCGCGGCGGAGGGCCACGGTGGCAAGTTATCGTAGGTGACCCGGTCCACCACAATTTCCTCCCCGGGAATTGAGCCCGGCATGGACAAGGTGAGTGTTTCTCCATCATTGGCGAGCGTCCCATTGAACTCGTCGAACACCGCCACGGTATTGCCCAGTGAATTCACCAAGGCGATCGTGTTCTTGGCCAGGACTAAATACTGACCGTTCGTAATAACGCTTCCGACCGGAAACGTGTAGTCAAGTCCATTAAGACGCCACCCGGACAGGTCGAACGAATGCGTCGTGGAGGTATTGTAAAGCTCGATAAACGAGGAACCCGGCACCAGCGGGTTATACATGATTTCATTGATCACCACTACGTCCACCGGCGAAACATCCGCGCCGGTGAAGGTCGCGGACAACGTCGCACTCGCCCCGACGACTGGATTACCCAAACGATCCATCCCTTCGATGGTGAGATTATTTTCGCCGGCCGCCAAAACCACGCGCACGGTCCAGTTGCTCACGGTAGTCCAAGTTACCGGGTAAGCAGTGCTGTTAACGGTGATGGTTTTCACGGCCACGGGCGCGGAGCCGCCAAGCGTTATTAAGTTGGTATCCACCGTCAGCTCTGTGGGACCGTTCACGGCAAAAGCAGCGTCCACTTTGGCCAGTTCGCCCAGAATGAAATTGCGGCGCACGGTGATCCAATCCGGAATAGAGCGTTGCGGCTCACCGGAGGGTACCTGGCCGGTGGGCACAAATGGCGAATCCGTGCTAATCCCCTCGGCTTGATAAGCCGCATAGCGATTCGCCAGGAACTCCTGAACCGCGGAAGGTTGAAAAAAGCTATGCACCGCCTCGTCCAGTGCGGCCCAATAATGGCGCACGATCGAAGGCGTATTATTCATCCGGGCAATGGCCTGCTCATTCGCCGTATCGAACAGCGCCGCATCGTACCGTTCCTGATATTGGCCCCCGCCGTTTCCCGTGCCCAGACCCACATCGAAATCCCAGCAGATTAATTTCCACCCCGCTCCCTTTGGTTTGTAGAGGTAGGTGTTTTTATAGTTGGGATTACCAAACGCATCCCAGTAAGAGGCGAGGTCATTTCCGGCGAAGGTGCGCATCCAATTCTCCACATCCACGACGTGTTCCACGGCGGGAAGGTAACTGCCCGCTGGACTGTTCAATGCGTCCACCAATTCAAACAAGGGCGCAAAGTCATTGGCGCTCCCGTGAATCGTGCGGGGTTTCCAACACCAGCGGTAACGGGCCGTCTTCTTTTCTCCGCCCGTGGTCAGGAATTGTTCCAAGGTATTGGGCGTGCCGCCCTGGCGTACTCCCGCATCGTTAAATTCAAAATAGAAACTGGTTTTATACAAGTCCCCTTCGGCATGGTTCGGAAACCATTCTTCGATGATGTCACCGCCCGGTTGCTGGGCATCGTTGTAGAGCGTGCCGCGACGGGCTCCATTCACGAACAAATGAATATTCCGGCGATACAAGTTCGGCAGCCCGGCCTGATCCAACAGCCAATACATAGTATGCTCCCGCAGAAAAGTTGAATCGCGATTGGGCCAATCCAGAATGACATGGTTGTCCCCCAGGAACGGTTCATCGTCGGGATACAGCACATCGTAACCACACAATACCCCCGAGGGCGTGGTATATCCCGGGCTGGACCAGGCACTGCCGGCGAAATAGGAACCGGTATTATAGATGACCCGGTAATTGCCATAAACGAACGTGGTGTCCAGCGCTTCGTTGCTCATCTTTTCCCGACTGGTCCAGAAATCAAACGTCGCTCGAGTCATCCACAGGCGGTAGCTGCCCAACGAGCCCGCCGGCACAAATTCACCGAAGCGGACGAGACATTCGCGTTCGGGCGCATCCGCCGGAAACTGACTGCCCGCGGGAATGTCAGCCGCGTCGGCGGCTTCCACGCGGAAGGCTACCAGCGTGGAATTTGGTTGCGCGGGAATCACCGCCGCGTATATCCCGTCGCCGGCCACCAAATCGCCTTCGCTACCATCATCCATCATGGGAATCTCCGTCAACGTCGTGGATGGATCGATGCGGTAACGCACAACGACCGAGCCAACGCCGTCGGTATCCCGCACCCGAGCCAGCACCCGAATCGGCTGATTGGCGGCGGGCAAGGCCGGACGATGGGTGACCGCGGTAATGGCCGGCCCCGCGTTGGCGACGGCCATGCTATTGGCTGCGCCGGGGGTTCCCAGGTTGGCCGGCACCTCGAGCCTGCCCACGGCTTCCAGGTAGTTTTCCTTCATTCGCAGTAAAATTTCCGGAAGCCCGCGTAACCAGCGTACCTGCGCTCGGATGGTGCCGGTGGGGCCGGCAGTGAACGCGGACGTGAACGGAGCGCGAACCCGATTAATGGTGTCGCCTCGATCGGTGGCGCGCACGTGCAGCGACTGGGCACTGTGGTATCCTTCGGAGGTCTCCAGGGAAGTATGGCGTTGATTGCCTTGGAAGAACCATCCACTTGGGCCGGATTCGAACGTGCCATTGGCAATACGATTGGCGCCGCCCTCCGTGAAGACTTCCACATCATCAACCAAAGCTTCGCCGGCCGCCTGAAGATGGATCTGTAATTCCGGGGAAGCCGTACCCGAGCCGTTGTCCAAAACACCGGTGTGTTCGACCAGTGTCCAGGGCGCCTTGCCCGTTTCATCACTGTCCCTCCAATTGGTCGGCAGACGGTTGTCGCTACGCGGATCAATCAGTTCGAGGCTGCTGCCGCCCCCGTCAGCCCATTCCCCCCATTGCCCGCCGTCCGCATAGGTCACCTCGTCCACGACCACGAAAAAATAGTTGGTCAGGATGGTGCCGTTCGCCAGATTGGTTTCCAGAATCGAATCCGGCATGCCGAGACGGATGCGTTCGCCGGCATCGGACAGGCTGCCGCCGTAATCGCCGAACACGATTAGGGGATCAAGCCCCGGATAATTGGTCAACAAGCGGGACGCATTCCGAGCCACGACCAAATAGCCGTCCGCCGCAATGCTCGTTCCGGGTGGAAAGGCATAATCAATCCCATCCATGAATCGCCATCCGCCGACGTCAACGGGATTCTCGCCCCGGTTGTAGAGTTCCACAAACTCATCATCGTTATCCTGCGAGATCGGGTGGTACATGATTTCGTTGATCTCCACATCCCGGATCAATATCGGGGCATTTGGCTCGCCCGGCGTGCGTTCGGTAAGTTCCTGAAACCCCTCGGCCCCATCGGGATATCGCCCAAAAGCAATCGCATTCGCCTGGCCATCAAAACGCAGAACATCCAACACCCGTTGTTGGTCCGGGCTCCAGAGGTAAACGGTTTCTCCGTCGGCTGAGAGTCCAAATCCCAGCTCCATTTCGTCATAATGGAGAAAACCACGCGGCGGCAGCATTGTGTCCGGCGGAATCTGGAATTTGTTGGTATCGCGGTTATCCGACAGCCAACAGCCACCCACATTAACAGCGAGCGGACTGTGATTGTACAGCTCGACATAATCCACGAGGGGCAGGTCGGTGTGCGCAAGGATTTCGTTAATGACGAGATTCTCAAGCGGCCCCGAAGGCACTGGATCGGGGGCCCCCGGTGACCCCCCAACCAACGCGCTGGCTTCCCACGCCTTGGGATTCCGTTCGCCGTAGGAGGGTCGCGCCAACACCATCGAGTGTCCGGTTCCATCGGCTGCTACCGGCCACGGGGGTTGATCGCTGTAAGCGAGATCCAACACTATCGCATCGGACTTTTTTTGTAAGCGCAAGGTGCCGCCACTGTTTGCCAGGCGATTGGTAAAGCCACCGACCACGCCACCGATACCATAGGTGGCCTGGACATCCTGAGGAGCCGGGGCCACGACCAAATAGCTCAATCCCTCAATGCGTGTGCCAACCGGAAACGTGTAATCCACTTCGCCCGACAATCGATACCCGCTGAGATCTTCGAAAAATGGATTGGAATTGTAGATCTCAATGAACTCGACATTCCGGCCATCGGCGCGGTTGGCCGGGTGATACATGATTTCCGAAAACACAAGCCCAGTCCGCCGGCTCGATGGCCCCAGGGGCTCGTAAGTCAACTGGGCGGGACTCAGGTAAACAAGGGACAGCATGGCCACATCGCTCGTGTCCGCGCCGAACTCATTGGTCACCACCACGTCGTAATCGCCGGCATCCGCCGCGCCGACACTGGGAACGGTCAGAGTTGAGCTGTTCGCTCCGGAGATAGGATTGCCATTTAAGCGCCACTGGTAGGAAAAGGGTCGGCTGCCGTAAACACGGACATTGAAGGACACCGCGCTCCCCTGCCCAGCTTCCACGGATTCTGGGTGCTGCAGGATAGAAGGTGGCGTGCCCGGAGGCGCGCCGGGATCCGCCGTGCCGCTCAGTTCCGCGCGAAAGCCGAGGGGATTGACGGCGGTGCCGGCATTGTTGACGACAAAGTCCAAGACATTCACTCCCTCCTGAAATCCGCTGTCGATGGTAAACATGGGGGTCCAGGCGCCGAAGTTGCCGTCGGAATTGATGCCGGTACTGACTCCGTTCAAGCGCACATCGATTCCGGCGTTGTCCGACGACCATTGACCAGTAATGACTGCCGTACTTGGCTCCAAACCGGTTAAGTCACATGTGATACGGAAGACGTAATCACCCGGCTGATTGCCGTATGCCGAATTCACCTGCTGGTTTTGGTCCGCCCGCGCCGAAATCCATTTCGAGTCCGGTCCATTCAACATCCACACGCCGGATTGAATAGGCCAGCCGTCGTTGACAACGTAAGCGTTCGGCCCCGGATAGGATCCGTCCGCGCTTTGCATGAGCTGCCAATGCGCATCGACCGCGCCACCGGATAGTAGCACTCCGCTGTCGTTCACGCCCGTATTGAACAAGCCGGGAATCGGCTCGGCGTTTACGCCGCCCGCACCCAAGAAAAGGATTAACGAAAACCAGGGAAGGGAACGCAGGATTCTTTTGGATTTCTTCATAAGTTACTCCTCAAATCAAAACCGGACACTCGGCGGGCATTGAACAACGTACAGCATAACTAGGTGTGGTTAAGTCTATTATCATAATTCTGGAACGAAACCAACTCCTTTTTCTCGGGAGGAAGCCAATTTGGGATTGGGGAATCCTGCAGCCTTAGCCTAACTCCATTGATCGAACTACCAAAAGCCCAACAAACCGACGAGTTTCTCGTTTTCGTCGGGCTACAATCCTACGGCTTGGGCGGCGTCGCGAACAGCGCGGCCAACCCCAGTTTCTGTAATTGCTCGTTCAGCGCCGGGGCACTTCGGCCATCACGGGCCGATGATAGATATAGTGACAGGTTCAAAGTTATTGACACGAATGCCAATGGGGTGGCACGCTCAAGACCAACAATGAGAATGGCACGCATCAAGATCCATGGGCACAGGGCGGTGTATCACTGTATGTCGCGAATTGTCGGGGGACAGCCCTTGTTGGACGATGTCGGGAAGGAGAAATTGGTTGCGATCCTCAGGCAACTGGCAGCGTTCTGCGGGCTGGAGGTCATCACTTATTGCATGATGTCCAACCACTTCCATGTCCTCGTCCGGGTGCCGGAAGGTCAGAATCCTTCGGACCAGGAGTTGGTGGGGCGCTTGGAATCGCTATACGGCAAACAGGGCGTCTTGGTTCAATTAGCCCGCAAAAGCCTGATGGATCACGGCCAGGTGGACAAGAATCTCCGTCAAGCCATGCTGGAACGGATGGGGGACGTGTCCGCGTTCATGAAAGAACTCAAACAGCGGTTCAGTCGCTGGTTTAATCGTCAATCCGGACGCTTTGGCACTCTGTGGGCCGAACGGTTCAAAAGCGTGTTGGTCGAAGATCAGCCAAATGCCGTGGAGACGCTGGCCGCCTACATTGATTTGAATCCGGTGCGGGCTGGATTAGTGGAGGATCCCAAAGACTATCGCTTTTGCGGTTACGCGTCGGCCCTGGCGGGCAACAAGACTGCTCAAGCCGGATTGCTGAGTTTTCTGCCGACTGACGAATGGAAGAAAGCGGCAACGGAATACAGGAAACGTTTGTTGGTGGGAGCCGGCGTGGCGGGACAAAGTGGTAAAACCGTGCTGGACCGGGAACAAATCAAACGCGTGTTGGCCCAAGGCGGCGAGTTGAGCCGGAGCCAAATCTTGCGCCTGCGTCTGCGGCATCTGACGGACGGCGTCGCGCTGGGATCCAAGGCGTTTGTGAACGAGATCTTTGCGTTGCACCGGGAAAAGTTCGGGGCGAAGCGACAAACCGGCGCGCGCCCAATCCGCGGGGTGCCGTTGGTGGGCCTCAGCACTTTGCGCGATTTACGAGTCTCGGCGGTGACGTGATTATCAAAACCCACTGCGACGTTGCGCCTGCGACGCATGGGCAATTCTGGATTCAGGACAAATCGATAACATCCGCGCGCGATCCGACCTCCCGGCGTTTTCATTAAACCGTGTCACTGCAGGTATTGCGGATTGCCAGGGCAGCGATTCCTGACAGAATACACTGCATGATCAACTGGCTTTATTGCTCGCTGGCAATCTGCTTCTTCACCCTCCAAGGTCTGGCTGCTCTTGCGAACAATTCGACCAGTTGGCCCGCCCAAGATTGGCCCAAGGCCACCCCCGCTGCAATGGGACTTGACGCTGCCAAGCTGGCCCAAGCGCGCGACTACGCCCTTACTGGGGGCGGTTCGGGATATATCACGCGGCACGGTCGGCTCGTCATGGCGTGGGGTGATCCGCGGCAGCGTTACGACCTCAAGTCCACCACTAAATCCTTCGGATCCATCGCGCTTGGCTTGGCGCTGAAGGACGGGAAACTGCGGCTGGCAGACAAAGCTCGTGCGCATCATCCAACGTTGGGGGTGCCGCCGGAGAGGAATGCCAAAACCGGCTGGCTGGACGACATTACGATTCTGCATCTGGCCACCCAGACGGCCGGCTTCGAAAAGCCGGGTGGCTACACGCCGCTGTTATTCAAACCGGGCACCCAATGGGACTACAGCGATTCCGGTCCCAACTGGCTGGCCGAGTGCATCACGCTGGCGTATCACCGCGACGTGGACGAGTTGATGTTCGAACGCGTGTTCACACCGCTCGGCATCCGGCGGCACGATTTGGTTTGGCGAAAGAACAGTTACCGGCCGGCAACCATTGACGGCATCACGCGGCGTGAATTTGGCGCCGGCATCAGCGCCGATGTGGATGCCATGGCGCGGATCGGCTATCTCATGTTGCGTCACGGCCAATGGCGGGGGCGCGAAATCCTGCCAACCAGTTACGTGGACCTCGCGCACCGACCGGTGGCCGGAGTAAAGGACTTGCCGGTTCGCAATCCGCAAACCTATGGCCAGGCTGCCAGACATTACGGACTGCTCTGGTGGAACAACGCTGATGGCACACTCGCCGGTGTGCCGACGGATGCTTATTGGTCGTGGGGATTGTATGACAGTTTCATTGTGGTGATGCCTTCCCTGGACATTGTCGTGTCGCGCGCTGGCAAGTCGTGGAAGCGGACGCCGAACGCCAACCATTACGATGTGCTGAAGCCGTTCCTCACGCCGATCGCCGCCGCGGTTCAGGATGGGCCGCGTTCGTCCGCCAAAGATCAGCCATCGCGGCCAACCGTCCCCTCGCCTAGCCCGGTGATTCGCGATACTCAATGGGCTCCGGCCGAAACCATCATTCGTCGCGCCAAAGGCAGCGACAATTGGCCGTCCACGTGGGCGGACGATGGCTGGATTTACACCGCGTATGGCGATGGGCGCGGTTTCGAGCCATTCGTGCCGCGCAAACTGAGCCTGGGACTGGCCCGATTTCGCGGTATGCCGCAGGATTTGACCGTCGAAAACCTGACTGCCCCCTCGCTCGAACAAACCGGCGACGGCAACCGCGGCCGGAAAGCCAGCGGTCTGTTATGCGTCGAGGGCGTGCTTTACCTTTGGGCGCGCAATGCAGGCAATGCGCAACTGGCCTGGTCGGCCGACCACAGCGCAAATTGGACCTGGGCGGATTGGAAATTCACCGAGAGCTTTGGGTGTCCAACTTTCTTGAACTACGGACGCAATTATGCCGGCGCTCGCGACTCGTTTGTGTATGTGTATTCGCCGGACACGAACACCGCATACGAACGAGCCGACCGCTTTGTATTGGCGCGGGTGCCGCAAGACCGCATCCAGAAACGCGCCGCTTATGAGTTTTTCCAACGGTGCGACGACGACGGCCAACCGGTGTGGTCGAAAGACCTTCGTGAACGTGGCGCGGTCTTCGTCAATCCGGGCAAGTGTTATCGCGCGGGCATCACCTACAACGCCGGATTGCGACGGTATCTCTGGTGCCAGACGGGAGCGGGCGAGGACACACGGTTCGCTGGTGGCTTCGCGATCTACGATGCGCCGGAACCGTGGGGCCCCTGGACGACGGCGTTCGCCACCGAGGCCTGGGACGTTGGCCCGGGCGAATCCATGCATCTGCCCACCCCCTGGATGAGCGCCGACGGTCGCACTGTTCATTTGGTGTTTTCTGGCGACGACAGTTTTTCCATACGGAAGGGAATGGTTATGTTGCGCGAGGAAAAGCCCCGCGACGTCGCTAAAGACTTTCAACCGCAGACGCACATCAACATCGTCAAAGGCAAGTGGCATCTCAATGGCCGGGTCACTTATCCCGGCTCGCGCGCCGAAGGTCTGTTGATGAATGTGCGGATGGTGAACAGCACGTTCGAAGATCGGCACAAACCGGAATTCGATCCCAAGGCCAACACGGATCGGTTCATTGCGAAGATACCCGATTACGCGACGCACGGAATACGCGCGTTTACGCTCTGCCTGCAAGGCGGCATGCCTGGTTATGAAGGCGCGTTGAATTCCGCATTCGCACCCGACGGTTCGTTGCGGACGGAATATCTTCAGCGTGTGCGCCGGGTCATCGAGGCCTGTGATCGGCGAGGGGTCGCCGTCATTCTCGGTTGCTTTTATCAGCGGCAGGACCAGGTGTTGCGCAACGAGGAAGCGGTGCGCGCCGGATTGGTGAACGCGGTGAAATGGATTCAATCCAGCGGGTTTAAGAATGTCGTGCTGGAGACTGCCAACGAATACGATCATGGCGGCTTTGACCATCGGATTATTCGCACGCCGGAAGGACAAGTCGAGTTGATCCGGTTGGCCAAGGCCACGGCGCCTGAATTGCTCGTCTCCGCCAGCGGATTGGGCCATGGCCGGATGGCCGACGCGGTGGCAAAGGCGGCGGACTTCATCCTGATTCATTTCAACGGAACCCGGTTGACCGACATCCCTAACCGAATCAAGTCCCTCAAGAAATACGGCAAGCCCATCGTGGTGAACGAGGACGACAAATCCGTTACCGATGCGGTCCAGGTGGTGAAACTGTGCGTGGCGAATGGCGCGTCCTGGGGCTTGATGTTGAACGATTTAAACCAGTATGTGCCATTCGAATTCAACGGCAGCGCCGACGCCCCGGAAGTTTATGACGCGATCAAGAAACTGACGCCGCCGTGACCTCGCCGAAATCCGGGCTTGAAATCAGGTTTGGCTTCGTTAGTTTCTGCGGTCCCATTGTCCGCAACGAAGCAGGACGATGAGGAAGTGTTTTAGATATTATGGCATCAGCAAATGATTTACGTCGCGGCATGGCGGTCAACTACAACGGAGACGTCTCGGTTGTCCTGGATTGCCAGCATCGTACGCCGGGCAACTTGCGCGCGTTTGTGCAGGCGACCCTGCGGAGCATTCGCACCGGGAAATCGTCGGACGTCCGGTTCAGTTCCACGGAACGCCTCGACGTGGTGCCGATGATGACCCGCAAGATGGAATTCAGCTACAAGGACGGTAACGACTTTGTTTTCTCCGATCCGGAAACGTATGAAACCGTCACCCTCACCCCGGAGATTGTCGGGGATTCGGTGAATTACCTGGTGGAGAATGCGGCCGTGACCGTGACGTTCGTGGAAGACCGCGTCGTCCAAGTCGAACTGCCTGCGAGCGTCGTGCTGAAGGTATCCGAAGCGCCGGAAGGCGTGCGGGGTGATTCCGCGAACAACGTGATGAAACGGGTGACCCTCGAAACGGGAATCATTGTGGACGCCCCCCTCTTCATCAAGACCGGTGAGAAAATCAAGATCGACACCCGCACCGGCAAATACATGGAACGTGCGTAAGCGCGGTTGGTCTGAAAGCTGGTTCAGGGAGAACAACGCACGTCGTTCATTCTAGGGCGATGGCCTGCCTCGAAACGTGCTGCCGGCATCCTGCCGGTAGTTTGGGAATGCCGGTTGCATCGTACAGATGGCGTGCATTTTGGGTGCGGGCATGCCAAGTCGCGCCAGCGTTTGGAGTGCGCGGAGCTTGCTCCCGCTTTCGCTTGCCTCCGGGCGCGCCAAGATTAACCAAAGTCACCCCTTTCAGGATTCGGCCATTGGCAAATCTTCGAAAGCGCCGGCAAGCCGGACGCACTCCAAGTCGCAGGCATGATGAACCACGCCCCGTTTGCTTACCGTCAGTTTCGGAACGGGGCATTCGAGCAGAGGCCGGCATGACTGGTTTGAAAGCTGTCCCGCATTCGTTTCTGCCGGCGAGACGCCGGCAGCACGTTGCGCCAGCGTGCTGCTGGCATCCTGCCGGCAGTTTTGCAACCGGGCATTCGAGCAGAGGCCGGCATGACTGGATTTGAAAGCCGTCCCGCATTCGTTTCTGCCGGCGAGACGCCGGCAGCACGTTGACTTGAGCGCTACTCGCGAACCGCGGCAAAGCGAACGCCGGTCAACTTGTTCCCTTCCGGATCGCGCAACCGGGCGCACGCCGCCCATCCGCCTCCGCCCTGAGTCACTTTGAGCAGCAGTTCGTTCCAACCCTGCTTCAGGCTGATCCCCGCTTGGTCTTGTCCCGGCACCAAACCACGGTCCACATTGTTGGAACAAACCACCGCGCCGTTGAGCCAAGCCTTGACGCCGTCATCGGAGCCAAGTTCCAGGCGTGCTTTGCAGGCTTGATCCGAATGAATCCAAGTGTGCAGATAAGCAACGCGCTGGTCGCCGCCCAGCAGCGACAGCAGATCGAGAATGGTCGGCGCGTTGGCATTGAGACGGAGGTTGACCAGCCGCCATTTGATCGAGGAGGCGTCGTTGGTTTCCGGAGCAAACGCCACGTTGAATAAATCCATGCCTGACTTTCCGGCTTGCTGGTACGGCCCGGCCACCTGCCAGGCGCCAATGAAGCCTTCGTTTTGATCGAGCACCTGCAAGACTTCTCGCGCTTGTTGTTTGACAGCGTCGTTCTGCGAGATGGACAACACGCGTTCGACGGTCTGCCGCGCCAAATCGCGATGCCCGGCCACAATCGCGCCGGCGACTTTGACTGCGGCCTGCGCCGCTTCCTCTTCCACCCCGTCTTCCTTCAGGCAAGGCTCGATGAGTTGCAAGGCTTGCGGGTCGGGAATATTAGCCAGACCGGAGAGCACCAAACGCGTTTCGCCCAACCCTTTCACTTGGGGCATCACTTGACGATACTCCGCCAGGATTGCAGCCGGGGCAGCATTGGTGTCCAATCCCGTCAAGCGGACAAAACCGCGCAGGGCCAGGGCGCGATGGGCTGCGTCCCTGGCGGACTGATAGATGCGCAGCAAAATCGGTGTGGCCGCCGGATTGGGCCAATTGGCCAGCGCTCGAATGGCCGCATCGCGTACCGGGTCGTTGGTGTCCTTGGCGGCTGCCTGCAACGGTTCCAATGCGGCCGGACTGCCGATGCCACCCAGCACCCGCAGCAAAGAACACCGCACGGCTTCATTCTTTTGGCCGCGTAACGCCGCCAGCACCAGGTCAGCCTGCTTGGTTTCGTCCGGTAGTTTGTGCGCGACGGCAACCACCGCTTCTTCCGCTGCATTGCGTGTGCTTTCGGCGGGTGCCGTTCACCAGGAGCTGAAGCAGTGCGGGCAGCGCAGTTGCGTCGGCCAATTGTCCCGCCGCCTTGCAGGCTTCGCTTGCGACTGCCGGGTCTGGCCCGGAAGCCAGGCGCAGCAATGCGGGAACCGAACTGACCGCATTACGTTCGGCCAGCACCCGGATCAATTGCACGCGAACGCTCGGAGAAGCGCCAGCCAGAGTTGACACCAGGGCTTCATCGACGCCTTCGCCGCTTAGCGTTTTCAAACCGCCCAAAGCCGCGTTGCGCTCCGCTGCACTGTTGCTGCCTACTGCGGTAGCCAGGGTGTTGACGGTAGCGGCATTGCCAAGTTTGCCCAACGCGAGCAAGGCGGCGCAGCGAACCTGCGAATCGTCATTCTTGACGGCGGTGGTGATGGCAGGCAGCGCAGCCGCGTCGCCGCGATCAGCCAGGGCGCCCAGCAGCAATTCCTGTTGCGCGGCTGGTAACTTGGGAAGCTGGTCCACCAAACGACGGGTCACGTCTTGGCCTTCGAGAACCTGGATGCAACCAATCGCCGTCTTCTTGATCATGGGATCGTCCTCGCGCAATGCGGCAATGACCGATTGCACTCCATTCGCGCCTCCCGCGATGGCCAGGCCACGCAAGGCTCCGGCGCGCGTCTGGCTCGATGTGCTGGATTGATACAACTCCGTGTAGATGGGCAGCGCCTGGTCCTGCCGATACACCTGCAAAAAGTTTGCAGCACAAGCCAAGTACGCGTCGGCTATCGTGAACGCGAATCTGGCATCCACCTGGTGCAGGACCTTGCGCAGTGCGGCGGCAGCGTCAGCGCCGCCAATGTGCCCCAGTGCCGTAGCGGCGGCGTTGGCAACCTCGCGGTCAGCCGCGCTCAAGAGCCAGCTCAAAGCAGTCACGGCGCGCGCATCACGACGATAGCTGATGGTGTTGATGATGCCGATCTGGGTTTTACCTTGGGTGTGGCTCAAGTGCCGTGCGTAAGGCCTGGTCAACCGATGGATCAGCGATTGGTCCCAGAGGCGTAACGGGCCATGTCCGCGTACTTGTCGTCGGTCAGCATCCGAGCCAGAACGGGCACTTGCTTGGGTGTGCCGATGATGGCGAGTTGCCGGCAAACGAATTGTTTGGCTTCGAAACTGGCGTTGGTGTCCAGCACGGTGGCCAGACTTTTGGCCAATTGTTCGCGTGCAGACGTGTCCGCCTTGTTGGCGGTGGCGGCGGTGACCAATTGCTGAATTTCGGTCAGGGCACTGTCATCCTGGCCGAAGCGGTAGTTCTGAATTTTTTGCGCGAGTTCTTCCAGATTGGCGGCAGTCGTAGCCAGGGCGGTTGCCAGCAGACAACCGACGACCACGATCCAAGTGGCCAGGCAGGAGAGTTGACGTTTCCCGCAAGATAAACAGAGCTTGTCAGAACGCCGCGGATCGGACGTAGCAGCCGATGTGGGTCGGCTCAAGTATTGCGAACTTCGAAGTGTCAGAGCGGACTCACGTCCGCTGCTACGAAGTTTTGCGACAGGCTCCAAATAATCGAAGCGTTCGCGACGAGAAGGGGTGGAAGTTTGCATTTCGATCATGGCGATTCCTTTAGATGGTCCAGGGACTGCGCATTTGGCGGAACCGCATGCGATTGGCTTCCGGATCGTTGACGAATTCTTCCGTGAGGGGATCCCAGCGGAGCGGCCGGCCCAGTTCATACGCGATGTTGCCCAGGTGACAGACGGTGATCGAGCGGCAGCCGACATCAATGTAACAGCCGGGCTTGCCGCGGGACCGGACGGCATTCATGAAGTCGGTGTGATGGTTATCGCAGGCGTGCAGGTGGATTTCGTTCGGCTTGATTTTCTCGCGGACCAAATTTTCCGGCCAGGTGCGCAACGCGTAACGCCACACGGCCACCTTGCCCTTGGTGCCAACGAACATGACGCCATTGTCCACCCCGGCTTCCCGTTTTAAACGGTCCGGATCGCGCGTCATCACGGCGCCGTTCGCATAATGATAGGTGAGTAACTTAAACTCCTTGCCATCGGGCGGAATGATTTCGGTTGGACCGCTATTGTCCATACCGAGGCCCCATTGGGCAATGTCGAAATGGTGGGCGCCCCAGTTGGTCATTTCGCCGCCGGAGAAATCGCGATAGGCCATCCACCCGCCGACGTACGCCGCGTTGTAAGGCCGCCATGGTGCCGGGCCCAGCCAGAAGTTGTAGTCGAGGTAGTCAGGTTCCGGTTGAGCGGGGAGATTGCAAGTCTGGAAGGTGGGCCCGCCACCGACGCCAACGATCACTTCGCGGATTTCACCGATGTAACCGTTGCGCACCAGTTCGCAGGCGAACCGGAAGGCGTAGCTCGAGCGCTGTTGCGTGCCCATCTGGAAAACTGTTCCGTAGCGATGCACCGCGGCGCGCACGGCTTTGGCTTGTTCAATGGTGACGGAGAGCGGCTTCTCGGAATAGATGTCCTTGCCCGCTTTGGCGGTGGCGATCCCCACCAACGGATGCCAGCGTTCGCCGGTGGCGGTGAGGATGACGTCGATGTCTTTCCGGGCGAGCAATTCCCGGAAGTCGTTGTAGGTGGCGCAATCCTGGTTCTGGTATTTTTGGTTGACGATGTCGCGGGCGCGATTGCGGTTGTTGGCGTTCACGTCGCACACGGCCACGACCTTGATTTCAGGACGGCCAATGAAGCCACCCTCGGGTGCCCATATACCTCCGGCCATGCCGCGCGTGCCCTGGCCGCCCACACCGATGCAGCCCATGTTAAAACGGTTGCTCGGAGCCACGGTGCCGTCTTTGCCGAGGGCTGAAGCAGGAATGAGAGTGGGAATTGCCAGCGCGCCGGCGACCGCGGTGGTTCCTCGAGTTAGAAATTGCCGTCGATTGAGCTTCATATCTTTCATAGTCAATGTCTGCACTGCCGGCACCGGGATTTGCTCCAAGCCTGCCGGAAAAGGACCAGCAAAGGAGGCGCATCTGGTGCGCTTTCCGAATGTGTGAACCGATGTTGCGCTGATCGCGAAGTTCACGCAAGCGGGGAATGCAGCTTGGGCGCAGCAATGTGGCGACGTAGCAGCGTCTCGTAAGAACGCCGCTATTTTCCGAAGCGAAATAATGCGGCGCTCTGACGAGACGTCGCTACACCAGTTGGAGATTATTTCGCGAAGGCTTTGGTGATTTGGGCAGGATCGTCGCTCAGGAGGTAAATGGGCGACTCGGTGAGGATTGATCTTTTTACGTCCATCTCATTGCCCATGATATCGCAAATCTGAACGCCGGGCACAGGCTTCAATTGCCGCGGTTCATTTGAACTCCAGGCGATGGCCGCCGACCGATTTTTGACGCGGAAAATGTAGGCCCGCAGACTGCCGTCGTGAATGGTCCGCACGCACTCATCCGGCACCCCGAGCAACTCGGTCAATGCTGCCACGCCGGCGTACATTTTTCGGGGAGCGCCGCCGTATTCGAACAGCACACCGCCAGCGTCCGGGCCGTTGATGGGCCCGCAGGTGCCGGCGTGGAAAAAGATTTTGCGCAAGCCGTGCGCGAAACCGATCGCGACGAATTTCACGATGTGCTCGGTTGCGGCGCGTTCACTGGGCCAGCGGCACCGGTTCATGGTGGCGTCGCCCACCGCCAGCGGCATGCAGGGCGGATCATCATCCGCGTAGCAGCCCCATTCGGTCATCCAGATGGGCTTGGGTCCACCGTGTTCGCGCATCAATTGTTCCAGCGATGCGAATGAATCTTCAAAGCTCTCGGCGCTCCGGGCCGGATCGTAATTGTGCAGATCAAACACGTCCACAAACCGCAGGCCGCCCTTCAGGATGAAATCACGGGTCGGCCCGGAGTCGAGATTGGCGCTGTTGCCGCCGACCACCTGGCACCCGGGATCAACCGCTTTCATCGCGCGATAGGCAACTTCGGTCAGGCGCACATAATCCTCGATGGTGTAACCGAATTTCCGCGGCAGGGCGTAGCTGGTATAGACCGGTTCGTTGAGGATTTGATAATGGGTCACGCGCCGTGGTTGGGCCTGACGATAGTGGCGCACCACCTCGGCGGCATAACGACCGAAGTCATCCAGATTCTTTGGCGCATACGCCACGGGCAATCGCGCGCGCAAATAGCTGTCGTTGCCCGCGGCTTTGGCCACTTCATCCGGGCGCGCGGTGCTGGACCAGGAGGCCGAGGGAAATGGCAGGAGGACTTCCACTGCGCTGTTAAGACCGAGCACTCGATGAATCTGCGCATCGGGAACGGCGAAATCAAAGTGTCCCGGCTCCGGTTCGACGGTCTGCCATTTCGCCGACCAGTCGCGCCACCAGACAATTCCCGCCTTGCGTGCCAGTGTCACGAGAAAATCCCATGGGTAGGCATGATTGAAACCAAGTGGTGAATCTTTGAGGGTGTCCGGCAACGGCCGAATTAGCGCAAGGCGTATTGAGTTGGACGTTTCGGGCGTTTTCCAAGTCGCTCGGAAGAACCCGCGCTGGTTACGGCACAGGTTGTTCAACGTGAGGTTCTGACTGGCGTGCGCAGGCAAGTCCAACGGGGAATTGGTTTCGGCGACGGAACGGTCGAAAAAATCGGTGACGGTCAACTTGCCGGAAACGGTTTGCTTGCGGTCGGTATTGTTGAAGGCGCTTACTTGGACCTGCACGCCTTGTGAGACATTCGTGAAGATGTTTCCCGGCACTCTGGTTTCGACGAACGATTCCACCGCTTGCCGCGGCACGTAGGCGGTGGCGTGTTCGCCACGCTCCAACTGAACGGAATCAATCCACAAGGTCGCTGCCTCACGTTTGGAAGCTTCCAGATCCAATCCCACCGCGACGAACACGAACGGCTGCGCGGGCGCGAACGTAAATTCAAATCGATGCCATTCCCGGCCCACCGTCACTTGCCGGCGCAGCAAGCGGCTGGGCGCTTCGTTGGCGGCCAGTTGAGCGGCGACGCCATCGGCATCGGCGCGCAGGTAGGCCGAGAACGTCAGTTTTTCACCGGGCTTCACGTGGAACCAACCGCGATTCGCAACGAGCACCCGGCGAACCGGCTGGCGGACGGGTTCGTAGTAATCGAACCAATACACCGGCAGCGTGTCCGGCGTCAGGGCGATCTTCAAACTGTGCGGACCATGCTGCGCGACGGCGGCATCGACCTGGCCTTCGAGCCGATACAGATTGCCGGCCCAACCGCCCAGGCCCCAGGTGAAGCTGCCCCAGTTCGCGCCGCCGCATTCGAAGCTGCTGTTCGGCACGAAATTCTTCACGCCCTCGGTGGCGATTTGGGGATACCACTGCTGGCCCACGTCCGACTCCGTGAACACGACGTCGTCCAACCATAACGTGCCGGTGCTTTTAAACCAGAATTGCAACCGACTCGTTGGACCGGGGACATCTTTGGCGGCTTGAAACCGGAATTCGTAGCGCTCCCATTGCGGACGGGTGATAAAGGCTTCAGACAGTCCGGCGTTCTCCCAGGGACGCGTACTGCTCAGCGCCACTTCGACGGCGCCGCCTTTGATGCCCTGGCCTTTGGCCCAAAAGGTGAGCCGATACCACCTGCCTCGGCGCACGCCCACCTTCCCGACCTGACAAATCATGGCGTGATAATCCGGTCCATCGCCGGTGAACTCACTGCATTCGAGTTTGGCGCACTGTTCGCCGTCGCGGCCGGTGTCGAGAAGCAAGCGTTGCTTGACCTGAGGATTTCCGGCCGAGGACCAATCATCCAGAGCGCCGGTCCTGGCTTGTTTCTGATCGAAGGAGCCGTTGGCGACCAAGTTACTCAGTTCAGCTCGGACCAGCGAGGTGGTAGCAAAGGCAACGAGAAGCAGCGTGGGCAGTGGTTTCATAACATCAGCGGCGAGCTTAGACGGCGGCGACCGGGGAAGTCAAAATCACAGCGCATCCCGATCTCATGGTGGGCGACAAGGCAATGAGCCGCTTTTCGTTCGAAAAGTCAGTAACTCCGCCCGTCGTCTCCTGCAACCTTGAGATGCTCGGTTGGGAATCTTGACCTCAGACAGTCCGGGCGCCGTGCCGCCGGAAGGTGAACCTTCAGCCCCCGGTTCACTTCCCCATCGTCCACAGATTCAGGTCCGCGGTGCGGTTGGGCCCTTCACTGATGCGGCGGGATTTTTCCAAGGCGGCTTTGGCTTTTTCCAGGTCACCGATGTGTTGGTAGAAGAGGCCCAGGCGCAGGTTTACTTCGGCGCTGTTCGGATCGACTTCCAGCGCCTGAAGATAAGTCTGCAAGGCCAGATCATTTTCCCCGAGGTCGGTGTAGGCTTTGCCCAGGCGCAACATCGCCAGCGAATCGCGCGGCCGCAGTTCCAACGCCTGGCGGTAGGCGGTAACAGCCTTTTGCTGCAAATCAATGCGCTCGGCGGCGCGTTCCGGATCCCGTCGCCAAAAGCTTTCCTGCAAATAGATGTTCCCCAACTGCAAATACGGCCCCGGGAATTTCGGGTCCACCGCCAGAGCTTGTCGGTAGAATCCAATGGCTTCCTGACGGTCGAGCTGCAGGTTGGCCAGCTTGCCCGCCAGCGCGTAACGATAGGCCCGTGCCGCCCGACTCACCTGCCAGCCGCCCAGCAGCGCGAGCGCCACCAGCACTGCGGCAAGTACCGTACCGTGTCGCTGGTTTCATTTGCGCACGCCCGAACCGTTTTTTGGGATCGTCCATGGCGGCGGTGCAACCCATGAGCGTAGCGAGCAACAGCGCGTTAGCCAGAATGTGCAGATCGAAATCAAACCAGCAGTGGAACAGGATCACGGTGGTGGCAATCAAACTGCCCACGGCAAAGGCTCGCTGGTCCGACGGGGTTTGCGCCTTGGTCAGCAGCCCGGCTTGCCAATAGAAGCAGCCAATCACCCCCAGCCCGAGCAGCAACCCGATCAGGCCGTAGTCCGAGGTAAGATTGAGGAATTCGTTGTGGGCGTACACCGGCCGGCGTTGCAAGCTCGGATCTCGATATTTGAGATTATACCATTGCCAGGAACCCGGACCGGTCCCGACCACCGGATGATCTCCGATCACCGACGCGGTCGCTTTCCAAAGCAGCGTGCGGCCGCCCAAACTGGTATCCCGCAATGACGAGTGTGGCTGGGCCCGTTGGGGACTGAAGGTGTAGGTAATGTACTCGCGCACCTTCTCGACCCGCGCGGCCACGACGATCAACGTGACGACGGCCACCACCGCCACGGCGATGCGCGGCCACATGGCCCGTTGCCGCCAGTCGCCCCACAGGAGCACCACCATCACGCCAATCATGGTGGAAATCCAACCCGCCCGGGACAGCGTCGCCAACATGCCGCCCATAAAGACCACCGCCGCGTAAATGAGATACACTTTCAACAAAGTGGACCGTTCCACCGAACGGCCCCGGCCTCGGCGAATGGCGATATAAGCCAGCACCAAACCCAGCACGATCCCCAGGAATCCGGCCAGATGATTGGGACAAATGAACGTTCCGCTGCCCCGGTTTTGATAGATTTCCGGACGCACAATGTGCAAGACCTTTTCGGCATGGGTATAGAATTGCCAAAGCGCGTAGCCGGATTCGAGGATCGCCAGGATGACCAGCACGTTGAGCAAAATCATCCGGTCGCGTTTGTGATAAAAGTTGTTGGCGGCGGCGAAATAGATAAACGCGCACAGCATCACTTGGAACAATTCGAGGCGAGCGGGGTACTCGAACGTGGATGTGAAGTAGCGAATCAGCGCGTAGAGGGTGAACGCCACCACCGGCCAGTGCATGGGCGACCGTTTCCACGAGACACTCCGGGCCAGCACCAATTTCGTGGCCCACAGCAATGCCAGGAGCATGGCCAGCGCATACACCACCGCCACCAAGTCAATGGTGGTGGCGCCAAAGGCCACGACCGCAAACACCAAGGCCACCGCCAGATTGATGATCATGGCGTAGCCCAAAACATTTCGCACTCGATCTGAAAGCTGCATTAGTGACCGCGTATTGCCGGATAACTCAAACGATGGAAGCAAATTTAAGGCCGGTTGAGGAACTTTGACCAGCCCAGAAAGTCCGGCGCACGTTGGCGATTTCAACCCACCCAGCAAGACCGAAGCGCAGTCGCAGTATCCAAACCCCTCGGCCTTCATGTCTCCGGTTCCAACCATCAGCGACTCGTGAAAGGCAAGGCGCTGCAGGTTTATGCGGGGCTGGGCTCCGGCTATGCCTCGCAATATTCATTCAGCACGAATCTAAAATTCCGCTTGCGTCGGCAAGCTTCGTTGCTACATTCACGCCCTTGTTTCCTCCACCATTGAGGTGGCTTTTGTCTTGAATCCGGCAACCAAACAATTTGCGTGAAAGTCTTTAGCGGCAATTCGAATCTGCCTTTGGCCAAGGCCATCGCGGCGTCGATTGGCATTCCGCTGGGCAAATGCACGGTCAGCGCGTTTCCCGACGGCGAAACCTTCGTCAAGATCGAGGAAAACGTGCGCGGCGAAGACGTGTTTATCCTGCAGTCCACCAGCCCGCCCACGAACCACAACTTGATGGAATTGTTCATCATGATGGACGCGTTGCGCCGGGCCAGCGCTTCCCGCATCACCGCGGTGCTGCCGTTTTACGGTTATGCGCGCCAGGACCGCAAGGATCAGCCCCGCGTGCCGATTACTGCCAAGTTGGTGGCCAATTTGCTGGTGGCCGCCGGGGCCAACCGGGCCCTGACCATGGATCTTCATGCCCAGCAGATTCAAGGCTTTTTTGATATTCCGGTGGACCATCTGTATGCCGCGCCGGTCATGTATGAGTATTTGAAAGAAAAGGGCTTGCGCGACCTGGTGGTGGTCAGCCCGGACGTGGGGGGATTGAAAATGGCCCATGCCTACTCCCAAGTGCTGGAAGCCGGATTGGCCATCGTGGCCAAACGCCGTAAAAACGCCACCGAAGTCGAATCGATGGCGATTATCGGCGAAATCCGGGGCAAAAACGTGCTCATGGTGGACGATCTGACCGAGACAGCAGGCACGCTGACTCAAGCGGCTGATTTGCTCAAACGCCGCGGGGCAAAGAATATCCTCGCCTGCGTGTCGCACACTCTGCTAAACGACATGGGAATCGAGCGACTTCGAAAATCAAAGATTGACGAACTGATTACGACTGATACTGTCCTCCGCCCTGCGATTGAAGGGGTGCGCATTACGACCCTGTCGGTGGCGGAACTGTTGGGCGAAGCCATCAAGCGGATCCATAAGAATTCATCCGTGACTTCGCTGTTTGAATTTAATGGTGGGCGCACCAGTTGAAACTGGCCGCGCTGCCGCATTTTTTTTGACATGAAAACTGTACCATTGAACGCCTATCCGCGCACCGCGACCCGGCGGGGACCAGTAAAGCAACTCCGCGCCCACGGTCGCGTGCCGGCGATTGTTTACGGTCGCGCCACTGAACCGACCCAATTGGAGATCCACAACAAGGAGCTCCAGGATCTCATCCAGCATGCGGCTTCGGAAACCTTGCTGGTGGACTTGTCCATTGCCGACGCCGAGCGCCCGCAGCGCCTCGCGCTGGTCAAAGAGATTCAGCACCACCCAATGAGCCGGAGCATTCTGCACGTGGATTTGCAGGAAATCTCCGAGGACCAGCACGTCACGGTCACCGTGCCCGTGGAAACCAAGGGCGAAGCGGTGGGGGTCAAGACCGGCGGCGGCATTCTCGAACACGTGCTGTTCAAGCTGAAAGTGCGCGCCTTGCCGCGCGATCTGCCCGAAGTGCTGGAACTGGACGTGACCAATTTAAACGTGGGCGAATCGATCCATATTGGCGAAATCCCGCCCGTGCCCGGGGTGGAAATTCTGGGGGAAAAAGTGGCTCCCGTCATCACCGTTGCGGCGCCACTAACGGAAGAACAGGCGGCCGATGCCGAAGCCGAAGCCGGGGCGGCACCGGTGGAAGTGGAGATGACCAAAGAGAAGAAGGAAGGCGAGACTGCTTCCGAAGGCAAGGCCGGGGCCAAAGGTGGCGAAAAAGCGCCGGAAAAGAAACCGCCCGAAAAGAAGTGACGGCCGGCGGGCGCCGTGGTGGGATGATCCGGCGTGGAGAACTTGTATCTCATTGTGGGATTGGGCAATCCTGGCCGGAAGTATGAGCTTACTCGCCACAACGCCGGATTCCGAGCGGTGGAACGCTGGGCCGAACGCCGGCGGGTCAATTGGATGTTTGAAAAGAAGTTCAACGCCCGGATTGGCTGGGGGGAATGCCACGAACACCGGGTGCTGGTGTGCCGGCCCGAGACGTTCATGAACGCCAGTGGTGACGCAGTGGGGGCCGTGGCGGATTTTTACAAGTTGGCCAGCGACCGGATGCTGGTCACGGTGGATGATGCGGATTTGCCGCTGGGGGAAATTCGGCTGCGCAGCCGCGGCAGCAGTGGTGGGCATCATGGCTTGGAATCGATTGAACAACGGCTCGGCACGCGGCAGTTCGCCCGGCAGCGGTTGGGCATTGGCCGAGCTGAGCCGGGCCGGCGGGAAATCACGGATTATGTGCTTTCCCGGTTCAACGCGGCGGAAACCGGGTTGTTGGAACAGGTGCTGGACCGCGCGTGCGACCAGATGGATTGCTGGCTGCGCGGGGTGTGGCGCAGGCGATGAATCAATTTAACGGTGTGATTACGACTTAACATTAAGGTAACAGAGTGAAACGATACGAAGGTTTGTTCATACTCGAGGCCCCGTTCAGGATGACCGAGTGAAGGAAATTCTGGATAATGTCACCGCGGACATCGCGGCGGCGGGAGGCAAAGTGGAAACCACGCAGAAGATGGACAAGCGTCCATTCGCCCGGGTGGCCGACAAGAAAAGCACCTCAGGTTTTTACGTGAATGTCATTTTCGAGGCCCCGGCGTCGGCGGTGCCGGGACTGCGCAACCAGTTCGCCAAGAAGGACGATGTCTTTCGCGTCATGCTGACGCAGGCGAACTTGGGCGCAACCGCCGCCAAGTAATACCATAGCCATCCCTTACCCGTCCCATGGCCAATTTCAACAAAGTCATTCTGGTGGGCAATCTGACGCGCGATCCGGAATTGCGCTACACGCCCAAAGGCACCGCGATGGCGCGGCTGGGGCTGGCCGTCAATCGTTCGTGGAAAAGCGAAACGGGCGAAACCAAGGAAGAGACGACCTTTGTGGACGTGGACGCGTGGGGGCGCCAGGCCGAGGTCATTGGCCAGTATCTGAAGAAAGGCCGGCCAATCCTGATCGAAGGGCGGCTGCGCTACGACACCTGGGAAGACAAGCAAACGAATCAGAAACGCAGCCGCTTGGGCGTGGTGCTGGAAGCCTTCCAGTTCCTCGATGGCGGCCAGCGGACAGCCGAACCCGGCGCCGCGCCGGCCGCACGTCCCCGACCGGCGGCCAATCCCGCCCCGGCTTCCGCGCCCGAATCGATGCCCGAACCGGACGGTCCACCAATGGATGATGACGTTCCGTTTTGAAGGGAACCCGAAGTTCCGACCAAGACAATTTCTGCTGCAAACTCAACGATTTTACTATGGCAAAAACTGAAGTTATTCTCATCGCAAACATCGTGGGCCTTGGGGCCGAATCCGATCATGTCAAAGTGGCGGCCGGTCATGCCCGCAATTATCTGTTTCCGCAGGGGCTGGCGATTCCGCTTACGGCGGCCAATAAGAAACGGCTTGAAGCGCTGCAAAAACGCCGGGCCGAACGCGAAGCTCACGAGTACAACGCCATGAGCGATTTGGGCAAGAGCCTCGGCAAACTGGTTTGCATCGTGAAGGTGAAGACCGGCGATGACGCCAAGCTGTTTGGGTCGGTGACCGCCGGGACCATTGCGGATGAATTGAAGCACCAGTTCGACATCACTCTCGACAAGCGCAAAATCCACCTCGAACACCCGATTCGGACGTTGGGCGAATTTGATATCGAGATGCGGTTGCACCAGCAAGTTACCTTGCACGCTCAAAGTCCGCGTCGAGAGTCTCAACCCGCTGCCACCGCCTGAACCTTCCACCGTCGAGGAAGGGAAAGGATCCGCCGCTCGCCGCGGTGGGCGCGGCCGAACCGAACGCACTCCGCGAAGCCCGCGCAATGAACAAGCTGACAAAACCGAGGCGGCGTCCCATTCCGAAACATCGTCCAAGTCCGAAAAAGCTTCCAAGCCCGCCAAATCGACCAAGGCTCCCAAAGCAACGAAAGAGTAATTTCGAATCTTTATCAGAATTGGCAGGCCGGATTGGCCTGCCCTTTTTGTTTATGGAATGAGCGTTGAGCCCTCGGATTCGTAATCCCCAGCGTCGTGACTCGCGAAGTTGCCGCAGCAGGAGGCTCGATGTTTTGTCGGCTTGAAAGGCGTAACCACGTTCGAGCTTGCAGCAATGTCATCGCTCCTGGGTGGCCATTATGCTGACGGACTCTTGTTTCAACATGGGAGGCTGCTTCAAGTCCACCTCCTCGCGTGGGCGGCTACCACGCGGGTGAAACATCCAAGTTAGCACGACAGCGACAATTCCAAAAAATGGCGCGCGGCCTTCAGGCCGCTTCAAGCGCCAAAAGCTAATCAGCGCTAAGTTGGATAGGACGGTGAAGTGACGTAAACGCCGCGCTCCTGGCGCGTTCTTCCGAAAGTGTCGCTGTAGTGTTAGCAGGCGGTCACCGAAAAAGATTGTCATCTGGGCGTCATTGCTTAGTTTACCGGCCAGAATGCTCAAGACATTTGCTGAATTGAATTTTCCAGGGCGCCTCGTTGCGGTCGAGGGATTGGATGGTTCCGGCAAGTCCACACAGGTGTTTTTGTTGAAGCGCTGGCTGGAATTGCAGGGGGTCAAAGTCTATTTCAGCGAATGGAACTCTTCGGAAATCGTCAAGTCCGCCACCAGCAAGGGCAAGAAGCGGGAACTGTTGACTCCAACGACCTTCAGCTTGATCCACGCGACGGATTTTGCCGACCGCTACGACCGGCACCTGATGCCGCTCTTACGTGCCGGTTATGTCGTGTTGTGTGACCGATATATTTTTACGGCGTTCGCCCGGGACACGGTTCGCGGATGCCGGACGGAATGGGTTCGCGGCATTTATGGGTTCGCGGCTTTGCCGGATCTGACGTTCTTCTTCAAGACCGAACTGGAGGTTTCGCTGAATCGCATTCTCGATGGCCGGCCCAAGCTGAAGTATTTCGAAGCCGGCATGGATTTGCGCCTGTCGTCTGATCCGTACGAGAGCTTTCGCATTTTCCAGGGCCGCATTTTGGAGCAATATCTCGCCATGAGTACCGGAGTTCAATTTTCTGGTAATTGACGCCAACCAGCCGATTGAAGTGCAACAGGCCACGGTGCGAAATCTGATTTCCAAGAGGATTAATCTGGCCAAGTTCCAACGCAAACACGACTTGCCCGTCCCGCAACCGCGCTGGGAGCGGCCCTTGGGCCGGATGGAAAACCAGGAACCGGAGTTGCCCGGAGAATGAAACGCCAATTCGATACGCGCGTGGTATTGCCCCGGCGCACCCACCGCCGCTGGTACGGACACGGGATCCCCGGGGTGAACCTCGAACTGCTGGCTGGTCGGCTGTTTGTGGTGGAGGGGGCCGATGGCAGTGGGCGTTCGACGCAGATCGCCCGGCTCGTTGAATGGTTGGAAGCCAGCGGTCATGCCACGGTGCAGGTCGGGTTGAAGCGCTCCTCGCTGGTCAGTGAAGAACTGGCGCTGGCGCAAACCGGCAATACCCTCAGCCACACCACCCTGAGCTTGTTCTATGCGACGGATTTTGCGGACCAGTTGGAGAACATTATTTTGCCGGCGCTTAAAGCCGGGGCCATGGTGCTGTCCGACCGCTACATCTACACCCTGATGGCGCGCGACATTGTCCGCGGCATGGATGAGAACTGGCTGAAGAACCTTTATGGGGTCGCGCTGGTGCCCGATGCGGTATTTTACCTGCACGTGCCGGCGGAGGAACTGGTGCAGCGCAATTTTGCCAAAAACGCGGCGTTGGACTACTGGGAAAGCGGTATGGATTTGGGATTTTCCCGCGACATGTTCGACAGCTTTCTCAAGTACCAGACGCTGCTGACCGAGGAATTCAAACACATGCAAACGACCTACCGGTTTACCATCGTGGATGGCAGCCGGTCCGTGGAGGCTACCTCGGCGCAATTGAAACGGAAGATTGAATCCGTGTTGGCCAAAGACAAGTAACGCATCCCCGCTCATGGCTGAATCCCCCACCTATTATGTCGGAGTCGATGTCGGCGGCACCAAAATCTATGCCGGCGTGTTCGACTCGTCCATGGAGTGCATCGGCACCGCGCGCATCAGTACCAAAGCCCAGCGCGGTCCGGACGCGGTCATCCAGCGCATTGCGCGTTGCATCAAGGACGCGGTGGATGAATGCGACCTCAACTTGAAGTCCATTCGCAGTGTGGGCATCGGGGCCCCGGGGGCGGTGGATTCCGAATCCGGCAAGGTGATCTTCGCCCCCAATCTACCCCAATGGAAGGACATTCCGCTCAAGAAGAACCTGGAGAAAGAACTGGCAGTGCCGGTGTTTGCGGAGAACGACTGCAACCTCAGCATGATGGGAGTTTACGAAGTTGAACTCAAAGCCAAACCCAAACAGGCCATCGGCATCTTTATTGGCACCGGCATCGGTGGCGGCATTGTCATCAATGGCGCACCGTACGCCGGCTTCAATCGGGCGGCGGGGGAAGTGGGCCACATGGTGCTCGACGTGCATGGCCCGAAATGCGGCTGCGGCAACAATGGCTGTTTCGAGGCGCTCGCCAGTCGGACGGCGATGTTCAAGCGCATCAAGGCGGCCGTGAAAGAAGGCCAGAAGACCATTCTCACCGACCGATTGGGCAAGGAACTGGAGGACATGCGCAGCGGCGACTTGCGCAAAGCGATCCGCCGCGGCGACAAGTTCGTCGAAAAAGTCGTGGCCGAAGCTGCGTCCTACGCGGGGGTGGCCGTGGGCAACTTGCTCAATCTGTTCAATCCTGAAATCGTCGTTCTGGGCGGCGGCATCATCGAAGCGCTCGAAGATGAAATGATGCCGATCATTTCCAAATCCGCAGTCGAACACGCCCTGGGTGGCACCGCCAAAGGCATCGAAATCCGCGCCAGCAGTCTGGGGGATGATGCCGGGATTACTGGCGGCGCCGTGCTGGCCCAGCGGCGCAACCAGTAGAATCCCCAAAGTCTAAGCCGCCTCGGATTCCTGGGTGGCGATCTCCCGGCAGATCACGAAGCTTCGTCGTCGTCGTCCGCGGTAGTTCGATTTCAAGGACGAGGGACGAAGACGACAACTTTGGTTGCAACTTTGCCCGGTTGCGAGATGACAGCGCTAAGAGCCTGTTTGAAAAATGGTAGCAGCCGACGTAAGGAGGCTCAGTCTTGGCGAACGCAGCACGGTTTTCCGAAATAGAATGAGCCTCCTTACGTCGGCTGCTACAGATCGGATGGAGTTTTAAAACAGGCTCTAAATCCCATCCCGGCAACCGATGGACATACTCGCTTTGTTTGATACGAAATAGTTATTGACACAATTATTCCACCCCATCTCCATTCCGTCTGCTTCCAGGAGATTTTGCGAGCCGTGTTCGGCGTGAACTGAGCTAAGTTGATCGTTGGTCGTTGGTCGAAGCGGGAAACGATGTTTCCGGTCCCCCACACCGTGCATGCGCACTTACCTCCGCCTGCCTTTGTGTTTTCCCAAGAATTATCCGGTAGAACGGGTGTCCCCCCTGCTTTCCGGATCGTGGGCATTCGTGACAATCGGAGAAGCGTTGCAAGGATGTAATCAGCCCCTCCGCCCTGGCCATCGGCCGCGCGACCAATGGGATTGACGTGGAACTCTATGGAGAACCCTACGCGCGCTACACGTGGCAACAGTCCTCCAACCTGAACCTGCCCCTGTGGACCGACACCACCATCACCAACCTGCGCAGCGCCGACTCGCCGCTTGGCATGATCAGGACGAACCTCCCGACCACGGGCGGTCCCCAACGCTACTACCGGGCGGTGCAGCCCCTGCCCTAGCGACGCTTCACGCCATCGCTAACGGTTCAACGGTCACGCCACCAGCTTCATTGTTTTGCGCAGCGCTTGGATGGTCCGAGCGCAGGCTTCGTCATTGGGCAGGTCGTTTAACACCTTGTTAAACGGCTCGGCGCGGACCGGCCCGTCGTAGCCCATGTCCTTGAGAGCCGTTAGGAACTTGGCCACCGGAATGACGCCCGTCGCGCCGGGCAGTTCGCGTTGATTGTCGAGCTGTTGTTCGAGCGTCCGGCCAGCCGGCGCGTCATTGAGGTCCACGGACACCACGTCCTTGGCTTTGAGGGTACGCAAGTCGGCTTCGCTGTCGCCGGCGGTCCACCAATGCCAACTGTCGAGCACAAACCCGATATTGCCCGTGCCGATGGCGGCGATGAGTTCCTTCGTCTGGGCCATATTATGAATGAAATCAATTCGTCCGCGGCGCGAGTTGGGCGTGCCCACGTATTCCAGGCCGAAGCGCAAGCCGTGATCTTTCAACACTTGGGCGATCGCGCGCAAGCGGCGCCGGTGCAATTCGAAATTCTCGGCGTACGCCAGGCTCCGATGGGCAGGCGACAACCAAGTGGTGACCCGCTCGATCCCGGCCTGTTGCAAGGCCCCTGCCAACCGGGGCAGTTCTTTCAAGCCCTCGGCCAACCGCTCGTCGGTTCCGCGGAAATCCACCGGTAAACCCGCCATGCCGAACGTCAGCGCCTTCGCCTTCAGCTCTGCTTTCAAGTCAGCCAATTGGCCCGCCGACAGCGTGGCAATAAACTGGGGAAACGCCTCGATCGATTCGAAGCCGTGTTGGCTCGCCAGGGCGATGGTTTGCTGCTGATCGGCTCTCACGCCGATGGAACCCGGCGCCAGACAAAGGGTCCATCGGCGGCGGGAATCGGCCGCCGCTACGGGAATTGCCCCGCGCCGCGCAGGCCCAGGGCGGCACTGCTGAGGGTGACGTATTGGAGAAACCGGCGTCGATCAAGTTGGTTGTTCATCAGGGGATCAGTTTGCCGACGAAATGGCCATTCGCACAACTAGGAAAACAACCATACCGAGGCTTGAGCAAATGGGAGGGAAGCAGCGCGGAGCAACTCCTCGGTACAATCGCAGAATCCGATTGCGTCCGTAGTGAAGGCAAGGCCATCATGCGCCATGCCGAAATTCAAGTTGGTGACCAAAGCTGCTTTGGTGCGGGTTAGCATTCTGCTGGCGGTGCTGGGCATCTTGGTTTTCTGCGCTTGGTTTATGATGATGCGAATGCCGCTCAAAAGCTACGCCGGGCCAAGGGTGCCGTTGAATCCCGAGGAGACGGCCTGGCGCGACGCGCTGAAGCGGAATGTCGAAATGCTGGCCGGCACCATCGGCGAACGGAATGTGTTTCGCCCGAAAGAATACCACGCCGCCGCGGATTTTGTGGACCACTCGCTGGCGCAAGCAGGTTACCGCGTCAACCGCCAGGCGTTCGAAGTCATGCAGGAACGGTGCGAGAATCTTGAGGCCGTGGTGCCTGGTCACCAACGTGCCCAGGAAATCGTGGTCGTCGGCGCGCATTACGACTCCGTAAGCGGCTGTCCCGGAGCCAACGACAACGGCAGCGCGGTGGCGGCCTTGTTGGTCCTGGCCCAGGCATTCGCCCACAGCCAACCAGAACGGACCCTGCGGTTCGTTGCCTTTGCGAACGAGGAACCTCCCTTTTTCCAAACCGAACAAATGGGCAGCTTGGTGTATGCCCGGCATTGCCGTGCCAGTAACGACAATATCGTGGCGATGATCAGCCTGGAAACCATCGGGTATTATCGGGACCAAAAAGGTAGCCAGAAATATCCGTTTCCCATCGGACTCTTCTATCCGTCCACGGGAAATTTCATCGGCTTAGTGGGGAATACCAAATCGGCGAAGCTTGTCCGCCAATGCGTGGCCTGCTTCCGGCGGCAGGTGAAATTTCCCTGCGAAGGTGGTGCGCTGCCCGCCGCGCTGCCGGGCATTGGCTGGTCGGACCATTGGGCGTTTTGGCAGGTCGGCTACCCCGGTTTGATGGTCACCGACACGGCGCCCTTCCGGTATCCGTATTATCACACCGTCGAAGACATGCCGGAAAAATTGGATTACGAACGGACTGCACGTGTCGTGGCAGGCATGAAGTTGGTGATTGAGGAATTGGTCGGGATCACGCCAGCCTTAAACCAGTGAACCGGGATTGGCAACGCAGCTTTGAAATATCAAAGAGATGCGGTCCACGGGAGTTTTACCTGGCTGAGTCGCCTTGGAATCTCGGCCTTCGGTATTCGGGTTTACGGATTGGAATCCGCACATTCCGCCGCCCCAAATTCCGCTTTGACCGGCTTTGGGCGGCGTCCTAAGTTCAGCGCCGTGATCAAAGGAACTGCGAGCGTGGCTGACAAACCGGGTCCCATCGTTACCCGGTCCGCGCGCGTACCCGCCACGGTGGTACGCCGCATCGGACGCAAACTCCTGGCGTTGCTGCACACGCTTCACGGTTTGATTGCGTTTGCGTTTATCAGCCTCGGCGTGCTGGCCAAGAAGTACCGCGTGGCCCGCGCGGTCATCCATCCTCTAGTCATCACTCAATTGTCGCGTTCGGGAGTGCGGCTGCTGCCCATGGTGTTTTTCCTGGCCATGGTGCTGGGCTTGGTCGTCATTGGGCAAACCGTGGCCTTGATGACCCGCGTCGGGGCCAATGCCTATCTGGGCACCGTGATGGTCAGTGTGGTTGTCCGCGAATTGGGACCCTTGCTGGCGGCACTTCTGGTGCTGTCCCGTACCGGCATGGGCAACGTGATCGAACTGGCCACCGCCCGCGCGATCGGCGAAATCGAAGCGCTCGAAGTCATGGGCATTGATCCGATCCATTATCTGGTTGTGCCGCGTCTCATTGGTATGGCCCTCGGCGTCTTTGCCCTGGCGGTGTACTTCATCCTGGTTTCGCTAAGTGGCGGTTACTTGTGGGCGTTCATCCAGGATGTGCCGCTAACGCCCGGCGATTATGTACGGCAACTGGCATCGGCGCTCAGCGGTCTGGACTTCATATTGCTGGCCCTCAAGACCGCCACGTTTGGATTTATCATCGCCGTGGTGAGTTGTTACCACGGGCTGGCCCAACCCTTGCGGCTCCAGGAAGTGCCGCGGATCGCCACCCAAGCCACCGCCCAAAGCGTAGTCGGTTGCGTGCTGTTCGATGCGTTGTTGATCTTCCTATACCAATTGAGCTGATGGACCCCACCCCGCCCTTGTCCTCCCCGCCCGCACCGGTCGTTAACGAGCTTACGACTGCCCGCGCCACGCAAGCCGGCGGGCCACTGTTGGAAATGGTGGACGTGGCCGTGCCCGCGCTGACAGATCCTCGGCGGATTGTGTTGGTCGAAGTCAACTGGTCGGTCCAATCGGGCGATTTCTGGGCGATTGGTGGATTGCACGCTTCCGGCAAAAGCGACTTTATGGCGGTGGCCGCCGGGATTCTGCCACCCGCACACGGAACGTATCGCGCCTTTGGGATCGAGCCGATCACCGGCTTCGAACAGGAACGCGTGGACACCCGGCTGCGCCTTGGTCTGGTGTTCGACGGCGGCCAGCTTTTGCACCACTTGACCGTGGCGGAAAACATTTCCCTGCCCATTCGCTACCATGGCAATTGCCGATTTGAACCATGCGCCGCCCGCGTCGAGGCGCTGTTGGAATTGACCGGGCTGACGGGTTGCGCCAGTCAATACCCGGGCACCATGAGCCACACTCGCCGGCAACGCGCCGGCTTGGCTCGGGCCCTGGCGCTGGGACCGGAAGTGTTGTTATTGGACAGTCCCCTCAGCAGCCTCGATCCGCCGGACGCGGCTTGGTGGGTCAACCTGGTCACCCGTCTGGCCGCCGGGCATCCGATTGCCGATGGCCGCCCCATGGCGGTCGTGGTGACCGGCGACGATCTGCGGCCCTGGCGTCCTCATGCCAAACAATTTGCGATGCTCGAAGCAGGTCGCTTTGTCCCCTCAGCCGACGACCAACCACTGACGAAGAATAGCTGATGCCATGCCTTTACAAGATTTGACGCCCCAACTCCGCACCCGCCTGAGCCGGCTCGAGTTTTTGGTCGGGTTGTTTGTGACGGTGGCCCTGGCACTCATGCTGGCGGGTCTCGGATATTACATGTATCAACGGGCCGCCCGCAAAGGGTGGTTTCTACTCAAACTACCCTATTTTACCTTTGTGAGAAATGCCGAGGGCTTGAACGTGGGCGACAAAGTCAAATTGATGGGCTTCGCCGCCGGTGAAATCCTCGAGATCACTCCCATGCCTCCCGGTGAGTACTACGACGTGTATGTGCGGTTTCAGATTTGGGAGCCATACTACGGGTATCTTTGGGACGACTCGCAAGCCCGCGTTGTCCCGGAAGGTTTGCTGGGCAATCGCAGCATTGAAGTCACCAAGGGCACCGACGGCGTTCCGACTTATTTGTTCCATCCCTACCAGAAAGTCCCGGTCAAGCAGGTGACGATGCTGCTCCCGCAAGGCGGTATCGCCATCGGGCAGGATTTGTATGATACGAACGGATTGATGATTCGGGCCAGCCGGCCGTTGACCCTGGACTTGCTGCGCGAGATCGAGGCGCTGGGCACCAATACCATTTGGATCATTCACACCCAGGAAGACACTCAAGAGCCCACCGGAATGTGGTCCACCTCGCTGCGCCGTTACATACCTTATGACCAGAAAACCAAAGGTTATTTCCTGGAACCGAGGGAATCCCCCGCCCTGACCGAGCGTCTGGAAACCATGGTTAATCTGGTGCAAACCAACCTGCCAAACGTCCTGCGGCTCACCAATCAATTGGCTGCCGTCCTGACGAATGCTGCGCAAGCCGCCACCCGCGCCAATGACGTGCTGGCCACCGCTCAGCCGCTGGTCACCAACCTGGCGCTCATCTCGACGCAAATCCGCGATCCGCAGGGCGGGCTGGGCAATTGGTTGTTTCCGACGAATTTGAACAATCACTTGACCCAAACACTCGCCGCGGCCGACACCACTCTAGTCGCCGCCCGGCAATTCACCACCAACACGGACGCCCACCTGGGCACACTGGCCACCAATCTCAACACCAGTCTCGAAAACTTGGCCAATCTCACCAGCAACCTCAACGCCCAGGTCCAAGCCAACAGCAACCTCGTCACCTCACTCGACCACGCCATTGTGGATTTGGATTCCTTTGTGCAAGGCCTGAAGCATCACTGGCTCTTCCGGTCCGCCTTTAAGACGAAGAAGGAGAAAGATACCAATGCGCCGCCCGTGCGACTGCGCTCGCCCCGCGACCGAGCACATGAGGAATGACCAATAGCCAATGACCAAGGCTCAGAGAATGTCCAAGCCCCAAGCTCGAGTGCGGAAGCAGGCGGCGTTCCGCCGGCGATTTGTTGGTTGGGTCTAGCCCCAGCATTCCACACTCGTTGTAGCCGCCGACGTAACGAGGCGGACCTGATACCTCTTCCCGTGCTCCGCCTCCTCACGTCGGCGGCTACAGACCTCAAAGGCTTCGATAAACTCGCCGTCAAAATCGGCTCCGCCATCGCCGCCAATAACTTCCCGATATCCTGGACCCGGTTCCTGCCTGCGCTTTTGCCTTTTGCTTCGGGCGACGAGGTGTTACAACGCCGCGCATGATTTCCGGTTTGAAGATCGGCTTTGTGGGCGCCGGCAAAATGGCCACCGCCCTCGCCAAAGGATTTGTCCACGCAGGTTTGGTCCAAGCGGACCAACTGATGGCCAGCGATTGCGCCGACGACGCCGTCGCTGCGTTCAATCAAGCTTTGGGCGCGCGAGCCAGCCGGTCCAATTCCGAGGTCGTCCAATTTGCCAACGTCCTTGTGCTCGCGGTCAAGCCCGCGCAGGTTGCCGAAGTGTTGGCGGACATACGCAGCCAATTCACCCCGACGCACTTGCTCGTCTCCATTGCCGCTGGAGTGCCCATTGCGCGCCTCGAAGATGGCCTGGGCGATTCGGCCCGGGTCGTTCGCGTGATGCCCAACACCCCGGCCTTGGTGGGCGCCGCCGCGTGCGCTTATGCGCTCGGCACTGCGGCCACGCCGGCGGACGCCCAATTGGTGCAGCAGCTTTTGGCAGCCGTGGGCGTGGCGTTTGCGGTCAAAGAACCGCTCCTGGATGCTGTCACCGGCTTGAGCGGAAGCGGGCCGGCGTATGCGTTTTTGCTCATCGAGGCGCTCAGTGACGGCGGGGTGGCGGCCGGGCTGCCCCGGGAGATCGCCACGCAACTGGCAGCGCAAACACTGTTGGGTAGCGCCAAGATGGTGTTGGAAACCGGGCAACATCCCGGCGCCCTCAAAGACATGGTCACCAGCCCCGGCGGCACGACCATTGAAGGGTTGCACGAGCTGGAGAAGGCGGGTGTGCGGGGGGCGCTCATCAATGCCGTTCGGGCCGCGACCGAAAAATCGAAGCGATTGGGCAGCGCCTAAATTTTCCGTAAATCTGAAACCAGCGACGAACTTTCCCAACGAATGGACTTTCCGCCACCCACGCAAAAGCAAGCGCGCATCATCTGGGCGGCGTTGACCGGCCTGGCCATCGCGGTGTTGGTGGCGTTGGTCGTGGCGTTGGGATGGGGACTGGGGCAGGTAATCCGCATCCTGGCGCCGGTGATTTTGCCGATTGCGGTGGCGGGCGTGGTGGCTTACTTGCTCGATCCGGTGGTGGATTGGCTGGAGCGAAAGAAGGTTCCGCGGCACCGCGCTGTCATCTTTGTCTTCGCGATGGCGCTGGTAGTGGTGCTGGGATATTTCGGAAGCGTGGTTCCGCAGATCATCGTGGAGACGGGGGATCTCGTCCGCGGCATTCCGACTTACACTGAAAAGTTGCAAAAGCGGATCGAGACGTGGGTCAACAATCCACCGGCTCTGATCCGCAAATTGTTGGGTACCGAAGGAACAGAAGCCTCGGGCACCAACGCTCCGATCGATACGAATGTCGTAGGCATCATCACTAACAGCTTTGCTGGGAGCAATGCTGCGAGCGCCGCCTCCAACATCCTGGTCTTGAGCAATGCGCCATCCACCGTCGTCAACAACGGCACCAATGCGGCGGCGGCCTCGAGCCCCGCGGGAAAAGAGTCCTTTTTGAGCCGCGCCCTGGACAAGCAGACCCTGCAAACGGTCGGCAATTGGCTGGCGCGAATTCTGCCGACAGTCGGCTCCTGGCTCTTTGGCCAGGCAAGCAAAGTCGCGGCGCTATTGGGCACGCTGGCCGGATTGGCACTGATCCCGATCTACTCCTTCTATTTCCTCTGGGAGAAGAAGGGCATTCACGACAAGTGGACCGACTATTTGCCGGTCGCCAAATCCGAGTTCAAAGATGAACTGGTGTTCGTGCTCGGATCGATCAATGACTACTTGATCGCGTTCTTCCGTGGTCAGGTGCTGGTGGCGATCTGCGACGGCGTGCTGTACACGATTGGCTTCATCATTATCGGTCTGCCCTACGCGGTGCTGTTGGGGGCGCTGGCCACGCTTTTGACCATCATCCCGTTCCTCGGCGCCATCATCACCTTCGTACTGGCGATGCTGCTGGCGGTGGTGCAGCACGGGGACTGGCAGCATCCGTTGATGGTGTGCGCCGTGTTCACGGTGGTGCAAACGCTCGAGAGCGTGGTCATCTCGCCCAAGATCATGGGCGACAAAGTGGGCCTGCACCCGGTGACGATCATCATCGCCCTGATGGTGGGCACCACGTTGCTGGGCGGCATCCTGGGTGGCATCCTCGCCATTCCGCTGACGGCGGCGCTGCGGGTGATCATGTTCCGCTACGTGTGGACGAAACGGAGGAAGTAATCGAACCGTTCGGGTCGCGAGCGGTGCGAACCATTCAGGCGGCGATTCAACAACCAACATAGGAGAGCCGTACCGACGGTCGCGAAAGTCCCAAAGGCGTCCACTGGTTGGTTGTCGCTCGTTGAAAGAATGAGCGCCACTTGGAAGTTCGAGACCGGCGAGACGCCTGTCCTACGGCTACGAAAGCGTTCACCGGCAGCTTGGTGGAGAATGGTAACGTCGGCTGCCGGAAGTGCAATCTAAGCGCGAAAACTTTTCATCACCTGCCCTGTAATACCTCTTCGCAAAAACTTCTGTAACCCGTGTAAGCCGAAGTTGGCTTACCGCTCCGTCACCGGGGCCAATCCGCTCAGCCGGCAGTTCCAGATGCACTGCCCGAATGGCCGGCGGATCCGCGAGTGCGGAACGGCCCGTGGACGGCGGGGTGGCGTGCAACCTCTGTTTAGAAAACAAACGAAAACGAATGACGTATGAAAAAAATATGGTACTCCCTCTTTATCGGCGTGAGTCTGCTGTTGGCTCCGAATGTTCGGGCGGGTATGGCCGTCCTCGAATTGCAACGGTCCACCGATATGAAAACCTGGAACGCGGTTCCCGTGGACGAAACGCTCCTGACCACCTCGGGTGGTATTCTGCAAAACACGAATGATCCCAAGGCGTTTTATCGGATCAAGATCAATGGCGAACAGAACGCCGGTTTCACCGCGGCGATGCTTCTGTCCGACGCCCCGCCCCTGGCGGTCGATATCGCCCAACAATTCCTGCGCGACACCTTGTTGGAAGATGCGGAAAGCGACGGCGGCGATCAGGAAGGTGGCTGGCAGGACGTTGAGTTGGGCCCAGTCTGTTATCCCATGTACGATCCCGCGGTCGATCTCGGCAAGACGCTCACCTATATCGAGTTCAAAGTGATTAAGAAACACATTCCCATTCCCGATCCGCCGCCGGATGAGCCGCTGCCGATCGATCCGCCGCTGAACTTCGACAACCGGTGCGATTTTGGCCGCATCCTCGTGTCGGTGACCCCGGGCGATTTCCCGGTGGCCGAATTCTCCGAGAGCGGACCGACGGCGGTGGAAATGTTGTTGCGCAAAGCTCGCGGCAACGGGCCCATCAAGCCATTGCGCTTTGACAATGGTTTCCTGGTGGCCGAAGACGCCAACGGTGAGGTCGTCGGCACCCTGGGCAATGAGCCGTTCTTCATTGATCCCCAAGTCTTGTCCCTGGCGGGCAAAGAATTCGAAGGCCTGGTCGATGAACAGGGCAATGAACAGGGCGGCGACTCGCCGACGTTTCCCGCGTCGCCGTACAAGTCCTACCGCGAAATGAAGACGGACATCGTCCAGAATCCGCTCTATCAAGAGCTGCGAAACCGTCGCGCTGAGCTGGCCAAGACCGAATGGGACTTGATGACGGGCAACGAGCCCCCTTCGCTCCAGGTGCCGGTGGGGAAACGCCAAGAAGTGCTGGCGAAGCAACTCGTAGAGACAGCGACGCTGGATGACCCCAGTCTGGCGACGCTGGTGCTGGAGCCGGGCAAGCCGGGCCTGTGGATCACGGGCGTCCAGGAAGGCGGCACCCTTCTCCGGGTCGTGTATGCCGATGGCAGCAAAGAAACATTGATCCTGCTGGTGACCCCCGCCGGGGCCAAAGGAGCATCGCTCAACCTGGCGACTTCCGGATGGACCTCCTGGCACTATTGGTACGCCGGGAACTGGGGTGACCAACGCCGATACAATCAGTTCTGGCACGATTCGCAGATGTGTAGTGGCGGCTGGAGCGGTTGCGGTCCGACGGCCTGGACGATGTTGTATGGGTGGTGGGACCGCAAAGGCTCGCCGCGCCTGCTGAAGAACACCTCCTGGGCGGATGCGCCACTTTACAACGACAACAGCGTGCGGGATTGCGCCCGGTACGTCTTCAGTGACGTGGGTCCCTTCTGCGTCAACGGTCAGGCGGCCACGATGCCGTGGAACATGAAGAACGGCCATTACTGGGCGGCCCATCGCGGCGCCGGCTATTACATCTCCTGGAGTTGGGGAGTGCCGTACTTGAGCCCGGGCTCGCGGAACCGCGCCATTGGCTCGATCAAATCCGGCCGGCCGGCGATTGTGGGACTGGGCTTCTACTGGCACTACCCCTTCGCTTACGGGTACGCCGAGCGGAAGTACAAATTCCTCGGAATCACGCTCAACACCTCGCAGTATTTCAAGTGCAATATGGGTTGGGGTGGCAGCAGTCCGCAGTGGCAGAACGCGTCGAGCACCTGGTTTGGCACCAACGGCCACTACTGGTGAGCAAGTGACCGGGGCCTGAATCGCTGGTCGCCTCCCCCTACTCGCGAATTCACCCCCGGTTCCCTGACGCCTGTTTCCCATGCCGCGCAAGTGGCATGGGAAACTTGCGTTTTGGGGGAGGGAATTTTTTCCGCGGTAACTTTGAGCGCGGCTGGGGCGAATCTTTTGTTCGACCGGAATAGGTGAACTCTGCGAGCGAAACTGAAGTGCCGAAGGGACGATGCGATACTAACCCAGGGCAAGCGAGGCACGAGCGCCGCCCTGGGCTAGTATCGTGCCGTCCCTGTCGGGGCTCCCGCAACAAAGCGTTCGTCTGGTGAAGGCCGATGAGAAAGCGACAAAGTCGAAGGTGATTCGCCAAGTGAGCCGTCACGATCGGCAGCCGCCAAAAAACAAAAGCGGGAGGTTTTTTTGGTCGGTCCGTCCAACTTGCCACGCCAACCTGCGGACGAAAGCGTCGGCAAGCCGGACGCACTCCAAACGCTGACGCGACATCCCATTGGACGATTGAAGGTCGCGAAGCGTTTGGTGCGTGGAGCTTGTTCTCGCTTTCGTTGGAGGTCAGTCGTGCAGAATTTCGGCAGGGCCACACGCTGTCCATACCCGGCGGACTTCAAGTCCACGATACCGCAGATTGAAAATCTGCGTTACGACCGAATCATCGTCAGGACCATCTTGAAGCGCGTCATGGCCTGGAGGGCGTGCGGTTGGCCGGCGGGCATGATGATCATTTCGCCTGCTTTAACGCGGTGGGCGTTGCCGGCGATGGTGATCTCGACCTCGCCTTCCAACACGCTGACCAGCGCGTCAAACGGAGCGGTGTGTTCGCTCAATCCCTGGTCAGCGTCAAAAGCAAAGACGGTCACCGAACCGGTTGGCTTCTTCAAAATTTCGCGGCTGACCACCGCCCCGGTCTGGTATTGCGCGAGGTCGCCCGGTTGACCGGCGCGGGCCAGTAGCGGGTTGGGGCTGGGAATGGCATCATATTCCATAAACAATTTGGTCGTGAGTTCCGGTTTTTATTCAAATGACTGTCTTCAATCTAACCCAGTCAAGGCAATGATATTTGACCCGTGTCAACGAAATGAAAAAGCCGGTTCAGACCGGCTTAGCCAACCCTATTCCCTCGCAAGTGGCACCGCGAATCCGTGCCTTCCATTTGATGAAAGTGCTTCGCAAAAGCTGCGGTTGCAATCACATCCTGGAGAGCGTTTGTCGTCACTTCCGCATGAACCTCACTGCGAGCCCATGGGCAACCGCACGGTGATCGTCGTCAAGCGATTTGGTTCCGAGGCCAGGTGGATCGTGCCGCCATGGGCCTTGACAATCCATTGGACGATTGTGAGGCCCAATCCGCAGCCTTCGACCTCACTGCCATGGGCGAGGTCGCCACGGAAGAATCGGTCGAACACGCGCGGGAGGGTGTGCGGCGGGATGCCCGGCCCGGTGTTGGTAAACGTGAGCTCAACCGACTCGCCGTTGCGCGTCAGCGCCATCTCCACGCGGCCGTGTGGCTGGTTGTACTTGATGGCGTTATCGGTGAGGTTCAGCAGCAATTGGCGCAGACGGTGGCGGTCCGCCTGCACGAGCGCGGGATCACACCGGCTCAGTTTCACCGCGATACCGGAATGCTGCGCGAGCACCTGGGCGTCCGCAAAGCTGTCTTGTACCAGTTCGGCAAGTTGCACCTGCTCCCGGTGCAGCACCAACTGGCCGGCATCCGCCTTGGCCAGGAGACTGAGCCCATCGACAACTTTGGCGAGGCGATTGACTTCGTCGAGCAGGTTGGCGAGGAGGTCACGCTGGGACGGCGGATCGTCCTCCTCGCGCAAGGCGCTCTCTAGTTCGCCGCGCATGATGGTTAGGGGCGTTTTAATTTCGTGCGACGCGTGCAGGGTGAATTCGCGAACCCGGTCGAAGGATTCGCGCAAGCGGACGGTCATGGCGTTGAAGACCTGGGTCAGCCGATCCAGTTCGTCGCCGGTGCCGGTGGGTGGCAGGCGTTCCTGCAAGTGGTGGAGTTGAATGCGCTCGGCGGCTTCGGTCAAGCGGGCCACCGGTTGCAGCGAGCGGCGAATAAACCAGGCGCCACCGGCCAGCAGCAACAGCGCGGTGGGCAAGCCGAAATACAACACGAACTCACCGGTTTCCTCCCACGAAGGTTCCAGAGGTTCTCCTGCGCGCAAGGCCTGCCGGTTTTCCTGCAATTCGTAATGAAACACCCCCGCCATCACCATCAGCGAAATCAGCAGGATCGCGCTGTGCCACAGGGTGATGCGGGCGCGGAGATTCATGGCGCGGCTTTCAGGGTGTAACCGACGCCGCGCACCGTGTGCAACAACTTGGGCTCGAAATCGGCGTCAATTTTTTCGCGGAGCCGCTTGATGTAAACGTCCACCAGGTTGGTGCCCGGATCGAAATCGTAATCCCATACCTTCTCGACAATCGCCATCCGCCCGCAGATCCGACCCGGCGAACGCATGAGGAATTCGAGCAACCGGTATTCGCGAGGTGCCAGTTCGATGGCCATATCGGCGCGCCGAACCTCCCGGGTGACGGTGTTGAGCGTCAGATCACCGGCGCGCAAGACGACCGGTTGCGCCTCAGGTTGGCGCCGGCCCAACGCACGCACGCGGGCGATGAGTTCATCGAGGGCGAAAGGCTTGGGAAGGTAATCGTCGGCGCCGGCGTTGAGCCCCTCGACGCGTTCACTGATCTCGCCCCGCGCCGTGAGCAGGAGGATGGGGGTGTGGATGCCGCGCTGACGCCAATGTCGCACGACACTCAGGCCATCCATGCCGGGCATCATGATGTCGAGCACCACCACGTCGAATGGAGTCTGCGGCAGGGCATTGAGCGCCTCCATTCCATTGTAGAGCACGTCCACGGCAAAACCTTCGGACTGCAGCGCCTTACGGATGAAGGAAGCGGTCTTCTTTTCGTCTTCCACGACGAGGATACGCATAACTGTCTCGTCGCTCTTATCTCCTAACGGCGAGGTATTGTCAAATCGCGCGGTCATAAACAAACCGATTCGAGGCGCTCGGCGCCAGGCCAGCCTTGAAATGATTTCATCATCATTGTTTGTCCCGGTATTTAAACCGGAATGAAATGAACCGCGCATGAACGGCGAATGACAACTTTGTCATTTCAACGTCATCAGGGCGTCAGGGAGGGGTGATACGGTTTGCCGCATGATCACGGAAAACTCCGAGCGGCTCGTCGTAATCGTGGACTGGAAGGAAGGGATAACGTTCCAAGTGCGAATCCAGCCCGGCCAATACGCCTCCATCTCCGGCCGCCGATTGACGAAGTGGGAGGTGTTTCAGCAGCTTCGAGTATTGTTAGATCGCGGCTTCTGGTCGGTTCAAGCAATGTCACCGTCCGTTGGGATGAAACCCTGCCGGACTGTTCCCGGCGCCTCCGCTCACCGAACCTGGTAGGACAGGCGTCCCGCCTGTCTCGAAGGATCCAAGGACGTTCGAATATTTCGGAACGGCATGGTACGAATGACGGCCGCTAGTGTTTCGGGACAGCCGGGACGGCTGTCCTACGGGATTCGGAATGTGGGTTCTAATTGTCCTGTACCGTTCGGAGGGCCGCCAGCGCTAAATCCACCTTCAAATGTCGCGCCAGCGTTTGGAGTGTGCGGAGCTTGCTCCCGCTTTCTTCGTTGTCGGGGGCGCACAGACCTCACAGCCTACAAAACGTTTAGGAAGTTACTTCTCCTTGCGATAGCGCCGGCAAGCCGGACGCACTCCAAACGCTGGCGCGACCTATCGGCAGCCGTACCAAAGTAACCTTGATCAGCGACTGGTCGAGCCTTCGGTTTGGAAAGCAGTCCGGCCGCGCGTTCAGTGCCGGAAGTGTCGCCGGCCGGTGAACACCATGGCCACGTTATGCTGGTCGGCGGCGGCAATGACTTCCGTGTCGCGCACCGATCCGCCCGGTTGGATGGCGGCGGTGGCACCGGCCTGGGCCGCGGCCACCAGTCCGTCGGGAAACGGGAAAAACGCATCACTGCAAACGACACTACCGGTCAGCGGCAGTCCCGCTTCGCCCGCTTTCCATACCGCAATCCGGCTGGCATCGACACGGCTCATCTGGCCCGCGCCCAGGCCCAGGGTGCGATCCGGCCCCACATAGACGATGGCGTTGGACTTGATGTGCTTGACCACGCGCCAGCCGAAACACATGGCCTGCATTTCGGCCTCGGTGGGTTGGCGGCGCGTCACGACTTTCCAATCGGCGCGCTTGCTGGGTTGGGCGTCGCGCTCCTGCAACAGGAACGATTCAGCGCCCACACTGCGCAGATCGAAGCTCGAGGCCTTGGACGGACTTTGAAGCACTTTGATCAGCCGCAGGTTCTTTTTCTTTTGCAGTAACGCGGCTGCTTCCGGAGTGAACTCAGGCGCCACGATGACTTCGCTGAAAATCTCGGCAATCGCTTCAGCGCAGGGCAGGTCCAGCGGGCGGTTGACGGTGATGATGCCGCCGAACGGCGCCTGTTTGTCCGTGGCAAAGGCCTTGTCCCACGCCTCCCGCAAATTGGCACCTTGCCCGACCCCGCACGGATTGGTGTGCTTGAGGATGGCCAGGGTCGGGGGATCGTCCTTGAACTCGGCGATCAAATGCGCCGCCGCGGTCAAATCGAGGATGTTGTTGTAGGAAAGCTCCTTGCCGTGGAGCTGCTGGTAAAACTTTGGGAAACAACCGTAGAGCGCGGCCTTCTGGTGCGGATTCTCGCCGTAGCGCAACGATTGGGCCAGGGGCGCTTCGATGTGCAACTGCGGCGGCAGGGTAATCTCCGGGTCGCGGGGGGGACGCATGCCAAACACTTGGCAGAGATGGCCCGAAATGGCGCCGTCATAAGCGGACGTTCGGCAAAACACTTTGACCGCCAGTTTGCGGCGCAGGTCCAAATTAGTTTCGCCATTTGCCTGAACCTGATCGGCCACTTCGGCGTAATCCATGGGATCAACGACCACCGTCACGCTATCGTGGTTCTTGGCCGCACTGCGCAACATGGACGGTCCGCCGATGTCGATGTTCTCGATGGCCTCGGCGATGGTCACGTCCGGGCGGGCGATGGTTTGCTCGAAGGGATACAGGTTGACCACCACCAGGTCGATCGGGCCGATGCCGTGTGTTTTGATGGCTTCCTCGTGTTCGGCCTTGCCGCGGATGTAGAGCAAACCGCCGTGGACTTTCGGGTGCAGCGTCTTCACACGGCCATCGAGCATTTCCGGAAAGCCGGTGTAAGCGCTCAGATCCGTGACGGTCAAGCCGCCTTCCCGCAGGGTGCGGGCGGTGCCGCCAGTGGAAATCAGCTCGATCCCCGCCCGGGCGAGAATCTGGGCAAAGGGTAACAGACCGGTCTTATCAAAAACCGACAATAATGCGCGTTGAATTTTTGCCATAACGTGACGTGAAAACGCTTGTGGCGCTGAGCATCCTCAGAGCAAGGGAGCCAGTCAATCGCAGATTTCAACAAAAGTGCCGCGCCACTGTTCCTGTTTTACCCGTTCCGAAGGAAGCAAGCGCTGGAGCTGGAAATTTGTTTCGCCAAATCATCCCGTCGCCAGTCCTCGCACTGATGGCACGGGTAGCACGAACGAAGCGGTCACCATACTGGGCCTTGCGGATTGGCAACGGCTTCGGCCCCCCTACGGCCTTGTCGGAGCTTCGCCGCGGCAAGTCCTTCACTCATCGGAAACGCGGATCACGGAGCGATAACCGACCGGGGGAGTATCATCATCCACCGCGATGTCGAACGATTCACCCCGGTCAAAGGCTTCATCGATTTGTTCAAAAGCGGCGCGCATCAGGCGGCGGTAACGTTGGGAGGCTTCATTTTGTCCGAAGCGATCCAGATCACGAATCCACCACAAGTCCCAGGGATGCCTTCGGTTCAGGGGAGATTCGAGGACCAGGAAGAAGCCGTACGGAATGAGGATCAACCGGTCGATCATTGGGTGCCCGCGACGAATCGAGGGGCGGGGATGCGCCCGGGCATGTTCCCGAACGGCCCGGGCCAACCGGAGTTGTTCGGGCCAGGGATCGTGATGGGCATGCCCCGAGGTCCAGCATGCCAACAAGCGCGCCAAGCATTGCCGGCACTAACGTCCGGAGAATCGCAAGTGGCACCCACAAGCTCCAGCGTATTTCTGGGGCGGCAGTGCGATCGTCTTGCCGTGCAAGGCGAGGCTCGTCATTAGCGGCAACGGGCAGTAATGCGGCTTCCATCTGTTTCATCAGGTTGTTGAACTTGCTAGCTGCGCGGGGCGGCACGCTCAACCGTTTTGTGGACCCTTGGATCAGAACACTGGAAACACCCTTCTTACTGTGCAGTTGACTGGATGGAAGACACTTTGGATTAACCGATGGTTTTGTTTCCCCTCACCCCGGCCCTCTCCCCCAGGGAGAGGGAGAATCGATGACCGGACTTCTGAAAACACGATGTCCCTTGGTTTCCGTAGCGGCAGCTCCATCGGTTCCCTCTCCTTGGGGAGCGGGTTAGGGTGAGGGAGAAGGAGCCGATTGAATGTCACCATGCATAGTCCATCCCAAGCTCTCATCAGTAACCCACCGGTTTGACGTCGCGCACGTGGGGGGGGCATCACGCGGCCGGGATCAATGAACATTAACTTGTTCTTGCGGCCAGCTATTTCCTCGTTTGCCAGCGTAATTGGGATCTTGACGGTGGATTACGTTTGTTGATAAACGTTAGAACAATCGATGTTAATAGCGGACTAACACTCAGCGTATGCCTCCAACTATGTCCAGCAATCCCCGGATCGCCGAACTCAGGCGTTTCCTGCAATTTCTCGATGAGGCGCGCGGGCATCTCCAAGCCAATCGGATATCCGAACGCCATGCCGACGTTCAGCAGATTCGCGGCGCCGTGGAGGAATACTACCGGGACGAGCGCGGGAAACCGGCCATGTATCAGAAGTTTGAAAGCGCGTTTTACGAGGATGCTCCGGCGTTGGTGGCGCTTTGGGATTATTTCGGTTCGCTGGAAACGGAAGACTTGCGCCGGTTCCACAAGCTGACCGGTTTGGAGCTTGGCGGGCTTACTGGGGATCGGCACCCCGCGGCCATCTTGGGCCGGTCAGTGTTCGGCACGGCGGCGGTGCTGATGGGGGCCGTCACGGTCTGGTGGGGCTTGATCAAGATGGTTTCGGGGGACAATCTGGGGAAGCTGTTTTCCGACTTGTTCCTTGGGCTCTTGCCGGCGGGCATAACCAACCGCCTCGCTGGGGTCATTTGGTTGGTCGGGATGTTCGTGGTCGTATGGTACGTGCTGCGCATGGCCCGCAACCGCAAACAAGTGGCGTTCCTTTCAACCCTCTCCCGCGCCCTCGATTTGTATTTGGCCAAAAAGGATTCCAAGACGCGGGCAGAATAAAGTTAGCTTGGTCGCGCCAGCGTTTGGAGTGCGTCCGGCTTGCCGGCGCTTTCGTCGGGGGAGCAGGGGATCGAAACTGACAAGCGCGACCATTTCTTTCGGGAGCCTTATGCTTTTCGAAAGCGGGAGCAAGTTCCGCGCTCCAAACGCTCCGCGACGTATTGCCGGTTGTTGGCCGCAGCAAGTGGCAATAATAAGCACCCGGTTTCCGGGTGTCCGCGACCGGCGGGACGCCTGTCCTACAGAACCGTCACAGCGATCTTTTGCGCAACACGATAACGAGGTTGTCGGCCAATCCCAAACGGCCCAGCCCCCGTTCAACCGCGGCGTAGGCCAATCGCAATGGCGCCAGCCAAGGATTCTGCTTCCAGCGGGTGGTTCGCTGCAATAAATCGGCTCGCTCCGCTGGCGAAACACTCGTCGCCGGGTGCCGTTGATCCTGCCAGATGACCACCGGATTGAAATGGGTTGAGTGTAGCGCCACCAGGCCCAAAGAAGGTTCCGTGGCCGCAAGTTTCCTGAGGGTCGAGGCGCTGAAGTAATTCACGTGATCGGGCATGAGGTAACGGTAATTGGCTCCCAAAAGGATGACCGCCAACGAGCGCAAGTTGGGCACCAGGACAAAGCAGCAGCCACCCGGGCGGAGCAGCATGGCCGCCCGGTGCAGGAAACGTTTCGGCGCAATCAGATGTTCCATTACCGCCCAGAAGGTGATGGCATCGGTACTGGGCGGCGCCAAAATCGTGGTCCAGAAAGGGGGAGCGAATCACCGCGACACCTCGGCTTTCGGCATGGTTCAAGGCTTCGATTGCCACATCCGTGCCAACAACCCTGTATTGACTTGGCCAGCGTGCTTGCAACTGGTGCAGGAACGCTCCGGTGGAACAACCCACGTCCAACACCGCGCCTTGGCGACAATGCTGCCGAAACAACCGTAGCTCACGCGCAAACCGAACCGGTGCGTAATCGCTTTCCAGCTTTTCGGGCGCCAAGTAAAACGGGGTGGCCAATCGATCGTAGAATTCTCCGGAAGCCAAATCAGAATCGACCGGGTCCGCATACACCATGGCGCACTGGCGGCAGTTGACGAGATGAAGCTCTCCTTTGTCCAGCCACGGCACCGCCTCCGTGGCGTCGCAAACCGGGCAAGGCCGCGACACCCGCAAAGCTGATGCGCCAGTGGTAACAGTGGTCATTTGTCCGCGGCAAGCTAATCCCTCGCGACCTGATTAGGCGAACGGAATTCATCGCCGTTAACCTCAACGACGCAAGTCGGGGAGCGCGCCCGCTTCGGGCGCATTGGTTGGCGCCTCGCCAACCGGTGTCGAATTCCGGTGTTGAATTCCGATTGCTTTTGCAATTCAAATTCGCAGTTCGATGGCCTCCCTTTAGCGGAGCCACCCGGGGCGGGCGCTCCGCGGAGGGATAATCTTGCGTCAGGCGATGAAATTGCGAAAGCTCGGCGCAAGCATGAATCGTGTTGTATCCAACGTGGCGTTGCTCTTGGCGACGTTCGGCGGCGTCCATTGCGGCTTGGGATTCCAGGCCCCGTTGACCTCGGTTCAGACGTTCCTGGTAACCAATGGTTACTCGGTCACGGTGCGCTATGAAGTGTATGATACGGCATTGAACACGTGGATGTCGGCAACCCGACAGTACGCAGGTAACGTTTCATCGTTCTGGGTCATCGCAGGTTTGACGGTCACGGACGGAATTATCACTTGGGTGGCCAGTGCGTCCGGACAATTCGCGTCGCATGACACGGAGTTGGGTTGCGCTGTGTATGATCCCAATCGCCGGTCCTGGCGCGAGCGGACGTGGCGTTACGAAGGCAATTCTCTCAACTATTGGACCATTCCGACTCTGACGGTTGCCGGCGGGGTGGTGGCCTGGCGCGCGGAAGGCGGCGGGACGTTGCCGCTCTGGGACAACGAGCTGGGCTGCGCTGTCTATGATCCGGCTCAGGGCGCCTGGCAGGAGCGCCGTCGTTTATACGAGGGAACGGCGCTCAGCTATTGGGGCGTGACCAATTTGATCGCTGCTGACGGCCTTGTGGCGTGGCAGGTCAATAACCTGGGGCAGTTTTCGCTCGGACACAAACGCGTCGGATATGCAGTTTATGATCCGCTGAACGCGGTCTGGATGGATGATTCGCAGTATTACGAAGGAAGGTTGAATGATGTCTGGACCGTTTCCAGCCTAACGATTGCGGGGCAAACCATCCAATGGAACGCGGCGCATCCGGGCGAAACGATCAGGGAAATTCGCGGCTACGATCAGCCGCATCGATTGTGGGCGAAAGCTGCCACCACGCCCGTAGCGTCCTATGTGAGTTCGGCGGGTTTTGGCACGGCGCCGTTGGGGCTTTGGTTTACGGACATGAGCATCGGCGCTACCAATTGGAATTGGGATTTTAGGGACGGAATGCCTTCGACCGAACGCAGCCCTTATCACGTGTTCACAAATTCAGGAATTTACCCTGTCTTCCTGGACATCACTGGGCCGGGCGGAAGCAGCTCGGCTTCGCTCACCGTCTCCGTGGACAGCGGTTCGGGTGTGCTGCGGTTTGATCCGGCTCAAGCACAGCTTGTCGGCGGGGCGATGCACCTGCAATTGACCGGCGTGTCAGCGGTGAAGCCCGTGATCTTGTACGCCTCGACCAACTTGCTTGATTGGTTGCCAATTTACACCAATCCGCCGCAACCGGGTCCGATTGAGTTGGTGGATCCATTGGTGACCGGCCGGTCGCAGCGGTTTTACCGGGCCGCCGAGGTGCCATAGCGGGCGGGAGCGAAACGGAGCCATCGAGCGGGGGCGCTGAGGTTGAAGGCGGGAGACGGGATGCCAGATTTCGATTTTTGGAGTTTTCGAGCGCCGCGCGACGGTCTTGATCGTTGCAACACGTCCCACCTTGGAGTAAATCCGTCCCATGCGATTGTGGCGCCAGCGCTGGTTTGTGTTCGGACTCGCCGGGTTATTGCTCGGCTGCAGTCTTTGGCTGGTGATTGCCCGGTCGGGACCATCCCGCCACACTGAAATTCGGGAAGCATTCATTCTGCTGCAAACCGGCGGATACACCAACGAAGCGCGCGTCCTCTACAATTACCTGTTGTTCAACCTTCACCAGCTATCCAACAAGCGCCTGATCGAAGACTGGCAGCGGACGGTGATGCTCGTCGATCCGAGCGCCAATCTCCCGAATAACCTGATCTGGCGTTATCATTGGACCGTTCGCCGGGAAATGGAAAAGCGCGCGGAATCCTCGATCCAACGCGCGCGCCAACTGGCCGCCGAGCTACAAGAAAAATGGGGCGGGCTGGACAAAACCAATCTGCCTCCCGCCCCTCCATCGAAAGCTTCGCCGCCATGACCCGGAAAGTGCCGCCCTTAAGAGCCTGTTTTAAAATTCGGCGTGATCCTGTTTTCGCGGAAAAGGCCGGCTGGCGAGGCGCGACGAACGCGCATACCCGCAGTGGTCTGTAAGCGAGGAGCAACGAAGCCAGCCGGCCTTTTCCGCGAAAACCCGAAGGGCGGCGGGTCTTTTGAACGCGGGCTTCGTTGGCTCGATCCTTACAGCCCGCTGCGGGGATGCGCGGACCTCGCCGCCTCGCCCGCGTCCAAAATCCTTCGCCGCAGGACCTCGCCCAATTTTAAAACAGGCTCTAAATCGTCGTTTGCGCCCGCCCCATTCACTGATTAGTCTGGCAAAGCACAGGCAATAATGCGGATGCCCGTTTTCGCAAAGCGGCTTATTAAATGGAGCCTTGAGTGATTCTTGCGCCACCAAGCCGCGGACAATGGTCCGCTTCGGGCGGAACATGAGGCGTCCGCAGACTGGAAGTGTGGATTTATGGAATTTCGAAGCAATGGAAAGGAAACGCGTGACCAGCTCCGGGGGTTGTCCGGCGACGCGACCACGGAGGGTTACCAGGAAACCCCGCCATTTGATTACTCCGCCGCTGAGAAGCAATTTTTGATGGCCTTGGCGAAACAGGCGTTGCAGGAAGTGGTGACGCAGGGTCAGCTTCCCCAAGTCGCCGCCGGCGATGTCCCTCCCAAACTGGCCGAGCCGAAAGGTTGTTTTGTTACGCTGACCAAGCGCGGGAAGTTACGGGGATGCATCGGGCTGATCATGCCCGAAGAGCCTTTGTTCCAAGCCGTGCTGCACAACACACGCGGTGCGGCGCGGCGGGATCCTCGGTTTGCGCCGGTTGAGGCAGGGGAGTTGCCGGAACTGGAGATTGAAATCAGCATTTTGACCGAACCGAAATTGCTGACGTTTCGTTCCCCGGAAGAACTGCTGGAACAACTGCGGCCTCACGAAACCGGCGTGGTGCTGCGCCTCGGGGAATACCGGGCCACGTTTCTGCCGCAAGTCTGGCAGCAGTTGCCGGACAAAGTGGATTTCCTCAACCGCCTGGCCGTGAAGGCCGGATGCGCCGCCTCGGATTGGCGAACACCAGCAGCACAGATCTCCATCTATCGGGTCCAATCGTTCAAAGACTCGGAGCTTTAACGAGGTTACGGACGGGAGACAAAGCACCACTTCCGTGCTCCCTCGCGGTCGCGGCTCAGTTGCAAATGCGGGTCGTTTGGTCGCTCGACGTAAGTGGTCGGGTGCGGCCTAACCGGCGTAGGTGATCACGAACAACCGGAACTTCCGGTAGTTCTCCGGCCCGAATTCACGGACGAGCAACCCGTTGTTGCCTTTGATCTGGACTTCGACCTTCTTGGCCCCGGCGATTTTCTGCAACTGGTCACGCGTGACTTCGTACAGCGCCCGCTCCCGCACGAAACCATTGTCCGTGGCCTGCCGCAAATTGACACTGCCCGCCCCGCTCAGTTTAATCGTCTTGCCGTCGAGAATGAGCGTCAACGTCTGGCCATAAGGAATGTCCAACAGGCCGGTCTGTTCCTTGGCCATGTACTCGACTTCCAAATAATAGACCGAATCATTGTGGGTTTTGTAAATGCGCGAGGCATTCAGCCACACCACTTCCCGGGGGGGATTGACCGGGGACGGCAACTGGTTTTCAGACAGCAAATCCGTGCGCAGTCCGGCCATGTCGTAATACGACGTAACCGGGGTCTTTGGCTGGGAAGTACAACCGGCCAACAGGCATCCGGCCGCAAGGGTAACGAGCAAATTTTTCACAAGCGTCGCTTTCTGGTTTTGAGTTCGGTGCTTCTTCATCGTCAACGGTCTCGACGTTATCGCATGAGCTTGAACATCAAGCAAACATTTTTCGTCGCTGGAATCCAGGTTTCTGAATCCTGGCACTACGGACGCCCACCTTCGCGTTTCGAGCCGGACGTTCGCGCGGATAAAGGAACAGTACCTCGCGCTAATCGGCCGCCAGTGCGGCGGCCAGCACCTCCGCCAAGTGCTTGGGATGCGCCGGGGTGAGATCGCTGATTTGGTGACGGCAACTGGTGCCGGAAGCCACAATTTCGCTGCCCGCGGGTTGCTGTTGAAGCAGGTCCACCAGCGGTTGCGCGACCATCCGGGAGAGTTCATACTTGGCGGCCAGGGTGCCGAAGGCGCCCGCCATGCCACAACAGCCGGTGTCCAGCAGCGTTACGTTACGCGCTGGCAAACGGCGCGCCAACTGGGCCATAAAGGCGGGATTCATCAATGATTTCGCGTGGCAATGCGCGTGGATGGCAATGGTTCCCGGCACTTGATTGAACCGTAAAGCCTCCGGTTCGCGGCTTAGCAGATCCTCGATAAACTGTTCGAACAGGAAACACCGCGGGCTTACTTGGTCTGCCCCGGCCAATTTCAATTCCCGGTAATCTTCCTTGAACATGGCCCAGCAGGACGGTTCGAGAAACACAATGGGCACGTCGGCCTTCCCGAGGATGCCAGCGATTTGGCCGGTACTGCCTTCAAGCATTTTCCGCCGAGTCCCGTTGCCGCTTTCAGTGGCCGGGTCTTTCAGCAAATCCAGATTGTGCCGCCCGAGCCGCCTCACTTCGTCCAAGTTTCCCTGGCTGAACGCGGGCCGACCGCAACATTGGCGGCCTCGCGGCAGGATCACTTCAAAGCCGGCCGCTTCCAGCACGGCCACCGCCGCTTGGCCGATGTGCGGTTCATGGTAACGCACAAACGTGTCATCCCACAAAATGACCGGGCCGCGATGCGCTGGCGGCGTGGCGGTCCGGCGGGCAAACCAATCATCAAACCGTTCCGCTGCGTAGGTGGGCAACGAGCGTTGCGCCGAGAATCCCAATGTCTTCTCCATCAGCCAGCGCAGCCACCGCCAACGCAGGGCGGCATTGGCCAACGCGGGCATCCGGCACCCCCACCGGCCCAGCAAGTCCACCGCACTGATCAACCGCACCCGCAGTGGCAGACCATCGCGTCGGTGCCGCGCGTACCGCAATTCCGCCTTGAGCAAGGCCAGGTTTACATTGGACGGGCATTCTTTGGTGCAGGCTTTGCACGAGAGACAATTGCTTAGGGCGGCTTCCAACTCTGCCGACTGCAACGGATCTACGCCGGTGAGGCCGCGTTGTTCCAGCACGGCGCGAATCGTGTTGGCCCGGCCGCGCGTGGACATGATTTCCTCGCCGGTGGCGACAAACGTCGGACACATGGTGGGCGTTTCCTTGCGGCAGCCACCGCACCCATTGCACTGCTCCAGGTTGCCAACGAACGAGTGGTCTTTGGCGGCGAACGCCAACTCCGGTTCGAATGGCAGCTTCAACTCGTAACCCGCGCCCATCCGCAGATGCCGATCAATCCGGTAGTCCGCCCAACGTGCTGCCGGCATCTTGCCGGCAGTTTGGAACAGGCGCTGCGCCGTCCGACTTCCGTCCGTAGCGGAACACGCTCTGTCCGTCGTTTGTGCCGACGTCTCGTCGGCAGAAGCCTTGGAACCGCTCGCAAAGCCCGCATCCGCCTCGACCTCTTCCTCATCCGTCCCCACCACCTTGCCCGGATTAAAGACGTTCCGCGGATCAAATGTTCGCTTGATCTCGCGCATCACCCTGAAGACTTCCGCGCCCAGTTGTTCGCGCAAGTATTCCGTGCGCGCCATGCCAACGCCGTGTTCTCCGGAGAGGGAACCTTTGAATTGCCGTACCAGCGCGGCAACCTCGTCCGCGATTTGACGGAACTTCCGCAAGTCCTCCGCCTGGTGCAAATCGAGCACGGGCCGCACGTGGAGCAACCCCGCAGCCGCATGACCGTAGAAGCAAGCGGTCACGGCCAACGGTTTAAGCAGGGATTGCAACCCGGCAACATATTCGGGCAAATGCTTGGGCGGAATGGCGGCATCCTCAATGCCCGTCACCGGCTTGGCGGGCCCGGGACGACCGGTCAACAAAGTGAGCCCGGCCTTGCGCAAACCCCAAACGAGATCCATTTCCGCAGGGGTATTTACGAGCCGGGTGCGCAAACCCAGTTTCTTTTTCGCCAGCGCCTGCAATCGTTCGGTCGCTTCGTCGTAGAATTCGACGATCAAAAAGGCCTCGCACGGCTTGGCCTCCAATTCGAGAAGATCGCGCGCGGCCTGGAATTGAAGCTGGCCGCGCGTTTGATCGAACAACACCCGATCCACGTGCTCGATGGCCGCGGGTTTGAGTTCGAGCAATTCCACCGTGGCCTGCATGGCTTCGGCAATCGAAGCGAAGAACACGACGCCGAGGCCCTTTTGCACGGGGTAAAGGAACGATTCGGAGTTCCGCCGACATGATGGCTGCCAGCGTGCCTTCGCTACCCGCCAGCACGTGGTGCAAGTTACCCGGTTCCCGCAACAACCGGCTGATGCCGTAGCCCGGCCAGCGTTTCAACAACCCCGGCGGGCATCCGTTCGGCGATGGCGGCAGCATGGTGGCGTATCAATTGGTCGGCGAATTCTCGCAGCGGCGCCAACGTGCCGCCGTGTGAGCCGGTGGTTTCCACCCGGCCATCCGCCAGCACCAATTCGAGCGATCGCACATGCTCGGCGGTGGTGCCGTAAACCGGCGTCCGCGCGCCGGAGGAATCGTTGGCAATCATGCCGCCCAACGTAGCGCGCGAACTGGTGGCCACGTCCGGGCCGAAACCGTAGCCGTGCGGTTTGAGGAACGCGTTCAACTGGTCCAGTACCTACTCCGGCGCCCACGTTCACCGTGCGCTGCTCCAGGTTCAGATCGGTGATCTGCCGATTGTAGCGGGAAAACTCGACCACCAAGCCATGGCCAATTGCCCCACCGACCAATCCGCTGCCGGCGCCCCGGGGAATGACCGATACGCCCGCCTCAGCCGCTGCCTGAATCACCGAGGCCGCCTGCGCGGCACTTCGCGGAAAAGCCACGCCCAGCGGTTCGACCTGGTAAATCGAAGCGTCGGTGGCGTAAAGCTGCCGCGTGAGATTGTCAAAGCGCACTTCACAATCGGCGGCGGTAAGCAAACGCAGTTGTTGTTCCGGCCCATGCATTGTTCGTTTTTCAAGCTACGAACGAGGCAACTAATTGACAATGATGAACCCTGGTGCGCCACAAATCCTGCTGGCTGGCCGCCCGTTTGCCCACGCGGGGAGACTTGTCCTGGCGCTCTGCACTCCCGGCAGGCAAACAGGCTCGCTGCGCCAGGGTTTGGTAATTTCGAATAGGCTTGAATGGCCAACAGAATCAGGCATATCTGGGCAGCAATCGAAGGAAGAACGAACAATTGCGGCGTGAGTTTGCGCCATGAAGAAATCAAACAAATCATCTCTGACTCAGAAGGCCATGCAGGCGTTGAGTGGCGCCGTGGCCAAGGTCGTGGAAGAACACCGGCGGCAGTCAAGGCCGCTCGCCGGATGGCGCAACGGGAAAGCAGTCTGGATTCCTGCCGCTGAAGTCGGTGGGCTGCGTGCAACGCCAATTTCCTGCGGACACAAGGCTAAAGGATAAATGCTAAATGCTGAAAACAGACTGGTGACACGAGACGGGAGAACTTCAGCCTTCAGCCTTCGGCGTTCACTCGTGCGGAAAGCAAATAGCACGAGGGCCTTTTACTAAATGAAAGGACTACATGATCTGCAAATGGAGGGGGACGCGCTCAAGCGTCTGCAAGCCGAAACCGCCACCGAGTTGGATCCGTTGCTGCCCGCCATCCTCGACCGCGCCTTTAAAGGAAATCTATGACCTATGTTTAGCTTACTTGTAACATCGAATCCAACGGCGTGGGAAACCGACCAACTGATGAGATGGAACTGGTGAGGTTCAAGGAGTTCAGCGATGGCCCTGAGGCGGAGTCCGTAGTAATAAGCAATCTCCCCTCCTTGAAGCAGTTGGAGCACGTCCCTGCTTTGTTGATGTATGAGGCTACCACTGAAGGTCCGAACACCGACATCGTTCGTTGCGGTTACTTGCGACAGATTAAGGTCGGCCGCCAAGAATTGACCTTCAAGTTCAGTGAGGAGGGGTGCTTTTCAAGGGCGGTCGTGCGTGAATTTGTTGATCGGCTTGGCATTCATAACTGGGAGTTTAACCGCACCCATTGGGCCGTAAAGGACGGCGACCTTCCGACAGCGATGCTGTCGAGACTTCACCGGACTTATGACGTGGTGCTGTCTTTCGCGGGAGAGGACCGCAAATATGTAGAGCGCGTGGCGAAATATCTTCGTTCGAATGACGTAAGAGTTTTCTACGACGGATTCGAACAAGCAGACCTTTGGGGAAAAGATCTGGCCGAGCACTTCGACTTAGTGTATCAGCAATCAGGCCAATATTGCGCTATTTTTGTTTCAGAATCCTACGCCAAGAAAATGTGGACGAGACATGAACGCCGTTCAGCTCTGGCGAGAGCGTTGAAAGAAAGCAAAGAATATATCTTGCCTGCATATTTCGACGAAACAGAATTACCGGGCATACCACATACAGTCGGACACATCTCTCTAAAAGACGAAACCCCGATTGAGTTTGCCAAGCTGATTTTGAAAAAGCTGGGCAAGCAACCATCGAATGCGAGAAGGAAGATGATTAAATGAACAAAAAACCTAAATTCCAATTTATGCGCAGCGCATGATCAGCGCCGAGTTGGACGCATTCCTCTCCGCCATCCTCGACCGCGCCTTCAAAAGAGAACTATGAGCACAGCGTTCCAATTGAGGTTTCCTGTTGGAGAAATTGAGCACTGGGCAGAGCGTTATGAGTATGACGATAAGGCAGCCCTTTCTGTCTTTGGAGCAGTCAAGCAGAGAGGCTTTCTTATCAAGGATGAATTCATCGCGATTTGCCATTGGAAGTCGCCCCGCACGCAACCGCGCTGCCGCACAAACTCTGCGGACTTTATCAGGGATGTGACGCATTGCGCACTCAGCACGCCTTCGGACCAGCTACGAATAGAGGTGCTGACGCTATTGAGGGGTGTCAGTTGGCCCACGGCATCCGTGATTCTCCACTTTTTCCATTCAGACCCGTATCCCATTGTAGATTATCGCGCTTTGTGGTCTCTGAACCACGATGTCCCCAAACAATACGACTTTCAGTTTTGGCAGAAATACACCGAATTCTGCCGCAGTCTCGTCCAACAGGCCAATGCTTCAATGCGGATACTGGACCGCGCCTTGTGGCAGTATTCAAAGGAGAATCAAACATGAAGCGGCAACGCCGGATTGTGGCCGAGTTGGCCGCATTGCAAGCGGAGGTGGACGCGCTGAAGCGCCGGCAGGCCGAGACCGCCACCACGGTGCCGTGAGGTGAGCCAATAACCTTGATTCGATTACGGTCCGCCTTCAAATTCGGTGGTGAAATGACACAATCCTCCTTTTGCACGCGGTCGAAGTATTGCCTGGCAAGCTGCATCATTCCGCTGTTGGCGAGCGTGGCGCTCGGGCAGCAACCGGTTTCGCTCATCGATGCCCACCAATCAGCCGGCGGTTGGAAATTCGGTAATGGCCCCGAGTTTCCGGGTGCCCGCGGCAAACTCGAACTGGCGGCCGAGCCTTTTCGCGATCACCCGGTCCTGAGTCTCTCCGGCGATTTTACCCAGGGCGGCAACTACGTCGAGGCCTCGATCGTTCTGCCGGAGACGCCCGTGGAGGCGCTTTCGTTTTGGGTGAACTGTCCGACTGGCGCCAAGCAACTGACCATCCGGCTGGTGGATGGTTCCGAACAAGTCCATCAGATCCGGCTCAAGATTCACGAAAAGGGCGGCTGGCAACAGTTGGTCCTGCCGGTCGAGGAATATTTCAAAACGATGGGCACGCCGGCGGCGCTCGACATTGCCACCCAATACGAAAAATGGAGCGGCGCGAACGACGGCAAGTGGCACCAGCCCGGTCGGTTGTTCGTCATTCTGTTCAGCCGGAACCTCGGCACCAACGGAACCGTATTGATCAGCGACGTGTTGCTGCACCCCAGCACCACCAGGCTGGCGGCGCTCACCAAAGAGATTCGCCTGGATGAAATGCTCCAGGCCGGCGAATTGGACTGGGGCTTCAACTTGGGCCAGGAATTCGCCGGCGCCAAAGGGAGTCTTGACCTGGTTCGCGATCAACCGGAACCCGGCCAGAACGCCATGCGCCTGCACGCGGATTTTACCGGCGGCGGCGCCTATGTCGGCGTGCGGAAATCATTCGCCGCATTGGACGTTCAGGCCATCAAAGTCATCCGCATGAAGCTGCGCTCGAAAACCGTTTCCTCGTTTGCGTTGCGGCTGGTCGATGGCACGGACCAATGCCATCAGCGGAAGAACATCCCGTTTCAGGCTGATGGCCAATGGCATGAGGTCGAGATTGTTCCCACCGGGATCGCGGGCAGCGAACATTGGGGCGGCGCCAATGACGGCGTCTGGCACGATTCCGTCCGCCTCATGGAACTGATGTTGAACATTGAATCGCACGCGGGCAAGCAACCCGATTTGCTCATCGCTGATCTGCGCGCGGAGGTGGTGGTGGAAGCCAGAATCAAACCAGCCGCGTACACCGAAACCTTCGACGCCGCGGCATCCCTGGCCAACTGGCAAACCGCCGGCGCAGTCCGACCCGACGGCCCAGGCCGCAATGGCCAGGGTCAGGCGCTGCTCTTGCAACGTTCATTGAACGCGCTGACGACCGCGACCTGGGCCGCCAGCCCGATCTTCACCGTGGGTCCGGGAACCTGGCAGGTGCAGTATGCGTGGAAAGCGAAACTGCACAGTCCGGATAACTCGTATCACGGCAGCGTTGATCTCGAAGCCTTCAATCGGGCGGGCGCGGTGTTGGAGACCATTCCCGTGGGAATCGGGTATGGCGAACACGATTGGCAAACGGCAACGCAAACGGTGACACTGCCCACGGGAGCCGCGCAGGCCAGATTCCGCGTTCAACTCCGCAAGACCTACGGTTCCTTCTGGCTGGACGACCTTGCGGCGGCTCCGTTGAGCACCGGGCCCATTGAGAAGCGGGTCGAGCGCATCAAACTCGCCACGGAGGCAGTGGGCAACCTGTTTCTGCCGGGCGGTCCCGTCCAATTCAAAGTGACGGTGGAAGCGGCCAAACCACTGCCGACGGCGCAACAGGTCATGCGGTATTTCGTGCGGGATTATTGGGGCGCCGAGCAATTGGAGCCAGGCGAGGCCAAGCTCGAGCGAACCAAGGGTGACGGGAAGCAATTTGTTTATGCCACGAAAATCTCGATCCCGAACAATCGGCTTCGGGTGGGCAAGTATTACGAGTTGCACGTGGCAATTCCGCAGGAAGGCGACACGGCGGAGGTGGAATACTCGGGCTTCGCCATCCTGCCGCCGGCGATCAGCAAGCAGTTCGCGCCAGAGCAGATTCCTTTCACCATCCGCAACTGGGACAGCCGAATTCCCGTTTACTTCGATCTGGCTGATCGGCTGGGGCTGCGCCAGATCGGCGTTTGGGGAGGATGGTCCGCCAAACCACCTTACCAACCCCAGGGCCCGGGCATCGACCGTTGCCAAAAACTGGGCGCCAAATGGATCACCGGCACGCCCGCCAGCAGTATCGAGCGGGACGGTTTCAAGGAATACACCGAAGAATCGCTGCGACAGGGAATGAAGAACTTTCTCGAGCAATACGCCAACAAGGGGCTGGCCATGATCGCCATGGGCAACGAACCGCATGGCACCGGCCAGAAGGTTCTTGATAACGTCCGCGCCTACCGAGCCATCTATGAAACCGTCAAAGCGTTCGATCCCGCCATCCACGTCATTGGAACCTCCGTCGAACCGAATGAAGAGTATTTCAAGGCTGGCTATCAAAACTATCTCGACGCCTACGATTTCCACATCTACGAACACTACTCGAACGTGCGCCGAACCATCCGGGAATACCGGGCGTTGATGGAGAAATATCACGCCGTGAAACCGATTCATTCCACCGAACTCGGTCTGAACAGCCAAGGGCAAACCCGGCATGCCGTGGCCCTCGAGATGATCAAGAAGTTCACCGTGTTCTTCGCCGCGGGAGGCTCGACGGTCAGTTGGTTTACGATTCAATATCCCGATCCCCAAGGCAAGGCGCGCGGCCAGTTCGGCGATTCGCATTGTGTCTTCGACTGCAAATACAACCTCTACAATCCGCGCCTGGATGCCATCACGTATTACGATCTGGTCAATGGGATCTGCGACAAGAAGTTCGTCGAGGAGCAACAGTATCCCAACGGTGTCCAGGCGTACCTGTTTCGCGATGTGCGAGGCGGCTGCCTGCAAGTGCTGTGGCGGGACGAGGGCAGGACCGACATCCGCGTGCCGCTGCCGGCAAACCTGGCCGTCGAGGTGGTCCACGTGGACGGCGACCGCACCCGGCTGCAAAGCGCGGCCGGCGGCCTCAGTCTTACGGTCTCCGCCGAGCCATTGATGCTGCTCTATGCGGATGCACAGAACGGATTGGCGAAGGCGCTGGCAGCCTCGGCGCTGCGGTTGGAATCGGCCCCGCCGACCATCAGCGAAGGCGGGACCGCAGTGTTTACTCTGAACGGTGAAGCAGTAACGGCTCCGTCGCTCCGAGTGAAGGCCCCGCGGTTATGGCAGACGACGCTGAAGCCAATCACGGAGCAGCAAATCGAGTGTATCGTGCAAGCTCCGGCATCGACGGCCGCCCGAGAAGCGCGTATTCATATCGAGTTGCTCACCGAGGGAAAGGCCACCGGCGAACTGGCCGTGCCGCTGCGCGTTACCCAGTCCAATTCACGGTGAAGTCGGGTGACCGCGCACTGCAACCCTTGTCCGCTTTGAGCGGTCGGCAAACTCGGAGGCGGACAGGAATGTCCGCGCTCCACGAAAACGTGTGATGTGCCTTTCAGATGATAGCTTTTGCTCTATTGCTATCGCCTTTGCTTCGCGCTCGACTTTTTGCAGCAAACTTCGAATCATTCTGTTTCAATACTCCTGGCCCAGTGGCCGACTCGCGGGTGCGATCCGTGCTGGCCAGCAATTAAAAACCTGACACGTGAACCGTCATTCCATGAAGACCAACATTTCTCGACGAACTTTCCTACGCCATTCCGCGGTGGGTGGAGCGAGCCTGCTCCTGCTGCGCGACGCCCGATCCGCCTTTGCCTATGCCGCCAATGAGAAATTAAACGTCGCCGGCATTGGCGTGGGCGGCCAAGGGGGGGCGACCTGGACAACATTTCCAAGTGCGAGGTGAACATTGTAGCCTTGTGCGACGTGGATCAGCAACGCGCGGCCGGCACGTTCAAGAAGTTTTCGCAAGCCAAAGCGTACCACGATTACCGGCGGATGCTGGAAGACAAGAACCTGGACATTGACGCCGTCGTCGTGGCAACGCCGGATCACACGCATGCCGTAGCCGCGGTGGCGGCCATGAAACACGGCAAACACGTTTTCTGCGAGAAACCGCTCACCCGCACCGTCCGCGAAGCCCGCATCATGCGCGAAACCGCCCGCCAAACCAAAGTGGTCACGCAGATGGGCAACCAGGGATCGGCTTCCGGCCGCTTGCGGCGCGCGGTCGAACTGGCCTGGGGCGGTGTCCTGGGCGACATCCGCGAAGCCCATGTCTGGTTTAATGGTGGCAACGGCCCGCTGAAACGTCCCACCGACACGCCGCCCGTGCCGGCCACGTTGAATTGGGATCTGTGGCTGGGGCCGGCGCCCGAGCGGCCTTACAATCCATGTTATCTCCCGGCAAGTTGGCGGGGATGGCGCGCGTTTGGCAGCGGGATTGTCGGCGACTTCGGCTGTCACACCGGCAACATCATGTTCCGGGCGTTGCGGCTGGAACAATTGTGGGAACCGCCCAATGGCAAACCGTCCCAACCACCGATCATTCGGGTGGAAGCCAAACCGTCGGAAGTCAATGAAGAAGGCTACCCGCGCGCAATGCGCGCCATGTTCGACCTGCCGGCGCGCGGCGAGTTGCCGCCGGTGAAGTTGACGATTTACGCCAAGGAAAAACCGGCGAAAGAATTGACCTTGGATTATCCGATGAGCGATTGGGGCGACTTGTTGGTGGGTTCGAAGGGCTCGTTGCTCTCCGAAGATCCGTGGAACACGCGATACATTTTGCTGCCGGAAAAGAAATTCGACGGCTTCAAAGGAGGTCCGCCCGAAACATTGCCTCGTTCCCCCGGCCACCACAAAGAATGGGTCGAAGCGTGCCGCGGCAACGGCAAGACGTTCTCCGGTTTCGAAATCGGCGGGCCGCTTACCGAACTGATGCAACTGGCCAACCTGGCAACGCTGGTACCAGGCGAGGTGTTGGAATTCGATCCGCTCAGTTGCCACATTCGCAACTCAAAGCGCGCCGATCAATTGCTGCACCGCGATTACCGCAACGGTTGGGTGCTCTGACCCGGTCTCAGCCCAGAAAGTTGACACGAATTGCACGAATGTTCACGAATTCGTGTCCATTCGTGCAATTCGTGTCTTGAACAATTTCGCCGCAGGGGCGGGCGCGCAGTCCTCTGCGTGCCCGACCCGTAGCATTACGCTATTTCCCAACCACTGCGATACCGTTCCTTGAGGATCCGGTCGGCTTCGGGCGCGTTGGTGGCTTTCATGTTGGGCGCATCCCAGTGGAGCTTCTTGCCCGTGCGCAACGCTACGTTGCCCAGCAGCACGATTTCGGTCAGGCGGGCGCCGTATTCGAAATTGCTGCTCGCGGGTTGGCCGCCTTTGCACGCATCCAGCCAATCGCGATGATGGCCTTTCGAACGCGGAATGGTCTTCGCCGGCCGCGGCAAACTGTCCATGAGCGACTGCGGCAGGAGAACCGGTGTCCCGCCCCAACCAGCGCACATGATCTTGCCTTTGTCGCCGACGAACAGAATGCCATTGCCCCCACCGCCAAATACGTCGCCGTCTTCCAGTTCATCAGGACGCGGCGGGCGCATGCCGCCGTCGTACCACGTAACAGTTACCGGTGGTTGCTTGCCGCGCGCGCCGAATTTGTAAGTGAACATCGCGCACGGGCAGACGACTTCCGAATCGACGTGATGCGCACAGGCTTCCACACTGATGGGCGTCCGTAAGTCCAGCGCCCACACGGCCGGGTCAAGATTATGGCAGGCCATATCACCAATGGCCCCATTGCCAAACGCCCACCACCCTCGCCAATTGTACGGCGTGTAATCCGGACTGTAGGGACGCATGGCCCGCGGTCCGAGCCAGAGGTCCCAATTCAACGTCTTCGGCACCGGCGGTGTTTCCTTCGGACGCCCCGGGCCATCCGCCCAACCGCTCGCGTCGCTCCACGCATGGACTTCGCGCACGTTCCCAATGGCGCCCGACCAGATCCATTCGCAAGTGGCTCGAATGCCTTCGCCGGAATGCCCCTGGTTGCCCAGTTGCGTGGCCACGCCGGTTTCCTTGGCGACCTTCGCGACTTGGCGCGCTTCCCACACGTTGTGCGTGAGCGGCTTTTCGCAATACACGTGTTTACCATGTCGCATGGCCATCACCGTGGCGACGGCATGGGCATGGTCGGAGGTCGCACACAATATGGCATCGATCGATTTCTCCTGCTCCAGCATCTTCCGGAGGTCTTCGTATTCCGTGCAGCGGAAGTTCGGGCTCTTGCCGGAGTAATGTTGTTCAATCTGGGCTTTGACCGGCTTCCGGCCCGCCTTTCCTTTGAAGTAAAAAGGACTGTAGTCGGCCTCTTCGCACGGGTCGCAAATGGCAATAATTTGGGCGTCGGCTTCGCGGAACAACGCCTGGACGTTGGTGCGGCCCTGGCCGCCGGCACCGATCAGGGCAATGTTTACTTTTTCGCTCGGGGCCACGAATTTGGGACCGCCGAGCACGTGACGGGGCACCAGGCTGAATGCTGCCACGGAGGCGGCGGTCGCGCCGAGAAATTTGCGGCGGTTCATTGAGGAGGTTGGAATGTCTTTCATATCGTTTTGTACTATTGGAGTTATTTCAATTTTTGGAGAGCTTCCTGCGCGGCCTGTGGATTCTTGTCATTGATGGCTGCGGCAATCTTCTTCACGGCCAGTTCCGCCTCGGCGCGCACCGAAGCGTTGGCCAGAAGCGGCAGCGCAAGCTGGAGGGCCTCGGCGGAGGGAGCGCCGCCCAAAGCGCCCAAAATCAATTTGCGGTCTTCGTCGTTCTTCGCATCGGCCAACAACTGCCGGTAATGCTCGACCATGGTCGGACCTGGCTTGGCGTTCTCGTCACCGACCAACCGCACCAGCGCGCGAATAGCAATCACGCGATGGGCCTCGCTGCCCGGTTTTTGGTAAACGTCCAGCAAGGCGTTCCACGCCGTCGCATTGGGCCATTGCGCCAGCGCGCGAATCGCCGTGTCCCGAACGCGGGAATCACTGTCCGTCAACACCGGCTTCAAAGCCGCGAAGGCGGTCGCATCGCCACCGGTGGGCAACAAACCAAGCAACGAGCAGCGGGTGTCGAGGTCGGTGGTTTGCGCCAGCGCCTTGCACACGGCGGCGGAACGACGATCCGCCTCCGGCACCTTCAACATCACCTGGGCCACCGCGCTCTCGGCCTCATTGCGGGCGGCGGGAACTTTCAAGTTCACCAATTGTTCGACCAGCGTGTCCAGTTCTTTGGCCGACGCCAACTTGCCCAGCGCCTGGAACGCGGCTTTGGCCGTGGCCGGTTCCGCGGTTTCACTCAGCAACGCCGGAACGGCCTCGGTGCTGCCGCGTCGGGACAGGACGCTGATGAGCCGGGCGCAAGTTTCACCGGGGACCGTTGGCAATTCGGCAATGATCGCCCGGTTAATTTCCGCTCCGCCGCGCAGGCTGCTCAGGGCTTGTTCGACGAACTGCGCTTCCTGTGGTTGGGCGGCGGACACCAACGCCTTGGTCAACAAAGGCACCGACGTGGCATCGCCGATATCGGAAACCGCACGAATCGCGGCCTGGCGCACGGCCACGTCCTTGGCATTGACTTGCGCGTTAATGGCCGTCTTGGCGGCAGCATCACCGCGGGCCGCCAAGGCCTGGATCAGCAGCACCTGTTCATGCGGCTCACAACGCGGCAATTCCCTGGCGAGCTTGGCGGACGCGCGGGGCGACTTGAGCGAAGGAATGGCGGCAATGGCCACCGGTTTCAAGACCGGGTCCTGCGTGCGCAGCACAACAAAAATGCGTTGTTCGCCACCGTCCCGGTCACACCGAAACAATCCGGCCAACGCGGCGCAACGAATCCGGCGGGGCATATCGGGGTCAGCCAGGCGCCGGTAAATCACCGTGGCCATCTTCTTCTCATCGGCGGCAACCAACTCACCTGCCGATTGCAACGAGGCTTCAAGCACGACCGGGGTGTGCGGTGATTTGAGGTCTTTCCGCAACCGCGCCAATTCACCGCAGGCTTCAGGCGTGGCAATTCGGCCCAACGCCGCAAGCGCGGCTTCGGCGATCGCGGTATCCGCGTCCTTGCTCAATTGGATCAAATCCGGCACGACCTCGCCGACTCGGCGATTGGCCAGAATGCTGATGATCTGCACCTTGGCCAAGCCCGATGAGTCGGCGAGCGCCGGGCGCAGCAGACCGTTGATCTTGGCGGAAGGATTGGTGCTCAGCGCCAGGCAGGCCAGACTGACGGTTTCTTTGTTTTTCAGCAATTCGCCCACCGCGGGCAGGCATGCTTCGGAGCCAATCACTGCCAGTTGTTTGCAGGCAAAATGTTTGGCGGCGTAAGTCGTGTCCGGAGCCAGCAGCTTGATCAGTCCTTGTTCCAACTCCGCTTTCAGCGCCTTGTCCTTGGTGGACTGTTTGACCAGGATTTCGAGCTGCCGAAATGATTCCATACTGGCGCCCACTTCGTGTTTGGCGGCGTTGGCCACCCACTGATCGATGTTCGCCGAGGCCGCGGTGGCGGGCAGGGCGGAAATCAAACAGGCGCTCAGCACTAAAAAAGTTCCACAAGTTCGCAAATTCATTTTCCAGGATCGTAAAAGGTTCAGTGGTTTAAAGCTGGCTTTCAGGTAATTCATCGCGTTGAAAGTCAAATCCGCCACGGGGCCCGCGGCTCGCGCCACATCATCCGGTTGGCTTCCTCAACGTCGAACTGTTCCTTGACCGGGTCCCATTTCAATTTCCGGCCCAACCGCAAGCCGATGTTCATGGCCTGGCAAATCGTGATGGCCCGGTGCGCGACTTCGGGATGGCACAGCGTCGGACGGCGACTGCGAATGCTGTCGAGCAGATTGCGAATGTGCGCGCCCGCGTTAGCCCAACTGACACCGCCTGCGGTCTTCAACTTGAGAATGGACTTGGGTTCGGCAGTGACGATGTCGGTTTCGTCGTCCACCTGGATCCAGCCTTCGTCGCCGATGTAACGAATGTAGCGCTCGCCAAATCCGCCCCGTTGATACATCACGCCTTCGATTCCATTGGCGTAACGGCAACGGGCAGTTGCCGTGATCGGCGTGTCGCTCATGAACTGGACGGAATCGGGGAATACCGCCTCGCCCTCAAACTCCAGCGGACCAGTGTCGTCGGTGCCCAACACCCATTGCATTTGATCGGTGTAGTGCATGCCCATGTCCGTGATGATGCCTTCCGCGGTGTCCCAAAAATATTGCCACGCGCCTACCCGCGCCGGCACAAACGGACGCCAGGGTGTCTGCCCCAGCCACGTATCATAGTCCCAGCCGGCGGGCACCGGCGTCGCCTTTTGATGCGGGATGGCCGGGCCGGCCCACACTTGCATTTCCACGGTCCGCAATTTGCCGATTTTGCCCTGCAGCACCATGTCGCGCGCGAACTGATACGACTCGGTCGAACGCCGCTGCGTGCCGGCCTGGTACACGGCCCCAAACCGTTGGCAGGTGTTCACCAACGAACGTCCCTCGCGAATGGTAAGGGTCACCGGCTTCTCACAATAAACATCCTTGCCGGCGCGCGCGGCATAACTGGAAGCCATGCCGTGCCAGCGGTTCCCAGTGGCGATAAAAACGGCGTCCAGATCTGGCCGGGCCAGCATCTCGCGAAAATCCGGATAGGTGCGGCAGTCCTGGTTTTTGTTGTGGGCATCGACAAACGCCTTGCAGCCTTTTAACCGGTCCGCCCGGCAGTCGCTGGACGCAATCCATTGCACGTCGGGGAACGCGAGGAAATTCGGCATGATATGCTGCGCCCGGTTGCCGAAGCCGATTCCGCCAAAAGTGATGCGGCTGTTGGGAGCAACGGCGCCGTTCAAACCCAATACCGAGCTGCGCACCACCACCGGCGCGGCGAGAGCCGTAGCGGCGCGTTGGAGAAACTGGCGGCGATTGAGTGAGGCAGGAACGTTTTCTTTCATGACCATAGCAAGATCGCTAAGTTGGAATTCATTTTGTGAGGCCATGATTATGACGGACACGCGGGATGTAAAGAGGTTCTTTGGAGGGGGGAGGCGATGTCACCAAGCCGTCAAATCGATGGCGATTCTGCCCGAACCTTCCCCATCTGGCATGGCGTCCTTCGGCACCGCCTCGATCCGTCGGGCGGAGTTGAACCTGGCGATGACCGTCAATGCTGATCCAAACACGGCCTCCATCCTGGTCGGTCTGGCACATTTCGATCTCGAATTCTCTCCAGAAGATTTCACGCACAAGCTCAGAAAGGGTGTGACGCCTTACGCCGCGAACGGATTGCTGATGTTCGAAGCGGCGCCCGTCGGTTTCAGCACTTTAAGGGCTGCCCGAGGGCTTGACGTCCACAAACACCGGGCGATGGTCGGAAAGGCCCACATCGAGCACTCGGTATTTTAGAATCTCCCAACTCTCAGGAACGAGTTTCCAGTCAATGGTTTGCACCGGTCGGTAATCGGGTTTCAGGGCTTAAGCAAAAAATGAAGTCAGAGCCTCCTCACGTCGGCTGCTACGGTTCAGCAGGATGACGCGCTTCATCAAAAACCAGGCCCCTTCACGCTCATTCGGTGGGGTGGAAGGTCGTTGCCAGTTTCGGGGTGATAAGGGCGTGCTCCAAAATTCACGGTCACGGTGACACCGTTGGCAAAGGTGGTTTGTTGCACGTCGCGATTGGGCGTCAGGAAACGGTGGTCCGTCATTTCGGAATAGCCGGTGGCGCGGGCAATGGGGCAGGTGGTTTGGTAGCTTTGGACGAAACGGTCCTGGTTCGCCTCCCAACGCTGGCGGTTGAACATGAACATCGGCGGCGTGCCATAAAGGGCGTTGAACAGATCGCGCTTGTCCCACAGCGCCGGCAGCTTGTTGTTGTAGTCGCCCCAATACCATTGGGCCACCACGCAGTCGTGATACACCAATTCCCACAGCGGCAGCCGATACCGGTGGCCCAACTGGAACTTGGCCACGCGCTCCGGCACGTCGTCCCAGACCCGCATCATGTCGCGCCCCGCATCGGGCACGCGATACGGGCCCAGGCTTAGCATGCCTTCGAAGTAATGGAGATACGGCACTGCCGCATCGTGGCCGGTTTCGCAGCCGGTGACGAGTTTCATGTCGTGCGAAACGTATTCGAGCAGCTTCATTTTCCATTGGCGGCTTTCGGTGCGGGTCATCGGGTGGGCCGGCGCGTAACACTCGTGCCAAGGCGCGGCGGTGGTGGTGTCGATAAACCGGCAGCGGTAGGGATGGTCCGCCAACTCCGCCGGAATGCGCTGCGCCGCATAGACCGGCGCCTGTTTGTCGCAGATTACGCCGCAAGGATACCACTGGCCGTCGGTGCCTTTCACGCGCCAGCCACGCAGCCAATTGCCATTGGCATCGATGACAATGTCTTTTGGCCAGGCGGCGGTCACCCAGTCCCCGTGGGTGCCGCGCAGGTGTTTGAAATTGTCCGGATTCATCACGTCCTGGTAGATGTCGTACCGACTGGTCAACACGCCGAGGGCGTTGAGCGCCCGGAGGTTTTCAGGCGATTGGCGGTTGCTCCAGAGAATGTGATTAATGCCCCGCGCTTTCATTTCCCGCACGAGGTCCACCGAGTCCCGGTCCCAACACCAGACATTCACCGCGCCGATGAGCTGATCGACATTCGGATTCTCCTGCCGTTTTTGCGCCAGCGTTTTGAACCGGCCAATGCGCTGCGCATACGCCCGGTAATGCTTGGCCATGGCCACGTACCCGCCGTGGTCGAAGAACACGTAGCGCAGTTTGCGCGCGTAACCGAACTGCCCTTTTTGCGGATCCCATTCAGGCGCGACGTAAAGTTTGCCGTCCACGCGGTCAATGCGAATGGCCGCGTCGTCCGCAGTTTCGATGATGGCCATCTGGCCGCGTTCGCCATCGGTCACGCCCCAAAAGCCCATACAGATTCCGTGGCCGCCATAGGTGATCAGGCGCATGGGCGAGATGGAATCGTCCTCGACTGGATACGAAATGCCTTCGTTCATGGGCACGACCAGATAGGTGCCCGGCTCGCTCACGAAGGGATGCGGGTAACGCAACGGCGCCGCCAGTTCGCCGTCGCCGCTCAAGGTAATCGTCAATTCCGGGAGATTCGGTTCCAAGCGGAGCACCGCCTTGAATTCCTGGCCCGAAGAAATGTGCAGGAAATCGATTTCAAGTTGGGCACCCACCCGCGCATCTTTCACCACCCAATCCTGGGCCATGGATTGCTGCGCCCAACTTTTTCCAGCACGCGTATCGTGGACGGAAATCGTGCCGTCCGCGGTGCGGAGTTCCACGGCCAGCAGGGCATTGGTCAGTGCCAGTTCGGCGGGCAGATCGGCCCGGCGCAGTTCCGCCAGACTGCCCGTCCGCCGGAGTGAAACATCATCCAGCCACGCCGTTACGTTGCCGTGCCCGATCCAGCGGGGTAGAATTGAGGTGACTTTCGACGGGATGACAAACCGCGAACGCAACACGGTCCAGTCTTTCGCGTCGCGGACACTCCGGCCTCCCAATACCCAATCGACTGCCCGGCCCTCGCGGTCGTAGGCGATGACCCCCAAGGTGGCATCCCCCGGGCCTTGGGCCTTGGCCCATCCTTCCAGACTGTAAATATCACCGGCGCGCACCGGCAATCGCTGGTCGGTGCTGTAACTCCAATCCTGTTCCCCGCGATGCACCACCTGCAAGGCCGTGCGCCCGCTGTGGACCTCGTTGGTTTCCAGTTCCGCTTGGCCGGCGCCCGCTTCGCGCGACCAGAATTGGCTCCAGCCTTGCAAGCGCGCTTCGTAGCCGCCGTTTGCAATCAGGCCGCCAGCGGCACAGGCGGACACGACCAATCCGAGCGAGCCCGTAAGCACGACGAGCCACAGCGCGAATTTGGGGAAACGCGGAACCGGTGCGAGGCAGACCGTAGCGGTGTCTCGGCAGCGCGCCGCCCTTTTGGACCAAGGGAGTTTGCGGCGCTCTGCAGCGGCGCCGGCGGCGGAGGCCAACCGAACGACAAATCCCATCGGTAACCAGCGGGCTAGTCGCTTGAACCGCGAGGGTCTTGGAGGGCCATCGGCGACACGTGAGGAAGGAGCAGCAACAATTCGTGGATTCACAAGAACGCGCGTTGAGTATGAACTGGACGGTTTCGATTCATGGATACAACGCCCGATTTAAGCAAGTGCGCCCCAAGACACAATCCCGAACTGCGCTTGATCAATGGGGGGCAGAGTCGTTTGCAAAAGATTGAAGCGTTGAGGCGTATGAGGGGGTGCGCATTAGAACGGCGGAAAATGTGATTGGTCTGCGAGCATTCTTTACCGTTCCATCCCTTCAACGCATGAATGTCCGTTATTGCGGTCCAGGAGGCCATGAAGTATCCGCGAAAGCGACTCCCCCCGATCGGCAATTGTCACTATTCCGTGGCTTCGGCGGTTACCCTGACCAAACACCGCCAAGGTAACCGCCGACTGTAACTGCTTGCTCGACGCGCTAAAATCGGCGTTGCTGCAAGCCCGCGAGCAAACCGGAAAACCGACTTGCCCGTCTATTCCCCTTACCTACTCGACTCTTTAACTCACCTGTCAAAAAATTTAGTCCCACCATCGGAACCAGTGTGGATACGCCCTTATATACGGAGTGCCGACGACTTTCTTTCAACAAATCTGAAATAATTTCTGATGGCCATGAGCAATCATGGTTTGGATGGCTTGCCTGCTGGTCGCACAGCCCACCCGGCTGTCCCGAAGGGCAGGAACCGCTCGATATGCACCAGATGGTTTTTAATAATGTCGAATGCCATTTTGAATCTCGGTACACGCGGTACGCTGGTCCAAACCTTTACCGGCGCAGCGCCATGGACGATCCACCTTTCAACTCTTCAATCCCAATCACCCACGCCGCGCCGCAATCTTGAAGAATTCAAACGCAAATGCTCATGGCTAATCGGAATCGCTTGTGCTATGAAAGATTTGATGAAGCCCTCCATCATGCAATCGAAACGATACAATGTTTTGCTGGCATCCGAAGGGCCGTAATCAGCTTGTGTAGTCATGAAAATGCGCGCTCAGAATTATGCGGTCCCTGGGGGGATCAAGAGTTTGGTCGTTGCCGTAACCATCGCCTTATGGATGGCCGTGGCTTGGTCGGCTACCGCCGGCTCGTTCGTCAGTTTTCAACCAGGCAACCTGCGCATCGCTTACGATTGGGAAGGAATTAGCATCAACGGCCGGCTCCTGGATGCGGCCTACAACATAGACGCTACGTGTCTTCGTTCGGACCAGGCCTCGAGTTCTCAGAACGGCGCGCCATTGCTGGTGGGCAATAACGACTCGGCGACATACCGGACGATACTGTCCTTCGATGTCTCCTATCTCACCAACCTGGCCGGCGGCGACCTCAGCCGCATTGACAGCGCCGCGCTGATCCTTACTCACGACAGTGCCGGTGCCGGCGGCAGCTCCACCCACTCGGTTCATCTCACCCTGCCTTTCGATGAAGCGACGGCTACGTGGAACGATCCGGACGGCACCGGCACCAACGCCGGAGGATTTGTCGGGCCGGAATTGCGCGAGCGCGGCAACGTCGGCACCAGGACTTCGCCCGTCCAAGCCGTATGGGGAAGTCCCGGCTGGTATTGGCCGGACAGCGGGACCGGTCCGGATGGGCTGGTGGAAGCAGTGCGCGCGGCGGTGACGAACAGCCCCCAAACGCTCCACCTGCTGCTGAAACGCAAAGCCGAAGGCGCCAACACCTATTTCTCGCGTTTCCAGGACGACAGCGCCCCCGACGTGAACCTTCGGCCGCAATTGCTCGTGGGTGTGGATAACGATCTCAGCTTGCTGGCGGCGTATTACTTCAACGAAAACGACAACACGGCGGCCACCCTCGACGCGGTGGCTGCCGCCACGTTGCCCGATCCCGAGCGGGTAACGGCGCTCAATGCCACGGCGGGCAGTGGATTGGGGACATTTGGCGCGGGCGGTTCCACGGGGAATGGCCACGGCTACGGGACTGGCGCCTATGTGTCCGCACCTTCGGGCTTCTATGCGCGAGCGAGCGCCAGCGCCGGGGATGAGTCCAGCGCTGTGACCGGCAACAGTTACGTGAGTTTCACGCTCGCGCCCCATCCCGGCTACGCGATTAACTTTTCCGCCATTATGGCTCAAGCCAAGCTCCAGGCCGCCACCTTCAACACGGCCCACGTCGTGGTGCGCTCCAGCCTCGACAACTTTACCGTCGATCTGGCCAGCCTTTCCGTGCCGGGCAATGACACCGCTGTTTCGTTCACGCCGCTGATGGCCACGTTTGACGATCCCGAATTTGTAGGCGTGGTGCAGCCGGTCGAGTTCCGCTTGTACCTGTTCGACGACACCGACACTACCGGCGAATTCATGCGGTTGGACGACGTGATGTTTTACGGCGCTCCGACCCCTCCGCCCTCCGGCGTGCAGATCATTACGCTCACTGCCACGGATTCTTCGGCCACGGAATCCGGCAATGATCCCGGGGCATTCACGCTGCAACGCTACGGCGACACCAGTGGGCCGGCGACGGTGACCTACACGCTCAGCGGGACCGCTTCGAATGGCGTCGATTACGAATCGCTGAGTGGTTCGGTGGCATTCGCCGCGGGCGCCACGAACGTCACCATTCCGGTCGTGCCGTTGGATGACAATGTGCCGGAACCGGAAGAGACGGTGATTCTCACGTTGAACACGAACGCGGCCTACATCATCGCCGGCCCCACCACCGCCACCGTTCGCATCGCCGATGACAATGACCCGCCGGAATTCACCGTCGAGGCCACCAAGCCGTCCACGTACGAAAGCGGCTTGGGATTGGAAGGCGAGTTTACCATTCACCGGGTTTTGGGCGATACGAATTCAGCCGTGGCCGTGCAATTCACGCTTGGCGGCACGGCTGACAATGGCGTCGATTACACGACCAGCGCCACCAACTCGATCCAATTTGAACCGGGGATCACGGCGAAGACAATTACCATCACCCCTCTCGACGATGCGGAATTGGAAGGCAATGAAACCGTGGTGCTCCATCTCGAATCGGGCGACGGTTACACGGTCGGTTCGGCGGATTCGGCCATCGTCACGTTGATCGATGACGAGGCGGCCACCAACGCCAGTTTGCTACTCGAAGCCGAAAGCTTGGCCGAACGGGGCGGCTGGGTGGTGGACCAACAGTTCGTCGATCGGATGGGCTCACCTTACCTCCTGGCCCATGGGAAAGGGTACCCCGTTGCGGACGCCGTGACCACCGCGCAATTTCCCGCGCCGGGCGCCTATCGGCTCTGGGTACGCACCAAAGACTGGACCGCGCCGCGGCCCGATCATCCCGGTGCGTTCACAGTTGCGGTGGATGGTGTCGAGGCCGGCGCAACATTTGGCACCGTGGGCCAAAGCTGGTTGTGGCAGGACGGCGGATTGGTAATTGTCGCCCAAGTCGCCACGGAGGTTCGCCTGCATGATCTCACCGGTTTTGAGGGGCGCTGCGATGCGCTGTTCTTCACCACGGACATGAATTTCGTGCCGCCCAATTCGCTGCCGGAACTCACGACTTGGCGTCGCGCGCAGTTGGGAATACCCGACGTGCCGCCCAGCGCCGGCAACTTCGACCTCGTGGTGGTAGGAGGAGGTATTGCGGGATGCGCGGCGTCCATCGCAGCGGCGCGACAGGGACTGCAAGTGGCTTTGATTCACGACCGCCCCTTCCCCGGCGGCAACGCCAGCCAGGACGTGCGCGTTCACACGCTCGGCGACACGATGGGCGGCATTGTCACCGAGATCAACACGCCCGACTTCCTGATCGGCTCGGATCAATTTATCCAAACCGATCAAGCCCGCCTGCAAGTGCTCCTGGCGGAGACGAACCTGCACTTGTTCACCGAATGGCGCGCGTTTGCCGCGAACACCAACGGCTCGCGCATCATCAGCATCGATGCCAAACACACCCGCACCGGTGAGGAACGCCGGTTCTTTGCGCCGGTATTCATCGACAGCACGGGCGACGGCTGGATCGGCTACTGGGCCGGGGCATTGTATCGCACGGGCCGGGAACCGCGCGCCGCGTTCAACGAGTCGCTGGCGCCGGTCGAGCCCGATTCGATGCGTAATGGTTCAACGCTTTCCTGGAACTCCCGCAACACGGGCAAACCGGTTACGTTCCCCGCCGTTCCCTGGGCGATGGGCGTGGCCAAGGATTACTACCAAACCCGCGGCGACTGGTATTGGGAATACGGGTTGTTGAGCGACACGATTTACGATGCCGAGGAAATTCGCGACCACCTGTTGCAGGCCATTTACGGCACGTGGTCGAACGTCAAACAACGGGCCGGCAACGAAAACCTGGACCTCGACTGGGTCGCTTACATCAGTGGCAAACGCGAGTCGCGGCGATTGGTCGGTGATTACGTGCTCACCGAATCCGACGTACGCAATCATCCCTTCTTCGAGGATGCCGTGGTGACCGAAAGCCGCGAGATCGACCTGCACTATACCAGGCCGGGGGATTACGACTTTCTGACCTACGCCCAATTCACCGGGATCAGTCCTTACTGGATTCCATTCCGCTGCCTCTATTCGACGAATGTGGACAACCTGATGATGGCCGGACGTTGCTTGAGCGCAACGCATGTTGGCCTGGGCAGCCCGCGCGTCATGAACACGTGCGGCCAGATGGGCGTGGCCACCGGCAACGCCGCCGCGTTGTGCAAGCAATACAATACCTCGCCGCGCGGCGTTTATCAGTCGCACATTGCCGAACTGCAGGGGCTCATTGGTTTGAACGAGTATTTTGGGACACCAGACCAAACGGTTACCGTCCTCGACAACGCGGATACCAACCACGTCCAACTCGTCGGCGACTGGACCAGCAGTACCTCGAACTCCGGTTTCTATCGCGCGGACTACCTCCATGACGGCAACACCGGCAAGGGCACCAAGAGCGTTACCTTCCAACCGGACCTGCCCCTGCGTGGCTGGTATCGCGTTTACCTGCGCTGGACGGCTTCCAACAACCGCGCCACCAATGTGCCCGTGGACGTTCATTGCACCGCCGGGGTGATCACCGAGACAGTGAACGAACAAATCGATGCCGGTAACTGGTATCTGCTCGGCACCTATTTATTCGATCTGGGCAACGCCGGCAGCGTGGTCATTCGCACCACCGATACGACGCTGTACGTCATTGCCGACGCCGTTGTTTTTGCGGCGGACTTTCCCATCGATCCGACCTACACCGGCATGCCCTGGGAGGACGAAGACGCCGATGGCGTGTGCAATTACGTGGAATGGCTCAACGGCACCGATCCGGACGATCCGCTCAGCAACGTCAAAGTGAATCTCCAATCGCTGGGCGGTTTCGCGGTGCTGCATTTCGTCACCATGGCGAACCAATCGTACACGGTCCAGTATCGCGACTCGCTCACCACGGGACACTGGCAATCGTTAACCAACCTGAACGCCTCACCGCTCACCCGCGAAATTCAAATCACCGATCCGCTGCCCATCTCGGGTGAAATGCGTTTCTACCGGTTGGTTGCAACCTCAGCGCCGTGAATCGTCTTGGGTTCCGTACTCCCGGTAGGGCGAGACTCCGTCGAGCCCTGACTTCCCCCGGAGCGTGTCCATCAACCCAACGCCGGGCCAAGGGATCGTTCGGCAGCCCCTGAATAATGACCAATGACCAATGGCCCAATGACCAGAGAATGACCAACGTCCAATGACCGATCAACTAAAGCGGCGGCGTCCGAAGCCCGAATTGAACTTTGGGATTTGGGCATTCTCTGGGATTTGGTCATTGGACATTGGTCATTGTCCCCGGGGTATCCCCGCGGATGCAGGGCGGACCACGAAAATAGCAACCCCCCCGTTTCAACGGTGGCTTGCGTGCTCCCGGTAGGGCGAGACTCCGTCGAGCCCTGACTTCCCCCGGAGCGTGTCCATCAGCTCAAGGCCGGGCCAAGGGATCGCCGGCAGCCCCTGAATAATGACCAATGACCAATGGCCCAATGACCAGAGAATGACCAACGTCCAATGACCGATCAACTAAGGCGGCGGCGTCCGAAGCCCGAATTGAACTTTGGGATTTGAGCATTCTCTGGGATTTGGTCATTGGACATTGGTCATTGTCCCCTGGATAGCCCGGCAGATTCAGGGCGGACCACGAAAATGGCACAATCATCAATTTCTCGCGCCTCCGTCAAAATCGGCCGCCCCGCCTTCGCCGTCTCCCAGTCCCGCAGGGACGCCCGAAAATAGCCCCCCGTTTCAACGGGGGGATGCGGGCCATAAGAAGCATTGAGTCCCGGAGGGACGAAAGAAATCGAATGCCATCGTTCCCTCGTGCCACGCCTTTCCGCCGCTCTTCGGGGGCTCGCGTGAATTCCCAATGTATTACCTCCCGGTAGGGCGAGACTCCGTCAAGCCCTGACTTCTCCTGAGCGCGTTCGCCAATCCAACGCCGCGCCAAGGGCAACCTTTGATCCTCGAACGGCTTCTTCCATGCCGCCTCGTGGCAAAGAACAGCAGGAACCGGAGAACCCTGAGGATCGAGAACCGATCCGCTGGTAAACCTCCGTTTCCTTCGTTGGCTTGGTGTGAATCCAACAAAAGGAAACGCAGTCGACGAAGCTTCAAACGGAAAGCCCCCGGAAACTCATCAGGTAACGGCAGCGACGCGCAGCTCGCGCATGGCGGGATGTTGCCATAACGGTTTAAATCGTGTCAACAACTTTGAACCTGTCACTTTATCCGGCCTGAGTGGGGGGATTCGGGTAGTAGCATCCAGCCTTGAAATAGAACGTCTGATCGGCCCAATCGGGATCATACGGAGTCGTCGTCATATTCATTAACCGCAAAGAACGCAAAGAACGCAGAGCCTCGAACTTGGGTCTTGGGGCAGAGCCTGCTCTCGCTCGGCGGGTGACTGCAACTCTCACGGGAAAGGCCGGCCGCTCTTTGTGTTCTCTGCGTTCTTTGTGGTTGAACTGCTCCTTTCAGGTTCAGTCTTTGGCTTCCGGGCTTTTCTCCGCATCAGCCAGGCGGCGCCGCCCAGCGTGAGCAAGGCCCATGTGCTGGGTTCAGGCACGAGCGTACCGTAGAAATCCAGGGAATAGTCCAACCTCCTAAAGTAGATATCCTCCGGCGCATAGTACCAGTCGTAAAAGTTGTTCACGCGGAAAGCGATCTGCGTGATATCGTAGCCCGCCAAGTCAGGCGCGACGGAGGATCTCCCCAGATAATCGGCCTCGCTATGGACAGTCCATGAAGAGAGGACTTCCTGAAACCGAATATAGTCATTCGCCCCATCGGTCAGACCGGCGGCAAAGCCAGCAAACCCAGGTTCATTCATGGCGTCGGCGAAAAAGGTCCGACCAGTGTCGGTAGTAGTGAGAGTCATCGAGAAAATTCTCGTTGCGGGATTCAAGCTTGGCGGAGTAGCAAAGTATCGGTCCGATACGTGGTCGAAGGAAATCTGCCAACTCGCCCCCGGGGCCCCGCTGCTCTGCTCCCAGTGATTTGCGCTCCAAATAAGTCCTTGGGCCTGGACAGCAAAAGTCCCGAGCACGGCGAGAGAAAACGTCGCGAGTAATTTCATATCAATCTTATCTTTAGCGATCCGTTTATCATGCGCTTAAGAACGGTTACGGTGTGACTTCCAGGCTGGAGAACGTTACTTTCGCGTTGCCGGTTATCGGGTTTTCGAGGTCGTTATCTGGATAGTAACATCCAGCCTTGAAATAAAAGGTGAGGTTTGGCAGCGTCCCCCAAGTGGCATCAAACAGCGGATCCGTCGTCATGTTCACAACCTTTAGCACCCCATTGACCGTGGCATAAAGCGTGACAGTAGCTCCAACCTTTTGTACTTGCAGCGTATAGTGGATCGCGTCGCCAACTTCCACGTTGTCTTCCCAAGTGCGATTCTTGTCCGTTTGATCGCCTGGCGTGCTCGGATCCGCGTCGGTACCGTCCGGCTTATACTTAACCGTGACCGTAACATTCCCCCGCTCTGGAAAATTGTAGCTGAGGACAATCGTGGGGACGCTGTATGGCTCCTTTTCGTGGATCTGCCCAATGACCACCTTTCTGTCGTTGCTGGGGCCAGCCTCGTTCACGAAACAGGTGGCGTCGAGAGTGTGTATGCCAACTGGTTCCCAGTTATCTTGACTCCCGTCGGGGTTCGTCCCTCGCAACTCGCTACGCGGCCCTGTGCCGCTATACGCGCCGTTATACGGGGCTGCAAACACCATGGTGTCGCCGGTGCCTTTGTAAAAGTAAATTTCTGATGCAGTCAGTTGGATCGGCATACTCGAAGCCGGCGTTCAACTGCTTCGTATCGACTTCGCGAGGAGAGTTGGCAAAACCGTCGGAGTCATCCACGGGCAGCAGGAGGTTCCAACGCGTGAGATCAAAATTGAGCGAGGGCCCGTGGGGAAGGACGTTGAACTGCATATTGACTTCGTCGCTGCTCAACTCGCGGGTCCAGAAGGCGACTTCGTCCAGCGCCCCATCACCCGGATTGCGGAAGCCACCGTCCAGATCCACGTGGTTGCCCAGGTAGATGGTGCCGTCGTTTCCGACGACAGCGCCGTTTGCGAAATTGAAATTGCCGAAATTGAGTTGGCCGCCGACGCGGCCGAGATACCAAATGAGTTCGGGATTATCGCGATCCTCATCCCAGGTAAGGGCCAGGTAATACCATGCATTGGGATAGGCAGTAATCTCGGCGGTGGACAGAATTGGAGTCGCAAGCGTGGCATTGCCCACGCGTAGCGTCAATCCGCCATTGTTGGCAAAGAATACGTCCAGCGCGTTGCTGTTAGGCGTACTGGCGCTCTGAGAAAGCAGATAAGTCTTGCCGTCGGTCAATCCATCGAGCGCGCGAAACAGCAGCGTGATTGATCCTTTGCCGACCGCATCATTGTTCGGTCCCGACCCTCCCCCTCCAATGGGATCGTCCTCGTCGTCAAGTGTCAGTATATCCCCTTCATTCGCGTTCAAGAAGATATAGGCGCTATCCTCGTTGGCGAAAACGTCCGAGTTCCACGAACCGCCGACGTTTACCAAAGCTGGATGGCCGATCACCGCATTTGCCAGAGAGCTGCCATTGAGCTTGAACCAACCTTTCAGGTCTTGGCTTTGGCGGTTGATAACCCCTTCATAAGCCTCTCGTGGACAATCTTTGGGATTCGTTCCGCCTTGATATTCCTGCAAGTTGGTCAACCCATCTTGGTCGTAGTCGCCCTCGGCCGTCTGGCTCAGGTTGCCGAAGTGCGACAATTCCCAGTCGTCGATCAGGTCGTCGCCGTCCGAGTCGTCGTCAAGATAGTCCGGGTAGGCATCGCCATCCGAGTTCAACGGTTGGCCGAACTCATCCACCGCCACGTAATGAAAGCCAATATCGGCCGCGCTGGCTGCCTCCTTTTGCTGGTCCACTGAGGTTGTGAAGTGGAACAATCCTGCCTCGTCAGCCCAGCGGCTACCGGCATCATTGAGTTTCGGTTCATCTTGCGGGAGGTAATAATCGCCCAATGGGCCGTGCTCGTAAGGTATGGTGTCAAAGAACCGGCAGCAGTCTGACGAAAGAAACGGAACAACAGTGCCAAAACCAGCGTACACGTTGTAAGAATTCCCCACGCGGCTGCCATTGTCTGAAACGCTCTCGCGATCAATGTTGTCAAAGATATTGTCCCGGATTTGCCAGGATGTAGCACCGTTGTACAATTGGAAAGCGCCATTTTTGAAAAGATTATTGTAGATATTAACTTACAGGGGTTGTCCGCAAGTCAGGTCAATGGAGACATTTTCCCAGAGCGTGTTGGTCAGACCGACGGAACGCCCGGCGAGACCGTAGTAACTTGCAAATACACGGCCATTTCGCACGCGGCTGTGCAGGAACTCCAGATGGCCGAGGTAATTGCCTCCATAAAAATGGTAGGATGGCCCAGCCAAACCACAAAACTCGGTAAAGCGAAACCGGGCGGAAGTCCACTGCGAACCATAAGGACCGTCGGTGATCAGCGCGTGCCACGAAGGCGGGGTTGCTCCCTTTTGCTCCTGGACGTTGTTCATCCGAAGGAACACGTTCGGCTTCAGCGGCGTGCCCTCGCTGAGCAGTGAGCCGCTGCCGCGGATGTTAAGTCCATAAGGCAACGAAGTGTACTGGACGCCAATGACAGCGCCATTCTTGATGGTCAGCGCGCCGGTTACATCAGCTCCTGTCCTGTAGTAATCGATAATAGGATAATGGTAACCGAGATCCAATTGACCAAGGTCTCCCAAGTCCTGTGGCAGCAGTTCGCCACTTGTTGGCAGTGCAATTGGGGGTTTGGTGGTCATTTCCTGTAGTTCTTGGAGCAGTGCTGGATCGACTGAGGACGGATCGGCTTGATCCTGGTAAGTATTCTCAGCAAGGTAATGCTCGCCAAGGGCGGCAGTGGCGAAGAGGCCCGGCGGGCATTCTTCCGACCAAAACGTGTTTTGCGGATCGTAAATGTAAATGTTTTCCGAATCTTCAGGAATTCCCACGATCAGGCTGTTGACCAGCGTGATCGTGCGATGATAGGTGTCCGCCCAACTAAGGGAATTGCCGCCATCAGCGGTGATGTGGGCGGCGAACACTTCGAAGTTCTCACCATCCCCATAGAACGGCGCGGCCTGCGTATCATCAAACAGCGCATTCTCGACGTGGAGCGGATTATCAATGCAGTAGGCCGGCCACCGGCAATGGGTAAACTGAACGTGCCGCAGCGTATTTAGCTGACCGGGATTCCAATACAAAATCCCCATTTCAGCATAAGAGATTCGCAAATGCTCAATTACAGTAGGTGCGTATTCAGTGATAATCAGCGCGGCCTGCGGGTAAAGTCCCGATAGCGGTCCGGTGCTCACATTCTCCCCCACACTGTTGTCATCTCGGGCGGTAAAAATGATCGGCAAATACGAATCTCCGTAAGCCCGAACGGTGCTGGCCATAAGGTACGAATAACGCTCAGCCTTAATGACTGCACCTCCTTGAATAATGAGGTTATTAACAGATATGAAGCCATTAACTAGATAGGTTGTATTACCTTGCATAGTGTAATCGCCGGGGCCCTGAACTAAGTCATAGTCCAAGGTAAAAGATGGATGTGCATCTATGCTTGCCAGCCAAGGTCCTTGAGCGCCTTGGGTTGCTTGGGCAATCTTGATCTCGGGTGGCTTTAAGCCGACGAATTGTCGAATAGGCAGATTACGCTGCGGCTGTAGTTTATCCGTGCTTGGGGCAAGTAAGCGGGCGCTCGCGTTGGTAATAATTCCCCGCGCCCCTGCCGGCGGTAGGTTCGACAGCATAGACTGAATTTGCTGATATTCAACGCCTTCAATTAGAATATTGCGTCCACCTATATTCTCGAAACATTTTGACACAGGGACAAAACGGCCACCGGCTGCCTGTGGCACTGAAATAGGGATAGTCGCATCCGGGACAAAAGCTCGGCCCGGTCCCATACGCATGCTGCCGAATTCCAGGGTAGTGTCAACGAGGTCGGGTTCGACCATTTGCGCTCGTTAGGCTGGGTTCTTCTCGCGGTGAATTATGCGCGACAACTTGTTCGGCTCACGGGTTGCCGGCAGGGTCTCGGTCATCATCTTCAGCCTTGATTCAGACGAAAGGGAGTAGGCTTCCGGTGGGGGCGGTTGCTCCTGGAACCACAGGATGTCCTGGGACATGCCCGGCTTTCGTAATGCCAATGGCAACAGCGAAGCCGTGATCCCATCCAAAACAGTTCGAGAAGACGATCACATTGGAAGCAACCAACGAACCAGGGTGCGTCGATGATATCGGCAAGAACCTGTTCGCATGGCCGGTGATCGGGTCGAAGTTTCCGAATCCCAGCGGTCGGGAAATGATTTCCGCACCGTCGGGAGTGACGACCGGCACCGGGGCGTCCTCCGCGATGTTGCCGCTCACGATGAGTTTGTGCGCGGTGCCGGTGGCTTCGGCACCATCTTCGGTAATGCGAAACTCCGGATTGGCAGGTTGGTAACGGCCGTCTGTCCCCTGCACGTTGAGGCCGGCTTCCCAATTCCATGAACGCATCTGGTCATGGATCGTATCCGACGGGTGATTGCATTGGTCAGAAGGCGATATGATCTCCCAGATGACTTCGTGAGCCCGATGTTCCTCGCGCTCGCCAAATCCCCTCCTGATCGCGTAGTTGACGTGAAATTTGGATCGGGTTAAGGCTGGACGCACTCAGCAGAGTCGTCGCACAAAATATCCGCTGAGAAGGCTCCCTACCACCTTGGCTGCTGTTGTTTTCATAGTCTTGATTGTTGTTCTTCGGCCTGAACTTCAACAACTAGCGCTGATCAAAGTGAACGAGTTCTATCAAAAACACTTCAAGCAAAAAAACCGCAATGTTTTCGGCAAAGATATTTTCAAGAAGGGTGATGCATGTTTTAATAAGGTAATCCTGAGATCAATCGTTGGAAAGAACCGATCCAGTGAATGCTTGGTGATGCTTGCCCGAGGTACCCTCTACATGGACAGCTTCACAGTGACGATTCAGTTAAAAAGGGGAGCGCGCCCGCCCCGGGCGCTGTGGTTGGCGCCTCGCCAACCACTTCCGAGCGTCCGAGTGACTCACAATTCAGTGACGGCTTTGTCGCGGGGCCAACCGACGAGGGCGCCGGTTGGCAGCACCCGACGCGGGCGCACTTCCTAAAAACAAATGGTTATGGACAGCTCAGTTTGTATTTCTCATCGGATCACGGCTGGGTCGTCATCGACCAGCCGCAGTGGAGAGCCTGATGCGGGATAGTTCCTGCTCAAGGCACGCACTACGGTCAGAGATCTTCCCTTTTAAAGTGGATACAGCTTTGTCGTATTGCGCAATTTCACGTGCGCCAAGTTGCTGAAAAACCGGACGAATTTTGGCATTGAGTTCATCGATGCGCTGGACCAGAGATGGAAAGTCGTAGAACTTGTCGTAGAGTTGCGCGAATCGAAGCAGATATTGCCGTTTTCCTTCTTCCGGCTCCAAGACAGCCTTGGCGACCAAGCCTTCCTGGAAAGGCAGCACCGGGCCGTTGGTGGTGAAAAACATCTGGTCCATGCCGTGCGGGAGGAAAACGAATCGCTGCGGCGTGGGATCGAAATAAAGTCGATAGTTGTTCTTGTGCATGAGGTAACCGTCCCAATGCCAAGCCATTACTTCCATGGCCATAAAGGTGAAGAACTCGTCCAAATCAAGTACGCGGTCGAGTTGGGCAAACCGTTTCTTCCAATCCGATTCCTTGGCGGCCGTGACCAGTTTGGCCAGGTCCGAATGGTCATCAGGGCCTCGACCCGAGTCCTTTTCCAACGGTTCGTCCACGTCCTCGAAGGTGCCGCCATCATAAAGGTTGCCGTGAGGATTCTTGAAATGCCGCTGGAGAAACGTCCTATCAAAGCCTTCCTTGAGCACGTAGAGACCGAGGCGCCGGTTGTTTAGCGTAACAATGGCATGGGTCGCTCTGGGGGTGGGCACGCCGGCTTGAAGGAACAATTCGGAACAAATCACTTCGCATAGGTACGTGTAATCCTGCACGGAGTTGTTCAGGTGGAATTTGTCCAGACCATGAAACCGTTGGCCCTTGTTGAACTTATCAGAATTTATGGTAAAGCAAGGCTTCTCATCGATGCTACGAAAGCTGCCGGTGCCTCCTTTGAGTTTAACGGCCACGTTCCGGTGGATGCGGTCCCGTTCTTCAAGAATCGCGGAAATATAAGTCCGTGGATGAAGCCGCAACTTGGCAATGTCCTCCTCGCTGATCCGCAAATGGATTTGCAGGATGTCTTGCAGCTTTATCAAAAAGCTCGGCGCTCTCGTCAGATTCCTGGAAGTTCGTTTTTGTCGGTGGAGAAGGCACCTTTTCGGCGTGGCAGCCTGGAGGCTCCGCAGAATTAAAAAAAATGCTGGAAAGGACGAGAAGAATCTGGAATCGACAGAATGTATTCACCGGGGCCGAAGCATTGCACATATTGGGATGGCCAGGCAATCCGCAAACGACAGGGCAATTGCGCACGCGTCTAGTACATCGTTTCATTAAAAGGTTTACAGACTCTGCCTGACCTGCTACCGTCGGGGGCATGGCCGGAAAATCCAAGCTCCCAGCTTTGGTCCTCAGCCCGGAGGAGGAAAAGCGACTGGAAACTCTTCAGGCTTCGCGTGCCGCGCCGGTGCGTGAGGTTGAACGGGCGCGGATTCTTTTGCAATACCGCGCAGGCAACAACCCTTCGGCGATTCAAAGAGCCCTTGGGATCAGCCGAGTCACCATTTATCACTGCCTGCACAAGGCCCTGGAGATGGGAATCGAAGCCGGGCTCAAAGACGCTTTTCATCGTCCTAAGGAACCGGTTATTACCAGCGCCGACAAAGTCTGGGTGGTCCACTTGGCTTGCACGAAGCCTAAGGAACTTGGCTATGCAGCAGAACTGTGGACGCGCCAATCGCTGGCGGTTCATGTGCGCCAGCAGGCGCAAGCCGCAGGCCACCCCAGCCTGGCGCAGGCGGCCAAGGCCACCGTGCAAAGGATTCTGGACGAGCAGCACCTGCAACCGCATAAAGTGAAGTATTACCTGGAACGACGGGATCCGGAATTTGAGCTTAAGATGAAGGAAGTGCTCATGGTTTACCAAGAGGTGGCGGTGCAGAACCAAGCGGCGGCGGCACCCGCGAGCGTGGCGCCCAGCGTCATCACGGTGTCCATTGATGAAAAGCCGGGAGTGCAGGCCCTTGCCAATACGGCGCCTGATTTGCCGCCCGTGCCGGAGAAACACCCCACCGTCAGCCGCGACCATGAATACAAACGGCACGGAACCCTTTCGATCCTGGCCTCGCTGGATTTGCATGACGGGCACGTTGTGGCGCGGGTCGAGGAGCGCCATCGCAGCCGGGAATTCGTCGCGCTGCTCAAAGACCTGGACGCCTATTATCCGGCTGGGGTGACGATACGGATTATTCTGGATAACCACTCGGCTCACATCTCCAAGGAGACGCGCGCTTACTTGGCAACGCGACCCAACCGCTTCAGTTATGTTCACACGCCCAAGCACGGTTCCTGGCTCAATCTGGTCGAAACGCTCTTTGGCAAGATGGCGCACACGTTCTTGAAGCAAATCCGGGTGCAATCCAAGGCCGAACTCAAGGAGAGAATTCTGCGCGGCATCGCGGAAATCAATGCGGCTCCGGTGGTGCATCGCTGGAAAAAGTTCGATCTCGGGCCTTCGTGATGTGTAAAGTATTTAATGAAACGTTGTACAGTGTTGAGAGATTCGCGCCCTGGCGGGGCAGCCGAAACTGGCCCAGCGTTTTGTTCTTAACGCTGGGTGGGAGCGTTTGAAATGATTTCAGGTCCCGGAGGGACGGCCGAATCGTTTTGGATTGGCGGGGCAATGAGCGGCGGTTTCTTTCGTCCCTTCGGGACTCGATTTCCTTTGGCTCGGATGCCCAGCGTTCAAACGCTGGGCTATTTTCGGGCGTCCCTCCGGGACTGGAAGACCGTGAAGACGAAGCGGCGACGGCCGGAGGAATGGGAATTCGGGGCAAATGACCAATGACCAATGACCAAATCCCAGAGAATGCCCAAATCCCAAGGTTCAGTTTGAGCTTCGGTTGCCGCGCTTTGGGCGATTTTGGAGCCGAAGGGAAACCACCGGCTGCGCCGGAGGACTCTGAGGGTTTGACAGGCTCAGAAAAATCGATAGCCGTTGAACGATTGGCGCCGACGGTTCCCCTCACCCTGACCCTCTCCCCAAGGAGAGGGAAGAGCCATCGAACCTGCCTTGGTCTTTGGAGGCGTCGCAAACGTCACCGCTGGCTTGGGGATAGGCGCTTCGGGGGTGGTGCACAAGTGCGCGCTTGCGGTTCCTGGCGGGCGCCTAATGTGCTCTCTTTCCATGGACCGTCGAGGTGGGGAGCGCAGTCCCTGGCGCGCCACGAATTTAGCAAACCATCCGCTGGGAACCAGTCGGCGCGCACGGAGTGGCGCACCCTACCGTGGCGCCGGCGTGTTGCTTCGACGCGACAGGTCGGGCACCTTTCCAGGCACCGACCGAAGGGCCGCGAGGTTTTGGACTGCGCCAGCCCTCTGGCGCTTTCGGAACGGGCTGCGCGGGCGAAAGCGGCAGAGGACTGCCGCACTCCACAACGCTGCCGCGCTCTGCGTGACCGCTTTTTGGGCAGCGAGGCGCGTCTATTCTTCGAGGGCGAAGTTCCCCGCTGTACCGCCGAGGCAGGGCACGCAGTCTGCAGCGCGCCGCGAATTTAGCGAACCATCCGCTGGGAAGCGGCCGGCGCGCACGGAGTGACGCGCCCTACGTTGCGGCGGTTCAGGGTACCAAAGCGATAGCTTTTTGGAGCATTCTCTCCCTCAAGGGGGGAGATCCATACCTGTCCATTCGTTTGAATTCTTGGTTGGGTTTGAAGTTCCCCCCTCACCCTGACCCTCTCCCCCAGGGGGGCGAGGGAAAGAGCAGCGGCTCCGGCATTCGGTATCTGGCATCCAGCATCCAGCATCCAGCATCTTTCTCCCGCCGCTCACGCTGCTTCGGCCAGGGGCGGTTCTGAGGACACGGTTTCGGGCAGGGCGACGGTCTGGTCGCGGTGGTGGGTGGCGGCGTGGGCGACGATTTTGCGGGCATGACGGTAGTCCGCCACCAACGCCGGGTGGCCGCGACGGAATTGGAGGATCAAGCGGTCCAGGTTCTCGCGCAGCAGTTCGTTGGCGGCGCGAAATTCCACCGCCAGTTGGGCGGTGATGGTCTTGAGTTGCGCGCGCAAGGTGCGCGTCTTGGGAATGATGGCCTTGAACGTGTCGATTTGCGCCTGCAACGCGGACAAGGTTTCCGCGGTGACGCCATGGTCGCCCAGTTGTCCGACGTAGCCGGCCGCCAGGTCATGAATGGTTTGACAGCGGTCCGCGCTGGCGGTGGCGCGTCCGGCCAGCAGGGTGGTTCGATGATATTTGGCACGGTCGGCGAGTTCCTCGTTCTTTTGCGATTTGGCCCAGGATCGGATTGCGCCCGCCACTTCCAGGGCGGCGTCACACATCGTCTGGCGTAGCCGTTGTTTATCACGGGCGACGCCGGTGGTGATTTCGGCCTGGGTTTGCCCGAGGCTGGTGATGGTTTGCAGACGCGTCACGAAGGCGGTGTAGGCGTCGGCCAGGGCGGGCAGGCTCTGGAGAGTTTCCACGTTGCGTTCGCACACGTTCTTGACGGTGAGATACGAGTTCAGGAGATTCCGTTGAGGTGTCGTCATTGGATTGATTTACGGCATCGCGATCACATAGAATCGCTGCGGCCAATTGGTGACATCCAGAACGTCGTAACTCTCACTGCCGGCGCCAAATCTCCCGCCCGCCAACGTCTCCCAGGAACCTGGGGCCGACGACAACTCCGCCGAGGCCCGCACCGAGTAGCTCAGGCCAACCGGGCCGTTGAACGTCAGCCGCATGTTGTCGTCCGGCAGCCGCATTACGGTTCCGATTCTGGCAGAGGGACCGTAGGTAAATGTTGCGGTCACCGTCGCGTCTGCATCGGTCCGCAAACGCACCCAGTGCGCGGAGTAACCTGCGGGGAAAATATGTTTCAACGTCTCGCCGGGCTCGACTTTAAAGCGACCATACTCGCTCCAGGTATTGTCCGCGGCAAAATCCACTTCCACGGTGAACGTGACCGGCCGGACGTTCTGGTGCGAAAGCTCCAGGACTTTGTTTTCGTAGCCATACATCAAATACGGATCGCTGGGAATGTTGGCCGTCACGGCGGTGTTCTTCCACGGTCCGCCCACGCCGGCCGGCGCCCCCATGCGCCACAGATCGTCCACATTGCCGAACCACAGCGCCGCCTGCCCGTCCGCCGAGCGGTACACGTGATTGTTCGTGGTGGCATTGGCGGCCATTCCGGCGATGGCCAACATGCCGCGCCAGGAGGCGAAATCGCTGATGTGCTTGTGATGAGTGCAAACCGGCCGCACGCGCCGGAAACCACCCGACGCGCTCTTGGGCAATTCGTAGAAGGTGCCGTGCGCTTGGAACAAATCGCGTTCGGTGACGACTTCGCGCCTGCCCCGCGGCCAACCGGAAGCGAACGCCATATCGTAAGCCGCGTCGTTTTTCGGCAGACGGAATCGATTCGTCCCTTCGGTTACAATGACCGACGCCGCATCGACGCTGAAATCCGCATTGGCCAGGCCGTAAGTCGTGCGCAATGCATGCTCCGCAGTCGCGTTGGTCTGGTGCCTGAGTTGCAACGCGCCGCCGATCTCGTAGTAGGCGGTTTGCTCCGGGGCATCGCCAGCGCCGTACGTGTTGACGGCAAACTGAAGCGTGCGCGCGTCGCCTTCCCGCGGACGAATGATGCCGTCGCTGTAGGCGTTGGTGGCCCCTGCGTCCGCGATACCCGCGAATAATTCAGGCGAGGGCGTCACCGGCGGATTGGCGAGATGGAAATAGGCCGTCACGCCACTGGCATCGGCATCCGGCACCAATCGCACCCAAACGGCCTTCAGCGAAGTGGGCAGCACGTACCAGGTATAACCTTGGGCGGCGACACTCAAGTTCGTAAGGGTCGTCCAAGTGCCGGTTCCGTTGGCATCATATTGCAGGGCGAAATTCAACGGGGCCGCCCCCGTTTGCTTCAAGTGGAGAATACGTTTCTGAAATCCATTGATCAGGAATGGCTCACTCGGCGTCCCGGCCACCACGTCGTCATCCTTCCACGGCCCGCCAAAACCCGCGGGCGGCCCCCAGCGTTCGAGATCGCTGAGTTGCCCAAACCACGGCGCCGAATGCGATTGACCGGCCCAACGGTTGCCGCCCGTGGTCGAGGCATCGTCCCGGCCCATGACGAGTTGACCGTTCCACCAGCAATAATCGACCGGCATCTTGAGATACGAACAGATCGGATCAATGCCCGCGGTGTTCGCGACCGAGAAGGTCTTTGGAAAATAGTAGAACAGCCCGTGCATGTGCATGAGCATCTTGCCATCGACAATCTCGCGAATGCGCGGCCATTCGGTAAACCAACCGTGGTCGGCATCGTGCGTGTAGCTCCCTTTCGGCAGCCGGTAGGTGTGCCAGACGCCGTCTTGCAGCAGCTTCAGAATGACCGAACGATCGTCCCAGCCCAACGCCCACAGTCGGTCGTCGTCAGGTGAATTGCCGTAGATACCGCCTGGTCCGGTCACCTCGGTAAACTTGGCTCGCTGGACAACGGTCCACGACAAGCCATCCCACGAAGCCAGCACACCGCCGTTGCCATTGTTGGAATAGACCAACCGACCCTGCGCCGAATAGAGGCCCTTGCCGTGTTGGCCCGGCAGGTCGGACAGATGATCGTCCGGCCCGGCGGCGGAGTTCAAGTCGTGGTAAAGCTCCATGACGGCCAGGGTGTGAACATTCACTTCGTACAAACCCTCTTCCATCGTAGCGATGTAAATCTTGTTCGCCGGATCGATGAGATGCCGCGCGCTGCCGGTGAGCCGTCCCGGCATGATGCTGGGCGACACCACGCGGACGCCGCCGGTCGCGTCGATGAAATACGGACCGATGTTGAGCTGTTGCGACTCGCGATGAATGAGCCGATTGGCATGCGTTCCGCCGACGCTCACCGGATGCGGCGTCAAAGTCAGGTTCGAGTCCACCATCCACAACTTGTCCGAACTGCCATTCGGCGCGTGCGGCGGATAAGTGACAAACCAAAGCTTACCCGCCCAGGGCACCACCGCGCCAATGCCGATTTCCCCGGCCTCGCTGAAGACCGCCAGGTGCGGGTAGGTGCCACTGATATTGACGATGGCGTTGGTTTCTGCCGGCGGTGCGGCCGTCACCACCGCCGCGACTTCGTCCACGTCGAAACCCGGATTATTGCCGAATTCGGTGGTAAAACGGAAGAGCTTGGCCGTGGTGGTTTGCGGATTACCGCTTTGGTAGATCGTGAGGTTCGAGGCGCCACTGGTGAAATTTGTCGTGCCGGCGTCGGAAAGCTGCACCTCGTAATGGGCCGCCGCGTTGCCCCAATCATAGCCGCTCAGCCGCAACCGATACCATTGCTCCGGCGTCACGCTGCCCAGACCGGCGACCGGCCGCCATGCCGTGTCATAGACCGCCCAGCCGCCCTGGCTCGCCTGATAGCGGAGATTCACCGTAGCGGTGTTGCCAAAAGCAATGTGCAGATTGAACTGGCGTTGGGTGGTGTCCTGAATCCGGAAGAAACAATCCACGTAAAAATCCTTCGCGCCATCAAGCGCCGCGTCAGTAAAGTCCGCTTCCAGCATCCGCCCGGTGCTCTGACTATAAGCCCCGAGCCGGGCGTAATGCGCGGTACCATTCGCCCCACCATCGGACTGGACAGCGATGCCACCAGCAACGGCCCAGGCGGACGAAACCGCGCCGGATTCAAAACCGTCCTGCACGGCAATTTGCGCTGCAGCCGACAGAGCAAAGCATGCGGACAACGAATTGATGAGCAAAAGCCGGATGTTCATGCGGAAGCCAGTGTCGGGCAAATATTCATCGCGCGCAACATGGGGTTCAAACACCAACCGCCAAAACGAGCCTTTCGAAAGCGATGACAAAAACAAAAAAGGAGAGCCTCGTTAAAGGCTCTCCTCGTAGGGTCAGCGACTCTGGGTCGTGCTTCGAATGGGTATTATTGGGCCAGCACTTGATAGAACTTGGCCGGATCTCCGGTCGTAACGACGAAGCTGATCATGCCACCGGTGCCGGTCATTATTCCTTCATCGCTCCAAGTAATGGGCGAAGCCAGGTCGGTGGTTGACTTCAACAGATACGAAACCCCGGCCTCCGACATGAAGCTGATCGAGGTGCCCATGGCGTCGCTGGTAATGGTCAGCGTTGGTGCCATTGGACCGGCCGCACTACCGAGGAAGCCTTTGGCGTCGAGGAAGGTCCATTTCTGCAACCACAGGTTGTTGGCGTCAAAGGCGCCCTTGTAGGCCACCGGTGCGAAGAACCCGTCGTCGGGCGCCTGCCGGTTCGAGGTCAACGCCGGACTGCCGGCCGCCGGTCGCGGGTCCAACCGGTTGTCGTTCGTCCGACTGATGCTCGTCAGCAGCGGGTTCACCACTTCGTTGCTCCGCGTCGTATCGCTGAAGAGCACGTCCGCCCGCTCGCCCGCCACCGGATCGTGGAAGCTCCACCACAGGTTGTCCCGGAAGTCCATGATCCCCGCCGTCAACATCGCACCGGAACGGTCGTCCGTAATGCGGATGCCATTGCCCCGGAAGTCGGTGATGATGCTGTTGTACACCCGCGGCGCCGAATACTCGCGGATCGTGAAGCCGTGGTTGAGCGCCGTGTTCGCGCTGTTGGCCCCCGCCCCGATCAACGTCATGTTATACACCATGAAGTTGGCAAGCGGCGCGTTGCTCACCGCTATGTCGTTGGGTTCGCCGTTCCATTCTCCGCCGTTGTCCCGTTTGCCGTTCTCCTGGATCGCAAACCAGAACTGGTTCTTGCCGTGATAGCCCTGGTCGGTGTCGAAACAGTCGTCGTCATTGAACGCACTCACCAGCCATTTGGTGTTCACCGCGCCCCCGAAAAACTCGAACCCGTCATCGGCGATCGCGTAGCACTCCACGTGGTCAACGGTCGTCCCGTTGCCCACCGCGCCCAGTGACAGCCCGTTGAGTTCCTTGTTGGGCAGGAACACCACGCCCGAATGCCGGATGGACACGTAACACAGCACGCCCGAATCATCCCCGTCGTTGTTCCCGCCGAAGCGGTTCACAAACTGCGCTCCGATTTGCGTGTCGGGCAGCCCTTCAAACACGTCATACTTCGGATTGGCCGCGTCGCCTGCGGTGTTGCTGGAGGTGTTGATGGTGGCTTTGCCAAAGAGCACCACGCCACCCCACAACCCGCGCTCGAAGATCCCCAGCGCGTCCGGGTCGGTCACGTCGTCATACTCCGAGGTGAAAATGATCGGGTAATCCTCGTTGCCGCGCGCATAGATGCGGCCCCCTTGCGTCACTAACAGCGCGCTGGCCGTTTCGCCCGTGCCGGCACTCGGCTCTTGCACGCCCTTGATCACCGTGCCCGCCTCGATGTTCAACACCGCGCCGTTGAGCACGTAAATGAAGCCGTCCAACACGTATTCGTTGGTGCGATACCACGTCACGTTCCCGCTGATGTCGGCACTGACCGCCACCTGCTGCTGCCCCGCGGGCGGCACCGCTGCCGGACTGGTGGCCAGAAAGCCTTTGGCCGCCAGGAACGTCCAGCCGTCCACCCACAGATCGGTCGCGTCGAACGCGCCTTTGTAACTCACCTGGCTGTAAAACCCATCATTGGGCGGCGTGCGCGAACCGCACAGCGCCGGGCTATAGGGCATGGGCCGCGGATCCAAGCCGTTGTCGTTGATCCGGCTGATGCCCGCCAACAGCGGGTCCACTACGTCGTTGCGCCGGGCCGATTCGTTGAACAGCACGTCCGCCCGCTCGCCCGCCACCGGATCATGGAAGCTCCACCACAGGTTGTCCCGGAAGTCCATGATCCCCGCGTTCAGCATCGCGCCGGAACGGTCGTCCGTGATGCGGATGCCATTGCCCCGGAAGTCGGTGATGATGCTGTTGTACACCCGCGGCGCCGAATACTCGCGGATCGTGAAGCCATGGTTGACCGCCGTGTTCGCGCTGGCGGCCCCCGCCCCGATCAGCGTCATGTTATACACCGTGAAGTTGGCAAGCGGCGCGTTGCTCACCGCTATGTCGTTGGGTTCGCCGTTCCATTCCCCGCCGTTGTCCCGTTTGCCGTTCTCCTGGATCGCAAACCAGAACTGGTTCTTGCCGTGATAGCCCTGGTCGGTGTCAAAACAGTCGTCGTCATTGAACGCACTCACCAGCCATTTGGTGTTCACCGCGCCCCCGAAAAACTCGAACCCGTCATCGGCGGTCGCGTAACATTCCACGTGCTCGATGGTCGTGCCGTTGCCCACCGCGCCCAGCGACAAGCCGTTGAGTTCCTTGTTGGGCAGGAACACCACGCCCGCGTGCCGGATGCTCACATACCGCAGCACGCCCGAGTTGTCCGTGTCGTCATTGCCGCCGAAGCGGTTCACAAACTGCGCCCCGATTTGCGTGTCGGGCAACCCTTCAAACACGTCATACTTCGGATTGGCCGCGTCACCCGCGGTGTTGCTGGAGGTGTTAATCGTGGCTTTGCCAAAGAGCACCACGCCACCCCACAACCCGCGTTCGAAGATCCCGAGGGCATCGGGGTCGGTGACGTCATCATATTCCGAGGTGAAGATGATCGGTTCGCTGGCCGTGCCTTCGGCCATCAACTTGCCGCCCTGGGTCACCAGCAGCGCGCTGGCCGTCTCGCCCGTGCCGGCACTCGGTTCTTGCAGACCCTTGATCACCGTGCCGGCTTCGATGGTCAGGGTCGCCCCGTCCAGCACATAAATGAAACCGTCCAGGTAGTACTCGTTGTTCTTCGTCCAGGTCACATTGCCGGTGATATCGTCCGTGACGGACACGTCAGCCGCGAAGGCCCCTGGCACCAGTGCCAACAATAATGAGAATAATCCGATCTTGAGATGATGATACAATTTCTTTTTCATAAGCTTTCAGTCTTCGATTTCCCCGCTACTGAATCACGGGCGGATGACAATCGGATTGCGGAGAAGTGACGTTTAAGTGAACTGTCGAGGCCCCCAATTGCGCCTCGATCCGAAGCCACCCGAACGGTAGCGTTCGGCTTATTGACCGGCCCTTCATGAAGCGGGGCAAGCGTTGTCGCATGCCTGCAATGAGTTACCCCCACTCGTCCTCGCGGCCTTCGTTACTCAATTGTTGCTATCGTTTCCCTCCTCCGCCTGCTAGTCTCGTACGGTGCGGTTGCTCGTGAGGTCAATGCTTGCGGGTCGGGTACGAATTGCCTTGCCACCGCCCACGACAAACCGCGCAAACTGGATCTACACATGAACCAAAGCCTTCCAAGAAAACTGAGCACAATCTCCGGCACGGGAGAGCGGCGGGCGGTGATCGAAATTGGCACCAACGCGGTCAAACTGCTCGTGGCGGATCTGGCCGGAACGTTGTGCCCGCTGATGAAGCTGAGCCGGCAGACCCGCCTGGGCCAGGGCGCGTTTCGTACCGGGTACCTATCCCTCGATGCGGTGGCACGCACGGCTGAAGTGGTGGCGGAATTTGCCGTCCGCGCAGCAGAATTGAACCCCACTTCGTTGCGCGTGTTGGCTACCTGCGCCGCCCGGGAAGCCCGTAATGGCGACGAACTCGTCCAGGCCGTTCGACGAATCGCGAATGTGCCGGTGGAAATCATCTCTGGCGAACAAGAAGCCAAATATGTATTCCAGGGAGTGACGAGCGATTCGCAATTTGCCCGGCGTCCGGTGTTGATTGTGGACGTAGGGGGCGGCAGCACCGAATGGATCGTAGGCGAAGCTGGCGCCACTTGCTTCGACCGCAGCACCCGCCTGGGGACCACCCGGCTGTTAGACGTGCTGATACCAGCCGATCCGCCCACGGCAAACGACCTGGCGCATTGCCGGCAGACGGTAAGTGACTTCCTCCAGCAGGAAGTGCATCCGGAGCTTAGCTCCGTGCTGAAGTCGAAGTCCTTCGGCGGTCGGACAGTCAGCTTGGTGGGCTTGGGTGGCGCCCTCAAAACGCTCACGCGGTTGAGTGCCGCGCGGCCGGTGGCCGGATCCGGCGAACCACTCCGGCTTGGTCTGGCGAACGCCAGTGAACAAATCGAACGACTCTGGAGTCTTTCCGCCCAAGAACGTCGGCAACTTCCCGGCCTTGATCCGGAAAAGGCAGACGTGATTCTCACGGGAGCCGTCATTTACGAAATGGCCATGCGCCAATTCGGCTACCAAGAATTGTTCGTAAGTCGATGGGGACTCCGCGAAGGGGCGATCCTAACTTCCCCCGTTTCCTAAACCAGAGGATCAGGGCGCGACCGCAAGGAGTGCACCACCGGCAATTGAAGCGGTTGGTAGTGCAATTCAAAATGCCACACCGGTAGTTTCCTTCGGGGATCGGTTTTCGGATTTCTTTTGGATTTCGGCCATTGGTCTTCGGCCGTAAACCCCGCCCCCAACAAACCGTCGCTGATCATTTTCAGGATCGACTTTTCCTCCGACGGGCCGGAGTGTGCCGCCATGTCCGACTGGCTGATACAATTGCAGCAGGGCGACGTGAAGCTCGAGCAAGTGGCGGAGCAAGTAATCCATCATCCGGCGTACGTGGCCGAGATCGTATCGGGATTGGCGGCCGATACGGCGCGGATCAAGTTCGGCTGCGCCAAAGTCCTGCGCCTCCTCGCCGAACAGCGGCCGGCTTTGCTCTATCCGCACTTCAATTTCTTCGTGAGCATGCTCGATCACCCCAACAAAATTCTCCAATGGGAAGCGATCATTGTGCTGTCGCACTTGGTGCGGGTGGATTCCGGACGCAAATTTGAACGACACCTTGATAAATATTTCGCCCCAGTCTCCGGACCAGTGATGATCACCGCCGCCAACGTGATTGCCGGCGGAGCACGGATTGCGCGGACCCACCCAGCCTGGGCGGACCGCATTGCGCGGGAACTGTTGAAGGTGTCCCGTGCGCGGTATCAAACGGTCGAATGCCGTCGCATCGCCATCGGGCATGCAATTACCGCTTTCGAAGAATTCGTTGACTTGCTCGCCGATCCTGCCGCGGTGATTCGCTTCGTGAAGCGGCAATTGAAGAATGCCCGTCCCGCGACCCGCAAGAAGGCGGAACGCTTTCTGAAGCAACAAAACAAAAGGCGCTGACTTGCACATTCGGCACCAAATCGAACGTTTTTCCACGACCCGAGTACTCGCGCTCGAACCTGGAATTCAATTTGGCACACATTCCTCCGTTCGATCTGCCGGCAAGATGCCGGCAGCACGCTCCGGCAACGTGCTGTCGGCGTCCCGCCGGCAGAGACGGATGCAGGCGCGGCGTGCGAATGGTCACGGGGTTTCGCTTCGTAACTACCGTTCCCAACTGCCGGCAGGATGCGGGCAGCACGTTCTTACGCCGTCAGCAACACCGCCGCCCCGCTCAGGCTGCCGCTGCGCAAGCGCGCGAGGGCCTCGTTCGCCTCGCTCAACGGGAACGTGGTGACCTCCGTGCGGACCGGCACTTTTGGGGCCAGCGCCATGAACTCTTCACCGTCCCGGCGTGTCAGGTTGGCCACCGAACACAGACTGCGTTCTTCCCACAAGATTTCGTACGGGAACGCCGGGATGTCGCTCATGTGAATGCCGCCGCAAACGACCGGTGCTCCTTTGCGCACCGCGCGCAAAGCCGGCGGCACAAGGCTGCCGACGGGAGCGAAAATGATCGCGGCATCCAACGGCTCCGGCGGTTTTATGTCGGAGCCACCGGCCCAGACCGCGCCGAGGCTAAGAGCAAATTCCTGAGCCTGAGTATCACCGGGGCGAGTGAACGCATAAACTTGGCGCCCCTGATATTGCGCCACCTGGGTCACGATATGGGCAGCCGCTCCGAACCCGTAAATCCCCAACCGCTTTCCTTCCCCCGCCTTGCGCAACGAACGGTAACCAATCAAACCGGCGCACAGCAGCGGCGCGGCTTCCGCATCGGCGTATGAGTCCGGAATCGGAAAACAAAAACGGGCGTCCGCCACCGTGTATTCCGCGTAGCCCCCGTCCAACGTGTAGCCCGTGAAACGGGCCTGGTCGCACAGGTTCTCACGCTCGCTTCGGCAATAGTCACATTGGCCGCACGTCCACCCGAGCCAGGGTACTCCGACCCGATCACCGATTTGAAAACGGTCCACGCCCGGACCTTTCTCCGTGATGATTCCCACGATTTCATGGCCGGGGATCAGCGGCACCTTGGGCCGGGGCAATTCCCCGTCCACCACGTGCAAATCCGTACGGCAGACGGCGCACGCCCGCACCCGGATGAGCACCTGGCCGGGACCGGGAGCGGGTGGGGGGAGTTCCGCGGATTCCAGCGGTGTTCCGGGAGAAGTCAATTGCATCGCTCGCATAACCACATTGAAACACGTCCCCTTCGAAAGGCAAGCGATGTGCCCGGAGCCAAATTCCCTACATTCCAATTCAGTTTTGCACCGCTGAAAGCTCTGCCCTAACCTTGCGTTGGCGGGGCTTTGCAAAAACTGGAAAGCCTTGAACAAGCGTTGGTGAGCAAATGAACTGGAATACCGGGAGCTTTTCCCGCATTAAAAATTATGCTTGAGACACTTTTGTATCCAAAGACGGTAGCCGTCGTCGGGGCGTCGCGAAATCCCGACAAGGTCGGGTACGCGTTCATGTCGAATCTGATTAACAGCGGCTTCAAAGGAACGATCGTTCCCGTTAACCTCGAGGCGCCGGACATCCTCGGCGTCAAATGCTACCAGGACCTCGAAGCATACCCGGAGAACATCGACTTGAGCATCATCGTAGTGGGTGCCAAGTGGGTCAAAGACGCCGTGCGGAAATCGATTGATAAAGGCGCGAAGACCGTCGTGGTCATCACCGCCGGCTTCAAGGAGGTCAGTGCCAAGGGTGCCGAGATCGAACGCGAACTGGTGGAGATGTGCCATGCCGCCGGCGTCCGGATGATGGGGCCCAATTGTCTCGGCGTGCTCAACACCCACCACCACCTGAACGCCACGTTCGCCCCGTGCGTGCCGCCGCCCGGCAGCATTTCCGTGATCTCGCAGTCCGGCGCGTTGTGCGTGGCCATTCTCGATTGGGCCGCCCAACAGAAGCTGGGATTGGGCAAGGTGATCAGCTTCGGGAACAAAGCCGACCTCAACGAAGTGGATTTCCTGCAAGCGCTGGCCGAAGACGAGGAAACCAAAGTCATTGCCGGTTACCTGGAAAGCATCAAGGAAGGCGATAAGTTTCTGCGCGTGGCCGAAGAAGCCGCCGGCAAGAAACCCGTGGTCATCCTCAAGGTCGGCATCACCCAGGCCGGCGCCAAAGCCGCGTCCTCGCACACGGGCAGCCTCGCGGGTGCGGACATGGCCTACGGCGCTGCGTTCAAGCGGGCGGGCGTCATTCGCGCGGAGAATTTCGAATCTCTGTTTGATTACGCGCTGGCGCTGGGCATGCAACCGCTGCCGACCGGCAACCGTGTGTGCGTCATCACCAACGCTGGCGGCCCGGGCATCATGGCCGCCGACGCCGCCGAGTCGATGGGCTTGAAAATGGTGTCGCCGAGCGATACCTCCAAAGCCCGCCTGCAAAGAAGTGCTGCCGGCCACGGCGGCTTTCGGCAATCCGGTGGACGTCATCGGTGACGCCGAACCGGACCGATACATGAAGGCCTTCGAAATCCTCCAAGATGATGAAAACATTGACGCCATCGTGGTGGTGGTCACGCCCCAGAACATGACCCGGCCGCTGGAATTGGCCGAAAAACTTTCCAAGGCGCACAAACGAACCAAACCGATTTTGGCGGCATTCATGGGCGGCGGAGAAGTGGCCGCAGCCAAGGAAAAACTCATGGAGTTGGGCATTCCCAACTATGCCTCTCCCGATCGCGCGGTGGGCGCGCTCAAGGCGATGTGCGATTACGCGGCCTGGAGACGTCGGCCGGCGCGCATCGTGACCCGCTTCCCGGTCAATCGCCGCCGCGTGGAACGCGTCATCCAATGGCACAGCCGCAGCAAGATTCACCAGGTCGGCGAAGTGGAGGCCAAGGAAATCCTGCGCGCCTATGACTTTCGACATTCTGGACGGCGCACCTGGCCCGCAGCCGCCGACGAGGCGGTCGAGATCGCCGACCGGATCGGCTTCCCGGTGGTGCTGAAAATTTCCTCGCCAGACATCATTCACAAATCGGATTTCGGCGGCGTGCGCATCAACCTGGCCAGCCCCGAGCAGGTCCGGGATGCCTTCGATTTGATGATGCTGCGGGTGCAGCGCCGCAGTCCGGACGCCTACATCCGCGGCGGATTCGTCGAGAAAATGGGGCACCGCGGCCGGGAGGTCATTCTGGGTATGACGCGCGATCCGCAGTTCGGGCCGATGCTGATGTTCGGTCTGGGCGGCATTTTCGTGGAAGTGATGAAGGACGTCACGTTTTACCTGGCGCCGATCACGCACGAGGAAGCGATGCAAATGTTGAAGGGCACCCGGTCATACGCGCTGCTCAAAGGCGCGCGCGGCCAGGCGCCGGTGGACTTGGACGCATTGGCCAGCGCGCTTCAGCGCATCAGCCAGTTGGCCACGGATTATCCGGAGATCAAAGAACTCGATATCAATCCCTTTATTGTCGGCAGCGTGGGCACCGAAGCCTACGTCGCCGACGCCCGCATGACGTTGGCGTGAGGTGCGAACGTTGAACCTTTTTATAATTTATGAGCGACAAGAAGATCAGTTTCGACACCTCCTGGAAGGAGAAATACCAATCCCTCATTGCCACGCCGGACGAGGCCGTAGCCAAACTTCGGCCCGGCCAGCGCATTTTCATCGGCACCGGCTGCGCCGAACCGCTGCAACTGGTCGGCGCCCTGACGCGCCGGGCGTCCGATCTGCCCGACACCGAAATCGTGCATCTGCTGACGTTCGGCGAAGCGCCCTACGCCCACAAGGAATTGGCTTCGGTGTTTCGCACCAACAGCTTCTTCATCGCGGAGAACGTGCGCAACATCATCCAGGAAGGTCTGGGCGACTACACGCCCATCCATCTGTCGGATATTCCCCGGTTGTTTGATTCCGGCCAATTGCCCTTGGATACCGCTCTGATCCAGGTAAGCCCGCCCGATAAAAATGGGCTGTGCAGTTTTGGCGTTTCGGTGGACATCGTCAAGAGCGCCACCGAAAACGCTTCGCTCGTCATCGCCCAGGTTAATCCCAACATGCCGCGCATGCATGGGGATGCGTTCATCCATGTGTACGACATGGACGTCCTGGTACCGGTCGAAGATCCCATTCACGAAGTGCCGCCGGTCGAAGTGACCGAAGAGACGCGGCAGATTGCCGAAAACCTGGCTTCGCTCATTGAGGACGGCTCCACGATCGAAGTGGGCATCGGCCGCATTCCGCAGTCCCTGCTCGGATTCCTCAAAGACAAGAAGGATCTGGGCATCCATACCGAAATGATCTCCGACGGGATTATCGACCTGGTACAATCCGGCGTGGTGAACGGCAATCGCAAAACACTTGATCGCGGCAAGGTCGTGGCCAGTTTCGCCCTGGGCACCCGGAAACTGTATGATTTCCTCGACGACAACCCGGCGTTTTCGTTCCACCCGACCGAGTATGTGAACAATCCCTACATCATCAGCCAGCAGAACAAAATGGTGGCCATCAATGTGGCGCTGGAGATTGACCTGACCGGGCAGGTGTGCGCGGATTCGCTGGGCACCAAGTTTTTCTCCGGCGTCGGCGGGCAGGTGGATTTCAACCGCGGCGCCGCCAAAGCGCACGACGGCAAAGCCATCATCGCCATCCCTTCGACGGCCAAGGACGGAACCGTCTCTCGGATCGTCACCCGGCTAAGCCCGGGGGCCGGCGTGGTTACTACGCGGGCGGGAGTCAATTACGTGGTCACCGAATACGGCGTGGCCTACCTGCACGGCAAGAGCATCCAGGAACGGGCCATGGCACTGATCTGCATCGCGCATCCCAAGTTCCGCGAGCAACTGCTGCGGGAAGCGATTGAAGCCAAATATCTCTACGCCAACATGGCCGACATCGAAGGTAAGATCAGCGTCGGGCCGAAGGAACTGCGGACGACCTACCTGCTGAACGACGGCACGCAGATCAACTTCCGCCCGATGCATCCCACCGACGAAGCCCGGGCGCGCGATCTCTTCTACAAGCTGTCGCAGGGAACGATTTACTACCGGTTCATGAGTTCGACCAAGGTGGTGCCGCGCAAGCAAATCCAGGACTTTGTTTATATCGACCACCGCAACGACGTGACGCTGGTCGGGACGCTGCCCGAAGCGCACGGGGAAGACATCATTGCCATCGGCAGCTACTATCTGGACCGCAAGACAAACATGGCGGAAGTGGCGTTCGTGGTACATGACAAGTGGCAGAACCAGGGCATCGGCACCTTCCTGTTGCAACAATTGATCCGCATCGCGCGGCGCAACGGCATCCGCGGTTTCACCGCCGAAGTGCTCTCGGAAAACAAGGCCATGCAAGCCGTGTTCGCCAAGAGCAACATGAAGATCCAGACGAAATACACCGGTAACGTGTACAGCTACGAGATGGAATTCGTGTAGGTCGATTCGCTCCGAAGATTTCAAACCGATTAAGACGCCAGTCCACAGCGCTCGCCAATGTGGGAGACGGAGCACGATGGCTCATTCGGTTTCCCATTTCCAAACACTCAGCGCGCGCTCATCCTCCCCTGCAAGAGCAGGCGCTGAGCGACATCCTGAAACGGCTTGTAGTCAGTCGCGCCAGCGCTTGGAGTGCGGCCGGCTTGCCGGCGCTTTCGGCTGGGGAAAGGCAGTCGAATTCTTGAGCGCGATACGCGAGACGAAAGCGGGAGCAAGCTCCACGCACTCCAGACGCCTCGCGTATTTCGAAGGCTATTGCCAAGGTGCCCAGTGATACCCCCATACTTCGGGAAGTGGTAATCAAAACGCGAAGCGGTCTTGCCTCATCACCAGAAGACTCTGAACTGCTCTGGAAAACTGCTTAACAAGCTCCATCACTGAGCCTAAAATACCTACCAAAAAAAGCTGACACTATGGCACAAACACCCTCAACCATGCTGCCGCTGGGCACGGTGGCCCCGGATTTTCGACTGCCCGACACCGCAGGGAACACCATTTCACTGGCCGACTTCAAGGATGCGCCGGCCATACTGGTCATGTTCATCTGCAATCATTGTCCGTTCGTTAAACACGTCCGGTCCGAATTGGCCCAACTGGCTCGCGACTACCAATCGCACGGCGTGGGCATGGTGGCGATCAACTCCAACGATGTCGCCAACCACCCCGACGACAGACCGCAAAAGATGGCCGAAGAAGTGAAAGCCGCCGGCTACTCCTTTCCGTACCTTTATGACGAAAGCCAGGAAGTGGCCAAAGCCTATCACGCCGCCTGCACGCCGGATTTCTTCCTGTTCGACGGGCAGCGGCGATTAGCCTATCGCGGTCAATTGGATGGCAGCCGGCCAGGCAATGGAATCCCGGTTACCGGTAAAGACCTCCGCGCGGCCCTGGACGCCGTGCTCGCGGGCAAGCCCGCACCTGCCGAACAGAAACCCAGCATCGGCTGCAACATCAAATGGAAACGCGGTAACGAGCCGGCGTATTCTTGAGCGCGCTGGTTCGGGCCGAAGTGGGGCGGTGTGATGTAGTGGTCCTGGCGGAAGCGCACGGGTAGGCTTGCGCCAATAGCAGATGGCAGATGGCAAACGCCAAGTGACCACCAGGAGTCATTTAGTCGAATAAAACTGGAGAACAAACCAACAGATTATCAATCAACGAAAGGACTATCTTTATGGCCAAGTACCAACAGTTTGAAGACCTGCCCGTGTGGCAAGAAGCGGCTCGGCTTTACAACACCGTAATCGATCTGCTGGAAGAGCCGGGCGTGCCATTGACATCGGGCTTCCGCAATCAATTGGATCGGGCGGCGCTATCCATTTCCAATAATGTTGCGGAAGGCTTCGAGCGCTCCACTACCAAAGAACTGCTTTCGTTCATTGCCATTGCGCGCGGTTCGTCGGGCGAAGTCCGTTCGATGATGGCCGTGGTCAAGGATCGGCCCAAATTGAAACGACACGTCGCAGCGTTGCAAAAGATCCGCGCGCTGGCCGAATCGTGTGCTCGGCAACTGTCCGGTTGGGCTGGCGCGGTGGAAAAACTGCCCTTTGAAGGACAGCGGCACTTGCCGGAGAAGGACCGATCGGCTCGCGAAAAGGCGCAGAAGGCCCGCGATTTCCGGCTCAATTTCTTGCGCAATTTAAAAGCCACGCACCCACTCTATAATTCCTCCGAAGCCCGAGCCGCCCGGGGCGAGTGAGCAGCGGTGCAGCCGCTGCAATGGCAAATGGCAAATGGCAAATGGCAAAACAATGACTGTTGACCATTTGCCATCTGCCATCTGCCATTCACCGCGTCATCGCGATGACGCGGTGGCGCGGTTTCTTCTCGACTCGCTGGCCTCGCACAGCGACCATGCCGCACAGCTATGATTCAAAACGCATTGCATTTGCGAAGCCTGTCGAAGCGCGTTTCCGCCTTCCACCTTTCCCTCGCTTTGTCTCTTCCCATTCTCTTGGCAACTCCGGCCAGCAATGCGGCCACCGTCCCGGCCCAGCCTACATCTGGCTCGAAGGTGAAACGCCAACGCACATCAATTTCACGCCCAAACCCGAAGGCGTTGGACATCCGGATTTTCTTTCCGATGGCGCTTGGTTGAAGGTCAGCATCGACGCCGGCAAGGTCGAAGCCGATGCTCCAGCGGACGGCGTGCTCATTGATTACGCCCTCCAAGTCACCGCGCCCGGCGACTATGAAGCCTGGGCGCGCATTGGTTATGAGTTGGTTCGCTCGCCCTTCGATTGGCGTTTGGATAACGGCGCCTGGCAGCGCGTCGATCCCCAAGAGTTGACGACCGATCTCATGCAGCTCAGTGATTGGACCGAAGTCGCGTGGCTGAAACTGGGCAATCAAACGCTGGCCGCCGGTCCGCACACGCTGAGATTGCGGCTTCCCAAAACTAAGGACGATAAAGGCAAGGTGCAACGCATCCTGTTTGCCTTGGACGCGCTATGTCTGGCGCACGGCCCGTTTCATCCTTACTCGCATTTCAAGCCTGACCAGGATCATCAAACCGAGCAGGACCGCTTGGCCGCGCAACAAGTTTTCCGCCTCCCCGATGCGTCCGCTCCTGGCGCCCGCACTGCGATCAAGCTGGAGGGCCTTTGGTCGGTTTGTCGGCACGACGAACAGTTGCCCGGCGAGGTGGCCGCGCCCATCAAGGATTTCCCCGTCGCACCCCGTTGGACGGCTATCCGCGTGCCCAGCGACAAGAACATCCGCGACGATTTGGTGTTTGCGCATCGCCTGTGGTATCGCACGCGCGTCGAAGTGCCTGCATCGTTGGCGGGTCGCTCGTTCTTCCTCGTCTTTCCGCAGAACAATCTAAACACCACCGTCTTTGTGAACGGCCAAATTTGTGGGTTCGACAAAAATCCCTTCGCCCGCGTGCAAATCGACGTCAGCCGGGCACTGAAGCCGGGCACCAACGAAGTATGGGTGGGCATCCGGGACGCCTGGTATGGCTATTCCACCAACCCAAACAATCCGCTCAAGCTGCGCAAGCGATTCAACCTGCCGAAACGGTTTTTTGATGAAGGCTTCCAGGATCTGGCGTACCCGATCTGGGCGCACCCGCAGTCGGGCATTCTCGTGACGCCGGAGCTGGTCGCGGCGGGACCGGTCTATGTAAGCGATGTGTTCATCAAGCCCAGCGTGGCGCAACAGCAATTGGGCGCGGACCTCACCCTGCTCAATCCCAGCGACAGCGCTGCCTCAGGCGAACTCCGTTGCGAAGTCCTTGCGCCAGATGGCTCCATCGCAAAGCAGTTCGCGTCGCAAAACTTCACCCTGGCCGCAGGCGAAACGAAAACTCTCAGCCTGGCGCAAAACTGGACCGATCCGCACCGGTGGTGGCCGGATGATCCCTTCATGTATGTCCTGCGCACCAAGCTGCTTCGTGACGGTCAGGAGTTGGACAAGCAGGAAACCTCGTTTGGCTTTCGTGAATGGTCGAACCGGGGCAAAGATTTTTTGCTGAACGGGATTCCCTTTCACGGTTGGGCCGATTGCTTCACTGCCCCCACCAAGGAGGACTGGCTCAAGTTCTACCGGGCCAAACACCAAACCGTGATGCGGTTCTGGGGCACTTCCTGGAAAAGCCTGTCCCCGGACGAAGCCTTGTCCTTCTTCGACCAAAACGGCGTGGTCTGCCGCCGCTCGGGAATTCTCGACGGCGAGCGCATCGGTTACATGGCCATCGAGAATGATCCGGACCTCAAGCGGCTTTACGGATCGGACATCAAGATGCAGCTCATGGAGAATTGGAAGGACCAGTTGCTGGCTCAAGTGCGCGGCGAACGAAACCATCCGTCGGTCATGCTGTGGTCCATCGAGAACGAGTGGCTCTACATCAATTGCATCAACCTTTACGGCGGCAAAATGGACGAGTTCGAACGCGCCGTCATCAACGTGTCCGAGGCCGTCCGTGCCACCGATCCTACGCGGTTAAACATGACCGACGGTGGCGGTGCCACCAAGTCCAACGCCATGCCGGTGCAAGGCGATCATTATGTCTGGGACCATGACATCACCCGCTATCCCGAACTGGCCTATGAAGCCAATCCCACCGGCGGCGGCCGCGGCCGCTGGCAATGGGACGAGCAACGACCACGTTTCATTGGTGAAGATTACTACATTGCCGGCCATCATCCGGAACTGGCCTATCTCGGCGGCGAAAGCGTGTTCACCGGCAAGGCCGGCTCCCTGCCTGCCGCCGGGCTCATGGCGCGCATCCTGACCGAAGGCTATCGCTGGGCCGGGTTCGGCGCGTTTCATTTTTGGATGGGCCAGAGCGACACCGACGGCAGTCATTATGCCTCCTTCGCGCCGCGCGCCGTGTTTTGCCGGCAATGGGATTGGACGTTTGATTCGGGCCAAAGCATCCCGCGCACGTTGGGCATTTTCAACGACACGCATTCGGCTGATCCCATCTCGTTTACTTGGGCGCTGAATTTCGCCGGTAAAGAATTCGCGGGCGATACCAAGGAATACCACCTTGCTCCCGGCACCAATCAAAAGTTCGAACTCAAGCTGCCCATGCCCAACGTCAAAGCTCGCACGGAAGGCGAACTGGTTCTATCGCTATCGGTCAACGGCCAGCAAGTGTATCGCGATGGCAAAGCCGTGTCGGTGCTTGCGCCTCCGTCCATTGTAACAGCCACCGTCGAAAATGCGGCTGACGCCTCGAATCAAAATTCAGCCGCGCTCTCACGAGACGCGGCTACACTTGCCGTCTATGATCCCCAGGGCTTGGCGCTTGCGTTCCTGAAGAGCATCCACCAGCCCTTCACCCAGCTCGACAGCCTGGACACTCTGCCGAATAGCACCAAGGTGCTGCTGCTGGGCAAGGATGCGCTTACAACTACCGAAAGCACTTCGAGCCGTTTGGCCGCCTGGGCATCGGCGGGCCGCGCGGTAATTGTCCTCGAACAAGCGCATCCCTTGAAATACCAGGCGCTGCCGTGCGAAATGGAAGCGGCCAGCAACGAGGGCCGCGTGGCGTTTGCGGAAGACCTCGAACATCCGATCCTGCGCGGGTTGCAGCAAAAAGATTTCTTTACCTGGGGCCCTGATTCGACCGTGTACCGCGACGCCTACATGAAACCCACGCGCGGCGCCAAGTCCCTGGTGCAATGCGACGACCAATTACGCCACAGCGCCCTGGCGGAAGTGCCCTGCGGCAAGGGCGTGCTGCTGCTGAGCCAGTTGCTGGTCGGCGAAAAACTCGCGGCCAATCCTGTCGCCCAACATCTCCTCGTGGGCCTGCTCGACTACGCCGCAACCTACCGGCAGGAGTTCCTGCCGGTCGCTGCCTGCGTGGAAGGCGCCCCGCAACTCGCTCACACTCTCGAAGCCAGCGGACTGAAATTTGCCAAGGCCATCACGCCATTGGCCGCGTTGACCGCTGGGAAGATTGCCGTCATCGCCGCCAGCCCGAACCACTTGCAAACGCTCGCCCAGCACCTCGATCAAGTGAATCAATTCACCCAGAACGGTGGCTGGATCGTCTTCAACGGCCTAACCCCTGAGGGTCTGGCGGACTACAACAAACTGGTCGGCTGGGACCATATCATCCGTCCGTTCCGCCGCGAACGGGTGACTTTCCCGCCGGTCAAGAATCGCCTGACGGCCGGCCTGACCACCGGCGATGTGGCGCTCTATTCCGGCGAACGCATCTTTCCCTGGCAGGCCGGCACGTACGTGGCCGACGACACGTTCAGTTACGTGGTGGACTACGACGAAGTGGCGCCGTTCGCCAAGTTTCCCAGCGACTATTTTCACAACATGGTCAACGGCATGGTGAGCGCCGACGGGTGGAAATACATTTACTCCTTTGAACTGGGCCACGGGGACAAGCCCCAGTGGGACATGGTTTTTCCCAAGGCACAGGACTTTATCGAATTCACCTGGATCGGCAACGGCTTCTATCATTTGGTGACGGAAGTCGAAATGAGCTTTGACGGGAAGGACAAGGTCACTTTTAACACGAAACCGAACACCGAGCCGCAAACTTTCGCCATCGATCCGCCGCGCCGCGGCAAGACGCTGCACGTCGAGTTGGCCGATTGGCAGCGCGTGCCGAACAAGAATGACGTGGTGGGCGTGGACAACATCTACTTGAAAGTCCGCCGGTCGCCGGAGTTTTACGAGCGCGTCAAACCGATGCTCAACGTCGGTGCGCTCATGGAATATCCGCGGGGACCGGGCGGCCTGGTGCTGTGCAATGTGTCGTTCAAAGACACCGAGTCCGTCCCGGCCAATGGTCCTAAAAAACGCGCCATCCTGGCCACCATCCTGCGCAATCTGAAAGCACCGTTTGCGGGCAAGACCATCATTGCCGGCGCCAATCTGCGCTATTCGCCCATCGACATTTCGCAACCAGCCAACGCATACCGCGACGAGAAAGGCTGGTTCGGCGACCGCCGGTTCACCTTCAAAGACCTGCCCGCCGGCCGGCAAACCTTCGCAGGCGTGCCCTACGAAATCTTTGATTTTCCCACCTCCCCAGTGCCGACCGCTTTGATGCTGTCGGACAAAGCCTCGAAACCCGCGCAGGAAATCAAAGGCATTCCCATCAACCGCAAAGCCGACGCCTTGTTTTTCCTGCACACCATGAAACTGGAGCACCGGATGAACAACAACGACCGCCGCAAGGGCAATCGCTACGAAACGCTGCGGTACGTGGTCCATTACGCCGACGGCCAGACCGCCAATATTCCGATTTATGCCGAGGTGGACATTGACGATTACCGGCAGAAAGAACCGCAAGCTATCCCCGGCGCGCAACTCGGCTGGACCAAACCATTCGAAGGCACGGACTATTCCGCCGTCGCCTATGCCAAGCAATGGAACAACCCGCGGCCCGACGTGGCGATCACCAGTCTGGACATGATGCCGGGCGAACAACCGCGCGGCATTCCGGCCTTGCTGGCGGTGACGGCGGCGAGTGCCGAATAATTCGAATCGCGGATCACTGTGAACTACACAACTCTTGATCAGCAACGCAGCAAAGGCCATAAAGGAGCTATGAAAACATTGAAATCGATCTCCGCAACCGTCTGGGTAGGATTCCTTTTGATGGCGGCGTTAGCCGGATGTTCAAAGGAGGACCACGTTGCCAATGCCACACCGTATCCGTTGGATACCTGCCTGGTCTGTGAAATGGACCTATCAAAGATGGGCGAACCGGTCACCTTTGTGTATCAAGGTCAGCAGATCAAAGTCTGCGACGCCGGCGAGAAAGCTCTCTTTGAGAAAGACCCGGCCAAATACATGAAGAAGCTTGCGGACGCCAAGGCCGGATTGAAAAAGTAGCCGCTTGCTGGGCCCGGTTCAGGCGACTCGGCGGAGTAGGCCCCTGGTGGAACGGAAAGTGTGTTCGAATGGGCTCCGCACAGTTCGCAATTACGCCACGCGAAAAACGGCGAGAAGAACCATGGCCAACCTGTTTTGATCTCGCCGCATTTTTCCATTGCCGGAAGGCAGACGCGGTGGTCGGATGGGCTCGATAAAAGCAACGACCAAAATGGAGCATCGCCATGTATAAGATTCTGGGAGTGGACCAAAAGGAATACGGTCCCGTAAGCGCCGAAGTCGTGCGACAATGGATCGCCCAGGGGCGCGCCAACGCCCAGACGCGAGTGAAAACCGAAGCCGGCCTGGAATGGCACCCGCTCGGAGGGCTGCCTGAATTCGCCGACTTGTTCGGCAGTCCCGCCCCGCAACCCAACTTGCCACCGCCACCTGTTTCCAATGCCTTCCCGTCCGTTGTGGGTGCGCCCAAGACCGGTATGGCCATTACCAGCATGGTGCTGGGCATCGTGTCGTTGGTTTGCGGCAGTATCTTCACCGGCATCCCAGCGATTATCACCGGTCACATCGCTCACGGCCGGGCTCGGCGGGCTCCCTCCGAGTTTGGTGGTGGAGGCTTCGCCATAGCGGGATTCGTCATGGGGTATTGCAGCATGGTGTTTACCGTGGTGATGCTTGCGGCGATGCTGCCGGCCATTGGCAAGGCCAGAGGGCAGGGCCCAATCTATCAATTGCGTGAGCAACATGAAGCAAATCGGCCTGGCGGCCCGCATCTACTCCAATGACCACAACGGAGTCTTTCCGCCCGACTTCCAGGCGATGGCCAATGAGTTGGCATCACCGCAGATCCTGTGTTGTCCCGCTGACACGGCCAAAAGCAAGGCAACCAGTTGGAGCGACCTTTCTCCTGCCAACGTGAGCTACGATTACCTGCTGCCCAGCGCCAAGGAAGATGATGTCATGCGGAAAGTGGTCTTTCGTTGCCCCATTCACGGGCATCTCGGCTACGGCGACGGCAGTGTCACCCAAGGCGACCAGAAAGAATGACCAAGGGCCAAGTCCCAATGACCAGAGAATAACCAAGCCCGAAGGCCCATTGCCAAACGCTTGGGCGTTCTTGGCGTCCGAAATCAGGCTTTGGTCATTGGCTCTTGGGAATTCTTTGGTTCTTGGTCAATGGTCAATGGTCATTTTTCGCGGGGAAACCTCCGGCTTTGCCGGAGGACTCGCAAAGTTTGACAGTTCTGCAAGAAGAGACGAGGGGAGGTGTATGGAGCCACTGGTTCCCCTCACCCTGACCCTCTCCCCAAGGAGAGGGAACAGCAGCGCCCGGGCGTTGAGATGTTCCAGCGGGCGGCTTGCGCTCCCGCGCGGCCGGCGATTCTCCCTCTCCCCAAGGGAGAGGGCTGGGGTGAGGGGGGAACATCCGCTTCGTTGCAGCACGGCACTTGGATTCTGACGAGCGCCGCCTCCCAGCCATGGCTTTGAGCCATTCATCAATTCAAGCCTCCAGCTTTGCCGGAGGTGGTTGACTCGGCGGTTATTCAAGCGAATCGATGCCGCCGGCGCCTTGGCGCGGTGGGAACTTGAAGGAGTACACCAGGCCAATCACGAATAGGAACGCCCCCCACCAGATGTCGGCGTGCAAGTTCCACAAGGCCACGCGCGCGTCTTCCGGCGGTGGATTGATCGCCCCGTAAATGCCGGATACGAAAATCAGAAAGCCGTAAACCGTCAGCACGACGCCGATAAAAAACCAGATGGGAATTTGTTTTGTTGGTTGATTTGGTTGGTTCTGTTCCATAACTGCCTCACCAGAAAATAATGTTCACCGCGATCAGGACGACGGTCACTACCGCCGCCCAGAACAACGGTTTGCGATACCACGGACACGGCCCTTCATCCGGCAGCGGGGTCAATCCCATCACCAGGTTCTTCAACTCCGCGTCGGGCTTGGGTTTGGTGAACAGGCTCACCACCACGGTCATCAACACGCAGACCATGAGCGACCAGAATCCACTATACATGTTCACCGCCATGGGCTTCGCCTTTTCCGATCGCGCGATATATTTCGTGTGCTCCTTATTGAACACCGCCGGCGCAAACTTCTCGGAGACATTCTCGGCCCGAACCTGCACCCCGGGTTTCAGTTCCACCGGGACACCTTCCACCCCGAACTTGCCGATTTCCTTCGTGCTTGCCATCACCACGTCTGGCGCCAGCGTCTGCACCTGCACGTCACCGCTCGTTCCCTGAGTTGTCGGTGGCAAAATAACAACCGTAGCTTGCACCGTGAACTCGCCGGCCATCACCGGCGGTTGACCTGGTTCTTTGGTTACGGGCACATTGATCAGGTCCACCGTGCCGCTTTCGACCACGATCTTCCCATATTTGCCACTTTCGTCCGGGGCCTTTTCCAGGCTCACTACGGCGCCTTTGCCCAATGCAATCTTGGGCGGCGGATGGTATCCGTCGGGAAAAGAATGGACATAAACCCACATGCCGATGGACACCAGGATCGCCGTCAAAAAGCCCCAGAAGCCCGCCGCTGGCGTGGCCCGTTTCCAGAGCATCCCGAGAATCACCGTCCCAAACAGCGGCACAATGAAAAAGAAGATCAGTACCTGGAGATACTCGAGGATATTCGAGAAATAGAACAAGGCATAGGCGGTCAGAATGGAAATGAACACGCCCGCAATGGACGACCAGCGGCCCATCGTCAGGTAATGGCGGTCGCTGGCGCGTTTATTGAATAGCGGCCGGTAAACGTCATGGGTCCACACCGTGGCGAAGGCGCTGATGTTGCCCGCCATGCCCGACATGAAGCCGGCAATCATGGCCGTGACGCCCAAGCCCAGCAAGCCGGGTCCGAGATATTTCCCCATCAGCAACGGCAGCACATCGTTGAACGTGTGATGCGTGATGCCCGCCCGCGGATCGCTCTCCGGCACCAGCACCATCGGTGAACCATCCGGGTTCATCAACACCGCCAGCCCGAGCAAACCGGGAATGGTGACGATGAGCGGCACCAGCATCTTGAGCGCCGCGCCGATGATCGTGCCATTCTGAGCAGACCGCAGATCTTTGGCGACGATGACCCGTTGCACTTGCAAGAAGTCCGTACACCAATAGCCGAAACTCACGGCCAGCCCCAAGCCGAAGACCATGCCGAACCAGTCGATGCCCATCGGATTCGTGTCGAAGGAGCCGAGGTTCCGCCACAGGCTGGTGAAGTCGGCGTTCTGCACCGTCGGGTGAATCACCTTCACGTTCTGCTGGATGGTCTCCATCATTTTGTGCCATCCCCCGACCTGAATGAGCCCGAGCACCGGGATCAGCAGCGACCCCGCCCAGATGAGGAAATATTGCAGGACTTCATTGAAAACCGCCGACAGCAGACCGCCGAGTGTTACATAAACGGCCACAGTGATTGACGACACCCAGATGCTGACATTCATGTTCCACCCCAGGAGCAGATTGAGAATCTTGGCCATGGCGAACATGCTGGCGCCGCTGACCATGACCGTCAGGAACGTGAACGAAATTCCCGCCACCGACCGTGCGCCTTCGCCGTAACGCAGTTTCAGGTAACCGGGCACCGAATGGGTTTTGCAGATGTAATAAAACGGCATCATGACCACCGCGAGGAACAGGATCGCGGGGATGGCGCCGATGAGGTACGCGTGGGCGCCCAACATGCCGTATTGGTAAGCCATGGCCGACCAGCCCATGGTTTCCAGTGAACTCAAATTCGCCGAAATGAAACTCAGCCCCGCGATCCAGGCGGTCATTTTGCGCCCGGCCATGAAGAAGTCCTCGCCGGTGCTGGCGTATTTCTTCAGGTAAAAACCGATGCCGAGGACGACCACGAAATACAGGACAATGATCACCAGGTCCATCGGGGACAAACTGAGCAGGCGCGGGGCAGCGCCAGGCGCGGCGGCAAACATGGCAGAGAAAATCATAAGGTTTTCGGGTGTTATCGGTATCGAAAGCGTGCGCCGCCGTCAAGCGTTCGTCACGGGTGGGGGTGGTTTTTTTATGAGGAGAGTGTTTGGAGATTCCCATTTGGAGTCCCGCCTGTAGCCAGCGCGGCACCCACACCGCCTGAAGGCGGGACTCCGAGCCTAACGCGTCCCCCGTTCGGATAATTATTCAAGCCGGCTCCAAGGCCACCAGCGTGAATTTGGAAAAGCGTCCGGTCGAACCGGGCCAAAAAAACTTTAACCGTGACAATCGCGCGGCGCCTTTCCTAGATTCACCGCCAATCATGAAAACGCTTCTTCACATTGTGGCCAGTCTCGCGGTGGCGGTTGGCGTTACTTCTTGCAGCAAGCCAGAATCGTCCTCGGGCCCCCAGAAACTCAGCATCGCGCTCATTCCCAAAGGGGCCAACCAGGTCTATTGGAAATCGGTCCATGCCGGGGGTGAGAAAGCCGCGCAGGAACTGGGCGTGGAAGTCATCTGGAAGGGCCCCATCAAGGAGGATGACCGCGAATCGCAAATCAAGGTCGTGGAAGACTTCATCACCCGCGGTGTGGACGGCATTGTGCTGGCGCCGTTGGATGACGTGGCGTTGCGTCCAGTCGTCACCGATGCGATCCGCCAGGGCATTCCGGTGGTCATTATCGATTCTGCGTTGAACAGTGACAAATACGTGAGTTTCGTGGCGACCGACAATTACGTGGGCGGCCAAAAAGGAGCGCGGCACCTGGGCCAGTTGCTGGGTGGCAAAGGCAAGGTGGCCATGTTGCGGTTTCTGGAAGGCTCCGCCAGTACCGAAGCGCGGGCCAAAGGCTTTCTGGACGGGCTCAAAGAATTTCCCGGCATTGAGGTCGTCAGTTCCAATCAACGCTCGGGCAGCACCTCGGAGATCGCCTATCAAAACAGCGAAAACCTCTTGGCCAGTCTCAAGAAACCCGAAGGCGGTCTCGGTGTGGACGGCATTTTCTGCGTCAACGAATTCACCACCTTCGCCATGTTGCGCGCGCTGCAGGACGGGGGTTGGGCCGGCAAGGTGAAGTTCGTGGGCTTTGACAGTTCGGACATGCTCGTGGACGCCATGAAAAAAGGCGAACTCAATGGCCTCGTGCTGCAAGATCCGATCAACATGGGCTACCTCGGTGTCAAGACCATGGTCGAACACCTGAGGGGCCAAAAGGTCGAGAAACGCATCGATACCGGCTCGGCCGTCGCCTCACCCGACAACATGAAACAGCCGGACATCGATGCCCTGTTGAATCCCGACTACAAAAAGTGGTTGAAGGAATGACGCGAGGTCATAGTGCGATTTCGCCCTGCTCGCCCGTACGAATCCGGAACATGTCGGTCAGTTCGGAGACGCTGATTTTGCCATCACCGATCTGGCCCGTACGGGCGGTGTCGGCCAGGCAGCGCACCAACTCGTCCGCCTTATCGTCGGCGGCATAAACGATCAGCATCTTTTTGGGCACGACGCCCACCGGCCGTTCATCGCCCTGAAACACGTCCGAATGTCCCATTTGCCGGCCAAAACCCATGGTTTCCAGCACGGTCACGCCCGTGGCGCCGGCATCGCTCAATGCTTGCAACACAGCCTCCAACTTGTGGGGCCGAATGATGGCTTCAATTCTCTTCATGATATTCTTGATTTTATCAGGCTAACCCAATCTCCCCGGCGAGCGGCAAAACCGTTGGAGCCAGCGGCTGATTCCCACTTGAACAGCCCGGATGGGTAGCCCATCCGTTCGCCTGCGGCCTTGCTCCGAACCGGGAGAACGCATCATCTACCGGTTTAATGGATGAGACTCAAGCGTCTTTTGCAGAAGTTTGGCGGCGACGGCGCGGCAGTAAGCAGTCGCTGATGGCCCCAAATTGGAACGATACCCTTCGTCGGCCAACTCTCCGCTCAGCTTGTACGGCGCTTGAAGCGGTGGCTAATCCGTCGATAATCGCCAGCCATGACGACCCTGAAACCAATGTGTCCAAACACCTTCAAAATTCGATTCGGCCCTCTTTACCGGCCGGCACTGAATATGTCTCTTCTTCTGGCGGCCATGAGTGGTTGGTTGGGGATCGCTTTGGCACAAGCCTCATCCGTCAACCTCGCACTGGGAAAACCGTATCAACTGAAGCCTGCCCCCAACTATCGCTACTGCACCGACCAAGGCGACCGCACGCAACTGACCGACGGCCAATACGTCAGCGGCTACTTTTGGACGCAGCCCGGCACGGTCGGTTGGTCGGGCCAGGCCCCCATCCTCATTACCCTCGACTTGGGTAAAGCCGAGCCCATCGGCGGTTTGTCGTTCAACACGGCTGCCGGGGTCGCTGGAGTGAATTGGCCAACGGCGATTTTTGTCCTGGTCAGCAACGACAGCCAACAGTGGCATCTGGCGGGAGATCTGGTCCCGCTGAGCCTAAAGACCGCCGCGCCCCCAGCGTCCGGTTACGCCTTGTATCGGTATCAGACTCGTGAGTTAGCCACCCACGGACGCTTCGTCAAACTGGTCGTGGTGCCGAGTGGTTCCTATGCGTTCGTGGACGAAATCGAGGTGTACCGCGGATCGGATGAGTTGCTGACCCGTCCCCTGACTGGACCGACGATTACCGACGTGCAGTCGTTCTATGTGCAGACTCGAATCGACGCTTGCTTGCGCCGCCGGTTGTCCAGCGACCTGGAAGCGGTAACGGAAACGCTGCATCCTATCGGACGAGCCCACAAGGTAGCCGAATCGCTCAAGACCGAGTTGAAATCGATTGCCGAGGCGATTCCTGCAACCAAAATTGCCTCCCCTGAAGACTTCACCACCATCTTCCCAATCAATGACCTGCACCGGCGAATCTTTGCGGTGCAAGCCGGCATCTGGCGGGCTCTTGGCCTGGCCGGAATTGTCGTTTGGCAAAACAATCGTTGGGACATGCTCAGCCCTACCGCCGCGCCAATCAAAGGCAAGGTGGCCATCGACGTGACGATGATGGGCAACGAGTATCGCAGCGCCGCGTTCAACCTCAGCAATGCCGGTGAGACTGAAGCCGCAGTCACGTTGGTTCTGGAGGGCTTGCCCGGTGGAATGAATCCCGGCTGGATCACCGTCCACGAAGTTCCTTTCACCGACACTCAATCCGGCGTGCCGGTCGCGGCGGCCTTGCCGGTCGTGCCGCAACTGGCAGGACAGTTTGGATTGCGGATTCCCGCCGGCCTGACGCGACAGGTTTGGCTGACGTTTCACCCGGAAACGGTGCCCGCCGGAAAACATTCCGGCCAAATCCTGATTCAATCGGCCGGCATGGAGAACCAAACGATTCCCATCCACTTGTCACTTGCTCCGTTGCGGTTTCCCGATCAGCCAACGCTTCACCTGGGCGGATGGGATTACACCGACCGCGAGCGCATTTACGAAGTCACCCCCCAGAACCGCGGGGACTTCATTCGTTACCTGCGGGAGCACTTTGTCGATTCGCCCTGGGCGCAAGGAGCCGTCCTGGCCCGTGGCCAATACGACGCCGGCGGTCGGATGACCGAACCACCCAGCCCCGCGGAATTCCGGACCTGGCTGGACCGCTGGCCGCACGCCCGCAACTACTACGTCTTCGTGAGTGTGGGCGAGCGATTCGCTGGTTTCCAAATGGGCACACCGGCGTTCCGCCGGGCGGTTACCGACTGGATCAACTGGTGGGCCGGCCAACTCAAGCAATGGCACGTCCCACCGCACGAACTGGGTTTGCTCTTGGTGGATGAACCCCATTCGCGCGAACAGGACCGGATCATTGTGGAATACGCGAAGGTCATCCGCGCCGCCCAGCCGGATGTGGTGATTTGGGAAGATCCCACCTGGCCAGATCCCACTCAGGCGACGCCGGAGTTGTTCGAACTAAGCGACGTGCTTTGTCCCAACCTGCCGATGTGGATCAGCCGCGGCCAATCCTTTGCGGATTTCTACGTCCAACAGCGGCAGGCGGGACGCCGGCTGTGGTTCTATTCATGCAGCGGGCCGGGCCGACTATTGGACCCCTACAGCTATCACCGCATGCAGCCATGGTTTTGCTGGAAGTATGGCGCCGAGGGGGCGGGGTATTGGGCGTTCGGCGATTCCAATGGCGCTTCCTCCTGGAACGAATACGCCAGCCAGGTTGGTGCTTACACGCCGTTGTTCCTGGACCGAAACTCCGTGACGTCCGGAAAACACTTCGAAGCCATTCGCGAGGGAGTCGAGGACTTTGAATACCTTTGCCTGCTGCGTAAACGCGTGGAGGCATTGGAGCGACAGGGCGTCCAGAACGGGGCGCTCAAGGCAGCTCGTACCTTGCTCAACTCGGCGGCGGACCGCGTCACTGGCGGTATGACTTCAGCAACCCTCATTTATTGGAAGGCACCTAAAAACCGTTCGGTCGCCGATCAAGTTCGCGGAGAAATACTCGAAGCATTGATGCGCTTGGGAACGCAGTAACCGGCGGGTTGGCGCGACATTAATCAAATGGCGGCTTTCCAGCCGCCCCCCACCAAACAGGGCTGCTGCCGGACTAGCTTACAATTCACGCCACGACTCGACGACGTAGCTATCGGCCGCCAGGGCGCCGATGTTCTCGTCGTAGTGCAGGTTGGCGTTCTTTTCCAATTTGACCTTCTTACCCAGAATGGCGCCGTAGAGCTGGCACTTGTAGGTACTTGAGGTTACCCGCTTTCAAGGTGATTTCCGCATTGGGTGCATAAATTAACCCAACAAATTCATCCATGTTTTTGAGCTCCAGTTTTTCGTTCTTGTCCGAGCCGAAGTAAAAGAAGTTGGTGGTGTTGCCGTCCTTGTTGAAGCCCATGCGTTCGGAGATCTGATTCTTTTTTTGCTTCTTGCCCACCAGCTTGGCGTCTTTGCCTTTCATATAAATCTCCAATCGGGCTCCGGGTTCGAACTCAATGCCTTCCTCATCTTTGGGATCGTCGCTGAAGTCAATTTTGCTGGTGACGAGGATGCGGGCAGTGCCGGTAACCAACACCTTGCCGCGATTGTTACCGCCCAACTGACTCACCTCGTAATCGTCATTCCCCAGAATGTAATCATAGGTGTTGGTACCCACTGTTCCGCTGGACGGCGCGAAGCCATGGGCAAAGGGAACCGTCACACTCGGCATGTCAAAGCTGGCGTCCTCCGTGGCCCAGCCTGGCTCCACGCCTTTTTGGCCGGAGTCGTGCCAGGCGATGCTGCCCACCACCACAGACTTGTTCGTCTTGAGGTTGCCGTCCGGACCGGTCGCCACTTTGCCCCACACTTCGGCGTCGCTGATCTTGAGTTCGTCGGACATTCCCTCCATCACCGCCACGTCCCCGTTGTCCTGGCGTTTGCTGACGTCGTACTGGCCGGGATCGTTGGGATTGTTCAGATCGTAAGTGCTGGCGGCGGGATCGTAGGCATGATAGCTGTCCACGATGATGTACTTGCCGTTCAGCTCGACTTTGTCGCGGGCCACAATGGCTTTGGTGAAACGGCCGACCGCCCGGCACTTCGCCTGCACGGTGCGGGACAAGAAGGTCTGCCCGGAATCCCACGGCAGCGGAGTATGCGCCGCCAGGAAGGGGCGAGTCTTGGCCGCGAAATTTGCGGGGGCCGGAACATAGCCGGTCGCGGTAATCACGGGTCGCGCGCCTTCTTTGATGTACACCTCGTAATAACAGTCGTCGATGGCCCGACGCACATAATACTGGCCGTTGGTGCTGATCCAGCCTTGGGACGCCAGGTCCGTAACTTCGAAAAACGAACCGGTCTTGTTGACGCCGTTCTTGTTCAGGTGCGCCAGGGCGTCCTCGACTCCGGCTTCGGCAATCGCGATGCACGTATTCCAGGATTGGGACCGGGCCACAACAACATTCTGGTGCCGGACCAACGTGAGATACGTCAAGAGCACCAGGCCGGTCACCCCGATAATGACCATGGTGGTCAACAAAACACTACCGCGAACGGCGGAGCGCGGGCAAAGGAATGTCTTCATACTGTCTATTGGTTGCGGATCACCACTTTGGCGGTTTGCACACTTTCGGTATTGAGTTTCGTCCCGGTTACCTTGCGGGAGCAGAGCCAGTTGATCTGCACCACCTTGGTGTTGCTGGCTTGCAGGCTGGTCGGATATTGGTTGTAGGAATTGATGATGGTGTTGCGCTGGTAGATGGCAAAGGTCAGCGTATCACACCCGGTGAGCAGGACATTGGTTTCGCCATTCTTGGAGCGGACCAGAGTTTCGTCCGCCGGCGAATACGCATAAGTCAGCAGATTCGAATCGTAATCCACAAACACCAGTTTGTTGGAAGTGAAATCCACCAGTTCGCCCGTTTGGCGAATCTCTTTCACGAGCCGGTCCATCGCCAGCGAACTCTGCGACTCGAGATCGATGTAGTTCATCGTGCCGGCGAAACCGCGGCCGGTGTAGATGACAAACGAGATGACCGCGGTTAAGACCAGGCCGCCCACCGCCATTGCAAACATGAACTCGACCAGCGTAAAACCGGTCGAGCGCCGGCCCGGCGGTGATTTAGAAGATGTATTTGTGCAGTCCATTTTCGGCAACGTAAGTGGTTAACGTGCGGGTGCGGGTGGGCTTGCCTTTCTTGTCCGGCCTCCAGCCCAGGGTGATGACGACCTGCTTCATTTCGTCATCGTAATTGGTGTGAAGATCCATGTTTTTAACCTTGAATTCCCCCTCGTAAACGATGCCGCTGCTGCCCCCATCCAAGCCGGGTGGATAGTAGCTTTCGGTAAACTTCTTCGGAATGAAATGGCCGTCGTTGAGTTGGCTCCAAGTGTAAAGGCGGATGGTTTCGGCCTTTTCAAGTAGAATTTGCGTGGCCCGCAAGTTTTCCCGCGTGTATTGAATCACCGAGAAGCCGTACGTCATTCCCGAATACAGGGCGACAAACACCACTCCGACCACCGCCATGGCGATGAGGACCTCGATCAGGGTGAACGCCCCGTGCCCGGCTCGCCGGCATCGGCTGCTGATTCCATTTGGTTTCATATCGCGATCATCGCGTCTCTGCTTGTTCTAACGGAACAATCCGGGCAGACTTTAGCAGGAGTGCTGCCAAAAGTTTGGGCAGCTTCTGAGAACGGTGTCGCAATTTGATGCAGACGGGCGGGCCCAGGCGCTGACCGAACGCCCGCAGGTCACCGGAACCGGAAAGCTCCACAAAACGGGGCGATTTCCCTCGCGTTTTCCGGCGGACCACTACCCGCCAACAAGTAGGTTAGCTGCCCCGGGAAATTCTGATCTGCTCAAGCCGATTCTATCCGTAACCGGCCAACGCTCCAAAATATCGACACGGTGCCCCGTTTTGAGACACCGCGTTTGGCGCCGGTGCCACGGATTCGCCGGCCTGCTGCTTGACCAGATCTTTGGGCGATGTTATGAACCCGCCCGATATGGATGTCCTGATACTATCGCGCGTTCAATTTGCCCTGACGATCGGCTTCCACTATTTGTATCCACCGCTCAGCATCGGATTGGGCGTGATGCTGGTCATCATGGAGGGACTCTGGCTCAAAACCAACAATCCCATTTACCACCAAATGGCGCGCTTCTGGACCCGGGTCTTTGCGCTGACTTTCGCCATCGGCGTGGCCACGGGCATTGTGATGGAGTTCGAATTCGGCACCAATTGGGCCGCTTATTCGCGGTACGTGGGCGACGTCTTCGGCAGCGCCCTGGCGGCGGAAGGTATTTTTGCATTTTTTCTCGAATCGGGTTTTTTGGCGGTGCTCCTGTTTGGTTGGGACCGGGTGGGCCGCAAACTGCACTTCTTCTCGACGTGCATGGTCTGTTTAGGCGCGCACTTCAGCGCCATCTGGATCGTGGTGGCCAATTCCTGGATGCAAACGCCGGCGGGGTATCACCTCGTGGGGGAAGGTCTAAAGCGGCGCGCCGAGATTACGAGTTTTTGGGAGATGGTCTTCAATCCATCCTCGATGGAGCGGCTGTTCCATGTGCTGGGCGGCGCCTGGCAGGCGGGGGCGTTTCTCGTGGTGAGCGTCAGCGCCTGGTATTTGCTGAAGCAACGGCATCACGACTTTGCGCGTGCCTCACTGCGCGTGGGGCTGACCGTCGCCTTGGTGGTGGCCGCGCTGCAAATTTTTTCCGGCCACCAAAGCGCGGTGGGCGTCACTAAGAACCAGCCGGAGAAACTGGCGGCGTTTGAGGGGCTCTACGACACCACGGCGCACGCGCCGTTGCACTTGTTCGGCTGGGTGGATGAAAAGAACGAAACCGTTCACGGTGTGGCCGTTCCCGGCATGTTGAGTTGGCTGGCCCACGGGAACGCCAGCGAACCAGTTACCGGACTGCGCGCGTTCAAACCGGAGGACCGTCCTCCGGTGAATGTGAACTTCCAATTCTTTCATCTGATGGTCGGGGTCGGCTTCGCCATGGTGCTCATCGCCGCCTTGGGCTTCCTGTATTTTTGGCGCGGCTCGCTCTTTGAGAAACGCTGGATGCTGATCCTGCTGGTGTTCTCCGTGCTCGGCCCGCAAATAGCCAACCAGGCCGGCTGGTTTGCTGCTGAGGTTGGTCGCCAGCCGTGGATTGTGTACCACCTGATGCGCACCTCGCAGGGGCTATCGGAGCCGGGAGTCGTCAGCGCGGAAGTGGTCTTGACGTCGCTGATTCTGTTTACCGCCATTTATGTTCTGCTCTTCGTGCTCTTCCTTTACCTGCTGAACGACAAAATCCAGCACGGTCCGGATGCGGAAGACCTTAAACCGGCCGGCAAACTGGCCTTGCCCACTCCCCACCAACCATGAATTTCGGCTCCCTCGATCTCAATACCGTCTGGTTCATCCTCATCGGCGTGCTCCTCGCCGGCTACGCCATGTTGGATGGTTTCGACCTCGGCGTCGGCGCACTGCACCTGTTTACCCGGACGGACGAGGAACGACGGATCATGTTCAACGCCATCGGCCCGGTGTGGGATGGCAACGAAGTCTGGCTCGTCACCGGCGGCGGCGCGCTGTTCGCGGCGTTCCCGGATGTTTATGCGACGGTGTTCTCCGGATTTTATCTCGCCTTTGTCCTGCTGCTGGTGGCCTTGATATTCCGGGCGGTGGCCATCGAGTTTCGCAGCAAGCAACCCATCGCGCCGGTGGCGCCAGGCGTGGGACGTGGCGTTTTGCGGCAGCAGTGTGCTGTCCAGTGTGTTGATTGGCGTCGCGATGGGCAACATCGCCTGGGGTATCCCGCTGGATGAACGGGGCCGAGTTCGCCGGCACGTTTCTCGGGTTGCTTGGTCCCTATCCGCTGTTGCTGGGCGTGACCACGCTGGCATTGTTCATGATGCACGGTTCCATTTACGCCGTCATGAAAACCGAAGGCGAACTGCAGCAAAGGGTCCGCGGTTGGGTCAACAACTGCATCATCTTTTTCATCATCTGCTACGCCACCACCACCATGGCCACGCTTGCTTTATGTGCCGCACATGGCGGCGCGCATCCGGGCGCAGCCGTGGCTGTTCAGCGTGGCCATCGTCAACATGCTGGCCATCGCCAACATCCCCCGGGAAATCTATCGCCGGCGCGAGGTGCGGGCGTTTTGGTCTTCCTGTTTGGCCATGGCAGCCTTGATGGGGTTGTTTGGATTGGAAATGTACCCGAACCTCATTTTCAGCAATCCCGATCCCGCCCGCAGCCTGAACATCATCAATGCCGCTTCCTCCCACAAAACGCTCGGCATCATGCTGGTCATCGCCATCATCGGCGTGCCGATCGTGATCGCCTACACCATCAGCATTTATTGGATCTTCCGCGGCAAAGTGAAATTGGACCGGATGAGCTACTGACGGTAAGGGCCAATGACCAAAGCCCAAGCTCCAGAGAAGGACCATGAACCAAGGCTCAATTTGAAGAGGTACGCCGGTCGGTTCAATGGAACGTGGTGATTGAAGCTGTTTCGGAAAGGCTTGGATTCGTCGCGCCAGCGTTTGGAGTGCGTCCGGCTTGCCGGCGCTTTCGACGGGAGAGAGTATCTCGAGACTTTTCTGGCGTTGCTTTCCCTCGTGTGACGCGTTGGTTCAACGAAAGCGGGAGCAAGCTCCACGCACTCCAAACGCTGGCGCGAAGTTGCCAGGTGCCGCAGGTAGTTGGGCGTTTGGTATTTTGGGAACGGGCCGTTCCAAACTGCCGGCAGGATGCCGGCAGCACGCTGCCTGACGTGCTGCCGGCGTCCCGCCGGCAGAAACGGATGCAGGCGAATCGTGCGAATGAACAGATGCCGACAAAATGACCAATGCCCATAATAAATCCCAAAGAAGGACCAAGCACCAAGACCCAGCCAGATCGCAGGCGGCCAGCCACTGCTATGGGCATTGGAAGTTGGGCATTCTCTGGGCCTTGGTCATTGGGCCTTGGTCATTGGGCCTTGGTCATTGGGCCTTGGTCATTGGGCCTTGGCCATTTCACTTCGCCTCAGGCTTTTCGGCCGGTTTCTCGGCGGGCTTGTCCGCGGCTTTTGCTTTGGCTTTCTCCTTTTCCGTCTGCGTGTACATGTAAAGGATCCAATCGCCTTCCGCGGGAGATGGGAATTGGCACGTGCTGGTGGTCACCACCCCCACTGCGGGACTTTTCTCGCCGGTGCGCGGATTGAACCAAGTTACTTGTGGCGATGGGGGCATGGCGTCCAGTTTGACTTCCACCGTGCGATCTTCCGGGACGTAAATAACCATCAGATCATTGGGATAGGTGCGACCAGCAGCAATGAACTTGCGCGGATCTTGTTTACCCGGTTGGTTCACAATGAACATTGAGGCCGGCGACAAACGCCACCAATCCACCGACGCAAAGAAATCATACAGGTGCGGCATCTGCTCGGCCGCCGGCATCTTGAGCGCCTCCTTCCATGGTTTGGGCGTGCCGGTATTCGGATGGTCCGTGGGCGGCTTGGTGCCATCGTCCCAGCCCCAGACTCCGTGCGCGCCATAAGAGACGCCTGCCGTCGGCGCATTCAACAGCGACCAATACAAAGCCCGGCGAACGTGCTCCGCGCTGAGGGGTTTCTTGGATTGATACCCCAGATGGCCTTCGTATGGCGGTTCGAGGTTGATGAATGGCCGATGCGGCAGTCGGGCGTAATCCTCCGTCATCGGGCCTTCGATCAGCCACTTCAAGGTATTGTCGTCGTCGCCATGGCCGCTTTGGTAGCCAACAATGTCGTACCAGTCCTCATCTTTAAACTCCTTCCAAACCCATTGCATGCCGCCGGGGTGCATGGTCACCGGCGCGTGGGGCAGGCCTTCAAATACCGCCCGGCCGATGCGTTTCCAACGCGCCGCTTTTTCCCCACGGTAATTGCCATCGCCGGCCAGAATCCACACCACGGCGTTCGCGCCCCAACGCCCGACCATGTAGCGCGCCAGCAGCACCGCCTGATCATCCGGCAGCGAAACGCCCGGATTGATTTTTGGATTCGAGCCACCGGCGATGTCCCACAACATCACCGGCACCGCCAGCAGTCCGGCTTCGTTCAAAGCGTCGATTTTCTTGTCAAGCCGCTGGAAGAACTCCGGGTTGATCACGAGCTTGTCCGTGCCCGTGTACGCCAGATGTTTCTGGCGATCACCGTCCGGCGCGGCCCGCCACTGGGTGGTGACAAATTGCACCGCATCGAATTTCTGCCGCGTGCGTTCCTTGAGGTAATAATTCCAATCCTCGTCCGAAGATAACAAGGGGCCGTTCCAAGCTGTGTCAGCCAGCCAGAAAAACGGCGTGCCGTCCTCGTGCATCAAGTAGCGGCCATCGGGCGAGACTTTGAGCGGCCCGTGTTCCGTAAATCGGGTCTTCTTCTCCGCGGCGGTGCATTGGAAGGTTCCGCTTTGGTTTTGCAGGCCCGCGTTACTCGTGTCGCTGCAGGCAGTGCGATACGACCACTTGCCGGTTTCATCGGGCGAAAACCGCAGCCGCCACGTGTGTCCGCCATCCCAGAAACCGTATGCCCGATACGACTTGCCCGAAGGCGCTTCGAACAATACGCCGACTTTGGCATCCTGGGTGGGATTGGGGTAGTTGGTCGAGCTCTCCAGCGTGGTTTCAAACCTGCCCCACTTCGGCACCGAGGCCGGTTGCTCGGCGGCGTGAACGGGATTGAAGCCGGCACTGGCCACCAGCATCACGGAAACAACAAAACCAGCGGGAACGATTCCCGGAACTGCAAAAAACTTGAAACGGTTCATAGTCTGTTTAAGCAATTAACGTTGACTGCGGCGCATCACACAACAAAACGGCGTCTGTGTCAAATCGCCAGAATAGACAGCAACGGGTCAAAATCCAAAGACCGATGACCGAAGGCCGAAAGGAAATCCGAAATCCGATTCCCGAAAGCAGCTCCCAATTTAATTCGTAGGAAGTCAAAGCTTCATCACGCCGGTGCATGCGGATTTGGGGCTTCAAACTTTTTCATTTCTCGGATTTCGTTTCTCGGTCTTGGTTCGTCGTCCGCCTCCGCGCGTCGTCGGCTACCGCCTGTTGGCCATTGAATCGGGATTTCAACATCGGCCCTATGGCCGCTCCGGCAGACCCACGGTCACCAAAGAACGCAGCCGATCCATGGTTTTGGGGCCAATGCCCCGGACATTTCGCAGTTCGTTCACGGTCGCATACGGACGCTGCGCAATAATCCGGTCGGCCAGTATCGGCCCAATGGCCGGCAGGCGCATGAGTGCTTCACGGCTGGCCTGGTTCAAATCGATTCGAGCCGAGGGAGCAACCGGGGATTCCGTTTGGACAACGGGAAGATTCGTGGCCATGGAAGTTCGCGGGGCCGTGGCGGCGTCTTCGGATGGGAGGAACTGAGTCACATTCCAAACGCCAAGTTTTTGTTCCCGGGCCTGAAGTTCGGCATTCTTGAGCTGATTGATAAACGTGGTGGAGCGCGGTCCGTCAGGCCAATTGGCCCGGTAACCATAGATGCGAGCCAGACCGTGCCGCACCAACTCGAAGGCGAGGTTTTTGTCATCCACCAGAATGACTGCATAAAACCGGGCCAACGCACTCCGGCCGCCGGCACTGCGCCAGCGAGTGATGGTGGTGATCGATTTCTTTTCCAGGATGGACTTCGCCAAGCGCTTGGCCAGTTCTCCGGCACGGGGAATGTCCTGGGGAGAAATTCCAAAGTAGGCGGCTTGGTCAACGATGCGTTCTTGCTGACTCGAATCCGTCTCAGGGGCATCCACGAAAGTACCAGTCGAAAAATGTATTCCCGATCCTGGCATTGAACATGGAAGCTGTCGCCATCCATCAACGCGTTGGTCAACAAGCGACAATTCTTCAGAACCTCCCATTGTTTTTGCTCCCCGGCCTCGTCGATCTTTTGCTGGGCCGAGGTCATCGCGATACCGGCCAGTAATCCGAGAGCAATGGCGAAGGCAAGTTGGATGGGTTGGTTTCGGTTCATTCGCTTAACGTCTCATTGCCTCTCTATTTCAGGAGTGCTCGATTCTTCCATAACTCAGCGGGTTTGAAAATCCCAGCCGGCGTGATGATGCCGGTGATGAGTTCGGGCGGGGTCACATCGAAGCCCGGATTGCGCGCGCCGCTGCCGGGATTGGCGATGCGGATGTATGTGGATGTCCCGGTGCGTTTTTGTCCGCAGCCTTTGGAGCTTTGGCGCTTGAATCGCGCCCCAGGCGCCCAGCACTTCGGCTGCGTCCCGTTCTTCGATGGGAATGTCGAAACCGCGGCGCAAATTCCAATCGATGGTCGAGAGCGGGATGGCCACGTAGAATGGAATCCCGTGCCGCGCTGCCAACACGGCTTTGGTGTAGGTGCCGATCTTGTTGGCCACTTCGCCCGTGCGGCCCAACGTGCGATCGCTGCCCACGATGACCAGATCGATTTCGCCCCGCTGCATCAAGTGGCCGGCGGCATTGTCGGCGATGACCTGATGCGAAACCCCTTGCTGGCACAACTCCCAAGCGGTGAGCGAAGCACCCTGGCAGCGGGGCCGGGTTTCATCACAGAAGACATGGAATTGCTTGCCTTTGGCTTGCGCCGCGTAGATTGGCGCCGTCGCGGTGCCGATGTCCACGCACGCCAACCACCCGGCATTACAATGCGTCAAAACACGAGCGCCGGCGCGGATTAGTTTCGCGCCGTGCTCACCAATGGACCGGCAGTGTTCGACGCTTTCGTCAGCGAAGGTCTCGGCAGCGACAATGGCCAACTGTTGCTGGTCCGACACCGTGGCTCCGCGGTTCATGGCCTGACGCACACGGTTCATGGCATTGACCGGATCCACCGCCGTAGGGCGGGCGTCTTTTAACACGCGATAAACCGTGTCCAGATGCCGCTCGAATTTTGCCGGATCTTTGCCACGAAAACTCTGCGCGCCTTGCGCCAGACCGTAAGCTGCGGTAGCGGCAATCGCCGGCGCGCCCCGGACCACCATGTCGCGTATGGCCACTGCCGTCGCGCGATAATCCGGCGTGCCGACGATTTGGAAACCGTGCGGCAGCCGGCGCTGTTCAATCAACCGCACTTCATTCGCCCGCGAATCGTAAGCGACGGTGCGATAATGGCGGGTGCGGCCGTGTACCGTGACGTTCATTGGCCGAACATAAACGGGCCCGCCGAAAAATGGAATAGCAACTCAGCTCGCTGCACTTCTCCAATCATTTTTGTGCAAAGAATGCACTAATCGCCAATTAAGAACTTCATTCGCGCGCATTGAGAAATCCGTTCATTGTTTAATTCCATTTACTTCGCAACAGGTTGCACGGGAAGCTTAAAGCCTGGCACGCCAGTTGCGAGAGCTTTCCGGTATGAAGCAAATCATGGCTAATCTGTTCGAACTTCAGACCATCGAAATGGGAGTCAAAGTCAATTCCCCCAAGGTAAAAGCAGCCGTCGAAAAACTCCGAGCCACCATCCCCCCCCAAATTCTGGGTCATTACGACCGCATGATGGCCCGCGGTAAGAAGGGCGTCGCCCTGGTGCGAAACGGCGTCTGTCGCGCATGCCACATGGGCCTGGCCATCGGCGCCATGCAAGTGTTGCGGCACGGCGACGATATTCAGATTTGCGGCAATTGCGGGCGCTACCTGCACCTTGAAGCAGAGGTGGCTCCCACGGCGCCCGCCAATCCAGCACCGACTCCCAAGCGGCGGCCGCGTAAAACCAAGAAAAGCGTCGAAAGCGTCGTCGAGAATGCCTCTTAGTTCTGCCATCTCGCTGCCATCCGCGTTGTCGCTGGCGGATTTTGCGGATGCATCCTTGGTGGTACCGGAACTTCGGGAGCGCGATATGGCGGGAGTAATCAAGGAGTTGACCCAGGTGTTGCACACCCAGGGTTGGGTGCAGGATGTTTTGCCGTTCTACAATGCGGCATTGACACGCGAATATCTTTCATCCACCGCCACCGACGGTGGCTTGGCGTTTCCCCATGCCCGGAGCAATTCGGATGACCGATTGCGGTTCGCGTTCGGCCGAAGCCCGCAGCCGGTGGCGTGGGGCGCTCCCCGTACCACGGCAGTGCGGTTCGTTTTCGTGGTGGTGGCGCCGGTAACCGATACCTCGCGCTATCTGCACTTGCTTTCGGGGCTGGCCCGACTGGCGAAAACTGAATCCCTGCTCACGGAGCTGATCGGGGCTCAGACTTCGGCTCAACTCCTTGCGGGTACTGGGCAAAATCCCACTGCACCTGTCCGCAGCCCAACAATGCGCAGGGTGGTAAGGCTGCTCCACCCCATTCGCCCCCTCGCTTTTGCTTTGACATTCCGGGCCAAAACCGATGCCATCGGTTATGCGTTGAACCAAACTGACAATGCCCGTTATGACAGCGAAAAAATACAACGTAGGAATCATCGGTTACGGCTGGGTTAGCAGCGCACATATTTCCGCGATCAATGCCACCTCCTTGGGCCAGGTCACGGCCGTTTGTTCCACCCGCAAACTGGATGCCGCCCAACTCAGTGCCAAGCATGGCTGCGCCATCACCGTTTACAACAAGTTGGAAGCTCTGTTGGCCGATAAAAACATCCAGGTGGTGGCGATCTGCAGCTATCCGGAGCACCATGCGATGCAGGCAATTCTGGGCGCCAAGGCGGGCAAGCATCTCATCATCGAAAAGCCGCTGGCCTTCAATTGGGAGGATTGCCTGGCCATTGAAAAGGCCGTGCGCGAGGCCAAGGTCAAGACGTGCGTCTGCTTCGAGTGCCGCTATTCGAGTCAAATCCAGGCCACCAAAGCCATGATCGATCGCGGTCTGCTGGGCAAGATTCATTACGGGGAAGTGGATTATTACCACGGTATCGGTCCGGAGTACGGCCAATATCGTTGGAACATCCACAAATCATCCGGCGGCAGCAGCCTGCTGTCGGCAGGGTGCCATGCCCTCGACGCGCTGCTTTATTGCATGGGAGCGGACGTCGAGGTGGTCAGCAGTTACAACACCCATTCGGCGAACCGTGATTTTTCCCAATACGAATATCCCACCACCAGCGTCACGATCCTGAAGTTCAAAGATGGACGCGTGGGCAAGGTGGCCTCGGTGATCGATAGTCACGGTCCATATTATTTTCACGTCCACCTGGTTGGCAGTGAAGGAACATTGCTCGACAACAAATTCTATTCGACCTACCTGCCGGGGCTGGACAATCACCAGTGGAGCGAGTTGTCCATGAAACTGCTCGATTCCGGTAAGGCCGACGATCATCCGTACCAGGCGTTGTTTGAAGCGTTCTTCACCGCCTTGGACGCGGGCTACGACATGCCCTTGACCAGTTTGGCGGACGCCTTGCGAACGCACCAAGTGATTTTTGCCGCCGACAATTCCGCCGAACGCCATTCGCATCGCAAGCACGCCTGATAGACATTCGGTTGGGGCTGGGTTTTCCCTGCCGCGGCACCGGGGAAGCGTCCGGAATGGCCAATGACCAATGACCAAGGCCCAGAGAATGCCCAAATCCCAATGACCAGCCAAAGTTCGAACTGCGGTCAGTTGATCAACTGGTCATTGGTCATTGGGCCTTGGTCATTCGTGACGAAGGTAGCCAATTTGAATGACGCTCCCGCCTCACGTTTACTTTCGCGCGGCCAACAACTCGACCAACCCGGTCAACACCTCGTCCCGATCCTGGCCGTCGAGAGCGAGGGCCAGTTGCGCGGTGAGCAGACCGTATTTGACGCCAATATCATAACGGCGTCCTTCCAATTCGCCGGCCAAATAACGCTCGCGGGCGGCTAATTTGGCCAGAGCAGGCGTCAAGTGGATATGGTCGGATTGGTCTTCCCGGGAAACCTCGTCCGCCAGAATCTGCATCACGGCGGAAGTCAACACGTGCATGCCGAAAAAACAGAGATAATGTCCCGCTCGCAATCCGGGAACGATCAGTTTCTGCTCCGCTTCGGTGGGGGTCGGTTTCTCCAGCACTTCGGCCACTTCATAAAGACCTTTGCGTCCCGCGACTCGCCGTCCGCCGATGGTGCCGTAAAAGGGCAACTTGCTCTCGTGAGTGGGTTGCACCGCCGAGACGGCACAGTTCTCCGTGGCGGCGATCTCGACCAGTTGCGCCGCGCAACGTCGGTTGGTGCCGCTGACATACAGATGATCGCCCACCAGCAACAGGAAGGGTTGGTCGCCCACGAATTCGTGGGCCGAAACGACCGCGTGTCCGTATCCGCGCGGTGACTTCTGCGCCACAAAATGCAGGCGTCCGGCGTGTTCGCCGGCGGCGGTCGTGTAGGCGTGTTCATCACCGGGCGAAACCACGACACACACTTCGTCGATGCGCGCGGCCAGAATTTCTTCGATCAAAATGGCCAGGGCGGATTTGGTGGTCCCGTCGCGATCCACCAGTGTTTGCAGGGGCAGAGTGCGCTGGTGCTTGCCGGCGGCAGTCAGAATGGCTTTCTTGATTTCCATAATGCAGTGATCTGGCCGGCAACCGTTCCATAATCCCGCCGCGCCGTCACGCCAAAAGGGTGGAGCAAAAGGCCGAAATCCCAATTGCTCCGGTTCACGGGAGATTGCTTGGACCCCGACCGTAATTAGGAACGGCTTCCGGAATATGAGATGCCCGATGTTCGAAAGCGCCGGCCAGCCGGACGCATACCAAACGCTGGCGCGACTTATCGAAGGGCGCCCGAACCGCGCGCCAATCGTTTCCAACTCTACCCCAAACAATCGCCCTGGTGCGTCTGCCGATCGGTTGCGGATTGCTCGCGGGCGACTGACGAAATGAACTCGGTTTGATCCGTGTCCGTCAATCACCTGCGATTCAGAAAGGTTACGCGCGGATTACAAAAATGTAATTCGCCAGCGTAAGAAAACCACTTTACATCCCCGGAACGAAAAGTTATTTGGAACGACCATTCCAATGGTTTTGGGAACAACGCAACATGATTAAAGTTCAGAATTTGTCGAAATCGTTTGGACCGAAAAAGGCCGTCGATCACGTGTCTTTTGCGGTGGAACGTGGCGAAGTCCTGGGCTTCCTCGGACCCAATGGGGCGGGCAAGTCCACGACGATGCGGATGATTACCGGATTTATCCCGCCTACGGATGGGAAGGTGACGGTGGGGGGGCATGACATGGCCGAAAATCCCATCCCGGCGAAACGGCTGATCGGTTACCTGCCGGAGAATGCGCCTTCCTATAATGACATGACCGTCCATGGCTTCCTCAACTTTTGCGCGTCGCTGCGCGGGTTGAGCGGCGACGCCAGGCGCAAGGCGGTCAACCGCGCCGTGGAACTGTGTTTCCTCGAACCCGTGTTGCACCAGAGTGTGGATACGTTGTCCAAGGGCTATCGCCACCGCACCTGCTTTGCCCAGTCGATCATTCATGATCCGGAGGTGCTCGTGTTGGACGAACCCACCGACGGGTTGGACCCCAATCAGAAACACGAGGTGCGGCAGTTGATCCGGCGGATGGGCGAGAAGAAGGCGATCATTTTTTCGACGCACATTTTGGAGGAAGTCGATGCCGCTTGCACGCGGGCGATCATCATTGACCGCGGCAAGATCGTGGCCAACGGCACCCCGGATGATCTCAAGCAAAAATCCGATATAGCCGGCGCGGTATCGTTGCGCGTCCTCAATGTGGCGGCGGACTTGGTGAAACAAAAGCTGGCGGCCGTGCCTTTGGCCCGCAAGGCCGCGATTGTGAAAACCCAACAGGGAGCGGTTTGGGCCCGGGCCTATCCCAAGCCGAAAACGGCCGACGGTGAATTGGCGCGATTGGTGGCTGAGGTCACCACGACGGAAGGATGGACGATTGATGAATTACATACGGAAGAAGGACGATTGGACGAAGTGTTTCGCAATATCACTTGGTCCGAAACGGCAACGGAACGAGAACGGGCGGTCGAAGCCCCAGTCGCGGAGGTGCAGCCATGACTAGTGCCTGGCAAAATACCTGGACCATCGCCAAACGGGAATTGAGCGCCTATTTCTATACCCCGGTGGCGTACGTGTTTATTGTGATCTTCCTGCTACTGGCGGGTTTCTTCACGTTCATGCTGGGCGGCTTCTTCGACCGGGGCGAGGCCTCTCTGGCGTCATTTTTTATGTGGCACCCGTGGCTGTACCTGTTCCTCGTGCCGGCCGCTGGGATGCGGTTGTGGTCCGAGGAACGGCGGCTCCACACCATGGAATTGCTGCTGACCATGCCGATTACCCCCTGGCAGGCGATTGTCGGCAAGTTCATCGCCAGTTGGCTGTTCCTGATCCTGGCCCTCGCCCTGACGTTCCCGGTGTTCCTGACCGTTTGTTTCCTGGGGGACGCGGACGTGTCCGCCATCTTTGCCGGCTATCTGGGCAGCCTGTTGCTGGCGGGCGGCTATTTGGCCGTGACGTGCATGACTTCAGCTATCACGCGTAACCAGGTCATCAGTTTTATTCTGTCGGTCGTGATTTGTTTCTTCCTGATCCTGGCGGGGTGGGAGCCAGTGACCAATTTGTTGGTCCGTTGGGCGCCGGAGTGGTTGGTATCGTTGGTGTCCTCGTTCAGCGTAATGCCGCATTTCATCGGCTTTCAGCGCGGAGTCATCGATCTGCGGGACTTGGTTTTCTTTGCATCGTTGACCATTTTCCCGCTGTTTTGCACCGGGGTGATTCTGCGCAACTTGCGGGCCGGATGAGGCCCGGGGCCCGTGGTTTGATGAAACTTGATGAGAATTCTCCGAACGAAGCGTTTGCACTATGAAGCACAAAAAAACTGAGACTCTGCTCTACTCCGCCATTGGCGTGGCGTTCATGTTCCTGGTCGTCGTGGGCGTGAATTTGATCTTCAACGCGATCCGGATGCGCGTGGACATGACCGAAGACAAACTCTACACCCTGTCACCCGGCACCAAGGAAATTCTGCACCGCATCGATTCGCCGGTCGAGGTGCGTTTCTACTACTCGAAGAGCGAGCAACAGGTGCCGTCGCAGTACAAGAATTACGCCCAAAGCGTTGAGGATTTGCTCCAGGAATTCCGTCAACAGAATCCCCAGAACATCGAGATCCGTAAGTTTGATCCGGAGCCGGATTCCGAGGCGGAAGATCTGGCGCGGTTGGATGGCATCGAGCCGCGCAACCTGCCGGGCGGTGAACAATTCTACCTCGGCGTGGCGGTCAGCCAGGAACCGGCCAAAGCGTCGTTGCCCTTTCTGACCCCGGAGCGCGAGCGGTTATTGGAATACGATCTGGCCCGCACCATTTCCCAGGTGATGAGCACCAACAAACCCGTGGTGGGCGTGATGTCCCCCTTGCCGCTCAACGGCATGCCTGCCAATCCGAATATGATGCGCATGGGCCAGCAGGGCACGCCGCCGTGGATCATCATCAATGAATTGAAGCGCGATTTTGAAGTGGAAACGGTTGGCATGGAGGTCGAGGAAATCCCCCAAAACATCCAGGTGCTGCTGGTGATTCATCCGAAGGGCATTACGGACAAGGCCCAGTTTGCCCTTGACCAGTTCGTGCTGCGCGGCGGCAAGCTGGTGGCCTTTGTCGATCCGTTGTGCCTGGTGGATCAATCCAATCCGGGGCCGATGGGCATGCAAATGGGCAACGGCAGTTCGCTGCCCAAGTTGTTTGCTGCCTGGGGCATCGATTTTAACACCGGCAAAGTGGTCGCGGACTTGAATTTCATGAAGGCCGATTTGGCCGGGCCAGATGGACGCCAGCGCCTCGAACCCACCTGGCTGTTCCTCAACAAGCGCGGCATCGACAGCCAGGATGCGATCATGAGCCAGTTCGACAACATTCTCATGCCGGCGGCCGGCGCATTCACCGGCACTCCGGTCAAGGGACTGAGCATGGAAACGCTGCTCCACTCCTCGACCAATTCGGAAATGGTGGAAACCTTCATGGCCCAGGGCGGCGGGCAAAAAATTGTCACGGATTTCAAACCCAGCGGCCTGGACCTGAATCTGGCCGTCCGCTTGACGGGCAAATTCAAGACGGCGTTTCCGGATGGCAAACCGGCCGACACGTCCACAAGCGAAGCCGACAAGGACAAGGAAAAAGCCGCGGAGCCGGCCAAGGAATACCTAAAAGAGTCCAAGAATGACAACTTCGTGTACCTGATTGGCGACGCGGACATGATCTATGACAATTTCTGCGTGCGCAAACTGCCCATCTTCGGACTGGCGCAACCGTTCAACGGCAACCTCACTTTTGTACAGAGCATTACCGAACAGATGGCGGGTGACATCAACCTGATTGGCGCCCGCAGCCGGGCCAGCATTCGCCGGCCTTTCACCGTTGTCGAAGACATGCGGGCTGAAGCGCAAAAACGTTATCAAGCCCAAATTGCCGGCTTCGAGAAGCAATTGCAGGAAGCCCAGCAAAAGATCAGCGAGATCCAAAGCAAGAAGGAGGGCAACCAACGCTTTATCTTGTCGCCCGAAGCCCGGACCGAAATGGCCAATCTCCAACAAAAACAAGCCGAAGCCAATCGGGCGCTGCGCGAGGTTCGTAAGAAATTGCGTCGCGATGAAGAGAGTCTGGAGAATGAACTCAAGTGGGCGAACATCGCCGGGATGCCCTTGCTGGTGACGATTTTGGGGATTGCGCTGGCCATTGTTCGCAAGCGCAAGACGGTGGCACGGTGAGGCCCGGCGGCTCGGCGGGCGAGCAGATGAACCTTTTTTCTGTAGCACGATACGGATTCAAACTGAAGAACTGAACACATGAGCAAGAAACAACTGTTGTTGATTATTGTCCTCGGATTGATTTTGGGCGGTGCGGGTTTGTACATCATGAAAACCCAAGACTCCTCGTTCAAGCGCGCGTCCCAGAAAATGGGCAGCAAGTTGCTGGGCAAAGATTACGACATCAATTCGGTGGCGACGGTTCATATTCAAAACAGCTCCAACGCCGTGGACTTGGTCAAGACCGGCGATACTTGGACGGTGAAGGAGCGTAACGGGTACCCGGCCAATTTTGGCAAACTGGCGGAAGAGTTGCGCAAGTTGGTGGACATTAAAATCGCCAAGGCCGTCAACGCGGCGCCCGCTCGTCTGCCGGCGTTGGGGTTGGTGCCTCCCACCAAAAACGGCGATGCCACGCTGGTGGAGTTCAAAGACAATTCCGGTAAGGCCACCAAGACGCTGTTGCTGGGCAAAGAGGTCATGCGCGAATCCTCTCAACCATCCCCCTATGGCGGGGATTCCTCGTATCCGGTTGGCCGCTACGTGATGGTGGACGGCAGCCCGAACGATATTGCGTTGGTTTCCGATCCGTTGACCCAGCTTGCCCCCCGCGCCCAGGATTGGATCAGCAAAGACTGGTTCAAAGTCGAAAAACCGAATTACATCTCCGTGACATCCACCAACGCCACGAACAGTTGGACGCTGGAACGTCCGACCGAAGCCGGCGATTGGAAACTCGCGGACGCGAAACCGGGCGAGGAATTGGACAAGACGAAAATTTCCAGTGTGACCAGCGCATTGTCATACGCTTCCTTTAACGATGTGGCCACCAACGATGAAGCCACCGTCACCGGCATGGATCATCCCATTGAAGCCACCATGCGCACGTTTGAAGGATTCACCTACAAGCTCAAGATTGGGAACGAGACCGCGGACGACAACAACTACTATTTCAAAGTGGCGGTCAGTGCCGACATTCCCAAGGAACGCACGCCCGGCAAGGATGAAAAGAAAGAAGACAAGGAAAAGCTCGACAAGGAATTCAAAGAGAAAACCGACAAACTGGAAACCAAGTTGAAGAACGAACAGGCCTGCGAGAAATGGACCTACCTGGTATCCAAATACACCGTGGAGCCGTTCCTGAAGACGCGCGCTGATTTACTGGCGGAGAAGAAGGAAGAAAAGAAAGAAGAACCGAAGAGTGCTTCGACTTTGCCCGTGACGCCGAAGAAGCAAATTGCTCAACCGGTTCCTCCGCCCCCACTGCCCGGGAAGACCGAAGCACCGCCGGCACCCAAGAAGGAAGAAGGCAAGGCCGCTGTTGCGATGCCGGCTCCGGCGAAAACGGAGACAAACGCGGCTCCCGTCAAACCAGAAACGGCCAAACCAGCCGCCACCGCACCGACGACAGAAAAACCGGCAGTGACTCCTGCGGCCTCCCAAGACGGAAGCTCCAAAGGCAGCCACAGCGCCAGCCGAGCCCCAGAAGACGGAGCCGAAGACGGACTCCGCCGCGGGCGGTGCAAAGATTGAATCGGTTCCATTCCCTTCAAGCACGGATCAAGGCGCAGCTCCGGCTAAGCCCAAAGAATCGGCTCCGGCCACCAACGCCGCTCCCAGTAATCCGAAGCCGGTCGAAAAACCAGCGCCCGCCCCAGCAGCCAAGCCGGAAACTCAACCGACTGATTCCAAGTAAGGGCTGCGGTCCCGTTGCGTGAGAGCGAACGGTAGGGCGAGACTCCGTCGAGCCCTTTCCCGCTGGGGTTACGCCACCGGGGTGCTGAGCCACGCCCCAAATCTCCTCGACCACAAACAGTCTGGAATCAGGCTATCCACCCACGTCACGACGTTCGAAGTCGATATTCACGCTACTTGGATTGCGGCTACGCTGCCCGGTACGGCAACAATCGAAATTGTTCGTAAGCAGCCACAAAGCGTTCTTCCGTTTCAACCTTTCACCACTGCACTGCTGGCTGCATTGACTGGCGCGTGGTTTGCTTCTACTTCTAATCCTCGAAAGCAGTTGGTTGGTCCGTGGTGGCTTAGCACAGCATGAAAATCAGCATTGAAGAATTGATGGAGCAGTCGGGCGTCCAGTTCGGCACCAGCGGCGCGCGTGGTCTGGCGGACGCCATGACCGACCGGGTGTGTTACGCCTATACGCGGGGATTCTTGCAGTACCTGCAATCTGTCGGCGAAATTACCGGTTCGGGCACCCAGGTGGCCGTCGCCGGAGATTTGCGGCCCAGCACCGACCGTATCGTCGAGGCGGTGTGCCGGGCCGCGACGGATTTGGGCTGCATCGCGGTGAACTGCGGCAGGATTCCGTCACCGGCGGTCGCGTTATTTGGCCTGGTCCAGAGAATACCGGCCGTGATGGTCACTGGCAGCCACATCCCCGATGACCGCAACGGTATCAAATTCAACAAGTGCGCCGGCGAAATTCTGAAGCCGGACGAGGCGGGCATTCGTCAGCAGATAATCGAAATCGAAGACCAATTGTTTGATGAGCAGGGCAGCCTGGTGCGGCAGGCAGACACGGCTTGGTTGGTGCAGGACTATGCCCGCCAGGCCTACGCGGCGCGGTATCTGGAGGCCTTTCCGCCGGATTGTTTGCGCGGCCTGCGATTGGGCGTGTACCAGCATTCAGCGGTCGGACGGGAGTTGTTGCTCGAGATCTTGCATGGTCTGGGAGCGGAAACCGTTCCCTTAGGGCGTTCGGAGAAATTCATCCCGGTGGATACCGAGGCCATCCGACCCGAGGACATCCAACTCGCGCGGCAGTGGGCGGCGCCGCACCGTTTCGACGCCATTGTCTCCACGGACGGGGACAGTGATCGGCCCCTGATCAGTGACGAGCAGGGTAACTGGCTGCGCGGTGACGTCGCCGGAATTTTGTGCGCCCGATATTTGGAAGCCGACTCGGTGAGCACGCCGGTCAGTTGCAATACCGCCGTTGAGAAATGTGGCTGGTTCAACGAAGTCCGGCGTACCCGGATTGGCTCGCCCTACGTGATTACTTCCATGATTGAAGCCTCGGCCCAGGGGGCCCGGCGCGTCGTTGGTTACGAAGCCAACGGCGGCTTTCTTATCAATTCGGACCTTGGTCTGGGTGGAAAAACACTGCGGGCTTTGCCCACGCGCGACGCGATGATTTTGCTGTTAAGCGTCTTGTTGCTGGCACGTCGCGAGCAGCGGACCCTCAGCCAACTGACGGCTTCACTGCCCACCCGTTACACGGCCAGCGACCGGTTGAAGAATTTTCCGACGGCCCGCAGCCGGGCTATTTTGGAGCGATTCAATACGGGCAACGCCGACGAAGATAAACAAGCACTGGTGGCGGTTTTTGGAACTGAGAACGGACCGGTCGTGGCGATTGATCGGACGGACGGAGTGCGCGTGACGTTCGCCAACGACGAAATTGTTCATCTGCGACCGTCGGGTAATGCCCCGGAATTTCGATGTTACACGGAAGCGGCGTCCTCACCGCGAGCGAGCGAGCTCAATGAACGCTGCCTGAAGATTCTGCAACAACTTGGCGAGCAGTAGGGCAGGGGAGGAGTGAGCACGCACGCGGCACGCCGGAGGTGGGGTTGATCAGGGAGCCGGACTTTTTCGTGACGGCGCGGGGCCGGTGCTGCTGCGGACCACCAACTCGGCGCCCAGCCGTTTGGATTCCGGCCGTTCCTGTTTCAGCAATTGCTGCATGAGTTCCGTGGCTGCCAGCCCCAGCCGCATTTTGGGGTGGTTGACGGTGGTCAAGGGCACTTGGAAATATTCGCTGGCCATAATGTTGCCATAACCGGCCACTGACACATCGGCCGGAATGCGCAGCCCCTGATTCAACAAAACATTGACGGCGCCAATGGCCACCTGATCGTTGACCGCCTGGATCGCGGTGGCCTGGGGCGATTCGTTCAACATTTGCAGAGTCGTCTTCTCTCCTCCCTCGATCGTGCTGCTGGCGAGAAAGACCAACCGGTCATCCCAGGGGACGTTCGCATCGCGCAGCGCCCGCCGGTAGCCTTCCAGGCGTTCCTGGGAATACGGCCACAGTTGCGCCCCGGCAAAGAAAGCAATCCGCCGATGCCCCAGTTCCAACAGATGCTTAGTGACTTGGTAACTGGCGGCCAGGTCATCGACCTCGACCCCCGTGAACTTTTCGCAAAACGGTGCGCGTTGGCCCAGGATGACTGTCGGCGTGTTCCGTTTGCTGAGTTCTTCGTAAATGGGCGCTTGCGGTTTCAACCGGTACACCGGCGAAATGAACAGCCCTTCGACCCGGCGTGACAGCATCTTGCGAATGACTTGCTCCTCGCGTTCCGGCAGGTTGAGTGAATGGGCTACGAGCAGATCATAACCCATCGCGAAGGCCTGTCCTTCGATGGCCATCACCACGCGAGCTACAATGGGATTAGTCACCGTGGAAACGACCAGGCCAAAAAGCTTGGTGGTGCGGGTGCGCAGGCTTTGCGCCATGGCATCGGGCATGTAACCCATCTGGAGGGCTAATTGCCGGACCCGGGCCTTGGTGGCCGCGGAAATGTCCGATGCGTCGCGCATCACTTTGGAGACGGTCATGATGGACACCCCTGCGCGGGCGGCCACATCTTTCAAGCGTACCATAAGCCTGTTCTGCCTTTCTCTTCCGTTCGCAATTCAATTCCGGACAGGAAGAAACCAATCCTGCCCCCGCTCACACACTGGCGCCACGCCAGTTCAACTTGCGTCGCAGCGTGTCGTAAAAGCTGCTGCCGGCCAAATGCAAAAACCGGATGGCATGGCGGCTCCGGCGGATGGTGATGATGTCGCCGCAGGTCAAGGGGGTGGGCCCCTGGCCATCCGCTGACAACACCGTATCCGCCTTGGCGGTCAACACCTTGACGCGGAGAGTGGACTGCAATCCGACGATCACCGAGCGATTGGACAACGTGTGCGGACAAATCGGTGTGAGAGCGAACACCTCCGCCGTTGGGCCGACAATGGCGCCGCCCGCCGACAGGGAGTAAGCCGTCGAACCGGTGGGGGAACACACGATTAAACCGTCGCAGCGATAGCGCGTGAGAATATCGCCGTCCACAGTCACTTCCAAATCCACCAGGTGGGGTGCAAAGCCGCGCGAGATTACAATGTCGTTCAACGCCGGCAACTTCACCACCCGTCCTTCGACCCGGCCTGTGGCCTCGATCATGGAGCGCGAAGCCAACTGGGTTTCGCCGGCCCAAACCTGGTTCAAGGCCAGCGGCATTTGATGGGCCTGGACATCGGTCAGAAAGCCCAATCCCCCGGCGTTGATGCCCAGGATCGGCGTCGTGGAACCGGCAATGTCTCGCGCCACCCGCAACATCGTCCCGTCGCCGCCAAAGACAATCAACAGGTCCACCCGCTTCGTCAGGGAGGCCGCGTCGGCATAGGTTTCCTTTTTCCAACCGACCAATTCGGCGGTGGCCTGGTCGGCGAAGACCGTCCGTCCCGTCTTCGTGGATGAGTTGAGCCGCGCGCTGGACCAGTTTGCCGCAAGCCGCCTTGTCCGAGTTGGCGATCAGCCCAACGCGCCGGATGGATTTATGGTTCTTTTTCAAGCAGCACCAAAAATTCTTTGTTGCCCGCCGGTCCCCGCAGCGGGGATTCGGTCAGCCCGCGCCAAACCAACGGGGTTTCGTGGGCGATGAATTCACGCAAGCTCCTGCAACACCCGCTCGTGAACGGCCGGATCCGTAATCACGCCTTCGCCTTTGTCAGCTTCGGCCTTGCCCGCTTCGAACTGGGGTTTAACCAGCGCGATGATCCTACCAGCCGCGCCCAGCAATGCAATGGCGGCGGGCAGGATTTTGCGCAGGGAAATAAACGAGCAATCGATGACGACGAGTTCCACCGGGGCAAACGGTGCCGGAAATCGCTGTGGGCTCAATGTCCGGGCATTGGTCCGTTCCATGACCACCACCCGCGGATCCTGGCGCAACGTCCAGGCCAGTTGCCCCTGTCCCACGTCCACGGCGTACACGCGAGCAGCGCCGTGTTGCAGCAAGCAATCGGTGAAGCCGCCGGTCGAAGCCCCGAGGTCAATGGCGGTCAGGTTGCCCACCGACACTTGAAAGTGCTGCAGCGCGTGCTCCAATTTGTGGCCGCCCCGGCTGACATATTTCTCGCGCGCCAGCAGCCGGAGATCGTCAGTGTCTTTGACCGCGTCGCTGGGCTTGCGCGCCGGGTGTTGGTTGATCCTGACCTGCGCGGCCATGATCAGGCGTTTGGCCTTTTCGCGGCTGTCGCACAAACCGCGCTCGACCAGGGCCACATCCAGGCGTTTCATGCGCCAGTTAAGAAGGAAACGGTGCGTTCAGAAAAGGAAAAAGACCTCAGCGTGCGGCCCAGCGTTCTGCCGGCAGTTGGGAACGGGGCGTGCGGAAGTGGGTTGACGCTGATGTCGAACAAGCAAACAAGCGCCAACTCAATTCCTGCTCTTGCTCCTGCTCTTACTTTTACTCAATTACCAAGTGCCCGGTGCGGGGAGTCGCAACCCATGTGAGGCGAGTATTGACTTCGAATGTGATGATGGCGGGGGATGGCCTGATTAACCACAAAGACACGAAGAGCGCAAAGGATGCTGATGAGATTCTATGCGCTCTTCGTGACTTTGCGGTTAATTGAGCCATCCAAAATATTTGCGGTTCTGGACAGCCCTTCGCCATTCGTTTCTGCCGGCGGGACGCCGACAGCACGTTACTTGTTGCCGAACGCTAGGCCACGCGCCCGCGTTTGTGCGCTTCGCGGAAGGAGTGCAGGAAAAGGTCGTTGTCCGCCACGGCCTTTTGAATCAATTGGATCAACAAGAACATCTCCGAGGGATTCACGACCGCATGCACGCCGCATTGGAAGGCCTGCAAGGGATTGAAGGTCGCCATCGAAAAACCGAAGAGAACAATGACCGCGTGGCGGCGCAGGCTCATCGGCATGTGCTGCAAGGCGATCAGGCTCTCGTTTTCTTCGGGTTTGGAAGCGGAGAACAATTCTTCCAACACCACCACCTGATAGGGAATCTGGGCAAATTTATAGAGCAGTTCCCCATGGTTGATGGCGGTGTGAACTTTAAAGCCCAGTTGATCGAACGCAGTTTTCGCCGTTTCCTGCAGCTCGGGAGTGGACAAGCCCAGCAGCGCCGGCTTGTCGTTCGCGGTGATGAATTCAAAATCGTTCGTCATGGCTTACTTCAGTCGCAGGGAGGCGGGGACGTTCCCGGGAACGAACTTGGCCGGATCGGCTTTCGGCGTCATCCGCAATTCCGTGATATTGGAGGTCGCCTCGCCGCGGCTCTTCTTGAGATTGTCAATGCCCCGGGTCACGATGCCGCGCTTGCTGCAATAGGCCAGGGCCATCTCCTCGCTAATGATCCCGCGGGCAAACGCATCCAGGCAGGAGGCGTCAAACGTCCGCCAGCCGAAGGTTTGGCTGGCTTCAATGATCTCATAGAAGCTCTTCCCTTCGCTCTCACCCAAGACAATCGATTCCTTGGTGCGCAAGTTTGCGCCCATGATTTCAACCAGCGGATAGCGGCCGCCGCCAATCTTGGGTGCCAGGCGCTGGCTGATGATCCAGCGGATCGTGTCCGCCAGGCGATAGCGGATTTGTTCCTGTTCGTCGGGTTCGAACATGCCCAGAATACGATTGATCGTCTGGCCGGCATCAATGGTGTGCAGCGTGCTGAAAACCAGGTGGCCGGTTTCCGCGGCGCTCAAGGCGATTTCGACCGTCTCCCGATCCCGCATTTCACCCACCAGAATCACCTTGGGCGCCTGGCGCAAGGCGGCGCGCAGGCCATTGGAAAAGTTGTCGAAATCGTTGCCCAGTTCGCGCTGGTTGATGGTGGCCTGCTTCTGCGGGTAAACAAATTCCACCGGGTCTTCCAGCGTGATGATGTGAATGGCCTCGTTGGCATTGATCTCTTCGAGCATCGCGGCCAGGGTGGTGGATTTGCCGGAACCGGTGGCCCCGGTCACCAGCACCAAGCCGGTCTTCTCCTTGGCGGAGTGCAGGACGATGTCCGGCAGGTTCAGATCGCCAATGGTCGGAATCCGGGCGTTGAGTTTGCGCAACACGATCGAGTAGTTGCCGCGCTGGGAAAACACATTGATGCGGAACCGCGCCCGTCCATCAGCGAGTAGGACGAATCGCAGGAACCGGTGCGCAGCAGGTCATCGATGAGCCGTTGGTTGTTCCCGATCAGGTTGAGCGCGAGCATTTCCGTTTGGAACGGTGTCAAACGCTCGATCGGTGGATTCAGTTGCACCGGGGTCAGCACCCCAGAAACCTCCACCTGGAGCGGTTTGTCCACGGTGAAGTTGAGATCCGAGACATCCTTGCTGAAGTCCAGCATGGTGCTCAGCACATATTCCAACTCGTTACGGCGCATGTTAGTCAGGGAAATAGAATCCGCGTACGGCCGGAAAAGTCCCCGTCCAGCCACCGGGCTTGGGGTCGCCGGTTGACGCCGCATGTTCATTGGCTTGATCGTCCCGGTCACGCTTCATCGTCCAAAGGTGGATTGGTCAGGAACGGACGGAATTTCCGTTTGTCCAGACACTTGTCGTACGCTTCTTCCGGCGAAATCCGCTTCATGCGCAGATGTTCCATAATGGAATCATCCAGCGGCTGATTGCCCAGTTTTTTGCCAACCTGAATCATGCCGGGAATCTGGTGCGTTTTACCCTCGCGAATCAAGATTGGCCACCGCGGTGGTGAACACCAGTACTTCCAGAGCGGCGACGCGGCCTTTCTTGTCCACCCGCTTGAACAAGTTTTGCGCGACCACCCCCTTCAGGGCTTCGGACAGGGTTGCCCGGATCTTGTTTTGTTGTTCGGCGGGGAAAACGTCGATGATGCGATCCACGGTTTTGGCGGCGCTTTGCGTGTGCAACGTGCCGAAAACCAAATGGCCCGTGCTGGCGGCGGTGATGGCCAGTTCAATCGTCTCCAGGTCCCGCAATTCCCCCACCAGAATCACGTCGGGATCTTCGCGCAAGGCACCGCGCAAGGCGGAGGCAAATCGCCTTGGTGTGGACGCCTACTTCGCGATGGTTCACCAGGCAATTCTTGCTCTCGTGGACAAATTCGATCGGATCTTCAATCGTCAATACATGGTCGCGCCGGTTGCGATTGGCGTAGTCCAGCATCGCGGCCAACGTGGTGGATTTGCCCGAACCGGTAGGGCCGGTTACCAATATCAACCCGCGCTGAAGCATGGAGAATTTCTTCAGCACCGGCGGCAACGGAGCATCCATTTTTTCAAAATCTTCGAAGGTAACCACCTTGCTGGGGATCTGCCGGAAAACGGCGCCGATCCCATTCTTTTGATTGAAGAAATTGGCGCGGAACCGCGAGACATTCGGTATTTCGTAGCCGAAATCGACGTCGCCGGTTTCCTCGAACACCTTGATTTTATATTCCGGCGCGATTTCGTAGAGCATCGCTTTGAGCGAATCGTTCTCGAGCGGCGGAAAATCAACCCGCTGCAATTCGCCGTGAATGCGCAAGATGGGCGGATTGCCCGAGGAAAGGTGCAAATCCGAGGCCTTTTGCTCGAACATTAGGTTGAAGAAAGCGTCGATTTTCGCCATACAGGCCTCTAGCGGAAGCAAAACAAATACCGAAGCCCCGTCTGCGGGCAACTTAATGACACGGATTGCAAAAAGGTTGCGCCAGGAAATTCAACGGCAAGGAGTTATCTCGTTTGCCCGGTTTATGGAACTGGCCTTGTATGACGCGGAAGCCGGCTATTATGAGCGCCAGCCCGGCGTAATCGGCAGGAGCGGAGACTTTTACACCAGCCCCTGCACCGGCTCCTTGTTTGGCGAATTGCTGGCCTGCCAGTTTGCCGAATGGATCGACTCGCTGCCGGAGGCGCCGGTGCAACTCGTCGAGGCCGGCGCTCACGATGGGCAATTGGCGGCGGATATTTTGCACTGGCTGGGCAAAAACCGGCCGGCTGTGGCCAAGCGACTCCAATACCTGATCATCGAACCATCCGAAGAACGGCGCGCCTGGCAGGCGAACAAACTCGACGCCTTCCCGGAGCAAGTTCAGTGGTTTTCCGACTTGAAAGCCTTGGGTGAACAGGCCGTGACCGGAATCATCTTCTCCAATGAGTTGCTCGACTCTTTCCCAATCCGGCGATTCGGCTGGGATGCGGGAAACCGCGTCTGGTTTGAATGGGGAGTGGATTGCTGCAATGATGGCAGCTTCAATTGGCAGCAAATTCCCCTTGCCTCGCCGGCGGCCGTCGAAACCTGGCTGCAACTGGCTGGATTGGACTTGCCGGAATCGCTCAGGCAGGTGTTGCCCGATGGATTTACCCTGGAAATCTGTCCACTGGCCATCGCTTGGTGGAAACAGGCGGCCCACGTCCTCAAGACCGGCAAGTTGATGACCATCGACTACGGGTTGTGCGCGGAGGAGTTCCTGGATCCGCGGCGCGCCAATGGCACCTTGCGCGCCTACCGGGGGCATCATCTCGTGCCGGATCCCTTGGCCAATCCCGGCGAGCAGGATCTCACCGCGCACGTCAACTTCACTCACCTGCAAAACACAGGTGAAGCTGTCGGACTGCGCACCGACGGTCTTTGGCCGCAGTCGCGTTTCCTGACTGGGATTGCCAAACAGATGTGGGCAGCCAGCCCGCCAGCGGAACCATGGTCCCCGGCTCGCGTTCGCCAATTTCAAACCCTCATTCACCCGGAACACTTAGGGCGGGCGTTTCGAGTGTTGATCCAATCCACCATCGGTTCGGCCGATGGCCATGCCGGTGATTGATCGGTTCAACTCCCGCCGGCCTGCAGTTCGTAGTTCAGGACCGACAAACAATAAACCGCGGCGGTTTCGCTGCGAAGGACCAACCGTCCCAGGCTGATGGGCAGGGCGCCGGCGCCTTTGATGGCGTTCAGTTCGGCTGGCGTGAAGTCGCCTTCCGGTCCCACCCAGACACAAACGGTCTGCGGCGACTGCTGATGTTCCGCGTGAAATTTTTGAAACCATTCGCGCGGGTGCCGACGATCATCCTGCAGCGAGGCCACCAACGGCAGATCAAATTTCTCTCCTTGCCCCAGGAAGGCTTTGGGGGCCAAGGGCACGTCGATCCGCGGCAGCCAGGCGGAGCCGCATTGCTTGATCGCTTCGATGGCGGCGGTTTGCCACTTTTCAATCTTGTGTTCGGCCCGATCGTCGTGGAGCTGCGTCACCACCCGTTCCGACAGCACCGGCACAACCCGGCTGACGCCCAGTTCGGCGGCTTTTTGCACAATCGTGTCAAACGTTTTGCCCCGGGGGATCGCTTGCAGCAAGGTCACCTGATACGGCAGGGGGGGGATCGGATTCTTCTGTCGGACGGCGATTTGAATCGTGTCGCGCTCAGCTCCTGCACTTCGCCCAGGAACTCATGGCCCACCCCGTCAAGCACCACCACCCGGTCACCGGCGCGGAGCCGCAACACGTGTAATCCATGGTGCGCTTCGCGGCCGCTCAGGACGAGAGCGGTGTCACCACACTGTTCGGGCGGAAGATAAAATCGGTGCATAAAACGGAGATCATCACACGTGCAAACACGGGGGATGGAAATGTTGAGTGATGGGAACAAATGCCGAACTGTGGCGGAGAGTGCTCGGGGGCCGACGCCGTTCATCCTCAAAGTTTTGGTCAGTCCCGATCCCGCTCATCGGAACAGATTTTTGGCTTTTTCAAAAAAGCTTTGGCTTCTGGGATTGACCGTCTCATCGCAAAGCGCGGCAAACTCCTCGAGCTTCTCCCGTTGCGCGGTATTCAGGCGGGTCGGCACTTCGATGGCCACGCGGACGTGCAAATCGCCCCATCCATAGCCTTGCACGTTCTTCACCCCTTTGCCCTTCAGGCGGAAAACCGTGCCCGTTTGCGTGCCGGCCGGAATGGCAATGTGTGCCCGGCCATTGAGCGTCGGCACCTCAATCTCCGATCCCAAAGCCGCCTGGATGAAACTGACCGGCACCTCGCAAAGCAGATCATCCCCTTCCCGTTCGAACAGGTCGTCCGGCGCGACGTGCAACGCCACGTACAGATCCCCCGACGGTCCACCGCGCACCCCCGCTTCGCCGTTCCCGGTGGATCGCAAGCGCGCTCCGGTGTCCACGCCCGCCGGAATCTTCAGGGTGATCTTGGACGTGTGCCGGCGGCGCCCCGCGCCATGACAAGTGCGGCAGGGATGTTCAATAATATGCCCCGCTCCATGGCAGCGCGAACATGTCTGGGTGATGCTGAAAAATCCGCGCGCCATCGCCACTTGCCCGCGTCCGCCGCACGTGGAGCACATCCGTGTCTTGGAACCGGCTTCCGCCCCGCTGCCATGACAGTGTTCGCACGTTTCCAGTTTGGGAATGGACACTTCCTTCTCGCACCCTTGCGCTGCTTCGAGGAACGAAATCTCCAGATCATAACGCAGGTCATCGCCGCGCTGTGGTGCGGTGGGATCGGCTTGACCGCCTGCCGAAAAGCTCGTCAAAAATACTGCCGCCGCCGCGCCCGCCAAACACTTCGCGGAAAATGTCGAAAGGATCATGGAAACCGCCGCCAAATCCGCCGCGGCCGGCGCGTGCCCGCGCATCAAAGGCCGCATGGCCGTATTGATCATAGGCCGCCCGTTTTTGCGGCTCGCTCAAGGCTTCGTAAGCTTCGCCCAGTTCCTTGAATTTTTCCTCGGCCGCTTTGTCGCCGGGGTTCTTGTCCGGATGGTATTTAACCGCCAGCTTGCGATACGCCTTCTTGATCTCGTCACCGCTGGCGTCTTTGCTGACCCCCAGCACTTCGTAAAAGTCGCGTTTAGCCATGGTCAATCAGGATTCCGCCGGGGCTGGTTGACCATCCGTCACCGTGGCCTCGGGCGGTTTGGCCACCACCACGCTGGCCGGGCGCAGCAACCGGTCGCGCAACTTGTAGCCTTTGCGCAATTGCTGCAAGACCTGGCCCTCCGGAACCTCGGTGGAGGCTTGTTGCGACACCGCTTCGTGCCAATTGTGATCAAACGGCTGCCCTTGGGCGTCAATCTCCTCCAAGCCGGCTTCGGCCAGTGACGACCGCAGTTGTTGGTAAATCATCGTCATGCCCTCGTGAAAGGCCCGCACCGACTCGTCGGCCGTGTTTTGGGCGGCCGCCAGCGCCATTTCAAAGTGGTCCAGCACGGGAATCAGTTTCTCCAACAAACCGGCGTTGGCATATCGACTGGTCTCCTGCCGTTCCCGGGTCATCCGTTTCTTGTAGTTTTCGAAATCGGCACTGGCCCGCAGCAACCGCTCCCAATGCTCTTTGGCTTTCGCCGCTTCGAGCTTTAGCTCCTCAATCGCCTCCTGGCTCAGGTCGTTGGCCTCCGCGGCGGGAGCAGCGTCGGTAGGCGATTCCTGAATCGGAATCTCCCGCGCGGCCCCACCATCTGCCGGAGGCGCCGAATTCAAATCGTTATTCTTTGTGTTCTCGTGTTCCATCGTTTAACCACTCCAACAAGACCAAACATTAGTCGAAATCGCAAGTCCGCACAATACTGGCGCAATGACCGGACGTCCCTCAAGCGCCAAGCGCCTGAAAAAGCAGATTTATCGGACGGATAAAGACCGAGGGCCTCGTTATCCCTGCAACCGGCCACCGAGCATCGAACTCTGCTTTGGTCAGTCTTCCGGTCTTTCGCCGTGGGACGCCATCTTGACCAACTTCGGATCAAACCGGCCGAGCACCTCCACCAGGTCGGCTTGCGCGGCCATGACCTGGTGAATGTCCTTATACACTCCCGGCACTTCGTCGAGCCCCGCCGAGATGAGTTTCACACCCCGCTCCTTCAACAACCGGTTCACCTTGTCCCAAGCGAACGTCGCCATGGCCTTCGTGCGGCTCATCACGCGACCCGCCCCGTGCGACGCCGATTTCAACGAAGCCGGGTCGCCTTTGCCGCGAACAAGAAATCCCGGTGATGCCATCGAGCCGGGAATGATGCCAAGCACCCCCGCGCCTGCCGGTGTGGCGCCCTTGCGATGCACCACCACGTCGCGCTCGACGCCATCAATGACGTGCCGTTCTTTCCACGCGAAGTTGTGGTGGTTTTCCACGTCCAGCAGCACGTCCAAGCCGAAGGTGTTGGGCCAGGTGCCGGTGGATGAGCGAATGGTTCGCCGCGGCGTAACGCCCCATCAATTCCATCGCCGCCCAGTATTCCTGACCATCCGCCGAATCGAGCGACAACCACGCCAGGTGCTTGTGCTCCCGGGCCAGATCGAGGTGTTGCGCCATGGCCAGCTTGCTGTAGTGATTGCACACCGCCGCCCCCGTGCCCCGGCTGCCGCTGTGGCTCAACAACGCCACGTATTCACCGGCGGGCAATCCTTCGATGGGATGCTCGTTGGTGAACACGCCAAACTCGACGAAGTGATTGCCGCTGCCGCTGGTGCCAAGTTGCGCCCAAGCCCGATCCTTGTGCTGCCTGGTCACCGGGCTTACCGACCAATCCGCCTCCAGCACTTCGTGTTCGCGGCGTTGCTTGAACATGGCCCCGATTCCAAAGCGCGTTTCAGTTTCAATGGCTTTGATGAGTCGCTCGCGGTGACGTTCCAGATCGCGCAGCGGCAGGTCCAGCACCGTGAGCTTCATGCGACACGCAATATCGACTCCCACCGCATACGGAATCACCGCATGGTCCGTCGCGAGCACGCCGCCAATCGGCAGACCATAACCCACGTGCGCGTCGGGCATCAACGCGCCCGCTACGGCCACGGGCAATTGGCACGCGCGGCCCATCTGGTTGATGGCTTCGGGATCCAGTCCTTCGCCCCATTGCCGCCAGGCGGCCGGCGACTGCGGGATCGTGCGCTCGCCACGGAGCAACGCCTTTGCGAATTCACCGCGCAGGTCGTCCTCAACAAACGCTTCGGGATGCTGCACCACGGCTTCGACCTCTTCAGCCAGCTTTGCCCGGTCGAGTCCCTTGAGGACATAGCGGGCAATGAAATCGATCCCCCGCCGCGTCGGTTCTCCCGGTGGTACACCCAACTGGATTAAATCTTTCGTGTTCATGTCGGTCTGACTCGAAGTCTGCTTGATTTCTTATGACCTGTCACGCGGGACCAGTCCGGATTGCCTGCTCTCGCATCCATCATGATCCCCCCGCTTTGTTTCCCTTGGCGTTCACATCATTGGGGTCAGTGCTTCAACCTGGTTCGCTGTTTCTGATGAGACGGTAGGATGGACTGGCCTTTTGCGTAGCGCAGATTTTCAATCTGCTGTATCGCCGAATTGTATTCGGCAAGCCGTCGGCAACTTCGGAACCAGAGGGGATTGACGTCGCGGCCAGCAGAGTGCAACTCTGCGCTATCGGGCTGAACTGAAGGGGGAATGTCGGGGGTCGATGGCAAATGGCCAAGGGGATGCGTCAAGTGTTGGAGCGGGTGTCGGTGCTCTGGCGGCAGATGACGACGACGGTAATCATGAGTTCGCCGAACTCTATTTTGAGGCCGTCACGACAAAACAGCAGGAGGGCGTCAAACGCCTGATTCTGGGTTAAAGCCGAAGCGCTTGGCGCGGCCAAGGGTGACAGAAATGACTCAATTTCGGCTCAGGCTGGTCGGCCATCGGTTTGGGTTGCCGCAAAAACAGGCCATATCCGTGCGCCAAATGGACGTAGGTCTTTTCGGGATTGACCGAGAGGCGCTGCATGACGCAAGCCTCGCTTAATAAACGTGATGTGCCCTGAAATTACCTGCCCCAATCTACGAACCGTTGGCAATTGAAAGCGATCTGAGCCGGGCGAGGGAGGCGGTGGAGGAATTCCAAGTGTTGACCATGAACTGCCATTTGACTTAATCTGTTGATATGAATTGGATTACCCGTGGAGTTTTGCTGTTTCAATATACGAACGGATGGTTCGTTGAATAATTGTTCGGCAACAATCTGACGCGATGCGAGTACTCACGATCATTTTGCTTCTCGGGTTCACCTGTGTTTGTTTGGGTGAGCCGCCGGAAATGCAGCCACCCATCACGAAGAAGGAGCGATCTGCGATTGAGGCGGTCGTGAAGAAGGAGACCGGCAAGAAGATTCTCAGCATTCAGAGAGAGTCGAAAGATAAGGTGGAGGTTCGCACTGGCGTTGTCACACCAGGACGGTTGGAAGGAAAGGGGCAGACGCTCTGGTTGAAGCGCACAAAGAAGGGTTGGGAAATCTACAAGAAAGGACTTTGGGTTTCATGACGCATTCATTGCCGAACAATAAAGGGTGTATTGCTGCGGAGCGAAGCGGAGCCAGCAACTACACCCCTGGTTGAACAAGCCCGAACGACGCGGCGGTTCGCCAGAGCCTATGGCACTTGTATTTGAGCCGAAGGACTAGCGCGATGGGTCGGAGCGGCGCTTTTGAGGAGAGCCCGGGAACCATAAAGGAGATGGGAAGCGGGCCGAACGTAAAGTGCGCGTGGTTTACTGGAGGTGGAGGCCGGAAAACGTGGCTTGGAGGAGAGGTTTCCCCGATTCCGAGCGCCGAGGGGCTCACGCGCCGCAAGCGCTTCCCGCCCGCGGAACCTCGGATTGTTTTGAGGCGCGGTATTCATGCGGCGATGGCAGCGGCGCTCGACCGCGGTGGGATCGGGTGGCGTGGCGGTTGCCGCGGGGGCCCGCGCTTCCGTGCCCATCGGCCAACCGACGCGAGGAAGCGCGTCGGCCCGCCGCCACCGGGACAGGGCGGAGTGGAACGGGAGGAAGGGGCCACCGTGGGATCGCCCAATTGCACCGGCAAGCCACTGTGGCACTGCACGCGCAGACGCTGGGCCTTGGCGGTGGGATGACAGAACCCGTAATAGCGGACCGAGCGCAGGCCTCGCGGCAGGACGTGCCGCAGGTAGCGGCGCACGAACTCGATGCCCGGCAACGTCAACTGTGCGAGGCGATCGTGATCGCGATCCTTCCACCGGAAGGTCACCGTCTGGTCCCCGACCGCCACGATGCGTTCGTCGCGGATGGCCGTGCGCGCCACATAGGTGCCGAGGTATTTCACGGCGGGAACCCCCGCGCCGACCGGTTGGATTTGGACATTCCACTCCGTGGACCAGACGGCCGGATCGACGGGCCAGTTGTTTTCCTTGAAGCGCCGGTAGCAGTGCTGACGGAAGGCGGCTTTCAAATGCCCCAGGAACACCAGGCGATCCTCGTTCTTGCCGCGGACGAAGTGGCCGCCGGCATCCAGCCCCGCGCCGGGCACCAGGCAGTGGAGGTGCGGATGAAACTCCAGGCGCTGGGTCCAGGTATGCAAGACGGCGGTGAAGCCGCTGCGGTGGGCGCCCAGGTTTTTGTCGGCGGCCAACTTTTCCCGCAAGGCGCCGGAGACGGCGTGGAAGAAGAGGTCGTAAGCCTGGCGGGCGTGGGGCCCGAAGAACTGCCCGCGCAGTTCGGCCGGGAGCGTGCAGGTGCCCAGGAAGTAGGGAGCGCGCACGAGCTGGGCCAATTCGCGCTGGACCCCTCGGGCGGTGGCTTGGCGGCCACACTGCGGACAGGCTTTGTGGTTGCAGGAATGCCAGGCGAAGTGAACGCGGCCGCAGGCTTTGTCTGCGCAGGCAAAAGCCTGCCCGCCCAAGGCCGGCGTGCGGCAATGGGTGAAGGCCCAGAGGGCGCGGCGTTGTTCCTCCGCCAGCGGCGGATGGGTTTCCAGGAACGCGGGCAGGAACCGACGCCGCGCCCCGATGACGGTGGCGCTCACGCGAGCGGACGCGGAGGTAGCCGACCTACCGCGGCAGCCCGCGGCCCAGCGCGGCCATGAGCTGCCAGGCGTCCTGGGCGCTCTGGTGGGTCAAGTGCAGGTAGATCATCGTCGAGGTGATCTGCTTGTGCCCCAGCAACCGTTGAATGGTGGGCCGGTGGGCGCCCGCCTCGAGCCAGTGGGTGGCAAAACTATGGCGGAAGGAATGCAGCGAGGCGGCGGGGATGTTCAATTGCTTGCGGGCCAGAATCAATAGCCGCGGCAACGAGGAGGGCGGCATGGGACCGGTGGCGGCGTGCATGCGCGCGGCCAGCGCCTGGGGCGTGTGCGCCCCGCGGCCGACATTGGGAAAGAGCAACAGGGGATGGCGGTGGAACGCCCAATAGGCCCGCAGCTCCTGATAGAGGGACGTGGGCAACGGCAGCATCCGATCCCGCTGGCCCTTGCCGCGGCGAATCCGCAACTTGTTTTCCCGGCCGTGAACAGCGTGAATCGTCAGGCCCAGACATTCGCTCAAGCGCAAGCCGCAGACATAGATGAGTTTGATGGGCGTGCGATAGCGGCGCAGGCGGATGAAGGTCAGCAGATCGTGGACTTGCGGGCGGGTGAGCACCGCGGGCAAGCGGTCATGATCCTTGGCGCGGATCCGGGCAAAGACCTGCCAGTCGGGATGCGCCAGGTGCTCGACAAAGAACAGGCGCGCCGCGGCCAGGGCCTGGCGGATGGACTTGGGCTGCCAGTGCTTCTGGAGCTTGACCATCAGGAAATAGTCGCGCAGTTGGTCCTCGGTGAGCATGCTGGGGTCGGCGCCGAAATGCTCGTGGATCAGGCGCACCTGCCGGTAATAGGCGGGCCGGGGGCGATTGGCGTCATAGCGCAGGGCCAGCACGTCGGCGAAGCGGGCCAGGCACGGGTAGGGATGCTGGTAATCGACCGGGTTGACATACTCGCGCCCGGTCGTGCGGATGGCGGGGAGGTTGGGGTTGAGGTTGGTTTTGGTGGGGTTGCCATTCGCGGCATGTTTTTTAGTTTTCATGCCCCGCCAGCATGATAGATTCCAGCCATGTCGCTGACCGATAATTTGCCGCCAAGCTCAACCGCGTCCGACCACCTTCGCCGCGCAGCGGCTTTGTTCAACAAGTTGGTGGAGATGAACCGCCGCCCCGCTTCTCCGTTCAACGCTGGGCAGCAGTTTGGGAAAGCCTCGTGAGTCCACCGTCCCAGTCGGCGGCGGTCGCTCACCGTTTCCGGTCCCCATCGACGCACCGCCAAAATTCCGCTTCGGTTAGCGGCTTTACGGCGCCACTCTCGATCTCGTGATCACGCCGTTCTGCTTCGGCCAGTTTATCGGCCTCCGAACACTCCTCCGCGAGCGGAGGTAAGGAATCCAACAACGACTCGGTTAACATGACACGCTGTGCCACCGGCAAGGCGAGTACCGCCTTTTGGATTTCCGCGATTCCAGACATGGCTTAAGGCTACCGTCGAGGCCGCCATTCGGCAAGATGCGGCCGGTTCGGAAGCTCGTGATTTCAGCCATCTTTAATACGGTGGCGCCAACCGGCGAAAACCGTGCGCCAAGTTGGTCATCAGGAATACGGCGTTGCGCACAATAATCCCAGGCCAGAAATAGCGCACTGGCCTTTGGAGCATCAAAGGACTACTTGCGGCAGTTAAGACTGATAAAACAAGAGCCTAACCAAACCGGATGCTTGTGCCGAGACAAGCACGGGACGTTGGAAGAGGGGTGACGCCCCTTGAAATTCGTCAATATTACCCAGTGGGTGCGTCAGCGGTGCTGACCAATCCCACTCGACCAAAGGCTAGCCACCGGGTCGATAGCGGAACCGAAGTGCGATCACCGAGAGGTGGTGTGCGAAGCAGAGGGGAAGCGAGGGCGCAGGCCGCGGAATTGAATCCCGAAAAATGTATAGTGGTGGACCAGGGATAAGTTCGGGCAACCGGACCCAAAGCCGACAGTTGCATCCACTGGAAGGCAGCAGTCCTGTCCGCGTTAAGGCGAGCGGACTGGAACCCATCCGGGATCTGAGATCGGGGCGTATGCTTAAAGGGGTAATCCGGGAACTCGGGAGGACCTCCCGTCTCCTTGGGGAGAACCGCCGGAAGCAGGGTGACCGGCACCATCACCACCCTGGCGTTGGCCGCTGGAGGCGGACGGCCCACGAGCCGAACCTGGCGCGAGCTGGGCGGGACACAAAAGACCACGTCTCAACCCAAGGTACCGGAAGGGAGCCGCAAGCGAACCCGCCGGGAGGGACGAAGGTAGTCGTAGCAACGCATAGTACCCGCGGATTCCGAGGCCGTAAGGCCGCAGGATCGGAGGCGTGGGGAACTGAGGCCCAAGGGACCCACGATACAGGCCGAGAGGCGGCGGGAAGGCAATGCCGGGCATGACCACTGGGCGAGGGAAGGCCAGACGAGACATCGAGCTCAACATCTGGATCAACGAAACTCGCTTGGATTGCACAACGGGCAGCAACGTGTCATGCGCTTGAGCGGGGCACCGCTCGGGTCGCCCGCGGCAAGGCGGGTACTGACGAACCGTATGAGCGAATTGTTCACGTACGGGTCTGTGGGGGGCGCCGGGGGCAACCCCGGCTCCTACCCGGCAGCGAACGGGAGAGCCGATTAGCGCAGAGACAAATCGAACGTCATTGACGGCTGGCTCCCGTCGCTGACCTCATCGTTGGGCGACTGCGCACGCTGTGAAAAAGATACTGTCAGTGCTCACTATCATTTGCGCTGTTCTTGGTGTGCCGCTAGCAGGCTTAGTATTCCTGGCTGGCGGTATGAAGACTGTTCCGAGTTTGGACATTGAGGAGGTTCTTGTTGCTTTACCATTGGTTACGCTGAATGTTTTATTTGGCGGCATCGTGATTGTCCGATGCCGTCGCGCAAAGGAGAGGATTCCCAAGCTGATTTTATGGAGTGTCGTTTGCTCGTCACTTGCCATCGTTGTGCTCCTCTCCACCTGTTTGGAGTATCGTTGATATGAAGTTGTCGTTCAATGCTGGGCCGCGATTCGAGAGCGCCTTGTGCTTTTCACCCTTACTGTCGGCGGCGGTCGCTCACCCTGATCGTTCCACCAGTCAAGCATTGGTGCGGGTGTCGGCGATGAGGCCGCAGATGACGGCGGCGACGGCAAGCATGAGTTCGCAGTCGTTGTAGTGGTTGTCGCGGGCGACGGCGCTGGGGATGGTCCTTTCGCCGATCAGGCCGGTGGTGAAGTTGGTCATCAGGTCGCGCGTGGCAGGGTTGGACCATTGGTAAAGGGGCAGGGTGCGGGCCAGGTGGCTGGCCATACGACGGCGCTGGCGGCGTTGGCCGATGAGGGGATCGACGTGGGTCTTGCGCCAGAGGCGGCGATAGGCTTTGCGGGCGCCGTTGGTTTTGTGGAGGAACCATTCGGCATTGTCGCCCTTGAAGACTTTCCAGCCGGACGCAAACGCTGCCGCGGCTTAGCCGACTTCCTTCCAATGTGTGCAGCCCCCCGCTGTCGATCGTTGTCCGCTGTTTTGGAGAAATTTGGCATCGAAAGTTTTCTCCCGTTTCCGTAGTCTCTTGCCCGTGTCCAGCAAACAACGCTACCGCATTGAACCGGGGCGAGACATAACTATGAAAACGACTTTGAAGATTCGAACCATTCTCACCGTGTTATCCCTGTCCGCCGTCGGCGCTTGGTTGTTACCCGCGTCCGCACCGGCCCAGGACGCCAAGCCTGCGGCCAAACTCGATCTGCCCGTTGCCGCCGGGCCGTTCCAGCCGACAATGGAATCGTTGAAGAACTACCAGTGCCCGGATTGGTTCCGCGACGCCAAGTTTGGCATCTGGGCGCATTGGGGACCGCAGGCGGTGCCGATGGAAGGCGATTGGTATGCCAAGCACATTTACGTTCAGGGAAACCGGCAATACCAGGATCACCTGGAACGCTACGGCCACCCGTCCACGAATGGCTACAAGGATATCATTCCGTTGTGGAAGGCGGAGAAATGGGATCCCGACCGTTTGATGGCGACTCTACAAACGTGCCGGCGCCAAATACTTCGTCAGCATGGGCTCGCACCACGACAATTTCTTCCTCTGGAATTCGAAGTTGCACAAGTGGAACGCCGTCAACATGGGCCCGAAACGCGACGTGGTCGGTGACTGGCAGAAAGCGGCGCAAAAATACGGTCTGCGCTTCGGCGTCTCGGAGCATTTGGGCGCCAGCTTCACCTGGTTCCAACCCAGTCATGGTTCGGACAAGACTGGTCCGCTGGCCGGCGTGCCGTACGACGGCGCGAATCCGAAGTATTGGGATCTGTACCACTTTCCCGCCGAACCCGGCGACACCGGTTGGTACAGCAAAAACCCGCGCTGGCAACAACAGTGGTTCAACGAAATCAAGGAACTCGTGGACATGCTACCATCCCGACCTGCTCTACACCGACGGCGGCGTGCCCTTCGGCAACGAGGTGGGGCGGAGCCTGATTGCCCATCTTTACAACGCCAACGCCGCCCGTCACGGCGGGCAACTGGAGGTGGTGTACACGTGCAAACAGAAATCCGAAGGTCGCTGGGTCGAGGATCTCGAACGCGGGGTGATGCCGAAGATCAATCCGGATCCGTGGCAGACTGACACGTCCATCGGCGACTGGTTTTACAACCAGAACTGGAAGTTCCGTCCAGTCAGTTGGACCATCCACATGCTCGTCGATATCGTCAGCAAGAACGGCAATCTCCTGCTGAACATTGTCCAGCGTCCCGACGGTTCAATCGATCCCGAAGTCGAGCAGGATCTGGAGCAGATGGCCGATTGGATTGCCATTCATGGCGAGGCGATTTACGGCACGCGTCCCTGGCAGGTTTATGGCGAAGGCGGCGGTCAAGACAAAGGGCGGCCATTTCAATGAGAACTATGCCTACACCGCCAAAGACATTCGGTTCACGACCAAAGGCAAGACCCTTTACGCCATTGCGCTCGGCTGGCCCGAGGACGGCCAACTGACTGTCCGGTCCCTCGCCCGGCCCGACGGCGAAAGCATCAACCAGATTCAACAGGTGGAACTCCTCGGCCACGAGGGCAAGCTCGCGTTCGCCCAAAGCACCAATGGCTTGGTCGTAACGCTACCCGACCAAAAAGTGTCGGAGTACACTGCCGCGTTGAGAATCACCGGCACCGACCTCCAGGCAGTGCCGATCGTGCAAATCATCGAGCCCGTTCGCCCGGATGCGCGGGGCAATCTCAACCTCCTCGCGGCCGACGCTGAATTGCACGGCGACCAGATCAAACAGGAGGCGCAAGGTGGCCAGCCGAACATCGGTTTCTGGGACCGTGCCGACGAATGGGTTTCGTGGAAGGTGCAAATTCCCCAAGCCGGTACGTTCAACGTCAGTGCCAGTTGCGCGGCGGTTCAGCCCGCGTCAGAATTTGTGGTGGAAATCGGCGGACAACAGCTCCCGGGCAAAGCCGCGCAAACAGGTTCCTGGGACAAATTCCAAGTGGTGCAGCTTGGTCCTGTGGAAATCAAGCAACCCGGCGAACTGATCGTCACAATGCGCTCCAAAGATTCCCGGACCTGGAAGGCCATCAACCTGCGCTTCGTGAAATTGACGAAGGCCGATTAGCAGCAAAGCAACACATTCAAATAACCACCGCGAATTTCGGCTAACGCGTCGGATCAGGTAGCCGCAGATGTGAGTCTGCTCCAACTTCCTCGGAAGCGGAAGATGTGAGCGGACTCACGTCCGCTGCTACAGCCTGTCGGTATTTGAAGCTCGGGGTGGAATATCCGAGTTCAAGCTGCTTTGACCAGGCGTTTCACCAACACTTTGGATTTGCGGCCGCTGTGTTCGTAGCGTTCCCGGCGTGCCGGAGGGAGATCTTCGGGCGTGCCTTCCAGGAATCCGCCTTTGGACTGGAAATAGGTGAAGGCCTGCGTGGACAGGGCGAAGAGTTCATTCAAGCCGAGTTCCCGGGCGCGGTTTTCCGCGAATTGAATGAGCTTGCGGCCAATGCCCTGGTTTTCGTGGGACCGGCTGACATAGAGCGAAGCCAGTTCGCCTTTGTTGTGTTCGCGGTCCACGTGCAAAGCCACGCAGGCCACCGGGTTCTTGTCGATCTCGAAGATGTAATAGTCCTGGAGGTGTTTCTCAATATTGGCCCGGGTCCGCTTGATAAGTTCATCCGTGGCGACGGCGTGTTTGATGAGTTGCTGGATGTTGCGAATGTCCTTTTTCAAAGCCCGCCGGACTTGCTGGTATTCGTTGGCGTAAATCAGCGTGCCGATGCCTTCGTTGGAAAAGACTTCCGCCAGCAACCCCTCATCCACCTGCCCGTTGATGATGTGGACGCGCGGGACACCCGCCCGGCAGGCGGCGGCGGCGTGGATGGCTTTGGAAAGCATTTCCGGAAGAATCTCCTGCCGCCGGGTGGCCAGGATTTGATCCAGATCGCCGGCGAGCATTTGCCGGATGAGGCGGCCCTGTTGGAACAAGCCGTCGCAGGTGGTGATGAAGATGACTTTGATGGCTTTCAGGCCGTCGGCCAACGCGACGGCAATATGATCGGAATTGACCCGATACGTTTTGCCGTCGCCATCAAAGCCCAGGGGCGGCACCACGGGAATGATGCGTTGATCGAGCAGGGTGCGGAACAGTTCGAGGTCCACTTTCTCAACCTTGCCCGTGAACAACTGGTCCACGCCTTGTAGAATACCCGTCGGGTGGGCGATGATGCCGTTGGTGCAGACGGCCCGCAGATCGCTGGAGGCCAAGCCTTCGAGCAATTTGTGCGTCAGCAGATTGGCGGCCTTGATGGAAAGCTGGAGCGTGTCCGCGTCGGTGATCCCGGTGCCATCCAAATTCGAGGGGGTGATGTTCTTCTCGTGGGCCAGCGCGCGGACCTGGGCGGAGGCGCCGTGGACCAGGACCACGTGGATGTTCAGCGACCGCAGGACAGCGATGTCCAGCAGGATATTGGCAAAATTCTCTCCCGTGACGATGGCGCCATCGACCGCCACGATGAAGCACTTTTCGCGGAACTGCGGAATGTACTGCAGGATTCCGCGCAGGTCAGTGGGTTTCATGTTCGCAAACGGGACGCCGCCGGGACGGGACGTTTCAAGGCGCCAATACTTTGTTCAAGGCGGCCATGCACCTCGAGTTTTCGGCCGGCGTGCTGATCGAGATGCGAATCCATTCCGGCAGTTGATAGCCCCCCATCGGCCGCACGATGATGCCCAGCTTCTGGAGTTCGGTGAAGACGCGTTGGCCATCGCGCACCTGGACCAGAACAAAGTTGCCGACGGACGGAACGAATTTGAGCTTGGCCTCTTCCAGGGCTTGCTCGAAGTATTTCAAACCCACGTTGTTGTTGTGGACGCTGCGCTCGATGTGTTCGTGGTCGTCCAGTGCCGCCAAGGCTGCCACTTGCGCCATGGTGTTCACGTTGAACGGTTCGCGGATCTTTTCGAGGGCGGCAATCAGTTCGGGGTGCCCCACACCATACCCAATGCGCAAACCCGCCAGGCCGTAAATCTTGGAGAACGTGCGCAGAAGCAGTAAATTGGATTTCTCGCCGCGGCGCACCAGAGACAGGAGGTCGGTGGGACTCTCCAGGTATTCGAGGTAGGCTTCGTCCACGGCGATCAGCACGTTGGGAGGCGCCTCATTGACCAACCGCAGGACGTGGGCCCGCGGCGCCAGGGTGCCGGTGGGATTATTGGGATTGGCCACGAACACCACGCGGGTTTGCGGCGTTATCGCCTTGAGCATGGCCGGCAAGTCATGGCCGTAATCGCGGGCGGGCACCGGGATCAGATTGCCGCCAAACAGGTGGTTCACGATGGTGTACACCGCAAACGCGTATTGGGAGACGATCACGTCGGTGCCCGGTTGAATCAAGGCATGCCCGAGCAGTTCGATGACTTCATTGGAACCGTTGCCCAAGATGAGGTTCTCCGGCTCAACCCCAAGTTTTTGAGCGAGCTTTTGCTTGAGATAATAGGCATTGCCATCCGGGTAAAGGTGCAGTTGGGGCAAGGCCTTTTCCATCGCGGCCAGGGCCAGCGGGGACGGGCCCAGGGGATTCTCGTTGGAAGCGACCTTGAGGATGTCGGCGGGATTGAGTCCGACCTCGCGGGCGACCTCTTCGATAGGCCGGCCAGGCTGGTACACGGGCAGTCTTTCGAGCATCGGATTGAGGAGCAATTCAGAGGGCATGGTGCTGGAGCGAACCGAGGTTCAATTTACAATGCATTTAGAATCTTATTCACGTCCACATGTTGCGCGATCAAATCGCGAATGAGAACAATTTTTTCCTTGTCGGTGGGCCGGGTTTTCACGGTGATGTCGTGGACCTTCGAGGCCACTTGGTAACTGTCCTGCTGGGCCAGGAGCACGGGGAAACGCATCTGCTGAATGACTTTGATCACACTCGGTCCCGGCCGGAGTCCCCCGGTCAGGACGATGCCGGTGAGTTGCGGAGCCGGACCGGTTCCGGAAGCGCCGGCGGCCAGGATGATGTCCTCGCGGTCGCCCGGGGTGATGAGCAGCACGCCTTTCTTGAAAAATCGGCCCGCATTGTGGACGCCCATCGCGCCGAGCACGATGTCCTCGACCAATTCACGAACCTGCCGCGACTTGTTCAACATCTCGGCGTCGAGTTCTTCCCGGATCAAGTCCACCGTGGGGCTGGACAGCAGATTGTGGTGCGGGATGACGCCCAGAAGTTCCAAGCCCTTGCGTTTCAATCCGCGGCCGGCGAACTCGGTCACGTAATCGATTTTTTCGGGCAGGACCTTGTTCATGATGACCCCGATGATTTCCACCCCTTCCTGTTCGAACAGCGCCTGGTTCATCGCGACTTCGTCAATCGGTTTGCCGATGCCGCCCTGGGTCACGATGACCACTTTGGATTGCAGGATCTTGGCGATGCGCGCGTTGGACAGGTCGAACACGGAACCCACCCCGGCGTGGCCGGAGCCTTCGCAGAGCACAAAGTCCTTTTCCCAGGCCACCCGGTCGAAGGCGTTGCGGATGCGTTTCACCAGGCCCTTGTTGTTGCCTGCGGTCTGCAGGTATCGGCGGGTGAAAGTCCGCAACCACGGCAATGGGATTGGTGGCCTCGAGCGGACAATTCAGCCGTACACCTGGTCCATCAGCACCGAGTCTTCGTCGATCTTGAGGGCTTCCACCAGGACAAACCGTTGGCCGACCGGCTTGATGTAACCGATGCGCGGGTAACGCTGTTGCAACATCGCCAGCAGTCCCAGCGACGTGGTGGTTTTGCCGTCGTTCTGCCGGGTGGCGGCAATGAACACGCGCGGCGTGGTGGTGTTGAGCATGGATTATTCGCCGGGCAAATGTTGGCCGGCTTCGGGATAGAGATTTTGGTAAGTCAATGGATTGCACGCCCACGATGGCGCGCCACCCCCAGAATATCGTGCGCGTTGGAGCCGCGCGAGACGTTCGGCCGCCGGACGGTCCAAGCCCAGCAGAATCTGGCCGTAGGCATTGGCCCGGGCGATATGCTGCACCAGTTTGCTGGCGATGTTGCCGGAATTCAGGTCGGGAAAAATCAACACCGTTGGCGCGGCCCGCCACCTTGCTGTCCGGCAGTTTGCGCCGGGCAATTTCCGGGATCAGCGCCGAGTCCACCTGCAGTTCCCCGTCAAAATCCGCTTCCAACAATTTCTGTTCGGCCTTTTGTTGGGCCAGCGCCGTGGCGGCCTGCACCTTGCCAATCGACGGATGCGTCGCGCTGCCCTTGGTCGAATAAGAGAGCAACGCCACGCGCGGCCGGGTGCCCAGCAGCTGCCGGGCCAACCGGGCGGTGGCAACGGCAATGTCCGCCAGCTGGTCCACGTTCGGCTCGGGAATCACGCCGCAATCGGCCATGAACAGCACGCCCATCTCGCCGAAGCGCGTGTCCTCCACTTCCATGATCATGCAACTGGAGGCGGTGGTGGCTTGCGGCGCGACCTTGATGATTTGGAACAGCGGCCGCAGCGAACTGCCGCTGGCTTCGCTGGCGCCGGAGACAAACCCGTCCGCCTGGTGCATCGCGACCATCATCGCGCCGTAGTAATTCGGATTGAGCATCGCGGTCGCGGGCTTCCTTCACCTGGATGCCCTTGTACCGCCGCAACATTTCAAAGCGCCGGGCAAAGTTGTCCAGATCCTCGCTTTCGGCCGGATTGATGATGCGCACGCCTTCCAGACTGATGCTCAACCGGGCAGCGGCTTCTTTGATTTGCGGACGGTCCCCCAGCAAAATGGGAGCGCCCAGCCGCAGCGAATAATACTGCCGGGCGGCCTGCAAAATACGCGGCTCCGTCCCTTCCGGAAAGACGATCCGTTTGGGATGCCGCTGGAGCTTTTCAATGATGCTGCCAATAAAGCGCATGGGTGTGTAGTAACCGAGCAAGGGCAAAACTGCAACTGGAAGTCGCACCTCAGTCACGCTGCGGGCCTTACGAAAACTTGACCTCACTCCATACTAGCTCCGGTCGCAACGGATTCGGAGCAAAAAGGATGTGGCGTTTAATTGCCGTTCTATCCGTCCAAGTTTTTGCCCGTGTTGCCAGCCGTTCGCCCGCGCTAACCGTTCCAAAGTCCAGCGGACAGTGCACGCTCAGATTCTCGGCATGGAAATAGCCCATGGTCGTCTGCTGCGACTTGTGACCCATCACCTGTTGGATGGCGCACTGATTGATCCCGCGGTTCAAACCGTGCAGGTCAGGCACCGCCGCCAGCAAAGTCCGCGTTTCTTCAATCGTGGGTGCCTCCCGGACGCGCGCCGGCACTTTGGCGCGCCGGGCGTCGTTATTTTCAGCGACAATCTCGGTACTTGCTGATAAAAGAACACCAATGCGGAGAAGGCTTGATTTTGGGTTGAGGCTGAAATTCCCTGCCGGGCCAAGTGGGAAAGGTAAGCCTCCAGTTTTTGCTCGCTGGCGGCGGCGGGCAGGTGCGGTAGGAAGCGGGATTCCTGGTGGGATCCTTGGGGCTTGCGATGGGATGCGGGATGGGTTAGTTTGGTCGTTGTCGCCATTGGCCGGCTCAAAAAATTGAACTAATCGTTGCAGCATAACCGTCCCCGCGGAGCAGAGAAAGGCAATGTATGATGAGAACACATGTCATGAATTCCAACGGGCGCCTTCAGGGCGTTTACGCTGAACTCCCACGTGAGGCCTGAGCAATATCCGATGGCAAAGTGGCAGCACATCACCTTGATTTACGGTACGGCAGATAGGTCTGGCCGACGTTGGGTCATTACCTCGGCGGATCCTGCTACTCCAGGCAAACAGGTCGGAAAGGCGGAGAAGGACCGCTTCATCGGACGAGTCTGGCAGGCGACCAGGCTGCTGGAAACAGCGCTCGAAGAACTTGACGCCGAGGGATGGGAATTGGTGTCCACTTCATTTAGTGGCATTTTTGGTTTGTACGGGGTTGCTGTCCTGCGGAGACCCGCACAGGAGTCATGAACGAGTTGCCCAGGCATACGAGTGTTAGTTGACGGATAACGTTGGCTCGTCGGCTTCGCCTGGAGGCCGGCCGGCGCCTTCGACGGTAACGAAGGTCCCTGGGAATGTGGACACAAATCGAAGCGTGGAGGCAATGGACCTAGTCCCGCGGTTGGCGCCAGCCGACCGCCGTCCCTTCTTCCCGCCGCGCAGCGGCTTCGTTCAACCAGGGCGCTGCAGCGAACCGCCGCCCCGCTGGGCAGTCGGACGGTTCGGATAATTTATCAGCGATTGTTGCAGCCGACCGGGCGTTTCCGGCGGCGGTCGCTGAGCTTGTTAGGCCAATTTACACGCTATGAATAAACGCCCTCGCTCAGTTACTGTCATCAGTTGGATATTGATCGTGCTGGGAAGCATCGCGCTCCTCACGAGCTTGCTGCCAACTTTTGGTAACGAACCAAGCGTAGCCGAGTTCAAGGCGCAGCATCCGATTCGGTTTTCGCTACTCTATATCGGACCGATTCTCGGAGTGATCTGCGGCGTGTTGATGGTTTGTGGATTCCATTGGGCGCGTTGGCTTCTCGTCGTTTGGTTTGGATACAACGTCATCGGCGATCTCATGTACTACTCGCCGTTCAGATTCATATTACGCAGCTTGGTATTTGGAACCGCGATCTTCCTTCTTTTTCGACCGAAGGCCACCGCATATTTTCACGGTTCGAGAGCAACAACCCCACAAATCCCAAAGACAGACGATGAAACAATGGCCTAACAAAAGCGATCGACCGAACCATCCACCCGCTTGGCGGTTTGCGTCTGGCGTTTCGCTTGGCAGCCGGGTCGTCATTCGGGGCGGTCGGTCATCGTCGTTCGGCCCCAATCTTACTTACCTATACCCACTAATTTCCCGGAAGTCTTCTCATGGTGGAAGGCCGCGGCCCCGACCAATGGGCCGCCCGCGACTTGTTCCTCAAAACCGCCACGCAAGTCTTTAAGAATATTTCCCGGTGTGGCCCAATACAACCGCAACGCGGTAGCATCATTCAGCTCTGGGTTGCACGGCCGGAGCTACCCTGGGAACAGGATCCGACATTCCTTAACCCTGAGGGGGGCTGCATCATTCAGAGCGTGTTTCAAAAGGGTAGCCGCCGACGTAAAGAAGCGGATTCGCCAGCGCCAAGTGGCCAAACGGTCCACCTGCTCACGTCGTTGGCTACAGATTTGAGGACTTTCAAAACACGATCTCAGGCGGTAATTCCGGCCCAAGCGATGAAACCCCGCACGGATTTCTATACCAATCCGGCGGCGACGGTGTCTATTCAGTGATGGCAATGGGCAAATGGTATTGATTCCAATTCCCGTTCAAAATGAGACTTCAAGCGGAGTGCGGATATTCCTGTCCGCTCGGCGGGGATGGGGCTGCGCGAGCGGATAGGAATGTCCGCGCTCCAATTCGATTCCGCATAAGTCTCAACTTGAAAGCTAATTGGTAATGAGATGTAAATGGCATCGCCACAAAACGCAAAACGATGAAGACCACACTCAAATCACTGGGGGCAGCCATGCTTGGCGGTGGGCTGTTCATCAGTGGCTGCGCCAAGAAACAACTGACGTTGTTTCAGTCGCTCAAGAATCCGGAGCTTGTGACCCAGTTGAAATGGTTCGTCGCGGAAAAGGAGGCGCAGGCAAACGCCGCGACGAACAAAATGCCCTCCGAGGTCCAAGCCTTTTTTGCGGTGGCAGCCCAAGGCGACTGGCGGGCGGTTAGCAACGCATTCATAGCATTGCGCAAGCACGCGGGACAATACGGCATCGCGTGGCAAGCGGTGGTGGAGACTTTCGGCGCGTTGGAAGCGTTCGGCGAGGGCGATGAAAAATACGCCATGCTACTTGGAACCAACATCATCGCCTCCATTCCGGCGGGAAGCATCTATTTCGGCGGCACGGATGCGGGACTCTTCATCATCGCCGCACTGCAAAAGTCACAGATGCAGGCGGAACCCTTTTTCACGCTTTCCCAGGGTGGCCTGCCGGACGCCGGGTACCTGGAATACCTGCGCGCCATGTATGGCACAAAGATTTACACGCCAACGGGCGAAGATTTGGAGAAAACCCTCCATGATTACAGGGAGGAGGCCGCTCTGCGGTTGAGCAAACATCAGCTCAAGCCCGGTGAAGACGTGACCGTCGGCGCCGATGGCAAAGTCCAAGTCCATGGCCAGGTGACCCGGATCCAGGTCAAAGCTCGGTTGGCCAAACTCATCTTCGACAAAAATCCTGACCGCGAATTTTGCTTCGAAGAAAGTGTCCCGTTCGACTGGATGTATCCGCACCTCGAACCGCACGGCCTGATTTTCAAGATCAACCACCAGCCGCTGCCGGCATTGTCCGACCAAATCGTCGCGCGGGACCACGATTATTGGCGGCCCCTGGTCCGGCCGATGATCGGCGATTGGTTGACCGACGACACGTCGCTCGAGCAGATCGCTGCGTTCGCCACAAAGACGTTTGGGAAACAGGATTTTCGCGGTTTCACGGGCGATCCGCGTTTCATTGAAAACGCCTACTCCCACCGGATGTTTTCCAAGCTGCGGAGTTCGCTCGCCGGGCTTTACGCCTGGCGCAGGCAACACGCGACCGAGGCCACGGAAAAGGAGCGCATGGCGCGTGCGGCCGATGTCGCCTTTCGCCAGGCCTGGGCCCTGTGTCCGGACTCGAACGAGGCGGTCTTCCGGTATGTGGCGTTTCTGATAGAGCAGCAACGGATCACTGACGCGCTTTTGGTGGCGGAAACCGCGGCACAAATGCCGTCCTTGCAAGGCCAGCAAGGCCAGATAATGCGTGAGGTGGTGCAAGCAATCCAGAAGGCGAAGCAACCAGCATCCGGCGGAGAGTAACCCGACGAAAGGAATGGTGGCCGTCTTCATGGTGCAATGCCCCGGCCCCGACCCATGGGCCGCCCGTGACTTGTTCCTCAAAACCGCCACGCAAGTTTTTCAGAAAGACGCCGGGTGCGACGGATGTTTGCCCCAACGGGACAACGTCCGGCACGAACCGTCCCCTATGAACCCCGTGGCAGCCGACGTAAGGAGGCTCATTCTGTTTCTGGCGAAAAAGATCAGAGCCTCCTTACGTCGGCTGCTACGGGGTTTTGCATTTGGCTCCGGAGTTCCGAGTTGGAGCGGAACTGGTTACCCGCGCGCTGGAATCTCAAATTGTGGTTCCCTTGATCACAGGATGTTGGCGCACTCTGCATGAGTGCCGCGAATTCTGCCATGAATACCAACGCGCGTTCAACCAGATTAACCTGAACTCCCGAGTGATAGTGATCGAGCGACTGGGTTGCGGCTTCGAATCGGCCGCGTCCAGGAGGCGATCAAACCTGCAGGGTCTTGAGATAGGCCACGCTTGGTTGCGTGAGTTCCCAGGTTTGCTCGACAAAGTAGTTCTTCACCCCGCCGACCTTCGCGGCGGTGAAGGTTTTCACCCAGTCGATGCTGCCTTGGCCCAGCGCCACCTGCGGGTGCCGTCCGCCGCGCCGCGCCGCGGGCGCACTGTCCCGCGACGGAGCCGGCGGGCTCATATCGATGTCCTGGAGGTGCATCGAGTAAAAGCGGCCCGGGTACTTCCGGAAATAATCGGCCCCCACGAAGCCAGCCGTGATCGTTGACATCTGGAACTGAAAATGGACCAGCTTCGGGTCGAGCAAATCGAGCAACCGGTCGTAGGTCCGCCGGCCATCCACGATGGAAAGCTCGAAGCCTTCGTTGTGGAGGCCCTGCTGCATGCCCGCCTGAGCGGCCATGGCGGCGATCCGGTTGTATTCGTCGGCCGCCTTTTTCACTTGGTCGAGCGTCGGGTTGCTTCCCCCGTTCCCGTCGCCCAGGCTGGCCGTGATCATCTGCGTGATGCCGATGGCCTTCGCCCATTCGATGCATTTTTCCTGGCTCTTGCGCAATTCGCCCATGGTGAAGTGAGAGCTTTCGGCTCGCAGGCCGTGGTCGGCCAGAATCGTTCTCACCTCATTCCCGTTCGCGAGGGAAGCGAACTCGGCTCCGTAGCCGATCGGCGAACAGAGCTCGAGCCGGGATACACCGATGGCGGCGACCTTCTTGGTGAACGCGGGAAGATCTTGGAGCGTCGAACGCAGGGGCCAGACTTGACAACCAATCGGCAGGCCCAGCGGATTCGCCACCGCTTTCGCCGCACTGGCGACCAGCAATCCCGCCGTGCCGCTTCCCACCGCCACCCGTTCGATAAATTGCCGTCGAGTCATCGCGTTCAGATGCATTGGTCGTTTCATAATTGGAATGTGTTTGGCAATCGGGTCAATGGCGTCCGCTCACTGCTTGGGGCCGTAACCCGGCAGCGGATGGCCTTGGTCGTCAAGTTTGCCGCAGGCCCAGAGCAGGCCGTGCGTGACGAGGTCGAGGTATCTTGGATCGGCGACCGTGGCGTTGTTGTGGCCGATGGTGGTGCTGAACACTCGGGTCTTGTGCTGGTACTCATTCACCCAGGTGACCACGTAGTCCACCGGCTTTTCCGTGACCGTTTCCGTGCCGTCGGCTTGTTTCGTCTTCCGTTTCACCATCTGCTGGCCCCGGGCGAGCGCATGCGCGGTGTCGCGGATCTTCACGTTGTTGTAGAGTTCCTCGTTGATCGTCGTCCAGTTGGCGAGACCCTGGTTGATCGGATGCTCCGAATCGTTCTGGGTGATTACGATGGGCAACTGCGCGCCGTGGCCGCTGGATTGGATGCCGAGATAGTCGAACCACATCGCGCGCGGGGTGCCGGGCGTGGCGGGTTCGCCCGGATTGCCGATCCGATACGAGTGCATCGCGCAATGGAGGTTTACCCCCGGAATGCCGTCGCGATGCGGCTTGAGCACCCCTGCGATCACCGCCGCGTCGGAAATGTCGGCCGCGCATTCGTCATGCATAATGACATCATAGCCCTTGGCGTAGTCGGGATTTCCATAAATCTCGAGGGGCGGATGGGTGCTACCGTCGGGACAGTAAATAATGTCCACCACGAGATTCGCGCGCGCTTCCAGGCCCTTTTTGAGAATGTCCTTCTGGGTCTTGTAGTCGTGGCAACAGCCGCCGGCGATGAGCAGCGCCTTGATGGGTTTGGGTTCTTGAGCGGCGACGCGGCCGACAAGCGACGTTAGCGCCACGGCAGCGATCGAGCCAAAGGTGAGTGCGGTTCGCAGGTTCATTCGGTTTTCAATAGCGTTCATAGTTACGCGGAGCGTGTTTCGATTGATGCAAACTGTAAAGCAAGCTTCTTAGTCCACCAGAAGCGCGGGGCACAAGAAAGCCAAATGATGGCGCCAAATGCAATCACGCGTTGACTCAAATAAAAAGATACCGGGGGAGAAATTCTGGGAGGAGGCCAAAGGGGTCGTTGAGTCATGGAAAAAAGACACTGGAAATCCAGCGCGATTGAACATGAGTCAAGCGCTGAAAACAAATTGGTTGCCCAAGCAACAGGCCCGGTATGCCCGGCGAAATCGCGAGGGCAAAAGCCGGATGCTCGACGAGCTGTACGAGGACCACGGTTGCGCGCGCAAGTATGCCATCAATCTACTGCGTGGTTCCTTGCCCCAGGCGACTGGCAATCCCCACCCCGGCCCGGAGCCGCAGGGCCTGGAGAAAACCCCATCCAACTTGACATGAGCTATATCAAGTCGGCTATAGTCCCGTTCCACCCGAAAGAAATGAATATGCAAAAAAACACAATGAACTCTTGGGCCTCTCTGCTCGGGCTTTTTCTCCTGGCCGCCCCCTCCCTGCACGCACAACTGCCCGATCCAGACGGCAAGCCGGCCGACGAGAGTAAGCCGGTAAAAGTATTTATTCTTCTGGGGCAGTCAAACATGCTGGGCTTCGGAAAAACCAAGGGTGGTGATGGCTCGCTCGAATACGCGGTGAAAGAGAAAAAGCTCTATCCTTACCTGGTCGATGACACGGGCGCGTGGACCGTCCGCAAAGATGTTCGCAACGTGCGGGTCATGGGAAGCGGCACCGGCGCCATGCGGGTCTTCAACAACGAATGGCTGACCATCTCGGGCGGAAGAATTGGTCCGGAGATCGGCATCGGGTATTACCTGGGGCAGGCCATCGACGAGCCCGTGCTCCTCCTCAAGAGTTGTATTGGCAATCGCGCCCTCGGCTGGGACCTGCTGCCGCCGGGCAGCGAGGGCTTTGAGTTCACCGACGAGAAGGGCGTCACTTGGATTCATCCCGGATACAAGGGGTCGCCCGAGCGCTGGGAAAAAGGGACGGAGCCGAAGAAGATCGGCTGGTACGCCGGCATGCAATACGACGGCGATATTGCCCGAGCGAAAAAAGTGCTGGAGGAGCTGGATACCTACTATCCCGGGGCCAAGGAATACGAGGTCGCCGGGTTCTTCTGGTGGCAGGGGGATCGGGACAGCCGCAGTGGCGCGCTCGCCAGCCGATATGAGAGGAACCTGGTCCATCTCATCAAGCAGCTTCGCAAAGACTTCGACGCGCCCAACGCCAAGTTCGTCTGCGCCACGCTGGGCCAGACCGAGAAGGGGGCCAGCGACAACGGGGGGAAACTCCTTGAGGCCATGTTCGCGGTTGATGGCAAGTCAGGCAAGTACCCGGAATTCAAGGGCAACGTTGCCACCGTGTACAGCCACTCCGCTATCGAAAGGGGGGAGTTCCGGCGGCCATTACAATGGCAACGCGGAGACCTACATGAACGTCGGCGAGGCCATGGGAAAAGCCATGGTTGAGCTGCTGAAATAAATCGACTACTTGGCGGTCGGGAGAACAATGAGCCGTGATTGGGGATTCGAGCCAATAGTGGACTTCCTTTGCAAATTTGGGCTCGGAGGATACTGGTCCGACTTTGATAACCGTTCCGACGGTCAGCGGGGGGCGGCTCCGGCGATACTGAGCGTGAGATCGATGGTGTCCGAGACTTTGTCTTCGAACTGGCCGGGCATGAGGTTGAAATCGCCGCGCCGGATGGTGAAGTTCGCGCGGATGACCAGCAAATCGCCTTTGAGGTTGGGCACGCGGGCCTGCAATTTGTCTTTCAAATAGGTCAGCTTGACGGGAACGGTCATCGGCTTCGCCACTCCTTTTAGTGTGAACGTGCCGCGCGCATCGGCCGAGGTGGTGTTTCCGCTGGTCTTCACGTGTTCGAGTTGCTTGGCCACGAACGAGATTTCCGGGTACTTGGCCACGTCCAACCATTTATCGCTCTGCAAATGGCCTTTCATGATGGGATTGGGAACGTGCAATGAAGCGCTGGCGACGACGATTTTGCCTTGGGTCGCCGCGGGATTTTCCGGGTCGTAAGTCACCGCGCCGGAGATGCCATTCGCGCTGCCATTGATGGCCTCAAGCGGGGCATCGAGTTTGAATACGGCATTGTTGACGCCTTTGGGATCCTTGAAGTCGAAGGTCTGGGGCGCCGCCAGCGCCAACGTGGCCGTGCAGGTCAGGAGAAGGAGCGTGAGTAATTTCATTTTCAGTACTTTCCGTGTCAGTTTTCGATTTTAGTTTTGGATTGCGTTTTGCGGAACCAAACGGAGAGGGCCGCCAGGAATCCTGCTCCCAGGAGTCCGCCCCCGAGAAAATCCACACCCGGCACAAAGCGTTTCACGTAGGCGATGCCTTCGATGCCCGTGACTTCGTCCACGGTGGTGACGGCTACGCTGGTCTTGGTCCAGCCTCGATTGGCGCCGGCGAGCAGCCACCACAACAGCACCGTAAGGGCAATCATCAAGGCAACAATGCGCAGCGTTTTGGCCATGAATCCGGACTAGTGGGCGTGCGTTTTGGGAGGCGTACTGCTCAGACACTGGCTGGCTTGGACCACGGAAATAAGGCACACGGCCAGCAGGGGCAGGCACCCGAGGTAAAGCCCGGAGAGAATCAGCCGCCGCCGCGTGATCGATTCGTGCGTCCAAATATCGTCGGCTCGTCCCAGGAAATCTTCCAGCAGCAAGTGAACCGGCAGGTTGGGATGTTTTTCCACATACGTGCGACCGACGTCGGTGTATTCCGAACCGAGCAATACTTTGTCCTCAAAAAAATATCCCGTCCAGCGGACGGTCAGCGACTGGTAGGTGAAAAAACCACCGGTCGCCAAAACCAACGAAACCATTGCGGCTTCCCACCAGCCCAGGGCGTGTTTTTTCTGTTTCCACTTCCACACCGGCACGAAAATCAAACCGACCAACACCGCGACAAAGAACTGCCCAAAGCGCAGCCAGGTTTTGTCCGCTTCGCCCCACCCGCCCGTGGGCGGAGGCAGCAGGAATCCACCCACCAGCGCCAGCACCCAAGCCGACGCTTGCGCCAGCACCGCCCACGATTTTCGGCTTTGCTTGAGCCAGGTCTGAACTGGATTCGTCTTGGCCATGCGCGGGCTGCGGGATCAGGGAACTTCCAAATCCACGACGATTTCCTTTTGGCCCTGGCCGCCAATTCGAATCGTCGCCGGTTTTCCGGTGAAGTCGTCTTTGCGCACCCATATCGCGTAGCGGCCAGGCCACAGGCTCAACGAGTCCGTTGGGCTGCTTTGTTGATGAAACCGTTCGTGCGCGCTGGGAACATCGTAGTAGCCTTTTTGTACATACCACACCTCGTAGCCGGGAACTTCCTGAGTGTCGTGCTTGGTGCGGATTTGCACGCGAATGATCTTGCCCAAGCCATCCTTGGAGTTGCGGCAATTGTCCGCCTTGATTTGTAGGTCCAGTGCTACGTCCCGTACCAATTCGAGTTGGCGGTCCGGCTTTTCGTTTGCGGCTTTTGTCAACAGTTCGTTGCTGCGCGTTATGCTGCGCAAATAATCGTCCAGGATGACGTTGGGCGTGCCGCCGGCGTAGGCCGGGTTTTGCTCATACCATTCCTGCCACCGGCGTTTGAGAAAAAAGGCGTTGGTCTGAATCGAAATCAACCAACCGGCCAATTCCCCCGGCTCGTTGACTGGCAATTTCTTTCGCCGGCGAATCGCTTGCTTTTCGAGAATGCTCAGTTCCATCTCGTAAGCTTCCAGCAACGGACTGCGGGACGACAACCGGTGGCGGTTGAAATAGTCAAACCGCGAACCGGAGCCGAAGCCGGATTGGCCGTTCGCGGTCAACGCGCTCAGCCAGAGCAGCAGGATCAATCCATTCTTCATACGCGAACCTCATTAACAGGTACACGGACACTTATTGCCTGTAAAGGGAAATTGCCGGTGACAATCTGGCGGTATTTACCCCCCGGGATCCGAATCCCAAACTGGGGGGCGCGATCTCAGGCCGTCAAGCCTGCTCGGTGGTTTCGAAGCTGGGGTGATACGGTTCAGCAGCGGCGTCGCTGGCGGTCAGTCCACTGCCGCCACCGCTGCCAAATCTTTCACGGCTTGTTCGATTACGTTCCGCTCCGGCTCGCGGAAGCGATGGAATGGTTCCGCCATGAAATCGTTGCACAGTCCCAGGCACGCGGCAGCGCACTTGATGCCTTTGATGACAGCGGAAGGATGTTTGCCCACGCGGTAGAGTCGTTCAGACACTTTGAGCACTCGCGCGTGCAATTCCCGCACTCGCGGCAAGTCCCCGGCGCGGGCGGCGTCATACAACTTTACATACAAGGCCGGATAAAGGTTTGCGCCGCCATTGACGCCGCCGTGTCCGCCGAGCAGGACGGCTTCCGCCAACAAGTGTTCCGGTCCGACGAGCAGGGTCCAATCCGGGCGGCGCGGTTGCTGTTGGCAGAGTTGGTGGAAATAGCCCATGTCGCCGGAACTGTCTTTGATGCCCACGATCGGCGGTTGGTCCATCGCCCAGCGCACGGTTTCGATCTCGAACGGCACTTTCGTGAGCGGGGGCATGTTGTAGAGAAAGAGCGGCAGCCCCAATTCTGGCAACAGGTGAGCCAGGTATTCGCGCAATTCCGGTTGGCCCTCGGGCATGTAATAGGGCGGCGCCAGCACGACGGCGTCCGCGCCACAATCGGCGGCGTGGTAGGCCAGGGTGACTGATTCGATGAATGCGGTGTCGGTGATGCCCACCAGTACCGGGACGCGCCGGTTGACCTGTTGGCAGGTGCGCTCGATCAATTCCTGGCGCAACGCATGGCTCAGGCTCGGACCTTCCCCGGTGGTGCCCAGAATAAACAGACCATGCACGCCTCCGGCCAGAAGGTGCTCGATCACTTTTTCGAGGCCGGCTACGTCGAGTTTGTCGCGGTCGAGCAACGGAGTGATCATGGGCGGGATGATACCGCAAATCGGTTGGGGAATTGGTTCGGCATTCATAAGGATGGGATGGAATTCAGAAAATGATTTTCAATGGGATTGGTTGGTTGAGGTCGCGGAACGGGCCTTTCTGGGGAGCAGTCCGCTCACCACCATACCCACCAGCAGAATGGTCAACGTGCCGATCACGATGGCCATGAAATTGTGGAAGGGGCTGCGGAATGGTTCCAGCGTTCCGGTCCAATGGGGCGACAAGCTCATCCAACTGATCACCAGCACCCCGAGGATGACGCCCGTGGCGGCCGCCGGATTGGAGGCGCGCCGGGAGATCAATCCCAACAGAAACAAGCCCAGCATGCCGCCGCTGAAAACACTCGCCAGGCTCCACCAGGCATCCAGCGCGCTTTTCACGCGGATCATGGCCAGGGCCGTCAGCGTACCGGCGGTGCCAAATCCTACGGTGGCCACCCGTAGCACCCGCATGGATTCTCGATCCGAAGCCATGGGGCGCCAATAGCGCCGGTATAGGTCGCACAACGTCAGCGTGGCCGAACAATTGATCGAACTGGCCAGGGTGGATTGGGCGGCGGCAAAGATGGCGGCGATCACCAGGCCGCTCAAGCCCACCGGCAACGCCGAATTGATGAAGTGAGGAAACACGGCGTCTGGTTTGGCCTGGGCGTCAAGGGTGGCCGGCAACAGTTCCGGGTGAGCGGTGTAGTAAGCAAACAACGCGGTGCCGATGAACAGGAACACGGCCGAGATGGGCAGGTACAACAACGCGCCCAGCCAGACGCTCTTGGTGGCTTCCCGTTCCGAACGCGCGGCGGCGTAACGTTGGACGTAGCTTTGATCGATGCCGAAGTTTTGCAGGTTGATGAAGAAGCCGTACCCCAGCACGACCCAGAACGTGGCTTGCGATACGTTCAGTCCGAAGCTGCCCAGGCCAAACTTGTGATGCTCCGCCGCGATTTGAAAAATTTGCGCCGGCCCGTGCGGCATACCGAACGCCAGGATGGCCACGCAAGCCAGTGCGCCTCCGATCAGCACCAGACTCTGCACCACGTCCGCCCAGATGACCGCCTCGATGCCGCCGACGAACGTGTAAACGATGGTGATGACGCCGGTGACCAGGATCAACGTCACCAAGCTCCAACCCGTCAAGGGCGCCAGGGCGAGGGCGAGCAAATACATAATGGTGCCCATCCGCGCCAGTTGCGTCAGGAGGTAACAGATGACGGCATAGGTTCGCGCCCACGGGCCGAAGCGATGTTCGAGGTGCTGGTAGGCCGACACCTCGCCGCTGCGACGGAAAAACGGCACGAAATAGCGAACCGCCACCCATGTTGGCAGCGGGATGGCCAGGCTGAAAACGAAGGCATTCCAATCGCGGCCAAACGCTTTGCCCGGCAGCGCCAGGAAACTAATGCTGCTCACGTACGTGCCAAAGATCGAGAGCCCCACCGCCCAGCCCGGCACCGCACCGCTGGCGGCCATGAATTGTTGGGGCGTGCCACTGCGGCGACTGAACCAAAAGCCCATCGCCACCATGCCGGCCAGATAGATTAGCAACACGGCAATGTCGATGCTGGACATTCCGTTCATGACGATTTCAGATTCATTGTTGGGCAACCACGGGTGTAACGGGCTTAAAACTAGCGTGATTGTTCGATCATGCCAGCCGAAAGTCGGGATGCTAACTCGCCGTGTGAGAACCGTGTCCGCGTCTGCTTCGAGAACATCCCGAATAATTTCGCGCTTCGGACCCCCAATGAGCAGTAAGTGCCGAGGGGTATTACCGCCGGTATAACGCACACAAACTTCCGGGCGCGCAAAAAAAAGTGGCAGCTCAGAACCTCAAACCGGATGACCATGTAGGCTACCACATGCCGCATGGCGCGCATGGGCCCTCGGATTCCATAAACCTCGAGGCGTAAAATTGGTGGGCTAACAGCAGTCCGCAGTCGCCATGGTGGCAACGTGATAAAAAGGTGTCACGATCGACAATCGTGGCCGTTCCACCAGGCTTTTCCCCTGGCGCGCAAGCTCCGCATCCAGTATGCAGGTGCCCTTTACCATTTGATGAGCCGGGGTGACCGGCGCGAGGCGATTTTCCATGATGATCCCGATCGGGAGGCGTTCATTGAAATCCTGGGGCAATGCTGTCAACGCACCGGTTGGCAGGTGCATGCACTGTGTCTGATGGCCAATCACTTCCATCTGGTCGTCGAAACGCCCCAACCCAACCTGGTGGCGGGGATGAAATGGCTTTGGGGTGTCCATACCAGGCGCTTCAACCGGCGATACCAGCTCTTTGGGCATTTGTTCAGCGGCCGGTACAAATCGCTGGTGGTGGATGGCTCGGGCACCGGTTATTTCGTAAGCGTTAACGGAGGTGCGTGGGGGGCACTAGGCGGTGGCGGCGCACGGTGGCCAAGGGGCAGCCCGGCCGGTGCGAACGGATCGCGCAGCGGGGGCTATGAACTGCCGAGCACCAAGCTATGGGGTGGCTGCCGGCTGGACGGGCTTCCAACGGCTGGGCGTTAACTCCTTCACCTCGGCCGCATTCATTGAGGGCAGGCGCCGCAGCCCGTCGGTCAGGTACTCCTGGGGATTGATGTCTCGCCGCCGGCAGCTCTGGATGATGGTGTAAATGACCGCACTGCGCCAACCGGCGTCCGGATGCCCAATGAATAGCCACCGGCGGCGGCCGAGCGCCGAAGGCCTCACGTCGTTTTCGACGAGATTGTTATCCATTTCGAACCGCCCGTCGCGCAGATATCCGACCATCGCGGTATACTCCTTGAGGAAGTAACGGGCCGCCTTGCCCAGCGTGCTGGCCGGCAATACCCGTGGATCTTTGCGCAACTGTTCGGCGCGGTGCTTCATCTCTCGCCAGATGGCCGGCGTGCGAGCCAAGCGGACGCGGCGCCGTTCCTCAAACGAGGCCTCTCGCAGGGAGTCTTCAATGCGATAGAGCTCCCGAATCTTCAGGATAAACCAGAGCCCGTCTTGGAGTGATTCCTGGAGCGCTTTGTAGAAACGGCGCCGCGCATGTCCCAGGCAACCGATGCGTTTCAGGCGCCCGCCACTCCCTCGCCGCAGCGACTCGTAGACGGTGTAGCCGTCGCTTTGGATGGTGCCCTCAAATCCCTCGAGCCGGGCGGCGGGTCCATCCCGCCCCCGGCCGCCGCAGAACTCCAAGCGCACGTCCCCCTGCGGCGCTGAGTAAAACCAAAGATAGCCGGTGGCCGCTTTGCCGCGCACTTCCGGATCGAGCACTTTGACGGGCGTCTCGTCGACTTGCAGGTAGTTCCCCGACTTGAGTTCCTCCCAGATCGCCCAGTAAATCGCCAGGAGCAAATGCGCGATCTTTTCGACCCACTGCACCATTTGCTGGCGCGAGATCACCACGCCCAATCGCTCCCGAAAATTCCGTTCCAACGTGTAGTAGGCGATGTGGTCGTCAAAGCGACTGAGCAACAGAAACACCGCCAGGCCCAGCCCGAGCTTGCTTTGCGGCAGCAAGCGCGGCGGCAGGGGCGCCACGGTCACGCCCGAGCAGCAGTCCTTCCCGCACTCGCCGTATTTGGGCCGGACGGTTTCTTTGATGATCAACTTGGCCGGCTCGAATTCATATTCGGTGGTGACCTCCTGGCCGATGCGCGGTCGGGGTTGGCCGGTGGTGGGGCAGAACTTGTCCTGGGGCTCCAAAACCTCGGTTCGCTTTTCCAGTTGGACCGGCGGCAGATGGCGGCGCTTCCGGCGGTTCTTTTTGCGCTGCCGCTGTTCGTCCCGCTCCTGCTTCTGCTCCGCCTCCACCACCTCCTGGCTCAGCGGCTCCGGACCCTGGGCCTGCGCTTGGAGGTCGTTGGCCAGCTTGTGCAGTTGCGCTTCCTGCTCGGCGTTTGAGTTTCTCGGCTTTCGAACCAAAGAGCTGTTGCTTCAGATCGGCGATGATCGCCTGGGCCTCCGCCAGCTTCCGCTGGTGCGCCTCCAGTTCCTGGCGGGTCTGCCGCAACTGCTCGTCGCGTTGCTGCAGGGCCTGCTGCGCGGCGGCCAGGGCCTGCTCGGTCCGCTGCCGTTGACGACGCAGGGCCTCCTGCTCTTTCATGCGCAGAGGACCTCCCGGAAATGGGCTTGCAGCGGATACACGTAAACCGCTTTAACCGGCGCCTGGATCGTGCGTTCGCGGTCTTGGCGGGTGCGCCCCTTGGTCCAACCCACCCGGCGCCAATTGGCGGCTTGGTAGACCGTGCCGCGGAAACGGCTCGCTTGGACGAAGGTCTCCAGGAGTGCCACCGAATGTCCATACTTGCGCTGCCAATCGGCTTGGATCCGTCGGCTGATCCGACTTAAGAACCAACTGCCCAATCCCGGCGCCTGGAGCCAGGGCACGATGAGCAGGCGCGTGTTATTGGCGATGAGCGCCAGATGGCGTTCGCTTTGTTCGACCCTCCAGCCGATGAACCGGTCCCGGTCCTGGCACTTCCAAGCCGGCGCGCCGAACACCGCCCAGGCCAGCGGCCGATCGGCTCGGTCTTTGAGGCAGTATTGCAGATTTTCGCCCACGGTGCCCCCGTGGCCCAGATAATGAAACTCTCGAAGAGCCCGGTCCAGGAGTCGGCGTCCGGCAGGCTCTCGGCTGACTTCCTCCACGCTCAGCGGGGCCAAATCGGTCAAGCTGACCTGGACCGGTTGCGGGGGTGCCGACGATGGGGCGGGGCGTTGGGCGCGCCGGCGCGGGACCGGTGGTCGGCGGCGGGGCGGCAAGTTCACCAAACCGCGCGCCTGCAGCTTGAGCAGCAGGGTCCGGGCGGCCATGTCCTTGAGTTGTCCCCTCGCGTTGCGCCACTGCCACTGCTCCGCCAGTTCTTGGGAGATCCGTTGCCGATGCCACCCCGGATGCGAGGCGATCAAGCCGCGGATCTGTTCCACATCCGCAGCCCTCAACCGGCGTCCCTGCAGTTTGAGCATCGCTGCCACGGGGCGCACGGTGGCAGAAAGCGTCTTGCGAGTCCGGCGAATTGGGCGCCCCACAGAAAAAAGTTTTAGAGCCGATGCCAATGGCGTCGAGGCGTGCCCTCAATGCCGTGGACCAGCAGGCTCAGCTCCTCGGGCCGCAGCAAATGACTGCTGCCTTCGCCCTGGGGCCAGCCGAACGTCCCCGCGTCCAGCCGTTTGGCGTAGATCCACAAGCCCGACCCATCATAGCAAAGGATTTTTAGCCGAT
>CAWBHS010000061.1:0-27518 GCA_963788655.1 uncultured Verrucomicrobiae bacterium | reverse complement strand
ATGCCGGCCAAGGAACAGCAGGTGGTTTATTGGAGTTACAAGCAGTTGTTCGAGTTGAATGAACCGCCCATGCCCCCGGGCGCGGTGCCCCCGAACGCGATGCCGCCGCCGTTGCCGGTGAACACCCTGTTGGTGCAGTTCAAACAACTCCCCTCCAGCGAGCAAAGCGACTGTCTGGCCGAAATTTCAACGATTCAAAGAACTGCCGCCGACGCAACGCGAACGCTTCGTCAAAGCCGCCCAGCGCTGGCTGAACATGAGCGAGGCCGAGCGGCAAGCGTGGCGGCAAGCCGTCAAGAGCGGCGCCACTCCGCCCCTGCCTGCCCCGCCCGCCGATGCCACCAGGCTTTGTCCCTTCCCCGCGACCGCGCAGCCAGCCTCTTTCGCTGGACACCAACAAATAGCCCTGTTGTTTCAGTCCCAATTCAATCGAAGCGCCAGCGTCAAGCAAGGCAGTGCTCCCGCTGCCGTAACGATTCAGTCCAAAAGGGGAGCGCGCCCGCCCCGGGCGCCGTGGTTGGCGCCTCGCCAACCACTTCCGAGGATCCCAAGAGATTCACTATTCAGTGATGGCTCAGTTGCAGGGCCAACCGGCGAGGGCGTCGGTTGGCAGCGCCCGAAGCGGGCGCGTTCCTCAAACACGATTGCATAGATACGGCTTAGCAAATCAACCACCGGAAGGTGAGTGTCACCCATTTTGCAACGGCGGGCGGTCCCTCCGTTGGGAATGCGCCGGCTTGCCCTGTTGCTGCCGAGCCGATATTACGTCCAAGTTAAGTCCCGCAGTGTCCCAGACCATGCCGTGCCGTTTTGCAGGCTTGAGTTGCATCCAGTCGCCCCAGCATGAAAAGTCCCAAAAGGACGTATTGACCTTTCGGAGATTTTCTAGTGTTTTATTGCGCTTTGGCGCTCAGCGATATGAAGCTTACAAATGAGATTGTGCCTCCGCCGCCGCCACCACCGATGGTGCAGAACACCTTCGCAGCGGTGCGAGAATTGTTCAGCCAGTTTGTGGTCCCCAGTTATGGGCGATTCGATCTCGCCTTTACGCGGGGTGCGGGAAGTTTTTTGTGGGACGTGAACGGCAGGCGCTACCTCGATCTCGGCGGCGGCATTGCCGTGTGCGCACTGGGGCATGCGCATCCCGCGATTACCGAGGCGCTGGTGGAACAGTCGCAACGGTTGGTCCACATCTCGAACCTGTATTACCACGAACCGCAGGCGCCTGGCCGCAGGCAATCGTCCGGTTGATCGGACCGGGCAAGGTATTTTTCTCGAACAGTGGCGCCGAAGCCAACGAGGGTCTGTTCAAACTGGCCCGCAAGTTTGGCCATACCGAAGGCCGCTTCGAGGTTCTGACGGCGGTCAACTCCTTTCACGGACGCACGCTCGCGGGCATCGCGGCCACCGGCCAGGACAAAGTGAAGAAAGGCTTCGAGCCAATGATGGCCGGATTTCGGCACGTGCCCTTCAATGATCTTGCGGCCATGCGCGACGCCATTTCACCGGCAACGGCGGCGATCCTGATTGAAGGCATCCAGGGGGAAGGCGGCATTACGCCAGCCACTCCGGAATACCTGCTGGGCTTGCGGGCGCTGTGTGACGAAAAGAAACTGCTGCTCCTCATGGACGCGGTGCAGTGTGGGCATTTTCGCACCGGCCGATTTCAGAGTTTTCAGCGGATTTTGGAAGGCGTGCCCGGTGGCGACCAATTTCTGCCCGACGGCATTTCGATGGCAAAATCCATGGGCGGTGGCTTCCCGATGGGCGCATTTTGGGTGCGCGACCAACATGCCGATCGGCTCGGTCCGGGCACGCATGCGACCACTTACGGTGGCACGCCGCTGGCGTGCGCGGTGGCGCTCAAGAATCCTGGAAGTCATCGAACGGGATCACCTGGCCGACCACGCCCGCGCCCTCGGCGAGTTCATCAAGAACGGATTGGATCAACTGGCACAAAAGTATCCGCCCTGCATCCGGAGCGTACGGGGAATGGGATTGATGCTCGGGTTTCAAATGGCGTCGGACCTGCCAGTGTTCCGCGGCACCGGCAAAGCGCCCTCGCTCCAAATGGTCAACCGGCTGCACGAGGCCGGATTGCTCACCATCCCGGCGGGCCTGGACGTGGTGCGTTTGCTGCCGGCCTTGAACCTGCGGCAGGCGGAAGCCGAGGAGGGATTGAAAATCATTGAGTCGGTGCTGGCGAAGCTGGTTTGATAGACTTCACTGAAGACAGCGGCGTTGTAAAAGCTGGCCCGCCCTTGTTTGGAAAGGAGAGTTGGCTCCGGCATTGTTCCCCGCCACGTCCGTGATGATTGTTATGAAACATTTGTTGAGTTTGGAAACCATGTCCCGGCTGGACATGGAAACGGTTTTGCAGGCGGCCACCGGTTGCAAAAAGCAACGGGGCAACCGTCACGCCCTGCCTTTGACGGGCCGGACGTGGGCCCTGCTGTTTGCCAAGTCCTCGACGCGCACCCGCGTGTCCTTTGAAGTCGCCATCCAGGAACTGGGCGGGCAATCGATGTTTCTCAGCGCCAGCGAAATTCAACTCGGTCGCGGTGAACCCATCAAGGACACGGCGCGGGTGCTGGGCCGCATGGTTCACGGCGCCATCATCCGGACGTTCGCCCAGCGCGACGTGGACGAGTTCGCCGAGTATGCCGGCATTCCCACCATCAACGCGCTCACCGACGACGAACATCCCTGCCAGATTCTCACGGACATTTTCAGTTACCAGGAGAAGCGCAGTCCGATTCAGGGCAAGGTGGTGACGTTCCTCGGCGACGGCGCGTGCAATGTGGCGCTCTCGTGGATTTTCGCCGCCGCCAAGTTGGGTTTTGAATTGCGGATTGCCGCACCCAAGGATTTCCAACCGCCCGAGGATTTGCTGCGTCGCGCGGGAGTCCAACAAGTGGCGGCGTTGTCGAGTTGGGGGTATGGCGGCGATTTTCCAAATGGCGGCCGAGTTTTCATCACCGAGCACGTGGACCAAGCGGCCACGAATGCCGACTTGCTGTACACCGACGTGTGGGTGTCCATGGGCAAGGAAGCCGAAGCCACCGACCGCTTGAACACCCTGGCGCCGTATCAACTGAACCAGTCCGTCGTTAAACTGGCCAAGCCCGACGCGTTGGTCATGCATTGCCTGCCAGCGTACCGCGGCAAAGAAATCGACGAAGCCACCTTCGAAGCGCACGCCGGGACCATCTTCGATCAGGCAGAAAATCGGCTGCACGTGCAAAAGGCGATCCTGGACTGGATTGTAGCTTAAGTAATGAATGATGCCGCTTCGCAGTCGATGCAGTTCCTGTTGACGTTGCCGCCGGGGATGGCGCGCGAGTTTGCCGCCCTGGAAGGCAAATCTCCGCCGGCATGGTTTGCCACCAGCGATCCCGCCGGCTCGAAACTCGGTTCCGGTGGCGGCACGGCGAATTTGCTGGCGGAAGCCTGGCGTGCCACCGGGGCGAACCAGCCGTTTGAGCAATGGCTCAATGCCAGCCGCAAGTTGATCATCCATGGCGGCGGACAAAGCCGGCGGCTGCCTGCATACGCACCGGTGGGCAAACTGCTCATGCCCATACCGGTCTTCCGTTGGTCGCGGGGCCAGCGACTGGATCAGACGCTGTTGGATCTCCAATTGCCCGACTACCAGCGCGTGTTGGCCCACGCCGCGCCGGGCACGGTCGCCATGGTGACCAGCGGAGACGTGCTGTTGCGCTTTGCCCCGGAACTGCCGCCCTTCCCAGCGGTGGACGTGCTGGGACTGGGCATGTGGGTCAAACCGGAGTTGATGAAAGACTTCGGCGTGTTCATCAGCCCCCGCCAGCGCCCCAATGAACTGGCTTTCTTCGAACAGAAACCATCGCTGGCCCGCATCCGCGAGTTGTCCGGAGACTATTTGTGTCTGGTCGATACCGGCATGTGGTTGCTGAGCGAGCGGGCAGTTCAAGCGCTCATGGCACACAGCGGATGGCAGGGCGCGGAGTTTGCCGAGGAGAGCGCTGCCCACTACGAACTGTATGCGCAATTCGGTCTTGCCCTCGGCACCAAACCGCATCAGGTGGATCCGCCGGTCAATGCCTTAACGTGCGCCGTGGTGCCGTTGCCCGCCGCCGAATTCTACCATTTCGGCACCAGCCGGCAGATGATCGAATCCATCTCGGCGCTCCAAAATCGGGAGTTGGACGAAACCAAATTGGGCGCGCTGGGCGCCAAGCGGCATCCGGATCAATTCCTCCAAAACAGCCGATTCGAAGTACCGATTGGCCTCGAGGAAAATCGCACCTTGTGGATCGAGAACAGCGTGATCCCGAAGACCTGGCAATTGGCGCACGACCACGTGCTGACCGGCGTGCCGGAGAACGGCTGGGAGTTGCGCCTGCCCGCCGGCGCCTGCCTCGATTTTGTGCCCGTGGGCAAAGATTCTTATTGCGTGCGGACTTACCACATCAACGACACGTTCAGCGGCTCGTGCCAAGAGGCCGGCTGGTTCGACCGAGCGGTGCCGGAATGGTTGTCAGCGCGCGGTATCGCGCGGGAGCAAGCCGGCGTGGATCTGGAGTCGGACATTCAGCAGGCGCCGCTGTTTCCCATCCTGAAAGCCGCGGAACTGGAGCCGCACTTTTTGGAATGGCTGCTGGCGGAATCCCCGGAAGTCAACTCAGCCTTCACCGCCCAATGGCTTCACGCGCGACGCCTCTCCGCCCAGCAATTGGGCGAAGAAGCCAACCTTCACCGCCTGTACCAACAACGCGCCCAACAGCGTGAGAATTGCTTGCGGCCCATGTTCGGCAATTCGCGCTGGAGCGTTTTCTTCCGGCTCGATTTGGAAGCCACCGGCCAGCTTTACGCGCAAACGTACCAGCCGCTGCCCGAACAAGCCACCCGGAACTCGGAGGAACTGGAACCGTTGCATCCAGTCCATGAAGCCATGTTTCGCTCGGCCGTGCTGCGGCATCGCCGGCAGCCCGATTGGCAGGCGCACGAAGCGGAGGCCTTTGCCCGGCTGCGCGAACTAATTGTCCGCGACGCCCAGTTGTCGCCCGTGACGCCGCATCGCGACGTGCTCGAGGACCAGATCGTTTGGGGCCGCAGCCCGATCCGCTTCGACCTGGCCGGCGGCTGGACCGACACGCCGCCCTATTGCATCGAGTTCGGTGGCCAAGTGGTGAACGTGGCCGCCGATTTGAACGGCCAACCACCGATCCAAGTATTCGCCAAGCTGAGTTCCCAACCCGAAATCGTGGTGCGCTCGATCGACCTCGGCGTCGAGCAACGCATCCGCACCTACGAGGAACTGGACACTTATGCCGCGCCGGGCAGCGAATTCGCCGCTGGCCAAAGCGGCCTTTGCGCTGGCCGGCTTTCTGCCGCGCTTTCATGCCCACGGCGGTCATGCCACGTTGACCGAGCAATTGCAGGACTTCGGCGGGGGCATTGAACTCTCGCTGCTCTCGGCGGTTCCCAAGGGCTCCGGACTGGGCACCAGCAGTATTCTCGCCGCCACGCTGCTGGCGACGCTGGGCGATCTGTGTGGACTGAACTGGGACCGGAACGTCCTCTTTATTCGCACGCTGGCGATGGAACAAATGCTCACCACCGGCGGTGGTTGGCAGGACCAGGCCGGTGCCATTTACCGGGGAATCAAACTCATTGAGACCAGTCCCGGGCCTGGCGCAAAAGCCGACGGTAAGCTGGTTGCCGGAGCACTTGTTGAATCGCGATTACGCCAACAAAACCATTCTGCTCTACTACACCGGCATCACCCGCCTGGCCAAAAACATCCTTCAGGAAATCGTGCGCGGCATCTTTCTGAATTCGCCCACGCACCTGGGTATCATCAGCGAGATTGGCGCCAATGCCCGGCGCGCCACCGAGGCCATTCAACGCTGCGCGATGGACGACCTGTTTGCGGTCATCCGCGCAAGCTGGCAGTTGAACCAGCGATTGGACTCAGGCACCAATCCGCCCGGCGTCCAGCAAATCCTGGATCGGATCGGCGACTGGCTGGCGGCCACCAAATTATTGGGCGCGGGCGGTGGTGGGTTTCTGTTGCTCTTCGCCAAAGACGAAACTGCCGCCGGACGCATCCGCAAAGAGCTGACCGCCAATCCGCCGAATGCCCGCGCACGGTTGGTCGAATTTTCGTTGTCCGATACCGGATTGCAACTGACACGCAGTTAGAAATTAAGCTTCTCCTAATCCTTTCCAGCGGGCTCGGCCACCAGATCGTAGTCCGTATGGCCAATGACCTTGACTCGCGCAAATTGCCCCAGCGGCAGCTTACCGCGAAGGTAAACCCGTCCATCGATGTCCGGCGCATCCGCCTCGCCGCGGGCGACGAAATACGTGCGGGTTCCGGAAGCAGCGACACCGAAAGCAGCGTCACGAATCAGGCCGTGTTCCCAGGAAAAGACCTTGGCTTGGGCCAGGTTCTTGGCCGTCGCCTGACGTTCGACCAGTACCTTGATGGTTCGCCCGACGAACGAACCGGCAATCTGTCGGGCGATTTCATGTTGGGCGGCCATGGCCTGGTCGCGCCGTTCCTGTTTGTGGCGATCGGAAATTTGTTTCGCCATTTTGCCCGCAATCGTTCCGTCTTCCTGCGAATAGGTGAACACGCCCAGGCGCTCGAAGCGGGTTTCGCGAATGAAGTCCAGCAGCGTCCGAAACATAGTTTCGGTTTCCCCCGGAAAGCCCACGATGAACGTCGTGCGCAAGGCAATACCCGGCAGGCCCGCCCGAATGCGGCGGATCAGGTCGCTGATGTGTTCCGCGGAGGTTTCCCGCCGCATGCGTTGCAGCATCACCGCGTGAATGTGCTGGAGCGGCATATCCACGTACCGCGCCACTTTGGGACACTCGGCAATGGTCTGGATGAGTTCGTCGGTCCAGTGCGCGGGATGCGTGTAGAGCAAACGAATCCAAAAATCGCCAGGCAGGTCGTTCAATTCGCGGAGCAAGGTAACCAGCGTCGTCGCGTTGGCGGGCAGCGCCCGGGTGGCGGCGTTGAATTTGTCCGGCGCGGCGATCGAGCCCGCGCGGCTGGGCCGCCGGTCCAATCCGTAGTAAGTGGTATCCTGCGAGATCAGGTTCAATTCCTTCACCCCCTCTGCCAGAAGTGCGCGCGCTTCGGCGACGATGTCCGCTTGTTCCCGGCTGCGATGCCTGCCGCGCATCCGGGGAATGATGCAGAAGCTGCACGGATGATTGCAGCCCTCGGCGATTTTTAGATAGGCGAAATGCCGCGGCGTGAGCCGGAACCGCGGCGTGGCGTAGTCCGGGATGTAGGTAGGACGGCGGGTCACATCCAAAACGGGCGCTGTCATCGGACGCACGGAGCCGGCCGTGGCGGCAGTGGATTTGGGTTTGCCCACCGGACGTTCGTTTCTGAGCCCGGCAGCAGTTTCTACGGCCGGTTGGGCTTGAGCCAAATCCGCGAGGCGGGCGGTAATTTGTTTTTTTGACCGCGTTCCTTTCGGCGCAGGTGCGGCGAGCTTCTGGGCGCGGCGGTGCAAGGCTTCCTGCACGATCTGTCCCACCTGGGTGACCTGATCAATGCCCATGAAGGCGTCCACTTCGGGCAGCAACGCCGGCAGTTCGTCGCGGAAACGTTGCGGGAGACATCCGGAGACAACGATCGCCTGACCGCGGTTTTGCGCGTCGCGAACGGCGCCCGATTCCAGAATGGTGTCCACGCTTTCCTCCTGCGCAGCGTCAATGAACGAACAGGTGTTCACAATCAGCGCGTCGGCTTGGCCGGGATCGTTGGTGAGTTCGAGGCCGTCTTGCACCAGCGCGCCGAGCATGATTTCGGCATCCACCAAATTCTTGGCGCAACCGAGGGAAATCAGGCCCACCCGCGGCGGGTGTATTGTTTTTTTCCGTTGCATCAAAGGTCGCGCAAGTTAGCGGTTAATCCGAATCGATTCAATGGCGGCAGGGCGGCACTCCAGCGCGGTTTGGATTTATCGGTAACCGGTGGATCGCGGAGGCCGGTGTGCTTCCGTCCATGTTGCGTAACCAATGAGCAATTTTTGGCTTACATGGAAACGTCTCGAGGGCGGGCGGAACGGCAGTTCGCGCCCCCGCATATTTTGCATTCGTCGAACTACGGCGCGTTCGTCGGCAATGGGAGGGTTTCTCCCGATTGCTTTGGCGCGGTTTGGTACAAACCGGGGCCAAGCTTTTTAAGCGCATCGGATGGGGGACGATTTCGGTGGCGCAAGCCGAGCCATACCAAGAGCAACACCAACAGCGCGGCTACCAAGGCAACCACCGTGCGCCAACTGAGCCGGGAAAGCTGGAGCATGAGAAAGTCCAGCACTCCGCTGTGCGGGGGTGTCAAGGGCGGGTGGTCGCGGAACTTCTTGGTCTGGGCCAGTTCGGCGTCCAGGTCGGCCATTACGTGCGCTTCATCCAAGCGGAGCGCACGGGCATAGGTGCGCACGAAACCGCGGATATAAACCGGTGCGGTGAAGGTATCATAATGCCCTGCCTCCAAAGCCCGAATGTGGTCGGTCTTGATTTTGGTAATCTCGGCGACCTGGTAAATGTCGAGCTGTTGCTCCTCGCGCGCATGGCGGAGCTGTTCGGCGACCGTAGGCATTGCGCTTCATAAGTAACGGAAAGGCCGGGGGGTTGGCAATCCATACTTCAAGCGGGCGTTTCGGAAAATCGGCAACCCCGCAAATGACCGGCGTCATCTCCGGGTTTGGCAAACCGGGCAGTAATAGGTGCTGCGGGCGCCCTGAACCCGTTGCCGGATCGCCGTGCCGCAACTCACACACGGCAAACCCGCGCGATCGTACACCCGCAGTCGTTCTTCATAATAGTCGATCACACCCGCCGCCAGCCCATAGTAAAACAGACGGTCCGAGCGGCCATGTCGCGACCAATCCAGCGGCACCGTGCTCCCAAAACGGATCGCCTCCCGCAGCACGGCCCGAATTGCCCGCCAAAGGCGGCCTACTTGCGCCGGCGACAGCTTGCGAGCGGGAATCAGAGGGGAAATCCGGGCCCGAAACAAAGTCTCGCTGGCGTAAATGTTGCCAATGCCGGCTACCAGCGATTGATCCAGCAGCTTGATTTTGATCGGTTGGGACGAACGCGCCAAGCTGGCCGTCAGCGCTTGCACGGTAAACTGGTCGCCCAATGGTTCCGGTCCCAGCCGGTTCAAAGGATCGGCATTCAACGTCAGGCGGCCAAAGTAACGCGGGTCTTCATAAACGAAATTCCTCGGACCCAATGACAAAACCACTGCCGCGTGTTTGGGCAGGGATTGGTTTCGGGGCAAGAGGTACATTCTTCCCGTCATGCCCAGATGGCCGAGCACCGTGAAAGAGCGCCGGGGCCCGGGGGCGCGCAACGTGAAGACGAGGAATTTTCCGCGGCGGGTTACCGTTTCAAAGCGGGCGCCAATCAACGCGCGGGCAAATTGGCGGGAAGAACAGGGCGCGATGACCTTCGGGCGACGCACCTCGACGGCGCGGATTCTTTGATGTTCGAGCACCGGGTCCAAATGGCGCACCAGCACTTCAACTTCGGGCAGTTCAGGCATAGCGGGGAGGTGAAGAGGCCGGAGATGGGTTTGGCCGCAATTGAAATTTCAAGATTGGGCGCAAGAATGGCAAACCGTGCCAAGTTCGGGATTGGCTTCCAAGGCCACTTCCCTGCGACCGGGCAAACCCGGCACCATGTCGGCCTCACGATTCAGACCTTGCAAATACGCACTGTGTTTGGTTGCGGCTGCTCCGCGATCGGCAAACATCAGGGGAGAGCTTTGAGCAGTTCGCGCACATCCACCGCCTCCATTCCTGCGGCCCGAATGGCCTGCAAGCCGAGTTCGGTGTCCTCATAGGCCCGGCATTCTTCGGGCGGCACGTGCAGGCGCCGGGCGGCTTCGAGGAAAATGTCGGGCGCCGGTTTCTGGTGGCGCACGTCTTCACTGGTGACAATGGCGTCGAATAAATGGCGAATCCCCAAATGCCCGAGCACCTTTTCGATCACATGTCCAGTGCCGCCGGAGGCAACGGCCAGGGGAATTTTACCGAAGTGTTCCTGCGCAATCCGCACCACGGTTTCAATCGGGCCGACGTGCGCCAACACGTCGAGATAGACCCGCTCCTTCTCCTTCGCCACGACCAAGGGTTCCAACGACAGCCCTTGTTCCTGTTTGAGCATGGCCAGAATGTCACGCGAGGGCACACCCCCGAGCGCGTAGAAACGTTCTTCGGTCAGTTGAAATCCGTGCCGGGGCATCACTTGCTGCCAGGCTTGCCAATGCAACGGCATGGTGTCCGCCAGCGTGCCGTCGCAATCGAAAATCAAACCGCGGATGGACCTCGGGGAGTTCGCCAGGGACTGGCTTTCAGAAGCAATGGACTTGGCTGAACTCATTGTTGCAGCGTCTTCAAGCGTTCTTCCAGGTCATTGGCGATGAGCGGATCGATCAGCGGAGTCAGGTCGCCTTCGATGATGTTCTGCAAGTTGTAAAGCGTCAGCTTGATTCGGTGATCGGTGATCCGGTTCTCAGGGAAGTTGTAGGTTCGGATCTTTTCGCTGCGCTCGCCGGTGCCCACCTGGGCTTTGCGTTGCGCCGCGTATTTGGCGTTTTCTTCCGCGGTCTTTTGTTCGAGCAGGCGCGATCGGAGGACGGTGAGCGCGCGGGCTTTGTTCTTCAACTGGGACCGCTGGTCCGCACAACGCACAATCAGGCCGGAGGGTTTGTGCTGGATTTGAACCGCCGAATCAGTCGTGTTGACCCCCTGGCCACCCGGGCCGGAGGCGCGGCAAACGGTGATCTCCAATTCCTCCGGTTTGATTTCAATATCCACTTCCTCGGCTTCCGGCAGGACTGCGACGGTGGCGGTGCTGGTGTGAACCCGCCCCTGAGCCTCGGTGGCCGGCACTCGCTGGACCCGGTGAACGCCGCTTTCATATTTGAGGCGTTTGTAAACATCGGAACCAGTCACGGTAAAAACGATCTCCTTGAACCCGCCCAGATCGGAGGGGCTGGAATCCAGGGTTTCGACCTTCCAGTCCTGGGCTTCGGCGTAGCGCGTGTACATCCGAAACAGGTCCGCCGCGAACAACGCCGATTCCTGTCCGCCGGTGCCGGCACGGATTTCGATGATCGTGTTGCGCGAATCGGCGGGGTCGGGCGGCACGAGGCCGAGCTGTAGCGCCAGCGCCAGCCGTTTCTCTTCAGCCTCGAGCCGGGTGACTTCCTCCTGGGCCATCTCGGCCAGTTCGGAACCGGCGGGTTCGCTGTGGAGCAAGGCCCGATTGTCCTCCAGGTCGGCGGCGACTTTGGTGTGCGCCGAGCCGCTGGCAACCAGTTCTTTCAACCGGGAATACTCGCGGGAGAGTTCCTGGGCCCGTTTGGGATTGTTGAACACCGCGGGATCACTCAACGCGGCTTCGACTTCCGCCATACGCTGGGCGAACTTTTCAAGGTAGGGGCGCAAATCCATGGCCACTAAAAAGCAATCCGCCCGCCAGGCGGCAACCTCGGCGGGCGGATTGGCAAAAATCAGCTACGCGCGTTTCTTCTTCGAACTGGCGGCGGCCAGGGCAGCTTGCGCCGCTTTGGTCTTGGCCATCCGCTGCTGGAATTTATCCACGCGCCCGGCCGTATCGACGAATTTCTGTTGGCCGGTGTAAAACGGGTGGCACATGTTGCAGATGCCCACCACGATTTCCCGTTTGGTCGAACGCGTCTGGATCACGTTGCCGCACGCACAACGGATTTCCGCGTCCTGATATTTCGGATGAATGTCAGCTTTCATAAAAGGCTGGGAAACCTAGCAAACACGTACCGTTTGACAAGTGTTAATTGGTTAAAACTTCGGGAACGCGCCGGCGGTGGCCCTTGACCAAACAACCCACGGCTATCGGACCAACGGTGAGGAGGCGGGGGCTTCCGGAACCGGATTCATTGATTCCTCCATGGCCGCACTGACCGTAACATTGTCCAGCAGCCGGCGCGCCCGCTCCAACTCGGCTTTGAAGACCATGTGGTTCTTGGGCGTGATGGCCATGTTCTTGAACAATAAACCAAAGTTCTTTTCGATCAGCAGGTAACGATTGCCGGGGCTCAATGAGTTAAACCATTTTTCCGCCCAAAAGATGCGTTGAACCGTGATTTGTTTGATGTTCTTCAACCGCATCCACCGAACCGGGATGCCCAACCAGGAAATAACCAAATGGCACTTCGTGATCCGATACCGGATCGTCACCACAGAGAAAACAAGCACTACCAAGAACCAAAGTCCTATCGCTGAATAAATCGCAATTTCACGCATAATACATCAAAACCAAATCCAATCGCGGCGCCCAAAAAGGTGCAGGATTACTGCTGGTCGGAACAACTGTCAGAGTTGTCGGCCCAATGCCGCCGGGGTTGGATGACAAATTGTTTTCCGTCATCCCGCCTCTTATACCATTGAGCGCAAAAAGGAGGAAAAGGTTCAAACTTGGATCAGAATTCCTTCGGCAAGCTCTTGGCCATAGGAAGTTTTGTCAGCCCAACGTGCTGCCGGCATCTTGCCGGCAGACCGAACGAAGAACGTCACGAATTGCCGGGAAACGTCGAGCGCACCAAGCGCCTCAGAAGTCGGTATCGGTTCGCATGTTCCTCGTGCTTCCGTTTCTGCCGGCGGGACGCCAGCAGCACGCTACCAACGTGCTGCCGGCATCTTGCCGGCCGACCGAACGGAAGAAGACGCCACGAATTGCCGGGAAACGTCGAGCGCACCAAGCGCCTCGGAAGTCGGTATCAGTTCGCATGTTCCTCGTGCTTCCGTTTCTGCCGGCGGGACGCCAGCAGCACGCTGACCAACGTGCTGCCGGCATCTTGCCGGCAGACCGAACGGAAGAAGACGCCACGAATTGCCAGGAAACGTCGAGCGCACCAAGCGCCTCGGAAGTCGGTATCAGTTCGGATGTTCCTCGTGCTTCCGTTTCTGCCGGCGGGACGCCAGCAGCACGCTACAACGTGCTGCCGGCATCTTGCCGGCAGACCGAACGGAAGAAGACGCCACGAATTGCCAAGCAACGGCGAGCGCACCAAGCGCCTCGGAAGTCGGTATCGGTTCGGATGTTCCTCGTGCTTTCGTTGCTGCCGGCGGGAGGCTGGCAGCACGTTTCCTGTTGCTGCGCTCAGCGGGCCGGGATGAATACCTTCTGCCCGATCTGCAGCTTGGTCCAAACCACGTCGGGATTGGCATCCACAATCTGTTTGGGCGTGACGTCGATACCGTTTAGCTTGAGCTTCTCTGCGATTCTTAAGGAATTGTCGCCGGATTGGACGGTGTAGTCGAAGCCCTTTTCAGATCCAGATCTCGCTGAAGACGCGGAGGCACGTGGCGTGATCACCGGTTGGTTGATAACTCCTTTGCGCAAATTCTCCAGCGCCTTCATCACGCTTTCATGGTCAGCCAGCCGCTTGCGGTCCACTTCCTTGATGGCGTCGGTGAGACTGTCCAGGTTCCTTTGGGTGGCGGCGTTGGCGCCGTTGTTGCCGCTCAACCGGGAGATTTCTTCGCGCAGCGAATGAATCTCCTCCGCCATCTTGTGCATCTGTTGCTGGTAGGTCTGAATGGCTTCCTCCAGTTTCTCGACCCGCGTGTTCATAGCCGTGAACCGCTCGTCCCATTGCTGCCGTTCGGCTAAGGCCACCAGGGAGTCCTGTCGCGTCGGCGGTTGCTGGGCATGGAGGATCGTCGTGGCGAAACACACCAACAAGCTGCTGAGTAAGATTTGCCATTTCATGGGGGGAAACATAGGAGCCGGCTCAAAACCCTGCAAGGCAAAGGTGATTTTTCGCTTTGCAGTTCGCCGGGGTTACCTACCTTAGCGCCGTGACAGTTGTGGACGTGATTCAGCGGAGCAGCGAGTTCCTGGCGCGCAAGGGAGTGGACTCCCCGCGGCTTCAAGTCGAGCTGTTGCTGGCTCACATCCTCCAATTGCCCCGGTTGAAACTGTATCTGAACTTTGACCGGATGTTGACGGAGCCGGAATTGGAGCAACTGCGGCAACTGGTCAAACGTCGTGGCCAACGGGAACCCTTGCAGCACATCCTGGGAACCGTGTCGTTCTGCGGTTTCGAACTGGAAGTGGATGGGCGGGTGCTGGTGCCGCGGCCAGAAACGGAACTGCTCGCCGAACGGGCTTGGGAACATCTGGCGCGGATGACGGCGCCACCACCGATCGCGCTGGATTTCGGCACCGGCAGCGGTTGTCTCGCGATTGCGATGGCGGCCAAATGTCCGGCCGCCCGGATATATGCTGTGGATGTTTCCGATGAGGCGTTGGCCGTGGCCCGCCGCAATGCCGAACGGCACAACGCGGCGGGTAGAATCCAGTTTTTACACGGGCGACACTTTGGCCGCCGTGCCTGCAGACTTGCGGTTCGACTTGATGGTAAGTAATCCGCCCTACATTCCCACCGCCGAGATTGCCACGTTGCAACCGGAGGTGCGGGATTACGATCCGCGGTTGGCATTGGACGGCGGCCCCGATGGCCTGGACTTCTATCGGCGCCTGGCGGCGGACGCCCCGGCGCGCCTCACAGAGCGGGGACGGCTATTAGTCGAGTTTGGCGATGGCCAGTCGGCGGCGCTGCGGGAAATGTTCGAAGCCCAAAACTGGATTGTGGAATCGATCGAGGCTGACTACAGTGGGCGCTTGAGATTACTGGCCGCAGTCCCCAAGCGTTAAGCGGGCGCGGACCTCGCACTGAATTCGGAAGCGCACCCTGTCCGGTTCAATCGGCGCAACCATCCGGTTGGCGGTTGATCCTCAACAGGGACTGGTCCCATAAAAGACGTTGTTGCATGGATAGTCTATTGATCAAAGGCGGCGTGCCGCTACACGGAGAAGTCACCGTCAGCGGCGCCAAGAACGCCGCCCTGCCCATCATGGCCGCCACCTTGTTGACGGACGAGCCGTGCGTCATCCGGCGCATGCCGGACCTGAGCGACACGCGGTTCATGACGCGAATACTTACTTCCCTCGGAGCGAAAGCCACGTTCGAGGGTGACACAGTGACGGTGCGCGCGCACAAGCTGAAGCCAGTGGGCGACTATGAACTGATCCGCCGGATGCGCGGTTCAATTTGCATCCTGGGGCCCTTGCTGGGCCGACAGCACCAGGCCACCGTCTCGCTGCCGGGCGGCTGTGTCATTGGATCACGGCCCATTGATCTGCACCTGAAAGGCATGCGGGACTTGGGCGCCAAAGTCACCATCGACGCCGGTTATATTCACGCCAAGGCGCCCAAGATGATTGGCACTGAAATCTTCCTGGGGGGCCGCTCGGGACCCACCGTCCTCGGCACGGCCAATGTCATGATGGCCGCCGTGCTGGCCGAAGGCGTGACCACCATTGAGAGCGCCGCGTGCGAACCGGAGATCGTTGATCTGGCTTACTTCCTCCAAAAGATGGGCGCCAACATCGTCGGCGCCGGCAGTCCTACCATCACCATTAACGGCGTCAAGCAACTGCACGGCACGGAACACGAACTGATCCCTGACCGCATTGAAGCCGCCACGTATGCCATTGCGGCCGCCGCCACCAATGGGGAGGTGACGATTCTTGGCTCGCGGCCCGATCACATGAGCGCGGTGCTGGACAAGCTGCGCGAGGCGGGAGCGAAGATCAAACGCACGGGCTTCACACTGACGGCCAGCCGCGGCGGGCGGTTGAAGCCGGTGGACATCACCACCCAACCGTATGCGGGTTTTCCCACCGACGTGCAGGCCCAGATGATGGCGCTGATGACGCTCACTCCAGGCATCAGCATCATCACCGAACGCATCTACGAATCCCGGTTCATGCACGTCAGCGAACTGTCCCGGTTGGGCGCGGAAATTTCCATCGAAGGCCCGAGCGCCATTGTGAAGGGCGTCAAGAAATTGAGCGGCGCGCCCATCATGGCCAGCGATCTGCGGGCCTCCGCCGCGCTGCTTATCGGCGGCATGGCGGCCGAGGGCGCCACCCAAGTCAACCGCATCTACCACTTGGACCGCGGTTACGAGAAGATTGACCTGAAACTGCGTAAACTCGGCGCCCGGATTCAACGGGTTGCGGAGTAGCTCGGCAGCCGTGCTTTGTCCGCAGATGGTTGGCGCCTGAATTGCCACGGTGACGTCAAGTCGCGCCACTCACGCCGTAGCCCCAAAGTAGGACAGCCGTCCCGGCTGTCCCGAATGGCCAAGGGGCGCTCGTTAGCTACTGAACATTCATTGAAACAATGGGCGCCATGGGGCGGTTCGGGACAGGCGAGACGCACTGTCCTACCTGCGCCAATGGTTCCCTTTCCCTCGGCACCAAGTTCGAGGGCTATTCTTCCGGGGCCGCAGTTTCTCTTCCCACTGCTTGCCCGGTATCGGCGCAAAGGCCGCGCTTGGCGGAGGCCACAAACGTCAGTAGCACTTGGGCGGGTTCACTGGGGAACTGGCCTTGGGCAGCGGCCATCGCTTGGCGCAATATTTGCCCGCTCCGAAACAGCGTGTGATACAGCCGTTTGAGTTCCAGGCGTTCGGCACTACTGAAACCAACCCGGCGCAAGCCCACAATATTCAAACCGCACATTCCATTGTGGCCTCGCGCCATGGTGAACGGCGGAAGATCTTTGCTGATGGCGGAACCGCCTTGCATCATGGCCAGTGTTCCCACGCGTACGAACTGATGCACCAGGCAGTTGCCGGAGATGAACGCGCGATCGGCAACTTCCACGTAGCCCGCCAGCAACGCGCCTCCGGCCAGAATGACTTGGTTACCGAGGTTGACATTGTGGGCCACGTGGCTGTGTTGCATCAGGTAGTTGTGCGAACCAATCACCGTTTCCTCCCCCGCCTTGCTGGAGCGATGCACGGTGACGTGCTCCCGAAACACGTTGTCGTTCCCAATGCGGAGTCCGGTCGGCTCACCTTCGTATTTCAAGTCCTGCGGCGCGTCTCCAATCACGCAGCCGGCATGGAACCGATTGCGTTCGCCGATGGTGGTCTGGCCGGTCAGGAAGACATACGGGCCAATGACACATTGCGACCCCACGTGAACCCCGGCGTCGATGACGGCATAAGGTCCGACTTTGACGGTCGGATCAAGTTGAGCGGTGGGATCGATGACAGCGGTGGGATGGATCATGAATAGAAATAACCAAGTTCCCGCAGGGACACATAATCCCGCGGCCGTTCTTGGGTGGCCTGGCCAATGATGACGTGATCGAGCACGTCGATTTTCAACAACTGCCCGGCGCGAATCAGGTCGCGGGTGACTTTGATGTCGGCCTCGGACGGGGTCGGGTCGCCGCTGGGATGATTGTGAACAATCACGATGGCGGCGGCGTTGGCGGTGATCGCCGATCGGAACACGTCGCGCGGATGCACCAGCAGGGTATCGAGCGTGCCGTGCGACAACCGGTCAATGCGGATGAGCCGGCGCCGGGTGTTGAGCAGCACGACCTGGAAGACTTCCACGGCGTGGTCACGGGTTTCGTCGCGCAGCAACGCGGCAATGCGATCCGGCGTGTCGAGCAACGGCGCGTCGGCGCGCAGTTCCTCGGCCATTTTGCGTGCCAGGGTGAACGCGGCCTTCAGGGTTACGGCCTTGTCGCGGCCCACGCCTTTGATGGTGCGTAAGTCCTCGAGCGAAGCCAGCGCCAGTTCCCGCAGACTGCCAAAGCGTTTAAGAATTTGATCGGCAATGTGCAGGGCCGAATGCCCTTTGGTCCCCGTGCGCAACAGGATGGCGAGCAAGTCGCGTTTGGGAAGGCCCTCGGCGCCGCGGGCGGCCAGGCGTTCCCGCGGGCGATCTTCCAAGGGCAGGTCATGGATGCGCACATGATCGGACATGACGCCCGATTGCATACCCGCCGCCGCGGCTCATGGCAAGCTGTTTGGCGCCGGCACAGCGCGAGGCCAGGCTCTTTGCCTTAAATAATGCTGGCGCGCGGCCTTACCGGCCGCAGCAACGTGCGGGAATAAGGTGTTGTGGCCTACGTCAACGGCGGCACCTCCCAACGTGCTGCCGGCAACCCGCTGGCAGTTTGGAATGGCCCAAGGCCCAATGAACCAATGACCCGAGAATGTCCAAAATCCAAGGCCCAATGGCCAAAGACGAGCGTTCTCAACGCGGTTTGGGGTTTGGCGTTTGTGCCTTCTCTGGGCCTTGGACTTTGGTCCTTGGTCATTGAGCAATAGTCCAAGTTCAAGAGAAAAGCCGGAGGTGCTGTTCCATCCCCTACTGCCGGCGGGACGCCGGCAGCACGTTGCCCGTAAAACATGACTAATGGTCCGACTCTTGATGAACCAAAGCCATGAGTTTCGAAGCCAGCCGTGCTCCATCCTCCCGAAGACGATTTCCACGCGCGGGTTGCACGGAGGCGTGCGTCCCTCCCCAAGCCGGCTGAAATAATCCTCCGAACAGTTGCGCGTCGGGAAGCCTATAAAACGGGGATCGGCCAAGCGCGGCTGGGAGCGCACACCGTCTTGTTCCCATCGCCCATCACTCCGTACCCGCAGTGCATCCAAGCAGGTACGCGCCCTGCCTCAGGAGCATGTCAAGAGGATCAGGGCGCGTAGAAAGTTCGAGAAGTGTCGCGGGACTTAAGCGTTGCCCGCGCAGACTTGCCAACGCTTCGCTGCCGCGCTACTTGGCCGGACGAACCGGCGGCGGTGAACCGGCAGGCCGGGTCGCTGGACGCTTGCCGCGATTGGAGTACTTTTCCCATTGCTCGGGAGTCAGGTACTTCTTTGAGCTTGGCGTTGGTCGTTTCGCGGATTTTGTTGTATTTGGCCCGCTTCTCTTCGAGAGGCATGGTGGTTTCTTTGCGCAAGTCCGCAATTTGTTTGGCTTCTTCGGCGAAGATGGGCCGGATCTTTTCCTTCTGCGCGTCCGTCAAGCCCAGGTAACGGGCCAGAAAGTCAATGCGGTCACGCATCTGCGGGCGGGCGACCCGGTTGGCGGGAGGTGCCGGCTTGACTTCGACCCGCGGCGTCGGATTTTCTCCGGCTTGCACGGCAATTCCACCTGAAATCAGTCCTCCAAAGAGGAGCAAGGATAAAAGACCCAACATTCGTTTTCTCATAATACAGATCTACTTTCGTTAAATACGTCTCGATTCAATTACCTGCCCGGTAACCACTCAACAGCTAACCGGGCATCCATAGTTCTACACCGATTTTCAGCACAAAACAAGCCACCCGTTGGGCGCTGCGCTGGTGGTTGACCGGGGCCGTTCCCGACCGAATCGGCAAACGAAATGGCCTACCCGCGAAGGCAGACCATTCCGTGGTAACCGTTATGTTGTTGGCGCGAGAAATTATTGCTTGGAACGTTTTTTCCGGCGTTCCTGTTGCAGTTTCTGCCATTTTTCCATCTGTTCGCTAGTCAGGATGGTCTTGAGTTTGGTATTGGTTTCCTCCTGAAGTTTCTGCATCTTCGCGCGCCGTTCTTCGCGGGGAGTGTTCCTGTCCTGGAACATTTCTCGCATTTTCTTCTGCTGTTCTTCCAGCACTGGCTTGAGTTCTACAACCTGCTTGTCGGTCAGGCTCAGCTCTGTCTTCATCAGTTCCACTTGGTTCTGACGCCCCCCCCGTTTCGTTTTTGCGGTTTTCCCGCCGGCGTCAGCAGCTTGTGCCATCGGACCATAGGTGACGAGGGCTCCCAGCGTGATTACGGCGATTAGAATGAATTTTTTCATGCAGTTTATTGATTCGTTGTTTTTCGGCTACTGACCCAAACTCCATGCCGAGTTTCCAGCCAGTTTCCTGTTACGAGAGGGAAGACGAGGGCCTGGGAAAATGGTTACAGAATATTTTGCAACCGGCCGTGAAATTCTCCAATCAGATGGCCCGCCACTTTACCTTGTCTGCCATGTTGCTGGATCGAGCCGCAGGAGTCTCCAATCGGCGAGGGGAAATGTGCCCGCCTCGGACGCGGCCAAAAGACACCCTCGCGAGCAGGCCCGGCAACGGCGCAACCCGTTTGTATGCAGCGACTGTGGCTGCGTTCGTGAGAACGCGGCTGACTATAAAGGGATCCATTGCGCTAACGGCGGCATCCCACGGGTCACCGGAAAGTGACCGGACTGCCTTCGTCTGGAACAGACGTTTCACCGCGCCAGTTAGCCGCGTTCTCACGAACGCAAGCACTCTAACTGAATCGTTCCGGCGAAGTCACTAAATTGCTCGCTGAACCCCCGCTCGAAAGTCGTTGGGGTGCCGCCCACCTCGGCGCCCGAAGCGGGCGCGCGCCGGTTGGCCACTGGGTCGATGCGGATCAGCCGTTGCCCGCGTCCGCGGCGATCTGCTTTTCCAGACTGGCTTTCCACTCGGCCCCGAGTTCTGCAACGGTATGGCTGGTTTGGGCTTTCCAATAGTCTTCGCTATAACGGCCCTCTCGGATGGCGGCGTTCAGCTTCCAAACGAAGTTCTTGTCATATTTGACGGTAATCCAGTTCAGGAAATTGGCCGTGATCCGATAGCTGCCGTCGTAGCGAGCGCGGGAAATGTTCCGTCGGGTGATCTCAGCCCCGTGGGACTGCGGTTCGAAATGGAACCAGCGAATGTAGTCGGTAATACCTTCGACCAGCCAGCCGGGAGGGCGGCTCGCGCGCCGGCCCCGGCCGTATTGTTGAACGACGTGAACCATCTCGTGAACCACGGAGCCAATGGATTCACCCGCCAAGTTTTGCCGGAACCACCGGGCAGCCACCCGGATGCGAGTGCCGCTGGTCGCGGCCACCCCTTGCATGCCCTCGTCGAACAGAATGCTGAACCTCCGGGGCGCTTCGAATCCTTCACTGGGCAGCATTTGGACCAGCTTCGGATACCATTCCTTGATGACGGGCACCAGCTTCTGTTTCACCGGATCAGTCAGGTCGGGGGCACTGGAGGTGTCGATCGTGATTTCATACTTGCCGTCGCCGGCCTCGACCTTAAAGACGCTCGATCCGGCGACGGGTGGGGTCACCGCTTGAGGCGCCGGCGCATTCCGGTCGATGACATCAATTTCGCCGTAAAAGGTGTTGCCGAACGGATCACGGTCTTCCGTGCGGGCAATGTCGAACAGAAGATATTGGTATTTGCCCAGCGAACCGGTCGTATCGAGAATAGAAACACCGTATTGGCCGCCGCCTTCGCCCTCGGCCGGCCGGGTATCCACCTTGCCAATCGGTTTCCAGCCGCACGCCGTAGGATCCGTCCCTTGTTTGGGCTGGGCGTTAAAATTGTCCGTCTTCCCCTCGCTGGCGTAGAGTTGATACACCTGTGGGCCGCGGGTGTCCGAGTGCCAGGAATAGGTGTTGACCTGTTTCATGTCAATGACGCGCCCCAGGTCCACCATAATCCGCCCGCCGGCTGTGCCGGCGCGAAAGAAGAAATTCCCTGAAGGCTGGTCGTCGTTGGTCGGAATCTGATCGTCATGGAGCTTTTCCGCATCGCCGCCATTCGCGTCGCCTCGGCCGTCCACGATGATGAATTTGGCTTGGGCGGCGGCATCCCCTTGTGAAGGCCGGGGTACGCGTTTGAACTTGAACTCCGCGGTGGCGTCCTGACTGCGGTTGTGGTCGGTATCGATCTTGACCTCGCCATGCAGGATTGTGGTCGCCTGCAGGAAGAACGCCGTGAGCAGAAATAGAAAACAAGCTTTCATATCGGTTGTCGTTAATTGATGCAAACCAATGCTACGGGTTCGGTCCCTCCTTGAAAACAAGATAATTGAATCTTGATCGAGTTGTTTACGACCGTGGCTGAGCGCGAGCCAACACGACCGTGCCGGAATTCTGGCTGCCAGGGACCGAGCGGTTACGTGCCCGGGCGTCAGAATTCAATCAGGCGACGGATCCAAAGCTGTGGTCGTGCTTTATGATCTCCGCTACGGAGGCCGGTTGAGGTGACGCCCGCCAAGGTGTTCGGAAATGGCCCTCTTGTGGAAATTAACTTGCCCTGCGTCCTAATCGAGGCAAAATACCTTCCGACGGAACTTGCAGGCCCAGGCTACAATTAGCGGTTCGGGGCTGGGCAGCACAGGCTTTGCCGGAGATTTTGCCGGGCAGACAATACTGCCTGAAGGCAGCGCGAGGCTGATGATGGCTACCGCAAACAAGTTGCCGCCGGGCCACACGGTGTCACTATGCACCCATAGCTCAATTGGATAGAGCGGCTGACTACGGATCAGCAGGTTTGAGGTTCGACTCCTCATGGGTGCGCCATTTATAATTAAGTAGTTGCAACTGATTCACTGTTTCGCAAAAAAACTATCTGTCCCCTTTCTGTCCCTCATTTCAGGTTTTCGAGCGTGGTTACGCCCCCTTCGGCTTTGACCGTTGGACGACGAAGAGCGGTGGATGGTTGCCACGCGCATGGAAAGCAAGGATTCTTAAGTCGTGACAGCAACTGCTACCACCAACGACAAATTCAGTTTTGAGAAGCGCTGGGCGCCGGCTTTGAAAGAAGATAGATGGCTTTGTTCCGGTCAGCACATTCTTCTTGGAGAACTACTATCCGCTGAAACCGTTCGACCTTACCTACGGTGAAGCGATGTTCGTAATTCACCTGATGCAGCACAAGTGGGATGAGAACGCGCCGTTCCCAGCTTACAAGACCATTGCCCAGCGGATGCACGTTTCCACGAAGTCGGCGCGGCGGTGGGCAGCAAGTCTGGAACAGAAGGGGTATCTAAAACGAGAAATGCGAGTCGGAGAGACAAACCGGTTTCACCTGAAGGGACTGCTGGACGCACTGGTTAAACTCAAGAAGGGGCAAAAGGCATGTTGATATTCTTTGACGAAACTTTTCGGGATTCGCTGACGCATTCCGGCGTGACGCTGGGAGCGTTGTGCGGCGTGGCGATTCCGGCGAATCAATTGGCCAAGGTAACAAACGACTATCTACCAACTGAAATATAAACATTTTGGGGCGGAGTTTGCGCGCGAACGGGAGATCAAGGGCAAGGAGCTGCTGAAGAACTATGTATTCGGCCTGGCGGCGCGCGGAGTTGAATCGAAGAATCTCGCGCTGGCGAAGGATTTGCTGGCCTACATGGAGGCAAAGGGAATTTACGGGTTTGGCTGTGCGTGTTTCGAGAAAGGGATGCAGCAGTTCAAGTGTGAGGATGTGGCCTCGTTAGACATCACGTTCCGATATGTGTTCGAGCGGGTGGACATGTTCATGAAGATCAAGCATCAGGGACGAATGGCGAAGCTCGTCTTTGATGACCGGGATTACGGCACAAACCAACAGAACGCGACAGCGATCACGAACTTCTTCGTAGCGCCTACGGTTTGTCGCTCGACGCTATCATCAAGACGCCGTTCTTCGCCATTTCGCAGGCACAGAACGTGGGGTTGCAACTGGCCGATTTCGCAACGACAGTGGTGGGCTTGCGGTTCTCGTCGCATCCGCAGGCGAAGCCGTATTTCGAAGCGTTGAAACGTTGCTTCTTCAGTTTCAAGAACAACGATGGCTATTGGGTGAGCAGCCTGAAGGTGATTCGTGCGAGGCAATCATGAAAAAGAAAATGCACCGGACGATTGTTTCCAATCCTCGGTCGGGACAAGAAAGCCCAACTTCCGGTGCGAAATCACCATACCCAAGCGCATGGGTGACGTCAACAGAGGATGTTATCCGAAATACCCGGTTCGGTTGAGCCGCATTACAAAACAAGAGCAAAGAGCGCGCCAACAAGTGGAACAGGCCCGAACGAAATAACCATCTGAAATTCAGTAACTTCATGTTTAATTAAAAGCCGTTCGGCCATGAGCACCCACGCCTACAGCGAAGACCAGCTTGTCGAGCAGCCCGCCATCGGGTTGTTCGCGGAGCTTGGTTGGCAAGTGGCCGGGCCGCCGCCCAATGCCGGCGTTGCTGGCGAGCCGCATGACGCTGGGTTGCTCGGTCGGGAGACGAAGGGAGAGGTGGTATTGGTTTCCCGGTTGCGCGCGGCGTTGGAGCGGCTCAATCCCGCGCTGCCGCCCGAGGCCATCCTGCGGACGTGGCGTGCCGGTCTTTGGATTCGACAACCACACCGGGATGATCGTCCTCAGTGGGTCCAGAAGGACTGAAGAAGTTGAAATTTGAATGGTTCTGGACTGGAACCGTCATCGCTGATGGCCCTCGCCAGGACCATATTCGCGCAACGGGCTGGTCTTCGCGGTCGGATTGAGCGTGTTCTTGTGGGCCGGCTGTTCAACGCTGGACCGGGCCTACGACCAGCAAGTGACCTGGACCAATGCGCGCGTAGTCCACGTGGTCACCAACACCGTAGTCGTCACCAACCTGGTGCCCCAGATTATCGAGCCGAACGAACATCGTCATGGTGACCAATAAAACCACCGGCGCCGTGTCCGGCTACGCCACGACCGAACCGGTGGCGACCAACTTCGTCACCATGCTACTGACGAACGTGGTGCCGATCTTCCAGACGAACCTCGTCCAGGTGCCAGTCACCAACCTGGTCGCCAAGCCCGAAGCCGAAGCCACCATCCAGGCCGCCGGTTCTGTGATAAACACCTTCCTGCCCGGTATCGGCAGCATCTTCGCCTTGGTGCTCGGCGGCTTGTATCACGGCTACCGCCAGGTGCGAAACAAGCAAGTCAACGGCGCCCTGGTCCAAGCCGTCGAGACCGCGCGGGCCGTGCTCGAAACCACGCCCCAAGGCCAATCAGCCGACGCCCAGTTCGTCAAATGGCTCAAGGAGCACCAGAAAGAAGCGGGCGTGTTCACGACCGTTTCCGAGCTCGTCGAACAACTCACCGACAATCCTGCGGCGAAGATGACCGCGCAGGAAATCCAGGATCGCATCGAGCGGACGCAGGACAAGGAACTGAATGAAGCGGCGTAATTGAGTCCTTAAGTAGGGCCATCGGAATATTGCATTAGGGCTATTAACATTGTTCCCCCAGCCACATCTGGTAGTAGCGGGGCATGTCTGACTATCCTGAAACCGTGACGTGAATTCCGGGCGTGGTTTCCCGATGACGAATCCTGTCGCCTGTACTTGGAGCGGATCCGCTGGCCGAACGGCCCGTGCTGCCCACGTTGTCCGCAGGCGGAGGTTTGGGCCATGAAAGCGCCCCTCTATCGCTGCGCCGTTTGCCGCCATGATTTCACCGTCACGGCGGGCACCTTGCTTGGGGACACCCGTCTGCCGATGAGCCTGTGGTTTGAGGCCATGTGCTATGTCGTCAACCAAAAGTACGGCGCCAGTGCCTTGGGCGTGCAACGGGTGCTGGGCGTCAGCTATCCGACCGCGTGGCGGTGGTTGCACAAGCTGCGGCAGGCGATGGTGCGTCCCGGGCCGGGACCGCTTGGCCGGAACGGTGGAGGTGGACGAGGTATATATCGGCGGGGAAAGACTGGGCAGACGCGGACGAGGCGCGGCTGGCAAGGCTTTGGTGCTGGTGGCGGCGCAGGCCGATGGTTCCCGGATCGGCCGCATCCGGTTGGGGCGCGTCGCCAACGCCTCCCAAGCGGTGCTGACGATGGCCGTGGGCAAGATGGTCGGACCCCAGTCCCAAGTGCTGACGGACGATTGGGACGGGTATGGCGGGTTGACCGAGGCGGGCTACGACCGTCAGGTGGTGCGCAAAGGCGCGGTGGTCGGCGAAAACGTGCTCCCACGCGCCAACCGGGTGGCTAGCTTGCTGCAACGCTGGCCCTTGGGCACGCATCAAGGAGCGGTGGCGCATTCGCATCTGGACTACTATCTGGATGAGTTTGTATTTCGATTTAATCGCCGTCGCTCGCGCTCGCGCGGACTACTCTTCTACCGCCTGATCGAGCAATCTCTAGCCATCGCTCCGGTGCGTTGCCCACAACTGATTGGCGGCACCCAACCCCAAGGTATTGGGCTGGGGGAACAATGTTAATAGCCCCATATTGCATTATAGACCATACCTGAACAAGAACGCCGCGCGCTTTCACACGGGGCGACCACTCACTAACGTCGACTGATAAAATAGCTTTCCGGTAGGACGCAGATCATGGCACCGAAAGCAGGTACTGCTGACACCTTCCCGATTATTGAGCTCGGACCTCACCCAGCTCTCATGGCGTCGATACTTGGTAAAAGCGCTGACTGGCTCCATCTTCGAGGACGTCGACTTCTTCCCGTATCTGGGTCTGGGGTCGCGCTGCGATTGTGCGGAGCACCTTCCACTCACCCGTTTCGAGCGAATCGCGGTAATGAACCGTATAGGGAATGGTGTCCATGAATGCCAGGGATTTGTGAAGGTTAATCGGGTCAGGATGATCCGGAGGAGCGGCTTCCGCGGGTCGCGATGGCGCGGGTCTTCGAACGTCTCCGCGCGCGAAAAAACCTCACCCGGAGGCGCATAAGGTCAACAAATAGGCTTGACAGGGCCGTGGGCCGCCAAAATTGCTTCAATGCCTATTACTCAAAAACATAACACCGTGAATCAGACCATCTTTCAACCACTCAACGGCCTGGCCGCCGCTAGTTCGCACGCGCGTCCGTGCCCGGAGTTCCCGGATGAAGCGTTCCTCCGCTTGGGCGTCCAACGCGTGCTCGAACGCTCGGCAAGTGGCCGGGGCTTTCTCCAGGAACACGGGCTGCGCTTCGCGAACACCCCGGGCTACTCCAATTACTTTGCGGCCCTGCAGAGCGCCCGCCGCGGCGCGGTCCTGCGCGCGGTCAACCTCACGTTGCTCACGGCGGCCCACCGCCCCCTCCACGATCGGTTGGCGGCGATTCCGAGTTAGCCCAGTATGAATGCTTTACTCAAGACGGCCACTGGCATCAGGCGGCGACCCACGATCCGCGCCACGAGGGCGCCAAGCTGGCGGTGGGCCATTTCTATAGTCTGAACCTGCGAACGCAGCTGCTGGAGCACTTGGCCGCGGGCCAGGGCTTACACGAACACGACATGAGTGCGCTCAAGCGGATCAAGCCCAAAGGTCTGCGACAGCGGGTGCCGAAGGGCAAACGGGTGATCTGCATCTATGACAAAGCGGGCATTGACTTCCGCTATTGGAAGCGCTGCCGCCAGGAGTGCGCGGTCTATTTCCTGAGCCGAGTGAAAGCGAACATGGTTTACGATTGGCTCGAGAGCGTGCCCTGGGATGAGGCCGATCCCCGCAACGCCGGGGTGACCGAAGACCGGCGTCCCTGCCACGACACGTCCAGCGACGCGCCGCACTGGATGCTTAGGACTCCGCTCACCGTGGCGCGACCTCCGAGGTCGACGTATTCACGTCGCACCCGGAAGAAGGGTCAGATGCTGAAGCGTGAGAGCCTCGGTCGCGGAAAACGTACCGGGACCGAGCGCCACAGACTGCCCATCGAGGTCTGAATCCAGCGTCTGATCTCCTGAGAGCATGGAACCAGCGGGCGTGCTCAGCACCAGGTTTTCGGTCGTCACATTGCCCGCGTAGTCCTCTCCCTGGAGCTGGACCAGGAACTGGCTCCCCGGCGGAGTCCCGGCCGGCGGCGTCCAGGAGACGGAGTCCGTGACGCTCGCCCGAGCGACGTCGGACACCTCGCGAATC
>CAWBHS010000060.1:0-406906 GCA_963788655.1 uncultured Verrucomicrobiae bacterium | reverse complement strand
GCGCACGATCTGGTTCTTCACGCCCCAGGGTGGCAGGGCGTATTGGATCACCGCGCGACGATCCTGGCCAAGAACCACGTGATGGAGGTAGCGCAACGCCTGGACCTGTCCCCGGCCGGTGCCGGGCATTTCGTAGTAATTGCCCTCGACGGCGACGAAGCCGTATTCGTCGATGGAACGATCCAACAGTTGGTAAGGGGCCGGGAGATGCCGGGGCAGTGGCGTCAGGAACTGGCGTTCGTATTCGAAGGCCTGCGCGGGAATGAGGCCGGCCTTGCCCTGCGGTCGCTGTTCCATCCGCACGGTGGACCACGCCAGAGCTTGGTGGTTGAGATCCTCCGACTGGTAAACGTGCGGCCCGGAATGAAGTTGGTTTCGACGGTCAGGAAGCTGCGTTCCTCGCCTGCTTTCCGATCCGCATGCTTGGGCGCATGGCACAGGAACTTGAAGCCGTAGCCGCGCGCGAAGACTTCCATCTCCGGGACCATCACCGCGCGAGCGCCCAACCCGCGCCAACGGGCCAGATTGGTGTTGTCGATGACGCAGACCCGCGGCGCATAACCCCAATGCATCAAGGCCAGATGCAGGAAGCACTTCAGGTGAAAGCGATCGAAGACGGGGTAGAACTGCAGATCCCGCCGCTTGGAATACCGCAGATAAAGCAGGCTGGCCTGCAGCCGCAGCCGCTGCGGGCCCACCCACACTGTGAACGGGCTGGTATCATGCTGCATCTCCGCTCCGGGTTCGTCGGGCACTTTTTGACAGCGCGCCGGACTCGGGCCGGTGATGCCCAGGTCCCGCAGATGCCGCGTCAGGGTCGAGTATTTGACCGTGATGCCGTGTTCTTCCCGCAGCTTTTCGGTCATGCGCTGGGCGTAGCCCTCACACTCCTGGTGCAGTTGGCGCAACAGGTCGCCATCCAACACCACTCGCGGCGGGCGAATGGGCGGGGGCATCTGCCCGGACTGGGTGATAATCCGCCGCACCGCGTTGCGACTGAGTCGAAGTTGACGGGCAATGGCCCGCTTGGGGACGCCTTCCTGATGCAACAGGAAGACCGCTTTACGTTTGTCCGCAGTGATCATGGAGTTTTTGGATGGTTTTAGTGAAGGCCGGCAACCGGGACAGCAACCCGGCGCACAGCAAATGGGCTTGGGCGCGAAACGGACGGCTGGAGAGTCGGCTGGGATCGGTGCTTTTGGTCATGAGGCGGACCAGGATCCTCTGGGCCTGCTCCAGATCCGCGACCACCCGGCGTTCAAACTCGCTGCACCCGTCCGGATCCTCGGGCAACTCCTTGAGCTGTTGCAGCGGCAAGGTCAGATGCCCTTGGCGGATCTGCTCCCGCAACGACTCCGGGCCGCGGAAAAAACCGTGCGCCAACTGCTCGATTTGCCGGGCACTGAGTTTTTTGCCGCGCAACGCCGCCACGAACTCGTCGAGGGCCGCCGCGCCGTTTAGACGCCTAAACGGCCGCAGGGTGTAGAGGTAGGAGTAAACCGGAAAGGTTCCGTCGAAAAGCGCCCCGCGCACCAGCGGACTCAGTTCGGCCAGCACGCCCAGACGCAAACTCACCCAGGCCGGGCTGCGCCCGACCTGCTGGGCGATCTCGGCCAGGCTCAGGCCGCCCATGCCCTTGAGCTCATCGAGGAACCGGGCCTGTTCGAGCAACGACAACGCGTGATCATTGGCCGCGCGCAACAAACACACGATGCCGGCCGTTTCGTCCGCGGCCAGCGCCACGAACGGCACCGTGGCCAGATGCAGCTTCTGGGCGCAGCGCAGGCGCTTGAAGCCGTTGAGCAGGATTCGCACGCCCGCGACCTCCACCCCCTGCAACGGCTCCTGGATGCCGCCCGCCGCGATCGCCGACAACAGCCGGGCCTCGGCCGCCGGCGCTTTGAGCCGGCAGCCCTCGTACCGAAGATCCAACTGGGCCACTTCCACCAGTGCGGTGGCGCTCGAACGGCCTTCGGGAGGTTCAGGGCGGTCGTTCATGGAACCAGGCCACACCCTGATCCAATCGGCGCCTGCGCACCATGCGGTGTTGTCTCCGCGTCCGCGCCAGCATCCCGATCACCTCCCAGCGCTCGACCCGCCGCCCTTCGATCAGCCCGACCAACACGCACAGATACGCCAGCATCGCCCGCCGGCCCGGCGGAGCCGGATCGATCCGAGCCGGCGGCGCTTTCCTCCCCCGTGACGGCCGCCGCGCGTTGAGGGCTTGCTTCTTTACCTTACCCTCCGGCTCCCGGTAATACGCCACGCTGCGCCGCGTCGACTCCCGCCGCCGATGTTCCCGACTACAGCCAAACGGACAGCCCAAATCCTCCCGCCCGGCATTGCGCCGGTCCGTCAGAAAGAAGATTCCGCAGTGCCGGCATCGGGCCTGGCACTTCCGCAGCCACGGCTTGTTCCGCAACACCGATCGCACTCGACGTAATACGAACCCACCAGCGGCGCGACCGCTTCAGCCCGATACCATCTCGGTTCGAATCGAAATCGCGCCGCGATCTCCGTTGCAAAAAAGCGAGGCTCTCGCTATGTACACTGAAGTTGGTTAAAGCGCCCTTGTCCTACCAGAACGGCCCCCGGGCTGTCGAGGTGGGACAAGGGTTTTTCCTTTCCTCCGCCTTCCTCCTTGGAAAGGGAATCCCTCCGCCTTCCATCCAGGTGGGTCACTTCTCATGAGCACACCCGGGTCAGTTCTCGTGAGCGCTAACGTTGTTGGTGGAAGTCTGTATGCGTTTCATGTCATTGCGTTTGAATTTCCCCACCCGCCACGGCTTGAGTCACGTGGTTGCTGCCAGCGGCCCCCGTCCGAATTCCCTGGTCCCGTATTGTTTTCCGGTGTGATGCGGGCGATGAATTTGCCGTGGCCTTTCCACCATCCCACCATTCCACAAACCGCGAATTGGATGCTTGCGGTTGTCGAGAGTCTTGTGGTAATAATTGCGCCGTGAACTGGAGCCGCTGCCAGATTGCCCATGCGACGTGCGCAAAGTCACTTTGCATTTCGCAAGGCAACGCGGTCGCAAACGTGAATCAACAGTTGGCTTTAGTTCACAAGTTGCTGACGACCAGCAAGCCGATGTGGCGGAATTGGCAGACGCGCTAGACTGAAAATCTGGTTCCCGCGAGGGAGTGGGGGTTCGAGCCCCTCCATCGGTACCAAACAAAAACGAGGTTTGAGCCCCGTCGGTGATCTTGTGAGGTTTTCTTGAATTGGCTGGAGACGGCGTTAGTTCAGGAGGTTGGGCAAGAGGAATATTCAAGCGGCTTGTGCGCTTTGCCGCGCAATGTGTGGCTTCCCACTTTCAAGCGCAAGAAGCGCAATTTCAATGGACACCAACAAAAGCGCACAGAATCATCGTCGGAAAGTGAGGGTGGAACAGTGGCGAAGTTCTTAAGCCGGCGACGCGTCTGGAATAAACTTGCTAATCTCTGGTTCAGGGGTCGCCAGAAAACTGCGTAATGCTTCCTTCAGCCCATACAAAGTGAGAAACGGAACCAAATAGATGAAGAACATGGCGCTGTTCGCGAATACTGCTTTGCAAGTTGTGGCATACAGCACCCGATCCAGCTTTCGCACTTCCTCCAATTCACAACCATCAATCAGTTCAATCCGGCGTTGAATCCGTTTGCGAAAGCTTTCGTCGCTCCTGACGGCCGCCTGCACAGCATTCAACGTCTGCATGTCGATTCGGGAAAGCATCTTAATGCTGGTATTAATTGAGTTTTGAAACAGCTTATAAATATCATCTTCCATCTCGGGATGCTGTTGCTTTAACCACCGAAGACGATCTCTGAGAGCGAAGAAGCGAAACCTCAGACTTACTCGAATGGTAGGTAAGATGATAATCTCGTAAACGAAGTGAATTACGAAAAACAGGACGAATACATAAAGCAGCGTTTTCATGTGCGACTGGACTCTATTTGATCACCCAAATTCGCTTTCTGCCATCGGGTTTTTTCTTCCGTGGCACGCTTCATTTCAGCAGTAAAAACTCTTCGTTGCAACCGTAGGTGAATGAACCACGCCAGCAACGTAATGCAAGCTAAAACGTAGCCCAAAATCTGATGCGACTTTATGTCCTGGTAAATCTCTCCTGCCAAAGATCCCAGATCTTCAGGGGGCATTTTATAGATGAACAAGCCCATTACTCCAGAAAAGAGTATGGGAAACAACTTCCCTTTATACATGGCAGTTTTCAGCACACTTTCAATCATTCCTGGCCACGTTTGTCCTGGCACCTTCATTTTGGATTTGGACATTCTATTCACCTCCCGTTGATTCTTGCAGGCCGACCGAGTTCATGCTTCAGATTGTTTTGCTCATTGGTAATCTCAAAGATGCGAAGCCTGATGCATTTGGGCGGCCATTGCACGCAAATTCTCTAGAACGACTACCCCGCGAAAATTTTCAAACCGATGCTCTTGCCCGGCCATGTTGAGAGGTCAGGCCAGACTTCGCAACCGGGCGATTTCCTTCTTCAGCACCGCAACGTGCTGGTCTTTGGGGAAGTGGCCCAGGCATTCGTTCTCCAGGCAAAGGTCACCGTGGTAGCCGGCCTTTCGCAGAATGCTCACCACGCGAGAATAGTCGATGTCCCCAGCGTAAACCGGGGCGGCGTACTTTCCATATTCCCAGCCCATCGGGCGGCGCACATTCTTTTTGTCGTCCGGATAACGCAGGTTCTTGCAGTGCGTGTGGACAACCCGCGCGGCAAACGTTTCGCAGATCGGATACACGTTGTTCAGCGGGTGCCCAAACCAGTAGAAATTCATGACATCGAGCGTCAGGCCCAGCCGCGAAGAATTCACGCCGGCGAACAGCTTTTCCAGAAACGCCGGGTCGTTGGTGATCCGGCCGTGATTCTCGATGCCGAAACGGACGGCGGTGCCGGCGGCCACTTCACAAATCTGCTGGCAGGCCTTGATGGCGAAGGGAAGAAATGCGTCCACCGCAAGCTTGCGCGGCACCACGTCAATGCGAACGGCCCTTACGCCAAGCTGATCAGCGGCTTGGACCACTTTGCTGGTCCAGGCGATCTCCTCCGGCAGGCGCTCATCAAACCGGTTGCTCATGCAAAGCGCCGTAAGAGTCATGCCGTGACTGGCAAAATCGTCTTTGAGCTTCCGGGCATCGTCCGGCGTGGCCAGATGGTATTGGCCGGCACGCTGATAAAGACCGGGGCAGAGCATGGCTTCATCGACCACTACTTCCACCCCGTCCACGCCCAGTTCCTTCATTGCGGACCAGCAATCAGGTTGGCCGGTCATTTTCAAATACGCATCCCGACAGGTCACCGTCATGGGCCGTCGTGTGGCCGCGGGCGCACCTTGGTTTTCGGTGGTGGCGAGGCCGGAGACGATGGCTGCGGCGGCAGTGGTTTTTAGAAATTGTCGGCGGGAGAATTCTGATCGATCATTCATGATGTGAGTCAGGCTAGCGTCGGTTAACAATATTGTCAGGGAGAAAGGTCAAAGAAACCCGATGGCCGAAATCCGAAACCCGAAAGAAATCGGAAGGTCGAAGATCGAAGCCCGAAATCCGAGATGTTGCCGCCCCGCCCAAAGGCTCATCGCGCTTTCGGACAATCTGATCTTTACGGCGCTTTCGATTCCGGTAGAGTGCCTCCCATGGTTACGCTGGAAACCAGCAAACTGTTCAACCAACTCCCGAAAGCGGAATTGACGAAGCTCAGGGAAGCTACCCGCGAGTTGAGTTTTGCCGCCGGTCAGGAGATCTTCAAACTGGGCGACCCGGGCGATGGCGTTTATGTGGTCCGGGACGGCGCGGTGAAGATTTCCGCTCCGGCCGGTGCGGGTGAACCGCTGGGTTTGGGCGAAGTGCTGCCGGGCGATGTGTTTGGTGAAATGACCCTGGTGGACCATCAGCCACGTTCCGCCACGGCCACCGCCCAGGCGGCGACAAGCGTCTATTTTGTGCCGCGGGAAAGCATGATGGATTTATTGCGGCAGTCGCCGGAATTGTCCATGAAACTGGTCCAGGAAATCAGCCAGCGACTGCGGGAATTCAACCAACAGCACATTCGCGAAGTAGTGCAGGCCGAGCGCATGGCGCTGGTGGGGCGGTTTGCCAGTTCCATTGTTCACGACCTGAAGAATCCGCTTTGCATCATCGGATTGGCCGCGGACCTGATGGCCGATCCGGAGGCGACGATGGATGAGCGTTGCACCGCCAAGAAACGGGTGGCCAAACAGGTCGAACGCATCACCAACATGGTGAACGACATTCTCGAGTTCACGCGCGGAGGCACGGGCACGCAAACGTTCGCCCTCGTCGATTATGCCGCGTTTATGCATTCGATCCTGGACGACTATCAGCCGGAGATGCTGCTCAAGTCGGTCACAGTGGAACTGGAGCAGGAGCCGCCGACCGTCAAAGTGCCGCTCAATCTGAAACGGGTGAGCCGCGTCTTTTGCAACCTGTTCGGCAACGCCGTGGATATGATGCCCAATGGCGGGACCGTGAAACTGCGGTTCCAAACCAACGACCGGGAAATCACCACGGAGGTTGAAGACACCGGCCCGGGCATTCCTCCCGAGGTGGCTGACCGACTCTTCGAGGCCTTTGTTACCTTCGGCAAACCCAAGGGAACCGGCCTGGGGCTTTCGATCATCAAGAAGATCATCGAAGAACATGGCGGCCAAATCCGCGCCTCCAATCGACCCGGCGGGGGGGCGGTTTTTGCGTTTACGTTGCCACTGGCAAAGCACTGACCTCCCTCGTAGGTTCGGCCTGTGTTCATGAATGCTGATCGCCCCAACGAGTTGATTGTTCCCGCACCGTCATTTCGATGAACCGGATTCGCCTGCTCCCCGATCACGTTGCCAACCAGATTGCCGCCGGCGAAGTGGTGGAACGTCCGGCCAGCGTCGTCAAGGAACTGGTCGAGAATGCGCTCGATGCCGGAGCCGACCGCATCACGGTGGAAATCCAGGCGGGCGGACGCAGCCTCATTCGCGTGACCGACGACGGCGCGGGCATGAGCCGCGATGACGCGTTGCTGAGTCTGGAACGTCACGCCACCAGCAAGATTCAGCGCGCCGAAGATTTGCAGGCCATCGCCACGATGGGATTTCGCGGTGAAGCCTTGCCCAGCATTGCGAGCGTCAGCCGCCTGACCTTGACCACCCGCGAGCGCGAAGAGGCGGAGGAAGCCACGCGGATCATCATCAACGGCGGCAAAATCCTTGATGTCAAAGCCGCCGGCAGCCCCGCGGGCACGTGCCTGGAAGTGCGCCAACTTTTCTTCAACCTGCCGGCCCGCCGGAAGTTTCTTCGGAGCAAAGAAACCGAATACGCCCACATTCATCATTATTTAACCTTGGCCGCGCTCGCGCATCCGCACGTGGCGTTCAACCTGATCCGGGACGGACGTCAGGTCTGGCAGTTACCGGCAGTCAAACACGAACCCACCAATGCGGCTCGGCTGCAGGCGTTGCGCGAGCGGTTGCGCGCATTGTTCGGGAACGAACAACAGTTGCTCGCCGTTGATCACACGGCCCAACTGGAAGCGGTGATCGATTCCGAAGCGGCCGAGGCGGAAACACGATCCGCTCATCCGCCGTCGTCGATTCGGTTGTGGGGTTGTCTGGGCCAGCCCGGCGTGTCGCGCGCCACGCGGGAGGACCAATACGTGTTCGTGAACCGCCGCCCGGTCGAGAGCCGCACGCTGAATTATGCCTTGCTCGAGGGCTACCACACCGCGCTGATGAAAGGCCGGTATCCGGTGTGTTGTCTGTTTTTGGAAATGGATCCCGCGCTGGTGGATGTGAACGTGCATCCGGCCAAGCGCGAAGTGAAATTCCACAACGACCGGGTCGTGCGCCAGTTCGTCAGCGACGCAGTGCGCCGAACCTTGCTGGACTTTCATTCCGGCACGGATTCGGTCACAAACGCCGCGCCAGCCAGCAGCGCTCCGACGGCGGCTCCCACCAAAGTGGACGAATCCCCCACCGCAGTGCCGCGTGAATTCCCCAACTTCACCGAATTGACCGGCGCGCCGCTGGCGATGCCTCCAGCATCACCGCATCGACCGTGTGCCGCCTTCACCGGCACCAACCGAACAAAATGCTTCGGCTCCGGAAGCACGACCTGGCATTGAGTTTTCGAATGCGCCGGCAACACCTGCGCCAACGCTCGCCCACCGATCGCCCAACCTGCCCCAGCTCTCGCCCCTGCCGAACCCACCCCGTTGCTCAAAGTCCCTCTCCGTCTGGTGGGCGTGATCGGCAGATTGTATGTGGTGTTGGAATCGGATCGCGGCCTGGTGCTCATGGATCAACACGCCGCTCACGAACGCGTTTTGTTCGAACAAATGCTCGACCGAATGGCCCAAGGACAGGCGCCGTCGCAGCGCTTGCTGTTGCCGGAAACAGTCGAGCTATCAGTGCGCGACGCCCAATTTGTGCGTGAGCTTTTGCCGTCCTTGACGCGCTTGGGCGTGGGTTTGAACGAGTTCGGCGAACGCACGTTCCTGCTCGACGCGCTGCCTCCGTTTGTAAAGGTCTCCCAGCCCCGGCAATTCGTGCTCGAGTTAGTCGATGGTCTCAAAGCCGCCGGCCAGGAAGTCACACTCCCATCGATTGGGCGAAGACACCATTGCCAAGACCGTTTGCCGCCACGCCATCAAAGCCAACGACCCGATGGCCGGCCCCGAACTCGAACAACTGCTCCACGACCTCCGCTGCTGCGCCATGCCTTACACCTGCCCGCACGGTCGTCCCACCCTCATCGAAATGAGCTACCGCGAACTCGAAAAGAAATTCGGCCGCATCCAGGGGGTCAGTCCCGGTAATTGACAATACAATTGGATTGCGACATCCTGCCACCCATCATGGCACGCAAGCTCAGAGTGGAATATCCCGGGGCGATTTATCATGTGATGAATCGGGGCGATCGGCGCGAGCCGATCGTCAAGGATGATGAGGACCGGCAGCGGTTCGTGAGCACGCTGGGTGAGGCCTGCGCGCAAGGCGGGCTGGCAAGTGCATGCGCTTTGTCTGATGCCCAATCATTTTCATCTGGTGGTGGAGACGCCGCGACGGCGACTTGGTGGCGGGGATGAAATGGTTTCTGGGAACCTACACGGGGCGGTTCAACCGGCGGCACAAAGTTTTCGGGCATTTGTTCAGCGGCCGTTACAAGGCGTTGATCGTGGACGGAAGCGGCAACGGGTATTTGAAGACGGTTTGTGACTACGTGCATTTGAATCCGGCGCGGGCCAAGTCTGGTGAAGCCGGAGCAGGCGTTAGCGGACGTATGGCTGGAGCAGTTGGCCGGAATACTTGAAACCGCCCTCACGACGATGGCCGTGGCTGCGAGTGGATCGTTTGCTTGGCGAGTATCGGATTCCGCAGGATAGCGCTGCTGGCCGGCGTCGGCTCGAACAAGCGTTGGAGTCACGACGCGCGACGGAATCCGGGGCAGAATTCAATGAAGTGCGGCACGGATGGTGCCTTGGGGATTCGCAGTTTCGGGAGGAATTGTTGGCGCAAATGGCCGGTGGCTTGGGCGCGCATCACGGAGGAGAGGAACGTCAGGAATCGGCGGTGGTCATCGCGGAGCGCATCGTACAGGGGGAATTGCAGCGATTAGGATGGGATGAAGCTGAATTGACGATCCGGCGCAAAGGCGATGTGGGAAAAGTGGCGATGGCGCTGCGGCTGCGCCGGGAAACCACGATGACGTTGAGTTGGATCGCACAGCGGCTGGCCATGGGCAGTACCAGCATGGTGACCTATTGCTTGCGTAGTGCCCAAGAAAACCGGTGACTACCAATTAGCGGGACTGACCCCAAGCTGACGGTTTAGGGCCCTGTTTACTCCCGGCTCCGATGGTTTTCGACATCCGTTTCCAAACGTGCTTGGAATCGGAAAGGGTGTGCCAGACAATCATTGGACGCGGTTAAATCCTGTGACGAATAAACCTTTGTATGATGCGGTTGTGGTTGGCTCTGGACCGAACGGATTGGCCGCCGCCATCCGCCTGGCGCAGGACGGTCGGTCAGTGCTCGTGCTGGAGGCCCGTGAAACCGTCGGTGGGGGAACCCGTTCGGCCGAACTTACCCGGCCCGGTTTTGTCCATGATGTCTGTTCGGCCATTCACCCGCTTGCGGTCGCGTCGCCCTACTTCCGGCAATTGCCATTGGCCGAGCATGGATTGGACTGGATTCAACCCGACCTGCCGCTGGCGCATCCGTTAGCCGATGGCACCGCCGCCGTGGTGTGCCAGTCGGTGAGCGAAACTGCGGAAGGGTTGGACCCGGACGAAAAGCCTTACGGGCGGCTGCTGTCGCCGATGGTTGCGCATTGGGAAACCATCGCGGCAGAATTGCTCCAACCACTGTTGCACTGGCCGCGGCATCCGCTGCATTTGGCGGCCTTTGGCTGGCGGGGCCTCCAGTCGGCGGCTGGTCTGGCGCGTCGGCACTTTGCTACGGAGCCCGCGCGCGCCCTGTTTGCCGGCATGGCGGCGCACTCGTTTCTGCCCTTGGAAGAAATTCCCTCAGCCGCTTTTGGCCTCGTGCTCGGGATGATGGCGCATGCCGTTGGCTGGCCCTTACCGCGGGGCGGCGCGCAGCGAATTGCCAATGCGTTGGCCGCGCATTTGCAGGCCCTGGGGGGTGTGATCAGGACCGGGGTCCGCGTGGGCATCTTGACCAATTGCCTTCGGCACGGGTGGTCTTGTTGGATGTCACCCCGCGACAATTGCTCCGTCTGGCGGGGGATCGGTTGACGGGTTCGTACCGCCGCCGCTTGGAACATTACCGTTATGGCCCCGGGGTGTTCAAAATCGACTACGCCCTGCACGGCCCGATTCCCTGGCGAGCCGAAGCGTGCGCCCGCGCTGGAACAGTGCATCTGGGCGGCACCCTGGATGAAGTTGCAACCGCCGAGCGCGCAGTTGCCGAAGGCTTATTGCCGGAGCGACCGTTTGTGCTCGTTACGCAGCCGAGCGTCTTCGATGACACGCGCGCGCCAGCCGGTCAACACACCGCCTGGGCTTATTGCCACGTGCCGAACGGATCCAGCTTTGACATGACCCAGCGCATTGAAGACCAGCTCGAACGGTTTGCGCCCGGCTTCCGGGATCAAGTCCTGGCCCGGCACACCATGCAATTGCGCCCAACTGGAAGCCCAAAATGCGAACCTCGTTGGCGGCGACATCAATGGCGGCGCGGCCAATCTGTGGCAATTCCTGGCGCGCCCAATCCTTAGCCCCACACCTTACCGCACGCCGTTGCCGGGAGTCTATCTCTGTTCGGCCAGCACCCCGCCCGGCGGCGGCGTTCATGGATTGTGCGGCGTTCACGCCGCCGAAGCCGCGTTGCGGGATCGATTCTGGTAAGCGGGTGCGGAAAAGAATCTGCATCAAGTCGATTGCCACGGGGACATCCGCGATTGGGCCCGTAGCGGTACAACCGGCCAAACTGTGCTTGCCGATTCCCTCCTGGTCCTATGGTGCTTGACCGAACGGCGTCGCCCGCACCCGCAGAAAGCCGCTGGGTTGATTCTGTAGCGGCACGTTCAACTGGTAAGTGGTCCATCCAGTCCCCGTCCCCTCGAACAAGTTCACAAAGGGTTGGGTCACTTCGATGGTCGCACCCGAAGAATTCCAAGGGACACATTGGATCGAATGCTCCACGAAGTATTCCACCGCTGATCCAGCGCGCCGGCGAAACGTCAGCGAACAATACTGGTCGGGCACGGTGCCGATCCAAATTGGTTGGAAGGACGTTTTGGAGACGGCATCGTTTGGGTCCGTGCCGAAGGCGTATTCCGTAAAGTTGTCCTGGTGGTCACCATCCGGATCGTCGGCGGGATTCGGGCTGAGATTGCCAAAATAAAGCAGCTCCCAATCGTCGAGAAGGTGATCGCCGTCCGTATCCACAAACTGCGCGGCGTCGAGGAAAAGCTGCTTAAGGGCGGTAACATTGTCGAGAAACGCCAGGCTGTGGGTCGTCAGGTTGTAAACGGCAAACAAACGATTCTGCGGATCCAGAATTCGCACGTCGCGTTCCGTTGCCGACCAGAGATCGTGAACGGTATTGGTGGCAGCAGGCTGCAACCAGGGCAACTGCCGACCGGCCGTCATCAAGAAGTTGGCATTGGTATATTCCGTCCAATTCACCCCCAGGATTTCGATATGCACGGCGGGATTGCTTGCCTGGAGTTGGGTGGCCACGGTGTTGAGGTAGCCAAACTGGCTGCGGCAGTAGCTACAGTCCGCATCGGCGAAATAATAACCGGAAACCTGCAGCCGGTAGTCGCGCGGCGAAACCGTCTGGTTGAACCGCGGTGAGTTGGCATTCACATCCGGCAGACTGAAATCCGGCACCGGTTGCGCGGTCACGATAGTGGCCGCCAACCACAGGATGGAACTCGCGCTCAAGCTCTGGATAACCACAGCGTAAGCCTGCCATAAGGTGTCCGGGTGTCAACCGCACCAAGCCAGCCAAACCGCAGGGCTCAGCCAAGTTGCCCGTTCACCAGGCGCTGGTTACGGCCACCGCAGCCGGTAGAAGATCGCTCGAATCGGGGCGGGCGTTTCGCTGTATTGGAATTGGCCTTCGTGGTCGGCCTGGCGCTCGGCGCAATCCGTCCAGTCCACCAGATTGGTCGAGGTCTGGATCGTGTAGGTCATCCCGGGCGAGCCGCCACATTCCAGAAGGATCGGCGAACCAGGTTGACCCGTGAGGCAATGGATTTCGGAGCGCTCGAGCGGGAGGGGCCAGGCCGGTCGTTCCGGTAACCCTGGGAGATATAATCGCCCCATGCCACGGAACCCCGTTTCACGCCGGGCAAAATGGCATTCGTAATCCAGGCGAATGCGCCCTGCGTTTCGTTCCGGTACCCTCGGGCAATGGTGAGGGCAAAACGGCTGTGGTGAACGTGAGGATTCCGCCGGCCGGGTATTCCTCGTGGTTGGAGCAACCATCGCCATCGGGATCGTCAGACCATTAAAGTGTCACCCGGCGCTGCCCCTCGCTCCAGGCAACCCTTGAAAAGGAAAGTTGGACGTCAACAATCCAATTTGACTGTCCACCACAAAGGGTTCGCCGGACAGCAGCCACATGATGAACATCGATTTCGACAATTCCGATCTGGACAGGGACGCGAACATCACGCGGATTGCACCCGACGTTGGCGATAACCGGACGGCGAGACATCGAGCAGAACGCTGAACACCAATCCGATGACGGGAATGAGTCCCCATTCGCCGTGAAACCAGTTTTGCACGGCCGAATACCAGAGGGTGGTGGTGGGCATAATAACAAATCCCAACACCGGCCAGAGCACGGTGGCATAGACACCCTGAAACCAGTTCGTCAGCAGCCAGAGCAGCAGCATGATAACTCGAGGCACGAAGAGGGCGAGCACGGCAAAGATGAGCGGCATGGCGGTATGGTTCCTTTCCTTTGGTTTATCGGTCGCTTTGCGCAATCACGCTTCGATTCACTTGGTTGGAACATTTAGCTTGAGTTTTTAACGGATCCACTGAGCTGCACGCGGCCGCGACCGGTTAAGATTATGACCTCCCCGAATTCGGGTTGCCCACGATTGGCCAAGGCGTTCTTCCCCCTCGCGGTGATCGTTCTATCGTCGATATATTCCCCGGTGCTCCGTGAACTACGTTGCTCTTGGAGGCGGGCACAGCCGGTTAATGCAGCGAGGGCGATGGCGGCGCTAAACAATGCCAAGCAGGAGAGTGAGCAAAGACACGTTCATACACTTAAGGCGGATTACGTTGCGGGAAAGGCAAGTCACGGGGCGTTCTAATCTCAGCCTGTTCGGCCCCGTCGGACTCAATCGGTATGGAGATCGGAGGTGACCATTCCCGCCACTCCGGTTTGGCCTGGTCGTGCAAGCGGAATACCATGCCGTCTGGCACCGGCCGGGGATTTGAATCGTCCGGCGTGGCAAAAGCAATGCCGCCGATGAATAGTGACTTGAGAGATTCGACGTCCACTTCGGCCCCGCTAAACAATCCCACCCGCACATCCATGCCAGTAACGTTCCAGAACTTTGAATCGGTTCGGACCAGGGGCGCGTAGCGCGGTCGGATGACCCCCTGGATTGCCACCGCGTTGGCATTGGTGGTGAGTCGAGCCTCGCGCACGGCGCCCACGGCAATGCCGCGATAATAGATCGGGACACCCGCCCGTAAGGAGGCACTGTGCGGTGAAAGCAGAATCAGATTCAATCCGTCCGGATCAAGAATCTTGGGTGACTGCTCCGCGCCAATAAATTCGGAAGCGGCTTCTCCCTCGCCCGGCAAGACCTCGATGTAGGGACCGGTAATTATCGTCCCCAGGCCGGTAAAGTTTCCCATGCCCAGTTGCGGTCGAACAATCCAAAAGACGGAATCTTCCCGAGCTACCGAGGACGCCTGCCGCTTTAGTTTAACTTCCAAGGTCGCGTATTGCTGGTCCTCGCTTAACCGAATGGATCCCACTTGCCCAATATCCACTCCGCGATATTTGACGGGTGTTTGGCCCGGATTCACCCCGCTTGCCTCCCGAAACTGGATGGTGATGGTCGAACCGTATTCGAGGACACGCTGGTAAACCAGGTAGCCCGCCAGCAACGCCGCCACCGCTGGGACAGCCCAGACCGGCGATAGTTTCCATCGGCGCTTTTTCGTTTTGGCTTGGGGCAGGTCGCCGCGGGAATGGGGAGTTTCCTTGCTCATGAGTTTTGATTCTCTCCTTCCCAAATCTGTCGGGGATCGAAGCTGGCGGAAGCCAGGATTGTCAGGTCCTACGACCGAAGTAAACGCCAGCAAACCCGGCCCGGGCGTGACCGTCGCGATGCGTCCCAGCTTCACCAGGGCAACCAGGATCGCCAACAGGAATACATCGAGCATCGCCCACGGACCGATCACCTCGATGAGTTGATGAATGCGCGTTCGGAGCGGCCGCGCGCGCGGCGAACTCAGCTTGGTGGTGATGACCAGGAAGAAAAGCCCCAGCAACTTGAGCAGTGGAACGAGCAGGCTGGCCAGGAACACAATCACGGCCACCAGCCATTGGCCATCTTGAAAGAGGCGCACGCAACCATCCCACACGGTGCTTTCGGTGAACACCCCATGAAACTCCATGCGCATGATCGGATAAATGTTCGCCGGCACGTAGAGCAGGAGGGCCGCCAGCGAAAGCGCCGCCGTGCGCCCCAGACTGTCCCGTTTGGCTTTGGCGACCTGCGAACCGCACCGCGAACAATCAGCCGTCATCCCCGGAGCCAGCGGTTCAAGACGCTGGAGCAAACCACAACTCGGGCACCCGATGGTTGAGTCACTCATGGGCAGTTCACCGGCAAGCGCTGTGGATTATCCGGCCCGCACGGACTGCGCTCCGTCCCGGAATACAATCGCCGGCGTTGCAGGGATGATTTGCGAATGAGCAACGACGAGCCAATCGCCGTTTTGCACTGCACAGTCCTCCATCCTACTTGATGCTGTCATCCACATCATCGGCCGCGTCTTTCACGGTGTCGCCGGCGTCATCGACCGCGTCTTTCACGGCGTCCCCCGCGTCATCGGCCGCGTCTTTGACGGCTTCGCCGGCTGATTCCGCGTCTTGTTCGATTCCTTCTTTCGTATGGCAACCGGTGAGGAGCATTCCGCTCATGAGCGCGAGCAAAACAATTTTGAACGACCCAATTCGAGTTGCCGTGTTGAGGTGGGGTATGAGTTTCATAATTTATTACCTTTCGTATTTGGGTTTTATTGCCGCGATTCAGTCGCTAACATAGTAATGCCTCCGCTGAATTAGGCGGGGGGGCGCCGTCCCATAATCAAGAAGATCACAAACAGAACCAGGAAGACCACAAACAGAATCTTGGCGATACCCACCGCGGCGCCAGCGATGTCTCCAAAACCCAGGACACCGGCGATGAGGGCAATGACTAAAAAGGTGACAGCCCAGCTTAACATATATTTCCTTTCGTGTGTTGGTTGTTTATTAATTTGCTGACAGTATCGTCTGGAAACGGAATTCATGAATGGGGCGGGCTCCAGTCCGGCACTCAGGAAAATGCCTGGTGCTTAAGGGAACGCCGGAGTCGCCTGCATGGGGGAATCATCCAGCCTCAAGTGACCGTTGTCTGCGGCTCCTCGCGCACGAAGGGCATAATCGGGGTGTCGTCGTCAATGATGACATCCCATACCCCCGCCTGCTCGAAGATCTCTGTCGCCCGCACGGTATCCTCCGCCGTTTCGGCGCGCGCGCAGATGAGGATGTCCCCCTCCTTGACCTGGTGTTCAAATCGTCTGGCTTCGTAATCGGTCATCCCCAGGCGTAGCAGTCCCTCAACCAGGCCCCTGCTCGCAAGGCCTTCAAGATTGTCGGCAAACGTACCGCTGGCCACGAGTGGTATCCCATCGGTACCAGTCAAGATTCGCAGTCCGGGCAACAAGCCCAAGGCGCCTTCCACCGGTGGTTTGCCATTGCCTGGAATGTCGGCGGATGTCCGGGGTGCGGGTTCCTGCCTACGCCTGTCCTCAGGGAGGTTCTCCGCCGCTTGCAGCGCCGAGAGTGCGTACGGACCAAAATCCGCGCGCATCAGTTGCAGGATGATGGCGTCGGCGTGTGGCTTGGAACGGGCGATTCCGAATACGGTTAACGTAGCCATTTAAATTCCTTTCTGGTGTTGGTTTCGCTTAGCTGGAAAGAGGAGTCGATCAAAGGTTCTGGATCCCGATGTCGGGAACGAGGAAGGCGCTGGCGACCGGCCAGTGCGCTGTGATACTTCCAACTGTGGTTGAACACTGTTTGCATAAGCTACCAACTATACTTGCCAGAACTATGCCAGTTTCCGGCAGTTTCCCGGAACTTGCTCAATCGAAATGAGTTGTGCATTGTTTGGGGCCGGCCGCGCAGGAAATCCGCTTGGCATTGTGCATGATAACCCCCTGAATAATTGCACTTTGCATGTGCCGACTCAGATGCGTTGACGCTACGACCTCTGGAAAAGGGGAAGCTTGCATGTCACGTGGGTGCCGCAGTTCGGTTGCGAATCCAAGTGGAGTTGGGCGCCAATGACGCGCGCCCGACTGGCCATGGTTTCGACGCCGATGCCTCTTCCAGCGGGGAGTGGCCGGGACAAACCCATGCCGTTGTCGTGAACCTCCATCGTAGCAGTCCGACGTAAGGAGGCTCATTCATCTCGGACGCACCGCAGTTTTCCGAGGAAAAATGAGCCTCCTTACGTCGGCTGTTACGGATCGGCTGGAGTTTAAAACAGGCTCTTAGCAGTTGGGTTTCGGATTTGCGATTGAGACAGGTAGGGATTTCGCCTATATTCAGGCCAGCATTATGCTTAGATTGAGATCAGTATGTTTGAGTCTTCGATGTGTAACCATTTGAAATTCAAAGTTCTCGCTCTTTTCGGGTTTGGATTGGCGAGTTTGTTTATAACGCCGTTGCGAGCGGAGCCCCTGCCGCCGGAGGATATTTACACCCTGATTCAGCCATCGGTTCTGACCCTGAAGGTTCAGAATGCGGCGGGCGAACGGTTTACCGGATCGGCGTTCCTGGCGGTGGCCCAAGACATCGCCGTGACTGCCTGGCATGTCATCTACGATGCGACGAATGTCATGGCGATCTTTGCGGATGGGCGCAAGCAACCGGTTCTGGGATGGGTCGATAAAAACGAGCAACACGACCTGGCCTTGATCCAGTTGAAGAACGAGGACCAGCCGCTGCTGAAGTTGGCGACGGCAACACCGCGCATTGGATCCCGACTTTACATTATGGGAGCGCCGAAGGGTTATGGTTTCAGCATTGCCGAAGGTTTGTTAAGCCAAATCCAAAACCTGGACGGCTATCCGCAGTATCAAGTGAGCTGCCCATTCTCGACCGGCAACAGCGGCGGACCGTTGCTCAACGCCGCAGGCGCCGTTGTCGGCGTGGCCTCTTGGAGCAAACGGGGGGCGCAAAATCTGAATTTCGCCGTGCCAGTTCATCTCCTTTCGGAGTTAGATCCGTCCCGACCAGTCGTGCCTTGGGCCAATGCGCTGCCTAGTGACATGGACGCGGTCGCTTCGGAGACGCTGGCCGGCCGTGAATTGGTTCTGGAATCTGAGTTGCCAGCCGCAGCCCCTTTACCACCGGATTTCATCGCTTTGCGGAAACTGCTGGAGGCATCGATCGGGCATAGCGTCACGATTGTCGTTCGCCGCGACGGCAAGGAACGGAAATTCACGTTTGTGGTACCGGAATAGCCGTTCGGCCGGTTCCACTTCCCCCCAGTATGCTGAAGCATGGGCGACCAGAACCGCCCGCCGCATCACCAGGCGATGCCGGATGCCGTTAACCGACTTCAGGATACACTGCATTATTTTCGCTGGCGTACTCCCGGATTGCATCCTGCGACACGTGCTTGATCGCCATTGCAAACTGCAATCGCCGGACGGGGCCCGCGTTTTTCCACCTGGTTGTTGAAGTGCTTGAGACACTGCGGTTTAAGGACTCCGACTGGTCGTTGGCATTCCTGTAGCTTATCTTTCTGCCAAGGCCGATGCGCGTATTGGCGGAGGCCTTTGTAATGAACAGAATGCCCATGCAAATGAATAAACCCAAACTGAGACACCAACAATCAAACGACAGAAAGGATTCGGCTATGACAAAGAAAACGAAATTAATCGCAGTGGCGCTGGGAGGCATCTTCGTGCTGACGGCAGGCAATGCGGTGAGCGGGGAGAAACCAGCTCCCGAAACCAGGAACAACGAAGCGCCCAATCAAAACGCGCCGCAAACGAAGGAGCAGCAGAATCAAGAACCATTGAAAGGAGTGCGCCGCACGTCCATCGCCGTAATGGGAAAATCATTCCTGGCCGCCAAGGCCAGCGACTTGATTGGGCGGGAAATCAAAGGCAAAGACGGTGCGGAACTGGCCACGGTGAGTGATTTGGCCGTTGACGCCCGCAATGGACGGGTCGTCGCCATCGTGGCCACCCGGGGTGGACTGTTGGGCGTGGGCGAACGATTGCGCGCCATCCCGCCGCAGAGCCTCACCTACGCCCGCTTCGTGAAGTCGGGAGAGAATGCCGAAAACCCCGAGCGTCAATTGGGACTCGACATGAGCGTGAAGCAATTCGAGAAAGTGCCGGTGTTTGATTGGAACCTAAAGGACGAAAGCACTCAAATGCTGGTGGCCTACCGTCATTTTGGGCAATCGGCATATTGGCACAGTGAAGACACCGTCGGCCAAAAAGCGCGGAATCCGGACACTGAGTCGGCGCCGCCACCCGCTGCCGAGCGGGCGAAGGATTCCGGCTCCCAGGAAACCATGACGCAGCCCGGCCTGCGATTGGCCAAAGCGAGTCAACTGCTGGACAAGACCGTCCGCGACAATCAAAACGCCAAGGTCGGCGAAATTGAAAACTTCCTGATTGACCTCAACTCCGGACATATCTTGTTTGCCGTCGTTTCTTCGGGCGGCGTTCTGGGAGTCGGTGAAACGTTGCACGCCATTCCGCCACGGCAAATCGACTACGGGAAGAACCTGGATCAGGCGACGCTGCGACTGTCGAAGAACAAGTTGGATCAAACCACCACCATCAAAGACGAGGAGTGGGCTGAGCTGAGCGATCCGGTGTGGGTTGCCAACGTTTATCGTCGCTTCAATGAAACCGTCTTCTGGAGTTCGGACGCGCGGCAACCGGTTCGCAACCGGGATGAGCAAGGTTCGACCTTCCAGAAAGAGCTCGATAAAAAACAGGAACCGCAAAACCGGTAGCAGTTGCCGGTTGTTTTCCCCCGAGGGTCGCCGATTGGCAACAATCGGCGGCCTTAAATCTACAATCTCAACCAAACCCCTTTTATGAAAATCGTGATTAGCTTTTTAGTGGGCATCCTCGTAGCGGTCCTCGCCGTTTGGGCGCTTTCGCATCCGACCGAAACCAAGCAGCGTCTCGAATCCGCCGGCAATAAGATCGAAGACGGCGCGCGCGAGGCGAAGGACAAAATAGCAGACGCCGCTGACTCCATCGACACCGAAGGCCTCAAGCAGGAGTTGCGGGACGCCGGCCGGGCAGTTAAGGAGGTTTCTTCAGACGCGTTGATCAGCACCCGGATCAAAGCTAAACTGGCTGCGGCCGACACGTTGTCGGCCTTGAGGATTGATGTGGACACCACGGATGGCTTGGTCACCTTATCCGGCAAAGTCCAATCCGGCGCGGAAAAGGAACGTGCGGTATCCATTGCGCGATCGGTTGAGGGAGTCAAGCAAGTCATCTCCACCCTGCAAATCGAGCGCAAACCGCAAGGCGACGCCCAGTTGGATGGGAACTGACGGATTGCGCAGGGCGTCTGGCCTGCGTGCGCTTGAGCGCCGCTTTCGGACCAAGTTGCCACCATGCGAAACACGGACCTCACCGCAGCTCGGTGCCGCGCGAAAGGTCAGCGATCAGCGAGGCGGCCTCCGCAATTTGTCCGGCAGATGCGCCGACTCGATCTGGGAGCCCTCGGCCACTTGCACGGCGCCTTTGATAACGTTTTGCAGCTCCCGCAAATTACCCGGCCAACGGTAACGCCGCAGTGCCTGCTCCACCTCCGCGGAGAATCCCTTGACCGGCTTCCCCAGTTGGGCCGCAAATAACTCGAGTGAACTGTGCGCCGTCTTCAGCAGTTCCTCGCGGCGCTCACGCAGCGGGGGTAAATGAATGATTCGTTTTTCCAGGCAAGCGAATAGCTCGGGGTGGAAACGGCCCGCGTTCACGGCATTCTCCAAGTTATGGTGCGACGCGCCGATCAGGCGTACGTTGGCCTGCCGGGGTATGTTTTCTCCCCGCCGTTGATATTGTCCCTCGTTCAAAACCCGGAGCAGCTTTGCTTGCGCTGCCAAAGGCACGAGGCTGATTTCCTGTAGAAACAGCGTGCCGCCTTCCGCCCGGAACAGCTTGCCAGGAGCCACAGTGCCTGGGGCGTCGCCTGGTTCGGCCGGATCGCCGAACAGGGCGCTCTCCACCCGATCGGGGCGCAGCCGCGGACAGCAAACGCGCACCAGCGGCTTGGCGGCGCGCGAACTGTTCTGATGGATGAAACGCGCCATTGCGGTTTTGCCCGTGCCCCGTTCGCCCAGCAGCAATACCGGCTGCGCGCCGGCGGCGGCCCGGCTGGCCAGTTCATAGCTGTTCTCCCAAACCGGCTCTGGCGCCGCCGCCAGACTGTGCGCGACGCGCTCCAGAACGTTTTGAATCTGGTCCGGCGTGAACGGTTTGGGGATGTAGTCAAACGCGCCTCGCCGCATCGCTTCCACCGCCGAGTCAATTGACGCGTAAGCCGTGAACACCACCACGTCCAAGGCCGGATCGTGTTCGAGCAATTGCGGCAGCAAATTCAATCCCTGCTCTTCACCCAGTTTGAGATCCAGAAACGCCACGTCGAAATTGGATTTGTCGAGTTGCTGCAGGGCTTCGCTGCTATTCTGAGCGCCCACGGCCTCGTGCCCCATGCCTTCCAACGCCACCGCCGTGGTGCGCCGGATATTGGCTTCGTCATCGATGATCAGGATCTGCATGGGAGCGCGTTTAACTCTGAATTTTCGGCGGTAATGAATCAGTGATCTACTCAAACGTTTGCCTCGCTGGAGCCGTGGCAACACTTCCCCTCAAGCACTGAGGGTGCCATACGGCGGGCCTCCAATTCGGCAAAGGCCGGCGGCGCCAAACGATGCGGACATTCGAATGCCGGCGGCCAGAACTTGGCGCCGCGCCGGCAGTGTTTGTGGTGCCGCCAAGCTCCAGCGCCATTCCTTTGAGCTGCGGGGCGCGGTTTGCCTGGCAAAACTAACGGATCAGGCCGGAAGCCTTGCACGATGCAACCTCAGCCGGGAGAACCTTGCAGAATGCAGGAGGACATCGCTGTTTTCCCGGCGAATGCCTTCCTCGGTGTCTTTTAATTTGAGTCAACGCGTCGCACTAATCTGCCTCATAATTTAACTGGTCGCAGCCGCATTTCCCACGTAGGCTTTACCGCGATCGCGGAAAGCATTTATGCGAATTCTGATTGTTGACGACGAGAAGAACATCCGGACCACAACGGCTGCCGTGTTGACGGAAATGGGGCACGAAACGTTGGGGGTGGAAAATGGCGCGGCGGCCTTGAAACAGCTTCACGAGCAGGAGTTCGAGGTGGTGTTTCTGGATCTCCGGCTTGAGGACCAAAGCGGACTGGAATTGTTGCCCAAGTTGTTGCACCGCGATCCGCGATTGGAGATTGTTGTCTTTACGGCGTATGCCTCCATCGAATCCGCCGTCAAAGCGATGCAATGCGGGGCGATCGATTATGTCACCAAACCCTTCACTCCGGACCAGATCCGACTGGTATTGGGAAAAATTGCCAAAACCCGCAAGTTGCAGGACCGCGTGGCGGATTTGGAATCGCGCATTTCTTCCGACGCGCCGCCATTGAATCTCACCACCGCCGAACCCGCGCTGCAAGGCGTTTACGATACCGCCCTCAAGGCGGCGGCCTCGGCCGCCACCATACTCCTCCTCGGTGAAAGCGGCACGGGCAAGACGGTCCTCGCTCGTTTCATCCACGAGCGTAGCGCGCAGAAAGCCCAACCATTCGTCACGGTCAGTTGTCCCAGCTTGTCGCGCGAACTGCTGGAAAGCGAACTGTTCGGCCATGTCAAAGGATCGTTCACCGGCGCGGTGGGCGATACCTGGGGCAAAGTAGCCATCGCCGACGGCGGCACGCTGTTCCTCGATGAAATTGGCGAGATGCCGCTGGAGATCCAGCCCAAGCTCTTGCGATTGTTGCAAGAAAAAGAGTACGAGCGCTTGGGTGAAAACAAAGTGCGCCGCGCCAACGTGCGAGTACTCACCGCGACCAATCGCGATCTGGAACAATCCGTCGCCGAGGGCCGGTTCCGCGAGGATCTATTTTACCGCTTGAACGTCATTGCCGTCTCCTTGCCCCCCTTGCGGGAACGGATGGCGGACTTGATGGCCATCGCGTCCGCGTATCTCCAGTTTTTCACCAGCCAATCCGGCAAGCCGCTGCGCGGATTTGCGCCGGCGGCGGAGCAGGCAATGCGACGTTATGGCTGGCCCGGCAACTTGCGCGAATTGCGCAATGTGGTGGAACGGGCCGTGATTTTGGCGGGCGGCGAAAGCATCGAAACTTGCGACCTGCCGGACAAGCTGTGCCAGCGGGATGGGGCTGAAGCCACCCCGGGAATCCAGGTCGGGGCCGAAGTGAGCCTCGAGGAATTGGAGGTCGAACATATCCGGCGCGTCTTGACGCGATCCACCTCGATGGAGGACGCGGCCAAGACGCTGGGCATCGACCCGGCGACACTATACCGCAAGCGCAAGAAGCTTGGATTGTAGTCCGCTCCCGGCCATCGCTCCGTTTCCCGCTCGGTATGCGAGATGCAATGGGAGGGCAGACCTGTATGTAACCCGACGATTTTATGGATACGTCCCATTCAACCCATTCGTCCCGGCGTCGGGAGGCGCACTACGCGGTCAGCCGGTTGTTGGCGGAGTCAGCCACCTTGCGAGAGGCCGCGCCCCAAATCCTGGAAGCCATCTGCCGCCACACCGGCTGGCTAATCGGAGGTCTTTGGGCAGTGGATGCGGAACGCGGCGAGTTGTATTCGCTGGTGAGCTGGCAATCGCCCGAGTTCCGGCTGCCGGCATTCGAAATCGCAACGCAGGAACGACGTTTCCAACCCGGCATCGGCCTGCCCGGACGCGTTTGGGCCAGGGGACACCCCGAGTGGATTGCGGATGTGACACTGGATCGCGGCTTTGTCCGGAGTTCGGAAGCGGCCCAGGCTGGATTGCACGCTGCCGTCGCTTTCCCCATTCGATTGGCCGAGCAGGTTTTGGGCGTGATGGAGTTCTTCAGCCGGGAAATCCGCGAGCCGGAACCGGAACTGATGCGCGTGGGAGAAACGATCGGTCATCAAATCGGGCAATTTATCGTGCGATGCCGCGCGGAGAAGCAACTACGCGAAAGTGAAGCGCGGTTCCGCCTGGTGGTGGACGCGGCGCCCAGCGCCCTGCTGATGGTGGACGATGCCGGAAAGATCACCTTGGTCAATGAGGAGGTGGAAAAACTTTTCGGTTACGGTCGTGAGGAATTGATGGGCCAGCCGGTGGAAATGCTCCTGCCGGAGCGCTACGGCGCCAAATATCCAGGGCTGCGCGCCGATTTTCTCAAGGAACCGTCTGTGCGGCCGATGCGCGCGGGCCGCGAGCTGTTTGGTCGGCGCAAGGACGGGGTCGAAGTGCCGTTGGAAATCGGATTGAACCCGTTGCAGGTTGGCAATCGTCCTCACGTGCTGGCGTCCATCATTGACATTACCGGGCGCCAGCAAGCCGAAGCGGCATTACGGGAAAGCGAAGCCCGCTACCGCCGGCTCGCTGAGGCCATGCCCCAGATCGCCTGGACGGCACTGCCCGATGGCGAGATCGATTATTTCAATGAACGCTGGTATAAATTCACGGGTTTGCCGCCGGGACAGGTGGGCATCAAAGCCTGGAAAGCGGTGGTGCATCCCGACGATTATCGCCGGTGCCTGAATCGCTGGCGCAAAGCGGTCAAGTCCGGCCGCGTCTTTCAAATGGAACGTCGGTTTCGCGAAGCCAAGACCGGCGCCTACCAGTGGTTTTTATCGCGCGCCGTGCCGGTGCGCAATGCGCAAGGACGCGTGGTCCGTTGGTATGGCACCAGCACCAACATCGCGGATCAGAAACGGGCCGAAGCGCGGCATGTGCAGATTAACGATACCTTGTATTCCATTCTGGAGGCCATCCCCGACGTGGTCTTTGTCACGCGCATCGACGGTCAGATTGATTTCCAAAATCCAGCCGCCCGACGGTTTGCCCGAGTCGTGGAATTCGAGCATACTTTGCCGGCACCCATTCAACGGGAGTTGAACCAGGTGTTGCAGACCGGCGAGCATCATCTGCCGACCGGTTTCAAAACGGTGCATCGATTTGAGATCGGCCAGGAAGACCGCTTTTACCTCAGCCGAATTGTCGCTATGCGTACGCCGGAGCAACAGGTTTTTGGGGCGGTCGTAACATTGCAGGACGTGACCGAGTTTCGGCTGCTGGACGAAGTGAAGACCAACTTGATCTCGACGGTCAGCCATGAGCTCAAAACGCCGATTACCAGTCTGCGCACGGCCTTGTTGCTATTACTGGAACAACGGATTGGCTCGCTGAACAGCTCGCAACTGGAGATGATGATGATTGCCCGCGATGAAACGGAGCGATTATTGCGCACCTTGAATACCTTGCTCGACCTGACGCGTTTTGAGAATGACGCGGTCGGCATCGCTCCGGAAATAACGCCCGTTGAACAATTGGTGCATGCAGCGTTGGCAGAAGTTCAGGCCCAGGCCGAAGTCGCCGGGGTGAAGATTCACACGGATATGCAATCAGAGTTGCCGCCGCTCAAAGTGGACCGCGAGCGGATGATTCACGTGCTGACCAATCTCTTGACCAATGCGATCAAATATTCTCCGCCGGGAGCGGAGGTCAAAGTGCGGACCGGCTTGGAAGATGAGCACAATATTCGGATCAGCGTGGTGGATCAGGGTCCGGGCGTGCCCCAGGAATATCACTCGCGGATCTTTGATAAATTCTTTCGCGTGCCCGACAGTCCCCAACGCGGCGCCGGGCTGGGATTATCCATTGCGCGGGAATTCGTTCGCGCGCACCGAGGCGTGATGAACCTCAAGAGCGACCCCGGCAAGGGAAGCGAATTCTACTTCGTCCTTCCGTTCAGTTGAGATCGACAGTTCACGCGGCGCTTCGTGAATCAGGTTTCCCACCTGCCCCGCTTGGAGGCCACGTTGATTGGCCGTGTCCTCGATCAGTACCGTTACCGAAATGGCGGCGCTCATGAGCGGTCCATAAACTTCGCGCGCGCCTGGGCTTTGACCTGATCGTCCTGCGACAATTCGGCTTCCAGCAGATGGAGCCGGAGGCGGGCGTGCGACTTTTGAATCCAGGCCCGCACCGTGATTGGATTACCAATGACCACCGGATGATGATAGCGCACATTCAACTCTGCCGTGACTGCTGCGTGACCATGGGCGAACAAGCAGTTGGTCATGGCTCCATCCAGCAACGAGGCAATGACGCCACCGTGCAGCAATCCGGAAAAGCCTTCGAGGGCGCTATGCCCATGGAAGGTGCTGCTGACGCTGCCGTCTTCATTCAAATCGAATTCCAAGCCCAATCCCAGCGGATTCGCCTGACTGCACACGAGGCAGAAGGGATGCGCTTCGGATCGTAGGGATTGCAGTTGCCGTTCACTGCTGCTTGGGTTGAGGAAAGCGCTCATTGAATCGTTCAAAAACCAGATCAGGTGTCACGGTCACGGAAGATCAGGAAGCAGCGATCCTTGGCCGGCGGTTTCAATTCCTGCACTTCCTTGAAGCCCGCTTCCTTCATGTCGTCCCGGACCTGCTTCGGTGAAATCCGCCGATGGTGTCCGGCCAAACGGCGCGACTCATCCGCTGGTCCGGTGCGGTCAATCACCGCTACGAAACCATCCGGCACCAGTGCCTGACGCAGCCGTGCGAGGAGTTTGTCTGGTTCCCAGAGCCGATCGTAGGCATCGGCAAAGATCACCGCATTGAAGGTCCGGTTGGTGAGCGTGGGCAGATCCCCGTTGACGGTGCGCAACACTTGCTGGACTGCGCCCGCATCGGCTTGGAGGATTTCCTCTTTCGTGATCGCCCATTCTTCCAGGACGACCTCGGTGATCCGGACCGCAGGCTTTTGGCGGTTCTGCAAAACCGGCAGCAAAGCCCGGCCACGATCCAGGCCGATGAACGCAATGCGCGCCGGGTCCACCGCCGGCAGCGGCAAAGCGTCCACGCACGCGGCAGCGTCCAACGGCAACGGCAAATCAGGATCGCCGGCCGGTTGGGCCAGGTCGTTGGGTTTGCGGAAAACCAGCACAAACGGATCTGTTTCAAACCACCCGTCCTCCGCCACGCCGTCAAACCGGAAACCGGCTTCGCGGGCCAGGCGCACCACGGTCGTCTCACCGGTCCAATGATGATGACTTTCCCGTTCCTCAGTTTCGACCCAATCGCGCAGCGGACCTTTCTTCTGGTCAATGATCACCATGGCGCCGCCGGGTTTCAGGTCGTACCATAGGTGTTCGAGCATCTGGCGAGGTTCGGCGAAATGATGAAAGACGAAGTGCATGTATTCCAAGTCGGCCAATCCATTGGGCAGCCGCGGATCTTCAGTGTGCCCCAGGATCGGCACCACCTGGCCGAGATGGCGCTCCTGGGAAACATTCAACACCGTCTCCAGATTGTCCTTGCTGATTTCTTCGGCCAGCACGGTCCCTTGTGGTCCGACGATCTCCGCGAAGGTCATGGTGTCCCCGCCGCGACCACAGCCGATGTCGGCGACGACCTTGCCTTTGCCAATACCGAGCCGTTCGCACAAATGTTTTACCGCCTCCGTTCGTTGCCCGGAACGTCCGCGGCTTTCTGCCGCACGAGTGGCGGAAGGAGGAGCGAGGAGGAGCAAGGCGGCCAGTGTCAGGGTGAGGGTTGCCCCAGGGTGGCGCCAGGGCCAGCCGGGACGGAGATCAGCTTGGGAAGAGGTCGTAATCATATCGAGTTTCACCTTCTGATTTGGCGCCAATTGGAAAGCCAGGTCAAAGAATTTTATGATCGTTATTCCGGTGTTCGCGACGCATTAGCAATCGGTCTGCGGCTGGGCTGCCGCACTGCCAAACCTGGCGGGCTGCTCGTATGGTTGCTTGGATTGCCGGACACCAGGTTCAAAATCCCTGCTCGTGCCCGTGCTCATGTCCGTGCCCATGCCCATGCCCGTGCGCATGTCCGCGACAAGCGGTTTCAGGGGTGAACTCATTCAATTGGCCTCGTTGGAAGGCTTCGACATTTTCCCGCACGGTTCCCGCGGTGGCCTGGAAGATTCGTATGCCCGCGGCGCGCAGCTTGGCAAGAGCTCGCGCGCCAATTCCCCCCACCAAAATGGCGTCCACCTGTTGTCCTTCCAAAGCTGACAACGGATGACATGCGCCGTGTTCGTGATGTTCGTTTTGGTTTTGTAGGACTTGCGTCTTGTCGGTTTCGGTGTCGTGCAGGATAAAACATCGGGCCGAACCAAAATGGTCGTAGGGAAGGCTGTTCAGCCCGTTGTCTTCAATGGTTGGTATGCAAATTCTCATCGTGTTAATCTGATCCCTGCCCGCCAACGTGCGCGCAGTGAAAACGTCTTTCCACGCTGTCACGCTTTGAGTCGTTGCAGCTTAATTTCATGGACCACGCTTGGTCTTGAGCAAGACGCACGCCAGTGACGGAACGCCTGCGGCTCAAGCCTCGTCGCACGCCGCAGAAGTGTTGGCGTGCGCTCGGTAATTGGTTTCTGAATTCTCTGTCGCCCTCTTTTGGGAAACGATGCCGGAACCAGTTCACCATGGCATCTTGCGATAGCTGGCCGGGCGAACCGTTTCAATTTGCGCTACCGAATCGGGAGTCTGGGCAATCGCACCGGAATCTCGCTGGTTCGCCGAATCGGATTTTGCTAGGTTGCCAGCTATGTTCGATAACCTGCTGGATTATGTGCCGGACGGAGTCTTTACGGTGGACTCCGACTGGCGCATTACCGCTTTCAATCGCGCGGCCGAACAAATCACCGGCATTCAGCGCGGGGAAGCGATCGGCCACCGATGTTGTGAGGTGTTTCGCGCCAGCATCTGTGAGCATGCCTGCGCGTTGAAGCAAACGCTCGCGACTGGCCGGCCCGTCATGAACCAAGTGGTGTACATCGTTAATGCGCGGGGCCAGAAGATACCTATCAGCATCTCCACCGCAGTTCTGAAAGGTCCGCGCGGACGGGTGTTGGGCGGCGTGGAAAGCTTTCGCGATTTGCGGTTGGTGGACGAATTACAGCGAGCGGTGCAGCAACAGGATTCCTTTGCCGACATCATCGGGCGCAGTGCGGGCATGCGGGCAATCTTTGATCTCCTGCCGCCCATTGCCGAAAGTGACAGGACGGTGCTCATCGAAGGCGCCAGCGGCACGGGCAAGGAATTGTTCGCCCGCGCCATTCATACGCTGTCGCACCGGCGGGAAAGACGGTTTGTGGCGGTGAACTGCGGGGCGCTACCCGACACGCTGTTGGAATCCGAGCTGTTTGGTTACAAAGCCGGCGCCTTTACGGATGCCCGGCGGGACAAGCCCGGACGCTTTGCCCTCGCGCATCGAGGAACACTGTTTTTAGATGAGATTGCGGACATTTCGCCCGCCATGCAGTCGCGGTTGTTGCGCGTGCTCCAAGAGCGGGTGTATGAACCGCTCGGCAGTGTTGAACCGGTGAAAACGGACGTGCGTCTCCTCGCGGCGACCAACAAGCCTTTGCGCCAGCAAGTCGAGAAGGGCGCGTTTCGCGAGGATTTGTTTTACCGGATTCATGTCGTGCGGTTGGAATTGCCCGCGTTGTGCGACCGGCGCGAGGACATTCCGTTGTTGCTCGATTTTTTTATCGCGCGGTTCAATCGGCTCAAGGGCAAAGACATTGCCGGCGTGTCCGACGAAGTGCTGGCCTGCCTGATGAATCATGACTATCCCGGCAACGTGCGCGAATTGGAAAACATCATCGAACACGCTTTTGTTTTGTGCCGGGGCGGCTTGATCGAACGCTCGCACCTGCCGCCGCATTTGTTGTGTGGGCCGGGTTCCGCACGGTTGGCCTGGCGGCCGGGCATGACCTTACAGGCGATGGAAAAGCTGTTGCTTACCGACGCCTTGCGCCGTCACGATGGCAATCGCACGCGGGCCGCTCGTGAATTGGGCATCAGCGCCAGTACGTTGTTCCGCAAATTGAAAACGCTCCCTTGAAAGTCACGAACGGTGAAAACCAATCCTCCTTCCAAATCGGACCTGGCCCTGGCCAGTGTTTGTCGGAATTGTCCCGTTTGCCGGCACGCTCGAAAACGGCAAGCGGGACTCGCCTATTGGCTGGTGAATCGTGTCGAGAGCAACGCTTGCCCATTCTGCCGTGCGTATGCGCGAGTGTATGGACGCAAATCACAACGAACCGTTCTCCGCGCCGCGCGCCCCGTCCGAACTCTAACGCTCGTTTCTCGCCGGAGCGCGGTTGAATCGCCGGCCAGCCGCAGCACCTCCATTCGTCACTACAGCCGCGTCCCGAAAGTGAGAGACTCAAGCCAACGCGATTGGCCATCGTATTTATTGAACCTGATGAAAATGAAGACGAATCCGAAACCAAAATTGATCTCGCAATCCAGCCAAGCCGAAATGCTGGAGAACCATCGGCAATTGACCGACCGTAACGCGCAGCACCGACGTTTCGGATACGATCCGGAGGCCGGGGTGAATTTTGTGTTGGCAAATGCGCTGCCATTGCCGGGACACGTGCTCGACGTGGGCACCGGCAAAGGACGTTTTGTGATACCGCTGGCCCGGCATGTTTCCCGGGTGACCACGATCGATGTCAATCCGGCGGAGCAACGCTGTGCCCGGTTGGAAGCGGATTATGCCGGGGTGGCGGACCGCCTTGAATTTCGAATTCAGGACGCGCGATTCCTGCCTTGGCCCGCGGCGCATTTTGACGCGGTGACTTCATGGAATGTGTTTCACCATCTGGATAATCCGGAACGAGTGTTCGCTGAAATGCTGCGCGTCTTGAAGCCCGGTGGCAAGCTGGTGCTGGCGGACTTTGCCCCCAGTGGCTTCCGGTTAATGGACGCCATCCATCGCAACGAAGGCAAACGCCATCCCTACCCACCCAGCCTTTTCGCGCATTGGCGCGTTCGTTTGCGAGCCTCGGGATTCGAGCTGCGGCACCGGGTCGGCTGCCATCAGGAATTGATCGTCGCCCGCCGCCAGCGTTGAAACGTTGAGTTCGATGGGGATTCGGCGGTTTGCTCTTCCATTTCGCGATAGTCAGGCTCGCGCGCCGTTTCATTTTGCCATAAGCCAATGACCATTCGCCTTCCAAAGGTCTGCCCACCGGTGCGCATTGGCTGGCGTTTCAACCGATAAAGCTCAATGGCAGATCTGGCATGCCACTTGCGGGATATTGGAGGCAGTTGCGCCGGTGGGCGGAATCCGCTCCCGCTCGCAAGGACAGAAACCAAAACTGACAACTCACATGAACACCAACGACTTGATTAAAGGACTCAATGACGATCTCAGCGCCGAATTGGGTACCGTCATCCGGTACACCTACCAGGCGGGCAAGTGCTACGGGCCGCTCGGCGTGGAGGTGCGCGGACTATTGCGCAAAGACGCCCAGGACGAATTGGGGCACGCTGCCTTCCTCACCGATGTGATTCTTGATCTGGGCGGCGAACCGACCACCACGCCCAAACCATTCGACAAGCCCGACGACCTCGAAGGCATGTTGGCCTTGAACATGGCAATGGAGGAGCAGGACGTTGAACATTACCTGGCCCACGCGCAACTTGCCGAGACGTTGAAGCTGCCCGAACTCAAAATGAAACTCGAAGAAATGGCCGCCGACGAAGCCGGTCATGCCCGGGAACTGCGGCGCCTGCTCAAGGGCTTGTGATCCCCATGCGCCTGGCTATTTCCATCTGGAACCAGCACATTTCCCCGGTCTTTGACTGCGCGGCAAATGTGCTCCTGGTGGACGGCGACCGTACCCACGAGTTAAACCGGCAACTGGTTAGGTTCACCGAACTCCTGCCAGCACATCGCGTGGAGCAGTTGGCGCAATTCGACATTGAAATCCTGATATGCGGCGCCGTAACGCGGTCGCTGGAAAAGCTGCTGATCGCTTCGGGGATCTCCGTCTTGGCCCGACGCTGCGGTAACGTCGAAGAAGTCTTGCGGGCCTTCTTCGAGGGCAAACTGAATGATCATCGCTTTTGTTTGCCGGGCTGCTGCGGTGGGCACCCTCGGCGGCGGCAGTGCCGGGCACGGCGACGACAACCGGTATAAAACTCGGGCCGCTGAAACGGATCATTGGGCCAACGCGGATTCGAGGCTGAACCGGAGGAACATCGCTGGATCACCGACCGTTTTTTCGTCTCGGCGCGCTTGCGCGCGCACTTGCCGCATAACCGGCCATGCTGGTCGGGCGCGGTTGCCCAGCAATTGCAAGGCGCGGGCCGCGTGCAGCGCAGCGTCACGGCGCTTGGAGCGCAATTCCTGTTCGAGAACGCGGAGCGGTTCGGCGGTTTCGCCCAACTCGACCAGCGCGGCGGCAGCTTCGATCCGCACCACTGCCGACGCATCCTTCAACGCCTCGCGCAACGCCGGACGCGCGGATTCGGCATTGGGGCCGGCGGCGTGCAAACCCACGGCGGCCCAGTAACGCACGCCATCGTCGGCGTCGCGCAAAAGCTTGGTCTGCTTCGGTACCGCTTCGCTGCGCCCCACCAAGTCCGCCGCCGCCAACAATCGAGCCAGCGGGTATTTTGCGTCGTCGTGCGCCAGTTCGAACGGCGTGCCCGTCGCGCCAATCCGATCCCAAACCTGCGGCTCCGTGAGCAAGCCGGCGTCGCGCGTTTCCATCATCCAAGCGCGCAATGCGCTCCGCATTTTCTCGAGCGTGGCTTGGTGCGTGGGCGAAGCAGCGAGGTTGTGCATTTGCTGTGGATCGGCATCGGTGTCGTACAGCTCTTCGAGCGCTTTGCGCGGAGCGGCGTAAGTCAGCGGCCCGGCGGTGAGTTTGTTTTCGGCCGCCAGGCGTTTGAATTCGCGTCGGAACGGCGACCCATCCGAGAAGCATTCCGGCGGCATCCACGAGAGGTGTGGCATGAAGTTGCGAATGTATAGGAAACGCTGATCGCGGACGGAGCGCGACAAATCGAAGACTTCATCCACCCGGTCGCGGGCGCCAAACACAAATTCACGCGGTTGGCCGGCGGCTGGCCCTAGGAACGCAGTTCCTTGCATGTAGGTGGGCGCCTGGATGCCACACAAACTAGGTACCCGTGGGCGCGAAATCGACGAAGCTCACCAACCGGTCCGTGGTGGTTCCCGGTGCCTTTGGAGCGAATTCCTGAAACGCCTTCGGGAAGCGCACCAACAACGGCACCTGCAGACCCGTGTCCCACAGACAACGTTTTCCGCGCGGCATTCCCATCCCGCCGTCGCCGTAAAAGAAGACGATCGTATCGTTGGCCAGCCCATCCGCCGCCAGTTGACCAAGCAGTTCACCCACCTGCTTGTCCATGACCGTAATGCAGTCGTAGTAACGTGCCCAGGCCTGGTGCGCTTCGAGCGTGTCCGGATAATAGGGCGGCAACGGAGCCTTGGCGGGATCATGACGTTCTGCGGGCGCAAGCTGGCTGCCGACTTCCTTTTCGAATTGTTCTCGCGACCACACGCTGGCGCGCGATTGGTGCGTGGTCATGAAGTTGAACACCGCAAAAAAGGGCTGCCCCGGACGGTGACCGCGCCAATGTGCTTTAGTCGAACAATCGTTCCAGCAATCGCGTATGAAGGCTGGTTCGTTCCGCAGGTTGTAATCCGTCTTTACGTTATTGGACGTGTAATAACCGGCCGCGCGCAGCAACGCGGCGAAGCCCCGCACGTTCTTGGGCACCGGGAACTGCGACCGCAGCCGTTGCGTGCCGAGGGACGTCGCATACATGCCGGTGATGAGACACGAGCGCGCCGGCGAACACACCGGCGCCGTGGCAAAGGCGCGTGTGTAGCGGACGCTTTCGCGGGCGAAGGCGTCCAGGTGTGGAGTGCGCGCGTATGGATCGCCGTAACAGCCCAGGTTCGGACTCATGTCCTCGGTGGTAATCCAAAGGATGTTGGGCCGGCGGGCGGGCTCGGCCGCTGGAGCAGGTCCGCAAAGGCCGAAGAGGAGCAATAGTGCGGACGGAATCGCAACGGGAAATGAGGTTTTCATAAATTTAGTCATGCCGGTACACACGCACTCGCAGGATGCGCGGTTTGGTCCTCCGCTTCGTCCTGCTGATACACCGCCGCCAACCGATTGCTGACCGCGGCGGCGCTGATTTGGGGAATGAGTTGTTGCAAGAGGGCGTAACTCTCCGCCAACGGATAATCGGCTTCGACGCTTTCAATGCCGAACGGCGCGAGCACGGTGTTCAGGTTCAACTGTTTCAACTTGGGCCAGATGCGGGCCAGGTAATCCAAGCCCGAGGAACTGGAATTGTGAACCTCGCCGGCCAGCATGATGAACGGCTGGCCATCCACGATGAGTTGGGTCAACTGGCCCTGACGGCGCAAATGCGGAATGGATTCTTCGCCGCGCGCCCGGATCGGGCTAGGCAACGCGCTGCCCAGACTGGCTGTGAACGTGATCAAGCAAAGAAGCCAGGCTCGTTGAATCGTGAATTGCATGTATTAGAGTGAACCGCTTTTCCGAGCCGAAAATCAAGGCCGGATCCAATTCGCACGGTGTTACTGCTGTAGGACAGCCGTCCCGGCTGTCCCGAATAACCAGTGAAACGCGAAACGTCGAAGTCAGTTTAGCGAAACGCCGGCGTGCTTTGGTAACTTGGGAACAGGCGGGACGCCTGTCCTACGAGTGTACACGAGCCAACCATCCCGGTAGAGGGAGACGACGACCGTTCTCAAATGGAACATAATAAGTCGCGCCAGCGTTTGGAGTGCGTCCGGCTTGCCGGCGCTTTCGGCTGGATCGCAACAGCCTGTTTCTCGTTGTGCTGTGATGACTTTGGGCGTGCGCTTTTGATCCAAAGCGGGAGCAAGCTCCACGCACTCCAAACGCTGGCGCGACATCGGAAGGGGCACTGGCCGTTGGACGCAGACATAAATGCGAACGGTTTCTATGCATCCGGGACCGGCGGGACGCCTGTCCTACGTAATTGCAGAACTGGCGAATTCCGGCCATGCTCCGTGATGTCGGTAGCGTCAACGCTGAATCAACATGAAACTCATTAAAGTCGCCGCAGCAGTTTTGAATCAAACGCCTCTCGATTGGGCCGGCAATCAGGCGCGCATCGCCGCCGCCATCGAACAGGCGCGGGCGCAACACGCCAGCATTCTGTGCCTGCCGGAACTGTGTCTCACCGGCTATGGGTGCGAAGACGCCTTTCAGTCACCGAACACGATGCGCATGACCGAGCGCATTCTCCAGGAGTTGGTGCCAGTTACGCGCGGCATGATTGTCTCGTTCGGCTTGCCCGTGCTGTACCGGAACGGCTTGTTTGATTGCGCTTGCCTGGCGGTGGATGGCCGGATTGCGGGTTTTGTGGCGAAACGTTTTTTGGCCGGCGAAGGAATCCATTATGAGCCCCGGTGGTTCAAGGCCTGGCCGGCGGGATTGCGCAGCGAAGTCACGCTGGCGGGTGGGACTTTTCCCATAGGTGACTTGCACTTTGACTGCGGCGGGGTGCAGATCGGATTCGAGATTTGCGAGGATGCGTGGGTGGCCAATCGTCCAGGCACCGCGCTCGCGCGCAATGGGGTGGACCTGATTTTGAATCCCAGCGCCAGTCATTTTGCGTTCGGGAAAATCGAGGTCCGCAAACGCTTCGTGTTGGAAGGTTCGCGGGCATTCAACACCAATTACGTTTATGCCAACCTGCTGGGCAACGAGGCCGGCCGGGCGATTTACGACGGCGGTGCGCTCATTGCCTCCGCCGGCAAACTCCTGGAAGAAGGCCCCCGCTTTGGGTTTCACGAGTTTCACGTAACCAGCGCGGTGATCGACGTGGAAGCCACACGCCTGAGCCAGTCCCGCACCTCCGGTTACAATCCCGACTTCGCCAATGACGACAAAAACAAGGTTCGCGTTGCCTTTGATTTCCCGCCGGTCACGTTGAAGGCCCCCAAGTCGGAGACGTGCGAATGGGAGAATAGTCCGCATCACAAGGAAGAAGAATTCGCGCGGGCCGAGGCATTGGGATTGTTCGATTACCTGCGCCGCAGCCGGTCGCGCGGATTTGTCGTGTCGCTAAGCGGCGGCGCGGATTCGTCGGCGATTTCATGCCTGGTGCATCTCATGGTCGCCTTTGCGGTTCAGGATTTGGGCGCGAAGGATTTCGCTGCCAAACTCGGCTACATCTCGGAACTGGCGGGCGAGACCGATGTCAAAAGAATCACCAGCCGATTGCTGACGACGGTTTATCAGGCCAGCGACAACAGCGGCTCGGTCACGCGCGAGGCGGCCCGGGCGGTAGCCGACGCGGTGGGTTCGCAGCATTACGAATTTGCCATCGGCAAGTTGGTGCGCGATTACGCGGCCACCATCGAGCAGGCGGTGGGCTATCAACTGAATTGGCAGGATCACGATCTGGCGCTGCAAAACATTCAAGCGCGCGTGCGATCACCGAGTGTCTGGATGCTAGCCAACTTGAAAAGCGCGTTGCTGCTCTCGACCAGCAATCGCTCCGAAGCCGCCGTCGGCTACGCCACCATGGACGGCGACACCAGTGGCGGACTCAGTCCGTTGGCGGGCATCGACAAGGCCTGGCTGCGGCATTGGCTACGTTGGTTGGAGACCACCGGACCGATGGGATTGTATCCGCTGCCCGCTTTAGCGGCGGTGACCCGGCAAGCCCCGACCGCTGAGTTGCGTCCGGCGGAGCACAAGCAAACCGACGAAGACGACTTGATGCCGTATCCGTTGCTGGACGCCATCGAGCGGGCGGCCATTCGCGACAAGCATGCTCCGCTCGAGGTGTACCAACTCATGCGCGTGCAATTCCCGGATTACACGCCACCGCAATTGGGCGCGTGGGTGGAACGGTTCTTCCGGCTATGGTGCCGCAACCAATGGAAACGGGAGCGCTATGCGCCCTCGTTTCATTTGGACGACGAAAATCTGGACCCGAAAACCTGGTGCCGCTGGCCGATTCTCTCCGGTGGCTTCGAAATGGAACTGGCCGAGCTGCGCGAATACGTCGCCAAAGGGCAGGGCTGATCGGCTTTCGTTTGCGCCGGTGGATGTGGTTTAACGAATCGTAGCAGCCGACGTGAGGAGGCTCATTCTTTCGCGAACAACCGCACTGCTCCCCAAAAGTAATGAGCCTCCTCACGTCGGCTGCTACGAAGTGGCTGAGAAGCACCAACCAACCGGCGCCCTCGCCGGTTGACCCGGCGACTGAGCAGTCACTGATTGGTGAGCGATTCGCGTTCTCCGGAGTGGTTGGCGAGGCGCCAACCCCAGCGCCCGGGGCGGGCGCGCTCCCCTTTCCAACTGAAGGCTTCCGTGATTCGCGAAGCGTCTGGAGTGCGTGGAGCTTGCTCCCGCTTTGGTTCCAGCCCGATGCGCCAAGACCAAAGCAGCACGCAAAACGATTCGACGGTCGCTGCCCACCCGACAGCGCCGGCAAGCCGGGCGCACTCCAAACGCTGGCGCGACCAATCACGTACCGGAAGTCTGAATTCGCGCTTGCCGAAGCCAAGGGTTTGTGATACGAAAATACCCATGCCGTTTGGAAAGTTAATTCCATTGCCTTGGACCCGGCGCTGTCTCATCGCGCCGGAGAACCGTGTTCCCAAGCTCCAGACCATTGCCTTCAGCCAATCGCAGCATTCACGGCCACCCCACAGACAATCCGCCTTCACCCGTGTCGAACTGGTGGCGGTGCTGGCCGCGCTAGCACTGTTGGGGTGTGTCGCCATCTCGGCGCTGGCAAATACCAAATCGCTGGGCGACCGGGCAGCGTGCCTCAACAACCTCCGGCAGATCGGCCTGTCGTTTCAATTGTGGGCCAGCGATCACGGCGGTGAATTGCCGTTCTGGACCTGCGCAAGCGAAGGGGGAACGCGTTTTTATCCTTGCCCTACCCCTAATCCGCCACCGACTTGGTTTGGGATGCAGAATAACCTCTGGTTTCAATATGATTGGATCTCCAATGAACTCGTCCACGCATCCGTTCTGACGTGTCCTGCCGATCCGGCAGCAAATCTGGCTCTTGACTTCAGTCGCTCACCGGACATCGGCTTCCTCAGTGGCGCCCACCGCGGAAACGCCGTGAGCTATTTTCTCGGCCTGCACGCGCACCCTGGCTATCCGCAGGCTGTACTTTCGGGCGACCGCAATCTGAAATGCAATGAAAGCAACGTTCATTGCTCCCAGGGTGGTCACCACTGCGTGTGGCATCAACTGGACGACTGGCAGGGGTATCTGCGCGATACGCTTGAAGACGATCCTTACTTCGACCCATACATCACATTTGATGAGGCATCGGCCAAGGTCGGCAATGGGCCGCAGCCACTGACTGCCTAGACCCAGCGTGCGACTCCAATCGCGATGCACTCATACCCGTCGGTAGGGCGCTGGATATTCACGTTCCTCGACACTTTCTACGAGCCGGGCACACAAGCGGGGACCATCTACACCAACGCGATGTCATCGCTCGCTGGCGGCCCTGCGCTCCGAGGGATTCCCGCTTTGACAATCCCGCTCAAGTTCGGGACGAACTCTTACACTCAAGCGCAACGGGATGTTAGCTGGGCTACGCTCAAAGCCTACATGTTCTCACCGGCTTCCCGAAATCTCTACTACTACGGACACGGCTGGGCCACTGGCATTGGAGGCGACCGCCATACGTACGGAACGAATGGAGCGGTAACAGGAGGCATGAACTACCGCCCCTCAAAAGCCCTACTGACTGCAAAAGAAGTCAGGGACCAAATCACGTACAACAAATACGCCGGTGCACGGCCTTATCGACTTGTCTGGCTGGACGGTTGCTCGACTGCAAATAGTGACTGGCCCGATGCATTCGGAATCAACAAGGCCACGAACAGTCTCGCGTATTACACGAATAGCGTAAACAACCCCAGCCACAAACGACCGTCAGCATTTATTGGGTGGAATCAGAACATCGGAGGGCTGGGCTGGGGGACGTTGCAGGGCTTCATGAACTGCCGCACGGAATGGATGTTCCAATGGCAGTACCAATTGAGGTACAATGACGCTGTTGGACGCGCTGGAAACCGGGCGCAACAATTCGAACTGGATACCGTCCGGTCAATTCTGGGCAGCCATTCGGGTCTATGGATACAATGACCTTCGCATGAATCGGTCCAACCAACAGAAAAACTGGCCGGGGCCGTGACCCATGATATTGCAATTGGGCCAAACGCTATCAGCATCGTCGGAGTGGATTCGCGTAACGGCGGAATACTCCAACGCAGTGCTGGTAGCTGTCATGCCATATGTCAGCGATGTGGCACACAAGCTCGACTTGCCCTTGCCACAACCGCCGACGGTGGCATCCTGCAACATCGTCCCAAAACGCGTTATGGCGGTGGAAGTGGGTTTGCATGGAACGAACGGCAACTGGCACTTCGCGTTCAACCAGGGCTACGTAAACATCGTGCAAGGCCCGCACGACTACTACGCGGAGCAAGACCCGGAGCGGATTCCAAAATACTTCGGCCAACTCCGGATGACCCGGGCAGACGCAGTGAAACTGGCGCGGGATTCTATCCGCAAATTAGGAATCCCGCTTGAGGACGTGTTCGCCGAGCAAGAGCCTCGCATTACCGGGCCGGAACGCATTGGCACGAACACCGTGCCCCAATACCGAATCGAATGGCCGGACCCTCGCTCCGGCTTTGCCAATACCTCGGTGCATGTTGACGCGGAAAACAAAACCGTCACGCGTATAAAGCTGGTCAATCGGAGCTTGGAGAAGCCGTCGCCAAAAGTGGCGGTGGCGCCGCCCGCCATTCCCGGCCCACCAAGCTGGCTGCCCTGCAACCCAGAATATGCCGTGCGGCTGGCACCGTTGGCACTCAAAGCCATTAACGATTACGGGAAAAAACTGGGGCTGCCACTGCCCGCCCCCCTCACAACAAACAATGTCGCCGTGCTGTCGCTAGCTGACAACGGCGGCTGGCCCCACGCTGAGCTAGAGCTAACCAATGGCTGGCGGTTCATTTACAGGAACAGCGGCGTCAACGGCTACTACGCACCGGACAACTTCTTCAACAGCGATAACCGAGCAATCCGAATAAAGGATTTCGCAGGCCAGCCAAAGCTGACGGAAGCCGACGCAATAAATCTGGTCAAGAAAACCCTGGAACGGCTGAACTACCCAACCAATCTGCTGCAAATGGACTTCGCCCCACAGGTGTTAAGACCAGCAGCGACGAACATACCGCGGCTGTTCCTCGCATGGCACAAGGAGAACGTGGACAAAACGGACCTCGTGTTCAAAGTGGAAGCCGAGGTTGACTTGGCTGCGGGCCAAGTGAAATCGCTGTATTTCGACAACAAGGCGCTTTGGAACCATCCTCCACCGATAAACATCCCGCTAACGCTGCCAGATCAATCACCGAGAAGAACACTGGACAATACGTACCCCAACGGCAACCGAACAAACGACGCGACGATGAGAGGCCAACGTAGGCCAGTTAAGTTCATGAAATAATTCTCAGGAGTCGTAACGCTCGAGTGGTCGCCACCGTGGAAGCCTGAACCGCACGCTGCTCGCAAGCGCCAGCTTGAGCGGCGAAATCGGCAACAGCCGCTCGCAGCGCCCCCTGTTCTCCGCCGACGGTAAAACGTTGGTCTTCCAAAGCTCCGCCAGCGATCTGGTGGCCGGCGACTACAACGATCGTGCCGATTTGTTCGTACTGCACCTGGGAAGCATGGATACCGATGGCGACGGACTGGATGATGATTGGGAGATGGCCTATTTCGATAATCTCGATCATGACGGCACCGCCGACACCGACTACGACACCCAAACCGATGCCGAGGAATTCCGCGCCGGTACGGACCCGACCAATGGGGATTCGGTGCTTCAGGTGTTAACGATTACTTCGCCCCGCAGCGATCAAACGACAATCCTGTGGTATGCCGTGCCAGGAAGGGCCTATCGGGTGCAATACAAGAACTCCGTCACCGATCCGGAATGGACCGATCTGCCCAGCATCGTGACAGCCACCAGCACTACCGGCAGCGCGACAGATCTAACCGCGGGCGCCGAAGCCCACCGTTATTATCGCGTCCTGCTGGCGCCTTGAATCCGGCCGCCATAGTCGGCGCACCCTGAGGCTGGCGATCGTCGCGGGTCCTCACGGCCTACTCTTGGATGGACGCCAACTACCACTACAGCAACACTTTCCGCAAATCGCGGATGGAGCGCGGCGTTTATGCCGCTTCACCGTCCTATTCGATAAGCCGCTGGCAGGTCATTGCTGCTTGAAGCGGCCTAAGGGCGGCGCTCCGTTCTTCGGAAGTGTCGCTGTAGTGCTACCGCTGGCTTGGGCTGGTTCTTGGCCAGCAGAACCGATTGCCGGCCCCTTCGCCCGCTCGCTCGGTTTTGCGCGTGGTGTGTCGGGTTGTTCTGTTTGCCTTCGGTAGACGTGCGGAAGGTCGAAAATCCATGAAATTCTGCGAAATCGGCTGGGCGTGCGGCATTACCCCGGCGACCGAGCTGTCACTGATGAGTGGGATTCGCGTTCTCCGGAGTGGTTGGCGAGGCGCCAACCACCGCGCCCGGGGCGGGCGCGCTCCCCTTTCCAACTGAAGGTTTCCGTGATTCGCGAAGCGTCGGGAGTGCGTGGCGCTTGCTCCCGCTTTGGTTCCAGCCGGACGCGCCCAGACCAAAGCAGCACGCAAAACGATTCGACGGTCGCTGCCCACCCGACAGCCCCGGCAAGCCGGGCGCACTCCAAACGCTGGCGCGACCGATCACGTCCCGTTCCCATCTGGGCGCTAATCACGTACCGGAAGTCTGAATTCGCGCTTGCCGAAGCCAAGGGTTTGTGATACGAAGATACCCATGCCGTTTGGAAAGTTAATTCCTTTGCCTCGGGCCCGGCGCTATCTCATCGCGCCAGAGAACCGTATTCCCAAGCTCCCGACCGTTGCCTACAGCCCATCGCAGCATCCACGGCCATCCCCCAGCCAATCCGCCTTCACCCGCATCGAATTGGCAGCGGTGCTGGCCGCGCTGGCGCTGTTGGGGTGTATCGCCATCTCAGCACTGGGGAACACCAGATCGCAGGGCGACCGGGCGGCGTGTTTGAACAATCTGCGACAGATCGGCCTGGCGTTTCAATTGTGGGCTAGCGATCACGGGGGCGAATTGCCCTTCTGGACTTGCGTGAACGAAGGGGGGACGCGGATTCGACTTTGCCCGAGCCCCGTTCCGATTCCGCCCTGGCTGGGATACCAGAATAACCTCTGGTTCCAATATGGGTGGATCTCCAACGAACTGGTCCACGCATCCGCCCTGGCCTGTCCGGCCGATCCGGCGGCAAAGCCGGCCGTTGATTTCAGCCGTTCGCCTGATATTGGCTTCTTGGATGGCACCCATCGTGGTAACTCCGTCAGTTACTTCCTCGGCCTGCACGCGCGCGCTGAATATCCGCGCGCCGTGCTCGCGGGCGACCGCAACATGAAATTCGGCAGCTACAATGTCAATTGCGCCTCAGGCGTTACGACCGCAGTCGGCGTCGATTGGACGGGCACCGAGTACGACACCGAATGGCTTCCCGCCATCCACGGCACCGTGGGTAACGTCCTGCTTAAAGACGGCGAGGTGCAATCAACTTCCAGCGCCGGACTGCGGCAAGTGCTGACGCACAGTTGGCGGGAGGCGACTGGGCTGCATTTTCTGAAAACGTTGTACTGAAAGAGCGAGTTCCCATGAGGACGATTTTCCTATGCCTTGCTTTCGGAGTAGTCCCGTTGGCCTGTTGTCCGACCTGCTTGTGCAGCGCGGCCCAGAATTCCCCCCAGGTCATCGCTCCCAACGGCATCCTGGCCTCGAGCCGAACTGCGTCCGGGAATTCGCTCATGCCGCAGTTCAGCGCCGATGGCCGATTCCTCGTGTTTCTCAGCCACGCGCCCAACCTGGTGACCAACGATGACTTGGCGCCCTACCTGGATGTGTTTGTGCGCAACCTGGAATCGGGACAAACTATCCTGGTCAGCGTCAATACCAACGGCATCGGCGGCGGCAATGGGGACGCGGGCTACCCTTCGATTTCGGCCAATGGCCAATTCGTGGCGTTTGCCAGTGCGGCGAACAATCTGGCGTCCGGCGACACGAACAACGGCGCCGACATATTCCTACGCGACCTGGTGGCCGGGACGACGCGGTTGGTGAGCGCGGGTGTTTCCGGCAAGGGCATTCCGCCTTTGCCTTCGGTGCGCGGTCCCGCATCGAATCCTCAACTCTCCGCTGACGGTCGCTGGGTGCTGTTTGAAAGTGGTGAACCAACGAGACCTTCCGCCGGTGTCGCCACCAACCAGGTTTATCTGTACGACGTGTCATCCGGTCAGACCACGCTGGTGAGCAACGACCGATGGTACGGCTCGAACACGGCCGAACCGGGTGATGGTCGTTCCCGGCAGGCCAGCATGACCCCGGACGGGCATTTTGTTTTGTTCGCCAGCGCGGCCAGTCGCCTGTTGGAGAATGATTCCGGAACAGCTTCCTGATGGAAATTTATTGCCGCGTTCCACCGCATGGCCGGGATGTCCGGGTCAGTTATTGGCTCCCCTCGTACTATCCGACCAATCAAACCGACATGGGATGCTTGAACCCGGTGATGAGCACCAATGGCGAACGGATCGTCTTTCTCGTCGGCCAGGCGCGGTTTGATGGCTGGGGCGATTTGCAACGGTTTACGGGACCTTTCTCGCTGTTTTACAATGTCGTGACCAACGATTTGCCGACGACGTTTCTCGTTGCCACGAACCTCCCTAATCAGATCTCGCCCTCGCTGAGCGGCGACGGGCGCTGGCTGGCTTACGAAGACGGCACGAATGTCTATGTGTGGGACGCCGAAACCGCAACCACCACTTTGGTCAACATTAACCTGACCGGCACCGGTCCGGGCAATGCCCCGGCTTACGACGCGGTGCTTTCGCCCGATGGGAGCAAAGTCGTGTTCATCAGCGCCGCAACGGATCTCTGCGCCGCGGCAACTGGTGGGTCCGGTCAAGTCTTTCTCCGCGACCTGACGGCCCAGACCACCCAACTGATCACCGTGCAACCCGACGGCACCGTCAGCGCCGCGGACAATGGCGCGGCCATGTTGGCCTTCTGCGCGGACGCAAAGAAAGTCGCGTTCACCAGCAGGGCCGATGATCTGGTGGCGGATGATTTGAACCGGGCGACGGATGTTTTCGTGCGCGACGTTGCGGCCGGTTTAACCACGTTGATTTCCGAACGCACCGCAACTCGGCCGCAACAAACCGGCATTGCCGCCACGCGAGCCGATGAACATGGTCTCAGCAGCGATGGCCGGTATGTGGCGTTTGCCAGCGATGACAGCCTGCTGGTGCCGGGCGACACCAACGGCTGGAGCGACGTGTTTGTGCAGGATTTGAGCACCGGAGCCATTGCCCCATTGAGCACCGACGCCAGCGGCATGTTCGAATCCGATTCGGCGGCCAGCCAGGCGGTGCTCAGCAGCAACGGGCAATACGCGGTCTTTGCCCGGCGACCGGGTCCTGATTTCGTGGACTCCAGCAACCACGTTTTCTGGGTGGACCGGGCAAGCGGGTTACGGCATCCGGTCGATGTCGATACGAATGGGATAATGACTGGTTCGATCGATGTGTTCGCCCTTAGCCCGAACGGCCAATACGTCGCGTTCCAAAGCTCGTTGCCAGCGGAAACCTTCGTGCCGGGCATTACTGATGACAACACGGGATCAGACGTCTTTCTGCGCGACATGATGGCCGGCACCAACCAAGCGCTCAATATATCACGATGGCGAACGACCCCCTACACAGCCCATTCGAGCTCGTCGTTCGAGGGCTTCAGCCCGGACGGACGCTGGCTGCTGTTTGCCAGCGGAGACAGCGAGGAAGTGACCAATCACCTTTACGGGGAGGTTTCATTATTCGCCCGCGACCTGCCGACAGGGCGGACCTGCTTGGTCACTTTGTTCCCCTGGAGCATGAGTTCCCAGCGTTACACCGGGAACGCCACCTGGAGCGGTGATTCACGTTACGTCGCCTATGTGGCTTGGTCCACCGCGTATCAATGCGATCATGCTGAGAGCATTTTTGTCTATGATTTTGAAACCGTCACCAATCGCGCCGTGGCCGTCGCCTGCCAGGCGCCGTCGCTCAGTTTTGATGGACGCTGGCTCGCCTGCGAAAAACTGAAGTGCTACGCCCCGTGGGCCACCAACATCCTGCTGATGGATTTGCAAACTGGTTGGACCAATATGATCGCCACCAGTCTCCTGCCGACCAACGACCCATCCGCCGATTGGCGCTTTGCCAGTCCCTGGGTAAGCCCGGAGGGACGGTTTGTGGCGTTCCTGGGCGCGCACTACGTCACCCAGCATTCGTTCACGAACTATCCGGCCGCGGGCGCTACCACGTCCTTGCGTCGATGGGCCCAGGACCTTTACCTGTATGATCGCCTGCGCAACCGCACGCTGCTCTTGAGCGCCAACTTGAGCGGCGAAATCGGCAACAGCCGCTCGCAGCGCCCCCTGTTCTCCGCCGACGGTAAAACGTTGGTCTTCCAAAGCTCCGCCAGCGATCTGGTGGCCGGCGACTACAACGATCATGCCGATTTGTTCGTACTGCACCTGGGAAGCATGGATACCGATGGCGACGGACTGGATGATGATTGGGAGATGGCCTATTTCGATAATCTCGATCATGACGGCACCGCCGATTCCGACCACGACGGACAAACCGATGCCGAGGAATTCCGCGCCGGCACGGACCCGACCAATGGGGATTCGGTGCTTCAGGTGTTAACGATTACTTCGCCCGGCAGCGATCACATGACCATCCTGTGGTATGCCGTGCCAGGAAGGGCCTATCGGGTCCAATACAAGAACTCGGTCACCGATCCGGAATGGACCGATCTGCCCGGCATCGTGACAGCCACCAGCACCACCGGCAGCGCGACGGATCTAACCGCGGGCGCCGAAGCCCACCGCTATTATCGCGTCCTGCTGGCGCCTTGAATACGGCCGCCATAGTCGGCGCACCCTGAGGCTGGTGATCGTCGCGGTCCTCACGGCTTGCACTTGGATGGACGCACCTACCGTTGGTTTGGGCTGGTTCTCCGTTAGATCCCAATATTGGACAGCGTGGTGCAAATCCGGTTCACGAGTTGCACCAGCGACGGATGCGTGGTTTCGAATCCTGCCACCGAGGCGGACAGGCCGCCCATCGAGTGCTCCAGCAATTCGGGTTGCCGTTTCTCGCGGGTGGCTTCATGGGCGAACGAAAGGGCAAACGATTCGATGCTTTGGGCCTGGTCGGCATCGGTTTTGGACAACTCCGCAATCTCGCCTCGCAGCGTGTCCAGGAGTTCCAGGAGTTCGCGCCGGCCGGTTTCGCTGAGCGAACGCGAGTTGTTCAACCGGGCTTCGATTTGGGTAATGGTGTCGCGGATCATAGTGCTGCACTTCGTTTCAATGGCTCGGGCGCGTGGCAGATGTTTTTGGCGGCGCCGGGGAAGCCGGATTTGCGTCCCGCCCCGCCCTAACTCGACGGGCTGCTGTTGAACTGGTCTTCCTTGCTCTTGAATAACACATTGAACGTCGTCATCGAGCCGTAGCTGCGCGTGATGTATTGCTGGAGCTCGATCTTATCGGCTTCGCTCAAGCTCGCGTAGGCGTTGATCTTTTGTTCGAGCACGCGGAGGTTGTTGCGCATCATGACGATTTTGTGAAAGAACACCTCCAGCGGGACTTCTTTGGTTTGCAGGGTGGGGTCGGACGGATGGAGCACCAATTTGCCGCGGTGCCATTTGGCGGCCAGGTTCTCCACCAGCGTGTCGGACTTGCTCAGCCCGAGCTTGTCCACCACGGTTTCCACGGTTTCTTCGACGAATTGCATGGAGCGGCTGAGTTAGCCCGGTGACGGCCAATTGCGGCTCGGCGCGTTCGAGGCCACTCGCTTCCGGGGCCAGGGTGCGGGTTTCCCCGACCTCGAAACGGACGTCGGCGGTTTGTTCGTTGAGGCTGATCACGGTCCCCGCCCCGGTACTGCGGGTGCCGCACTTTCATGCCGATGTGCAAGGATTCGATTTTCATGCTAAAGCTCGTGGGCCAGCCCGGGCGTCAATGGGCCGGTTCTTTGTCGGTCCAAAAATCCAAGGCCCCGACCTGGGCCAACTTGGCCGCATCAATAACCTTGGTTACTTCGCCAAACGGCGCATTGCGGTCGGCGCGGATGGCGACTTTGAGTTGGGGATTACTTTTGACGGCGGCCGTCAATTGCTCCTGCAAACGGTCGTAGGTGACCGGACGTTCCGCCATAAAGAAATAGGGCGTATTCGAGGCGATGGTGATGATCAGCGGTTTGGCGTCCTGCGAGCCAGGCTGGGCGATCTTGGATTGCGGCAGGGTTAATTTCAGCACGGCCTGGGCTTTCTTGAAGGTCGTGGACACCATCAAGAAAATCAGCACCACCAGCAGCACGTCGATGAGCGAGACGATGATTACCGAAGGCGCCCGGGCCCGTTTGTGCGAGGTGAAGTGCATACGCTATTTGAAGGAATGGGGCACGACCTTGTCCGTCAGATCCACTGCTTCCTGATTTCCGTAGTGCTTGCGGAGGAATTCATCGCAGAGCGTTTCCATTTCGATGGTCAGGGTTTCGACCTTTTTGCTGTAGTAACTCCAGAAGACCAGCGTGGGAATGGCGATGAGCAAGCCCATCAGCGTCGCGTTCAAGGCCAGGCTGATGCCCTGGGCAAACCGGGCGGTGTCGGCGGCGTTGCCTTCATGCATGCTGCCGAACAGAATGATCAAACCGTAGATGGTGCCCACCAGGCCCAGGAGCGGCGAAATGCCGACGATGATTTCCAAGACCACCAGGCCGCGTTCGAGTTTCAGGACTTCGTGGCGCGCGCGCTTTTCCAGCAGATTGATATTCTCGCTCTTGGACCAGTCCACGTGGTCAGCCGCCAACAGCAGCAACCGGGCGATGGGGGTGGGATGATGTTCGCAGATGTTGCGCAGGCGCGCCAAATCACGGGGCGAATGGTAATGGCTGATCGCGCTTTCCACGGCCGACGGCACCACTTTTTGCCAGCGCAGCGCGAAGCCGCGTTCCACGATGAACGTCAACGCGATCACTGAGGTGACCAGCAGGGCGAGAATAAAGAAAAATATCCATACAAACCGATTAAACTTTTTTCCGACTGTCAGAGTTGCATCTCAATTGTAATAGAAAGTGAACAGTACTTCCCGGTAGGTTTTGCCCACCATGCGTTGCATGTCACTCGGCCACGGGAGATAGGGGGCCGGATCTTTGACCGCCCGTTGACACAGCAGGGCCAGCATTTCGCCCACTTCCGTTTCACGCACCTTCATATCCGTAATGCTGCCGTCAATATTCAAGCGAAATTCCAGCGCAACTTTTCCCGAACGTTGGGGCACCTGGGTGTTGTCAATGAGTTCATACCAACGCTGCTGCACCGCCGCAATGAACGCGGCATCGTAGGCGCCGAACGGGGTGGCTTTCACGTTCAGCGACACCCGTCCTCGCTGCCGCACGCCGCCGTTTTGCCGCATTTTTTCACCGGCCAGCATTCCCTTCCGCAACCGTGCTTCTTGCAAGGTTCGGGGACGTTCCTCCACCTTGGGTTCCGGCATGGTCACACTGACCGTGGCGGCATCGGGTTTGGTTTGGACGGTGTCGCCCTTGGGCTGCGTTTCGGCCGGTTTCGGCTGCGGCGCCACAACTTCGGGCTTGGGTTGAGTGAGGGTGGGTTGCAGGGGCTGAGGCCCGGGCTTGGGGTTGTCCTCCACCCGGACAATCTTCGTTTGTTCGCCGGCAACTTTCGGTTGGTCCTGTTCCAACGGCTTCGGATTGGCGGCAATGCTGTTGTGCGCGCCGTAATACTTGGCATCTTTGGGAGCCTGAGTCGTCAGCGCCGGATCCACCTCGACAAACGTCGAGGGGGATTTCTCTGGGCTTGGGGGGAGTCATTTGGTTGAGCCGGGTCAGCGAAGCCCGCTCTTTGGCCTTGGCGGTCAACTCCAGCAGCCACGTGGCTTGGTGTTCCCACCAACCCATGTTCTTTCCCCAGCGCCAGCCGCCATAGATCGTCAAATGTATCAGGATCGAGAGGATGAAGGCGACGGCCAAGGGACGGTCCAAGACGTGTCGGGTGAAGCCGGGCTGTGGTAGCGCCGCCGTGGCGGCTGACGAGCCGGAAATATGGGCGGGCGTGAAGCCGGACAACAAATTACGCCGGGGCTGTCCAATATGACGTTCGTCGTGACCGGCGCCGCCTTGCATCCGGGACCGGATGGCTTGCAAGCCGGTGTTTAAAGCCTCGGCCGATTTTGAGCAGCCCGTGACAATTCCGGCACCCGCCCGCCGGCCAAGCTGCCCGGCAATAGCGCCCGCCCGGCGACCCTGCTGGATCGCCCCGGCGCTAAAGCGTTGCCAAATTGTTCTCAGGTCAGCCCAAGACATATTCGAGCAAAATGACGCAAGAAAGATGCCGGAGCAATCCTAAAGCCGGCAAAGGACTGCGCTGCCACCCGGTGAACCCAGTGGTCGGGGTTGGTTTTACAGTCAACGAAATATTCAAAGAGTCACGCATCAAACCAGCAGAATCCTAAGCACAAATCCACCGGGGTGCGAGTTCATTTTCAACGAGTTGAAAAGACAGGCGAGGTTGAAGTCCGAAGCCCAAAGGCCGAATTCCGAAAGAAACCCGAAATCCGATTTAACTCGCACAATTCGCGCTCGGAATGATTCCCTCAACCTGCTCGCTAATCGCACAATAGATCCGCCGCCTCAACGCTTCAACCCTTCAAACTCCTCCCCCACTGTTTCCGCCACCCAGCCACCGCCAAGCACAGTCCGGCCGCCAGCCACCACAATCCGACGGGTTCCGGGACGGAAGGCACCGATTCGGCTGACACCGGTTGTAATCCGTGCCGCTCGTATTGCTGGCGGGTTTCCAGCACCACCGCACCGCTGACTGGCGTAACAAGCTGATAGTTGCCGGCCAGTTTCACCGCGGCATCCCGCAGCCGCATCGTCACCAGTCGTTTGACTTCTCCCAGCGCCCAGAGACGAGCCAGATGTTGGGACACTTCCTTGCCTTCATGAGCCGCCGGCAACGGATCGGAAGAAGCAGAAGGCGAGAAAGAACTCGGGGGCATTCGTTCGCGAACAAATTCGACCGCCCGCCCTTTGCCGTTCCACGAGGTGAACAGCCGCTCCAAGTCGGCCTGCAATTTGCCCTGACGTGGCAAGGGTTTGATGGTCATGATGCCATCCAATTGTTCCAGGATACGATTGGGGCCAGCAACGGTTTGGACATCGTAGAGTTGCGTGTGCCCGGCACGCCAAAGCAACCGTTGCTCCAGTTTCTCTGCCCCGGACAACAGGACCGGTTGGGGTCCATGAATCCAGACCACCACGGCCGGGCTTTCCCCGGCCAGATCCCAGCCTTGCAGCAAAGCTGGCACGTTGTCCTGGCCGCCCGCTGCCTTGGTGTGCAATAACCGGTTGGCCAGTTCTTCACGGAGGGCTGAATCTGTTTTTCGAGGTTGGTCGAGCAATGGCACCGTGCTGTCGGAAGCAACCAGCGCGGCGACTTCGATTCCGTCCGGCAACTGAGCGACCGCTTTGGCGAGCGCCGGCAAATAATCATGCATCGAATAGGAACCATCCACTACCAGCACGATGCGGGTTGGTGGGGGAATGGAAGTTTCGCCCATGGTTTGCCGAATTGTGCTGCCGCTTTCGCTCGCCGTGTCCACCGTCCAAACCACTTTGGGCCCATTCGGGCGCAACGCTTGCAACGCCGAACCAGGCGCATCGAGCAACGAGTCGGGCAGTTGGCCGCGCAAGGCATACTTTGTTTTGGGGGAAGGCTCTGATTTCAACTCGGGAACTTGGCTGGTTAGTTCCGCTTTGGACTCCACCCAAAGTGAGTGCGAAAAACCTTCCGGCAGACTGAAATTACGTTCCAGGAAACACGGCCATTGCAGACGCCCGGTTTCCAGCGAAGCCATCGTCAATGGGGCTGTGATGCCGAGGCGAATCTTCATCGTGCCGCCCGCCGCTGGAACGGGGAAGCACTGCACCAGCACCCGGTCGGGTCCGGCACTGGTGACCAGCACGGGATCGCGCCGCTGACGAACCGCTACTTCCTTGTAGGCCTCGCGCACTTGGGCGCGGCCCGCAAACGCCGCTTCCCGTTCTTCACCATCGATCCACAGCGTCACCCGCGAGACGACTCCGCCCGATGGCAGGGCAATTTGGGCGCGGGCTTCCCGTGCTTGACGCGATTCGTTGCGAAACTCCAGCGTCCATTCCAAATAACCAATGGCCGCGTCCGATTCGACCAAGCCATCGAAACGCGACGTCGTCAGGAACAAACCTTTCACCCGGCTGCCCACGGCGCTCCCACCTTGGTCGAGGTCCCAGGTGAAATCATCCAACAGATTCCAACCGCCGCGCGCGAAGTTCAATTGCGGGGGCGGCACGGTGTTGAACGAACGACCAGTGACGCGGAAATAGACAGCCCGGGCCCGTTCAGGACTGACAGGCACGCCGAACAAATGCAGATCAATGGGTGACTGCCGCATCCAACTGCTGGAGCCATAACAATCGCCGAGCAGGGTGGTGTCACTGCCGAGCCAGCGCAACCACTTCACGGCGCGGGTGGCTTGCGCGGGCGAACCGGACCCGGCCTGGCTGGTCCAATACCGGGTGGCCGTGATGGGCAGGACCGTCAATGCCAGTGCCAACGCCGCCAGTCCGAGCCCGGTCCAGATCCCCGGAAACGGTTTTGCGGGCATGGAGATTCGCTTCAAATATCCGCGTAGCACCAGCGCCCCGATCAAGGCAAACAAAGGCGCCATGGGCAGCAATCCCCAGCCTATATAAAAAACGCCGATGACCGCAAACGGGAGGATTGGCAAGAACAAGAGGGTGTAAAAAGCCGCAATACCAATCGCATATCCGTTCGCAACCTTCAGCGCCGCACTGAGCGTGGATTCGCCTGTGCGCACCACTCGCCACGCCCACAGGTTGCTCAGCGGCACCGCGGCAACCATGAACACGTGCCAAATCGAAGGGATGGGATCAAAGAAAACGCCGGCACACATACGAGTGGTCAACTCAATCCCCAGCGTGACCAGGGGCAAAATGACGCTGAAAATGAGCAACCACCAATGCCCGGTCGTTTTCCCGGCCCCGGCGGCTTTTTTAGGTGCCGAGGCATCGGCAACCGGAGGGGGCGGGTTGGCCTTGGGAGCAGGCACTTCCGGCGCGCCGATGCGCGTGAGGATTTGGCGAATGTCCTCTTCGGTCACCACTGCTAATTTACGCAGCGCGACCTCTTCCTGGATGTGCCGCCGGAGATCTTCACACACTTCCTCCGGATCGGCGCCGGATGCTTGGAGCGCGGCGCGAGTTTGTTCAAAGTAACGGTCGAGCCGTTGTCGAGCTGGGTCGGTCCAGGTAGTCATGTCAGGAGCGTTGCCGCAACATGCGGGAGCCTTGGTTCAGGGTTTCCAGGTAGTCGTCCATCGTCAACAGGATGCGCCGGCCTTCTTTGGTCAGAGTGTAATATTTCCGCGCCGGACCCTCCGTGGATTCTTCCAAACGCGCGCTCACCATTCCCTGGACGCGCAACCGCGACAGCAGGGGATACAGCGTGCCTTCCGTCACGCCAAGTCCCGGGACGGCCATCAGCGTTTTGACCAGGTCGTAACCGTAGCGTTCTTTCTCGGCCAACGCGTTCAGGACGCAATATTCCAGCAGTCCTTTGCGCACTTGCACGGTCCAGTTGTCGAAAAAATCAGTCATGGTTGCCGGCAGACCGGCGGACGGTAGGATGTTGGTTTGCCCGCATCTGCAAAACTATATTTGCTATACCTAGCCATACATACTACTAGGCTCAGCAAAGAACAAGCAATTAAATGAAGTCGATCACGCGCGACCATGTTCACTGCGGCTTTAGATAGTTGTGAAGTTGTTTGTAGCGTGTATCTTGCATCTTTTTATTTACTGCATTATCCGCGACAAACAAGATCAGTTTTCTTAACGTGGATGAAGGAAGCCGTGCTCCGTTATGCAGCCAATTGTGGAAATAACTTGCGTTGTCATTTGATTTCAGTATGATATCACCACGATAACAGTTTGAAACCATCTAAATCCTTGAACTATGAATGCGACACCACTGATGAGCGTGAATCGGGAGAACGACGTAAAGGTCCATAACGGCTGGGTGATGTTGCCCCTGGTGCTCGGTTTGTTGCTGGGCAGTATTGCGGTGTTCATTTACTCCATCGCGGCAGGAGTGAGTCGCGGAGAACCGCCGATCTGGCCGTTGTTTGTGTTGTCCATCCTCACGGAAACCACCGGCATCATCATGCTCGCCGGTTTATTCACGCTCCAACCGAACGAGGCGCGAGTGCTGGTGCTGTTCGGCGCGTACAAGGGCACCGTCCGCGAAAGCGGTTTTCATTGGGGCAATCCCTTTTACTCGAATGGCCCGCGATCAGGCAATCCCGCCGCGCGCATGGCCGAGATGCAGGGGCAGATTGCCGCGGCCAAAGCGGGTGCGGTATTGTCGCAACGAAAATCTCTGCCACGGTTCAAAGTCTCACTCCGGGCGCGGACGATGAATGGGGACAAGCTCAAAGTGAACGACAAACGCGGCAATCCCATCGAGATTGCGGCGGTCGTCATCTGGCGCGTGCAGGACACCGCCCAAGCGGTTTTCGACGTGGACGATTTTGAAGAATACGTCAACACCCAGAGCGAATCGGCCTTGCGCCATTTGGCCAGTTGCTATGCCTACGACCATGGCGAGGACAACGAAAACACGCTGCGCAGCCATGTCACGGAGGTTTCCCAGGCCTTGAGCGTAGAGTTGCACGAACGACTGGCCAAGGCGGGCGTGGTGGTGGAAGAGGCCCGGCTGACGCACCTGGCTTATGCGCCGGAGATTGCCCAGGCCATGTTGCGCCGGCAGCAGGCGGAAGCCATCATCGCGGCCCGGCAAAAGATCGTCCATGGCGCGGTGAGCATGGTGGACATGGCGTTGACCGAAATGGCGGAGAAGAACGTGGTGCAATTGGACGAAGACCGCAAAGCCGCCATGGTGAGCAACCTGATGGTGGTGTTGTGCGGCGAAGCCGAAGTGCATCCGATTGTCAATGCCGGCACGCTCTACAACTGAAGCAGCTCATGGCGGAGCGCAAATCGTTTCTGTTGCGGATGGATCCGGCGCTCTGGGCCGAACTCGAGGCCTGGGCGCAGGACGAACTCCGCAGTGTCAATGGCCAGATTGAGTATGTGCTCAAGCAGGCGGTCTTGAAACGGAAACGGAATGCCAATTTGAATGATGATTCCGCCAATTCTGCGATAGATTCAGACAACACGAACTCCTGAGCGGTCGCAATGAAACGTTCCAACTGGATTCTGGCGGCATTTGGGCTTTGGATGATCGCCTTTATTGTCCAAATCGCCGTGTGCTATCCGCAATTACCCGAACGTGTGGCTACTCACTTCAACGCCCAGGGCAATGCGGATGGTTGGTCGTCCAAAGGCGCGTTCCTGTGGGTTTATGCGCTTGCGGTTTTGCTTCCGACCGCCCTGTTTCCCGGTCTGTACCTGCTGGTGCCTGTCATGCCCACGTCGTTGATCAATTTGCCGCACAAGGATTATTGGCTGTCGCCCGCCATGCGCCCGTACACCGACGAAGTCATCCGGGAGTTCCTGTTGGTTCTCGGCCATCTGACGACCGCCTTGATGTTCGTGATCATGCAGATGACCCTGCAAGCGAACCTGCACGCACAACCCCGGCTGGCTGGGTGGTCTTGGGTGGCCATCGGCGGCTATACGCTGCTGATGCTACTGTTGACTGGTTGGTTGTGGCTGAAATTTCGGCGATCAAATTGAGCCATCAGCCCCCGGACAAGAACGAGCGCCGGGACAATCCGGGGCTGCGGGCGGAACAGTTAAGCTGCATTTGGTTTTACATGCTGGTATTGGAAGAAGAGGCCAAACAACACCATGATGATAAAAGCGCCAATCGCCGGGATCATCCAAATGGAGTTCCACCAAGGCATGGGCTTGCTCAAGGCGGTCAGGGGTTTGCCCGCGAATTGCTCGGCCGGCTTAAACACTCCTCCTTCTTGCTGGTAAGCCTCCACAATAGCCGCGGGTCGCTCGGGGAAGGACAGTAGTTTCTTCAGGTCCACTTCCGCCGCCTGGGTGGTATCGGGTTTTTCGAGGGTTACTTCGAGCTTGCCGTTTGACCGGGCCACCCAAACCGTGTTCGCCGTGTTGGTCGGGGCCACCAGATAGACCACCTGACCCAAAACCGGTTGGTTCGCGGCCTCCCATTTCGCGAAATTGCCGGCGGTCCATTCGGCAGAGTCGGTCACGGTCTTGTATTTGTCTGGCGTGACGTTCGGAAAGCTGTAGGCATTCACCACCCACCCGGAAAGCGTGGCGCCCACGAACATGCCGGCGCCCAGCGTGACAAACGCGATAAATCCCTGCGCCTTGGCGCGCATGGCTTCGCTGGCTTTCTGATCGACATAAATATAGGCCGTGACAAAGAAGAAGTCGTAACACACGCCGTGCAGGACGATGCCCAAATACAACGGCCAGACCAGCGCGCCGTTATAACCCAGAATGAACAGGGTGTACCGCACGCTCCAGGAGAGCATGCCGACGATCAGCATCCATTTGACGCCGAGGCGCGCAAAGAAGAACGGCATCACCAGCATGAAGAAGATTTCCGAAGCCTGCCCCAGGGTCATCTTGCCGGGAATGTTACTCACGTTCTGGTCGCCAAGGAAGGACGGTGTGAAACTGAAGTAAAACGTGAGCGGAATGCAGATCAAAAACGCGCTGACGATGAAGATGGCGAACGAGCGTTCCCGCATCAACTGCAACGTATCCAATCCGAGCACATCGCGGGCGGTGACCCGGCCCGTGGCTTTTGGCGGCGTGTGGGGCAGGGTTAAACAGTATAGGCCCATCAGAATGGACACCCCGGCGGCGATCACGAATGGCATCGGCGTAGTGATGGCCTTGTTGCCCAACAGGCCAACTGTCAAGCCGGCGCAAATCCAACTGATCGTGCCCAGGACGCGAATGCTGGGAAACTCCTTGCCGGTATTGGTCATCTGGTTGAACGAGATCGAATTGGTCAACGCCAGCGTGGGCATGTAACAAAGGGTATGGGCGATCAGGAACGGGAAAAAGACGCCAAAGGTCTTGGCCTGGGCGGCCCCGAAGATCAGCAGTCCGCCCAGAATGTGCAGCACCGCCAGCACTTTTTCGGTGGCAAAGAACCGGTCGGCAATCATGCCCACAAAGAACGGGGAGATCATCGCCGCCAGCGCGGTGGCGCTGTAGGCATAGCCGATTTCTGTGCCGCTGAAATTGAGAGTGCCGCCAAGGTAAGGGCCCATGGTGACGTACCAGGCACTCCAAATGAAGTATTCCAGAAACATCATCAGGGACAACCGCACGCGCATTTCGGTATTCATGGTAAGAAGGGTATTGAGGTTCAGGATTTAACCGGAAAACGGACAAAAGAGTTCTGGTGTTGCATCACGCCACATGATTAATGCCGCGGAAATTAAACAAAGCGGCTCCCACTGGCAAGCTTTGAGCGCAACCGCGGGCGCGGCTCGACTTCCCGCCCGCTTTCTGGTAGCCTTTGATTCAGCAAGTGACGGTGGTGGCAGCGGAGTCGTGAACTGACAATTGATGACGGATGCAAACGAACGGACTCGAAATGAAACCAGCGGCACCGGCCAAAAGGAATCAGTTATGAACTTGCCTCCATTAATGCTGGCTTCGGCTTCGCCCCGGAGGGTGGACTTGTTGCGGGAGGCAGGCTTCGAGTTTGCCACGCTGTCCACGCGCGTCACAGAGGTCCAACCCGAGCACCTCACCCCGCACGAAACCGCTCAAATCAACGCCTACCGGAAAGGCCGGGCCGTCGCCAAAAAGCATCCGGATGCCCTGGTGCTGGCCGCGGACACGATTGTTTGCCTGGGCCGCACGATCTTCGGTAAACCAAAAAACCTGGACGAGGCGCAGCAGATGCTAACCAAACTCCAGGGGCGCACCCATGAAGTTGTCACCGGCGTTTGCCTCATTTACTTGCGGAAACATCGCCAGCAACTGTTCGCCGTCAGCACCACGGTCACCTTCCGCCATTTGCACCTGGATCAAATCCGCCGGTATCTCGCCAAAGTAAACCCGCTCGACAAAGCCGGGGCGTATGGCATCCAGGAAGAAGGCGATGAAATCGTGAAAAACATTCACGGCTCTTACACCAACGTGGTCGGCTTGCCGATGGAACGGCTCAAAGAAGAACTCGCCAACTGGGAATTGCGGTGAAGGTTCGTCGCTTCCGGGGAGCGCGCCCGCCCCGGGCGCTGTCAACGGCGCCCCGCCGTTGACTCGAATGTCGCCGGGCGCTAAATGAATCGAGAGCCGTCCTCCAAACACTGCCGGTGCGAGGCGCACCGGTTGACAGGCGAGGCGCCTGTCCTCCCCATGCCTCGCGATTAACACCAGGCGGTCCACCCACTTAAACTCTTCAACGCTTCAACCCTTCACCGCCCCATTTCCTCCCACAAACATGCCCCCAACCGCATCCCACACGCGAAGCAATCGAGGTCGAATTTTTCATTGGGCGAGTGGGCATTGTCATCGGGCAAGGCCATTCCGAGCAACAAGGTGTCGGCGCCCAGGATGCGCTTGAAATCGTTGACGATGGGAATGGAACCGCCTTCGCGCATCAGCACTGGCTCGCAGCCGAAAGCAAACTTCAACGCCCGCAGCGCCGCCTGCGAATGTGGACTGGTCGGTGACACCAAATACGGATCGCCGCCGTGGCCTGATTGCAGCGACATCCGCACCGTTGGGGGACAAATCCGCTTCAAGTGCTGGCGCACCAACCGGAGGATTTTGTCCGGCTTCTGGTTCGGGACAAGGCGGAACGTCAGTTTGGCCCGGGCCCACGCGGGCACGATGGTCTTGCTGCCCTCGCCCTGGTAGCCGCTCGTCAAACCATTGATCTCAATGGTGGGTCGGGCCGAACGTTGCTCGATGGCGGTGTAGCCACGTTCGCCGAACAACTTCGGCACGCCGAGGAACTTGCGGTAGGCCGCATCGTTATGGGGCAGGCGGGCGAACTGTTTGCGCTCGTAAGCCACCAGCGGATTGACGTCGTCATAAAAGCCGGGGACGGCTATGCGCCCGTTCTGGTCGCGCAACTGGGCCAGCAATTGACACAACGCCATCGCCGGATTGTCCACCGTGCCGCCGAAAATACCGGAGTGCAGATCACGCGACGGACCGCGCAGTTCGATTTCCAGGGCAGCGATCCCACGCAGCCCGTAGGTCAACGCCGGATATTTCCGGCTGGGAATGCCGTTGTCGGAGATGATCACGGCTTCGCAACTCAGCTCCTTTCGATTGTGGCGCAAGAAATCCGCCAGGTGACTGCTGCCGACTTCTTCTTCGCCCTCGATGACAAACGTCAGATCGCAGGGCAGCTCAGTGCCAGTTTGCAGATGCGCTTCGACGGCGTTCAAGTGGGCCAGGTGCTGGCCTTTGTTGTCGCTGGCGCCACGGCCGAAAAGCGAGCGGCCCACCACGGTCGGTTCGAATGGCGGAGTCTTCCACAACTCAAACGGCTCCGGCGGTTGCACGTCGTAATGCCCATAAACGAGGAAATGCGGACGCGATGCCGAACGGGCGCGGGGCGTTTTGGCAATCACGATGGGATGTCCCGCAGTCGGCTGCAGGCGGGCTTTCAATCCTATCCGAGTGCAGTGCTGTACCAGCCAGCGGGCGCAGGCGGCCATGTCTTTCTGATGCTGCGGTTGCGCGGACACGCTGGGAAACCGCACATACTCGCAAAGTTCCTGGACGAATCGGGCCTCGTTTTGTTTCAGGTAATCAAGGACGGCTTGCATGGGAAATGTCTAGCAGGCTCCCGCCAGGAAGCAAAGGCAGAGTTGAGACACGAAGGTGAAGACACTAATTACACGAATTACCACGAATTCAAGGTACCGAGTAGCGTTTTGACACCGGTTGGGAAATCCCATTAATTAGTGTCAATTCGGAAAGCGCCAAGCAAGCTTGGTGGTTCTTGTTAACTGCAACGTGTTAACCATGATAAATGGTCGAGAGTCATGTAGCCGACCCTTAAGCGGGTGGGAGCGATCCTGCCCGTTGAAGCTGGGGAAGGCCAATGCGCGAGCCGTAGCGTTCCGCGAACTCGGTTCGGCCTCGTTACACAAAACTGGGAGTGGCCAGCCTGCCGGATGTGGTGAAGCCCGCATCGGTCGGGAAGATTCGATCCCATGCACCGACCGGACTCCCCGGGGTGAGAGGAGACAGCGCGCGCAGAAAGAACCACTGGGAACTTGGGAGGCCCGGTTCGGAGTCCTGGCCTGTAACGCAGGACAACCCCTGGCGGGAAGCCATAACCGCTGGTGGGGCCGAATCGCGGCGTCGGATGGGCTCATAGTAGCGTCGATCTGCCGATCAAGTTGGCAGGGAGCCAAGGAGCCCTGGCCAGAGTCAAGCCGAGTCAGAGGAATCCGGAGCTGATTGGGATGGAGTTCATTCCTACAACAGAAGAAGCGGTGGAGGAACTTTCCTTCCGGGAAGCGATCCTGCCGCCGAGCCTGCGGGAACTGAGACAGAAGCTGGGCCAGAAAGCCAAACAACAGAAGCGGTTTCGCTTCTACAGTCTCTACGCTTTGGTGTATCGAACCGACGTGCTGCAAGCGGCTTGGGCCGCGGTGCGGCGCAACGACGGTGCGCCGGGCGTGGACGGAGTGAGCATCGAACAGATCACCACGACGCCGGAAAGCGAAGCGGCATTTCTGTCCGAGATCGAACGGAGCCTGAGGGACAAAACCTATCGTGCCCAAGCGGTGCGGCGGGTGTATATCTCGAAGGCCAACGGCAAGTTGCGGCCGTTGGGCATTCCGACGGTGCGGGACCGGGTGGTGCAAGCGGCGGTGTTGCTGATCCTGGAGCCGATCTTCGAAGCCGACTTTGAAGACTGCTCCCACGGGTTTCGGCCCGGACGATCGGCGCACGATGCCTTGCGCGCCATCCAACAGCACCTGAAGGAGGGTCAAACGGCGGTGTATGATGCGGATTTGGCTGGCTACTTCGACAGCATTCCCCACGATAAGCTGATCGCTTGCGTGCGGATGCGCGTGGTGGACGGTTCGGTCCTGGGACTGATCCGACAATGGCTCAAGGCGCCGGTGGTGGAACCGCCCCCAGGGGGACAACCACCCACGGTGCGACGCAACGACCGGGGCACCCCCCAAGGTGGAGTGCTTTCGCCTTTGCTGGCCAATGTCTATTTGCACTGGTTCGACCACCTCTTCCAACGAGGAGATGGACCGGCGCAATGGGCCAAAGCGAAGCTGATCCGTTACGCGGACGACTTCGTGGTCATGGCTCGCTACATCAGTCCGAAGTTGCGGGAATGGATCGAGGGCAAACTGGAAGGCTGGCTGGACCTGCAAATCAACCGGGATAAAACTCGGATCGTGGATTTGAAGCAATCGGGCCAGAGCCTGGATTTCCTGGGCTACACCTTTCGGTATGACCGCGATCAATACGGTCGGCCGCAGCGTTACTGGAACCTGGAACCGTCGCGCAAAACGATGGATCGGGAACGGAAAGCGTTGCGAGGGTTGATCAACCCGCATCAGAGTCATACGCCCATGCCGGAGTTGATTGGACGGGTGAACCGTCACCTGCGGGGTTGGTCCAACTACTTCAAGTTGGGCTATCCGCGGAAGGCATTTCGTCAGCTCAATCACTTCGTGCGGTATCGGTTGGGACGGCATCTGCAACGTCGCAGCCAACGGGGTTGGCGAGCCCGTGAGGGCGTCAGCCTGTATGCTCACTTGGACCATCTGGGACTGGTTGCGTTGTGAATGCTTTGTGGAAGAGCCGACACTGGCGAGAGCCGGATGGGGGAAATCTCCATGTCCGGTTCGACGAGGGAGAGGGAAGCGGCGGTCATTGGTTTTCGGGCCTTTCATTCCGTGCTTTCCTCTCTACTCTACTGGTTCAAAAAGGCAACGAAGATTCAAACGGAAGGTCCCAGTAAACTCTTAGCTAACGGCGGAGACGCGCAAATCCCGCAAAACGCTCAGCTCCCGCAACGGCACGCCGCGAATCGGCCGGGCTCCCGATTGTCGCTTGGCGCCGAATTTGTCGCGGTGCAACGCAAAGATTTCGTTCACGAAGGCCTTCGAACCCAGCACAATTCCATCGGTTAAATGTCGGAGGCGCAAACGCAGGATTTGTGCCTGGCTCAGCTCACCGCCTTGAGACAACACGCGTTTGATCTGCTCGCGATCCAGAACCAATTTATCGCTTCTTCCGGCGACTCCCGCTCCCACGAACAAGCGTTTTCGATATTCAGCAGCGCCGGTCTTCCAGTCGATGCTCTTTTGGAAGCTTAGCAATCCCGCTCGGGCCGCTTTGTTGCCGGCCAACGCCGCAGCGTAGCCACAGAAACGATACTCTTTGGGATCGTCCACCAAACCGGCGCGCACTGGATTCAGATCAATGTACGCGGCGAGGGTTTCAACCGCTCCCGGTTGATCCTCCACCAATACACTCTTGAACCGCTCGGCCCAGAGCGTGCCAAAGCGCCCCGATTGTCGGTTGTACCAACGGCTGAACCGCTGCTTGAGTTCCTTCATGAACGCGGAAACATCCCCCATTCGCTCCACCATGGATTGCCGAATATCGTGATCGATCCGGCCGTGCTGCACCAAAGTGTTGCGGGCTAATTGCACCAGGGCGCTTTTCTTGCTGTACAAGGCTTCCATGCGCTCGATCAGTTGCTGGTCGGAGGGATTCTGTTGTTCCGGAACGCGAACGAGAACATGAAAGTGATTGGACATCATGCAGTAGGTGATGACTTCAAGGCCGCAAAACGCAGCCAATTGCCCGAGGATGGCCACCAACTTCTCCTTCCCCACGTCATCCAACAAAGCCTGTCCCCCGACAATCCGCGACATGCAGTGATACACCGCACTGCGCCCTTGAATCTTGATCCGTGCCATTCTCATAGAGTGGCGGGAGGTTGGCATCAGGGTGCAAAACATGTCAACAACTTTGAACCTGTCACTTTATCGACAGCGCATTCGATTCTGTTGCGAGCGCTCACTCGCGAACGCAGGGCCGGAACGCGCAGAACACCCAGGACGCCACGATTGCAACCGCGACGCCCGAACTGGCGAAGCTCTGGCGCGAGTCGGCGAGCGCCACTATTCCGGTTGGCCCGCCGTTGGTGCAGCCACCTGCGCGGAGTGGCGCGAAGGCTGCCTTTGCCTTTAGCAGCCAGCGTGACACGGAGCGCCCGCCGGGGGTGTCTTTCGGGGCGGCGGGCCGCTAGCAGCCCTGGCCGACCGACGTAGCGGAGCGGCAGCCGGGACACACGCTGCGGGGGCAAGGGGGCGCAGGGTGTGGCCCGGATGCCGCACCCGCAGCGGCAGGAGGGAGCGCGAGGGCTGTGCGGCAGGCGCGGGTGGCCGACCTTCTATCGCGCCGGCCTGAGGCGCGCTAGATTCCTTCTCACCGTTTGTGCGGGACAGCCCGCTCACTTATCGGTTTTGTAACAGAATTGGCAAAGCCCCTGCGGCTAGAGCACTTCAATCTCGCAGCCAGCCTGGGTTAATTTTTCGTGAATGACCTGGAAGGCTGCTTGTAATGCTTCCGCTTGCGAGCGAGCACTGATCGTCGTTGTGTCATAGAACTCATCGAGGACATAGAGCGGAACAACGCCCTTGATCGAGGCTTGGTTGCTGACGGGCGGCACTGGCGTATTCTCTAAATTGAAAAACTCCAGAGCGAACACTGCTGCCGAGAACAACCCGGAAACCGTCTCGATAGACCTCAATCTTCAATTCAAAATGGGCGTGCGACTCCCCAACTCTTAGCGGTGCAAGAAACACAGTTTCACACACGCGATATTCTCGTGCGAACAAAGCTGCTGCCGACGGATGCATTAGACATCTATTACCTCCATTGACAATGCTTCGTTCGTGTTCCTGAGGAGCTGCGTTCCGCGCAGCCCTTTCAGCGTTTCGACAAGCTTCAGCATAGGTTTTCCTGTTCCGGTGGCCTGCACTGTTCCCACTTCAGCGTTGTTGTTTCCACCTGTCGCAATAAGGGGCAAAAAACCCGACAGGTATAGGTGCGCGTTGTGAAACAAGCGTCGATTGCGGCTGCGGCACAGATGGCGATGCCATACACGGCCCACTTCGGCCACGCAGCATCGGTTGGATCAGGAACTGCACAGTCAGTCCCAATCCAACCTGCCACTGGTGCGAGAACAGATTGCCCCAAGGGATCAACGTTGTTTACGGAATTGTTCCGAAGAAAGGCGTAAAGATTCCTCTCCTCATCCCAGTTGATTGTTCCACCGCTACGAGTGAGCAGTTTGAACCCCGGTTCGTTGATGGGGTCTCTGTTTGGCCACCGTTGCAACCACGGCTCGTAATACCGGTAGCCGTAATACACCAATCCCGACGGCTCGTGCGCTTCCTTGCTGGAGAAACGGTACCGGTTCACGCTCGCCATGGGTCCGTTCATCGCGATCACTTTTCCGAACGGCTCGTAGAGGTACTTGGCCACGATCAACTCGTTGGTGTTGATCATCGTCACGATGTTCCCGTTGAGGTCCGCCCGGTAGTAATAGTTCGGCGGCAGACCCGGCAGCGGATGCGTCATCGCCAAGAGGCCGCCGATGCCGCCGGCCCCTTGCAGCGTGCCGCTCAGGTCCAGACCGCGCGTGTAGGTCGTCACGGGCGCGTTGTTGCCGTCCCGTTCCTGGATGACCAGGTTGCCGTCGTACACGTAGCGCACTTCGTTGGTCTGCACCCACGCGCCTTTTTGCCAGGCATACTCCTTCCGCACCCGCCGGCGTAGCTTGCCGTCGTAGGCAAACTCGCTTTTCCAGGCGTTGGTCACCAGCACCTCGATCAGTTGGTTTTCGTCGTCGTAAGCGAACGCCCGATACCCGTCGGAGAGCAGGTTCCCGTTCAGATCGTAGCTAAAGCTCACCGAATAGGGCAGATAGACGGTGATCGAATTGCTCGCGGTCTGGCCCGTGGCGGACTGGGCAATCGCTGTCACCGTGCCCCAGCCATCTCCCACGCCAACGTTGGTCCGCAAGTACGTTTTGTCCGAGAAAATCACCGCCGGTTCCTCGGCGACCATTATGTTTGTCGCCGTGCTGGTGGTGAACCCGGCCACGATTATCCCTCCTGTGCGGGTGACGTTGGTCACTTCGTTCACGGCGTTGACGTTGAACGTCCTCACCAGGGCGTTGTTGGTCCAGTGTTGCAGGTTGTGCGCGGCATCGTACGCGTAACCAAATTGCTCATGCAGGCGGTCCAGGCCATCGTCCGCTGTCTTCCGCAACTGGCCGATGTTATCGTACTCGTAATTGATCCAACCTTCGTCCGGGGTGTTTTCGTCACGGTAAATCGCGTTGACTTGATTTCCATTGTATTCGCACCGCGTCTTGCTGATCGTCGCGCCTTGCGAGCTGACAAGCCGGGTGTTGTTCCAGCGGCCCACCGAGTCAAACGCGTTGGTGATGTAGCCGCCGGTGGGCAGGGTGAGTTTCTTTACCAGCGTCGCCGGCCAAGTGCCACTCGATACTCCCGTGTAGGCGTAGCCGAAAGCTCCCGCGGGCGAGGTGGTGGTGGTCAGCCGCCGCATGGCGTCGTAGGCGTAGGTCTGTTCCCAGGCGCTGGCGCCGGGCTGCGCCAGGCTCAGGCTCGTGCGCAAACGGTTGGTGTACGCGTAAGTCACCGTGTCATCGTCCCAGGGGCCATTCTCGGTCAGCAACTGGCCCAAATCGGTGTAAGTGTAGCTGGTCGTCCCCACGCCGTCCACCAGATTTGTCAGGCGGTTCAAGCCGTCGTAGGCCAGCCGGAGGTCGGTGCTCGCGGCGTAATCCACGTTGGTCAGGTTGCCCGCCCAGTCGTAGGCGTAATAGGTGTGGCCTTTGGCAATGCTCCAGCGGTTAGTCAACCGGCCGGCCGCGTCGTAACGTTTACTGAGTGCTCGGCTCACACAGCTTTTCCAAATCCTTTCGAAATCCAGGTTCCAAAAAGAAACCGTAACCCTTCTTTACGCCAAGCGGCTTATACTTACCCGTGTGCGGGTCGAAAATTCCCCATGTATTAAACATCTCGCGCTTGCCCTCCACCAAGAGCAGACCAGTCTCACTGTCCATGTCCGACACTCCGCCAAAACGAGAAAGCTCGATTTCCTTCGCCAACTTAGGAACTGTTTGGCCCGTCACAAAAACAAGCCCTGTAAGAGCGCCTGGCGCGCGGCCACCATCGTATTTCCGACCAAATACGAGAATCTCATTAGTGCGGGTGAAAATCCTCTGCGGCAGAAAGTCTACCGGCAATTTAACAAACGGCTTCAAAGGATCAACAGTCTGAAACACGCTACCGGCAGCGGGGAGTTCTCGCAAGTAGAAGAAGAACTTCCGGTCGTGGGAAAATCCCCAGCGGCTTCCAGCCAAGAGAGGGACTTTCTCACCCGTAGCAAAAACTAGAGTGTGATCCATGATGGAGCAGATCGGCCGGCCATCGTCCGCAACCGCTGCAGCCACCTCCGGCAGTACTTGCTTTCGTATTCCTTGTGCCGACACTATTATGGCGAGCGTACCTCTATTGGTAATTTCGGTTAGGAAAAGCTCATTTCCTGTTTGGTTCCGCGATACACCAGGGTGATAGTGTGGTAGGCCAGCCGCCGATAAAAGCTTATCTATCCTCTTTGAATCAAGGTAGAAAAAGTCGCTGCAATAGGCGTGAGGTTCAGAAGCAAAGAACATTGCAGCAGCAATCAAGACAACAAAGCGGCGAACCCCTGTTTGTGATGCAGTGCCAGGTACATGCATAGTTGCTATAGTTAGTTTAAGCTCGTTTTTTCGGTAAGAGTTAGTTGCCCTCGGTCACCATTGCATCGGATGGTATGTCGTAGTGGTGAATCCATACGGCCATCTAGGCGGCCTGACTGGCGGGTGATAAGGAGGGTGCTCAATAATTACGGGCGGGCCAAAGCGCGGATGGCGAGGTGGCTTAATATGAAAGTGCTTAAGACAATTATTTACCTTGTTGTGGCAGTCGTTCACGAACGGAAACCACACGCCCTTATTGGCAGTTTCAAAACAGCATTGCATGATGGACTCTCCGAGTTCCGTATCGTCGGTGACAGGCTTGCAGTCCTGCCCGAATGTGTGTGGACCCGTATCTGAAGAGCTTCCAGGTTTTCCCTTACCCAAGGATGCGCTCATACCGCAGGACCTGTTTTCCTCCGCCGAAGCCATATCGTTGTAGAAGTAAACGTGGTTTCCCAAAGGAAACGACGACGGTTTTTCCGATTTTCTGGCGCAAATCCAAACCGTTAAGCCCATGGAATCGAGTAGATCACATGGATCGTTGCGTACAAATTCGAACAGGTTACCCTGCTCCTCAACTGGATCCCGATTCACCCACCGTTGCAACCACGGCTCGTAATACCGATAGCCGTAATACACCAGCCCCGACGGTTCGTGCGCCTCCTTGCTGGAGAAGCGATACCGGTTCAGCCCCGCCATGGCGCCGTTCATTGCGATCACTTTCCCGAACGGCTCGTAGAGGTACTTGGCCACGATTAACTCGTTGGTGTTGACCATCGTCACGATGTTCCCATTGAGGTCGGCCCGGTAATAATAGTTCGGAGGTAGGCCGGGCAGCGGATGCGTCATCGCCAACAGCCCGCCGATGCCGCCGGCCCCTTGCAGCGAACCGCTCAAGTCCAGGCCGCGCGTGTAGGTGGTCACGGGCGCGTTGTTGCCGTCCCGTTCCTGGATGACCAGGTTGCCGTCGTACACGTAATGCACTTCGTTGGTCTGCACCCACCCGCCGCCTTGCCAGGCGTATTCCTTGCGCACCCGCCGCCGCAGCTTGCCGTCGTAGGCAAACTCGCTCTTCCAGGCGTTGGTGACCAGCACCTGAACCAGTTGGTTTTCGTCGTCGTAGTCGAACGCCCGATACCCGTCGGAGAGCAGGTTCCCGTTCAGGTCGTAGCCGAAGGCCACCGAAAAGGGCAAATAGACGGTGATCGAATTGCTCGCGGTCTGGCCCGTGGCGGACTGGGCAATCGCTGTCACCGTGCCCCAGCCATCTCCCACGCCAACGTTGGTCCGCAAGTACGTTTTGTCCGAGAAAATCACCGCCGGTTCCTCGGCGACCATTATGTTTGTCGCCGTGCTGGTGGTGAACCCGGCCACGGTGATCCCTCCTGTGCGGGTGACGTTCGTCACTTCGTTCACGGCGTTGACGTTGAACGTCCTCACCAGGGCGTTGTTGGTCCAGTGTTGCAGGTTGTGCGCGGCATCGTACGCGTAACCAAATTGCTCATGCAGGCGGTCCAGGCCATCGTCTTCTGTCTTCCGCAACTGGCCGATGTTATCGTACTCGTAATTGATCCAACCTTCGTCCGGGGTGTTTTCGTCACGGTAAATCGCGTTGACTTGATTTCCATTGTATTCGCACCGCGTCTTGCTGATCCTCGCGCCTTGCGAGCTGACAAGCCGGGTGTTGTTCCAGCGGCCCACCGAGTCAAACGCGTTGGTGATGTAGCCGCCGGTGGGCAGGGTGAGTTTCTTTACCAGCGTCGCCGGCCAAGTGCCACTCGATACTCCCGTGTAGGCGTAGCCGAAAGCTCCCGCGGGCGAGGTGGTGGTGGTCAGCCGCCGCATGGCGTCGTAGGCGTAGGTCTGTTCCCAGGCGCTGGCGCCGGCCTGCGCCAGGCTCAGACTTTGCCGCATTCGGTTGGTGTACGCGTAAGTCACCGTGTCATCGTCCCAGGGGCCGTTCTCGGTCAGCAACTGCCCCAAATCCGTATAAGTGTAGCTGGTCGTCCCCACGCCGTCCACCAGATTTTGCAGGCGGTTCAAGGCGTCGTACGACAGCCGGAGATCCGCGCTGGCGGCGTAATCCACGTTGGTCAGGTTGCCCGCCCAGTCGTGGGCGTAGTAGGTGTGGCCTTTGGCAATGCTCCAGCGGTTGGTCAGCCGGCCGGCCGGATCGTAACTGTAAGCCAGCACGGTGTTGTCCAGGGCATCAACCTTGTTGGTCACCCGGCCATACGCGTCGTGGGCCCAGGTGGTCGCCTGGTCCTTGCCGTCGGTGAGCGTCAGCAAATCGCCCGCGGCGTTGTAGGTGAACTCAAGTACTTCGTTGTTTGCGTTGGTTTCGGCGGTCTTGCGCTGGGCTTCGTCGTAGCCGTAGCGCGTCACTTTGCTCAATTGGTTGGTGTAGGCCACCAACCCGCGCTCCGAATAGCCAAAGCTCTCCACCCCGCTGTCCGGGTAGGTGCGGGTGCGCAACCGGCCCAGGGCGTCGAAGGTCTGCTGGAGGGCCACACCGTTGGCATCGACGATGTTGGTGGCCCGGCTGTCTTCGTCGTAAAGAATCTGCTGAACGCGGCCGTAGGCGTTGCTGACCACCGTCAGCAAGCCCTGGAGGTTGTAATAATTGGTGGTGCCGCCCTGCGCGTCGGACACAGCGGTCAATTGGCCGGCCAGGTCGTAGGTGTTGGTCACGCTGTAATCGCCGGGGTGGAAGGTCATGGTGCGCCGGCCCAGGTAGTCGTAGGCGAAGGCGGTCACTTCGTTGAGGGCGTTGGTGATGTATTCCAGCGAGCCGCAGTCGCAGTACATGTACGTGGTGGTGCGTCCTTCGGCGTCGGTGGCGGAAGTCTTCTGACGGACGGCGTTGTAGGTGAAGCTGTTGGTATGGCCCAGCCGGTCAATGAGTTCGGCCAGATCAAGCTTGTCGTAACGATACTTGGTGGACGTGCCATCCGGGTAATCCACCTGGGTCAGCCGGCCCAGGGCGTCCCAAGTGTTGGTGGTGGTCAGTCCCCGCTCGTCGGTGTGGGTATGCACCAGGCCATTGGTCCAAGCATAGGTATTGGTGCGGTTGATCTCCAGGTCGATGGTCGTGGTGAGCCAGTAATGGTTATCGTAGAGGTTGGTGGTGGTCAGGCCGCTGGGGCGTTTGACGCTGGTAAACGGAACGTCCTCGTTGTGAGTATAAGTGGTGACCTCGCCCAAGGCGTTGGTGACGTTCAGCACCTGGTGGCTGCTGTTGTAGTTAAAGGCCGCCACCCGCACCCCGGCCTGGTTGGTGACGGACAGCAGGTCGATGCCGTCCTCGTCGTACGCATACCAATTGGTGACGCACTGGGAGGTACTGCCCAAAAGATTGGTGGTCACCACCAGGGTGGGATTGCCGCGCGCGTTGAATTCCTGGTACGCATAGCGGGTCTGGCCGTCGGGCAGCACCCTCGCCACCCACGACGGGCGGGAATTGTCCCCTTCCCAATTCGGCGCCGGATGATCGGGGTCGCGCGTCTACCCATACCAAGTCTTCTGGCCTTCGATAACCCCATCTGGGCTTGCCTCCCGTTCCAAGTTAATGGTGCCCGAAACCCTGAGATCGAATGAGCCGTTTTCCTGGTCGTGCAACCAGTTGCGCAGGCGGGCGATACGCAAATCGTTGCTGCTCAACTCCGACACATTGGTGGTGCTCAGCAGGCCGTAATGATTGGGCCCCCAGTAAAAGCTATTACGATACATCATGTTGTAATTGCACAGCCCACCGTCAAGTGCAGTAGTAGTGCTCGTTGCTACTGGCACGCCCTCAGGCGCATCGTCGTAACTATTGGGCACGAATGTCGAACTGTCTTTATAGACATAAAGATGGTTCGCCCCATTGGGCTCGACGACGTGGATGGCGCTGGTGTCACCGCCAAAGCAAAGACAAGCATCTGGCTCCACGTAGTCAAAATGAGTGTCCCCGTACGGGGTGGTCAGTTTTGCCAGCAGCGGCACGCTGTCGTAATTCGAATACGTGAACGAACTGCTCAGCCCCACCACGTCGGTCAGGTTGGTTAGTAATCCGTCCTCGTCATACTCGAATTGAACGGTCTGGCCGAACGGGTTCTCCACCTCCGAAACCTGAGTGGTAAGGGTGTCATCGTACCGGACGGTGTTGGTTTGGCTATTGCGATCGACGAATTCGGTCAGCAGGACAACGTTGTTGTTGGTGCTGTAGTAGAAGCTCAGGCCGTATCCGGCCGGATCGGCGGTCTGGGTCAGAAAGGCGTTGGTGGACCCGAGGCCGTCGGGAACAAGCAACTCGTATTTCAACGCCGTCCCGTCGGGAAAAGCGATTTGGTAAGAAGTCCCGATGGTGCTCACGGTGCTGTAACTCCAATAATCCGGCCCCGGGGAAACATGCTCCGAACCGTAATAGCGCCACTCCCCGCCGCCCGGCGCATACGCGGTGACGTTATATCCATCAAGGAGCAAGTAACTGAGAATGTTCGCATTCCAACCCGTTCCAAAGCTGAAAATGGAGGAGGACTCCGGCCGGCTTTCGTGTTCATGATAGGTCAGCTTCAGGCTGACGTCCCGTCCGCGGCTGGGGTGGTAGCGCATCGGTTCGTCCACCAACCAAACTGACATATAAGGTTCCTCGACCGTCCACGAGGGCATGCCTGAAGGCCCGGTGTTGAGCAGGGCTTGAGGAACATAGGATTCCTCAAAGACCGGGCTGGGGCTTCCGCCGATCGGTTCATAGCCTCTCCAAAAACTCGTCATCGCTCCGCTGGCCCCGCAGCCCCCGCAGCCTCCAATGTTGCTGGCGATAAAGCTGGGACCGCCCAGCTTGCAGGAAGGACAGCTTAAACCCAGCACTCCGCACGGGGGTGGACTGGACAGGGGCGCAACTTCATTGCCCCCCTTGCCCCAGACTCCCTTGGCTTCTTGCGGTTCCAGCCGGCGCCAGTCCGCCGGCAGGGCAGCCGTTGGGCCCACCAAAAAGTACCCGCTGGCTTCGTCGTTGATGACGTCGGCGCTCAACCACCGGACGCCGCCCAGAATCGGATCGACCACTTTGTAGAGGCCATTGGTCCGGCCGACGATGGCGCTGTAGTGGTTGAGCTTCCAATGAAAGACGCTGGGCACGATCAGTTCGTTGCCGCCCAGCCGTTGCACCGCCACCAGTTCCATTCGCAACCGCCGGCCCAGCCGCACCAGGTCCGCCAGCGAAAAACCGTCCGGCGATGCCGCCACGTTAAGCACCTCACATGGATCGATCAATAACCGAGTATTGAAGGCCATTTGCGCCACCGCATCGACGCCGCATTTGAAGTGGTTCAACCCGGCCAACCGCGACTTCATGCCATCCAGGTTCTTGCGCAGCAGGATGAACTTGCGCTGCGAATGGATATTGGCCATCGCCCGGTCCCCGACCGTGCCCAACAAGTCGTCCAAGGCGGCGGTCTGGCCCAAGTCCCCCATCGTTTGGCCCCAGAGCAATAACACCTCGTCGGCCAAAGCCTTGGCCGTCGGCGCTTTTTCACCCGCTGTGGCCATCCAGGCAGCCTGACACTGGGCCAACGACTGGCTCAAGCGACCGCCCCGCCGATAGTATTGGGCGAGCTTCAGCCGCAAGGCGGGTGTCCAGCCCGACTCAGGAAACATCGCCGTGAATTGCTCAAAGGCCTGGGCGCCGGCCTCGACACCTGCGGTCCGCAATTGCCCGAAGGCCTGCCACAGGGCCTGGTCGGCCACCTCAGCGCCGGTTCCGCTTCCAACCCACACCAACGGCACGCCCATGTCGGTGGCGTGCGCAATCTGTTCGTGCAGGGTCGGTTCGGCAGGCGCGGCCACCAGCGACCCTCCGCAGCCAAGCACACCGGCCATTAAGCTGGTGAGGCAAACCAAGCGCCGCCAAGATGTTTGAATCGTATTTTTCATAGCAAGTAGTCTCCTTCTAACATTGTTCGCGTTGGTCATTAACTTGGCGGGGGTTAAGGCAGGTCGTGCGTGGGATCGGGTCGGGTGATCCAAACCGCAAAGGGTTGATCGATCATGCCATCGTCGTCGCTGTCGGGATCATTAGGATCGGTCCCATAGCTATAGAATTCGTCGCCGTCAGAGAGCCCGTCCCCATCGCTGTCGATGGGCAACCACACTCCGTCCACGTTCGTCACGGCCAGGTAGTGGTAGCCAATGTCCACCACCGAGTTGGTTTCCATGACTTGGTTGGTCGTCGTCGTGTAGTGGTAAAAGCCCGCGTTGGTGGCGTTCATGCTGCCCGCGTCGATCAACGTGCTCAGCAGCCCGCCATTGGTTGGGTAGTAATAATCGCCCAAGGGACCAACCACGAAATCCAACGTGCTGTTGGTCAAAATGACGTCGTTGGCGCTGGAGGGATACAGTTGGCTGTAGTTGGTCACGTAACCATTGTAGCTACTGGACAAGGTGGCCCCGCCGCCGTTCGTTACGCTGGTCTTGTCGAACAGGTTGTCAGTCGCCTTCCACGAACTGCCGGCAGCGTTGGTGAGCACCAGCAAGCCTTCCTCGAACAAACAGTTGCGCAACTCCAACACGGTTGGAAAACTGGAGTTTTGCGTGGTGTTGACCCGTTCCAGCAGGGTATTCGTTACCGCCATCGTGACGTTCGATACGCCGGGCGAGGTCTGGAAGTAGCCACCGCGGATTTGCGAATCCCGGAAGATCATCGGATCGACAAATCCTTCATCAGGATTTTGATTGAACAGGTAGGTCCCATTGAGCATGGGAAAATCGGTAAACCGGAACTTGGTAATGGGGGAAACGTCGGGAGCCGGGTAAACATCGGCAAACATGGGGGCGCCGTTGGTCCTGTTGCCCCAGGGCAATTCCTGGACGCAGTGGGTCCGCACAAATACGTTGAGGGCCGATGGTGTCCCTTCACTGAGCACCAGCGCTCCGTTGTCCAAGCACAGGCCCCAATTGGTCGCCGCAGCGTCAACGCCGATGACGGCTCCGTTGGTTACCAGCACGGTGGCATTGGTCACCGTGACATCTGCCAGCAGGTAATCCAGCGGTGGGTAATGGTAACCCAAATCCGGTGTGTCGGTATCGCGGAGCGCTTGGGGGCTCCAAGTTACCGATTCGGAGATGAGGCTGTTGGTGAATTCCGTCGGCGGATAGGTCGTCATCTTTTTGAGGTCGGCCAACAGATCAGCGTTGATGTTGGTGGTGCCGGCATCCCGATACTCACTGTCTGCCGCCAAATAGTGCGCGCCCGCGCCCACGGTTTGGAAGATGCCCGTGTCGTCCAGGTTGGTTTCCACGTTGCTTCCCGAGTAAACCAGACGTTGGTCACTGCAATCAGCAGGGTGTTGGTCAGGTTCAAGGTGCCGGAGCCCCATGGTATTTAAGTTCGGATACTGATGAAAAGTTCACCTGCTCTACCTCGATGCGTCAGCCGAGTGACGTCGCAATTGAATTGCCGACGGTGAGATCGTTGTCGAATCAACACGTTGCGCAGGGTAACGGGGCTTTTTCAGTCAGAACGCCGATGTAACCCTGCTGCGGCTTGCGCATGCCGACAGCTCAAAGCTCGCTAACCGCGCTAATCACCTGAACGCCCTCGTCATATACCGGCATTGGAGATCGTGCAGCTTGTAATCCGAAGCGCCCGTCAGGTAGAAAGGGTAGCCATACCAGTTGGCTGGTGAACCACTGGACCCGCTAATTGTTTCGCCGACGGTGTCATCATCCTTGGCCGTGAAGATTGCCGGCAGATACGCGCTGGTGCTGCAGTCAATCGGCCCCGGAAGGTGATGCGTGCAATTGCCCGAACTTCACGACCGTTCCGCCTTGTATTGTGGTGGTGCCGCTTAAATTCACGCTGCCGCTGGCGTAATAGGTGAGTCCGGCTCTGGAAGGTATAATTGCTTGAACTGCTCATGGTCTGATAGTCCAGGACCAGCCCGCTTTCCGCGCGTCCTGCCTGGGCCAGTTGCATCTGGGGCTTTTCGATGCGAACGGGCGGGGAGGCAGGCAGAAAGCTTCTGCCAATTGTGCTGCTGGTGTTACCCTGACTGGCTAACATCGTCTTGCGTTTGGAGCCGCCACGGCCGCCGACTTTGGCAACTGGTCCAACTGCGGCGCAATCTGGAAATACTCGACTTTTTCAATGAGCAACTGCCGCCCCTCGCGCCTGCTCCCACGCTTGCCGGTAGGCGTCGCCTCATCGCGCATCTGTGGTCGCGCCTCCAGCGGGAATGCGTGGCCCGGCCCCATCCGCATCGCGCCAAAGTCCAATTGCTCATCCACCAAGTCCGGCTCCTGCAGAGTCTGCGCAATTCGCGGGTCTGTTCCCTCGGCGACCACGACGGTCTGCACTGCGATTGGTGTGGGCGCCTCCACAAACTCGGTGTACACTTCCAAGCGGGTTGTTTCTGGATTCATCCCATAGGTGGCGGGAGAATCCAATTGCTCCCGCAGGATGATGTCCTGCTCGAATCCGGCTTTCGTATAGGTGTACCGGACATCGGCTCTGTAATCGGTGAAGGCGTCGGGATAGAGGACCTGGTTGGGCGGAGTCAATTCCCCAATCGAATCCTTGATCGTGGCGATCATGCGGCTCTGGCCGCAGGCTTCGTCCGTGTACGCCAAACCCAATATATGACTGCGAAAATGTTTGCCGTCCTCGGTTTCCAGGGCAATCGACCCTCGGGTGTTGATGTTCGGGGCGAAGCTCACTTTGTGCGATCCTCGGCGGGCGACGGCTCCGTCGGGGGCGAGCTCGATTTCTGCCCGGCTCTCTTTCCACTGACCATCCTCCCAGTAATGCATGCCAGTGGCCAGTTCAACGTAGCGGGACACCCGCGGGAGTCGTTTCCCCGAGGGGGTTTGCACGTAGGTGGTCCGCTGCCAAACACGGTGGCTCGGGCCTCGCTCAACCACCACTGGCGCAGAGGCGGCCAAGGGGGTGGCCGCGAAGGCGCCGCCACTTAATACTGCCAACGCCGCATATAGGCTGGTTCGTATGTTTGATTTCATAAGCTCACTTTCCATGGTTCATGCCGAGATCATGCTGAGTTTGAATGCGTTACCTTTTTCCTTCAGAAGGCCAAAGCCGTTGCGCCCGTGCCGGACCCGCCTCTGGCCGCCTGTACGCCGTCTTTCAAGCCGCAGGCGCGGGCTTGGGATTTGGAGTTTAAACTCCAAACTCATTCGCTCGGCCCCAACGGGCAGGTCGCAACTCGCGGCGGTGATAATAACCGGCCGATCCATCCGCGCAGTGTTCCGCGTTTTCGTGACATCATTCGTTTGCATCTTGCGACTTCATGGCCTTCTACTTGTTAATGCGCCGCCAAAGGCGAAGTTCGACAAACTTTCTTTGGAAATCTCAAAATACTTCCGGGCAAGGTTCCGCATCTGACGTTGAAGCCTCTTCGAAATGCGGTCCTTGGCGCGTTTTACTTCCTTGCGCCTTGCGTCGGACTCCAGGTGCCGCAAGCCCATGACTGAGGCAAAGTCCTCCGTCTTCCGCGTGCCCCTGGCCATCAACTCGATGATGGCGTGATCAGTCGGGCTTAAAAAGGCTTGCGCGCACTGCGCAAGTAGCTCTTCAAGCGGCGCATCCGTGTTCAGAAGGCGATCGCATTGACTGTTTTCCGCCGACAAGACCGATTCCATCTCGAATTGGCACGCGGCGCTGAACTCCTGTTGGCGGCGGACCCGGCGTCTTTCGGAACGTTGAAGTGTCTCCAGGCGCCATTGGGCTTCTTGCAAAAGGAACGACCCCAAACCTTTTCCGTGGCTCGCATCAAAATTATGGGGCTTATTGATATAATCCAACAGGGCATCGGTAACGGCGTCGGAAACTAACTGGGTGTCCCGACTTCGGAAATAGGCGTGAACTTTTCGTATCAACTTTGCCAGAAGAAACTCGGCGATCAAATTGGCGGCATGGGTGTCTCCGGCCAGGAGCTGCGCGTGCAGCTTCAAAAGGTGCCCGTCATCGCCCGACGTTCGGCCTTGGCACCGATAGCAATTGTCCAGCTCTCAGCAGCGACGGTCACCCATTGGATGGGCAAACGCCGGGCCGCGTGGTTCCTGCTCAGCTTGGGAATCCATCGCTTGGCGCCAGCGCCCCTGTCGGCAATAAAGCTCGGGGAAGCTGGCCGGGCGGGGCGTGGCATTTCGCGGCCAAAGCAGCGCCACAATCGCCCGTTTCCCTCCCGGCACCTGCCCCATCCTCAATCCATTCCACCTGACTACCCATAACAATTCTCCTGTATGCCCGTTATCTACGGAGAAAACTGCGCGTTCTTTCATGAAAACGACTGCGGTAGGATGTTTTTAGCGGCAGTGACTTTGACTATGTGGAAAGCTTCTCCATCCGGCTTAGCTGAATTACGGCATAACCGAGGAACAATGACCAAGGACCAAATCCCAGAGTAGTGGGGGAGACGAAGGTTCATTGACGGCCGCCGCTGAGTCGTCCATTGGAGCGCGAGCGTGTTCGCGAACCCTGATATAACCAACGAGAAATCTCTAACGATCGAGCGCCCAAGCCTTCCCACCGACACCGCTTCTGGATCGGCGCCAGCGATGCGGGGAAATTTGGGCTCGACGGAGTCTCGCCCTACCGCACCTTGCAGTTCAGCGCTCCATTCTTCCCGCTGGGCTTCGGTGGCGTCGGGATCGGGCAGCAGATTGCGGCGGGTGCAATTGACGAGCACTTGCAACGTTTGGTAACGCCGGGTTTCTTCGATGGCTGGAGGCAGTTGGTCCCGCACGATGGCCAAATCTGTATGAAATCCAATTGGCCGTAGGTCCCCTTGGTCTTGGCTTTGGCTTTTAGCTCGGAACGCAGCGAGGAAAAACTCGCCGCCAAATAATCGCGCGTTTCAGCCTCGAGGGTTTTCAACTGTTGGGGCGTCGTCGGATGGGCCATGACCGGCTTGACGGTCCAACGCAGGAAATCCTCGCGGTCATTTCCTTCGGGATCGAGGATGGGAATAATCAAATCCACCGAGTGATGCGCGACGACCCGGCCGCGGTTCTGCGGATCAGCCATCATGGCCTGCAATTGCCCGGTGAGTCGGCGTTCGGTTTCGTGCGTGTCCGGCGCCACGCTGAGAATGACAGTGGAAACAAAGGCCGGCCGGCCCGTTGAAACAAGCGGTATTTTTCGAGGTCAAAAGCCTTGGCGAACTGGCCAGGATAGCCGACCAGATCAAAACCCAACGAGTGGCCACGTTTCTCCACCAAAAGATCAATGGGCCGACCCGCAACCTCGTAGCCGGGCCAGGTTGTGAAACTGTGCGAGGCCCCAGCCCGCTGTAATTCGTCGAGAAACACCTCCTGACTTGATGCCTCATTGCCTTGGCCTTGGGCCGGTGGGCAAAAGGAAGTGGTTCCCAACGAGGGAACAAATCGGACGAGCATCACCACCAAAACAACATCCGCAAGAAATCGACGGTGCGGTGGCTGACGATCCAGATGAGAGTCCGTTTTTCGACGTTGAATTTGCAGAGGCCGCTCATGCCGGGACGCCACCAGGGCTGCGGACCGCCTTCGACCGCGCAACGGACCTGGAACACGTTCTTCTCGTTCTTGGGAAACGCCGCTTGTTCGATGTTCACGATGCGGATGGGAAACTTGAGCTGGGGCTGGCTCACGAACGCCATTTCGCCGGTGTGCTTGCCGATAATTTCATGGATGTCGCGTTCGTTGATTTCAGCTTCAATATACAGCGTATCCACGCGCGCCACTTTAAACAGCACGTCGGCCTGTTTCACGGGCGACCCGAGACGCTCGCGCAGGTCGCCTTCCACAATCACACCGGCAAACGGTGATTTGATGACCGCTTGGTTGATCCGGTATCGCGTCAAGTCCAGCCGGGCTTTGGCCTGGTTGGCCATGGCCTCGGCAATCCGCATTTCGGCCAGCGAATTAGCGGCGCGGGACTTTTCGGCTTCGCGCTGGTAACGGTTCCAGTCGGCCAGCGCTGCGGATTCCTCCAACTCGAGTTCGCTGGTTTTAAAACGCAGCAGCGGATCGCCAGCCTTGACGGCCATGCCGGGACGAACCGGTACGCTGTCAATGTAGCCGTCGAATGGCGCGGTCAGATAAGCCACCTCATCGCTGCGCAAAACGAAGTTGCCTTCCACCCGGTAGGGCACGCGCAGAAAGAACAGGACCGCCAACAGCGCCACAATCACCAGGGTCAGCACTTTGATCCAGGTATGCTCCGGGCCGACGACTTTGCCCAACTGTTCGCGGGCGGTGGTGGCCCACCGCGCCCCAAACCAGCGATCGTAGTGCCGCAAGTCGGCCAGGCGCCGCGCGGCCGTGTCCGCACAGAGCCGCAGTTGCTGGAGTTCAGCCGCGGAAAAGGCGGCGCTTTGGCGTTCGCACGTCAGGACCGCCACCACCTTGTCATCGACGCGCAGTGGCAGCGAGCAGAGGTAATCGACTTTTTGTTCGCGGGCAAACGCTTCATGGTCGCGGGCAACCACCGTGGCTTCTTCCGGCGCCGGCCAAACGACTTCATCGTCCTGATCGAGGGCTTCTTCCATGGCCGTTTCGAGGGCTTGCGCGGCGGCCATCTGGCGGTTGAAGTTCTCCGTGCGGCTGATCGCGCGCAGCCGAATGTAGCCGCGTTGCAGCCAACCGAGACTGACGCGGTCGCAACCGAACCGGGTGGCCAGGCCGTTGCAAAACGCCAGGGCGGCGGCGACGAACTTCTTCTCGGCATTCACTTGGATCATCAGGTCCAGGGCACCCGCCAATTTTTCGACGTCCGCTTTGGCTTGCTGGGCGGCGAGGTTTTCCTGGTACGAGGATGGCGTGTCCGCGGCGAGGTTCAGGCGTAAAAGGGTTTCGCGGGCGGAGGCTTCGCTGGCTTCGGGCAACAGGCAGACCGCGACGCATTGCTCTTCGGCGCGCAGAAGCCGGATTTTGTCAGCGAGAATGAAAGCGCCATTGCCGCGGCCCGCCGCGGTGGCCAGCGGGCTGACGAAATGGGTGTCCTGCGCGCAACGTTCCGCCACCGTCTCCAGTTGGCTGGCGAATACCGCGCCGTGTTTTGCGGCCCCGCCTTCGGCCGACCATTCGACCAGTTTTTTCCAGCCTTCGGTACCCGCGGCATTGCGGACCAAGAGGACCACCCGGCTGGCCGCGCAAAGTTGGCCCAGACACGCCAGGTAACGCGGCCAGAAATCGCGCGGCGGACCGGCAAACCGGCGCAATTCATTAAGCGACTGCAGCGTGCCGTCATGCTCGCCGTTTTGGATTGGATTCGGGCTCGCCATGGTGTTGCGTTAGTTGAGGATCATGCGACCGGCCAGACCGGGGCGGAGCTTGCCATCAGTGTTGTCGAACAGGGCCTTGATTTTTAGCAAACCGCTGGCCGGGTCCACGACCGGTGAGAGGAAGCTAATTTTGGCCGGGACAGTTGCCGGAGCGGCGCCGGTGTCGATTTCCAATTTCACGGTTTGGTTCAACTTCAAGCCCGCGGCCGCTTTGGCTTCGATGTTACAGATGAAATAGCAACGTTTGGTATCCACCAAATGCGCCAGCGGTTGGTAAGCCTGCGTGGCCTCGCCTTCGTCGAGATAGAATTCCGCCACGGTTCCGGAAAAGGGTGCGGTAATGATGCGTTTGCGCAGTTGTTCGTCCGCCATGTCGTGTTCGACCGCGGCGACTTGGTACTCCAGCTCCGCCTTGTCCAACTCATCTTTGCTAACGCCTTTCGAGTTTTCGTACAACGTCCGGGTGTTGTCGAACTCCCGCTTTTTGGCGTCCATGACCAACTGGCGCCGGTGGACTTCGAATGCTTCCATGCGTTTGTCGAGTTCCAGGATTGGCTCGCCCTCCTTGATGGAATCGCCCTCGTGAATTTTTTTGGCGCTAACGATGCCGGGCACTGACGCGCTCAAAATGACATCCCAGAACGGTTCGGTGATACCCGAGAAGGCCGCCGGTTCCGAAGCGGAGAAGGAATTGACCGTGCCAGCGCCAAGCACCAGGACGAGCAACAAGGGGAGGGGAAATCCGAAGGCCGAAATCCGAAATCCAGAAGAAGGCCGAAATCCGAAGAAGCGAAGGACCTGACCACGGGATGGAAACCAACGGTTACGCCCACTGCTCGGGTGGCGCAACGAGTGCGAAGAAACGTTGTGAGTTCTGGAGTGCATACAACTTGAAATTTCGTTTCGGACGATGGACTGTGGGCTTCGTTCGGATTGCGGATTTCGGTCTTCGGATTTACCTCCCGCCTTCACTTTTCCTGGCGCAAGAGTTCCAAAGCGCGCTGGTATTGATCTGGGTTTATTGGCTGGACCGGTTGGGTTTCGGGGGCGGATTTGAGTTCGGTATCGCGCAACATCTGGCGCGCCTTGTCTTCGGTTACGGTGTCCATGGGCGGCTGCTTTTCCCAATAAGCCGCCTGCACTTCTTTCAGGAAATGCTGGTATTGCTGGTCGGTGACTTCACCACGCTTGAGCAGTTGGGAGGTGCGCTGTTCCAAGTCGCGTTGGGTCAATTCGAGGTGCAGCGAGCGTAACAACGAGCCTTGCATCAATTCCAGTTCGAGCAGCGCGCGTTTGTATTTCACTTTCGCTTCAGCCAGCGACGTTTTGGCTTCCAGCAAGGCCGCCTCCACTTCGAGCACTTTGCGGCTTTCGACTTTGCCGGCTTTGAGTTGGGCCAGGCGGGTTTGGAGCAAATCCTCATTGAACGCCACCACGGTGCGGTAGTTCTGCACGTCGTCCCGGGCGCTGCGCGCTTTGTGCAACGAAGTGTCCAATGCGTTGGCAATCTGGTTCTCCAATTCCTTGAGCGAGATCAGGGCTTGCTTCTTGCGCAGCAGGGAGGCCGCCAATTCATTTCGGCTTTTGATCCCGCCCCCCAACGGAATCCGCATTTCCAAGCCGATGGACCAGGAGGGGAAATCTTGTCGGGACAGATCGTCGTTGGAATCAGCCGGGCTCACGCCCAGACCGTTGAGTCCGTAGCTGGCTTTGAGATCCAATTGCGGCAGCCGTTGGTTCTTCGCGTAGGCCAGGCGGATGTCCTCCGAGATAATCTGCTTGCGCCGGATCAGGTAATCCGGGTTCCAGTCAAAGGCCGATTGCCAACCTTCGAAAAAGGTCAGCGGTATTTTGGTGACTTGCGGTTCATCGACGGCAATCACGGTGCGGTTGCCGGAGAGGATCGATTCGGAGTACAAGAGCATTCAGACGATTGACGGCTTCGAAAAACAATTGCCGCGCCTCCGCCTGCTTGGAACGGCGCAACGCCAAGCCCGCTTGCGCTTCCAGCACGTCCAATTCCGCGCCCCGGCCTACTTTGAGTGACGCTTGGGTATCATTCAGGATGCTCTCCGCCAGGGCCACGGATTGTTTGAGGGAGAGCATTTGTTCCTGCGCCAGATACAAATTCCAATAGGCCGCTTCCGCCGTGGACAGGGTGAGCATCAGTTGGCGCCGGTACTCCTCGAAGGCGATTTCGGACGTCACCGCTGCCAAGCGGATGTTGGCCATCGTCGCGGCGGTGCCGGCGTTTTTCAACAATGGCTGAGTCAGGCTGGCCCCGGCAAACGTGACGAACTCGCCATTGCCGAACATCGGATTGAGGCGGCCTTGATAGTTATTCCGCAAGTCCCGCAAGGTGTAGCCCAGGTGAAGCTTGGCACCCGTGGGCACCAACGATTCCAAGCCACTGGTGTAGATGTTGTTTTGCTCATTCAGGACTTGCGAGAGGTTTTGAAAGAAGTCCAACGAGGTCGTTTCCCGCTGGTTGTCCTGGTGCTCGTAATCCAGTACCAGTTCCGGCTCGAAGATGCCTTTTTCCGCGCGGTATTTGCGGCGGGTGATTTCAATTTCCAGCAGCTTGGTTTGGACGGTTTCGTTGTGGGTCAATACCCGCTGGATCAGGCTCGCCAGGGTCAAATCGGTGGTGACCCGCTGGGGTTCGGCCAGATCGGCCATGGCCGGACCAATGGTCAACAGCAGGCATAGCCCATGCCACCCGATTTTTGCCCGTACGCAATGGATCCTAAATGATTTGTGCAACTGCATGTTATTAGCAATAGGAGCTTCTTTTGGTTCAGAAGTCAAAACCGTTCTGGAAGAAACTGTTCCGCGCGGGAAGCCGTGGCCGTGGACGGAAATGATTGGCGGTAGGTAGTGCGAAATCAGGTGTCAAGTCGGCTGGCGCGGTCGTCAGGATGGAAGGTCGATCTGGATGCCCGATGCTGGATACCGGATACCGGATGCCCAAGGCACGGTGAGCGGTTCGTTGCCGAGTCTGAACTGTTTGTTCAAGCATTTTGGGTTGCGATTAGGCAGTGTCTTCGTGTGTTTGTGGTTTACGAAAGTTACTGACCCGGCAATAGCCGCCGCGGATTCGGACGTTCCAAAACCGACTGAGGTTCGAAGGGGGGCACCAATGTTTGAGCTCTTTTCCCGATTGGCAGCCAGTGGCGAATCCCGTATTTCTTTGTTCCGTGAAAAGCACGTTTCAATCAATCTTCGGTGTCCTTTTGTTTGCCGTTTCGGTGGGATGGAATCTACCTGCGCTGGCCGCCGGTTCGGACCAGCAGGTTGCTGCCGCACCGAAGGCAAAGGATGGTCCCCGCGCCGTCGGCATCGCGTCCTTGCTGGGTTACTATCGTTTTCCCGCCATCCACGGTGACCTCGTGATTTTTACCGCGGAAGGCGATCTATGGACGGCAGGCGTGCAAGGTGGTGCCGCCCATCGGTTGACCAGTCATCCGGGCATGGAAGCACACGCAGCCATTTCGCCCGATGGCCGGACGGTGGCCTTTTCCGCCGAATACGAAGGGCTGACTGAAGTCTATTCCATGCCGGTAGCCGGTGGCCGGCCGACGCGGCACACATTCGAAGGCGGCGCCACGGTTGTCGGGTGGACGCCGGATGGACAAATCCTTTATTCGACGCGCGCTTTTTCCACCTTGCCCAATGTCCAACTGGTGCGGCTCGATCTCCAAACGGAAGCAGGACGCTTGGTGCCGTTGAGCCAGGCCAGTGAAGGCGCGTTTGACCCGGCCGCGAAAGTTCTGTTCTTCACCCGTTTGCCGTTTCAGGGCAGCAGCACCAAACGTTATCAAGGCGGCACCGCCCAGAACTTGTGGCGGTATGCCGATGGCGCGGCGGAAGCGACGCCGTTGACGGCAGATTTTCCGGGCACGAGCAAGCATCCCATGTTTTGGAACGGGCGAGTCTATTTCGTGAGCGACCGCGACGGCATCATGAATATCTGGTCGATGAAACCGGACGGCACCGACGGGCAACAGCACACGCACCACAAACGGTTCGACGTAAAATCCGCCGCGCTCGATGCCGGGCGGATCGTCTATCAGCAGCGGGCGGATTTGCGGTTGCTGGACCTCGCACGCGGCTCTGATGTGGTGATCCCGATCACGCTGGAAACCGATTACGATCAAGAGCGCGAGAAATGGGTAACGAAACCGATGGACTACCTGACCTCCGCGCACCTTTCGCCGGCGGGCGACCGCCTGGTGCTCACGGCGCGCGGCCAAATCTTCGTGGCGCCGGTCAAGCAAGGCCGCTTTGTTGTCGCGCCGCGTCACACCGGGGTGCGTTACCGGGACGGTTGCTTCCTGCCGGATGGGAAGAACCTGCTGCTGTTGTCCGATGAAACCGGAGAGTATGAGTTCTGGACGCTGCCGGCCAATGGTATCGGGGAACTCAAGGAATTGACGAGCGATGGACATGTGTTTCGGTTTCATGGCGTGTCTTCGCCCGATGGCAAGTGGCTCAGTTATTACGACAAGAACCAGCAACTTTGGGTGTTTGATCTTCAACACAAAGAAACGCGGCGAATTGCCACGTCGCGGAATGAGAACTTTTCCGATCTGACTTGGTCGCCCGACAGCCAATGGTTGGCTTATGTACAAACCGCTGCCAATACCTACGAACAAATTCATGTATATCATGTGTCCGACGGGCGGCACGCAATCCTGACCAGCGACCGCGTGAACAGTTCGAATCCCGCGTGGTCGCCGGATGGCAAGTGGCTATATTTTCTGTCGGATCGGCGACTCCGTTCGCTGGTGAGCAGTCCCTGGGGTGCGCGGCAACCGGAACCGTATTTCACCGAAACCACCAAGATTTACCAATTGGCGCTGGTCAAAGGGCTGCGTTCGCCCTTCCGGCCGGATGATGAGTTGCAGCCTGTGGACGAGGACAAGAAACCAGCGACCGGTAAAAAGGACAAAGACGAAGCCACCGAAAAATCGAAAGAAGAGCGTGCGGTCAAAGTGACCATTGAACTGGACGGCCTTAAGGATCGCCTGGAAGAACTACCGGTTCCCGCCGGCAATTATTCTTCGCTGACCGCCGCGGGGAAACGTCTGTTCTGGACCTCGCGCCCCACTGGTTTCGACGCCAAGACCGAATTGCAGATGCTCGAAAAGACCAATGACAAGCCCAAACCCAAAACCCTGGTGCCGGACATCAAAAGCTACGAACTGTCAATCGATGGTAAGCATATACTCGTTCGCAAAGGTGACAGCTTCTACGTCATTGGCGCCGGCAGTTCCGCTCCCGCCAAGCTCGACGATGCTCGGGTGAACTTGGGCAGTTGGATGCTCTCGCTCGAACCGCGCGAAGAATGGCGGCAAATCTTCCGCGAGTCTTGGCGTATGATGCGCGACTACTTTTACGACCGGAACATGAACGGCGTCGATTGGCGGGGTGTGCTCGAAAAATACCTCCCGCTGGTGGACCGGGTTGCGGACCGCAGTGAACTCAGCGATTTGATTTCCGAGATGGTGGGCGAGTTATCCGCGCTGCACATTTTTGTGCGCTACGGCGACGAACGCGAAGGGCCGGACCACATCAAACTTGCCTCGCTGGGAGCGGAACTCCAACGCGACGCGGCGGCTGGCGGCTGGCGGATCACGCACGTTTACCAAACCGATCCCGATTATCCTGACGAACGTTCACCGTTGAACCGGCCGGAAGTGAACGTCAAGGAAGGTGACGTGCTGGTGCGTCTCAATGGTCGTCCGACCCTGGATGTCGTTGATCCGATCCAGCTCTTGCGCGGGCAAGCCGGCCAGCAAGTGCTGCTCGAAGTGAAGTCGCCGCCGAAGAACCCGACCCGCCAAGTGATCGCGCGGCCCATCAGTACCGACCAGGAAACCGAGTTGCGCTACAACGAATGGGAGTGGACGCGCCGGCGACTGGTGGAAGAACTGGGGCAGGGCCAGATTGGTTACGTTCACTTGCGTGCCATGAGCAGCGGCAACATCGCCGAGTGGGCCCGCGACTTCTACCCGGTGTTCCAGCGCCAGGGGCTCATCATTGACGTGCGGCACAATCGTGGCGGGAACATCGATAGCTGGATTCTCGGCCGGCTGCTGCGCAAGGCGTGGTTTTATTGGCAACCGCGTGTCGGTTTACCGACCTGGAACATGCAGTATGCGTTTCGCGGGCACGCGGTCGTCCTGTGCAACGAGCGCACCGCGTCGGATGGCGAAGCATTCACGGAAGGCTTCCAGCGCCTGGGCTTGGGCAAGGTCATCGGCACCCGCACGTGGGGCGGCGAGATTTGGCTGTCTGCCCGCCGCTGGCTCGTGGACGGCGGGATGGCCACCGCCGCGGAAACCGGCGTCTATGGTCCCGAAGGCGAGTGGCTGATTGAAGGCCATGGCGTCGATCCGGACATTGTGGTGGACAACCTGCCGCATGCCACATTCAACGGGGATGACGCGCAACTCAAAGCCGCCATCAAACTTCTCCAGGAACAAATCGCCAAGGATCCACGCCCGGTGCCGCCACCGCCGAAATATCCGGACAAGGCGTTTCCGAGGTAAGAACGGCGGCGGAAATCCGAAATCCGAAAGCCGAAGGGCTGAATCGCTGAAACAGGATCTGGTGGCCATAGGTCTGCTGTCGGCCTGCGAAAGCGGGCGCAAGCTCCACGCACTCCATGCGCTTCGCGAGGTTCGATGCCCCCTCAAGTTCGCGCCAGCGTCTGGAGTGCGCCCGGCTTGCCGGCGCTTTCGGAGACAGGAGGATGCCCCATGAGACTTGAGGCTACTCAGCTTGTTTGGCTCCCGATGCATAGAAAGCGGCGGCGGGCGGTCGCACTCCAAGACCTGGCGGTCCTCCACGATTCATTATCCACAAAAGCATTTGGACATTGGCAGGTCTTCCATGTTTCATCTCCGGGAAAGCAAGTTTATGGAAGATACCAATGCATTGATCGAACAACGGAAGGCGAAATTGGCTTCGTTGCGAGCCAAGGGAATCGATCCGTACAAGAACAAGTTTACGCCGGCCGAAGGTTGCGCCGAGGCGCGGGCCAATTACGCGGAGGGCCGCGAAGTGGCGCTGGCTGGCCGGATTACGGCGCATCGCGACATGGGGAAAAGCATGTTTCTGGACATCAAGGACCAAAGCGGCCGCATCCAGATTTACGCGCAAAAGAACGTCCTGGGAGACGAGCAGTTCGATTTGTTCAAGCATCTGGACCTGGGCGATTTCATCGGCATTCAAGGCACGATGTTCACCACGCGCATGGGCGAGATCAGCGTCAAAATCCAACAGCTTCGTCATCCTGACCAAGGCGCTGCGACCGCCGCCGGAGAAATGGCACGGCCTGGCCGACACGGAGATTCGCTATCGCCAGCGCTATCTGGATTTGATGGCGAACGACGAAGTGAAGCAGACCTTTCTGCGGCGCAGTGACATCATTCGCGAGATTCGGAACTTTTTCCACGCGCGCGGCTTTGTCGAGGTTGAGACGCCCATGATGCAGGCCATTCCCGGCGGAGCAGCGGCGCAGCCGTTTGTGACCGAGCACAAGGCCCTCGGGTGCAAATTCTATTTGCGCATTGCGCTCGAGTTGTATCTCAAACGCCTGCTGGTGGGCGGGCTGGATCGGGTGTTCGAGATTGGCCGCAATTTTCGCAACGAAGGCATTTCGCGTCGCCACAACCCTGAGTTCACCATGCTCGAAGCCTACCAGGCTTATGGCGATTATCAGAGCATGATGGAGCTGGTGGAATCGATGGTTTGCCACGTGGCGCAACAGGTCCTCGGCACGCTGGTCGTCGAGCACAAGGACGCCGAAGGCAAAGTGACTCGGACCATCAACCTGACCCCGCCATGGCGCCGCGCCACATACCAGGAACTGGTGCGCGAAAAGGGCGGCGCGGATTGGTTTGGAACCACCCCAGCCGAACGCCGCAAGCGCGCCCTCGATTTGGGTGCCGAGATTGCCGATGAATACGAGGATTTCGAAGTCACCCAGGCTCTCTTCGAGAAATTGATTGAACCGACGCTGATCGACCCGGTCTTTGTCACGCACGCTCCGAAGGAATTGATTCCGCTAGCCAAGTTATCGCCCGACGATCCATCGACGGTGGAAGTGTTCGAGTGCTGCATCAACGGTCAGGAGATCGCCCCGGCCTACAGCGAGCAAAATGATGCGCTGGAACAGCGCGAGCGGTTGGAGCATCAAGCCGGCGGTGAAACGCAAAAGCTGGACGAAGACTTTCTAGTGGCACTGGAGCACGGCATGCCGCCGGCCGGTGGCCTGGGCCTGGGCATTGACCGCTTGTGCATGATGCTGCTGGGCCAGGAGAGCATCCGCGACGTGATCCTGTTCCCGCAGTTGAAGCCAAAGTAAAACGGTTCCAACCCGCGAATGGAGCCAGCGGGGCAGAGCCGCAACCATATCCTGGTAGGGCTCGACGGAGTTTTCGTCCTACCCGGCAGCGGATTGCGGAGCCGTTGGCGCTGAGTGAGGAAACGCGTTTTCTTGAAAAAGATTGACCCGATGGGCCACGCGCCAACACCTTACTGCCCATCATGAAACGGACAGCTTATGCCCGCGCGGGCGTGGACATTGATTTGGGCAACCGGGTGAAAGCCACCTTGCCGCAATTGCTGGCGTCCACGCATCGCCGCGAGGTGCTCGGCAAAGTGGGCGGCTTTGGCGGCTTGTTCGCCTTCGATGTGAAGAAATACCGTCAGCCGGTGCTGGTTTCGAGCGTCGATGGCGTCGGCACCAAGCTGAAGCTGGCCTTTGCCCTGGACCGCCACGACACCATCGGGCAGGACCTGGTCAATCATTGCGTGAACGACATCGCCGTGCTGGGTGCGGAGCCGTTATTCTTCCTCGATTATCTGGGCACGGGCAAATTGAAGCCGCACGTCTTCACCCAGATCGTCAAGGGCTTTGCCAAAGCCTGCGTCGAGAACGGTTGCGCGTTGATCGGTGGCGAAACCGCCCAGATGCCGGGCTTCTATCAACCCGGCGAATACGACGTGAGCGGCACGATTGTGGGCGTGGTGGAGAAATCGCGGATGCTCGACGGCAAAGGCATCCGGCCTGGCGACGCCGTGATTGGCCTCGCCTCGAACGGACTGCACACGAATGGTTATTCGCTGGCGCGCCGGATTTTCTTCGAGCAAATGAAACTCAAACCGACCAGTCGCGTGACGGGATTGCGCCAGTCCATCGGCGCGGAACTGCTCAAAGTTCACGTGAGCTACGGCCCGTTGGTGCAGACGCTGATCAAGCAGTTCAATCGTCCGGACCAACCGCGAGTAATTAAGGGCTTGGCGCATATCACCGGCGGCGGGTTTGTGGACAACCTCCCGCGTGTGCTGCCCCCACGCAGCGATGTGGTCATCCGCAAAGACTCGTGGCCGCTGCCACCAATCTTCCAAATCATCCAGTCTCAGGGCCGCGTGCCGGAAGCGGAATTGTATCAGGTCTTCAACATGGGCATTGGCATGACGCTGATTGTCGGGGGCGACCAGGCCGACGCTGTGCTAAAGTATGTTCATGCTCGCCGCCAAAAGGCCTGGATCATCGGTGAAGTGGTCAAAGGCACCGGTTTGGCCCGAGTGGAATGAAATTGCATGGATTTGCGCCGTTATGTTTTTGAAAGTCATTGCCTGCGAAATTGCCTTCCGCGAAATCAGTTACTTGGCCGCCCGTTCGCCGAACCTGATTGAAACCGACTTCCTTACCCAGGGCTATCACGACATTCCCAAGACCGGGTGCCGCGACATCCAGCAGCGCATTGAGGCAGTGCCGGAAGGCCGCTTCGACGCCATCCTGTTGGGCTACGGTCTGTGCAGCAGCATCCTGGTCGGGCTGAAGGCGACGCACACGCCGCTGGTCATTCCGCGGGCGCACGATTGCATCACCTTTTTCATGGGCTCGAAAGAGCGTTACCAGCAATTGTTCTCCGAACGGCCCGGCACCTATTACTACACCTCCGGTTGGTTGGAGTGCATCCAGCGCCGCGGCGACCACGGCGCGGTGTGGGGTGGGGCGTCACTGCCGGCCAGTGCCGGCGCCGGCGTCAAGGACACCTACGAAAAATGGGTCAAGAAATACGGCGAGGAGGAAGCCAAGTTTCTGATGGAAGAGATGAACCGCTGGACCGAGGGATACACGCACGGGGTGCTGATCAATTTCGACTTCGCCAAACACCTTAAGCTGGACCAACAAGTCCGGCAGATTTGTGCGGAGCGCCACTGGGAGTTTGGCGAAATCGACGGTGACCTCAGTTTGTTCCAGCGCTGGCTGGACGGCGATTGGGCGGAGAAGGATTTTCTGGTCGTCAAGCCAGGCGAAGAAATTTTCGCCACCTTCGATGAACGGGTGGTTGAAGCGAAGCCCCGTCAAGCTGCTGACTGAACGATTCTGAATCGATAGGGCGGGGCGGCGTCTCGGCAAAACGCCGCTCACTTACTTTTCGCAAGATGGCGGCACTCTGCCGAGACGCCGCTACGGCTCAGCTCGGTTGCTGCTCGCGATGCGCCTTGACCGCCTGTGCGATGGAGGACACGTTGCGGAGCACTTCGCGCGCGACCTCCGGACTGGAAATCTTAAGGCCGTAGGTTTTGTCGAGGGCGACCACCAATTGGAGCGCATCCACGGAATCCAGTCCCAAGCTGTCCGGTCCGAACAGAGGCTGTTCGTCGCTAATTTCATCGGCGGTGACCTGGAGCATGAGATTTTCCAGCATCAACCGTTTGATCTCTTCGTTATATGTTGCGTCAGTTTCCATCAGAATATACCTCCGTCAATTTTCAAGGTTGCGCCGGTGACATAGGCGGCCTCGTCACCGGCCAAAAAGCGAATGGCCGCGGCGATTTCTTCCGGTCGCCCAAACCGTCGCATGGGAATCCGGGCCACCGCGGCTTGGCGCTCCGGACCACTCATTTCGGCCAAGGCCTCGGTTGCAATATAGCCGGGACAAACCGCGTTGACGGTGATTCCAATCCGCGCCACCTCTTTGGCCAGGGATTGGGTCAGCGCCACCACTCCGGCTTTCGCGGCGGCGTAATTGGTTTGTCCCGCCGGCGCCAACAGCGCACTGAGCGAAGCCACATTAATAATCCGGCCACGACGCTGGTTGATCATCACGGGCAACACTGCCTGGCAACCGTGAAACACTCCGTCGAGATTGGTGGCCAATACCCGGCGCCAGGTTTCGGTTGGCATGGTGCCCAGCAAAGTATCCTCGTGAGTGCCGGCGTTGTTCACCAACACGTCCAATCGGTCGTCGGCATCCACGATTGACTTGACGGCGGCCTGCCACGCTTCCGGTGAAGTGACATCCAGCGGCACGCAACGGCACCGTGGCGCGTGCTTCGCCGCCAGTTCCTCCGCCTGTTCACGGCGGGCATGGAGACCAAGCCCGACGACATTATCCGGATTCTCCGCCAGGAACGCCCTGGCAATGGCCAGCCCCATCCCGCCGTTGGCGCCGGTGATTAGGATGACGCGCTTGTTCATCATCTAGCTTTCATCTTTGCGGACCTTGGATTGATTCGCCCTCGCCGCCGACGGGACCCATTCGAACCGCGCGCCGATGGCTTGCTGATTGCCGCCGGCCAGACTGACATTAACCCTGCGATATCCGTCCTGGACCAACGCATCGACTCCCGCAACGCATTGCCAGGCCGCAGCAGCCATCAAGCCTTCGCCCAAAATCTGTTTCGGGCTTAAGCGTGGTCCCGGCCAGTCGCGCCAGGCCTCGCGTTCCGGCTCACTGAACCGGTGACTGTCACTGGTTCCGTCGCAGAGCAATTCGTCCGGGCTACCGGTGGGCAGTTCGCGTCGCATCGCCAGAGCGGCGGCATGGCGAGTGGTGCGCTGTGTGACCGTGTGGACATTGGTAATCGCCGTCAATTCCGCGCCTAGCGTCCACGCCGGATTGAGACTGATACACACGGCGCCCGCGCCTGCGCCCGGGATCGCGGCATGTTCCAGATGGCGCAGGGCGTCAGCCAGCACCCAGTTGGGTTCTTCGGCGCCGATCACAACGCAGGCGTCAACTTGTTTTTCTTCCAGCCAATCCACCGCCACCGACAGTCCCTGCAAGAACGTCGCCGGATCGCCCATTAACGTGTAAACCAACGGGGTGTTTTCCAATAAAACACACACATGGCTGATGGGGGCCGAGGAGACGGTTTCAGGAAACAGCAGCGGGCTGGCAGTGGATGGGTCTTGCAGGATCTCCGCCCAGAGGCGGCTGGAATATTGGACGCATCCGGCAGTGAGGCAGAGGATTACTCCCAGGCGGCATTGGGTTCCCGCGATCTTTTGAAGCGAAGCCACAGCTTCGAGCGTGGCCGCGGCAGCGTAGTGGGTAATGGGACTGGCGCGTCGCAAGCGCGGGTGGCTCATGAACGCCGGGCGGGCGGCCGGTGGCGGCACGGGCCGTGAAGGCAGCGGTTTGCTCCAGCCGGGCCGGCTCAGCGGTCTGACCGGCAATGGCGCTCCACGTCGCAATGCCAGGCGCATGTCCGCCACGCTCCAACCGGCCGGCGATACCGCGCCCAAACCGCACACAAACACTCGGCTCATGACCACCTCCTCATCGCCAGGGTGGCGTTGATGCCGCCGAAGCCAAACGAGTTCGAGAGCACCACGTTTAGGGTCGCCTCCTGCGGTTGGCGCACCACCGGAAAGGCACAGGCCGGATCGGGCTTCTCAAACGCAAGCTCCGGTGGCAGCCACTGCTCGCGCAGCGCCATCAGGCAAACGACTGCCTCCGCGGCGCCGGCCGCTCCCAGCAAGTGGCCGATGCTGGCTTTGGTGGAACTCACCGGCAACGTCGTCACCCGTGCCCCAGCCCAGCGGCCGATGGCCAGAGCTTCGGCCGCGTCGTTCAACGGCGTGCCGGTGCCGTGCGCATTGACGTAGTCCACCTCTTCGGGACTGATGCGGGCCGTTTGACAAGCCAGGTTCATGGCGGTCAACGCCGCGTCGCCCTGCGGATGGGGTTGCGTCAAATGATGCCGATCCAACGTTGAACCATAACCGATGATTTCACCCAGGATTTCCGCCCCGCGCCGCTGGGCATGAGCCAGCGACTCCAACGCCAGCACGCCCGCGCCTTCGCCCATGAGCAAGCCATTGCGATTGAGGTCAAACGGACGGCACACGGTGGGGGAAAGCACTTGCAACGAATCGAAGCCCGCAAAGAGCATTTGACTGTGCGGATCGTGGCCTCCGACCAGAATGCGTTCGGCATGTCCGTGGCGAATCATCTGCCAGGCGTGTCCCACCGCGTCGCAGCCCGAAGCGCAGGCATTGGATAAAATCCGCATCGGCCCGCTGAAACCCAAGGCGTCACTGACCGTTCGGGCCTGGGTTTGCCCCTGATAATACAGGGCGCGGGTGGGTTGTCCCACAAAGCGGCTGGGGGTCTCGACCGCTTGCCGATAATAGTCCTCGCCCAGACTCATGCCGCCGGCGGTCGTGCCCAGCACAAACGGCAGATTCTCCATCGGCTCCCAACCAGCCTGGTGCCACGCTTCATGGGCGGCGAGTAACAATAACTTCGCCCCGCGGTCCAGCCGTGCCGATTGTCGCGGCGTCAACCGCCCCAACGGCAACGTCTCGGGCAGATCCACCTCGGCGGCCACCTTGACGCGCTGCCGGCTGACATCAAACAACGTCACGGGTCGCGCCGGGGTGCGACCGAGACGAAATCCTTCGGCGTTGGTTTTCCAGCCAACGCCCAAGGCAGTGACAATGCCGGCACCGGTCACCACCGCTCGGGGTGGTTCGGCACTTCTATGGTTCGGAAACAACATGCGGGTTAAGCTTACGGACGCGCGGGCGAAAGCCAATGTTCAACGGAAAGGAACCATCGTGGCTTCATGGCTGGCCGCCGCCTCCGGTTGCCTGAGGCCAGAGCCGTTGCATTGCGGAGAAATAACTCCACAGCGGGCCGACCACTCCCCGCCGCCGCAAACGCTCGACCAGTTGAATGTAAGCCGGCACCGGATCGCCGACGACCCAGTTGGGCGAGCGACCGGCAACCTTGCGCAACTGCTCGAACACCGTTTCCTGCTTCAAACCGGGCGCCAGGTAGTAACGAGGAACCAGTAGATTGTCTTCGGATTGGAGTTGCCGTTCCGCAACGGCGCGATCATGAAGAGCGGTTCCAGGATAAATACGCATGCCCACCACGGCCAGGATGGTGGCGGGCTTCAGGTGTTCGGCATGGGCGAAACTTTGGCGCAAGGTGGCGGCGGTTTCGCCCGGACCGCCCGCGATGAAATAGTGGCAGCAGCCCACGTTCGTCTGTTGCGCCAGTTCGGTGGACTGCCGGATGTCGTCGAAGGTGAATCCCTTTTGATAGGCCTCGAGCACCTCGTCGCAGAAGCTGTCGGAGCCAAATTCAACGTGCGCCAAGCCCGCCCGGACCATCAGTCGCATCAGATCGGCGGTCAGGCCCTGGGGCCGGAGGAAACAACTCCAGGAGATTTTTACGCCGCGGCGCAGAATCGCTTCACAGATTTCCGCGACGTGGTGGTTGGAGGAGTTGAAAACCGAGTCCACGATGAACGCATATTTGGCGTCCAACCGCTCGAGCTGAGCCAATTCCTCGGCCACCAGTTCGGCCGGCTGGCGTCGGTGGCTCCGGCCTTCGACAACCGGGTACGTGCAGTAACAGCAGCGATACGCGCAGCCGCGCTGGGTTTGCACATTGAGCACCCCGCTGCTGGCCAGGTAGCGCGTCGCCACTGCCGCGGGACGATCTCCCGTAATCATGTCGCTTCTTAAGGGACGGGCGGCCGGTGGATTGAGAACCAGATGGCCATCCTTGCGAAAAACCAGTCCGGGAACGTCCTCGTAACTGCTGCCGGCTTCCAAGCAACGCAGCAGTTCGGGAAAGCTCGATTCCCCTTCACCGACAATGCCAAAATCGGCTTCGGATAATTCGAGCAATTCCTTGGGGAAAATACTGAAGCCGCTGCCCCCGACAATCACGGGGCACCCAGCCCGGCGGCGAATAGCCGCCCCAAGCGCCGGCAAATCGTCAAAAAAGGTTTCCTGCTTACGGATGATGACATCGTCGATGTTGCGCACGGAAATGCCCACATACTCGGGCCGGAAACTTTCAAACACCGCGTCCATTTGATCGCCTTGGTCCAGCAGGTCGAGCCAGCGGCATTCATGGCCGGCCGGGCGCAACGCTGCCTGCAAATAGGTCAGTCCCAAAGGAAAGACTCGCTCCGGAAATACACACCGGTTGGCGTTGATGAGGAGAATCCGGCTGGCCATCAGTTCTTGCTGCTTGGGTGACAGCGTTCGCCACCGGCGGAGGTTGACGGGCTCAGCGGCTCAAGGATAATCCACTGCCAATCCGACGGCCCCACTCGCCGTTGGGCCACAATTAGCATGACCTGCCCGCGCGGGAACAGTTTCTCCGCGATTCGCGCTGGTTGCAAATCGGTGGGTATCGCAAAGGACCACATTTATGCGCCACACTGTAGCCCGACCCTCCCGGGGGGCGCAACGCAAAACTAGTAGATTCGCTTTAGCAAGGGCAGCACATCCTTTATAATGCTCCCGTGCAATGGCCCCAAAACGGCGCGGCGGTGGTTCCGTGCTTTAACGAAGCGGCCACCATCAGGAAGGTGGTGGCCGGGGTGCGCCCTTTGGTGGCGCGGATCATCGTCGTGGACGACGGTTCGACCGATGCCACAGCCGCCCGGGCCCGCCGAGCGGGTGCCGACGTGGTGCGCCACGAGCTTAACCAGGGCAAAGGCGCCGCGGTGAACACCGGGTTGACTGCGGCGTTGCACGCCGGGGCCGAATGGGTTGTGCTGCTCGATGGGGATGGTCAACACAAACCCGACGATATTCCGAAACTGGTGGACTGCGCCCGACGCACGGGCGCGCTCTTGGTTGTGGGCAACCGCATGCCCGACCGGCAAGCCATCCCTTGGCTGCGCCGCCAGGTCAACATGGCCATGAGCCGCGCCTTGTCTTCCCGGCTGGGCCGCGACTTGCCGGACACCCAGTGCGGCTTCCGCCTCCTCAACCTCGCGGTGTGGCGCGGCTTGGCAATCCGCTGCCGGCGCTTCGAGGTCGAATCCGAAATGCTGGCGGCCTTCATCCAAGTCGGCGCCCGGGTGGAGTTCGTACCTATTCAAGTCGTGGGCCGGGGACCGCGCAGCCGGATTCGTCCATTGCGGGATGCCTGGCGCTGGCTCAGTTGGTGGTCTTCCCTGCCACGCGCTACGGCTTTGCCCTCGGCCAATGGACTGTCAAATGCGTTTCCTTCCCGCCAATGAATCCAGAGCTTACCAGTTACCAGACCAAGTCTGAAACCAGTGCGCGGTATCGCCGTCTGGCCACTTTCATATTGCGTAAAGTTCTTTCGCTGGTCGTTGCGGGCCTGTTGCTGGGCTGGGGCTATCAATGGGCGGCCGTTCGACTGTACCAACCCGAGCGTACCGCCGGCTTCTGGCTGGGAACCGTCCACGGAGGGCTCATGCCGGCCGCGCTGCCCAGTCTGCTGATTGGAAAGAACGTCCCGATCTTCGCCGGCAACAACACCGGTCGCACTTACAAGCTGGGTTACATTACTGGCATCAACTTGTGCGGCTTGATCTTTTTCGGGCTGGCTTTCCGCAAGCCGAAGGCTGCTTCAACTCCTTGAACCAGCCGCTCGTTGCGCGGAGGAAGGCATCCGCGCTCCCCGGGGGGAGCAATACCAGCGGTGCAGTTCAATAAATCCAACCGCGATACACCTCGATCACATCCACACGTCCGCCGGCCCAATAATGGTTTGCCGGAAAGAAGAAAGTTCGCTTCGCACGCTCGTAAACCAGTTCCGTAGGTTGGGCTGGCTGGTTGGGATCGTAAGCAGCAAAACGAATCTGTTCCCCGGAATCGGCCAGGTCAAAGAGCGTGATGCCATGATTGATGGTCAATTGCGGAAAACGCACCAAATGCACAATTGGATCGGGCTTGGTGGCAAACGCCGTGACGAGTTGCTGCGCCGTCCGAGCTTGGTGCGCGCGTGAGATGGGAAAGACCATCCGCCAATGGCTGCGCAGCACGTATGATTGCCAGGCGCCACCGCAGCCGCGTTTGAGGGTCGTTTCGTGGTCCTGGCTGAACGCGCGAAGACAGCCGTATCCAGGAATGACGATTTTGCGATCTTCGGCGCTGGGCACCCGCGGGCTGCGCCGGACGACATGACGAATTAACCGCGCATAGGTGGCGGCATCGGCCACGGGCAGGTGCGGCTCGAAACGGGCGTGATACAAAAACTGGCGGGCCGAGCGCACCAGCACAAAGCAGCGATGAGCATACGTTGGTGGCGGCGAATTTCGCCGGATGCTGGAGGCGCCCGTAATCGAGTCGAACTGGTATTCCCAGATTAGTTCATTGGCGAAAGCAAAGGTGTCTTGTTCGAAAGTGAACCGGCGACCCTGCTGTTCAACAGGCGAAATCATGCTTGCCGTCGAATCTAACAATCGATTAGGAAGGTGCCAATGCTTTACGACCTTTGGCGCGAAATTGTTCGCCAACATGGCGGCGAATTGGCGCTTTGGGATCTGGCGGCCAATCGCCGCTGGCGATTTCGAGAACTGGCCGACGCGGTGGAGCGAGCCGGGCCTTGCCGCCAGGCAATCGCCCATCCGCAAGGCCCCGGCGCGGAGTTCATTCTGACCGTCCTGCGAGCCTGGCGCGCCGGGACGGTGGTGTGTCCCTTGGAGCCGGATCAAGCGCCACCCACAATCCCGCCGCCGCCGCCAGGTTGCCGCCATTTGAAATTGACCTCCGCCACTTCGGGTAGCGCCAAACTGGTGGCGCTCACGGAAGCGCAAATGGCGGCCGATGCGCGCCAAATCGTTCAGGCCATGGGCCTGCGCCCGGCGTGGCCCAATCTCGGCGTGATTTCGATGGCCCATTCGTACGGATTCTCGAACCTGGTTTTGCCACTCTTGCTGCACGGCATACCCTTGGTCCTTGCTCCGTCGGCCTTGCCCGAGATCGTTCGTGGGGCCGCCGCGGGACAAACGTCGATCACTCTGGCGGGCGTGCCCGCGCTATGGCGGGCATGGAACGAGGCCGGAGCCATTCCTGGCAATGTAGCGTTGGCCATCTCCGCGGGAGCACTGCTCACCATCGAATTGGAACAGGAGGTGTACGCCGCGTGTGGGTTGAAGATCCACAATTTCTACGGCTCCTCCGAGTGTGGCGGGATTGCTTACGACGTTTCCTCCGCGCCGCGCCAGGAAGAAGGCCTGGTCGGCGAGGCGCTATCGGATGTGGACTTGTCATTGAATGATGATGGTTGTCTGCAAGTACGCAGCCCGGCGGTTGGTGAAACCTATTGGCCCCTGCCCGATGCAACGCTGGGGAACGGTCTTTTTAAAACCAGTGATCTGGCTGAAATTCGGAATGGCGCGGTCTATTTGCACGGGCGCGTGGGAAACCTGATCAACGTGGCCGGCCGCAAAGTCGCGCCCGAAAGCATCGAGCAAGTGTTGCGCACTCATCCGACGGTCAAAGACTGTCTGGTGTTCGGCGCGGCCGATTCCCGGGGCGAACGCGGCGACCGGATCGTCGCATGTGTGGTGGCGGACGGTCCCAAGGAGACCGAACCGTTGAAGCAATTCCTCCGGCACGCCCTCCCCGCCTGGCAGGTGCCGCGGGACTGGTGGTTTGTCGATTCCCTGAGCGCCAATACACGAGGCAAAATCTCCCGTGCCGAATGGAAAGAGCGCTATGCGGCGCGGCGCAATTGACCCCGATATGTCGCCACCCCAAGTAGCCGCCGACGTATGGAGGCGGAGTCAGAGACTCTGACCGTGCTCCGCCTCCTCACGTCGGCGGCTACAATTTGTCATTGTTGTGTTAGCACTACAGCGACACTTCCGAAGAACGGAGCGCGGCCTTTAGGCCGCTTCAAGCACCAAGAACCTGCCAGCGGCTTATTGAATAGGACGGTGAAGCGGCGTAAACGCCGCGCTCCATCCGCGATTTGTGGAAAGTGTCGCTGTAGTGTTAGTGAAATCTCGGGGTTTGGTGCCACCGCTCACGCTCCCGGGCTCGTCCCACTTAAGGTTAACCCCGCTTCGAGCACGAGTTGGTCGCCCACAAATCCTTGCACGCGCGCCTGAGTGAGTTGACCCAACCGGCCGGTTAATCGGGCTTCGAAGCGCAGCACTTCTCCCGGACGAGCCGTGCCGAGGATCTTGACTCCCTGCAACGCGGTCAGTTTGAGATTGGGAAACGGCGGTCCGGCCGGGTCGCTTTGCAGGACCACGCCGGCTAGTTGCGCGGCGCCCTCCACCAGCAGGACGCCTGGGAAGATCGGATCACCGGGATAATGCCCACGCAAGAACGGTTCATCACCGCGCACCCGATATTCGCCAACGCCCTCCTGACCTGGGACCAGACTCAACAGCCGATCCAAAAAACGAAACTCCGGCCCGTGAGGCAAAAACTTCAGCGCGTCATCCAACGGGTCGCTCATACTTACTGCTTCAGCGGCTCGACCACCTTGGTTCCCGGCGGCAACGTGACTTCGAATAACTCCTTCGACAACGGGGCATTGAGGATCGAATGGCTGAAGTCGTTGCGCATGGTTGAGCCGTCGCTGAACTCCAATTCGGTCGAGCGCGGCACAAAGTCCCCCGCGTGAAAGCTGACTTCGACGCGCCGGATAAATTTGCGAGCGAAACCGCTTTTGGGCGAAAGCGACAACCGCACCACGTCATTGGATTGGGTCATCGATACCACTGAAAAGTGCGATTCCAAATCCGCGCGGCTGCGGGGAAAACTTGCTTCCAACAATGTCAACGCATCGCGCCAGGGCCCCGCCTGATTGCCCGTGAGCGGGTATTTCTCGGCACGCTTCAGTTTCGGATACAGCAGCCACAACCAATCCGGTTGGCGCACCGCGATCGTCACCGGCGGCTGCCCCAGTTCCCAGCGGAACCGATCGGGTAACACCACCCACACTTTGCCGGTGGAGATCAGCGGTTGCGAAAAGGTCTGGATTGTGCGCGTCTGAACCGCATCCGCCGACCAGGTCTGGAGGTTGGTCTGCGCCGCAAACCAGCGCGCCAGCAGCGCGTCAGTATCGGCCGCGTGAAGGGTAGCGAGCCCGATGACCAGCCAAGCGAGCATCCCGCAAGCAAGCCGCGCCGCCACTTTCACCGGAGCGCGGACTTCGCCGCGGAACGATCCCGCCCGCCATTGTTCTCCGTCGGGACGGCAGTCGCGCGCGGCCATATCGGCACAAAATGAAACCATTGATCCAAATGCTGCCGAATCCACGGCTCGAATGCACGCAGGATTTGTTGGGTCAGTTCGCGGCGGGCCTCGTGATGGCCCAGCTTTTTGCGGTCGTATTGGAATTCCGGCAACAACCCGGTCACATAGCCTCCCTGCGCATCCCGCACCACCAGCCCACCGAAGAGCGCACAACCGGTTGCCCGGGCCAATTCGGCCGGGGCGATGGAAGCTTGAAACGGCCGGTGAAACAGTTCGACCTCGACCGCTCTGGGCGACGGCGGACGATCCACCAGCAAGGCCACGGCGGCTCCTTCCTGCAATCGCCGAATCAACTCGACGAAAGCAAAGGCGTCGTTGCGGAGCACCAACGTTTCGATGCCCCATTGCTCGCGGGCATCCTGGCGCATTTCCGTGAGTCCTTTGCCCGGCTCCGCCTGAGTTATGATCAGCAGCGGAATGCCCTGCCGTTTGAACAACAAAGCACCGGCCTCCCAATTGCCCAGATGCGGGGAGATGAGCAAGACGCCTCTTCCCGTGCGGTGAGTATCGATCAGCGTGGTGAAGGGAACGGTTCCTGGAATCATTCCGCGGGGCTGGGCTGCGTTGCCAGTTTGATTTTCAATGCGCCCCCCAAACTCGATGGCGGAGTGAATGCCATTCTCGTAGCGCCATAGATCCAGCAGCTTCAACGCAAACTGTTGGTAAAGCCGGCGCGCCAGCGTTGCGGCGCGACGTTGATCGCCATTCACCACGGGCAACAGATTGGCCACCACTACGCGCCGCCGTGGTCCATTAAGCCGGTAATAGCCCGCCGCCAACAGCAGGCAGAACTTTTGCAGCAACCATAACGGCGCCATGCGCGTCATCAGCAGCCCCAGCCGCCACAGCCAGGCCCGATAGAAAGTCGAAGGTTCAGTCGGCAACTCGGAGTGGTTTGATGCGCCGTGTGCCGGCGTCTCCGCCCGACCCGCAATCCGACACCACCAGGCCGGCAAGAGGTAAATCGAGATGAGCATGTTGGCGGCGATGCCGGAGGCGCAGATCTTGCCCAGGCTGGCCATGCCCAAATTGTCTGACCAGGCCAGGCCGCCAAATCCGGCGATGGCCGTGCCCCCGCAGAGCAACAGCGCCCGACCGATGGAACGTCGTACCACGGTCACGTCGCCGCGGTGACGACGCAGACCAAGTTGAATAAAAATGCCGTAATCGACGCCGGTGCCCAGGATCAGCGGCAACGCCATCAAGTTCAGCAGATTCCAAGACCAGCCGTTCAGCGCCATGAGCGTCAGCACGCACAGCCCGCCCAGGAGCAATACCGAGACGCTCAACAACACTTCCCGCACGTTGCGAAACGCCAGCCACAACGACGCCAGCACCAATCCCACCATTGGGAAAACCACCAATCCCAATCGTCCCTTCACCCGCTCCAGTGTAGCCGTTCCCAACAGCGGCCAGCCCGACAACGCAAGATGATTGGCTTTGAACTCGGCGGCCAATTGAACCAAGGCGGTGCCGGTCGTGTGATTGGTGGCGGGATACACCAGACCCAAGGCCAGCCATTGGTTGGTCGCATTGGCGACAAAACGTTTCAACAACCATTGGCTCATCTGGTTGGTGGGCCATTGGACGCCGGAACCGTTTCCCAATCGCCGCCAGGTGCGTAACAGTTCGTCGGTGAGCAACAGCGCATTCGTTTTGAAACCTGCGCGCAAAGCCGCATCCCGCAACGCCACCTCCTGGCCGGCCAACCAAAGCGCCGTGGGACGATTGGCGTCTTGGTTGGTTACTTGCGGCCACAGTGCGGCAGGAATCACGTAATCATTGATGACTCCTTTCGAACGAGCCTGCGCCAACAACGCCGCTTCCTGGTCGAGCCGCTTGGAAACGGCCGGCACGTTGGTTCCCGTCGCAATTGTCCAGAGCGGCTCTTGCGGCACGCCCACCGCGGCCGCGACTTCCTTGAGCGCGGATTCCGCTTCGCTGTGTTGGGGGCGTAGCGCATCCCCTGAACGGTCAACGCCGGGCAGACCTCGCGCCAGTATCACCAGCACGGCCGCCAAGACCACGAGGCCCGTCACCCACAGCGCACCCCAGACATATCGCATCGGCGGAGTGGCGGTCCCCACGACTGGCGGCGGCGGTGGGGCAAATAAGAATCCTCGCCATGGGAAGGGGGGGCGGCCGGGCGGCAGATGCCGGCGTTCTGGAAATAGCAGCGGCAGAAACGCCACCACCATCACCAGCGCGGCCAGGCTGATGCCGATGGCCACCAAAGTGCCCAGTTGCGCCAAGCCGGGCAAACCACCAAGGTTAAGCACCAGAAACGCGGCAATCGTCGTCAGTGCCGCCCAAATGATACTGGGCGAAATGAGGCGGCGGACTTCGGGCACGCTCAGTTGCGGATGCGCGAGGGCTTCCTGGTAATGAACCACCGCGTAATCCACCGCCAGCCCGAGCAGCACGGCGGCAAAGCCCATGCTGACCACATTGATCGTTCCAAAGAGCAAGCCGCCCAATCCCAACGTTGCCGCGAGGATCAGCCCCAACAGACACAGCAACCATAGCATCGGAAGCCAGCGCCGGTGCATCAGCCAGAACAACCCCGCAATGATCGCGGCTACTCCGGCCACCGACCGGCTCAAGTCGCGTTGCATGCTCGAAGCAATCTCGGCCACAAACACCGGCCTCCCTGTGTAGCGAACAGTCGTTTCGCGCCATTCCAATTTCTGCGCCTGCGTCTCCGCGACTGTCCGTCGCATCTTCGCCAACCAATCGGCGCAAGCACGATAGCCTGCCAAAGCCGGACGCGCCTGGACAAATAGGATACGAAAGGTCCCATCGGCCGAACTGAAGGTCTGTTGCCCTTGCTCTGGATACCCGCCACTGAAATTCGTCAACGTTGGCAGCGTCAGCAGATCGTACGGATCAAATGCCCGCCGGGCGATGTTCATGGGCGATAGGGATGTCGCCAACTGTTCGCGCGCCTCGGCGAGTACCGCGCCGCGTTGATCGGGCGCCAGCCGATTGGTCAAGGATTCGAAGACTTTTGGCGGTTGATTGAACCACAAATAAGCAACCAGCTCAGCGGCTTGATCGGGGTGCGCCATCCAGGGCGATTGCCAGGTGACTTCAGTTACTAAATTTGTTTGCCGCTGCAGCCGGATCGCCAGTGCCTCGGTCAACGCTTCGGCGGTTTCGGCAGTGGGCGCGCGCAAAGTGATGATCAATTCGCGGGCATTGGCGAAATGTTCCTGGTAGAGTTTCAGTCCCTGCACGCTGGGCAGGTCGGACGGCAGCAAGTCGAGCACCTCGACATTAAAACGCAGCCGGCTGAATCCCAGCACGACCAGCACCGCCAGCACCAGCCACCACCATTTCGTCAACCAACGCATCACGGCGTGAGGAATCCTTCAATGGTTTCGCCGGAGCGGGTGTTTTCCAAGCGCCATCGGCCCTCCGGTTCGCGCTCGAACCGCAGCGGCTTGGGCAGCGGTTGATCCTGCAACGCCGCTCCCAAATACAGCCAGGCGAACCGCGCGGGTGGCGGGCCACGGCTGCCCAAGCTGCGCTTTTGCGCCGGAAACTGAATGAGCCAGTTGGTGGAAGTGACCTGTCCCTTGGTCACCGGCAAGGGTGTTTTTTCAAAGTCGAAGACGTAGATTCCACTTTGATGACTGGCCACCAACAACTCGCCCCCTAAACCAGTTTGATCACGGCTTGGTGTCCATACCGCCTGCCCCTGCCGAATCTGCCAGCCAGGGCCAGAGACCGAAATCGGCGCGAGCTTGCCGGCGGTGCAACATCCGGTGGCCAACGCCAAAAGTCCCGCCAAGATTGCGGCGCTCCCGCGGTTGGCTACCTGATCCATAAGTGCAACCACGGCATGGCGCTGGGCCGGTAGTGCAGAGTTGCACTTTGCTGTAGCGCAGCTTTGCACTCTGCCGGGAGTTATACCGATCCCGGCGGGATTGGACGTTTCGGACGGCCTGCCGAATACAATTCGGCGATACGGAGATTTAAATATCGGCGCTACCAAAGACCGCAACCCGTTCCGCAGCCGCATCAGTAACGCACTTCGATTGCATGACAATCCCATACGGCCTGGCATTGTCATGAGAGCTGGCAGCGGATGGAAGCTTTTGTTCGCTCTCGCACTCGCCGTAACCACCGATGTGTGGAGGCGGACCCAATGCGCCCTGAGCGTATTCCCCCGCTTACTCCCGGAATGCGTGGACGTTTGTGCAAATCAAAGAAGGCACCTGCTGATCCTCAGTGGGGGGATGCAATTGATGGGGACTTACCTTGGCTGCTAACGGCCGGGTTCGGTGGGTTGCCCTGCCGGCGTTTGCGGTGCGGTGGTCCGATTCAGCAGTGAGCTGGCGGATTGATCCAACAGTTTCAGCACCTCGGGATCACCGGTGACCTGCTTTAAATCGGAAATGATTTGTTGCCGTTGACTGATTTCATCCGGCGTCAGGTTGACCGGATTGACCGTGCTGTAGAAATCTTCCTTGGTCATCTCGAGGTGCCAGGATTTCATATTGGCGCCGGCCAATTCCGGCGGCAATTGGTCCGGTGACATGGCACCGATTTGATAATCATGTCCGCCCAGTACCGGAGGCAATATTGATCCAGGTGGTGAACGGGATGGTGTTCGCCTTGGCCTGGTCCTGGAGCACGGCCATCGCTTCCGGTGAAGTGGGAGCCACCTGCGCCAATGCCTGCAACGCCGCGTTTCGGCTGCTGGGCGACGGATTGTTGGCATCGCCGATCATCCGGATGAGGGAGGGAACGCCGGCGCCATCCGGCAGGTTGGCCAGGGCAATGGTTGAATAGTATTTCCAATTCTGGGCCATGCTCTCCAATTGCGGCGCCACTTCCGGACCGCCATGCTCTTCCAACACCCGGAACAGCGCGCCCACGTCTTCCTTGTTCTGGCTTTGGGTGGCGGCATTGAGCGCGGCGCTGGCGGCGGCCACCGCGAACGGCCGGAACTGATCCGGGGCCAGTGCGCTCATGTTTAGGGTCAATCGCTCGATTTCGGCCGGAGACATTTGGCTGGTTGCGCTGACAAAGGCACTTTGTCCCTGGGCCAGAATGCCCTGAAGCGATTGGGCGGCGGCCGTCAGTTTGTCGGCGGACACTTCTCCCTGGGTCAGGTCCAATTGGGCGAGATCGGTCAATTGCTTCCGCACGGCTTCCGACGCCATGGTGGTTTCGGGGGTGGCAGGCGGCGCCGGGACCGGGACGAGAACGTTCGTTGGCGGAGGCATCGTCGGCACCACTGGATCGGACACCGTCACCGGAGGTGGCTTGGGCGGAGTCCAAGTGCCGCCGCCAGTGTTCGAGGAGGGGGGCGCCGGCGACTTTACGGCTACAGTGGGCGGGTTCGTTTCAGTATTGGTGGCGGCTTCGGGGCCTTTGGGTTTGAACAGGAGAAAGGCGCCCAGGGCCGCCACCGCCATAATGACGATGGCGATCTGCACGGTCTTCCGTGAAGGTTCAGGTGGGTCTTCCCGTCCGTTGGTCGCCCGATTGTTTTGGTTACTCATAATTGCGACGTGTGGTTCAGTCTATCATCGGCTCCCTAGTTCTCAACATTCATTCCCGGTAAAAGTTGCCAGCTTTTATTTCCGGTCGCGGAGGCTTCTGCATCACCGCGTGCATCATAGACGTATGACCGGAGCCGCTCAATTCAATCCATCAGATACCGGAACTCCGCGGTTACCTCGCCTTCCGGCGGGACCGTCAGCAGGGTCCAACCCCGATACTGCCGGTCGGGTGGCAGGGCAAAGGAAACCGGCGGCGTGGTGACCCACAAGATGCCGTCCTGGCGGTGCAGGATTTCCCGGTGCAAATGGCCGGACAGCACGGCGCGAACTCCCCCGCGATGGATCAAGGCAAGCAACCGCTGGCGTGGCCCCGGTTCAACGTTCCAATACACGCCCCCCGGTTCGTCCAGTTTTTCCGTAAACAGTGGATAGTGGATCAACAGCAGCGTCGGCAGGTTGGTGGGGGTGGCCAGGGCGTTGCTGAGAGTCGTCCACATGGCTGCTTCTTCCGCAAAGCCGCTGCCCAGCAAAGAGCCATTGACACCCACGACCCGAACGTCCTTCTGCACGCGGACGAACCAGGACGGGCCCATGCGTCGTTCAAAGCCGCGGAGGCGCTGGTGGGTGATGTCGTTCTTGTTGGTCTTGCCGGGAATGAGTTTGCCGCCGATGTCGTGGTTACCGGGCACGTACCACACCGGAGCCGCCAGCTTGCGCAGTTGCCGGCGGAAATCCCGCAGTTCAGTGCGGTTGCCATTTTCCGTCAGGTCACCAGCGATCAGCACCAAATCCACGTGGGCCGCGTTCACCGCGGCGATGGCCCGGTCAAAACGCCCTTGGTGAAATGGTTGTGATTCGTTGGTCCCCCGCGTGATGTGGGTGTCCGACATCAGCGCAATGCGCACCGGTTGGTCCGCCGCCTGCAGGTACGGCCGGAAGCCAGGTTGCCAGGGCCAACAGGAGCAGCAGCCCCTTGATCCGCCATTGGTTGCCAAGATTGATACTCTTCATTGTTCTTCGGAGAGCATAGCGGGATTTGGTATTGGGCAAATCAAATTCGTGGGGCAGGGGAGGGCGCCCGGGCGAATTCATGATGCCGTAACGATCCCGTAGGACAGGCGTCCCGCATGTCTAACAACAGCAGACCATCGACTTGCATCGCGTGGCCGGGATGCTCCCAATGTCACCAAATGGGCAGAATGCTTTTGGCTATCATCTGCGCAACGGCCAGTTTGACCACGACGGCGCCTATGGCACCGATTTGTCCGTGAACCCGACCAACGGAATGGTGGCCGTCTTCATGGTGCAATGCCCCGGCCCCGACCAATGGGCCGCCCGCGACTTGTTCCTCAAAACCGCCACGCAAGTTTTTCAGAAAGACGCCCGGTGAGGCGAATGTTTGCCCCAACGGGGCGATGTCCGGCATGAACCGCCCCCACGAACATGGTAGCAGCCAACGTCAGGAGGCTCATTCTACTTCCGACGAAAAAGATCAGAGCCTCCTGACGTCCGCTGCTACGGTTCAGGGTTCAAGGCGTGAATTCGTACGGGGAATTCTCTCCCAATCCGCCGTGAGCGAGCCGACCGAGGCAATCTGCCGCTGATCATTGAAGTCCTCAGCGGTAGCGAGGGTCCTTGCAGTTGTTGGATTCGCTGAACTCGGGCGGGACAAGCTCCTTGCCCCAAATCTTGTCGCCGGCTCGCTTCGGATGTGCCTTGAAGTGCTGGTTCCGCTCCTCGAAGTGGCGGTCGATTGCGGCTTTGCAGGCGTCCACCGATGGGTAATCGCTGTTGTGGATGATCGCCCTGGCCATGCCGCTGAACACGGATTCGATCACATTCAGAAATTGGGCACAGGACGGCAGTGGGGCGAGCCTGACCATCGGCACCTTGTGGCTGGCCTGATACTCGGACGAGTTGATCTGCTCGACTCGTTTGTAGAGCTTCTTGGAGGCATGCCAGGAAGCCGCATCCCAGGAAAAGTAGATGCAAGCCTGGTCAGTGTATTGCTCCAACAGCAACTCCAATAGCTTGAGCATCTCGTCCGTGTTCTTTCGGTCGGAGTAGAAGTGCGTCACCTGGTTTTCCGACAACTCCAGGGCTGCGGTCAGAATCAGGCTGCCCTTACTCTTCTGATACTGGGGCACTGTCTTCGTCTCCCCTGGCCCCATCAGGCTTCGTCCTCCCTGAATCTTTACCGCAAACGGGCCGTATTCATCGACCGAAAAGAACTTCTCACCGGGTTGCAGATTCCGCAGAATGCTGGTTATTTCCTGAAGTTTGGTCCTGGACCGGGATCATTGCTGGTCAGGTACTTTCTTGGCTGTCCGGAACCGAAAGCCCGCCCTCTTGATAATCTCCCTGATTCCCGCTTTGTCGAGTTTATGGCCATCCCGTTGCATGACTTGATGCAAAGCATCCATCGTCCAAGTTGTTCGGTTAATGCCGTGTTCACTGGGAGGAGAATGGAGGATCGCAAAAACGGCTTCTTTTGTACTTTGGTTGTGCGGACTTTCTTATCCGCCCTGTTCGAAATCCGAAGAGACGGTCGAGACCGCCGGCACGATAGAGAATGAGATTATGTGCGACTGTGCGCCGGCTTATCATCAGGAATCGCGCAATAATTGGAACTCCAATGCCTCTCAGCCCAGCAAGCACGCAGACGGCACGGTTCCGATCTCTGAGCGCACACTTTCTCGCGCGCTGAAGCAGCAGCCCAAGGTCTTCACGCGCGCCACTGTTTTCGATTTGCTGAAGTAATGAGGCGCAACTGGTTTTGCCTTGCATTACCTGTAGCATCCATTGAACAGGCAACACCAAGTTTCGACATGACGATTTCGGTGGCCTCAGCCGCCTGATGAAGACATTGAGAATGGTGTAACCGCCTCGATAGCCGGCGGCTTTGAGCCACCGATAAACTGACTTTGCGCTGCACTGGCCAAACGACATTTCGAGCGCGATGGCAGTCTTGTAAGGGTCGAGGAAACTTAACTTCGGGGGCTGCCGTGGCTGTTCGTATCGTTTTTTGGAGAGCCACTTCCTGACCGTCTTTGGACACAAAGACAGTCGACGAGCGATTTGTGAAGCCCGTAGGTGCTGGCTCGAATGCAAGGCCTTGATTTCACAGTAGGTCTGGTAGCCAATCATTTTGGAGGGTTTCGCAAGTGTTTGGGATCAGTCACTTCTTCCCCGCTTCCGTCTCAAACAGCAGTGCCCCTTTCTTCAACTCCACCGTCACGCGGCTGTGATCGTTGATCTCGCCGGAGATACAATGGCGGGACAGAGGGCTTTCGAGGAGGAGTCGGAGAAAACGTTTCAGCGGACGGGCGCCATAGACCGGGTCGTAGCCTTCGCGAGCGATGTATTCTTCGGCTGCGGCGGTCAGGTCGAGGGAGATCTGGCAGTCCGTCAGGCGGGCGTACAGGAGCATGAGTTGGAGGTCGGATGGAGGGATCCATATCATGGTGCGGGAGTGTGTCTAAGTTCCGCTTGGATTCTTGCCGGCGGGCGGGTGGTCCAGGATGTAGCCGACATCCGCGATATACACCTGACGGCCGCCGCTGACCGATGAATCCCAGCACACCGTGCGACTGTCGCCGCTGGGCTGGATGTGAAGGTCCACGTGGAAATTTCCTTTGGACGCCGTGTTTTTCATTTTTGCGACGGGGATGAACGATCCGGTGGGGACGCGGAAGAGATACACATGCTGGTAATTCTCCGGCGTCGGATGGCAGTCGGCAATGCGTTGCACCCGCATCGTAGGCATTCGCGATCAACTCCACGACAGCGATGCGAGGTTCAGTCATGATATGGCCGGCGTGGTCGCGAAGGAATCCAGGACCGAACGCGAATGGGGTGCTGGCGAACAAATCCGTCTGCGAGGAACTCTGTGGTATGCTTTCCATTGTTGAAGAATCAATTAAATGCCCGGCCAGAATGTCCCAGGTTATTTTCGTTTGCGTTTTGTCGCATACGGCGAGGACTTGTCTTTCAGCACCAACTCCCGCTGCTGCCGATTCACTTCCACCGGTAAATCGTCCGAGTGCAGCCGGTTCCAGAGCGCGGCGAGTTCTTCCGACGGCAGTTCGTCCACGAAACGGAAGGCGGAGGCGGCCAGGTAGGTGCGGTTCGTTCTCCAAGGCCATCCAGCGCCGGTCGAGTTTCTCCGCCGCGCTACCGGTGGTGTTGGAGCCGGCAAAGATGTCCAGCACGGTGTCGCCGGGCTCGGTGAGGAATTCGATGAAGAACGTCGGCAACTTCTCCGGAAAGCGCGCCGGATGGGGCTTCACGCCCACGCTGGCGCAGTGGCGCTGGTAAGCCGAGTTGCTCTCGGTATTCGGGATTTGCAGCAGGTTCGACGGAATGGCCCCGCCATTGTTGTCCGCGAAGCGCCGGCTGATATCGTGGCCGGACGGGCGGAGTTTGGGGCGATAGAAGCTCTCGGCGTCTTTCAGCAGTTTCTTCATCCGCTCGGAGTAGGGCGCGAGCACGCGGCGCACATCGGCTTTTGGAAAATCGGTTTTTGCGAACCACCAGATAGTATTCACGGAGTCCTTTGCACGGATTTTGCGCTTGTTCACCCACTCGATCGGCGACGGGAGTTTGGCGGGGTTGTGCCAGAAGAATTCTTCGGCGAGCCGAAAGTCGTACTCGTCGCAGAGGCGGAGCATGACGCGAAAGTTGTAGAGGGAACGCACCGGGCGTCCACTCTGGTACGCGCCACCGAGATCAAGCACGAAGCTCCCGGTGGGCTTGAGCACGCGTTTGATGGGGTCGGCGAACTGGAGCAGCCAGTCCACGTGGGCACCCTCGGTTGCGTTGCCGTATTCTTTCTGGCGCTGGAGTGCGAATGGCGGTGAGGTGATGACGAGGTCCACGGAGTCGGCAGGCAAGCGCGGCAAAAGGTCGAGCGAATCACCGACGAAGGCTTGACCGTGCCCGGCCGTATAAAGCGGAGTTGGTAGCGTGGCGGGCATGTCAGTATTCTTGGGATGCTTGTAGTCCATCGAGCCGCGTTCCAGTTCGATGGGTTTGTGGCCTTGCCGTTGGAGGTCGGCAAAGACGGCGCGGGCGCCGATAGCACCGATGGCGAGCTTTTCGAGAAAGCTCTCGTCTGTCTTGAATGAACGGCGACTAGGCATTTTCAGAGAGTATTCGCGGTGCGCGGACCTTTGACCAGTCTCAATCCATCCGGTCCCTTTCTAATGAGCGTGGAGTGGAAGAGCTGAATCCAAAGGTAATTGGCGTTGTCGGCGTCTTTGTCCGATGAGGCGATCCAAATCATGGTGCGGGAGCGTGTTTAAGGTGCGGCTGGATCTTGCCGGTTAGCGGGTGGTCCAGGATGTAGCCAATATCCGCGATGTACATCTGACGGCCGCCGTTGACCGATGAATCCCAGCACACGAGGCGGCCGTCGCGGCCAGAAGCCAGTCCAGGCCGATCCAAGTCGGATCGCGATTGAGTATAGTGTTGCCGGGAAGATGGTGCTGCTTCCCGCTCCCATCGTCGTTGACGTTACACCAGCTCTTGCCTTCAACGAGGGTCAGCTTGTCGCGCCAGCCGTAGTGGCTCGGATCGTCGTAAAAGAAACGGATATTCGTGCCGTCGCCTTTCATACTGTAGGCTTTGCTCCCAAATTACCCTGCCGCGCCAGATCGTCAGGCAATGTGAACGTCATTCTCATGGAAAGAATGCGGTTGCGATTGGTGGGTGTCAACAGATAGTCCGAACGCCCCGTTCTACTTCTTGTGCGCTATCGCCTCGAAAACCGTTAGCCTTTCCTGAACTCCACGGTCATGCAGGTGTTGTCCGTGATCTCGCCGGAGATGAGTTGGCGGGAACGCGGGAATCGTTGCTTGAAGGCGTTTGACATCGGGTGCTACGCTAGTTGCCAATGACGCCGCTCCAGATCGTAATCGACACGAATGTTCTGATCGCCGCGTTGCGTTCGCGCAATGGGGGATCGGCGGCGCTGCTGCAGGGCCTGGGAGCGGACCCTCGCTGGCAGGTGAACTTGTCCGTGTCGCTGATGGCGGAATACACCGAGATTGTTCACCGGGAAGGTCGGCCGCTGGGCTATTCGTGGCAGGACTGTGAGGATTTCCTGGACTACCTCTGCGCGGTGGGTGTCGAGCAGCCCATTTACTTCCGCTGGCGGCCAGTGTTGCCGGACCCGGATGATGATTTGGTTCTGGAATTGGCCGTGGCGTGTGGGGCCGCACATATCATTACACACAACCGGCGACATTTTACAGAGGCGAAGCAGTTTGGTATTGTGCCCTTGAGTCCGGCGGAGTTCCTGACGAAACTGAGAACGCTGACATGACAACGATGCAAACAGAAGTGCCCGATGCGATCTACAAACAAGCGGTCGCGATGGCGGAGCGTGAAAAGGTGCCGGTAGAGCGGTTGCTCTCCCTCGCACTGGCGCAGGCGATGGGAGCATGGCAAACCGAGAGAGTCATCGCTGAGCGGGCTAAGCGTGGAAGTCGGGAGAAGTTTCTTGCGGTATTGTCGAAAGCGCCGGACGTGCCACCGCTGCCGGGCGACGAATTGCCCGTGCTTTGATTTCGGAAGAAGGCGGAACGCGCTGTTCCTTGTTCTTCGCCGCCTTTGTCACGAAGACCATTCCCTGTCTTGAATTCACCCCTGACGCGGGTGTGGTCGCTGATCTTGCCGGAAATGAGTTGCCGGAAGATCGGCGTTTCGAGCGGCTGGCTTCTTGCCGGCGGGCGGGTGGTTGAGGATGTAGCCGATATCTACGAGGTACATCTGACATGCCGCCATCAATGCCAATGAGCATTCAATCAGATTATCCGGAACTCCGAGGAAGGTTCCCACCATGGGTGCCGGTGCTTCCCATTGCTTGAGATTGAATTGATTCGCGCAAGCAGGTAGTCATCTCGCAAGCAGAACACCATGAAAACGACTTTTCTGAAACCAATCGGATTTCTTTGCAGCGTGGTTTTGTCGGTGGCCGGTTCGGGTTATGCGGCCTCCACTCCGAAGCCGCCCCCGCCCAAACCGGTGCCCGACATGCAGGTCATTCCGCTGCCGTATCAGCAGGTTTCGTTTCAGCACCGCGGCGCGGAATTGGCCCGGTATTATTTTGGACCCGACCTGCGACGCCCGTTTGTGTTTCCCGTGATTGGGCCATCCGGTCGTTCGTTGACGCGGATGGGGCATCCGCATGATCCGGAGACGCACAGTCATCACAACTCGGTGTGGATTTCGCACCATGACGTGAACGGCATCAGTTTTTGGGGTGACAAGGGCAAGGGCCGGATTATCCATCAGCGGATCGAGCGGTTGGAAGATGGTCCGGAAGAAGCGTTGGTGCGATCGCGCAATGCCTGGACCACGGACGAGGGCAAGGTGCTTTTGCAGGAAGTTCGCCAAACCTCGGCCCGTTGGCTGCGCGATGGCGAATGGATGCTGTTGATCGATCTCCGCCTGGATGCCAAGGACGGGGAGGTCACGCTGGGCAAAACGCCCTTTGGCTTGATCGGAGTGCGGATGGCCAAGACCATTGGCGTGCATGACGGCGGCGGCACGATTCGCAATTCCGAAGGTGGCGTCAACGAGGCCGGTTGTTTTTGGAAACGTGCCCGGTGGGTGGACTATTCCGGGCCCATCACGAGTGAGGCTACGGAAGGCATCACCTTGATGGATCATCCGGGCAACGCGAATCATCCCACGGTCTTCCACGTTCGCGATGATGGTTGGATGGGCGCGTCGTTGACGCACGAGGCACCGCGGGTGTTGAAGGCCAGGGAATCGCTTCGGTTGCGGTATGGCCTGTACGTCCATGCCGGCAAACCGGAAGCGTCGGTGCTTGAAAAACAGTGGGAGGTGTTTGTTCAAATTCCTCTGCCGGAACTGCGCTAACGGTTAATGCTCAATGCCCAATGTCCAATGTCCAGAGAATGACCAAGACGCAATGACCAAGTGGGTGGTGGTCGGGCCGCTTGAGTGGTGAGAATACATGTGAGAAGACCCGGCGGCGTATCGGGAGCCGGTCGGAAGTTGAATTCGGGCTTGGTTTTTGGGCCTTCTCTGGTCATTGGTCATTGGACCTTGGGCCTTCTTCAACGGTGATTCGCGCGAGCGACGGCCCCCGCTTCCTTGGTCAGGTCCGCGTCAAAAAGTGATGCATTAGCGGGTCGTTTGTGGTTTATTACCTTGATGGTAGAACGAACCATGCAAGGCCGACGGGCGGACCCTGTGGTCCAGTTTTCAGTCTTCACCGCCAATCGACTGGGGCGGCTGAACGAGCTGGTGGGATTGTTGAATTCGCGGGCTGTTCACGTGTTGGCGTTGACGGTCCTGGACACCACGGACAATGCGATCATTCGGTTGGTGGTGGACGATCCGGATCAGGCGCGCCGCTTGTTTAAGGATCAGGACTTCGCCTTTACCGAGAACAGTCTGCTGGTCGTCGAAATGGATGCTGCCACCGACCTGCCCCGGCTGATGGCGGCCTTGCTGGAAGCCGAGATCAATATCAATTACCTCTATTCCTTCATTCCCCATCCGCATGGCAAATCGCTCTTGGCGCTCCAGTTGGAAGATGACGAGATGGCCACGCAGGTTCTCACGCGGCATCAGTTTCGGCTGTTGAAACAGTCGGACATTTCGCGTTGATCCGGGTGCTTCACCCGTAAACTGTATCTGCAACCGCTGACATGAGGCGGCGGTTCCGACGCGACCAGAGGTGCTCCGCTTCCTCAAGTCGGCGACTTCGGCTTGGACGCGACGGCAGATTCCTGACTTCGCAAGCAAACTCTTCCATGGCACCACGCGGTCAGGAAAATAACTCCTAGTGTTTTGGATAAAATTTCCGTTCCGACCGGCCCGAGGGACTTTTTGCACTCAGTGGCCGGGTGTCGATGCGTCTTTTTCCGCCTTGGGGCGGTTATATGCCGGAAATGAGCGGGTTTTTTCCCCGTGGCACACCCTCTGCTAAAAGTTGCCTTCGAACGGACATAGATAATATGAAATGCGCAGAAACAAGTGTAATGGAGTGCGAACCGCGACCGGTCGAAGGTCAGACCGATCCCACCCAGGGCGTCGTTCATTTTGCCGAAGGACTCTTGGGCTTTGAGGCCGCCAAGAAGTATCAACTGTTGGGTAGCCCGGAAGAGGCGCCTTTCCTGTGGCTGCAAATGGCCGAGGAACCCAAGATGGCGTTCCTGCTGATTTCGCCGGTGATGGTGGTCGATGATTACCATCCGGACATCAGTACCGACGATGCCGCCAGCATCGGCCTGACCAATCCGCAGGAGGCCATGGTGTTCAACATTGTGACGATGCACAAGGACGGCAGCGCCACGGTGAATCTCAAAGGCCCCATCGTCATCAACCGTCACACGCTGGCGGGCAAGCAAGTCGTGCCGCTCAACTCGGCGGAGTACGCCTTGCAGCACCCATTGCCGGTGGCGAAGTCGTAAACCATGCTGCCCCACTGCCCCTTCCTATGCTCGTCCTTGCGCGCAAAATTAATCAAAACATCGTTATTGACGGACGGATCACCGTGAAGATTGTCCGCTTGGACGGCGACGTGGTGAAACTGGGCATCCAGGCGCCCACCTCCGTGCCGGTACATCGCCAGGAGGTGTACGACGAAATTCAAAAGAACAACCAGGCGGCGGCCGCCGACCAGCGCCGGGCCGTCCCCAAACTGACTGACGAAACCTGATGACTTTGATTAGGACCTGAACCGGTGTCGGACCACCTCATGGACGCAGGTCCGCCGACAAAAACAGAACCCCCTCGTAACGTATGGTTATCAATACAAACATTCAGGCGCTTGCCGCCGCCACCAACCTGCAAACCAGCCAGGACATGTTGGCCAAATCGCTCGGCCGCCTGAGTTCTGGCTCCAAGATCATCAATCCCTCGGACGACGCCGCCGGCTTGGCGGTTGCTTCCCGACTGGACAGCCAGGTCAAACGCACGGAGGCCGCCAAGACCAACGTCGTCAACGCGATCTCGTTCACGCAAACCCAGGACGGTTATTTGAAGAAAATCGCCAGTGCCCTGGATCGCATGAGCGAACTGAGCCTGCTGGCGCAGGACGTGACCAAGGGCGATTCGGATCGGGATCTCTACAACACGGAATTTACCCAGTTGTCGGCGTATATTCTCAACACCGCCACCAAGGATTTCAACGGCGTCAGCCTGTTCTCGGCCAACACCCTCAACGTGACTCTCGACTCCGAAGGCAATACCTTTCAAATGGGGGGAGTCAATATGAGCTCCCAGGCCTACACGGACGCGACCAGTGCCGGCGTGACCACGACCACCTTGGCCCTGGCGGCGCTGAACACGGTGAAGACCGCCATCGCCCAACTGGCGGCCGACCGCGCCACCATTGGCGCCTTCCAGGCCCGGTTGAATTTTACGTCTGACCAATTGACCATCAGCAAAGAGAACCTCACTGCGGCCAGTTCGCGCATTCAGGATGTCAACGTGGCCGACGAAGCCACGCAATACGCCCGCTACAACATCCTGGTGCAATCGGGTACGGCGATGCTGGCGCAAGCCAACGCCTTGCCGCAAAGCGTGCTGCGGTTGCTGCAATAACGTTTCTCGGTCGGGACGGCCGGGGCGTCCGTCACGCGCGCTGCCGGCGCCGGCAACCGTGGAGGCTGAATTTCACGGATTCTGACCGGGGAAAGTTCGCCGGAACCGGGAAGCGCAGGAACGTAGGGGCGCGGTCGCGATGAAATGGAATGAATGACCACGAAGTACTGCAGGATGCAAACCGTATGAATATGGCAATGAACCCGCTCCCACGCGCTGATCTCGAACATGTGCTCGACCACACCCGTGACCTGTGGTCCAGCCTGCGCCGCGAGACGCTCTTTATCACCGGCGGCACCGGCTTCCTTGGACGCTGGCTCCTGGAGAGCTTCTGTCACGCCAACCAGGCCCTGGATCTTCAGGCGCGCGCGGTGGTGCTGACCCGGCGGCCCGAGCACTTCGCCGCCCGCGCCCCCCACCTCGCCACCAATCCCGCCCTCCTACTCCTTCGCGGTGACGTTCGCCAATTCGATCCTGACGATCTGAGCCAGCTCGCGGGCCAGCTTCCCGGGGACATTCGCTTTGTGGTCCATGCCGCAGAACCGCAGTCGCCCTGCCCCATGGCGTTACGCGATCTCGACGTGTTGCACTCCGGCACCCGCCGCGTGCTCGAATGGGCCGTCACCCAATCCGCCCTGCGGGTGCTGCTCCTCGGCTCGGGGGCGATTTACGGGGCCGGCCTGCCCGGCACCGCGCCACTGGCCGAAGACGCGCGATGCGCGCCCGGCTGCGATCTCCCCGGGAACGTCTTTGCCGAAGGCAAGCGGGTGATGGAACTGCTGGGGGCGATCTTTCATAAGGAATATGAACTGGACTGCAAAGTCGCCCGCTGTTTTGGCGTCGCCGGTCCAGGCATGCTGTTGCGGGTGTCGGACCCCCTCGGGTACCTGTTGCAGCAGGCCTTGGCCGGGCCTGCGGCTTCCCGGCCGGCTCCCGTTCCTTCCGTGGGTTCCTATCTATACCTGGCCGACTTCGCCATCTGGCTGTGGACGATCCTCCTGCGCGACAGTCCCTCGTCGGTCTATAACGTCGGTTCCGACGAAGCCGTCTCGATGCCCGCCATCGCCGCCCAGGTGGGCCGGTTGAGTGCCCAGCCCTGGCCCTCGCCGGAGATCGTGTCCCCGACGCCCATTGAACGCGAGCGCGCGTCCTACTACGTGCCCGACATCAGCCGCGCCCGGCGCGAACTGGGCCTGGACGTTCTGGATTGATTTCGAAACCACCGTGCGCAAGACCTACGAGCACTACGAGGGCCTCGCGCGGCAAGACCCGGCGGAAGCCCTCGCGGTATGACGTTCAGCAATCCCTTCAGCAAGACCCCGGTGCAGGCCGTCCAGGACTACTGGGACCGGCGTCCGTGCAACTTCCACCATTCCTCCAGGCTGGGGGGACACCTGACAGCCCAAATCGCACTCGGGCTGCGCACAGACCTGAGGCAAATCCCCCGCCTTGCTCCTGGATTGATACCATGAGGGCCTCCCTCCCCACCCGCCCATTGCATGCGGATCTGCGCAACCGCCACTATATTGTGAATGGCGCGACTTCCTGGCACAGGCGAATGACTGGAGCGCCGACCAAATCGCCCGCTATCAATTGGCCCAACTTCGGAAGGCCGTGCGGCATGCATACGACCAAACGCCGGGTTACCGCCAGTTCGGCTTTGAGCCCGGCGACTTGCAGACCTTGGCCGAAAAACTCGCCGCCAAAGCCCATCAATACCGACGCGCCGGCTGGTTGCAGGGGATCCCAACGACGGAGCATGATGCGAATGCAGAACGTGATGAACCGTGAGGCGGCGCCCGTGCCGGAAGCCGACCTTGACCATATCTTGGACCACACCCGCGCCGTTTGGTCGGCGTTGCGCCGTGAATCCGTGCTGATTACCGGCGGCACCGGCTTCATTGGCCGCTGGTTGTTGGAGGGTTTCGTGCATGCCAACCAAGCGCTGGATTTGCAAGCGCAGGCGGTGGTATTGACGCGCAATCCCGAACAGTTCGCCGCCCACGCGCCCCACCTGGCCGCCAATCCGGCCATCCAGTTGGTCCGTGGTGAGGTTCGCAGCTTTGATCCAGCCGACCTGGCCGCAGCGGCGGCGGAGAGTGTGGCCGGCCGCATTGGCTTCGTAATTCACGCGGCGGCCGAAACCGGGCCGCAGAGCGCCCGGACCGCGCCGTTGCGGGTGCTCGATACTTTGTACAGCGGCACGCGCCGGGTGCTCGAATGGGCGGCGGCGCAATCGGTCACGCGTATCTTGCTGCTCAGCTCCGGCGCGGTTTATGGCTCCGCCGCGCCGGCCACGGGTCCGTTGACGGAAGACTTCTCCGGCGCGCCGGCGTGTGCATCGGCCTTTGCGGCGTATGCGGAAGGCAAGCGGCTCATGGAATTGCTCGGCGCCATGTTCCAGGAGCAGCATGCCATGGAGTGCAAGATCGCGCGCGGCTTCGCCTTCGTGGGACCGGGGCTGCCCTTGCAGGCGCATTACGCCATCGGCAATTTCATTCACGATGCGTTGCACCGGCCGGTCATCGAGGTGAAGAGCGATGGCGCGGCGGTGCGGTCTTATCTCTACGCGGCCGACCTGGCGATCTGGCTGTGGACGCTGCTGCTGCGCGCCAGTCCGTCGCAGGTGTACAACGTGGGTTCCGACGAAGCCGTGTCCATTCGCGCCGTGGCGGAAGCGGTCGCCACCCGGGCGGTGCGCCCTCTCCCGGTGGTCCTGGGCGGGCAGGCCCAGCCGTCCGCGGCGGCTGCCAATTACGTGCCTGATATTCGCCGCGCCCGGCAGGAACTGGGCCTGGAGGTGTGGATTCCTTTTGCCAGTGCGGTCGCACGAACCCTGCAATTCTACCAAACTGGGCGGGACCACTCCGGCCTGCTCCCGGTGGCTGCATGAAATCCAACGGACATTCTAAACCGCTCTTTATCCTGGAGCTGGCCAACAACCACATGGGCGAACTCGCCCACGGACTCCGGGTCGTGCGCGAATGCGCGGCGGTGACCCGGGAACTGGCCGGCGAATTCGAGTTCGCCTTCAAATTGCAGTACCGCCATCTCGACACCTTCATCCACCCCGCCTATCGCGAGCGCAAGGACGTCAAACTGGTGGATCGTTTCCAGAGCACCCGCCTGACCGACGATGAGTTCCGGGCGTTGAAGGACGCGGCCCAGACCGAGGGATTCAAGACCATGTGTACGCCGTTTGACGAACCATCCGTGGACCGGATCGAGGCGCACGGGTTCGATTACGTGAAGATCGCCAGTTGTTCCTTTAGCGACTGGCCGTTGCTGGAGCGTCTGGCTCGGGTGGACAAACCGTTCGTGGCCTCCGTGGGCGGGGCGTTGGAAGAGGAAATTGATGCGGTGGTGAGCTTCTTCCATCACCGCCAGAAATCGCTGGCGGTGTTGCATTGCGTGGCAGAATACCCGGTGCCGCCCGAGCGTCTGGCCTTGTCGCGCCTGGATCTTCTGCGCAGGCGCTACCCACACCTGCGCGTGGGTTTCTCCAGCCACGAGCCGCCCGAAGAAACGTATGGCGTCGTTCTGGCCATGTCGCGCGGCGCCTCCGTGTTCGAACGCCACGTGGCGGTGGCCACGGAGCGTTACCCTCGCAACGCCTACAGCGTCACCCCGGCGGAGTTGCGTCTTTGGCTGCAGGCCGCCCACCGGGCGTGGACCATCTGCCGCCAGAACGGCGACGGCCGCGCGGCGAACCCGGAGGAGCGGCGGCAACTGCGCGCCCTGCAACGCGGCGCGTTTGCCCGGACGGATCTGCCGGCGGGCCAGATGCTCGGGCCGGAGCACTATTTCCTGGCGTTCCCCGCCGTGCCCGGCCAGGTGGTGGCCAACCAATGTTCCAAATACGTGACCTTCAAAATCACCGCGCCCATTGCCGCCCAGGCTCCGATTCTCGAACAAGACCTGGAGATCACCGACCGTCGCGCCGCGTTGACCGACGCCCTCGGCGAGGTGAAGATGCTGCTCAAGAAAGGGCGGATCATCCTGCCCACAACGCGCCCCGATCTGGAAATCTCCCATCATTACGGCATGGACAAGTTTCCGGAGTGCGGCGCGGTGTTGCTCAACGTGGTCAATCGTGAGTATTGCAAGAAACTCATCGCCATGCTGCCGGGCCAGCGGCATCCAGAGCATTATCATCAGCAGAAAGAAGAAACTTTTTATGTGGTGCATGGCGAGATGACCCTCTGTCTGAACGGAGCGGATCGCCACTGCCAGGCCGGCGATCAGGTGCTGGTGCCGCGCGGCACCCGGCATTCCTTCCGCACCACCGACGGCGTGATCTTCGAGGAGATTTCCTCCACGCACTTTGTCAACGACTCCTATTACGTGGATCCCCAGATCATGCAGAACCAACAACGTAAAACGGTGCTCACGCATTGGATGGACTGAGGCCATGAGGGAAACACTGCCCAGTAAGCCTTGTTTCGTTCTCGTCCTTCGGTCGTTTTCTTGTTTGTTCGGCATCAAGGCCGAGCGACGAGGACGAAAGACGAGGACGTTTCTCTCGCCGCCGGGTGCGCGCCTTTCGCACGGTCCAATCGGGCCCCATTGCCCCTCATGAAAGTCATCGTATGGGATCTGGATGATGTGCTGAATCCCCTAACTGAGGCATGGTTTCACCACGTCTGGCTGCCGGAGCATCTCGCGTGCAGCGTGGCCTACGCGGCGTTACAGCATAATCCGCCGCTGGCCGAACTCGCGGTCACCCGCGACGACTATTTGACTTCACTGGACCGGTTCCGGTTGTCCCCGGCGGGCCTGGACCTGGCGCCCAATCCGACGGTGGCGCAGTGGTTCAAACGGCATGGCCCCGCGTTTCATCATCACGTGCTCACGGCGCGCCCATTGAATTCGGTGCCCCAAGCATCCGCCTGGGTGTTTCGCCATTTTGGTCCGTGGATTCGGCATTTCCACTTCATCCCGAGTGAACGCGCGGACGCGCCGCTGCCAACGTATGATGTGACGAAAGCGGACTGCCTGCGCCGGTTGGGCCGGGTGGACTATTTCATTGATGATTCGCTGGACAACATCCGGGCTGCCGCGCAAGCCGGGATTTGCAGTCTGGCCTTTCCGCAGCCCTGGAATGATCCGACGGTCCCTCTTGAAACTTTGCTCGAACAACTGCAATGAACTTTCTTGTCGTCATCCCCAAGTTCACCACCAGCCCTGACCAGGATTACATTTTTCCGGTGGGCGTCGCTTACATTGCCGCCGCGCTAAGGCAGCATGGATTTTCAGTCCAGGGCCTGGATTTGAATCGCTTTGCCGCGTCACCGGCGGAAGTGATGGCCACGGTGATCCGGGAACAATCCATTGACGTGGTAGCCACCGGCGGCATTTCCGCCCACTACGACAAGGTCAAGGCCGTGGTGGCGGGCGCCCGGCAGGTGAAGTCGCGGATCGTCACCGTGGTGGGCGGCGGCGTGATGAGCAGCGAACCGGAATTGATGCTGGATTTGCTCGGAGTCAATTTCGGGGTGATCGGGGAGGGGGAAGTCACCATGGTGGAATTGGCCCGGGAACTCACCACCACCCGCAATTACAGCAGCGTCAACGGAATCATTTTCAGCGCCCCCGACGGTCGGTTGGCCCAGACGGCTCCCCGCGGCCCCATCAAGGACTTGAGTCAATTGGCGTATCCCGACGAGAACCTGCTGCAGAATTATTACCAGTCCCGTTCCCGGATTTACAACCTCGTGGCCAGCCGGTCCTGTCCGTACAAATGCACGTTCTGTTATCACCCCATTGGCGATGTGTACCGGCAGCGCGAGTTGGACGATCTGTTTCGGGAAATTGAGACCAGTTACCAAAAGTACGCGCCGTTCCACTATCGCATCATTGACGAGCTGTTTTCCTGCAAGCCGCAACGGGTGCTGGAGTTCTGCGAACGCATCCGGCCCTTCCACGTCAAATGGGATGTTCAAATGCGGGTGGGCGACGTGAATCCCGACCTGCTTGCGACCATGCGCGAGGCTGGGTGTGTGCTGGTCAGCTACGGGTTGGAATCCGGCAGCCAGGAGGTGCTCAAGAGCATGCGCAAGCACACGCGGGTGGAGGAGATCCTCCGCGCGGTGGATCTGACGTATGCGTCGCGGGTTCAAGTGCAAGGCGCCTACATTTTTGGGGATACGGCCGAGACGAAAGACACGGTCATTGAAACCCTCAGCCTGTGGTTGAAACAGCGGCAGGTCGGGATTGGCCTGTGGCCGATCGAAGTGTATCCCGGCACGGCCCTCTATCAGCGCGCCGTGGAGAACGGGACGATCCCCGACCGGGCGCGCTACATCACCCAAGGGTGTCGGGCGTTTAACAGCACGCGCATGCCGGACAGCGATGCGTTGCAGGCGATGCTGCTCATGTATTTGCTGGCCACGACTTACAATCACGTTCCCGCCAAAACGCTCGACTGCCGCCCGGGCCAGTTGGTGGACAAGGGCAATGGCAAGTCGGCCCAGCTTTTTGACGTCCAGGTGCAATGTCCGCATTGCCAGGAGGTCATCCACTACGCGGACCAGCCGATGTATGGCGGACTGAAGTGGGTGTGCCGGTCTTGCAACCGCCGCTTCGACATGCCTCCGTTGAGCCAGTGGCGCCAGGAACCGGCGAGTTTCCAGGTGGCCCGGAACTACCAGTTTCAGGAAGCACATGGGGATCAGATGCGCGCCTTTCTCAACCAGCAAACTTGGGTGGGCCACCGGGGGCTGCTGCCGGGGCACAAGGAAATTGTCCTGCTGGACCGCCATTACCTGATTCCGGCGGCCCCGGAACTGGACGACATCCGCTTCGGGCTGATGCAAATCTTCCTGGTGGACGAACCCCGGAAGCGACTGGATCCGGTGGTGATCTACGATGGGAATTATTCCCTGCTGCATCACCCGTACTACCTGACGCATCGGATTGCAGCCCTGGTGGCGGACTGGCGGGCGCGGGGCGCGTCCGTGGCGATTGCCGGGGAGCTCGCCGAAGCAAAAGACCTCTTCCGCGGCACGAATCTCGACCAGGCCAAGATCGCTGGATTGTTGCCGTTGGATCCCGTGGAAACCGGCGACCTCGAATTGGGTTACCCCGTTCTCACGTTCGACGCCATTGTCAAGAATCCACCGCAAGTCCTCCTCGTTGCCGCAGTCCGGAACCCGCGTGAAACGTGTGAACTGTTCAGTGCGGCCTTTAGCCGTCAAGGCGTCGAAGTCGTCGCCCTTTATGAGAGTGGAACCAATTTTTAATGCCCATGAAACTGTCTGACTACGTCTTCCAACGCCTCGCCGCGACCGGCGTCCGGCATGTCTTCATGCTGCCCGGCGGCGGGTGCATGCACTTGTGTGATTCGCTGGGCCGGGCGGCGGGGCTCGAGTTCATTTGCAACCTGCACGAACAAGGTTCCGCCATCGCGGCCGATGCCTATGGCCAATATACTAATCACCTCGGGGTCGCCCTCGTCACCACCGGCCCCGGCGGCACCAATACGCTGACCGGCGTGGCGGCGGCGTGGTTGGATTCCACGCCCTGCCTGTTTCTGTCCGGCCAGGTCAAACGCGCCGACCTGAAAGGCGACCGACCCATCCGCCAATTGGGCTTCCAGGAAATTGACATCGTGCGCTTGGTCGAACCGATCACGAAATACGCCGTGACCGTCACCGATCCCGCCACCATCCGGTATCATCTCGATCAGGCATTGTATCTGGCCCGCCACGGCCGGCCGGGACCGGTCTGGCTGGACATTCCGTTGGATGTGCAGGCCGCTGACATCGCCGCGGAGGCGTTGCCGGGATTTGAACCGCCATTGGCAGCGGGGGCCCCGGGCGCTGCCGCCCTCGCGCACGCCGTTGAACGCACCGTGGCCTTGCTGGCCGAAGCACAGCGGCCGGTGTTGCTCCTCGGCAACGGCGTCCGTCTTGACCGCGCGCAAGCCAGTTTGACCGCCTTGCTCGAAACGTTGCCGGTGCCGGTGCTATTGAGCTGGAAGGCTATTGATTTCCTGCCCGAGGAACACCCGCTCTACGTCGGCCGTCCTGGTGCCGTCGGCCAGCGCGGCGCCAATTTCGCCCTGCAAAACGCCGACCTGTTGATTGCCGTCGGTGCGCGGTTGGACTACGGCCAGATTGGCTATGACCATCGCCAGTTCTGCCGTGCGGCCCGCAAGGTCATCGTGGACGTGGATCCAGGCGAGATTGCCAAGTTGAACCTGGACGTGGAGGTGCCGTTGGCCAGCCGGGCGCAGCCGTTTCTCGACGCGTTGCAGCGGGCCTGGGAACAACGCGGCGTCTCCGCCGGCTTTGGTTCCTGGCTTGAGCGGTGCAAGGACTGGCAGCAATGTTACCCGGTGGTGCTGCCGGAATACTGGACGATGGAGCAGGGCCTCAGCAACTACGCCTTCATTAACCTCTTGTCCACGCACATGGACGCCGGCGACCTGCTTGTCCCCGGCAGTTCGGGCGCGTGCAGCGAAATCACGATGCAGGCCTTCCGCGTCAAGAGCGGCCAGCGCATTTTTAATTCGGAGGGCCTGGGGCCGATGGGCTTCGGCATCCCCGCGGCCATCGGGGCGTGCCTGGCCAGTGACCGGCGCCGCACCGTCTGCGTGGACGGCGACGGCGGGTTTGTGATGAACATCCAGGAACTGGAAGTTGTGCGACGGCTGAACTTGCCCATCAAATTCTTTGTGCTCGACAACGACGGTTACGGCTCCATCCGGCAGACACAGAAGACGCATTTCGACAGCCGGTTCGTGGCGTGTGATCCCACCAGCGGGCTAACCTTGCCGGACCTGCGCCGGGTGGCGGAGGCCTTTCAAATCCCCGCCACGGAAATCGAGTCCACCACCGATGCGCCGGCGACGTTGCGGCGGGTGTTGGAAGCGCCCGGACCCGCCTTGTGCCTGGTGAACATTTCGCCGCAGCATCAAACCGCCCCGCGCTTGGCGTCCCGGGCATTGCCGGATGGTCGAATGGTTTCCACCCCGATCGAGGACTTGTGGCCGTTCCTGGATCGCCAGGAGTTCCAGCGCAACATGCTGGTGCCCGTCTTGGACAATATGAATTGAGATGCAGCCCGCGTTGCTGGAAACCGTCGTCCGCCCGGAGCAGGAATTGTCGTGCTTGCTGGCTGAACCGTCCGCCGCCGTGGCCCGGCGCGCGGCCGAGAGTTTCGATCAACAGGCCGGACCACTGGCCGGTCGCCTGGTGCTGCACGGCGCGGGCGGACTGGGGCGCCGTACCCTGCGCGGTCTGCGCGCGCTCGGCCTCGAACCGCTGGCTTTCACCGATTGCAATCCCGCGTTGTGGGGCCAGGCCGTGGATGGCCTGACGGTGCTGGAACCGGCGATGGCCGCCGCGCGCTTTGGCGACTCGGCGGTTTTTTTGGTGACGGTGTGGCGGGCGGGGGGCGGGCATCGCTTCGAAGTGACCCAACGCTGGCTGAACGAGGCCGGCTGCGCCTGCGTCCTCCCCGCCGCGGTGCTCTTCTGGAAACATCCGGCGGTGTTCCTGGATTTCTACTGCCTGGATTTGCCGCAGCGGTTATGCGATCAACGCCTCGCCATTGAGCGGGCGTTTGCGCTCCTGGCCGATGAACCGTCCCGGGTCGAATACGTTGCGCAGATCCGATGGCGCCTGCACTTAGATTTCGCCGGATTGCCGCCGGTGGCGGCGGAAGTCCCGTATTTCCCGGCCGACTTGGTTCACCTGGATGCGGACACGGTGTTGGTAGATTGCGGCGCGTTTGACGGCGACACGCTCGCCGATCTTGTTCGCTTGCAAGGCGGGCGTTTCCAACGGGTGTGGGCGTTGGAGCCGGACCCCGAGAATTTTCGCCGATTGCAGGAGCGCGTGGCCGGGTATCCACGCGATGTGCGCCGCAAGATCGAATGCCTCGCCCTGGCCGCCGACAATCATCGCGGTCAACTGCGCTTCAGCGGGGGCGGCACGTTGTCATCCTCGGCCAGTGCCGAAGGGGCGTTGACGGTGGCGTGCGCGCCGCTGGACGAGTTGTTGGCCAATGATCAGCCGACGTACATCAAAATGGACATCGAAGGGGCGGAACCCGCCGCCTTGGCCGGCGGCCGGCGCTTGCTGCAACGGCACCGGCCGCAATTGGCCATCAGTGTCTATCACCAGCAGGACCATCTCTGGCAAATCCCGCTGCAAATTCTCGCCTCGGGCGTGCCGTGCCGGTTCCACTTGCGGCGTTACAACGAGGAATGCTGGGACACCGTCTGCTATGCCATTCCAATGTAAAACAATGCACTTGATTTCCCTGACCACGCCCCCGAACAACCGACAGGTTGAAATCCAGCAAGCAGCCGGCACCGGTGCGGTTGGAGTTCCCGCCTTAGCGTGTCCCTCGGACCAAGGTCATAGCCCCATTCCAAGTCCATGAACGCGAATCTTTCCACCCTACCGCATTCCCCGCGCGGCTGTGAAATTTGCCAATCGCCCGCAACTGACTGCCTCCACCCGCACCGGTTCGCCCCACTGAGCGAGGGCACGCTTTTGGAGGGCTACGACGTGGTGGCCTGCCCGGCGTGCGGATTTTGCTACGCGGATCGCATCCCGGGGCAAGCCGTGTTTGACACCTACTACGCCGAACTATCCAAGTACGAAGCGCCGCCGCCGATCCTGGACACTACGCATTCCAGTTGGGCGCGGTTGCAGGACATCGCCGACCGCTGCGCGCCGCACCTTCCCGGTTCGGCCGCGCGGATCTTTGAAATCGGCTGCGCGTCCGGCCAATTGCTCTACCTGCTCAAGCAACGCGGCTATCCCCAGGTGAGCGGGCTGGAACCTTCGCCACCATGCGCCCGGCAAAGCGCGGAGTTGTTTGGCGTGCCCATCGTGACCGGCACCATGACCACCTTGGGCGCCGGGCCGGCCTCGTATGACTTCCTGATTCTGGTCGGCGTGCTGGAGCATTTGCGTGATTTGTCGGCCAGCGTCCGGCATTGCACCCGGCTCGTGCCCGAGGGCGGGCGGATGTTTGTGACGATTCCCGATGCCAGCCGGTTGCACGAGGGCGAGGACGCGCCGTTCCAGGAGTTCAGCTTGGAACATATCAATTTCTTCGGCCCGGTTTCCCTTCGACGCCTGCTGGCCGCGCATGGGTGGCGGTGCCGGTGGCTGGAACAGGCGGAACAGTTGGTCAACGCGAAAACCACCACACCCGTCATTCACGCCGTCTTCGAACGCGCCACGGGTTCGCTCAAGGGCGAGGTTGCCGCAGTGGACCTTGACACTTCCCGGGGCTTGCGCGAATACGTCGCCAAGTCTCAACGGGATCACCAGGCCGTGGAACCGACGCTACGTTCCGCGGCGACCGCCGGCGAACCGCTCATTGTCTGGGGCGCCGGCTCGCACACCCTGCGATTGCTGGCGAACAGTCCGCTGCGGGAAGCCCCGATCCAGGCGATTGTGGATGCCAATCCCCGCTACCGCGACAAGTCCGTCCTGGGCATTCCCATCGTCTCCCCGGAATGGCTGGAGCAACAGCCGGGCACCATCCTGGTTTCCACCCGCGTTCACCAGGACGCCATCTGCCACCGGATTCGCCACGAGCTCAAGCTCGCGCATCCACTGATCACCCTTTACTAAGTCTGAAATCCGAAGTCCGAAATCCGAAAGAAGCCCGAATGCCAAAACCCGAAACACGTGAACTCCGTAGCCGCCGACGTCAGTCGGCGCTGACTTTCGAAGCCATAGGCATGCGCCGACTGACATCGGCGGCTACGAGGTTCATGGACAGGACTCCTTTCGGCACACCCAATGCCCTTCGGCTTTCGGGCTCCAGAATTCTTACGGCTTTCGACTTTCGGAATTCGGATTTCATTCCCGTCCTCCGCCATGACTAATCCGCGTCCATTCGACATCATTCTCTACGGTCCGCTCTATGCCCGGTCGGGTTTCGGGATTCTTGCGCGGGGTTGGGCGATGGCGCTGCATCAGGCGGGTTTCCGGGTGAAGACCGTCCGGGTGGATTGCGATGATGTCAACCTCTCGGCCGGCCTGGATGACTGCGATCTTTACCAACTCCAGTCCCTGGAACATACCGAGATCACCGCGCCGGTGGTGGCCATTTTCGCGTATGTGCCCACCTACCTGTGGCCCAAGTTGCCGCTGCCGCAACCGTGCCGGCGCATCATGCTCACCACGTTTGACAGCCGCCGGGAAGCGTCCTCGCCCCCGGCCCGCCTGGTGTTCATGTGCAACCAAATGGACCAGGTGTGGCTGGCCAACACGCAGGAAACGGCCGCCTGGATTCGCGCCGGGCTGGCACCGGAAAAAGCCGTGGCGCTCAAGTGGCCGCATTACTGGATCGAGACCCCGGCGCTGGGCCAGTCGGCGGTGAAGGAACCGGCGGCGGCCGGCGCGTTTCGCTTTCTGCACATCTCCCTGTTCCTGCCGCGCCGGCGGCTCGAGGCCTTACTGCGTGCGTTTCTGGAAGAGTTCGCCGACGATCCGCAAAAAGAGTTGTATCTCAAAATGAGTTACCCGTCGTGGCATCCGGTTCCGGACCAGCCGCGAGTGGATTTGCGGCGCCTGATTGCGGATACGGTGAAAGCCACCGGCTCGCAGGCGCGCGTCACCGTGGACGAAACGCCGGGCACGCGGATGGAACTCGTTCGGTTGTTTGACGCGGCCGATGCCTACGTGTCCGTGGACACCACGCACACGGCGCCGGTGACGGAAGCCATCATCCGCCGCCGACCGGTGATCATCAGCGAAGGCTGGGAAGTCGCATGTCCGTCGCAAGCCCTGCTCGTGCCCAACAGCCAGCGCCTGGTGCCCATCACGCCCGAGATGGCCGCCTACATGCCGCACCAGCGGGACACGGCCTTTTGCGCGGTGGAGGTGCCGGACATCCGGCGGGCCTTGCGCCAGGCAGTTGCGATGCCGTTGGACGAACGCCGCGACCGGGTGGAAGGCGCGTATGAATTCATGCGCCGCCAATACAGCTTTGAAGCCACTGTGCCCGCGGCCGTGGCCGCCATGGAACGGGCCTGGGTGGCTGAATCCTCCTCCGCTACGAGCCAAACGGAACTTGCCGGGAAGCCCACAGACGGTCCTACCGATGATCGCCAGTCTGGTAGCGCAGAGTTGCCCTCTGCTGTATCGCAGAGTTGTAATCTGCTGGGCGCGACTCCAACTCCATCCGGCCGTCTGCCCGGTAATGAACCAGCGCCGGGTGGTGTGCCGCGCTGTGTCACGCACACGCTGAACTGGTGCGGTCTCCAGTTGTTCCACGGCAAATTACCCGCCGTCAACCGGGCTTGGTGCCGGGCCCTGAGCGAACGCGGCCACGCGCTTTCCCTGGTTCCCGGCAACGGCCCGTTTCACGTCGAAGAGCTGAATCTGGCTGAACGTGACGCCTACCGTGCGTTGGCCGAACGGTTCTATCAACCGCTGCCGGCGCCAGCGGAATTCACCGTGATGTCGCGCTGGCATCCGGTGTTCCGTGAGTTGCCCGCCCGCCGCCAGATCCTGATCAACACCTGGTGGACCGGCGGTATCCCGGTGGACTGGGTTCGGCCTCTTCAAGAATCCGTGGATGAAGTCTGGGTGCCCAGCCAGTGGGTGCGCGACAATTTCCTGAACGCGGGCATCGCCGCCGAGCGGGTGCATGTGCTGCCGTTCGGGGTGGACACGCAATTGTTTCGCCCCGGGGTTTCGCCGCGGCCGTTGGCGACGCGTAAACGTTTTAAGTTTCTGTTCGTCGGCGAAGCGGGCTGGCGCAAGGGATTCGATGTGTTGCTGGCGGCCTACGCGCACGCGTTCCGCGGCCGGGACGATGTCTGCCTGGTGGTGAAGGACACCGACTGCGAGGATTACTACGTGCGCCACGGCGGCCGCCAACTGGTCGAGGAATTCGCCCGTCAGCCCAACGCCCCGGCCCTCGAATACCTGCCGGCGATGTTGCCGGAGGCGGACATGCCGGGCTTGTATGCGGCGTGTGATTGCCTGGTGTTGCCCTTGCGCACAGCCAGTTCCTCACTGGCGGTTTTGGAAGCCATGGCCAGCGGGGTGCCGGTCATTGCTACGCGGCATGGCGCGTTGCTCGAACTTTGCACCGACGCCAACGCGTGGCTGGTGCCCGCACGGGAGCAGACCCGGCGCAATTCCCGCATCGGCCATTGGACTGTGAGTGCTGGCCAGCGCTTTGCCGAGCCGGACACGAAACGGCTGGCGGACATCATGACCCATGTCCAGCGCGGCGGCGCCAAGGTTCGGGAGAAAGCCGAACAAGCGCGCGCGCTGGTGGTCCGGCAGTATGACTGGTCGGTTTGCACCGATCGCCTCGAAGCCCGGTTGGATGTGCTCGCCGGGGATCAACGCGTCGAACCGGCATCGGCGACCGGTCCGCAAACCATTGCGTCGGGCGATAACATGGCCATCTTGCCGGTGCTGTCCACGGATGAGGCCGCCGGGCCGACCGTGATGCTCGTGGCGCCGCTCTACAACCGTAGCGGCTACGGCGTGGCCGCACGCGCCTTGGTCAACGCCTGGCTTCAGGCCGGGATTCGGGTGCGCGTGGTGCCGGTGGATGGAGTCGAGCCAGGGGTAGATGATTGCGATCTGGACCTGATCAAGCGCCTCGAACAAACCCGCTTGACGGCGCCATTGGTCACCGTGTTCTTCCATGTGCCTAGTCCGCAATGGTTGACGGTGCCGCTGCCGCCGGACGCGCTGCGGATCATGTTCACCACCTTTGACAGCAGTGCCCAGGGCAACCACCCGCCGGCCGAGTGGATCAGCGTTTGCAACCAGATGGACCAAGTCTGGTTAATGAGCCGGGCGGAACTGGACGTGTTTGCCGCCGCCGGCGTGGCGCGGTCCAAACTCCACCAGGTGGATTGTCCGCATCCCTGGATTCACAATGCCCGGCTGCCGTTGCCCGCTCCGGCGGGACCGGTGCCCGGCCGGCCGTTCCGGTTCCTGGCGCTGGCCATGTTTCTGCCGCGCCGCCGCTGGGACACGTTGATTGAGGCGTATCTGCGGGAGTTCAACGGCCAGGACGACGTGGAGTTGTATCTCAAGGTCAATTACCCCTCCTGGCATCCGACGCCCGACCAGCCGCAACGGGATTTGCGGGAACTCATCGAACGGCTGCGCCGGACAACTGGTTCGGCCGCGCCGATCCGCGTGGACGAGTCGCGGGACACCCGGTTGGGCATCTGCCGGTTGATGGACAGTTGCGACGCGTTTGTGTCGTGCGACACTGCGATCACCGCGCCGGTCGGAGAGGTGTTCGTGCGGGAAAAGGTGGCGGTGATTCCCGAGGGCTACGGCATGAACCTGCCGATGAGCAAAAGCGTTTTTGCCATCCCGGTCAATCCGCGGCTCAACCGGCCGCTGACGGAGGCGGAACTGTTGTATCAGCCGCATCATCGCAACCAGCCCATGCCGTTGCTGGTGGTGGCCGATGTCCGCCGCGCACTGCGCTCGGCCATTGCCACGCCCGCATCCCGGCGCCAGGAAATGGGGCGCGACGGCGCGCTGTTCATGGAATGGGCCTACGGGCCCACGGCGGCGGTGACGAAGATGATGCAAGCTGTCCGGTCGGGACTGGAGGCCAAGCCCGGCTCCCGGCCAATCCCCGCCGGGGCAAGCGGCGCCGCCGTTGCCGCCTCCGGCGCGCCCGTCCAAGCCTCGGACAACGAGGCCGCAACGCGCACGGTGGTAGCCTGGGATGGCTCCTTCCTAGACTTAGGCAGCTTGTCGCACGTCAACCGCGAACTGACGCGCGAGCTGGCCCGGCAGCCGCAAATCCAGTTGACGCGACTGGGGAACATTGCCGCGCTTAACGGCGGTGCCCAATACCCGGAGTTGGTCGCGGTCGCCCGCGAATTGCAGCCGGTCGCCCCGCCGAATACGCAGGTCACCGTTCGCCATGCCTGGCCGCCCAATTGGACGGCTCCTGCCTCCGGTGCGTGGGTGCTGATTCAGCCCTGGGAATACGGGCGCATCCCGGCCGAATGGGTGCGCAATTGCCAGCGCGTGGACGAGGTCTGGGTGCCCTCGGCGTGCGCGCAACGGATGTATGTCGAGTCGGGTGTGCCGGCGGAGAAGGTTCACGTCGTGCCTAACGGCATCAATCCGTCCATCTTCCACCCGGCCGTGCCGCCCATGCCCTTGGCGACGCGCAAATCGTTCAAGTTTCTCTTTGTCGGCGGCACCATCCATCGCAAAGGGCCGGACCTGTTGCTGAAGGCGTATTGCGAGCACTTCACCGCGGCGGACGACGTGTGTCTCGTGATCAAGGATTTTGGCGGCCAGAGCGTGTATGCCGGCCAGACCTTCGAGGCGCAAATCCGCGCCGCGCAAGCCCGGCCGAATGCCCCGGAGATTCTCTATCTCACGGAGGAACTCGGGGACATGGCCGGACTTTACACCGCGTGCGACTCCCTGGTGCATCCTTATCGCGGCGAAGGCTTCGGCCTGCCCGTGCTGGAAGCGATGGCGTGCGGCTTGCCAGTCATTGTGACCGGCGGCGGCGCCACGGATGATTTTGCCACCGATGAGTTTGCCTATCGCGTGCCAACGAAACGGCGGGCCATTGGCGATGTGATCAGTGGCATGAAGCTGGCCGGCGAAGGCTGGCTGTTGGAACCGAATCTACCCGAGCTCGCTGCCAAAATGCGGTGGGTGTTTGAACATCGCGCGGAAGCTCGGGCCAAAGGGCGCGCGGCCAGCGAATGCGTGCGCCGCGAGTGGACCTGGGATCGGGCTGCGCAGGTGGCGGCCCAACGGTTACGGCAGATTACTTCGCACCAACAACCGTTCACCATCGGTAACTCGTCGCCCCATCCCCAGCGCAAAGCGGCACCGATCCAACTACCGCCCGCGGCGTTGCGGGGTCGTTTGGGACCGGCGCACGAGTTGCACCGGAACAAAAAGTGGCTGCCGGCTTGGGAATCTGCTGTGGATGCCATCGGCGTCCGGCCCTATCATCCGGAGGCCTTTCTGTTGCTGGCCGAGATCGCCCGGGACGTTGGAGATATTCCGCTGGCGAAACGTTGCGCCGAGCAGGCGCGGTTGCTGGCGCCGAAATGGAAGCCGGCCCGTAAGTTCTCAAAGTCGCTGCCCGGCAAAGGCGGCAAGCCACGATTGGAACTGCCGCTGCCCTCGGAACTGGCGCGGGATTTCCGGCACGCTCCGCGGCTGACCGTCTGTTTGATTACCAAAAACGAGGAACAGTTCCTCGGTCAGTGCCTGGAATCGGTGCGACCGATTGCCGACCAGATCGTCGTGATGGACACTGGGTCCACGGATTGGACTACCACCATTGCCGCGCGGTTCAACGCCGAGGTCTATTCGTGCGAATGGACGGATGACTTCAGCGTGGCCCGCAATGCGGCGTTGGAACATGCCCGCGGTGATTGGGTGCTGGTGCTCGACGCCGACGAGGAATTGCGCGCCCAAGATCGCGACGTATTGAAACAAGAGCTTCAAGCCGGCGGCGTGATGGCTTATCGCCTGCCGATGTTGGACGTGGGGCGAGAGGCGGAAGGCCGCAGTTTTGTGCCGCGGTTGTTCCGCAATGCGCCCGGATTGTTCTACGTCGGTCGGATTCACGAGCAGGTGTTCAGCAGTGTGGAAGTGCGCCGCCAGGAATGGGGTCTCGATAACAAGTTTGGCAAAGCGACGTTGATCCATCATGGCTACACGCAGGCTATAACCCAGCAGCGGAGCAAAGTCGAACGGAATCTCCGCCTGTTGGAAAAAGCCGTCGAGGAGTTGCCGGATGAACCGAATCTGTTGCTGAATCTTGGGCTCGAATTGGTGCGCGCCGGACGGCTTCCGGAAGGTTTGCAGCGGTACCAGGAGGCGTTCAACGCGGCCGTCGCATTGCCGGCGGCGCAATTGACGCCGGAGATTCGCGAGGCACTGCTGACGCAGTTCAGCACGCAATTGTTGAAGACCAAGGAACACGGCGCGGTCATTCAATTGTTGACGGGTCCGCTGGCGCGGCGCGGCGGTTTGACAGCGTCGATGCACTTCACCCTGGGTTTGGCGCTCATGGAACAGCAGCAGTTTCTGGAAGCGGCGGAACAGTTCAGGCAGTGTCTGGCCAAGCGCCAACAGCCCGCCTTCACGCCGGTCAACCAGGAAATCCTCAAGGCCGGCCCGCGTCATTGTCTCGCGTTGTGTCTGGCCCAACTCGGGCACGCCACCGCCGCCGAACAATTCCAGCAAGCGATTCAGGACGATCCGCAGTCGCGGCTGGCGCGGCTCGATTATGCACGATTCATGGCCGGTCACGATCAGCCGGTGGAGGCCTTGAACCTGTTCTTTGCGCTGGCCAGTGAGCATCCTCAGGAGGCGCCGGTTTGGCGGCAAGGCGGCCAACTTGCGCTCAGCCGGCCTGAATTTCTTGAGGTCGCGCTCAATTGGACTGGCGAGGCCCAGCGGCATCTGCCCCAGGACACGACGATTTGCCAGCAGCGGGCTGAGGCGTTGACGTTGGCCGGCCATTGCGCCGAAGCGTTGCCGGTCTGGCGTCAGTTAAAATCGGCCGCCGATCCCGGTTGCGTGGCGGCATTGATCCTGTGCGAAACCGTCGTGGGCGATAATCAGTTTTCCCTGCCGGCCCAATTCGAGGCGGAGCTCAGCCGGGAATTCATCACGTGGTATCGGCGGTTGCTGCAATTCAACGCGCGCGAACCGGTGGAAGCACTGTGCCGGCGGACGGAGGCCTTGCGACAAATATTGCCGTCGGCCGCCAACCTCCTCGACGCCGCCATAGCCGAAGCGAATGCCGCCGCCGCCTAACCTCCAGTTTACGGCTTGAAGCCGTATTGATGCTATTTGGTTTGGGGAGCGCGCCCGCCTCGGGCGTTGCCAACCGGTGCCCTCGCCGGTTGGCCTCGCGACTGAGCAGTCACTGAAAAGTGAAATGTGGTTGGCGAGGCGCCAACCCCGGCGCCCGGGGTGCGCGCACTCCCCTTTTTGACTGAATCGTTAGGGCGGAACGGCATTGCCCGCGCGCGGGCCGCTATTTCGGCAGCCATTTCCTGATCATCGCCACGCACGCATCGTCACAGGCTTTTTGTGCGTCCTTGCCGGCGACGTTGGTCACCGCGATGACCGAGAAGTTTTTCTCCGGGGCGAGCCACATCACGATATACCACATCGTATTCGAGCCGTTGTGCCATAACACCGTGCCGCCCGCCCAGTCGCGTTTCAAGCGCACCCAGCCACAGGCGTAGTCGTCCATGACATTCTTGATTTCCACGCCTTCCGGCGAGGCGTGCAGTTTTGTCAGCATCGCCGGTTTCAGCAGCGCGTTCGTTCCGGGCTGCAGGTGGAACATGGCGTAGCGCGCGAGGTCAGCAAGCGAACAATGCACGCGGCCAGATGGGGAATGCACGGGCGGATTGTCCAACTGCATCGGCACCGTCGCGAACACCTGGTGAACGTGGCCCCACGGCTGGTCCACTTGGCCTATCGTGCCCGGCGGGCCGAAACCGGCGGTGTTCATCTGCAGCGGCTTGAACAGTTTTTCCGTCAGCAGTGATTCAAAATCCCCACCGGAAATATTTTCCAGCATCACGCCCACGATGACGTATCCGTCGTTGGAATAAATCTTCTTCGTGCCCGGCTCGGCTTCGGGCGGCGCGCTCAAGACGGATTCAATGAATTCGCGCCGTTGTTCCGTGGGCGTGCCTAGTTCTTGCCAGGCACGTTTCCAGGCAGCGGGCGGCGAATGGTGCGGCACGCCGCCGCGATGATGCAGCAATTGCTCGACCGTCACGGCTTCGTAACGCTGGTCCATCTTGCCTTTTAGTTCGGGGAACACTTCCCCGATGGTCGTGTCCCAGCGCAGTTTTCCCTGCTCGATGAACATCGCCGCGAGGGTGGCCGTCATGGACTTGGTGCATGAGCCGAGGTGAAACACGTCGTTGGTGGTGACCGGCGTGGGGTCGCCCCATTTGCGGACACCGGCGGCGGCCCGGTCGCAAATCTGCCCGTCCTTGGTCACCACGACTGCGAGCGCGGGCACGTTGTGCGCCTGGCAGATGCCGGCGATGCCGGTGGCCGGAATCAGGTTTGCGGCCGAATTGGTTTGCTTGGAGGCGTGGGCAATGACCGCAATGATGCAAGCCGCCGACACCAACAGCAGCGGACCGAGTGGTTTGTTTTCGTTCATATTCTGTTTCAGGAGTTGTTGGCGTGATCCCGGTGTCCGGGAAAAGCCACCCGTTCTTGCTTCCACGGTTCAGCTACAGATTTGCGGTTGTTCTGTTCAGATTCATGTCAACAGAGAGAGATATTTACGGATCGGATGGTTTGCCGGGGCACAGCGTTCCACCGCCGCCTTCAGGTCAGCATGTCGTTCCAAGGGCGTCCAGTGCATGAGCGTCTTTTCGCCTGATTCGCTGGTCAGCCAGAGATTTCGAACGTGCAAAAACCTAAGTGGCCGAACTTCTTGTATTTCATCCCAGAGAATAAGGTTCAGCCCTTTCGACAAATGAATCCCCAGAGCGCTGATCCCCACGGCTCGCTTGGTTAATTTCTGCAGCAGCCAGGAATATAACAAGCCGGCCATGACGAAAGGCGGAAGCCAAAGCAGATGCCGCCAGTTGAAAAGCTCGAGCATGAACGATTTAAAATTCGCGTAATGCCTGTGCGCCGGTTTGAAATAGAGTCCGGCGATTCTATCTTCCGCGTTAAGCGCCAGGCTCATCGTCAACTCACCATGCTGGCAATCCAGGCGGAACGCTGTCCACCCGCGGTAGCCATTGCCGGTCGGGCCTTCAACCGTTTCGATGTGACCGAATCCCGTGGCGAGCCCGGTGAAAAAATCGGATGCTGTCTCCGGCGGCAAAGCGTTGCTCATCTCCGGGGTGAACAGCTTTTGCACAGCGGCGTAATCGCCTGCGTTGAGCTGACCAACAACCGTTCGAGCAACGACGGAGTAGCGGTTGGTTTCTTCAACGTGAAAGGTAGGCGCGATCGTCTCACGGGCCGGCTCCTTGGTCTTCCAGTCTTGATTGCTCATGGTCAGGCCGAGCATCAAAAAGAACCAAATCCCAACAATTCCAGGCATGCCGAAAAAGGCAATCTGCCCGAACGCGACCTTGAATTCGACAGGTTTAACCTGGTCGGCGGCCGCTATTGAGAGAGCCATTGAGCGTAGTTTGGCGACGTGCGTTTCGTCCAGCGGCTCGCCGGTTTCGGCCCAATGAAGCAGCGCTTCCAATTCCCGCCGGCGCGGCTCCAGGCACTTCTTCACGGCGGACTGGTTGAGCCAGTAAACGAACACATTGATGAGCAGGACAATGCCAACCAGAAACAGGAACTGAAGAATCCCGGCCACAACAGCTCCTGACGGGCTCCACGCGCACCAGCCGAAGAACAAAAGCATCGGCACGAACGGCGGCAGCAGATACCACCACAGAATATTCTTCAACAACCAGATTTGGTGGCTGACTTCCGCCAGCGACGTGGTCGCGCAATCCTTCAGCGAACCGTGCAGGTCCGGTGTCATTTTCTTTTGCCGACGGCGGTCAAGCACCAGGAACGCGCCGACCACGAAGCAGGCAAAGGCGCTCAGGTATAGCGTCCAATGAGTCTTCCAACCGCTGTAGATGAACACCGGCACCAGCAGCATCGCCACGCCGACCTCGCGCACGTCGCGCCAGAAGATCGTCCGGCGGAATTGCTGCTGATTCCGGCGGACCTCGTTCAGCAGCACGTCGGCGTTGATGGAAATCTCTTTTGCGGCGTCCTGCGACTGCCAGGACTTTTGAAAATCGTCAAGCTTCATGACACGCTTCCTTCAATTGTTCGGCCAGTTGATTGCGGATGCGGTTCAACTTCACGCCGACGTGATTTTCCGAAATGCCCAGCACCTCGCTCATCTCGCGGTAACTCAGGCCGTCGAGGTGCATCAACGCCAGCGAGGCGTCCAATCTGGGCAACCGGCGAATGGCGGCATAGAGCATCTGCACCCTTTCCTCATCGCGAGTCTTCCCAGGCCGATCGGATGGGCTTTCCTCGGCGACCTTGAATTCCAGGAATTTCTCATGCTTTGCCTGCCGCCGCGTTTCGGTGCGCCTCCAAACGAGCGCGGTATTGAACGCGACGCGATAAATCCACGTGCTCTCCTTCGCCTCGCCGCGAAAGGCGGGCAACGACATCCACAGTTGCAGCGCGATTTCCTGCAACAGATCTTCCTGATCTTCCGGCCCGGCGGCGAACGCCCGCACCACCTTCCACATCAAACCGGCGTGGTCGGCCAGCCAGCGGCGAAAGATGGATTCGTGTTCGGATGCGCCCATTTGAGTTCGTTTTGAGAAATAGTGACCGGCAAACCGGTTTTCTTACAGCCAATGTTCCAATTTGATATATTCGGAGCGGCGTCCGACTGGTGGAACACGCCCTGCTAAAGTCATAACCGGCAGGCGGGCAGGCGAGAAACCGCGTGATTTGGCGTGGTGAAGACTCCCTGTCATTCCGGACAACTGGGCAGAGATTGCCCGGCGGCAGGGGCGGGTTGACCGGAGGCGGATGGTCTGGGCCAGCTCCGGGTGGAGCCGCGCAGTTTCCGTTGGTGACGGCACCGATCAACGAAACCGTTTTCTGAGTCGAAGCGAGTTTCCGTTGCGTCAGCAGCCCGTGCAGATGGAATGAAACGAATTCTATTGGTAGATGACGAACCCGCGGCGCTCGAGCAGCTTCAGGAGGCTCTGCGTCCGATGCAAGGCCAGTATGAAATGGAGTTCCTGAATAATGGCCCGCGGGCGCTGGAACGGATGTTCAAGACGCCGTTCGACGTGGTCGTGGCCGACGTGGCCATGCCCGGCATGGACGGGGCGCAGTTGCTGACTTGGATCATGCGGAAATTCCCGCAGGCGGTGCGGATTGCCATGGCCGAGGGCGACGACGCCGAAGCCAGCCGCAGCCTGGCGGGGGTGGCTCACCAGTTGATTTCTAAACCCTGTGCGGCCCTGGCCTTGCGTGAAGCCATTGAACGCGCATTGGCTTCCCGGCAAACGTTGGATCCCCGGCTCAAACAGGTGGTGTCCCAATTGCAGGCGCTTCCCAGTGCGCCGGGTATTTACCTCGAGATGGTGCAGGAACTGCGGCAGGAGGAACCCTCGATTCCCAAGCTGGCCTCCTTGATTTCGCGGGATTTGGGGTTGACGGCCAAGGTGCTGCAATTGATTAACTCGGCCTACTTTGCCTTGCGCCAACCGGTGAACAATCCCAGCGAGGCGATTTTCTATTTGGGCATCGGCACCGTGAAGAACCTCGTGCTGGGCGTGCAAGCTTTCAGCCAGTTCACCCCGGTGGCCTTGCCCGGCCTGTCGCTCGAACACTTGTGGCAACATTCCTGGCACGTGGGGATGCTGGCCCGGCAAATCGTGAATGCGGAAAACCGCGCGCATCTCGGCGACGAAGTGTTTACCGCCGGCCTCTTGCACGATCTGGGCAAGTTGGTGTTGGCGTCCGGCTTGACGGAGGACTACCGCCGGGTTCTTGAAAACTGGGTGGCCCAACCCCAACCATTATGGCGGGTCGAAAAACAGTTCCTGGGCGCGACGCACGCGGAAGTGGGCGCGTATTTGCTTGGCTTGTGGGGATTACCGGCGGCGGTCGTGGACGGCGTGGGATTCCATCATCGGCCGGCGGAGCATCCGAAAAAGGAATTTACGCTGGTGACCGCGCTTCATGCCGCCAACGCCCTGGAACACGAGTGCGACGATTCCCTCCCGCCGGAAGCCAAGGATGTGATCGATATGGATTACATTGCAGCGCTCGGTTTTGATGAACGGGTGGAGGTCTGGCGGAAAGTAACCACGACCGCGTTGGCCGCCTAACACGTGCATTGGCTTATGGGTTTGTTCGAAAAACTGAAACATACGGTTTCATTCAACCGGTCCAGCGATACCACGGCTGAGACCGTCGCGTCAGCATTGCCCTCCGCTGGTGGGCCGTCGCAACGAAGTACCCAAACGCGCCGCGGGGCCTGATGCCGAACGCAGCAAAGCGGCGTCGGTTGTCCCGGTGCTGCCGCGCCGTCGGATTCTGTATGTTGATGACAATGCCAACCGGTTGCAGCAAGCCGAGAAGGTGTTGGCGCCGTATCGGGACGAATGGGAATTGGTATTTGCCGCGGGAGGCACAGCGGCCTTGCAACTGATGGATCAGGCGCCGTTCGATGGGGTCGTTGCCGAATTGCAGATGGAGGAGATGAATGGCGTGGAGTTGCTGAACCGCGTAACGCGGCGGTGCCCAAAGACGTTGCGATTCGTTGGCTGCGGCACCGAGGAACAAGAACCGCTCAAGAGTTGTCTCGGGCGACCGCCCTATGTGATTCCGCGCGGTTTCGATAGCAAGACGTTTCAAGCCGTGGTCAACCGCGCCTTTCGGATGGAGGAATGGGTGGCCAATGACGCGGTCAAGAGGCTGATGGAACAGTTGACGCAATTGCCCGCGTTGCCGACGCTCTACACCCAGGTGATGAGCGAATTGCAGTCGCCGAAGGGATCGCTCGAATTCGTGGCCAAGTTGATTTCACGAGATCCGGTGATGACCGCCAAAATTCTTCACATGGTCAACTCGACCTTTTTCGCGTTGCCCCAACAAATCACCGAAACCGCCGAAGCGGTGATGTTTTTAGGGGCCGAGCGGATCAAGTCGATGATCCTGTTGTCGCACGTCTTTACGCAGTTCGACAAATCGAAGTGTCCCGAATTCAAACTGGAGCAATTGTGGATGCACTGCATGGCCACGGGAGCGCACAGCATGGCCATCACCATGGCCGAGACCCACGACCCGCGTCAGGGCGAAATGGCGTTCACCGCGGGTTTGCTGCACGACGTCGGCATGTTGCTGCTGGCGGCCAACATTCCGACGCAGTACAGCACCTTGTTGCGGCAGGCGGCACAGCGGGAGATTTCGATTCGCGACGTCGAGATGGAGATCTTTGGGGCCAGCCACGCCGAAGTGGGCGCTTGTCTGTTGGGCACGTGGGGCTTGCCCCTGCCGATTCTCGAAGCCATCGCCTTGCACCATTGCCCGGTCAAGTCTGGCGACCGCGCGTTTTCCCTGTTGACCGCGGTTCACGTGGCCAACGTGCTTGATTACGAGCGAAGGGCAGGCAAAGCGGGCACGAATCTCTTTCAATTGGACGTCGCCTATCTGCAGCGGCTGGGATTGCTGGGCAGACTATCGTCATGGCGTGAGCGTTGCGGCTGCCAGACGAAAGACCAGGATGATGCCGGCCAGCGCGCGGCGTGATGTGGTGGCGGTGGTGGGCGCGCGCGGTACCGCCCCAAACGCTTTCAGGGCTTTCGACTCACCCCACCCCGGTCGAACGTTCTCCTTCTCCCCAAGGGAAGAGGGCCGGGGTGAGGGGGAAGGCACCGTGCTGCAACCTGCAACGCTTGAAAATGATAGTGGGCGAAAAACGTCCAGTGCGAACCGTCTGCGTAGTTTGAACGCCTCGTTCTCCCTCACCCTAACCCTCTCCCTCAGGGAGAGGGAACAGCCGGCGAAGGCTCACAGAAGTTCGGCCGCACTTTTAGCGCTCGGCACCGCCGCACGGATCGCACGGTATGCCGCCGTTGCCTTACCCCATCGCCAAGCTGCTCGCGCCGGCAATGGGGCGAAACACTTCCGCCCGGATTCCTTGTTGGCCCAACGCTTGCAAGACTTCCGTCGTGTGCGCTCGTTGCACCAATGCCATGACGCAGCCCCCGAGTCCAGCCCCAGCCAGTTGGGCGCCTTCAACTCCAGGAAGCTGAAGAGCGAAGTCAACCATCTCATCGATGGCCGGCAAACTGCAACCGTAAGCGCCGGAGAGATCTGTCAGGCTGCTTTGCCGACCACGTTTGCGGGCCCAGTCGAGCAACACTCGATCTGCCGCGGACGTTTTCTTCTTCTGCGATTTGGTGGCGAGCGCGGTTCGAGAAACACGGTCACCGTCGTGCGAAATGTTCATCAGCCGGCCCAGTTCCCGCGCCTGTCCGGCTTTGAGCAATGCGAGGCAACGCCGGGCGCGGGCCATTTCCGAAAGGCCGAACAGGACCACGTCCCGCACGGCATAACCATTCACCGGCGCATCATGACTGCCGAGCAGGCGTTCGATTTGGGCGCGGTCTGCGGCGGCCATTTGAGCGAACGCGGCCTGCACTTTGGTGCGGCTCAGACGAGCGGGCAATTGGGTTAATAACTGGCCGAAGGACGCCCGGTTCATCCGGAGATGCTCCGGATTGAGGTCGCGCAACTGCTGGAGGCGTGGCGCCAGGTCGGGCCGCAGCATTTTTGCCCAAATCCGACCCAGGTGATACGCGGTGACCTTTTCATTAAACGTGTTTCGCGCCTGGTGCGACTTGCCTGCATAGACGCCGGAATTACACACCACCAAGTCGTGCTCCGGTAGGAAGGGCGCCGAGTCTTCGATTTGGAACGGGAAAAAGCCCACGCGCGTCACGTAACCGCGCCGGGACAGTTTGATGGCCGCGTGATCCGCCGCGCCGCCGCGGGTGCCGACGAACCATTCGCCTTCCCCGCACAAGCTGACCAACCGGCGCGCGCTGACCGCCAACTGGTTAAAGGCAGTGATTGCTTCCGCCGTGGCCACGACCAGCGCCGACGAAGAACTCAAACCCGCGCCCATCGGAATGTCGCCGCCTACCATGAGGTCCAAGCCACGCAGCCGGCGGTCACGAAACAATTCCTGCAAACGCAGGATGGCCGCCTTGATGTAATTGGCCCAATCGCCGCGCGCCGCTTCGAGCATTCGTTGGATGCGCGGCCCGTCGATCACGTGCTGCCAATCGTCCCAGTCCAGACTGGCGACGAGGTCCGAGATGCGGAATTCCTGACCGGCGAACTGCGATTCATTCGTGTTGGCCAGCGTAACGCGGTCATCCGAGCGCGGCGCGGCCACCATGAAGATTTCCCGGTTGATGGCCATCACGTTGACCGTGCCGCCTTGATGATCAATGTGTCGGCCCAGCAAATTGATCCGACCGGGCGACCGGATGATGGCCACCGGCCGATCGGAACCATGCCGCCGGATGAAAGCGTCCAGCACGGCCTGCACGGAGGCCGCCGGCACGTCCTCACCATACCAATGGCGAAATTGACGGCGGGCGGTGGTTCCGGGGGCTGCGAGGAGATTCGCCCAAGCCTGCGGGAGCGCCAATGTTCGACTGGCGGTCGGCGACGCCTGGACCGCGACCGGTTCCTGCTTCGTGCGATAGACTTCCTCGATGGCCAACAATTCCTGGGGATTGTTGAAGGCCATAATGTCGTTCAGGTCATGGATTTCACAGCCAACGACGCGGGCCGGATGTTGGCCGCGGGCCAGGACTTCGAACACGTCGGTCAGGTATTCTTCCTGGTTGTTGCGCGCGGGCTTTAATCGATGGAGGGCGTCATACAGGACCGGCGCGCGGAAGAGATACGTGGACAGGTTCATCTGGTCGGACCGTTCCAGGATTTCCTGCGCGGGCACGGCCAGACGGCCAATCTTCAACCGACCGCGGCGTTCCTCCGGAGTAAAGCATTGCTCGAACTGAGCGCGCGTCAACGGGGCTACGGATTCGCCGTCCGGAAGCAATCGGAGCAGCAGGGCGGTCGCCATTTTGGCGGTGCAGTTTCGGGCGACGATCGAACGAACGAGAGCGGGGGACAGCTTGGTCTTTGTTTGGAATACCTGGTCGAGTTCAGCCAAGGCCAACAATCGCTGCCGTTCAGCTTCTTCGAGGATGCCCACGATATTCCCACGCGGCGATTTCAGCAGAATGCCGGTGCTGGAATGCGGCGGCCGTTTGGCGGTGGCGAGGGTGACATCGGCGCCGGTTTTGCGGTGCGTGGCGAGCAACCGGCGAATGACTCCCGGTTCGATGACTTTGTCCCCGGCCACCACCAGCACCTCGCCGTCATAGCCGAGGCGTTCGAGCATTTCGGCGCCGCGGCGGGCGGCGTCACCGGTACCGCGCGGTTGTTCCTGCAAGGCATAGATGGTGCCGGGAAACCGGGCGTTCACGGTTGCCATTACCGTCTCGGCTTTCATGCCCACCACCACGAGGTTCAACAAGGAACTGCACAAATTGTAAGTTTCGATGGCGCGGATGATGACCGGCACGCCCAGCACCTCGAAACAGACTTTGTGTTTATCGCTGGACCCCATACGGGAGCCTTTTCCGCCGGCGAGTATGATGGTAACAAAGGGCCTTTTCATCAGAGTTGCCAAGGTTGCGTGCTTGTGAATTCCGGCGCGACGTTACTTTAGCCAATGGGAATTGCAAAGACTGGATCGCAGGCAAAGCAGGATTGCCCGGTAATTCTGAAGGGGTGGTTCCAAAGTTCAAACACCAAAAGCCGGAGTCCAAATTACTGGCATCGTCTCGTATGGCTCGCCGTAGTGGTTAACGCCTTCGCGGGCGGATCAAGGTTCAACAAAGACCGGCATCTCCACCCACGCCATGGATTTCAGGTACTCGGCATTCCAGTTGGCCAAACGGAAACAGCCATGAGATTCGGTGCGGCCCACGAGCTCCGGACTCGGCGTGCCGTGGATACCATAACCGGGCTTGTCGAGGCCGATCCAAACCACGCCCACCGGATTGTTCGGGCCCGGTTGGATTACCAGCTTGCGACCCAATTCGCGTCCTTCGGCGGACTCGGGAAACACCGCCGGATCAAAGGTGTAGTTGGGCTGGGCTATGATTACGGCCACGTGCAGTTCACCCACCGGACGTTTTTCGAGGTTGCGGGCAATACTGCACGGGAAATGCGCCAGGAGATTCCCGGCGGCATCGAAGGTCTGAAGCTTTCGGTGGGCGAGGTAAATGACCGCATACGCTGCCTTCTGGGTGACCGGTGGGAATTGGACGTCCGGGACAATCAGTTCGGTTCCCGGCAGCAGATGCTCCCAATCGGCTCCCGCATTGAGCCGGCGAATCAAATCAGGGTGCGACTGGCTTTGCTCGGCCACCAATTCCAGAATCGTGGCGTAATCCAAGCGCGCTTGCTGGGACTTCTCCAACCAGGTTTTGCCCACCGGCTGCAGCCGGGCGAGGTCGGCGGCGGTCACCTGGTAGCGCGTGAAGAGCGGGGTCTCCGTCCGCAAGCGCGCCCGGGTGGCATCGTCGAACTGACCGCTGGCCGGCAGTTTTGTTTTGACTTGAAACGCGCGCAAGGCGGCCCGCGTTTGCGATCCCATGACCCCGTCCAGTGAGCCGGGGGAAATTCCATGACGCACCAAATTGATTTGCGCCTCCAGGATGTCGCGCCAAGTCAACGGTGCGGTGCCTTCATTGGTCGCTCCGGACCGAACTGGCGGCAAGGGCAGGGGAGCATTGGACGTACTTGTAGAAGGTCGATTGGTTGGCGGAGAAATCTGCGCTGAGGGGGCGGACATTACAGGATCTGGCGTCGAAAGATCTGCCTTGGTTTGCGACGGCAGCACTTTACTCGGAGGGATCATTTTATTGGTCGGTGCGGCCACCAACGAGGTCACGAATTCGAACGGAAAAGTGGACTGCCAATCCGAAGCCCGTCCCGCGCGTCGTAAGCCCCAACTCACTGCGGCCAAGCCCGCGATGATCAGCAGCGCCACCGTCCAGCGAATTGCTTTGCCGCCCCTCTTCTTGGATCGTTTTCGCCGTCGGTGTCGCACCCGTCAAGTTACCGCTGATAAAGCGGGATGTAATGGTAGGGCATCGCCAGAATCATGGTGTACACCGCGCTGCAATACACCTCGCCCACGCCGCCTCGTCCCTGATCCAACCGGGGTTCCCAATAGTAAACATCCCCTTGGCGCTTTACCGCGCCTTCCAGAATGTCTTTGATTTTCTTGTACCATTTGGCCCAGATTTCGCCGCCAATCATATACTGGGCCGGCGCGGCGTAAAAATTTCCATACGTGAACCACTCCTGTTTGGTTTTCTGGTTCTGGAGCAAATACTCCGAACCGGCCTTCACCATTTTGTCGTCATACAACCCGCAAACCTGAAGCGAGTAAATGGCGGCGGCGGTGCGGGCGAATCCCGGCTCCCGTCCAGGTTGATAGGCGAAACCGCCGCTGCGCTCATGGTAACAACTCTTCACGTATTTCACGGCGTTATCGATGGTCTTTTGCGGTACGTCGAGCCCCGCGTTCTTGGCCGCCCGCAAGGCCACCACTTGGAGCACCGTCACGGAAATGTCCGCGTCATTGGCCACCGGTCGATATCGCCAGCCGCCTTCGCGGTTCTGGGAGGTGAGGATCACCCGGATGATCTTTTCCAGCTTGGCCCGCATGGAGGGAATGCGTGTCTCGCCATAAGCTTCGGCCAAAGCAATTGCCGCAACGCCGTGCCCGTACATGTATTGGCCGCTATTACTGTCCGTGAACAAACCATCCGGTCCGCACGAATCGAGCAGGAATTTGATTCCGGCGTTAACGTTCTTGCCAAACTCGCCTTCGCCCGGCAACTGGCCACCCGCTTGGAAGGCCATCAGCGTGTAGCCCGTCATGGCGATGGGATGTCGTTTCTCTTCGCCGGAACTGCCCCAGGCGCCGTTGGGTAGTTGTTGGCTGGCCAGCCATTTCAATGCGCCTTGGATGATGGAACCGGTCTTCTCGTCAACCTTGACCGTGTCCCGTCCGACCGTCGGCTGGGCGGGCAGCGGCAGGACGAGAAACAAAATGAGGAAGCCGAATGCCCAGCGCCAACGAGGCTGCCGGAGTTGAGATCGATAGGGGAGCGCGGGCGCTGTGGTTGGCGCCTCGGCAACTACGTTCGAACATTCGTTTGGCTCAAGATGATAATACTGGGTTGCAGGGTTGCAGGATTGGAGCGGTTGACAATGTGGAGCGCGGGCAAGTGATTCGGCGCGTTGCCGTACGAAGCGCGGAAAAGAGTGCATCATGAGCGTGTTGGTTTGGCAGTGGAACGAGATTATTTCTGGCCCGCCTGGTCGGAAAGATTCTTCAAATACTGTTCCACCATCGGGCCGTATTCCTGCGGATATTTTTCGCCCTGCGATTGCAAAATGGCGGCCCGATCCCGCGCGGGTAAACCGGTGAACGCCCCACGGCCCGCGGCGGATTGACGCGCCCCATTGGCCCCGCCCGCTCCCGCCCAGTTGCCTTGGCGACCGGTGCCCTGCGGCGAGGGGGTGCCGCGTCCCTGACCCTGACCTTGGCCTTGACCGCGTCCCTTACCTTGACCCTGGCCCTGGCCTTGTCCTTGAGCTTGCCCTTTCCCTTGACCCTGACCTTGGCCTTGCCCTTGCCCCTGCGCTTGGGCGGCGGCATCGGCACCCAATCCCGCTTGGGCCAAAGCCAGTGCGGCCTGGGCCTGCGACAACGCCTGGGCGGCGGCCGCGGCGCTCGCTTGCGCGGGACGGCCTCGACTGGCGGCGGCTTGCGCGGCGCCGTCGGTGGCAGAGCCCTGGGCGGATTGCACGGCACTCTGGGCTGAACCCGGCAGCGGCCCCATCGCGCCGGCCGCCAACGGACCAATGTTGTTGGCGGCGTTCTGCAATAATCCAGCCGCCGCCTCCATGGCGGAAGCGGGGGCTGCCTGCTGGGCGACCAGCAGGCTTTCCGCCATTTGCCGGACGGCTTGTTGCTTCTCGGACAATCCGGCCAAATCACTGGCCTCCGACGGGGTGACCGCTTCCCCGTTCGAGGCTGACGGCGCGGTCGGATCGCTTTGACCGGATTCGCCGCTGGGCCGCGCTTGGCCGGATTGACTATTGGCCTCGCCTGGTGGTTTCGGTTTGTTCGAGGCCATGGCTTGCTGCATTGCGCCCTGGGCTTTCTTCATGGAACCAACCGCCGCCGGCAGGTTGGCTTGAGCCAATTGTTGGGCCGCTTGGCTGGCAGCTTGTTGGGCCTGCTGCAACGGCGCCGCGTCGGCTGCTTCTTGAGATTGCTGCGCCAACCCGGCGGCAATCTGTTGTTGCTGCTGGACCAGCGATTCCAGCAGACCCGGTTGAGCCTGCATCATTTCTGCCTGCGCTTGATTCACGTCCCGTAACGCCTGGTCAACCATTGCGGCGGCATCGGCGAGTGACTGGGAATTGCTGGCCGGCGGCAGGCCGAGCATGTCGCGCAACTGATCCATCTGATTGTCCAAGTCTTTCTTGGCCAGATAGAGTTCCGACAACGCTTCCGTTTGCTTGGGCCGAGCGTTCTGAGGCGACGTGTTGTTCAGTTCCGATTTCGCGTTGTCCATGTTCTCGCCGGCTTTGCCAATGTGCGACGCTGCCGATGGCGCCGGCGTGGACGCCTCCTGTTGCAGTTGGCCGGTGTCCTGCGCCGTTTTGTTTTGACGGTTGGCCAACGCCTTGGCGGCATCGGCATTCGGTTGCGGTTTCACCGCTTCCTTGGCCGTGTCCAATTGGAGCTTTTGTTCGTCCTGAATAATGCCGGCGAGTTTCTCGCCAATCTTTTCCAATTGCGCCAATTCCGCTTGGGCCTGTTCCAGCTTGGCGATGTCCTGGCTCAGTTGCTGGTCAGCGCGCTGCAACGCATCCAGAGCGGCCTGCTGGGCGGGTTCGTTGTTCTTGCCTTCGGCCAACGAGCTTTGGGCTTTTTGCATCTGGCTGGCGGCTTCACCCATCGACTCGGCCGCCGGCGCCGACTGATTGGCTGCCTGCGACTGAATTTCTTGCGCCCGATCCTTCAACTCGCCTTGCGCCGGCGCCTGGGCGGGCAAATCCTGCTTGTTCTTCTGCTCGGTTTGGGCTGTGTCGGTCTTGAGTTTCGCTTCCTCCTTGATGAGTTGCTGCAACTGCTCCTGCAACGCTTTAAGGGCGGCCAGGCGATTCTCCGGCTGCATGGCGATTTGTTCGGCCTTTTCCAACTGCTCCTGCAACGCGCGGCGGGCCTGTTGCATTTGGGTAACGGCTTCGGTTTGCAGCGGCGGGGCGGTTTCCTGCTTGCGCTTGGGATTGTCGCGACTGCTGAGCACGCTGCGCGCTTCCTGCATCTTGTCCGTGGCGCTCTTCAAATACTCCGCCGCTACCGGCGCCACACTGTCCACGTCCCGGCGGATTAAATCGGTGGCGTCGACCACTGAGGCTTGTCGGGTTTCTACTTCGTCGGACGTTTCCTGTTCGACCTTGGCCGTCTCGGTCGTCACCTTTCGCTGATCGTCGATGGCCCGTTCGAGTTCGAGGATGGCCTGTTTCAACAGGTCAATTGCGTCGGGGGTCATCAACAGCATCCGCGCAATCTCGCGCAGTTGGTCACGGACTTTCTTTTCGCTGCCGGTGGCGCTGAGCAACTTGCCGGTTGCCAATTCTTCCACCGCCGCGTCCAGGGCTGGCTTGATGCCACCATTCTGGGCTTGTTGCACGGCGGCTTTGGGTCGCTCGCCGGTGGGGCCATTGGCCATTTCGGATGCGAGTTTCTCCAGGCGGGCAAGCGTGAAGACGGTTTCGTCTTTGATCGCGGCCTGTTCGGTCTGCTGGTACTTCCAGTTGATCTTTTGACCGTCATCAAAGGAATTGGGCGTGCGGCTTCTGGTCTTTTTGGCGAGCCAGACGCCGATCCACATGTTGTCGGTCTGTTTCTTGGACAGTTCTTTCAGGCGCAGCGAAATCTCGTAGAGAGCCTGTTGTCGTTGGTACTCGATCACCAGTTGCTTGAGTTGGGTGATGATGATTTTCTGACTCGAATAAGCATCGGACGCTTTACGGGTGGAGGCGTGCGGGTCGTTTACCTGTCGGGCTTCCTGCAACATCTGGATGACCTGGCCCATGTCTTCATCCGACAACCGGCCCAGCACACCGCGAATCGCCTGCAACATCCGGGCCGACTCCCCCCCGATGTCGTTAATGGACAATTCGCTGAGGACCGCGTCCAAGTGATCGCCCACGCGCTTGGTCGTGGTGCGGATTTGCTCCTGCTTGAGCTCCTGTTGGAGCAGTTGTTCCGCGCTCTGCGGCACCGGCGCAACCGCCGCAGCAACGAGGGAGTTGCTGAGCGAAAATGCCAATATTGTCAGCAGCCCAAAACTGAATCGAGTTTTCATGATTGGTATTGATTGATTTGCGGTCTGTGACCGGCTCTACACTGATCCTATTTGGCCCGAATCACAATCTCTCATTCCCACGGAATCAGACCGCACTATTGCCAGTCGTTTTTACTCGGCATAACTCGAATGCGTGAATTACTTGTCAATAGTCCGGTCTGACCCCGTGCGTAGTGATCCGGCTCCGGTTCGTTCCAAGATGATGGTACCCAAATGATTGTTCAGTTTTTCTTCGTCTTGCGCCAGATCGTCGATGCTGCCCATGTAATCGCCGGCGCGGTTCCAGATGTCGGCCAGCTTTTCATCGGGACTAACGATTCGGAGGAACTGGTGGTCCGAACGGCCTATGCCGGGACCGGTGGCGTCGTTGTTGTCCTGGGCCGCAATCCAATACTCGATCATGGTGCCTTCCGCGATCTGCAATTCGCCCAGGTTCCATTGGAATTGGCGCTTGGAGATGGCCGGCGTCTCTCCCCCCAAGTCGAGTTCAACGGCTTTTTCGGCGCCGTGGTCAATGGCTTCGGATTTATAGCGCAAGCTGACCTGGGCAATCGCGAAGTCGTCTGAGGCTTGGTAGCCGATGAACGGTCTCGCGGTTCGGGTGGCCAGTTCCTCTTTCCGCGTCGGACTAGTGATGCGGACCAACGGAACCTTGTCGGGAATGATCTCCACTCGATACACCGCGCTATCCCGCGACTCCATACCGTCCGTATCCAGCATTTCGACGGAGAAGCCGGTCAGGTCTTTGGTGGGAATGGTAATTTCGCCGAACAACTCGGTGGGTTGCTTTTCGTCCACGCGCAACGAAGCGTGTTGGTCCAGGCCCACCAATTTCAGCGCGGCCATTTTCAAGGGCTTGGTTGCGGTCACGTGAAGCTTCAATTTGCTGCCCGCCAACAGGGATAAATCGCCCAGCGACCGCCGTCCGGGCTTCAGTCCCGAATATGCGGGGTATTCCTGTTCGCACTGAATCGTGGCCACGGTTGGTCGCGGCACCGCCCGCACGCGGAACGTCTCGCTGGCGCCGTCATTTAGATAGATGCGGTAACCAAAGGAATCCTGCACGTTGTCAATCGTGCGGCCAAACCGCGAACGATCCTCCCGATTCTGTTCCAGGGTGAATTCTTGATCTCGCCGGCCACGATAGTTGAGTTTGAGCAGACCGGTGGCGGGAATGACGCCTTGCGCCGTGGCTTCCAACCGCACGCTATCACCAATTCCGATCAACTTGTCGCCATCCGCGACGAACACGCGGGTTTTGCGCGGCACCGGAATGTTGGCCATAAACACGCGCCGGAGCAAATCAACGCTCGTTTGACCGCCGGCGGTAAACACTACGAGGGCCGCCACGGGGATCACGACCGCCAGGATGCGCAATTTCTTGAGTCGTTCGGTGGGAACAATTTTCTGGAAATCCATCGGCGCCGCGAAGGCCTCGGTATCCTGCACCAGCGCATACGCCATCGAGCTTGAAGCGTTGGGCGGAATTGCCCCGGGCCGGGCGAGTTGCAGCGAGGCAATCAAACGCGTGCGGAAGCCGGGCCGGGCCTTTTCCATCATTAATGCCAGTTCATCGTCGTCTGGTTGTTGCAGGAGCGGCACGGCTACGTAGCGAATGATCAGGTAGGCGAACACGGACAATTGGGCGGTCAGCGAGATCAACCGCGCCGCCCACGGCAGATCCAACCACCAATCCACGAACATCGCCAACGCCAGCAGTTCGACGCCCACAACCACGGTCAGCGAAACACCGGTGAACGTCGCTACCGAAACGTGTTTGCGGCGCAACGCCTCGATCTTCGCTTTCAGGACCGGGCTGGCCGATACAGCGTGCGTTTCGTTAATCTGGGGCGAGGCTTCGGTCATTGGCGGATTCAGTCTTCCGGATGATTCAAACGTTCACGTACTTTTTCCACGGCTCGTATCATCCTTTCCCAACTCACCTCGGCATACCGAACTGACGCGCCGCCCTCAAGTGGCGCATGCTGCGAAGCCGATTGCTCACGAAGCACCATGGCGGAGTCGCCTTTGCTCTCTGGTTGGTTCGATGGTTTCATCCGCTGCCAGCCTCATCCATTCCGCATCTTATTTCAAATACGACATCTTCCGCAGCACCCATTCCGTGGTCACGACACCCAGCAGCAGCAAGAAGAAGAACGGACTCGACCACAGCTCCACCTCGAGGGGGGAGCGCACCCGTTCGGTTTTGGCGCTGATGGTTTCGGGCAATTGGTACAAATCTTCTTCGCGGAAAAAGGCGCCGCCGGTCGTGCGGGAAATTTCCCGGAGCAACGGTTCGTTCATGGCGGTTTCTCCCAACTCGAACTTCGGCGCGGTGACATTGAAATCCAGCAACGTGTTGAGGTCGGTCTCCACCCAGAAACTGTAAGTGCCCGCCGTCGGCGCAATGAATTCGCCTCGGTACAGGCCGGGTTGTTCCGGGTACTGGCCGCAAGGTGACGTCCGGACGCGGTCCCGAGCCGTTGCGGAGGCCGAAGTGACCTTTAACGAACGCGGCCTGCAACGGATCGTAACCCGCGCTGTACAACCGCGCATAAACGCTGACGCGATCACCGGTCATATAGTTCTGCCGGTCGGTGGTGAGCTGGGTGCGTTTGGAAATACCGAGCAACCGCTGCAGCGACACCCGTTGGGCGATTTGGCCCCAGAGCGTAGTGTAATACAAGTCGCCCACATTGCGGCGCCAGCGCCAGGTGTTGTCGGTACCCACGTAGAGCACCTGGCCCAGACCATATTTCTGGAAAGCGATCACGGGCATTTTGCCAAAGCGCGTCTCCCGCGCCGGATCGGGATCGACGAGCAACACCTCCGCGGCGGGCTTGGCGCGCGTCACCTTGGCCACCCAATACACCGGCGGGAGTTGCTTCCACAGCGCGACGTTTTCCTCGTCCTTGTCCGACAACCGCAACATCGGATTGTTGCGTCCCGCGAAAGTGAGCTGCAACTGGATCGGCTTCTCGGCGACGGCATCCGTTGACGCACCCACTGGCGCGGAGTCGAATTCCACGGGCAACATCTTTTCCAGCACCGACCGCTTGTAGGCGTTTGGCATAAAACGCTTGCCCGCCACCACCACCAAAGCCCCACCGAAATCCGCCACCCAGCGATTGAGGTTTTCAAGTTGGTTCAAGCCCACCGCCCGGGGATCAACGTCGCCGTAGATCACCAAATCGTATTTGAACAAATCATCCTTGCGCGCGGGAAAGGTTGCGAGATACGGCGAACCGGGAAGGCGGGCCACGTCTTTGTCGCCCTCGGCCAGGTAACACTTCAAATCGATCCGCCGGTCGCGCAGCAACATGGCCTGCAAATAGCGGAACTCCCACCGCGGTGACTGATCAACCAGCAACGTCTTGATCTTGGCGTCAATCACCTTGAGCCGTTGCGTGCGGAAATTGTTGTCTTTGACGGTTTCGTCCGGACGCGGCGCAATCGAAGCTTCCAAATCAAACTCGCCAGTGCTCTGCGGTGTGAACTTCAGCGGGATCACTTGTTCGCCGTCAGCACCGAACGTCACTGGCTGGGTGGCCACGGTCTGCCCGCCCAATTTCAAAACCACTTCGGCGCTCTGCCCGTTCATGCCCTGCGAACGGACCCGCGCGGTCACGGCCACTTCGTCTTTGATGAATGTCACATCCGGCGCAAACAAGTTGACCAGGATGATATCGCGCGGCGAGGTGATGCCCACGCCATAAACATAAAGCGGCAATCCTTCCTGCCGGGCCAGCAAGGCGATTTCGCGCGGTTGACTGCCGCTATTGTTGGCGCCGTCGGTCACCAGCACTACGCCGGCCAGGGGTTGGCCGCGTTTGCGGTTCATCACTTCGCGGACGGCGTCCCCCATGGCGGTAAGGGGATTGGTGGCTGCCAGTTGATTGATCCAGGGAAAATTCTCCACCGTGACTTTTTCCTTCCGGGCCGGCGCGGCGGCGTTGGTTTCGCCCGGCTCGACTGTGCGCGCGGAGATCTCGGCCACGCCTTGGGCGAACGTGAACGCCGCCAGATCAAATTCCCGGTCCAGGCGCGGCAGCAAATTGAGCCGTTCGTTGCGGAACACGTCCTTCACCAGGGCCAACCGGGACACCTGTTCGACGGCCGCGCGGTTCCGCGCCTCGACGTTCTGCTTGAGGCCGCCGGCGGGATTGATGAAGTCCTGGGCAATCGCGGCCCGTTTTTGATCGTCGGGGAGCAAGCGCGGATCTTCGATTTGCATGGAGGCACTGGTATCGAGCAACAGTACCGAGGATTCGGCGCACGCTGCCTTCCACCGTAAACGCCAGCACGGGCCGGAGCAGCAGCAACAACATGAGCGCAATGAACATCACGCGCAAAACGGTGAGTGTGTGTTTGCGGACGGGTGACAGCGTGATTGGGCTGCGCCGGTACATCCATGTGACCAAGCCAACGGTGATCAGCACCAAAAAGACATACCATCCGATGGCCATTCCGCCGCGAAAGGCCAGGGACGTGCCCGCGATGTGGACGGCGTCGTCCACCTTGGCGCCCAGGAGCTTCAGCAGCAGGTCAGTCATGGAGATTGCAGTGTAGCCATTGACGTAGCCCCGGCCAAACACATTCGATTCTTTACGAAGGACTGCATTGACACGGAATTGGACAATGGCAGTCTGGGCGCCATGATTCCGCGTTTGTTCATGCACCGTCGATTCGCCACGGGAATGGTCATGCTGTTGATGTTTGCCTTGTGCAGTTGTTACCGTGGCGGCCACTTCACACGATCGGCGGTCACGCGCGAACCGGTCGGCCCATTGGACACCAATCGCTATTACACGCCCGTCAACCAAGTGCTTACCCCGGCCGGCCTTCACGTGGAACTGCCCGGCATGCGGCCGCAGGCGCTGGCCCTCAGTCCGGATGGCCGCTTGCTGGTCACCTCCGGCAAAACGCCCCACCTGGTGGTGCTCGATCCGGAGACGGGCCGCTTGTTGCAGCGGGTGCCGTTGCCCTCCGAGGCCGATGGCGATCCGGAACCGGACGAAGTGTCCGATCACATTTTCGAACCGGATCAGAAGGGGCAACTCAGCTTCACTGGACTGGTTTTTTCCCCGGATGGCTCGCGGATCTACCTGGCCAACGTCAACGGCAGCATCAAGGTCTTCGGGATCACGCCCGAGCACAAGGTGGTGGGCGTTGTACCGTATCCGGTTGCCGCAGACCAGTGCCTGGAAACGGGTCGAAGATATTCCCTCCGGCCTGGCGTTGTCGCCGGATGGCCGACGGCTCTTTGTCGTGCTCAATTTGTCCAACCGCTTGGTTGAATTGGACGCCACCACCGGCAAGGTACAGCGGTTTTGGGACGTGGGCGTGGCGCCGTTTGACGTGCTCGTCGCCGGCCGGAAAGCGTACGTCAGCAATTGGGGCGGACGCCGGCCCGACGCCGGCAGCTTGACCGGTCCGGCGGGGCTCGGCAAGCGGGTACGGGTCGATCCCGTTCGTCACGTTGCCAATGACGGTTCAGTGTCGGTTCTGGATCTGGATTCCACCAATACGTGCTGAGCGGAAATTCAAGTGGGCTTGCACGCGTCCGCCATGGCGCTTGTCTCCGAATGGCCATTACCTCGTCGTGGCCAATGCTGCCAGTGATACGTTGAGCGTGATCGACACGCGCTCCGACCGGATTGTGGAAACGATCTGGACCCGGCAAAGCCCGGCGGACCTGTTTGGCGCGCAGTCCGAATGCGCTGGCCTTTGATCACTCGGGCAAAACGCTGTTCGTCGGCAACGGCACGCAGAACGCCGTCGCGGTGGTCGAATTTGACCCCGGAAGTCGCGCTTGAAAGGCTTGATCCCGGTGGGATGGTTTCCGGGGGCCGTCGTTTACGATGCCCGGCGGGAAGCGCTTTACGTGGCCAACATCAAGGGCATCGGATCGGGCCAGACGCTATGCGCCGGGGGAAAAGGAAAAATACAATTCGCGCCAGTATTTCGGCACGTGTGTCGCTGCTGAACGTGCCCTCCCCTAAGGAACTGTCGCCACTACACCCGCGCTGCCCTCGCAACATGCGGTATCCGTTGCTCGCGCAAGCCAGGCGTCCGCCCCGCAGTGGCCGGTCCCCGCAGCCGGTGCCCGAGCGGGTGGGCGAGCCCAGCGTGTTCAAGCACGTCGTCTATATCATCAAGGAGAACCGCACCTACGATCAGGTATTGGGCGACGTGTCCGAGGGCAACGGCGATCCTTCCTTGTGCATTTTTGGCGAACGCGTCACGCCGAACCAGCACAAGATGGCGCGGGAGTTCGTGCTGCTCGATAACACCTATTGCTCCGGCATCCTCAGCGCCGACGGCCACCAATGGAGCGATAGCGCGATTGCCACCGATTATATGGAACGCTCCTTTGCCGGCTTCCCGCGCAGTTACCCGGACGGTATGGAGGACGACGACGTGGACGCGCTGGCCTACTCGCCTGCGGGATTCATCTGGGACAACGTGTTGGCGCACGGCAAATCGCTGCGGGTCTACGGCGAGTTTGCCATCACCGACAAGACCTGGAAGGATCCGGATCGCAACGGCGAACCATCTGGACTGATCATTTCCAGGAATTCCTGGAAGGCTCGGCCACGATCAATCTCCACAGCCGCCCGGCCATCGAATCGCTGCGGCCGTACCTTTGCACCAACACCGTTGGGTGGGACATGAACGTGCCGGACATCTTTCGCGCCGCGCAGTTCATCAAGGAATTGAAGCAATTCGAAACCGCCGGCGACTTCCCCAATTTGTCGATCATCTGCCTGCCCAATGATCACACCAGCGGCACCACGGCCGGGGCCCCCACGCCCGCGGCGCAAGTCGCCGACAACGATCTGGCCTTGGGCCAGATCGTCGAGGCCATCAGCCACAGCCGGTTCTGGACGAATACGTGCATCTTCGCGATTGAAGATGACCCGCAAAACGGCTGGGATCACGTCAGCGGCTTCCGCACGACGGCCTACGTCATCAGCCCCTACACCCAACGCGGCAAAGTCATTCCCACGCAATACAACCAGACCAGTCTCCTGCGCACCATGGAATTGATGCTCGGCCTGCCCCCGATGAACCAGATGGACGCCACCGCCACGCCGATGTTCGATTGCTTCACGGACACGCCGGACTTCACGCCCTTCCAGCCGGTGGCGAGCAACATTCCCTCGAACCAGATGAATCCCAATCCCCGACGAGTCAGCGACCCCCTATTGCGCAAATACGCCTACGCCAGCGCACGGCTGCCGTTGGACCAAGTGGACCAATGCCCCGAAGACCTGCTCAACCGCATTCTCTGGCACGCGATGAAAGGTTCGCAGGCACCCTATCCGGAATGGGCGGTGAAGTCGGTGGATGATGATTGATAATGAATCGCCGAGCAACGTGCTGTCGGCGTCTCGCCGGCAGAAACGAATGCCGCAGCGGCGATCAAATAACCAATGGGCGATGACCAAGCTGCAGAGAAGGCCCAAGTTCCAATCTGCAAATGAAAATCGAGCAGCCGGTCGGCGGATCGTTGGTTCTTGGTCCTTGGCCATGTTCTGGAGCTTGGTCATTGGTCATGTTAGAACGGGCCGTTCCAAACTGTCGGCAGGATGCCGGCCGCACGTTGGAGCCGTCGCCCTAATTACGGCGGTGGGAACGAGTTAGGCGGGCGATCCTGAAGCCCCGCTACACCTTCGGAAGCTCGATGTTTTCCAACAAAACAACTTGTTTTCCCTCCGAGAATGTGTTTGAATCTCCCACAATCTCAGTTGAATCAGCGAATAGGCCCAAGTTTGGGCATAAAACCCTTGATTAAGGAATAGCTATGCATATTCAGAAAAAATCCTCCAAAGGTGTCCTTTTCTCCTTTCTTACTCGGCTGACGATGTGTCGCTTGGCTATCAAACAAAGGACCAGTAGTGCGTTGCTCGTTGCGGTGCTCTGCTTCGCAGCATTGGCGACCGCCTCGGCTCAGGATGTCCTTTGGAGCGACAACTTCAATGCTCCAGACAACAACAGTCTGGATGCGTCCGATCAAGCCGGCCGGCATTCCGGGACTTATGCCAACGACATTCTGACGCGTTCCTCGAAAATTCAGCATGGAATCGTGGATCAACAACTTAATTTTTTAAAAGCAGGTGCTGGCTCAGGGCGGGTCCGCTTCCATCAGGCGGCGGATGTCAACACTTGGTTCGACTTTGCCGCGGGCGGCTTGGGCGCGGACATTCTCGCTGCAGGCGGCTTTCGGGTGGAGTTCGATTGGATACCCGGCAACAATACCTCCGACAATTGGATTTCCTTTTGTGCTGGCATCAGTGGTCAGGCGACGGCTGAGCCAGGCGTAAGAGTGAACGATGCCCAAACCGACATTGGCATTCTGTTTCGTTTCAGAGGAGCCACCCAAGTTTTCAACAATGGCCCTGGCATTGACGGCGGAAACTTCGATGTCTCCACAGTTGATGTGCGGCACATCCGCATCGATTATCACTTCGCTTCCTTTGCCGATGGAACGTCGGTTACCATGATCGCCACGGTGGATGGCATGGAAGTCTGGAATACGTCCGACTTTGATTGGAACAACAATGGCGGTTCGCTCTATCTCGAGTTGGGCACTTATGAGAATACCCGCATCGACAACCTGCAAATCTCCACGTTACCGGAACCGCCCCTACCGACGATTGTTAACAACAGTTTTGAAGCGGACACGTTTACAGCGTATCCAGGATATGTTCGTGATAATACCCCTATTACCGGTTGGGCATCTGCCGGTGGCGCCGGCATCAATCCGGCCTCAGGTTCTCCCTTTGCCGACAATGGCACCATTCCGGATGGCATACAGGTTGCCTTCATTCAGGACGACAGTGTCTTGAGCCAGGTGGTTAATGGATTTGTCATCGGGAAGTCGTACCAGATTCGCTATCTCGAAAACGCTCGCAATGGCAACCTCCCCTCCCTCGCGGTAACGGTTGGCGGTAATGTTGTCGTGGCGGAACATCCGGTTTCCTCGGTTGGGGGAAGCAATCCCTATCGCGAAGTGGTTAGCGATCCATTTGTGGCCGACGCAACTTCACTTGAAATTGCCTTTGTAAAAACCAATCCGCAGGGCGGAGACAATACCGTCCTGATCGATAACGTGGGCTTTCTGCCCTCCGACACTCCCCCGAGCTTTGTCTTGGAACCGCAAAGCCAGGTGGCGGGCCTGGGAGAAACCGTCACGCTCAACGTCGTGGCTGTGGGCAGTGCGCCGCTCGCTTATCAATGGTATTTGGACGGCAACGAGATTCCCGGTGCGACGGAAGCCACGCTGAGTTTCCTGGTCGAGTTTGGCGATCAGGCCGGCAATTATACGGTCACCGTAAGCAACGGCACGGGTTCCACCAACAGTCAACCCGCCGCGCTGAAGGTGAGGGCTTCTGTGCCCGGATTGTTCGACACGGGCGTCGATGACAGCAAGGCCCTCCTGCCTGATGGCGCCACCGATCAACATTACACCCTGACCGCCAATCCGGATTCAGGTGCGCCCGATGCCATTGCCCAAACCGCAGCGGCATTGCCAGGGGCTTGGTTGGCCAACACTGCCGGTTCGCGTTGGATTGGACCGTTGCCCGATACCGTGGGGGCGCTTGCAGGTGAGTATGTCTATCAGTTGTCGTTTGATCTTACGGGTGTTGACATTCCCACGCTGGTCATAACCGGGCAATCGGCGGTGGATGACACCGCTGTGCTTCGCGTCAACGGGGTGGACACCGGAGAGGTGAATAATAATGGTTATGCCAGCCTCACCCCATTCACATTGGACAGCAGCAATGCCAACTTCCAGGACGGGCTGAACACGCTGGAGTTCGTTATCCAAAATGGCGCCGTAGGCTACACGGGCTTGCGGGTGCAAAATCTCCGCGGCTTGGCGGTGTTGCCGAACTCGCCACCTTCCATCGTCCAACAGCCGGTTGGTGCCCTCACCGGAACCGGAAAGTCCTTCACGTTCAGCGTCGTAGCCGAAGGCAGCTCCTCGCTCAGCTACCAATGGCAGAAGGATGCTGCTGATATTCCTGGGGCGACCTCACCGACGTTGACGTTGAACAATTTGGCGCTTGACGATGCGGGAACCTATTCGGTGGTGGTTTCGAATCCCTTTGGTAACGCAACCAGTGATGCGGTTGAGCTCGCGGTTCGTAATTCGATTCCAGGGATTTTCAATACCGGCGTGGATGATTTCGGCGCGGCTCTGCCTGACAGCGCGATTGATCCCCACTACGTTTTGGTCGTGAATCCGCATTCCGGGTCGCAGGATGCCATCGTGCAAGATGCCGCTACCTTGCCCGGCGCCTGGCTGGCCAATAGCGCCGGTTCCCGATGGATTGGCCCGGAAGCGAACACGGCCGGCATTGGTGCGGTCGGCGTTTATCGCTATCGCCTCACCTTTGACCTGACCGGTTTCGATCCGAGCACGGCGGAGATTCTGGGCGCATGGACCTGCGACAATCCCGGGTTGCAGGTTTACCTCAATGGGCAGCCGACGGGCATCACCAACGCGGGAAACTTCGGCGCCTTGAATACCTTCGCAATCAACAGCGGATTCCTGGCCGGACAGAACACCCTCGACTTCGAAGTGGAGAATTTACCCCCCGCCGATTACACCGGCTTGAGGGTGGACAATCTAATGGGCTTGGGTGATTTGCTGCCTGCTGGAACGATGCCCTTCATCGTGGACCAACCCGTTGGCATGTCCGTCGTCGTGACGGAAACCGCCAGCTTCAGCGTGCGGGCCAACGGCAGCGCGCCGCTATCCTATCAATGGTATTATGGCCCGGATCAAATCCCCGGTGAAACGGCGCCCACGCTCAGCTTCCTGATTGATTTTCCAGATTTCGCCGGGGAATACAGCGTGGAAGTGTCCAATCCTTACGGCTCGGTGCAGAGTGATCCGGCCATCCTGGTCGTCAGCGAACTGCCCAGCATCACCGGCCAACCGCAGGATCAATACGTGGCCGCCGGTGATCCGGCCACCTTCAGCGTGCAGGCCATCGGCACCCCGCCCTTAGGCTACCAGTGGATGTACAGTGGAAACGACATTCCCGGCGCCGATCAAAGCACGTTTACCATTCCCGGCGTGTTCCCGGAGGATGCCGGTCCCTACAGCGTGCGCGTCATTGATTACGCTGGTTTCGTGACCAGCACTGAGGCGATCCTAACCGTGGGGGAAGCGGTCCCTGGATTTTACAACACCGGCGTGGACGATTCAGGAGTCGCTTTGCCGGACGGCGCCGCGGATTCGCACTACGTTCTGATTGTGAATCCAGACTCGAGCGCCACTGAACCGCTGGTCGAGGATTCTACTGTGTTTCCCATTGTTGACGGACCGTGGGTGCCGAATACCGACCAATCCAAATGGATCGGTCCTCGTCTCGAAACCTCCGCGGCCGCCGGGGCTGCCGATGCCGGCGGCGATTATGTCTATCGCTTGACGATTGACCTGACTGGATTCGATCCGGCTACGGCATTCGTGACGGGCGAGTGGTCATCGGACAACAACGGCCTGGACATCTTGATCAACGGCGTGTCCACCGGGCAGGCTAATCCTGACCAATTTGGCGTGTATGCACCCTTCCGGATCGACGCCGGATTTGTGACCGGTTTGAACACGATTGACTTCCGCGTGAACAACGCGTCGGTGGGTTACACCGGATTGTATGTGCGCAACCTGCGGGGGATTGCGGTTTCGTTGCCCGAGGGCACGCTTCCGTTTATCGTTCAGCAACCCGACGGCACCACCTTGGACCAAGGCCAGTCGGTGACCCTGAGCGTGTTGGCCAATGGCAGCGTCCCGCTCAGTTACCAGTGGTACTTTGGCCAAGACGCCCTAACCGGCGAGACCGGCCGCACGCTGAGTTTTGTGGCGCAGACCCTCGCCCAATCCGGCGATTACAGCGTCGAAGTAACCAATCCCTTTGGCTCGCTGCGCAGTGATCCGGCCACCGTCACGGTGATCGCTTTGCCCAATCAGCCGCCCAGCTTCACCCCGGGATCGGATGTGACTGTTCCGGAGGATGCTGGTCCGCAGGAATTCATCGATTGGGCTACAAATATCCAACCTGGTTCGCCGTTCGAAAGCGAGCAAACGGTGACGTTTGTTGTCAGCACGGATAACGAAGGTCTGTTTGCCGAATTACCCACGATCAGCCCCGCGGGAACGCTGACGTTTACTCCGGCGCCCGGTCTGTGTGGTGTGGCTCAGGTAACCGCGATGCTGCAGGACGACGGTGGTACCGACAACGGCGGACAAGACACCTCTGATCCCGCGGAATTCACCATCACCGTCGAGCCGGTCAACGATTGCCCGGTGCCCGAGGATCAATCGGTGATCGTGGACGCCGGCATGGCAATGCCGATTACTCTGGTGGCCACAGATGCGGACGCGCAAGGCTGTGGCGACTTTGCGGACTTGCGTTTCTGGGTGGTGCCGCCGTCACACGGCCAATTGCGTGGCGTGAGCCCGAACCTGACCTACGTGGCCGCTCCTGAGTATTGCGGGATGGACAGTTTCATCTTCCTCGTGGACGACGGCATCTGCTTCAGCCGCGGCACCGTGACCATTGAAGTCCACGGCGTCAATCAATGCCCCGTGGCCGACGCCCAACTGGTGACCACCTGCGAGGACAGTCCAGTGGCCATCACCCTGACCGGCAGCGATCCGGATGAGAACGGCTGCGGGCCGACCCTCCAGAGCTTTGCGATCGCTTCGCAACCGGCTCACGGCACCCTGACCGGCACCGCGCCGAACGTGGCCTACACCCCCGCCGCCGACTACAACGGCATGGATAGCTTCACCTTCACGGCGACCGATGGCGAGTGTGTCTCCGATCCGGCGGTGGTAAGCATCCAGGTCCAGCCGGCCAATGACGGCCCGGTCTGCCATATCGTGGTGGGCCCGCTGCTCCAGATCACGCCCGACGTAACCGAAAACCTCGTGCTCTCTTGCGACAACCAGACGGCCGAAGTGGTGTTGGACGCCACCTTGTGCTCCGATCCGGAGAACAATGCGCTGACGTATGTGTGGCAGGTCGATGGCCTGCCGGTGGGCAATGAAGCGATTCTGAGCACCACGCTGCCCCTGGGCACGCACGAAGTCACGCTGACCGTCGATGACGGGAATCCCGGCACCGGCGAGTGTGCGGGTGAAGGCACGTCGAGCACGGGTACGACGATGGTGACCGTGATCGACGGTTGCGAAGCCGTGGAAGAACTGGTGTTGCTGGTCGAACAGAGCAACATCGACGCAAAACTCAAGAGCACGTTCAACAAGCACCTGAAGGACGCGTGCAAGAAACTGGCCAAGGGCAGATGCCAGGAAGGGGTGAAGCAATTGCAGTCCTTCCAGGACAAGGTGCGGAACTACGACGAGTTCTACAAGAGCCCGAGCAAGAAGCGCAAGAGCGCCAAGCAACTGATCGATCACGAGACGGCGCAGAGGCTGATCGACGGGTCGCAAGCGGTGATTGACGCCTACGCGCCGTGCGCTTGCATGGGCTGGCGATGATCAATTCCAGAAGTACCGGCTGACCGCAGCCTGCCAACCCGCCCACGGATTGGGAAAGAATAGGGAAACCGGGAGCGCCCCTGCTCCCGGTTTCTTCTTTGGTCGCCCCAACGTGCTGCCGGCGTCCCGCCGGCAGAAACGAATCAGGGAGACACCTTCGATACCATAGCAGCCGTGCCTCGATAACACCGATCAAGTAGGACAGCCGACTCACGGTCTGGATCCGTACGCCGGCTAAACCACGGCGCGCCCGTTCCAAACTGCCGGCAAGATGCCGGCAGAAACCAATTAGGGGGACACCTTCGATACCATAACAGCCGTGCCTCAATAACACCGATCAAGTAGGACAGCCGACTCACGGTCTGGATCCGTACGCTGGCTAAACCACGGCGCGCCCGTTCCAAACTGCCGGCAAGATGCCGGCAGCACGCTGAGACAAATACGGACCGGGGGGCATTCGACCTAGGTACCGCCCGCCGTGGTCACACTCCCGGGTTCAATTGAATGGCCACCGCTGAGTCCAGCCTTGTCGCCTCCTTCCCCGAACATTCCTTCGTTCGCGACTTGGCAGGCGGTTTGATGCCTGCCATGTTGCCGGCGAGAATTTATGCAAGTCTTGAAAAACATTCAGAGCTTGTTGGAAGAATTTCGACCGGACTCGGCGTCCCTCCATCCCCCCTCGGTCAACCGGGCGCTGTTCCTCGCCCGGCGCTTGCAGGAGCGCGCCACCGATCTCCAGACGCCCTCGGAACGCCGGCAGCAGGCGGAATTGGACCGCATGATCCACAGTCCGGCGGACAAGGCAACCCTCGTGCAAATGACCGACGAGGCGTTTCGCGCCCGCGATCCGCATCGGGCGGTCGATCACTTGATTCACATTCTCGATGTGCAGGGTATTCCACGATTTTTCAATCCCCTGGATCGCACGCTGCTCAAGGGCTTCCAGTCTTTTGGCGGGTATGCGCCGGGGGTAGCGTTGCCCTTGGTCAAGGAGCACATGCAGAAGGAAACCGCCAATGTGGTGCTGCCGGGCGAACGCGACATGCTCACGCCCCACTTGCGGGCACGCACGGCGGAAGGCGTGCGGATGAATGTCAATTTTCTCGGCGAAGCCATCTTGGGTGAGGAGGAAGCCGAGCACCGGCTCCAACAGTATTTACAGGCTTTGCAATGGCCGGAAATCGAGGTGGTGTCGATCAAAATCTCCACGCTCTATTCGCAAATCTCACCGCTCGCCCGGGACCATACCGTGGCCACGTTGTGCGACCGACTGGAACGATTGTATCGCACGGCGGCGCGCATGGAGTTTACCCGCGCCGACGGATCGAAGGTGCCCAAATTCGTGTATCTGGACATGGAGGAATACCGCGATATGGCTCTGACCTCGGAAGCCTTCATGCGCACGTTGGACCGTCCGGGTCTGGAGCAGGTGCGCGCCGGTATCGCCTTGCAATGGTACGTGCCGGATTCGTTTTACGTTTTGCAGCGTATCCTGGCGTGGGCGCGGGAACGGGCCCACGCAGGCGGCGCGCGCATTACCGTGCGGTTGGTTAAGGGAGCCAACCTGGAAATGGAACGGGTGGAGGCCTCGCTCCGAAGCTGGCCGCAAGCACCGTTCAAGGTCAAGCGTGAGACCGATGCGAATTACAAACGGATGCTGCGCGAGATCCTGAAACCAGAAAACCGTGCCGCCGCGGATATTGGCCTGGCTTCGCACAATCTGTTTGATTTGAGCTACGGCTTGGTGCTGGCCGTGGAAGGCAACGCCCTGGACCGCGTGCAATTTGAAATGCTCGAAGGTATGGCGAATCATCAACGGCGCGCCTTGTTCGAGTTGTCCCGCAACGTGCTGCTCTACGCGCCGGCCTGCCGGAAGGAGAATTTCATCAATGCCATCGGTTATCTCATTCGCCGGCTTGATGAAAACACGGGTTCTGAGAATTTCCTCAGTCACGCGTTCAAAATCAAAGTCGGCAGTCCGGAATGGATACGGTTGGAGCAGGGGTTTCTCGAAGCCATCGACGAAATGGCGACGGTCTCCCACGCCCCGCGTCGAACCCAGAACCGACAGTTGCCCCCGCCCGCCACCACGGCGGCCGTGGCCCAGGGCTGGGAACATTTTATCAACGAGCCGGACACGGATTTTTCGCTGCCCCAAAACAGCGACTGGGCCGCGCAGATCATCGCCCAATGGAAACCGCGTTGCGGCCCCCAGGCGCCGGAAGTGCCCTTGATCGTTGCGGGTGAGGAAATCTTTGAGCAGCGGTCGATCCAGAATTGTAACGATCCCTCGCGTCCCGGCGTGGTGGTGGGCCGTTACCGTCACGCCAATGACGAAGATATCAACCAGGCCGCCGAAGGCGCCGCGCGGGACGCAGATGGCTGGCGTCGCCGGCCGGCGCGGGAACGGTTCGCGGTGCTTGGCCAGGTCGCCCAGGAAATTCGCCAGGCCCGCGCCGACCTCTTGGGCGCCGCATTGGCGGAGGGCGGCAAGACCTTCATGGAATCGGATCCGGAAGTTTCCGAAGCGGTGGATTTCTTGGGGTTTTATCGTGACACCGCCCGTTGGTTCCAGGAGATGCCGACCCTCGAAGCGCGCGGCAAGGGGGTGGTCGTGGTGGTGCCGCCCTGGAACTTTCCCATCGCTATTCCGTGCGGTGGGATGGCGGCGGCGCTCGCGGCGGGCAACACCGTCATTCTCAAGCCCGCGTCGGATACGGTGCTGGTGGCGTACGAATTGTGCCAATGCTTCTGGCGTGCGGGAGTTTCTCAGAGCGTGCTGCAATTCCTTCCCTGTGCCGGCAGCGGGAGCGCGCGCCAACTGGTTCATCACCCAAAAGTCAACGCCGTGATTCTCACCGGCGGCACGGCGACTGCGTTCAACATGCTCCACGACAATCCGGCCATGAATCTGACCGCGGAGACTGGCGGTAAGAATGCCACCATCGTGACGGCGATTTCCGATCATGATCTGGCCATCAAGCACGTCTTGCACTCGGCCTTCAGCCATGGTGGCCAGAAATGTTCGGCCACTTCTCTGCTCCTGCTCGAAGCCGAGGTGTATGACGATCCGGAATTCCGCCGAGTGCTGGTGGATGCGGTGCGCAGCCTTCCCGTCGGTTCGGCCTGGGATTTGCAGACCAAAATGGGACCGCTCATCCGTCCGCCCAGCGGCGATTTGGAGAACGCATTGAAAGTGCTCGAACCCGGCGAAGAATGGGCCGTTATGCCGGAAATGCTCGCGGACAATCCCAACCTTTGGTCGCCGGGCGTGAAATACGGCGTGCGGCCGGGCAGCTATTCGCACCTCACGGAGTTTTTTGGACCGGTCCTAAGCGTGATGCATTTCGAGAAGCTCACCGAAGCCGTCGCCATCGTCAACCAAACCGGCTACGGATTGACCTCCGGATTGGAAAGTCTGGACGAACGCGAAATCGATTACTGGCAACGGCATATTCGCGCCGGCAACTTGTATATCAACCGCGTTACCACCGGGGCCGTCGTGCTTCGCCAACCGTTCGGAGGCATGGGCAAGTCAGCGTTTGGTCCCGGCATCAAGGCGGGCGGGCCCAATTATGTCACGCAGTTCATGGACTTCACGGAGGCGGCGCAGCCCCAGCTTCACGATGCGCCCAACCATGGTGAGTTATCGCAACTCTGCCAGGAGTTTGGCGCTCGCGCCTCAATGGAAGCCGGCTTTTCCGCTGCGGACGTGACACGGGTGCAGGCGGCCGCGGCCAGTTACGCCAAAAACTATCGCGTTGAATTTGGGCAGGAACACGACCACTTCAAACTCGTTGGCCAGGATAATTTTCGTCGCTACTTGCCGGTGCGTTACCTGCGTATTCGCGTGCATCCGGACGATACATCCTTCGAACTGTTCGCGCGGGTGTGCGCGGCCCGGACAGTGGGCTGCCGCATCATCGTCAGTCTGCCGGAGAATTACGAACCGCCGGCGCTGAAGCTGCTCGAAGTGCTCACGGAATCATGGGCGGGAGACATTGAATTCGTCGAAGAAACCGACGCTGCCCTGGCCCAGATCATTCGCAATCGCCAGACCGAACGATTACGTTATGCCGCGCCCGAGCGTGTGCCCGCCGTTGTTCGGCAAGCCGCCGCCGAAACGGGACTGTGCCTCGTCAGCACGCCGGTATTGATGGAAGGCCGGGTGGAATTGCTGGCGTATGTACAGGAACAAAGCCTCAGCATCGACTACCACCGCTACGGCAATCTCGGCAACCGGGCCAACGAGCAACGCACAGAAGTGTTGTAAGACAGTCGTCCCGGCGGTCCCGAAAACCAGAATTGCGCATCAGCGTCAATTGCGGTCACCACGGAGCTATCACCAACCGTATTTCTTTGCCCGCATCCAGTTTGAGTTGAAGGCCATCAAGCAATTCCTGGCTGGAATGTTTTCGAGTTTGGTCCTGGTTTGCGTCCCGAACCGCATACTGCTGATCAGGGCGCGCCACAAACCACTCCGGGAACTGGTTGATGCGTGGATAATCCATGGGCAGATGCATGATCGTTTGATGCCGCGGTTGATCAAAGATCAGGCGGCCTTCCCACGGTTGATCCGCCGTCAGGCTCACGCAAAGCCGCTGGCCATCCTGGACGGCGCCGAAACGCACGTCGATCCGCCAGGGCTGGACCGTCAGCCCCGCCGTCTTCCACAACGCATACATCAACGACGTGCGCGCGACATTGCCGTCGCCGTGCCAGCCTTCGATGATACCGTCCGGCTTTTGCATGCCCCACATCAGCCGCGTCTGGCTATCGATCCAGTCGGCGGCGGAAGTAACCCGCTCGCGGTTGAATAGATTGAGCGCGCCCTCAATGGCGTCCGCGTAACCGTCAGCGCTTCTGTCGGCCCACGGGGCGCCAACATATTTGCCCTTCAGGTTGCGGAGAGCTTTGACGACGGCCTGGCGGTACGCTTCGGTGTGATCCAGCAGATAAACCGTGTAGAAACCATCGTAGTTGTAACCCCAGGTGTCGCAGAGCCCCGGCGAATGTTGTCCGGTCTTCGGATTGAAGGCGACGTAGAGCATGCCGTCTTCATTCCGCCCGACTTCGAGAATCCGATCGAACATCTCGTGAATGGGCTTTTGATATGCCTCTTTCTTTTCCGGCAACGCATGCGTCACCGCCACGTAAAGTTCGGTGAGCCCATTCACCACTTCGCAGCCGTGGTCGGACAGCCGCAAACTGTCCAGATCCCGCGTGGGATGATGATTCCCCAGCAGGAAGTAATCGCCCAGGCGGAGGGTCCAATCGAGATATTTGCGGTCACCGGTAAACCAGTACAGCCGCGCGCCCGCTTGCAGCAAATCACCACACACTTCGAAGTTCAACGTGGGAAGGTTGCCGAACGGCGTGGCCACCGGCGCGTGTTTCCAGATGTCGTCCATGAGCCCCAGCATTCGCTCCGACCACGGACTGTGGCCCATCCATTCGGTGATCGGGATGAGACCGTCTTTAACGTATTCGGCACTGTCGAAAATGATGGCATCGAGATCCACTTGCTCCCGGCGGATAGCCTTGCTTCGAAAACGAATAATCGTCGGTCAGGTGGCCCACGCGACTGGTCAGACGAATTTCGGTGTTCAACATATCCCGCATCCGGCCTTTCAGCAGCGGCTGGTCCGTCATGCTAGCCGTGAGCACCATGAAGGGATAATTGTCCGCCGCGGAGTCACGTCCATTCCAGAAGTCGCGGCTGGCGCCGAGATTGCGCGGGATGAGGCCCGTCGCCGGATCCGCGTGCGCCAGCCAGCCATCAACGTAACGGCGACACCGATAAAACGCTTCATTGGCGCGGCGGGCGTTTCTTTCGGCCTGGCGGAATAGCGCTTCATCTTTTTTCGAACCGCTGGCGTCCGCTGGCGCCGGTTCGCGATCCCAAACGGCGCGCATTTCCGGGAAGGCTTCCCCTGGAGCAGTCGTGCCGCTGGCCGGGGCTTGAATAAGTTTGGCTCGGCGCGACTACCGGCTGAAGGTCTGGCAACGTCGCGGTTGCTTGCGGATCCAACAAACGCACCTCCGCCAGGAACGCCGCTTTTCCGCTGCTTTGCGTAAGCGTGATCAGGTATTGGTCGTTGGTGGATTGGTTTGGCAGCGGCACGCGCAGCCAGCGAAAACCATCGTAACCGCCGGCGCGCAGCGTTTCGTGTCGCCGATTGACGCGCAACACCGCCTCGCGCTCGTCGTTCTTGGCGCCCCAGCGTAGTGCCAGTTCCTGCCCGGCGCTTGGGCGCACTTCGAATTTGACTACCAAATCCCCTCGTCCCAACCAGTAATACGGAACGTCCGGCGTATTGTTCTGGTCCACTGGCGAAGCGAATCCAGGCGACGGTGTGGGCGTCGTCCGGGGTTTCGGAAACCGTGGCCGGCGATGCTCCCCAAGCCGTGGCCCAGCCCGCGACCAAAAGGAGCGTGGTGGTGAGATTCATGAACAAGGTGGTTACGAGCATTCCCTCGGAAATGCAATGCCGAACGAACTTATTCGAGACTTGGTGGTACGATCTTGCCCTGCGCTTGAGCCAGAGTGTCTTCGTAGGTTCCGTAAAATTCCGAGTTGCAATCCAGCCAGAGCGTCACCCGCTGAAATTCCTCGGGTGTGAGTTGCACGCCGTAATGCCGGTCATCCAAGTACGGGAGCAACGCTGACGCGCGGGCGCCGAACTGGCCGGCAATGGTCCGGCTGCCGCCATGGACACCGGTGTTGATCGAGCCGTTGTTGACGTGGAAGTAAAAGCCATACTTGCCGGCCAGGTTGGCGTAGGAATGGGTCCAGCCGTATTTGCCGCCAATGATTCCCGTCAGATCGAGCACCTGTTTTTCCCGGTGACATTCCACGCACCGGCGGTCCAATACCGGTTGCACCAGGCGGACGAAGTTGAAGGGATTCGCCCCGTTCACCGCCGGTTGAATTTGCGATGGCGGGCGCTGCAAGGCCAGGGGCGTTTTGCCCGCCGGCGGTGCAATTCGGTGCCGCGGTTCGTGGCATCCCTGGCAGGTGAGTTGTTCGCCCTGGTGCAGGTAGGTGGCTGAGCGCATGGATTGCACCGCGAAGCCGCGTTCATCCAAGGCTTGAAAATAAATGGCTTTGCCGGCCGGCGCTTCGAAGTAGGCGCTGCCATCGTCCTCGACCGGCACCGTGCCCAGCACTGCGCGGGCGTTGGTCTGGTCGGCCACCCCAATGCGCGGCTCATTTGGCGGCGGCGTGCTCTTGGGCAGGACTTGGATGATGCGCAGAGCTTTTAATTCGAGTACCCGCGGGCCAGGCAAAATCGCTGTCATACACGTTCATCAATCCGATGGTTGCCGGACGGTCGGGATGGACTGCCTGGGCGCGGGCCGCGGCGGTTGCCATCGTGGCATCCGGGATGACCGGCGGGGTGGGGCGGGGGAGCAGGGGAATGGGGCTCAGACAAGAGATGTTGGGATCGCGATAAAGCAATTCCTTGTTGCCAAACCGGTCGATCCAATAAACGCCTCGGTTTCGCGCCGCAGGATCATACACGCACAAGTAGTCGTCTTCGCTTAACGGCCAGGGCGTGCCGTAAATCATCGATTGCTTGATCGCTTTGCCTTTGGCTTCAGCCTCGGGGAACGGCACTTCCGGGGTCAAGCGGGTGAGTGGCGCCAGTGCGCCGTCGTCGGCCACGCGCGGATCGATCAGCACGAGCGAGCCAAACGCATTGCCGTGATGCGCCGCGGCCACGGCGACGTATTTGGGGGAACCGGGGATGGCGCGAATGTCCATCTCCATCCAGGGCCGGCTTTCGCGTCGCTGCGGATAATTGCCATGCACCGGGCGCGGATCACCGCCATCCGGGCGACAGGTCCAGGGATGGTGCGCGATATTGGTGTCGCGATCCACATAGTCCCAGCGGGTATAGACGATCATCCCGTCGGGCGTGATACTGGGCTGCCATTCGTGCGTTTCATGGTAGCTCAGGCAGATGATGTCGCTGCCGTCCTCAGCCATGCCGAACATCGTGTACGTCGGGCAATGCCGGCCACAGCGGAGATAGCCGCCGCGCCGTTCGCTAACGAAGGCAATTCGGCCGCTGGGTAGGAAACACGGATCAAAATCATTCCACGAACCGTCCGTCAACTGCACCAATCCGGAACCGTCGGCGCCGACTCTAAACACGTGGTAACTGGCCGTGGGCGACCATTCGAGATCCTTGCCTTTGGCCTCGGTCCAAGCGAACAGGATGGTCTTGCCGTCAAACGACAATTCGGGTGACAGGAAGGCACCACCTTCAAGTTTGTGGCCCCGAAGCCGGCCATTTTGTACGGTGGCGCTGGCCAGCAGGTCAATCAGTTGCGGTTGCGAACTGAATGGATTGATCAGCACGAGCAATCGTCCGCCCGGCCGGGCGTTGAAGCCATAAAACTGGTCCACCATGTGGAACACCCCGCGGGCATCGTGCCGGGTGATGAAGAGCAACTTGTCCATGTTGCGCAACACGGGATTGCTGAAGGCCAGTTCGCGAACGGCGTGGTGGGCTTCGAAATAGAGGTGATCGAGGACAGGTTTAGAGACATTCGTTGGCGCTGAATCCAGACGTGCTTCAATCGCGTGGAGCCTTTGGACGAGCGGTTGCAATTCCGCCCGCGGCGCAATCCGCTGCAATCGTTCTGCGAGCTTATGTCCCCGGCGAATGACCTCCCGGGTTCGCGCCATCGAGATTTCAACGTCACGTTGTACCCAGTCGGCTTCCACCAACGCGCGCGTCGGCCCGCCGATGCCCACGGTGTAGTTCGGGAGCGGAAGGACGGCGGCACTTGGCCCAGCGACTGCCAGCAAGCCGATGCATAAACCGATGGTTGAACTCAATTGACTCTTGCTCATAGCCTTGGTGGTTGCGCGTTCACATTTGCGGCAAGATGTTTGGCACAACGCACCCGCAAAGTCACGACTGTTTTTGTTAGTGCGACGCAGTTTTGGTGGCAGTTATTTGCCGCACTGAGTGCCCAAAATCGCGCCCGGTTTGCCAGCGCTTTCGAATGGCGTGCCGTGGACTATGGCAGGCAAGTCACCAATGCAGTGACCGGCGGATCTGCTCCCACAACCGTTCCCAAAACGGCGGTCGCACCTCGATCCGATGGCGTTGGGGATCGATCTGCATATCCACGCGGCCCGGTTGGAGGGCCAGGTAATCGCGGAAGATCTCCCGCACCGTGGCGTTGGTGTAAACGCGCGGGAAATAGCCCGGCGGCGCGGCTGCTGGCTTGGTTCCTTGCCACTGCAATTGCAAGGTCCTCTCCACAAACTGCTGCATCTCCAAAGTCCGGTTAAACCAGGCATACGGCACCTTCACGTCGAAGAGATTGTTAACGCCCCGGTTGCTCTCCGGCAGTCCCGGTATTTCCGGCAACTCCAGCACCAACCGGCGCACGTGCGGATACCGCTTGATCCGCATCAATTGGATTTCCTGGCGCTTCGCCCGCACCGACTGCGCTTTCACGAAATCGGAACTGCTGCCACCACCGCCCCCCAGTTTCTTTCCGTCCTCGCCCAGGAATTCGAAGTCCACCGGCACTGGATGTGCGCTCGGCCAGCCCAGAAAAACAAAGCTGGTTTCCGCCTTTTCCGATGCGGTTTGGAAACGGAGCGTGACCTCGGAATTGCCTGATGTGCCGAAGCTGCTGAACCCAGTCTGGTCGCCTTCGCGGATTGCCGCCAGTTGCATGACGCCCCAGGCATGCGTGATTCGCAAGCCCTCCTTCGGGACGACGTCTTCGGTTTCGAGCGGTCCTTGCGCAATGTCAAACACCACCCACACTGGTGTTTGGTGCCAGACTTGCAATTCAGTTTGGAGCGACGCGGATTGCTCCTCGGGACCGTAGCTGTATCCCGAACACAAATTCTCGCCCGTGCGCGCATCCAGCACCTGGCCGCCCAGCACTTTGAAGTCCGGCACGCCGTCGAAGCGGACGACGAAGCGCACCTCCGGAAACAGGCCCCGATACCGGCGCGTCCGCGTCCAACGGTCGAATTTCTTTTCCACCACTTGCTCCGGCATCGGTTTCAGATTCCCGTCGAAATACTTTCCGGGCACCTGCACGTCGGCATTCGGCTTAAGATTTTCCAAGTCGGGCGAACCATAGCCAATCGAGATGTATTCGAGACTCGCCGCACCAGGACCAAAGGGGACAGACTTCCCCGGCTGCAGCCGATGGACCGTTGCTTCGAAGATGCGGGTATTGCTGGACGAATCCCGTTCCGGCAACTTGATCTTCAGTGTCGTGTCATCCGCCTGCTTTGTGAAACTGCCAAAGAAGTCATCCGGAAGTGCGGGCGGCACGCGTTTGGCATCCGCCTCGACTTGCGCCAGCGCGTTCGTTTGGCGCAACGACGCCGGATCACTTCGCCATTGCCGGTTACCTGCCTGCCACCACACCGCCAATCCGACGGCTACCATGAGGAAAATCACCACCACGATGACCAGATTCCGGGCCCACATTCCGGCTTGTAATGGCCGGGAATCCTCACCCTGGATGAGGCCATTTCCCGGACGTTCATTGCCAGCTTGCGCATCTTCGTGTTGGTTCACCGATTTATTAGAGCTTGTTTCTGCTTGGTTGAAAAACAAATTCATCCGACCCACGCTGTCATCTCAATTACTTGCGCCGTTGCCTTGCCCTCAGCCCTGGCCAAACCAACAGCAACGTCACAGCGATGGATTGAGGCCGAAGGAACCCGGCGCCCGGCCAAGGGTCCATGAGCGACGCGACTCCGCGGCGCGGAGGGAAAGCACCCCACGCCTGTGAACGTCCAAGGCGGCACTGCTGAGAGTTGCGAATCAGCGGAACCGGCGTCGGTCAAGTTGGTTACCCACAGCCGTGGTGAAGTTGCAGATGCATCTCAACAATACCGCGGTGCCAAATCAGTAGCCGCGTCCCAGTTGAGCTTCCGGCAAACCGGAGTATTCTATTCCAGCATGAAAGGATGCAGCGATGGTTATTAGAGTGCAACGGATGATCGCAATGATCGTGGGCCTGGGCGGACTGGCGCTCGGCACTGAGCTTGTCGGCGCGGCGGAGACGCCGGCCTCAGGGTCGCCGCCGGCGTTCTTCGAGCGGTTGGTCAGCCAGGCTCGGGAGTCCGCACAAGCAAAGTACCAGGAACCGACGGCGCCGTTGCCGGATTTCCTCAAGAACCTCAGTTACGATGCTTACATGGGAATTCATTTCCGGCCCGACAAAGGGCTTTGGCACGGACAGCCCGGCCGATTCCAGGTGCAGTTTTTTCATCCCGGTTACCTCTATCGCGAGCCCGTGCGCATGCATGTGCTGGAGGACGGCCAAGTGCGGGAGGTTCAGTTTTCGACGAACATGTTCGACTACGGCCAGCACTCGTTTCCGCACCCGCTGCCGCCCGACTTGTTTCTGGCCGGATTGCGGGTGCTCTATCCGCTGAACCAGCCGGCCAAAATGGACGAAGTGGCGGTGTTCTTGGGCACGTCCTTCTTTCGCGTGCTGGGGGCTCATCAAGATTTCGGCAGTTCCGCGCGGGGCTTGGCCATCGATACGGCCGAAACGAGCGGCGAAGAGTTTCCGCGGTTCACCAAATTCTGGATCGAGAAACCCGGCGAGGCGGCGGAGCAAATCCGTATGTATGCCCGCCTGGAAAGCCCGCGGGTGGCCGGCGCCTACCAGTTTCTTATCAAGCCCGGTGAAGCGACGTTGGTGGACATCAAAGTCAGTTTGTTCCTGCGCAGCGAAGTCAAGAAACTGGGGCTGGCGCCGTTGACCAGCATGTATTTTTTCGGAGAAAATCGCACCCGCTATTTTCCCGACTTCCGGCCGGAGGTCCACGATGCGGACGGTTTGCTCATGGAAACCGCCCAGCAATCGTGGGATTGGCGTCCGCTCATCAATCCGCCCAAGGTGCATCACATCGGCCGTTATCCCAACACCGCCGGCTTCGGCCTGCTCCAGCGCGACCGCGAGTGGGACGACTATCAGGATTTGGAAGCGCACTTCGAGCGGCGCCCCAGTTATTGGATTGCGCCGGTGGGCAACTGGGGAACCGGCCACGTTGAGTTGGTTGAAATTCCCACCACCGAGGAACGTAACGACAATATGGTCGCCTACTGGGTGCCCGACCAAAAGGTGTCCCCCGGACAAGAATTTCGTTTTCATTACCAACTGCGCGCCTTCCTGAACGACGCCGACCGACCACCGGCAGCGCTGATGCGCGTCCGCAGCACGCGGCTTCAGTCCGGGAAGGACGGACGTACTCGCTTTGTGGTCGATTTCACCGGCGGCACGCTCACGAATCCGAACCGCCAAGCGAAGCTCGAAGGGAAAGTGCAGACTTCCAAAGGCAAGCTGGAAAACGTGGTCATCGAGCCCAACCCGATGCTCGACGGTTGGCGGGCGTTTTTTGACCTGATCCCCGATGGCGACGAACCGGCCGAACTGCGCCTCTGGCTCCGGCAAGGAGACCGGGTGGTCAGCGAAACCTGGGTCTATCATTTTACCCGACCCTGACCGCCGTGATTGTGCGTGATGAAGACCGCTCCCCATCTCTCGCTCGGACGCCGCCATATCATTGTCCGCCGGATGACCTTGGGCACCTTGGCCGTGGCGACCACGGCCGTGGCCAGTTACGGCGCTTTGCAGATGCTGCTGGTCAATGGCTTTCATCCGCTCGAGTGGCCGATCCTGCCGTTGTTTGTGATCTTGGTCTTCCCCATCGCGTTGTCCTGTTGGACGGCGGTGTTTGGATTTGTGGTGCAACTCAAAGGCGGTGACGTGCTATCGCTGCCGCGCACGCTGGCGGAGAGCGGTCCCACTGACTTGAGAATCTTTCGCACCGCGATCGTTGTGCCCGCGTACAATGAAGACGCCGTACGGCTGTTCGCGGGACTCAAGGCCACGTATGAAAGCGTCGAGCGCACCGGCCAGTTGGGACACTTCGATTTCTTCCTGCTCAGCGACACCACCGATCCGGATGCCTGGATTCGGGAGGAGATGGCCTTTCACGATCTGCGCCGGGAAGTGAGCGATCCGGCACGGCTGTTCTATCGCAATCGCCGCGAAAACACCGAGCGCAAAGCCGGCAACATCGCTGACTTCTGCGCCACGTGGGGCGAGCAATACCGCTACATGGTCGTGTTCGATGCCGACAGCCTGATGAGCGGCAAGAGCCTGGTGAACCTGGTGCGGCTTATGGAGGAACATCCCACCGTGGGCATCCTCCAGACTCCGCCCGTCGCCGTGAACCGGCAGAGCTTGTTCGGACGGCTCCTGCAGTTTTCCACACGGATCTATGGGCCAATGTTCATCACCGGACTGAACTACTGGCAAGCCGGCGAATCCAATTACTGGGGCCACAACGCCATCATCCGGGTTCAGCCGTTCGTCGAGCACTGCCGGCTCCCCAAGCTGCCGGGGAAAGAGCCGCTCGGCGGTTCGATCTTGAGCCATGACTTCGTCGAAGCCGCGCTCATCCGGCGGGCGGGTTGGAAGGTCTATTTGGCCACGGAACTGGGCGGCAGTTACGAGGAGATTCCGGCCAACCTGATCGGGCACGCGGCGCGCGACCGTCGCTGGTGCCAGGGCAATTTGCAGCACGCCCGGCTGTTGACGATGCCGGGACTTAATTGGGTCAACCGGGTGCATCTGGGCATGGGCGTGATGTCGTACGTGGCCTCGCCCTTGTGGATGCTGATGTTGTTGCTCAGCACGGCCGAGGGGCTTCGCACCGCATTCCTGGGTCATACCTATTTTCGACCGGATCAATCGCCATTTCCCGTGTGGCAGGTATCGCTCGTCAACCAGGCCATGTTGTTGCTGACCTCGGTGCTGGCCATGCTGTTGTTGCCCAAGTTACTCAGCCTGATCGGCTGGTTGGCCAAAAAGCGCCGCACCACCGCGGGCTTTGGTGGTTCGTGGAAATTGACGGTCAGCGTCTTCGCGGAAACGCTCTTCTCCGTGCTGGTGGCTCCGATATTGGCAATGCTCCATAGCCGCTTCGTGATTCTGACCCTGCTCGGCCGCAAAGTCGAATGGGCGCCGCAAGATCGCGGCGACGTTGAAACCGAATGGCGCGAAGCCTTCCGCTGGCACCTGGGCATCGTGGTGCTGGGCGTGGTGTGGGCGGTGCTGCTCTGGACCAAGGACCGCGCCCTCTTCTGGTGGCTGAGCCCGGTGCTGGCCGGTTGGGTGTTGGCCATTCCCTTTTCCGCTTGGACCAGTAAAGTGAGTGTCGGCCAAGGGGCGCGAGCGCGCGGCTTATTTCTAACCCCCGAAGAAGTCTGGCCGCCGCTGATACTGCGGAGTTTTCATCAGGCCCTGGAATCGGCGGCGGGGCGGCCTTGGGCCACGGCCAAGGACGGTTTGCATTGGGTGCTCCGCGAAGCAGAAGTGCGCACCATCCACCTTTCCTTGCTGCCACCAACGAACCCGTCGGCGGACCCGCTGGCGCAACATCGGCTGGAAGGTCTGCGCTTGAAGCTGCGCGCGCTCGGCGCCACCGCGCTTCTCCCGAAAGAGCAACGCGAATTGTTGTGGGACGTGGAATCAATTCAAGCGCTCAGCCAGGCGCCTTCAAACCGGGGAGTGACGGAAGGCGCCGTGAATTTGGATAGTAATTCCACGGCGCGTTCAAGCTGAGACTTCAAGCGGAGCGCGGACATTCCTGTCCGCTGGTGCAGCCCCGGCTACCCGCCGAGTGGACAGGCATGTCCAGCTCCAATACAAACCCGCATTCGTCTCAACCTAAACGCAAAATGGAAAAAGTAATGGAATGCCAGTCAGAACTCAGCGATGGCAAGATTTCGGTGTAGCTCAAGCCCGCTACGTAGCGGAGTTCGATAATCTCCGGTTGGCCGCGTCCAAACGCGCCAAAACTGGGTCCATCAACGTGCCAGCTTCCGCGTGCATTAATAGCTTGTCCGGTCCTGGGGCTCGGCACGCCAAGGGGCAGAGCGGGTCGAACGATCGTCCGGGTGAAACCTGATTTATCTTTCATCGCCGCTCCACTTGGCGCCGCGTGGCTGTTGGTGGTAGTCGAGCTAGAGCAATCCATGAGACCAGCCCCGGCTACCCGCGTTTGCTGGACACTCGGGCACCGGGACGATACAAGGGGGGCGAACAGAACCGCGTTGCTGCCATGAAATTAAAAGAGATTGCCCAAAAAGCCCGTCGGCTGGCCGAACCGTTTCGCGTTGCCAAAGGCAAGGAGTTTCGCCTTGAAGCGGTCGATCCCGACGACACGCTTAACCTGAAGTCCGAAGACAAGCCCAAAGCCCAAGAGGCGCTGGCCACGGGGGTCGAGGCGTTGGCCGAATTGCAGGAAAAACTATACGCCCAGGATCGATGGGCGGTGCTACTGATTTTTCAGGCGATGGATGCCGCCGGCAAGGATGGCACAATTAAACACGTCATGTCCGGGGTCAACCCGCAGGGCTGTCAGGTCAGTTCGTTCAAGGCCCCGTCGGCCGAGGAATTGGACCATGACTTCCTGTGGCGTTGCCTGCGGCGGTTGCCGGAGCGGGGGCGAATCGGCATTTTCAATCGTTCCTATTACGAAGAAGTATTGGTGGTCCGTGTGCATCAGGAGTTGCTGGCCCGCCAACGACTGCCGGCGAACGTGGTAAGCAAGCATCTTTGGAAGGATCGTTTCGAAGACATCCGCAACGTCGAACGTTACCTCACCCGCAATGGGGTGGTCATCCGCAAGTTCTTCCTGCACGTTTCGCGCAAAGAACAGAAGCAACGGTTCCTGGAGCGGCTTGACCAGCCGGATAAACACTGGAAATTCTCCGCGGCGGATGCCAAGGAACGCGATTTTTGGGATGACTACATGGAAGCCTACGAAGACATGATTCGCCACACGGCGACCAAGGATGCCCCCTGGTATGTTGTGCCCGCCGACCACAAATGGTTCACGCGCATGGTGGTTGCCGCCGCCATCATCGATGCTCTGTGGTCGCTGGACCTGCGGTTTCCGGTAGTCGGCGCCGAGCGGAAGAAGGAACTCGCAGCGGCCAAAGCAGCGTTGCTGAAGGCGAAATGAGTTCATTGCAACGCAACGGTGCCATCACCAACATCCTGGTCTTCAATTCCGGCAGTTCGTCCATCAAGTATCGGTTCTTTGACTTGCCGCAGGACCGGTTGCTGGCGTCCGGTTTGCTGGAGCGGATCGGCGAACCGCAAAGCCGGCTGACGCATCGTTGGCGGAATTCTCAAGGCGAACTCGAGGAAAACGAATGGCTCCCGGCAGTGCCGGACCATCATGCGGCGCTGAAAATGATCCATCAGGCTTTACGGGCTGCCGGCGGACTCGCGGCGTACGGTGGGTTGCACGGCATTGGACATCGAGTCGTCCACGGGGGGGAACTATTTCGTGATCCGCAGCGAATCAACGCGGAGGTCTTGCGCGGCATTCACGAAATGATACCGCTGGCGCCGCTGCACAATCCGGCGAACCTGGCCACGATTGAAGAGTGCCTGGCCTTGTACCCGGAGGTGCCGCAGGTGGCGGTCTTCGATACCTCGTTCCATCAAACCATTCCCCCGCATGCCTTTCGTTACGCGGTGCCGGAAGAATGGTATGCGCGTTTTCACATTCGCCGCTATGGCTTTCATGGCACCTCGCATCGCTACGTGGCGCGACAGGCGGCCGAACTCCTGGGCCGGCCCCTCGCCTCGTTGAACCTCATCACGCTGCACCTGGGCAACGGCTCCAGCGCCGCGGCCATTCGCCTGGGCCAGTGTGTGGACACCTCGATGGGATTGACCCCGCTCGAGGGTCTGGTCATGGGCACTCGTTGCGGTGATGCGGATCCAGCGCTGCCATTTCACCTGAGTCGCGTTGCGGAAATGAGTGGCGAGGCGGTGGAAACTCTGCTCAACACCGAGAGCGGTTTGAAGGGACTGTGCGGCGCCAATGATATGCGCGAGATTCTGCAACGTTATCAAAGTGGCGATCCCCGTGCCCGCCTGGCGGTCGAGGTCTTTTGCTACCGGCTCAAGAAATACATCGGCGCCTACCTGGCTGTGTTGGGACGGCTGGACGGATTGGTGTTCACCGGCGGCATTGGGGAGAATGCCCCGCTCATTCGCCTGGAAACCTGTCGCGGGCTGGAATCGTTTGGCATTGGCGTTGACGAGGCGAAGAACCAGGTGGCGGTCGCAGGCCCCTTCGAGATTCAGAACGATACCAGTCCCGTTAAAGTGCTCGTCATTCCCACGAATGAAGAGCTGGAAATCGCCTGGCAGACGGTGGAACAAATTCAGTACGCGGACGCCTGAAGCACTCGGCGACAGTTGGGCTTGAAGCCCCAATCAGTTCTGGCAGGATGCTCAGGCGGCGAGCCCGGAAACACGCGCCTGCCCGCCCCGCGAACATTCAACCACATCAGCCTATGCCAGAGAAAATCGGATTTGTCGGAGTAGGCCGCATGGGCGCCAACATGGCGCGGCGGCTCAAAGAGTGCGGCTTCGAAATCGCCGCCGTGTTTGATGCGAACAGCCCGGTCGCAATTGCTGTCGGGAAGGAACTGGAGGCAGCCATCTGCACGGAATTGAAACAAGTCACGGCGCTGGCGGAAATCATCTTCACCGTGGTCAGCGATGACCGGGCCATGAAAGCCATTTTCAAGGGCGGACTGCTGGCCCGCGCGCGCGGGAAGTTATTCATCAACTGTGCCACCGTTAGCCCGGCGATGCATGTTTGGGTGGAGGGCAAGACCGCGAAAATTGGGGCGCAATCGCTCGAAGCTTGCATGGCTTCCAGCATTCCGCAGGCGCGGCAGGGCACTTTGTATTTGATGTGCGGCGGCCAACCGGCAGGGTTCGAACGCGCCCGTCCCGTCCTCGAAAAACTAAGCGCGTCGATGCGCTACGTTGGTCCCGCCGGGGAGGCGGCCAAGGTCAAGGCGCTGGTGAACATGGTGATGAATATGAACACCGCGGCGCTGGCCGAGGGGCTGGCGTTGGGGGACGCTTTGGGATTGGACCTGACGATGTTGCGCGAGGTGTTTTCCCAAACCGGCGCTCATTCGCGGGTGCTGGAAACCGACGGGGAAGATATGCAAAACCGCGAGCACACCTGTTTCTTTTCCGCCGCGCACGCGGCCAAAGATTCCGGTATCGCTCTGCAACTGGCCCGGCAACCAAGGCTCAACCTGCCGCTGGCGGCCGCCACGAAAAAGCAATATGACCGGATGATCAAGGCGGGTCTGGGTGAGCTGGACAAATCAGGCGTATCGGAACTGACCTTTGGCGGACGCGGCAAAGGTTCGTCGCCGCATTGAACCATGAAGCCTTGGAAAACCGTTTCCCGCCGGAAGGTGCTGGAGGTTGAGCGATTCCTGACCGTCGAACTGCACGAACTGGAACTGCCGGACGGCCGCACGCTTTCCGATTGGGCGTGGATCATCACTCCGGACTACGTGAACATTTTGGCCGAAACGACCGACGGGCTGTTTCCCTGTTTTCGGCAAACCAAATACGCCGTCAACGGCACCTCGCTGGCGCCGGTTGGCGGTTTCCTCGAACCGCATGAATCTCCGGAAGCCGCCGCCAAGCGGGAGTTGCTCGAGGAAACCGGTTACGCGGCCGAGGAATGGATTCCGCTGGGCGCCTGGGCGGTGGATGCCAATCGCGGCGCCGGTCAGGCTTATTCCTTTTTGGCCCGACACGCCCGGCCGGTGGCGCCACCGCTGGAAGACGACTTGGAGGAACAACAGCTTCTCTTGTTGACCCGTCCCGAACTCGAACGCGCCCTGGATGCGGGCGAGTTCAAGGTCCTTCCCTGGGCGACGGTGGTGGCGTTGGGATTGCGTCGCCTGGGAGCCGCGACGTAATCGCGTCCAACGACTCGGAACGACCTGGAACACGGTGTTGTCAACGCTGCATCGGCAGACACGGAAGCAAATGACTCACCCAATGAAGTGCGCCCGCAAACCATCGAGCGGGCCGTTCCAAACTGCCGGCAGGATCCCGGCAGCACGTTATATCTGGGAGTAGGCGGTCGGCGTTAGGAAATGTTTGGTGGCTTTCGAAACGGTGTCGGCGTATTGGGGATCGGCCAGGAGTTGCTTCCAGACCGGATGTTTGCCGAACGCATCCCAATGCTGCTGGTGCAGTTCGCGGTTCTCACCGGAGGTCATGTACATCAAATGCGGCAAGTCGCGCCCCACCAATGTTTGCCCGTAAAAGATGGGCCCCAGACCCACTTCGCGCATGGTGTCGATTTCGCCCGCGTTGAACATCTCCACCTTCTTCTGCGCCTTCGCCTCGCTGTAGCTCTCGTACGTGCGCAACTCGAACAGGCGCGGTTGCTTCTCCCTCGAATACGCGGGCAATTCCAATTTGGGCATCCCGGCAAACGCCAGCAGCAGCCAACTATCAATCCGTTGGAACGCGGCCTTCGACTTCGGCGTTTGCCGATACGGTGCCGCCGCTCGCTGATATTCGGAATCGGCGTTCAGCCGGGCGGATGCCGTGGCGAATGCTTCGAGCGAGGGATACGGAATAAGCACATAAACTGTCGGCGCATCTTTGGCTTCCATTTCCGTGAACGCGCCGACCAGTTTGATGCCAAGCCGGTTCCAAGCCGGGATCGCGGCTTGCCCAAGGTAAGCGTCCAACAGGTCATGGTTGGCGCCTTCCTGGAGATGATAGGCGCGCAGTTCATAATAGTCGCGCCCAGTGGGGCCAGTTGGTTCGGCACCCACGGCCCGGCTGGCGGGAGCCAGGCCGGCCAGCGCGGAAGCGGCCAGAGAGGTTTTGAGAAAATCGCGTCGTTTCATAATGTAGGCTTGGTTCTGGCGAAACGGAATTCATCCGTCGCCGAGATTGATTACGCGGGGGATTAAAGCGTTTCCGTGATCGCATCGCCACTAAAATTGTTGAGCCCCATCATCGCAAAGGCAGTTACGGGCCGCCGAAACGAACGGGCGCTACCTTCCGCGTTCATGGACTTCGCATTCGTCAATTGGAGCGCGGACATTCTTGTCCGCCCGCGAGCCCAGCATCAACCCGATGCTGATAAACCGTGACTATTCCGTAGGACAGGCGTCCCGCCGGTCTCGAACGACTGCCAACCATCGATTTGCACCGCGGCGTAGGAAGTCTCTCCAAGTCACCAAAAGGGGAGGGTGTGCTTGGCGATTCGAGACAGGCGAGACGCCTGTCCTACCGCGCCGAATCGTGTCATCGCTGCTCCAGCTACTGAATGGATACAGATAAGAATATCCGCGCTTTGGCAAAGATGGAACGTAATCCAAACAACATCGGTTTTTTCCTCAGGGTTGACGAAACTGCCAGGCAGCCGGCACACTGTCCCGCATGCACAAAACGGCTTCATCGTGTCTGGCCTATGTCATTGGCGCTGCCTTGTTGGTCCTGTTGAGTGGTTGCTCGCTCAACGATTCCAGTCGTTCCGGACCTCCCACCGTGGGGCGTTTGGCCAAACATCGATACCTCACCCCCACCAGCCAGGTGCTGACTCCGGCGGGCCGGCTGGTCGATCTCCCGGGATTGCGTCCCCAGGCGCTGGCGCTGAGTCCGGATGGCAAATTGCTGGTCACTTCCGGCAAGAACCATGACCTTTACGTGTTCAGTCCGGCCAACGGCAAATTGCTGCAAAAGGTCGCCATGCCCGCCAAGGAATCCGAATCCAAGACCGCCGCGGCGAAAACCGAAGAATCCAGTTCCACAAACGAAGATGACGATTCTGCGGCGGAAGAAAAACCGGAACCCAAATCACCCAAAGCGGACACCAAAGCGTTCTTGAGTCTGACCGGTTTGGTTTTCTCTCCGGACGGTCGGCGCCTGTATCTTGCCAATGCGGTCGGCGATGTGAAGGTGTTTGCGGTGAACCAGGAGAATTCAATCGCCGGATTCACCACCATTGCCGTGCCGGAGGCCAAGGCTCCCAAACGCAAGGCCGAAGTGCCGGCCGGGCTGGCGATTTCGGCGGACGGCAAGCGGCTGTACGTCGTGGGCAACTTGGGCAACAAGCTGTACGAAATGGATGCGGCCTCGGGCAAACTGTTGCGCACCTGGGACGTTGGCGTGGCGCCCTTTGACGTGGTTCTGGCCGCGGGCAAGGCCTATGTCAGCAACTTGGGCGGACGGCGTCCCGGCAAGGGCGACTTGACCGCTCCTGCTGGCCGGGGCATGACCGTGCGCGTCGATCCGGTGCGGCACCTTGCCAGCGAGGGTTCAGTCAGCATCATCGATCTGACCTCCGGTCAGGTGAAGGACGAAGTGCTCGTCGAACTGCACGCCTCGGCGCTCGCGGTTTCTCCCAACGGAAAGTATGTGGTCGTGGCCAATTCCGGCAGCGACACGCTCAGCGTCATTGACACCAAAACGGATCGGATCCTCGAAAAGATCTGGGCCCGCCAAACCCCGGCCGATCTTTTCGGCGCGCAACCCAACGCACTGGCATTTGACCGCAGCGGACGCCGTCTGTTCGTGTGCAACGGAACCCAAAACGCAGTTGCTGTGGTCCAGTTCGAGCCGGAGGACAAGGAATCGCGGGTGATTGGACTGATTCCCGTCGGTTGGTTTCCGGGAGCCGTGGTCGTTCATCCCCAGAAAGAGATGCTTTGTGTGGCCAACATCAAAGGCATCGGCGCCGCCAAGATTTTCAAACGCCATGAAAAGGTGAAGCTGCACTCCAAGGATTTCTTCGGTACGCTCTCGTTGGTCCCTTTGCCTTCCGAACGCAAGCTAATCCGGATGACCGAGGCCGCCTTGCAGAACATGCGTTATCCCAAGCTCGCGGACGCCTGGCTGCCCGCGCGGCCGGACCAACCAGCGCGGCCCGTTCCGGAACGGGTGGGCGAACCCAGCGTGTTTCAGCACGTCATTTACGTGATCAAGGAGAACCGCACCTACGATCAGATCCTGGGCGACATGGCCGAGGGCAACGGCAACGCCGAGTTGTGTACGTTTGGTGAAAAATACACCCCCAACCAACACAAACTCGCCCGGGAATTCATTCTGCTCGACAACACCTATTGCTCCGGCGTACAGAGCGGCGATGGCCACCAGTGGACGGACAGCGGGATTGCCAACGAGTATGTGGAACGTCAATTGTCTTCGGACTTTCCGCGTAGTTATCCGAGCGGAAAGACGGCTGAGGGCATCGATGCGCTGGCTTGGTCGTCATCGGGCTTCATTTGGGACAATGCGCTGGCGCACGGGAAAACCTTTCGCAATTACGGCGAATGGATGATCTCGGAGGCAGGCTGGAAAGCAAGCGGTAACAGGGGTGGCCGCCGCCGGCGTGGCCCCACCTGGCACGATTTCTGGAAGGATTATCAGGAAGGGACGAACCTCACCAAGATCGGCTGCCGGGCCGGCATTGAAACGCTGCGTCCGTACAGCCACCTCGGGACGGTCGGCTGGGATTTGCGCGTGCCCGACGTCGTGCGCGCCGCCGAGTTCATCAAGGAACTGCGGCAGTTCGAAGCCAAAGGCGAATTCCCGAACTTCATCATCCTCTTTCTCCCGAACGATCATACCGGTGGCACCAAGGGTAAAGATCCGACCCCCGGCGCCGAAGTGGCCGACAATGACCTGGCACTTGGACAAGTGGTCGAGGCGCTCAGCCACAGCAAATTTTGGCCGGACACGGTGCTCTTCGCCATCGAGGACGATCCGCAAGCCGGTTGGGACCATGTGAGCGGGTATCGGACGACCTGCTACGTGGCCAGCCCGTTCACGAAACGCGCGCAAACGATCAGCACGCCCTACAATCAAACCAGCCTGATGCGCACGATGGAATTGATCCTGGGCCTGCCGCCCATGAATCAACTCGATGCCACGGCCACGCCCATGTTCGATTGCTTTACGGCCGTGCCCGACTACACCCCGTTTTCCTCAGTGCCCAATCAAATCCCGCTGGACCAGGTAAATCCCGAGCCTAAAAAGATCACCGATCCGCTGCTGCGCCGGGATGCCATTGTCTCCGCGCGCCTGTCGCTGGATGAACCGGATCGTTGCCCCGAAGACGTCCTCAACCGCATCTTGTGGCGTGCGATGAAAGGGACGCAGGTTCCTTACCCCGAGTGGGCCGTGACGATGGTGGATGACGACGATTAAGCGGACACCGTGAGTTGCTTGGTAGGACAGCCGTCCCGGCTGTCCCGTTTGGCCAAGACCCGTTCCATAGCGATTGGCCGGGATCTGGGTAGTTCGGGACGGGCGGGACGCCGGTCCTACGGTTCAACTCCGTATGTCAGCGAGCGAAACGGCGGCAATTGTCTCGCGCACCAAGTCGGCTTCCTTGAGTTGGTCCGGCGGAAACGTTTGCGCTACGGCCACACAACGCATGCCGGCGGCTTTGGCGGCTTGCACCCCGTTGATGGCATCTTCAATCACCACACAGCTTTGCGGCGGAACGGCGAGTTTGTGCGCGGCAGCCAGAAAGATTGCCGGATCAGGCTTCTTGTGAGTCACGTCTTCCGCGGTCACGATCGCGTCCCATTCGCCGGGCGGTAGATTGATTTTGTGAAGATTGGCTTCGATCTTGATCCGGTCGGCACTCGAAGCGACCGCAGTTCGAAGACCGGCTTGACGACAAGTATGCACCAAGGCTTGGGCTCCCGGAAAGGCTTCCAGCCGCGCCGGCACCAGGTCGAGATAAATCTCGTAAGTGCGTTTCTTGGCCGCCGCAATATCGAGCGGGAAACGGTACTTCTCAGCCACACCTCCGATGTAACGATTCTCACCGGTGCCGACAAATGGGAGAAAATCTTCCGGCTGAACGACCAGTCCTCGTTCGCGAAACATTTTCATGGCGGCTTGATTGATCAAGGGCTCTGAATCCGTCAGCACCCCGTCCATATCGAATATCACCGCAAGTATTGGATGGGCATTCACTGCGTCAGGTTGCCGCCATTCCTCACCCCCGGCAAGGATTCAGCAAAGGATTGCGCTGCTCCCCTTACATCTGATCCAGTACGTCGATGCCGAGGACGGCGAGGCCTTGCTGGAGCACTTGGCCGGTGAGATCGCAGAGGGTGAGGCGGGTGGCGCGGGTCTCAGCGTCGGCTTTGAGGACGGGGCAGGATTCGTAGAAACGGGCAAAGTGGCCGGCCAATTCGTAGAGGTAGTTGCAAAGAAAGTTGGGACGATACTCATCCGCCACCGCCTGCAAGACGAGGCCGAAGTTTAGTAAGTGCTTGGCGAGGGTTAACTCCTCGGGGGCATTCAGATGGATGGCGGATTGCTGGGCAGTGGTGGTAGATCCTTCGACGTTGCCTTTCCGGAAGATGCTGCGGATGCGGGTGTAAGCGTATTGCAAATAGGGGGCCGTGTTGCCGCTTAACGCGAGCATTTTGTCCCAGCTAAAGACGTAGTCGCTTTGTCGATTGGGCAGCAGATCGGCGTATTTGATGGCGCCGATACCCACCACGCGAGCAATTTCTTTGCGATTCGTTTCCGGCAAATCCGGGTTCTTTTCGGTCACCACCTTTAAAGCGCGTTCTTCGGCTTCGTCGAGCAGGTCAGCCAACTTTACCACTTCACCCGCGCGCGTTTTAAAGGGCGTCCCTTCCTCGCCCAGTATCGAACCAAACCAGACATGGGCGAGCTTGACTTGCACGTCTGGGTGCCACCGGTGGAAAGCCGTGAACACTTGATTGAAGTGCAGTTGCTGACGGCCGTCGGTCACATAGACAATTTCGTTGGGATGCCAGGTTTGGAGGCGATATTGCAGCGTCGCCAAATCCGTCGTGGCGTAATTAAAACCGCCGTCGCTCTTGCGGACAATGGCCGGATGGGATTTGAGTTGCGGCAAATCGTCGTAGAAGACCACCTGGGCGCCATCGCTTTCCCGGGCAATCCCGCGCGCAGTGAGTTCGTTAACCACCGCTTCGAGGCGGGGATTGTAGAAGCTCTCCCCCAGCGTATGATCAAAATGAATCCCTAACCGTCCATAAATCCGGGCAAACTGCGTTTCCGAGAGCTGGATCATTTCCTGCCAGATGCGCAGGTTTTCTTCGTCGCCGCTCTGAAGTTTCACCAACTCCTGACGAGCCGCCTCCAGTGTGGCGGGATTGGCTTTGCATTCGGCGCTGACTTTTTTGTAAAGACGCTCCATTTCCGCGATCGGGTCGGTCTTTAAACTCTCCGCGTTCAGGTTGCGTTTCCAGCCAACCAGCAACATGCCGAATTGAGTGCCCCAGTCGCCAATGTGATTGTCGGTAATGACCTGGTGGCCGAGCAAACGCAGCGTCCGCGCCAGACAATCCCCGAGGATGGTGGAGCGGATATGTCCGACGTGCATGGGTTTGGCTACATTGGGGGAACTGAAATCAATGACGATCGTGCGGGGTTGGGAAGTCTGCTCGTAGAACAGATGCTCGCCCTGGGCTGCGGACGCCAGGGTCTGGGCAACCGCCTCCGGTTTAAGGTGGAAATTCAAAAAGCCCGCCCCGGCGATCTCGACCTTCTCGCACCATTCCCCCACTTCGATCTTCGCTTGCACGTCCGTGGCCAGTTGGCGCGGATTCATCTTGCGCTGCTTGGCCAAAGCCATCAGGGACGAGGATTGGTAATCGCCAAAGCGGGGATCGGGGCACGGGCGAACTTGTACGAGTTCCAGATCAGCGTCGGGCAAAACCACCTTGACGACCGTGCGCAAAGCATTTTCGAGCAATTGATGCAACATCAAGCCAGGGTGCAATTCTTTCGAGATTTTGGGAAGGAAGATTGTGTTGGTTCAAGCGGGGGGAACGTTAAAGCGTTGAACGGTTGCGATGCCGAAGAGTTCGCGGAGGCAGGCAACGCTTTCACCGAGCGCGCGTCACTTGCCCGCTTCGCTCTTGATAAAGTTGTACATCACTTGCCCGTCCGGTGCTTCTTCCAGGGCCTGGCGGAATTCTTTTTTGTGCAGCGTTTTGGCGATCCGGGCGAGGGTGTGCAAGTGTTTTTGGAATTGGCCCTGGGGAACGAGAAAGAGCATCACCAGATTGACCGGCTGGTTGTCGAGCGCATCGAAATTGATCCCGTCCTTCGAGCGCCCGAACGCCCCGATCACCTCGCCGATCAGATCGGTCGAGGCGTGGGGGATCCCAATGCCGAAACCAATCCCGGTGCTCATCGAGGTCTCGCGTTTCTTGACGACCGCCGTGATGGCCTCGCGATGTTCGGGTTTGATCAGCGCAGCATTGACCAATACGCCGATCAACTCATCAATCGCTTCCCAACGATTGGTGGCCTTCATATCGGCGCTGATCACTTCAGGGCTTAAAATGTCACCCAGTTCCATAAAGCAAAAACAACGGAGGCCCATTACGCCCAAAGGCACCCGCCATTGCAAGCGGGAATCCCAATTCAATCTGAGTAATTCGATTTCGGGCACCCGGCGAACAACCAAGCCTATTCCGTTGGGCCCCGGACGACGTTTATCGCAAGCGCCGTTAACGCGAAATTGTTCCAAGCTGCCTGAGTGGCCAACCGGCTGTAGCCGCTGAAATGGGGAAGTGGCTCCGATGCATCTGATGCCCGCACGATGGTCGTCGTACCGGGAAACCGGAAAACGGAGATCGATCAATGACGGTGAGCCGGGGGGGCGTGTGCTCAGTCACCGGTGCCAGGCCGTTGTAAAACCATCACTTGACCTCGACTTCCATCCACCTGCACGAGGTCGCCGGTACGGATGATCTGCGTGGCTGAAGTTACGTTGGTCACGGCGGGCAGACCGTATTCCCGGGCGACAATGCTGCCGTGGGACAGAATTCCGCCCTGCTCCACGACCACGCCGGCGGCAGGAAGGAAATAGGGCGTCCAAGCCGGATCGGTGAACGGCGCGACAAGGATTTCGCCCGGTAGCACCTGTTCGTGGTCATCGGTTCGTAGGATCACCCGGGCTCGTCCTTTGACGACGCCGGGAAACACCGGGATGCCGCTCAATACGTTGGTGTGGGTGTCCGCGGCCGCTGCGACTGGTGTGCTGGCATCAAACCGGCCCCTTACGACCGGCGGTGGAGTCAACGTCAGATTCGTTTCATACTCGGTACGCCGTTGACGGATAAGCGCTGGCGCGTCGAAATCGCCACGACCGGCCGCCGTGGGACCGATCTCTGCCACCTCGAGGAAGAAGACATCTTCCGCATGCTCCAGGACGCCGTCGCGCTCCAGCCGCCTGCCGAGCGCCAGGAGAATCCGGCGCAGCACTGCGAATTGGCGCACCGCCTGGTTCTTCCACACTTCCCGGTTGACGGCCAATTTTTGTGCCCGGCCCAATGATCGCGCAAAAATCCAGCGTTTGATCGGGTTCCTGAGCCGCTGGAGACATTGCGCGGTCAGTTGCTCACGTTCCAGGGCAAGTCGGCGCTGGTTTTCCAATGGATTGGTTTGATCGATGCCGCGCAGGTAACCTTGCACCAACCCTAAAATGTAGGCAGGCCGTTCGGACCAACGCGCGTTGAACAATTCAAGTTCCCCCCGGCAATGATGACCGTGTTCGCCCATGAACCGCCCCCACGCCTTTACGAATTCCTGGCCGGGGCCGGTCGGCTCGAGTTTTGCCCGGACGGCGGCCCAATTGTCTTCCCGGAGCAGAGTAGCTTCCGTTTCCCGGTCAGCGTGGGCCAGGGCGGCCAGGCGCCAGAGATCCAGTCCGGCTTCGGTTTCCGGCAGACCTCCCAAAGCCGCGAACAGACGATAACCAAGGCTCAGATCGGGATCGTCCAACCAGTCCCGGCAGGCCTTCTGGAACACCGGCAGCGCCAAGGCTTGCGTGAACAGATATAAGAGGTCCCAGCCCTTGAATTCGGCTTGCACCAGATGGTCCGCGAGGCCGGCCAATTCCGGCGCGGACAACGCATCAAGATCTACTGCGGCAAATGGATTGGGCCGGTTCCCAAGACGGGCCGTCCACGCGTCACCTCGCCGCGGTGAATGCTTGACGAAATCGTACACAATGCGAGGCCAGGAAAGCACGTATTTGTACCAACGGAAACCCAGGTCGGGCAGATCTTCTTCGGGAAGGTCCAATTTGCCACTTTCAAAGAACCGGATTTGCAGGCCCCCCAACGCCTGCGGCACGTTGGGGATTCGGATGACGAGAAAGGCGAAGGGTCGCAGCGCCGCCAGGCCCGTATTGACGTTGAAGTAAATCCGGCCCGCGACCCGGCCAATGATTGGACAGTTGCGCGGGTTCGCTCCGTGCATCCGGAACACCGAACCGAAGACCGGCGCCAGCAGGCGCTGGATCAACGACCAGGTTAGCGGCGTCACCACGTCGGGCAGAACCTCGCCCGCGTTGAGATTGCTCCACACTTGCCGATCCGCCCAGGTCCGGGCCGGCACTTTGCTCGTGACCGGTCGGGCTTGCAGCAGGAAAATGCGTCCGCCAGCAACCGCCCATTCGATGTCTTGCGGTCCCTTGAAAAGGTCTTCCGCTTTTTGCGCCAGCTTGCCCAACCGCTGTGCTTGGGCTTCATCGAGACAACCGGGCGCTTCCGGGGTGTGGTGCTCGATGACGCGCAACGTTGCTTTCTTCAAGACAACGCGCTCCGGATTTACCCGGCCTGAAACCAATCGGTCCCCCAAGCCCGGCACCGCTTCGATGACCACGCGCCCGGGGCTTCCGGTGGCCGGGTCCACGGTGAACAGAACCCCGGACGCCACTGCCGGAACCATCGCTTGCACGATCACCGCCATTGCCGATGACTCCAGTAGCAAGCCTTGCTGGACCTGATAGGCCAGGGCCCGCTCGGAGAAGACCGAACACCAGCAGGACTTGACAGCTTCCAAGAGCGCGTCCTTTCCCTGGACGTTCAGAAAGGACGCAAACTGGCCGGCAAACGAATGGTCAGCCGCGTCCTCGGCGGTCGCACTGGAGCGGACGGCATAGCAGCGAGCCTCTCCTTGTTCACGCCAAGCGTTGAGCACTGCGTCCTGTACCGATGCTGGCATTCTGGTATTCGCGAGCCACGCCACCGCCGTCTGGCTGACAGCGGCAGTATCGGCGCGTTGGCCGGAAGAGACTTGGGTCAGCATCGCATATAACTCATCATGCTGCCGACATGCCGTCAGGAACTTCTTGAACGCCGTGGTGGTGATACAGAATCCTGGTGGCACCGGCAGTCCGACGCGTAGCAACCGGGCCAGGTTCGCCGCCTTGCCCCCTACCAGCAGGCGCTGATTCTCCGCCACGGCTTTCAGGGACAACACCCAGGGAAGGCTCGGGTCCAACCGGATGCGCCGCTTCGAAACCGCTGCTTGCGTTGGTTCCGATTTCGACCTCGGGGTCGAGGGATCATGATGTTCGTTGCACATGTGCGCCAAGTTAGACCTGGGACTGAGCAAGACGTTCCGGCACTGTCGCGCCAATGCCCCGAATCTGACGCAGCAGTAATTCCATCTTACCGCCGAATTGCAAGCGCGTTACTGCCAGGCCGTCTCTGCAAAAGATCTTCATGCCATCGTTCAAGACGCCGCTGGTCCTTACCGCGGCGCAAGGTGCGTTTGTTCGAACTCTGTCAGCTTAAACCGCGGGCGTCCGCAGCGTGACAAGCAAAAAGAGGTGGACGCGCTGAACTGTGCGTGTTTTAGTGATGGAAACGCCGAACAGTAAGAACAAATAAATCTACTCAATCAGAACTCAGAAACCTAACATGATTTCTGCGTTGTGGTCCAAACGTCGGGTTCTACCTCTGTGTTTATGAACAAAATCTCGTGGTTTTGGCGCGCTATTGTCCTTTTGGGTGGTTGTCTTCCATCGCTTTCGTTTGCGGCTCCCGTATGGATCTATTTCGATAACCTGCCTGCGAACACCTGGGTCACCCACGAATTCGAAGAGCAAGGCGTCCATGTGGTCAGTGATTATCAGCCTGGACAGAGCTATCAATCGGCCCCACAGATCGTGGCGTATGCCCAAGCCCACTCCGCGCCCAATGTTCTGGTCAATCAAGCCACCGATGACGAGATCTTTTCCAGTCGCAACGTTCCTTTGGTCTTATGGTTTGATCAGCCCATTTCCGGAGTCGGCATGCAACTGGGATGCGTCGGAGCTTGCTCGGGGTCGGTTACTGCGACGGTCTTGTTATTCGATTGCCAGGGCCAGCTTCGGGCCAGCGGGACTAATAGCCCGCAATCTAACTTCTACGCACCGCTGCAAGTTTTGGACGCGTCGGGAACCACGCGCATGGTCGTGATCGACTATGGTGACACTAGCTCTCCCGAAGCCATTGATGATCTCGCCTTTCAACCCAGTGGCGCGAATTGTGTCAGCAGCAGTGCGCCGTCAGTGTCGATTACCTCGCACGCGAATAATCAGGTTCTGATTCAACCGAATATCCTCCTGCAAGGAACCACGATGCACGAGAGCGGCATCATCCGAGAAGTGACCGTCAATGGGAATCCGGCGGCCCTCACTCCAGTATTCAATGCTTCCGGTGAACTCTTCTATCGGTTCCGTATTCCATTGGTTTTGAAAGAAGGCTACAACTCCGTGACCGCTCGGGCGGTGGGATCCAACGGTAAGATCGCCAGTCATTCGATCAACTTGAGTATTGGGGCTCCGACCACCGTGCAATTGGTGAATTTTCATCTCACCCAGCGAGGTATCATGCGGACCAACGATGTTTGCGACGTGGACGCTCCGCTGGTGGCTGGTAAGTTTACCATCGTGCGCGCGCAATTTGAGGCGCGCACTGCCAGCAACGCGAAAAGCTATGTCGATGGCGTGCTGATGTCGCTTTGGCGACGCGTCAATGGCAGTCCGGTATTGGTGGATACCGCATGGGGCGAACTCTACAGCCCGCAGACCGTTAACTTCACTTCGGCCGGCGACTTGGCGGGAGTGCATTTTTGGATTTCGGCGGACCAAGTGGACCAGGCGGGGGAATACGCCATGACATTTCAATCGTATGTTGGCGTGACCCCGATTGGCCCGCCGTTGGAGGTGCCTTGCGCCAATCGTTGGTTTACCTTTGCGGAGACCAAACCGGTTCGTTTGCTGATCCTGCCGGTCGAAGGTCAATTGTTCGATTATAACCTGTTGGCCAAAGATCACGACCGCGTGTTTGAGCAATTGGATCGGATGGCGCGACTGTTCCCCATGCGGGATGGATACAGCTCCATCGGGAGTCCGGATAAGACGGGGATTAAGTTCACGTACACCATGCCGCATCACGTTTGCGACGGCATCACGCAGAACAGCTTTTGCAAGGGCACGGGATTTGAATGGCGGTTCAAGGATACCGATCCTTCGGGTTTGTGGCGCCCGGAACATGAATCGGTCGTGGACACGAACATCACGACGTGCAAAGGGGACTCGATCATCGGCGGGCGTATTACGAGTTCCAACCTGGTGAACCTGCCGGCGGCCACTCCGTTCGGTCTGTTCACTCCGGGAACGCCGGCGCAATGGGAAGGACGGCGTTATGCCTGGCCTTTGGATGATAATCACAACGGCACCATCGAGGATGATTTGCCCCATTACGTTGCCGAGTTTTTTGACCTCCAAACCGGGCAATGGCTGACCAATCTCAGTCAGTATGACCAGGGGGAAACGTTTCGGTCCTACGTGGATACCAACGGCAACTACTGCTTCGACAAGAACAGCGAAACCAAGCTGCCCATGCAGAGAAAATGGGAGAATGTCGGGGCCAACCTGCTTTGGGCACCGGCGAAGAAAGTGTTCAAGGATTACAACGACTTCGTTGGAACGGACTATGCCAAAGCGGACTATGTCACCCTTTGGTTTCCGAATTCGTTTCATCCGATGAACAAAGAATTCCATCAGTTTGATCCGGGCACGGGTTTGCTGAATTCTCCCTATTCATGGATCACTCCCGGCGACTATGTCGTCTTGGGACATGAGCTAGGGCACAATTTCGGACTTAACCACGCCAATAATCCCCCGTTGGCCTGGCAAGCTTATGCGCGCCATCAACGAATTGACCCCAGTAAGATCTATTCGAACATGCGAGCCTGGACGGGCCCCCCGGACATGGCGTTTTTCCGCGACGCCGATTATTTGTCCATCTTCCAAAAGCTCACCAACAGAGTGGGGACGAGTACGATGAGTCCCGTATCGGCCAGCGAAAGCCGGACCCCGATGCTTGCTGTGGATGCCGTGCTGGATCCTGAAGGAGGTCTTGGATTTCTGGATTTCGGCCTGTCAATGGACCTGGAAGCAGAAGCTCCCATGCCCGACAGTCCTTTCCGACTGAGGATTGGTGCGCGCGACAGCATTTGGCTAGATTTGGGATTTCCGATTCAAACTCCGGTGCAAGAGACTTGGTCATCGGGCGATTCCGTGATCCTGGCCAGCTTGGTGACAGCGTGGCCCGAGGGCGCCGAATGGTTCGAGGTGGTCCCGCCCGTGGGAGCCCCCGAGCGCCATTACCGGTCCGCCTACGCGCCTGTCGTGGAATTGCTCACGCCCAACGGGGGTGAAGGGTTTGTTGACAGCGACCCCATCTGGATTGAATGGCAGGCAGACGACCGGGATCATAGCGCGTTGACCTACTCCTTGTTCTACAGTCCGGATGGGAATCAATGGTTCCCCATCGCGGTGGGATTGACGGAGACGGTTTATGTGGCGAACGCGTCCAATCTGCCGGGGGGAATGGAAGCGAGAATTCGCGTCGTCGCTTCGGATGGATTCAATGAGAGCGAGGACGAGAGCGATGACGTTTTCTCGGTCAGCGGCAAGATGCCCATTGTTCATATCAGTTCACCGGCACCGGACAGCCAGTATCTTCAATGGGATTCGATTCCAGTAGAAGGCGCCGCGCTGGATCCGGAAGGAAAATCTGTCTCCGCCGCCTGGTATTTGGATGGCGATACTCAGTCCGTGGGGAGCGGCTTCTCCCTTTTGCTGGCACCGTTGGCCCCCGGGGAACATTGGGTGCAATTGATCATCCACGACGCCGATGGTTACGAGTTGGCGGCGGAAAGATCATTTACCGTGTCAGCCGATTCGGATCGCGACGGAATGGCGGACGATTACGAGGAACAAGAAGGTCTGGATCCCAGTCTGGCCGATGATGCCCTGTCCGATCCCGACGGCGATGGCGTCACCAGTTTCGACGAAGCCTGGCGTGGACTTCATGCGGGAAATCCGGACTCCGATGGGGACGGCGTGGATGATGGCACCGAGTTGCAGGAAGGATCCGATCCGCTGGATAATACCAGCTATCCGGTACCACCCAATGTGCAACTCACCGCCGAACCCGCAACGCGTACACCGATCATTGATGGCAAGCTGACTTGGGGCGAATGGGATGGCGCGGCAACCTTCTACTTCGAGCAGGGGTTCACGGCCTGGATCAATGATCGCGGGCGACTCTATCTGTTGGTCAACGTGCTCACGGATGACCAACTGGATATGGGCGACGCCTGCCACTTGCTGGTGGATTGGGATCACAATGGCGAATTGACGCCCCAAGTCGATTTCCGCTTATCCCTGATGGCAAACGCCGGCTTTCTGGAATTGCAGCGCTACTTGGGTAACGACGAATGGTCTGCGCCCGAGCCAGTCGCTTTCTCGAGTGTGGCCGAGGGCTTCGATTGCTTTCCCGCAGATTTTTCGATGTTGATCCAGGACGGCCGCGTTGTTGAATGCAATCCGCATCGCGTGGTGGAAATGGCCATCGACCTGGAGGCCCTTGACGTCCGCAGCGGTAATCCGCCTCAACTTCGGCTGGCCATCGATTCGGACAGTCCCGCGTTTCACGCCGAGTTGCCGGAAGCTTCGATGCACGCGATCAAGAATTGGATCGAAATCGAATTCCAGGATTGGCCTCGCCCGGTCGAACCCATTCCCTCGGGTGATCCCAATGCCAATATCAGCTTCGAAGGACAAGCGATCGAAGTGACTCAGGCCATTCAGAATCGGCAAAACTCGTTGCCCCTGGTTGAAGACAAAAAGACCGTCGCGCGATTATACCTCACCGTCGGAAACTCGTCCGTGCCGCAACCCGCCCAAGTATTTCTTCACGCTTCGTCGAATGGCAGTGCGCTGGCCGGCTCACCGCTAACGCAGACGTTTACCTTGCCGTTGTCAGCGGACCGCGATGACCTGGATGATACGCCCTTTTTCCTGCTGCCGGCAGGTTGGACGCATGGTCAGGTAGTGTTTAAAGGGGAGGTCAGATATGCGGGCGGACAAAATTCGGCGATGTCCAATCCGACACCCGTTCAGTTCATTCCTTGTTCCACGCCGCGAATATGGACCATTCCCATCAACACCGGTTCGGCCTCGTCACCCGTTTTGCCGAACAACAATCAGATCGGTATCCAGGAAGGTTATCTGCAAAGCATTTACCCGGTTCCGGCTGTCAAGTTTACTCGCAAATCCTGGAAAGTCATTGGCGCCACCACGCTGAACAACACCAAGGACGAACTGAATGACTATATGCGCAACGTGGTATTGGGCTGGGTATTCGGCCTGTTGGTCACGGGTAATCCGCCGTTTGAATTGCCGGATCAATTGGTTGGTTTCACGGCCGGCAACACGGACGGGGGAGACTCGAATCCCGTTTGGATCAACAACGGCAAAGCAACGGTGGTGCGGGCGGCTCCGGACGCCTTCGGTGGCTTCGACGAACGAGTGATTGCCCATGAGGTCACGCACAATTTGGACCGCAGTACCAACGGCACCTGGGGACGGCACGTGGGCAATCCCAATCCAGCGACTTGGAGTAGCACCGGGGGAACGCCCGATCCGAATTTCGGTTGCGGCGCTTCCGGTCCGAATCTGGTTTGGCCGTGGAATAATGATGACATCCAGGAATTTGGATTTGACACCCGCCCGCCCGTGGATCCGGACACGATCGTGGACGATGCCATTCCCGATTTTATGTCATACTGCAACTCCGGCCAGGCACCTCCGGCATGGATTTCAACTTATCACTGGACCAATCTTCTGAACCATTTCCGCCAATCTCCCAGTGCTGCGTTTGCGAGCATGACCGAAAGAATGCAAGAGCAGATAACCTCAATTTACCAGGTGACGGGTTGGGTGGATCGGGACGGTGGAGGCCACTTGAATCCGGTTCGCACGCTCCCGGGAGTGCCGCATCTGCCGGTTCGTGAAGGGCCCTATTCCGTGCGCCTGCTTGATGAGGCCGGCGAGATTCTTTTGGAAATATTCTTCGATGTTGTCTTTGAGGATGTGGAAGGTAATCCGTTGGCGCGAGTAGCTTTTGACTTCCAAATTCCCGAAGTCGAAGGCATGGCGTCAATTGAATTGATGCGCGCCGGAGCGGCGATTGCAGAATTATCCAGAACTCCTAGTCCGCCGGAAGTATTCATCGTTGCTCCCGAACCCGGGGCCTACTTGGATGAGCCTTTCCTGGTCGAATGGTTCGGAGACGATCCGGACGGTGACGAAGTGACTTATTCATTGTTCTATAGCCCCGATCAGGGAGTCCATTGGATTCCCGTCGCGCATGGAATCCAAGGCGATGGCCTGGAAGTCGATCCGTCCATATTGCCCGGCAGCGAAGAAGCTTTGTTGCGCCTCATTGCCACCGATGGCCTGAACACCACAATTTCCGATATGGAATATTTCTTTGCGGTTCCCAATAAGCCACCCCTGCCGATCATTCGCGAGCCGCAAACAAACGCCCGCTTTGCCCCCGGCCAACCAATCCGGTTCGAGGCCAGTGCAACGGATCAGGAAGAGGAATCGCTGCCGGATTCGGCTTTCGTATGGAGCTTGGGAGGTGAAGCGTTTGGCGTTGGTCGGGCGGCGGAGGCCTTCCTCCCCTTGGGCGATCACGAAGTGGTGCTTACGGTCACGGATGGAGAAATGGAAACCGCAACCGCCACGGTCAATTTCTCAGTTCAACCGGCAGTGCTGCAATTGAAAGTTGTTGAAGTGACGGATTCCGGACAGCTCCTGCTCCAAGTGCGCGGCAATGCCGGACAATGGTTTGTGATCGAAGAATCGTTCGACCTTCAGGTTTGGAACCGCATCGAAGCCGGCGCCATCCAGGCAACTTCGACGAGCCTGCTCCTTCACTCCGAGGCAGGACCTCGACATCGGTTCTACCGGGCCGTATCGCTCTATTGATCACGGGACCAGCGATTGCGGCCGCAGGTGTTAACGAGGATTGGATACGAATCGTCTCATCGTTTATGTGGGCTGCCGGGCGCGGCGCGCCAGGAATGGAGCGAAGATGAGGGCGACGCCGTAAACCAGCAGCGCTGGAGCAAGGCTTATGGCGCGACCGTGCGGGAAATCTTCGACTACCAGTTTGAGCGCGATCAGGCCGAGCAAAGGCCAAAGGAGCCAGCGCGCCGGACTCAGGCGGTGGAACCGGGAAACCGCCGCTGCCGCGATGACCGAGATGGCCAATACCCCCGTGCGCAGGGCGGCGAGATAGCCGGGATCCAGGTTCGCGCCATCTTGGACAATGGCAGGCGCTACGAGCAGCACGACCATGGCGCCGGTTCCCATTAATGCCAGCAACACCACCATGGCGCGTCCCAGGCGCGGCAGCCAGGGGGGCCAAAGAGGACTATCGACTCGGAGCGGGAGCAGCGCGCAGAACCAGGCGGCAATGAGCGTCGCCGCAGCTTGAAAACTAACTTGGGGCAAATGGGTAATGTCCAGGGAGACGAAAGCTTGGCGAATCATTTCACCCATCCCACCGGCCACAGTAGCCAAGAGAACAGAGAAGGCGGCATGCAGTCCTGGGCTGACCCGGTCCATCGTGACGCTCAGCATGGCCAGGATTAGGGCGAAAGCGACAAAAGGCCAGGCAGGCGAACACAGGGCGCTGACCGACATTGCCGCAATAACCAAAGACAGGCTGCTGTAAAGGAGATACGGCCACCGATGCCCACGGGACCAACGGACAGCCACCAGGAGAAAGGCGTAACCACCGGCGCCGATGACGAAACCGGTTGCCGCCAGGAAACTCTCGACCCCGGGGAGGTGTTTCCACGCCACGAGCAGGGCACCTCCGTAACCCAACAGCGTTGCGGCCGTCCCTTGGATGATGCGGTGTGCGCCGGCTTCGCCAGTGCGCTTGCTGCCGACGACCAGGATGATCATGGTCACCAAGAAGAATCCCACAAATATGGCGACGGCCGGTGCCGGCCGGGCGACCGAACGCTCGCTCAGGCAATCGAAGAGCAATAACAACAAGCCAAGGTCAGCGAAGCCATAGCCGACCCAGGGCAGAGGCCCTCCCCGTCCCGGCCCCACCCAGATCGCAGCAATTCCCAGCAACGCCAGGGTGAAAGCGAATGGTTCGGGCGGCCGACCACCCAGCATCAGCGCCACCGAGGCGCACCCAATGGCCAGAACTGCGGCGGCGGAAGCCAGCGCCAGCCGGTGGCGCTCAGCGATGGGAAGCACCAGAGCGGCGGTGGCGATCAACAAGGCCGCCGCCACCCAAGGCGACAGCGTGGAGAAGCGGACGGTCGATTCCCAGATCAGCGGGACCGCCACCAGCACCGCCGCAATGGCACTGGCGGCCGCTTCCGGACGCCGCCCCCGCGCGCCGAGAATATGGCAGAGGACCGCCCACACTGCAGCATAGCCCAGACCCACCCACGTGCCCGCCAGGAGGGGCAACTCGCCGGACTCGGACGAGAGCCCGAAGCACGAAGCCTCCCGCCAGGACCAGCAGGATGCCGCCAATCATGGCTGGGCCGATGTTTGCGCCAGCGGCGGTGAGCGCTTCGCGCAGCGATGCTTCCTCCTCGTAGTTCTCGGTTTTGGCGACCGTCGCACTCGATTGCTGCCGGGGCTCCGGAGATGTTGGGATGGCCTGTGGAACGTTCGACGGGACGCGCCGGCCCTGCGCTTCTTCCAGGCTGGCGAGCCGGGCCTCCACGCGGGAGAGCGAATTTTCCACGCGCGCCAGCGATTCCTGCAACGCAATCACTTGCTCCTCAAGCGGGGTTGACTGATTACTCATGCGCGAATGTGAGGTTGATGGATGAAAACTTCATCATTGAGGCCGGGGTGAGTTCGATAAGAGTCCGGTCTGGGCGATTGCATCGCATAGAGTGTGGGGCACAAAACCAGTGAGGATCAAGGATGCTCCGCTGGCTTTGGGCCAGCAGCAGTCTCTACGGTTCCCGCGCGAGAATGGGGCTATTTCGGGCTTCTTCCCCATGTCTGAAGCATGTCTGTCCCCGGCCCCATGGTCAATCGAAAATCGCGGCATGACAAATCTTGCTTCATTCCCGTAAGCTGCCTTTCTATGAAGAAAGTTATATCCATTCTCCTTTCGCTATTGATCTCTCAAGTCATCCTGACTGCTGGGGAGAAGTTTACTTACGTGGACCTCGTCAAGCGGCTCACCGATCTGGAAGCGCTCTCCGTGCTGCCGACGGCCGGGGAGAAATGTCAGCAATGGTCGAGCTACAATCGCGCCACTCAATACGACCCGGCTACCGGCATGTATGTGAATTGGAATGCCAACGGCGACGGCGGGGGCATCATCCGCAGCGAAGGCGACCTGTCCGTATTTGCGGAAATGGAAGGACCCGGCGTGATCTGGCGCATCTGGTCCGCCACGGCTGGCAAGGGTCACGTTAAGATCTACCTGGATGGTGCCGCTGAACCGGCGGTGGACCTGCCGTTCAGCAAATACTTTGATGGCACCGAGGCGCCGTTCCAAGGCCAAGCACTTTGCCACACGGTCGCCAACGGTAAGAACTGTTACGTGCCCATCCCGTTCCAAAAGTCTTGCAAGATTGTCGCGGAGAAAGATTGGGGGAGATACTACCAATTCACCTACACAACCTATCCTAAAGACACTGTGGTGCCGACCTTTCACCGGGATTTATCCGCGGAAGAACTCACTGCCCTAGCGAAAGCGGACGAGTTTCTAAGCAAACATTGCGGCGATGATCCGGCAAGCCCACGCGCCGGCGAGAGCACGATGCAAAAGACGGTTACCGTTGGTGCTGGGGAGACGGCGGTGATCGCCAACCTGGACGGCCCGCGGGCGATTACCGCCTTGCGCGCCCAACTGGATTTGCCCGCCGCGCCGGCTGAGCGGGATGTGTTGCGCGAACTCTGTCTGCGGATCACCTGGGACAACGACCCCCAGCCTGCCGTTTGGGTACCGCTGGGGGATTTCTTCGGCGCGGCGCCGGGCTACAACCCGTATCGCTCGCTGCCGTTGGGCATGACGGCCGACGGCTTTTACTCGTTTTGGTATATGCCGTTTGGAAAGCAGGCGCGCCTCGAGCTGGTCAACGACGGTACCGAGCAACGCACCGTTGAGTTCCGAGTTACGCACGCACCACTCGCGCACCCCATCGAGACACTGGCACGTTTCCACGCGAAGTGGCATCTCGATGCCTTCCTGCCTTCAGAACCCGAGCGGCGCGCGATCGACTGGACGATGCTGAAGACGCAAGGAACCGGGCGCTTCGTTGGTGTGATGTTGCACATCTGGAATCCGAAGGGCGGCTGGTGGGGTGAGGGTGACGAGAAATTCTTCGTGAACGGCGAGAAATTTCCGTCCACCATCGGCACCGGCTCAGAGGATTATTTCGGATATGCCTGGAGTTCGCCGCAACTCTTCTTCCACGCGTTCCACAATCAACCGCACAATGACGGCCGCAGCCGTGGGCACATCAGTGTCAATCGTTGGCAGATTGCCGACAATGTTCCCTTCCAGCAGTCCTTCGAGGCGGACATTGAAAAGTATTACAAGAACGACAAGCCCACGCGATACGCGGCGGTCGCCTATTGGTATCAAGCCAGCGGCCAGGCGGACGCATACCCAGCAGTGTCCCTGAAAGAACGCACCGGTTGGTACGTTCAGCCTCCGAACTTGCGCGTCGCTGGGGCGCTCGAAGGCGAAGAGTTGAAGATCCTCGAATGCACCGGGGGCGGTGCGGCTCCGCAGGACTTGTCACGCCGTCCCGGGAACTGGAGCAATGAGACGCATCTGTGGTGGACCAAAGGCAAGCCGGGCGACCGACTGACGGTGGCGGTACCCGTGGCGAAGGACGGCACGTATAAGCTGACCGCGCAGCTCACCAAAGCGGTGGATTACGGCATCGTGCAATTGTCGCTCGACAGTCAGAAACTGGGCAAGCCAATGGATTTATACAATCAGAGCGTCATTCCCACCGGTCCGTTGGACCTCGGCACGCATGAAATGAAGAAGGGCCAGCACCGACTGACGCTGGAGATTGTCGGCGCCAACGAAAAAGCAAAGAAGGCGTACATGGCCGGCCTCGACTACCTGAAACTGGAGCGCGTACCGTGAGGCCGAAGTTAAGGTTCAGGTGAGGAACGTGCCTTTTGACTGGATCGGATCGCGGGTGGGCATTTGCGCCTTAACTTCGGTTTGCCACGCATGAAGTCAGATGCACAGTCCAGCCCATTCTTTTGAAATGGCAAACAGAAGCCTGCTATGATGAACCTCGTGCAACGAAACACCTTTGCGCTCGCGCTGCTGCTCGTGATACCGCTCGGGGTACTGCCCGCAGCCGACCAGCCTGTTGTTTCTCCACCGGAAAAGTCGAGCACGTCCGGCTCCGGTCGATCCACGGCGATACAAAGAAGCCAGAGCTCGACTAGTCGATTCGCTCGAGCGATCGCTTTTTATTATCCCTGGTATGGCAATCCCAAGACCGACGGGCGTTACGCCAACTGGAATCATCCGGTGGCCGTGCGCAACGAGCCGCCACGGTCCTTCCCGGGTGGGCCGGACATTGGGTCGAACTTTTATCCGGCGCTCGGTTGCTACAGCGCCAACGATCTCAAAGTGCTTCGTGAACATGTGCGGCAGTTGCGCGAGGCGGGCGTGCGCGCAATTTGTGTCAGTTGGTGGGGGAAGGGCAGTTATACTGATCGTGCTTTACCCGGCTTGTTCCAAGTGGCGGAAGAGGCCGGCCTGAAGATCAACTTCCATCTGGAACCATTTCCAGGCCGCAACGCTACCACGACCCGCGACGCGATCATGTATCTGATCGGGAAGTTTGGCGATTCGCCGGCGTGCCATCGTTTGCCCGACTACGGGAATCGGCCCGTGTTCTTCCTCTATGATTCCTACCGGACGCCGGCTCAGGAATGGGCCAACCTCCTGACTCCCGAAGGCCGCCAGACCATTCGCGGCACCCCTGCTGATGCCGTGGTGATTGGGCTTTGGGTCAAGGAACACGAAGAGCGATTCATGCTGGAAGGCGGTTTCGACGGATTTTATACCTACTTTGCGACCGACGGTTTCACCTACGGTTCGACCACCCGCAACTGGCCCCGATTGGCCGAATGGGCCCGAGCCCATCACAAGCTTTTCATCCCCTGCGTTGCGCCAGGTTACATCGACACCCGCATCCGTCCGTGGAACGGGGTAAACACTCGCGACCGGGAGTCGGGCGCTTACTACGATCGGATGTGGTCTGCTGTGTTGGGAGTCTCGCCAGAGTTGGTGGGAATTACTTCATTCAATGAGTGGCACGAAGGCACTCAGATTGAGCCCGCAGTGCCAAAGCAAATTCCCGGATTCACTTACTTGGACTACCGGCCGTTGTCGCCGGGCTATTATTTAAAGCGCACTGCGTATTGGATCGGCAAGTTGAAGTCGGATTGACTTCAAAAGGAAAACTTAGCCGCAGGTATGCCGTGAATGTGGCTGCGTTCGTGAGAACACGGCTGACTTTTAAGGGAACCACTGTGCTAACCGCAGCGTCCCACTCGTCACCGGAGAGCGACCGGATTGCCCTCGCCTGGAGCAGGCCTTTGACCGCGCCAGTCAGCCGCGTTCTCACGAACCCAGCCACTCCAACTGAATCGTTCCGGCTCTTACCGTTGGGGACGAATTCCCCGCGGGTAGAATGTCATTTGCCGGGCTCTGATTTGTTTGGTGCTTCGGGCACTCGAACTCGAGCGAGATATTCTTCCGCACGTTGGATTTCAGAGTTCGAGCCTTGCGCTACCTCTTCGGGCACCGCCTCAATGACTTGATCCGGTTTGATCCCGTTGAATTCGATGGGTTGTCCATCTGTGCGCCAGCGACTGCGGGTCGAAAACGTCACCGAGGCAATCCCTGATGGGAATGTCCACTGGCGCTTCGAACTGGAAGCGCCAGCCGTGGCGGTGCCGAGAAGTGTCGCTTCGGCATACCGTCGAAATCGCGCGCGAGCGTTTCGCCGGCAGAAATGCAACCCGCGTCAATCAGCACGGCCACGGGCTGGGGAAAAGCGCGGAGGCGGTCGAGCAATTGCTGGTCGTAGCCACCGCCACCATTACCGCGCAAATCCACAATCCAGCCTTGGGCGTCCGGGTGCGCTTCGAGTGCCTGCCGCAGGGCTGGTTCGGTTTCGTTATTCACCGAGCGCAGGTAAATGTAACCGGCCCCTGATGGCAGTCTGCAAAAGGCGGCGCGCCGGTTTGCCGCCTTGAGCTGCGCCGGCAGGTTGTAGGTGTGGGGCCAGCCGCGGGCTTCCACGTCGCAAGTCACCTTGATCTCACGCTCGTCTCCGTCTGCCAGATAACTGAGGACATGGACATCATTGCTCAGACTCAAGAAGGGCAAACGATAGGCGAAGAGCCGGAATCGCTGCGGGCTCGAACCAGAGATCGGCGGCGCGGCGGTTTTCCAGTTTAGCCGGGCGGTTTCCTCCATTACCGTCCGGGCCTCCCGGCCATCAATGCGGGTCACAATCGTGCCGGGTTTGAGTTGGTCCGCGTAAGCCGTCGCGGACGACATGATGATGACCCGGTTTTGGGTCGCGGGCATGAAACTCAATCCCGGATAGTAATATTTCGGAAAGTCGGGCATGGGAACTTTGACATTACTCAGGCGCGTATGGGCGTCGCGCAAGCATTGGATGGCCTCCAGCACGATCCCAATGAACTCGGTGCCGGAGGCACAGGACTTCACGCGTGCGGATAGCCGCGCCTTGGTGTGCCGCCAGTCCGCGCGAATGTCTTTGAGTTCAAAGAATGGATAAGCCTCATCGACCTCTTTGACCAATGCATCCCAATCGGTGAGGAATTGTGATTGGGACTTTCGTGGGGCGTTGTTGTCTAATTTGTCGTCCCCAGCGCCGTTACGGACGAAGGACCGAGATAACCGGACAGCTTTTCGGGCACCGTAAAGTCCAGGAGCGCCACCTCGTAAGGCTCGCGGTGACGACGGATGCGGACGATGACCTGGTTATTCAGCACCCAGAACTCGGTGACGTGCCCGGCGCGTTTCTTGAACCAGGTGTTGGCCGAGGTTCGTTGCGTAAGCACAAGATGATTCGCTTCAAATCGACCGGCGGGCACTTCGACCGTTTCCTTCCCAAGGTGTTTCAATTCGACGGTGTAATCTGCCAGCGCATCGCCCGTCGCATCCCAATCAAAAACGCGAAACTCCTTGGTTTCGCCTTCATCGACATCAAACGCGCGCAGCAGAACGTTGGCGGCACAATACGAGTCGGGGCGCGAATTGGGATCAAAGAAGGCCCCGGCGGGCACGAGCAGTTCTTTCTCGTCGCAATCCTGGCGCAATCCTCGACGGGTCAGCAGGGTCTTGCCGTTGGTGGTGAATTGGAGTTTCACATGGATCGCGGGCCGATTTTCCGAAGTGTCGGTAAAAAGTTGGTGCGTCGTAAAACGTCCCGTGGCGTCACTGGTGGCCATCTCCGTCGCGTTCATGAACGGAACCCGGGCCAGGGCGGTAAGGGCGCCGGAGGGAGTCTGCTTCAGCCATAACTCGCTTGGCTCGGCGATCTCACGCCTTGTGTTGCGATGGAGGTATCGGCCGTGGAACAGCAGCACACCGGGTAACTCGGCCGCCACCGGGATGGCGGCAAGGGACGGCAAATCAGCTTCCGATTCGTGGCTGACGGGCAGGGGAGTCGCGGCAACGTTTGGGGTGTTTCCTTTGGGCATCTTCATCACAGCGGTTTTTTCAACATATTGTTCCGGGAAACGCCAAAGCTTGGAATCGCGCGAGTCGCCTTGCGGAATCATGGCCCGTTCCTTCGGCAGCAACGGCCACGGACTGGCAAACGCCAATGGGTCCGATACGCCGATGCCATCCCGCCGCAACGGCGAATCCGCCGCGAGCGCATATTTCCCGACGGTCGGATCATCCCATTGCGGATCGACCTCGACGTTCGACAAATCGCCTCCGTCTTCTTTCGCGCCACGCTTAACGGCGGCCTCGTCTCGCTTTGCCCCAACGTGGAGCATTAGCATTTTGCCACCACGTGCAATGTTGGTTTGGTTGTTCCAGAATCCATTGTGTTGAAGGGTGATTTTCGGGAACGGGACCTCCAGTTGGCCTGCGATCTGGCCTTGCGAAACGGCTTGTGGGTGACCAACGAAGAGATTACGCCGAAGCACCGGCGATGCGTTGCCCAGTACCGCCACTCCGGCTCGGCCATTTTGCGCAAAGGTGTTTTGCTCGATGCGGTCGTGGTTGTTCTGCCAGCAGGACATGCCATCCATTTCGTTCCGGCAAATCACATTGCCACGTACCATCGCCTCGGAGGCTCCGCCCGCGTAAATCCCAGAACGGGCGTGGCCAAAGATGAGATTGTCGATAATCTTCGGCGCGCCGCTGCCATATCGGATGCCGTGCCAGGCAGCACCGGAGATGTGGCAGCGCGCAATCGTGGCTTCCTGATAAACGGCTCCCATCAGGATGCCGACGTGAAAGCAGTTGCGGAGGTCACAATCCGAGATGCGGGCGCCCCGAGCAGGCCCTTCCCGTTGGCCGATCTCGATGCCGTTACCCCAAAAGGCGGCCACCAGGCATTGGCTCATTTCCACATTCGCGTTCTTGCCGATTAAGACACCAATTCCCGGGCCGCCCACAATCGCGCAATCGGTCAAGGTCGCCTGGGCATTGGTAAAGACCACGACATATTGCTGCGGAAAAGCGCCGCGTTGGGCGGGAGGACGGGGATCGGTGAACTTCAAACCACGGACACGGACGTCTGCCGCATCGGCTACCGTCAACACAGGCCGCCGATTTGCACGAACGAACTCGCGCAAGATCTTCTGACGTTCCTCTGGGCGAGCCGACTCCCATTGCGGTCCGAGCCGACGGAACAAATCCTCATCTGACCGAATGGGCGGCATGAAGTGTCGGCTCAAAACCGTTTGTTGCCACCCGGTGCCTTCCAGGGTGAGCGGCTTGTTCACGGTCAAGCACTCTTCAAATTGGCCCGGCCCAATTCGCACCACGGCGTTGGCGGGCGCGGCGTCGATGGCGTCCTGAATGTTGGTGAAGGCGCCCGTGCCATCATGCGCAACCAAAAGAACCGGAGAGCCAGGAGCGGCCGCGGCCAAGGCGCCTAAGGACCAAGTGGCCAGGATGATGGTCAGCAGTGAAAGCAAGATGCCAGCCGGTCGGCCGCGCGCATTTGTTTCGAGTACGAGATGCCTTTCCATTTAACCCGACTATACGAAAGCAGGCGCCGAGTTGTCGCGAAATATTTCCCGGTGTCCGGGCGGCCTCCGCGTGAATTACGAAGGGAGATTGGAGCTTCTCTATCCAACCGCAGCGAATTTACTGGTGGCAACCTGGTGATCGATTTAAGGCAGCGAAGGCAAGCTCACAACCCCGATCACCTTCGAGCCTGGTCCAAAAACACCAACCGTTGTCGGCCAGACTTTCATTGGCCATGACTTCAGCCAGGAATTGATCGCGATTTTGCACTTTGGATTTCATGGTGATTCGTCCTGACGTGGTTCCAGCAACCGCTCGCGCAACCGGAGCAAGCATCTTAAGGTATGCATTTTGTTCGTGTGCGTCAGGCCTCGAAACCAAGTCTGCCGACCCCCTACGGTTTCGCACACATGCGTAACGGTCCGCTTACACCGTTCACTGTGCCACCGGTTCAACCGCCGTCCTTTGCCTGTCCGCTGCCGGCGGCCGTCAGGTTGGTTTGCGCCAGCACCGCGCGCTCCACGCCCGTTGTGCCATCCCCCCGGTCCGCATGGGGCACGTGCGCCGCCACGATCGCTTGGCTTTCCAGGTCCACCGCATGCTCGGCCTCGCAGGCCAAATGCGTCCGCCCATCGTTCATTTTCGTGATGCGCGCCTCCGAATCGGTGTGGCTTTGCCACGGTTGATTGGAGATCTTTCCGAGGACTTCTTCAACGGGCTGTTGGACTGTGGAGGCCACGACTCGAGATCCCCAAGTAAATTCAGAACCGAAGAATGTCAGCAGCGACAAAGCACTGAGACACCATTGAACACCTTGAAGTGTGAATCGTGATTCATTCGACTGCCTTCCATTTGAAACACGCGCCACCCTTGCGGGCCGGTTGCGGGCCCGTTGCGGTAACGGTCACCGGACCGGGCTCGTTTGGCTTGGTGGCCAGATAACGATGATTGGTCAATGACATGAGCAGGGTGTCGCCGCGCATCAGGTTGATCCATTGGAATGACTCGGCTTCGCCAGGATTCTGTCCGGCGAGGTCTTTCAATACAACGGCTTCTTCAGCAGCGGAAACAAACCGGCCGTTGCTGGCCTTGAGCGCCACGCGGCCCAGGCCCAGATCGACGACCTGGAACCTGCGCATCCTGGGGTGCGGTTCCCGCAGCATCAGCCGCAACATTGACCAGCACGTTGTTCTGCGGATCGGCGGCCAGGATAGCTGCCGTCGGCGCCGCTGGTCAGCGTGATGGTCTTGCCCATGGGAATCTCGCGTTCAATGCCACGGGCGCGAGGTTCCTCGACGGTGTAGTTGTCAAAGTCGGCATAACCGCCGGGCTGGCCGGAGGTGTTGTAGTTGAACAGGGCGGGACGCACGCCTTGGAAGGTCCGCAGTTGGAAGGTCATGGTGAAAGGCTTGCCCAGGGGCGTGAACTCCTTGCCATCGGCGCTCCAACTGAAGACGGCTTCGTCGGTGTCAAAGTTGCAGTGAACGCGAAGCCACAGATGACTGGGCGGATTGGTCGGGCCGATGGTGGGCGGATTGGCCGGGCTCGGGGCCGCGCCACCTCGGCGCCCGAATCCGCGGCGCACGTTGGGGCTGGTGTGCATCTGCAGCGTCGTGCCCTCGGCGGACTTCACCACGCCGATCCAGGCGTAGGGTGAACTCAACAGCGCCAGGCCCGCAGTGTCGCCGGCAACCAGCCCGGTCGTGTCCAGTTCGACGGTCATGATGGACTCGGGTCCGGGCGGACGCTGGCAGAGGCTGTTGCGGGCGTGATAAAAATCATTGGCGGGCAGCGAATGCAGGCGCAGCACACCGGGTTTCTCGGTGAGGGACCACTTGCGTGTCATCGGGAACGTGATTCCATTGCCAGAGCGGATTGAGCTTGCCGTCGTCGAAGTTGTCGTCGTGGATGAACGCTGGCTTCGGCTCCTGGGTGTAAGCCGGTGTTGGGCTTGATCCAGGTATTGGGCGCTTTGCGGAGATTGCCCGGCAGGCCGATGAGCGGGAAGCCGTTGTCCCAGGTGATGGGGACCAGGGCGACCATGCGGCCGGCGCTGCCGTGGTCGGACATGATGATGCTCCACCATTCGCCGGAAGGCGTATCGACAATGCCGCCCTGATGCAGCCAGAGTCCGCGATCATTGGCTTGAGCGCGCGCAGGGGCTGCGGCTGTCACGCCCAATGACTCGCCCTGCACCATGCGCGTCGACCTTCCATGGGCCTTCAATGGAATCCGCAACGGCAACCATCTGATCCACCGGCCCGCCGGGAATGGCGGACACATCGACATACTTGCCGTTGATCTTGTAGAGGTGATGGCCTTCGCCCATTCGGCGCGATCGAGCTCGTAACGGACGCCTGGCACGAAGGATCTTCAGGTCCGGCGCCAGTTCTTCGATGGGATAGGGGCTGCGGTTGCCGGAGATGATATAGATCTTGCCAGTCGTCATCGAAGAGCACCGACAGGTCGTGCCGTCCGGGCAGTTGGTTTCGTTCCCACGGACCGTTAATGGACTTGGAGCGGAAGACCTGGAGACCCGCGCCGTTGACGTTGGAGAAGACATAGAACATGCCGTTGTGATAGCGGAGGCAGGGCGCCCAGATGCCCCGGCCGTAAATGTTCCCGCCTTCGAGCCGGATAGGCCGGGCCTAGGTCCAGCCGGTCCATGCAGTAGCCGGCCAGTTCCCAGTTCACCAGATCCTTGGAATGCATCAATTGAACGGCGGGATTCATGTGCATGGTGGTGCCGGCGAGGTAATAGTCGTCGCCCACGCGGATGACATCCGGATCCTCGAACTCCTCGTAAAACAGCGGATTGGAGTAGGTGCCGTTGCCGTTGTCGGCGGTCCAATGCTTGGTCGCCGCTGGAGGAAGACCAGAACTCTCCTTCGTGGCTGCGGGACTCAATAGAGTGCAGCCGACTAGCAGTGTTGCCGTGAATGAACGTGAAAGGATTGATTGGTGCATGATGCGTTTGTCATTTGCCGGTTTTCGAGACGGGAATCATCCACCTTCTGCTCAAGTGGCCAACGTCTTCATGGTGAGATTCTAGCAGGGTCTGCGCGTCGCGGAAGGGCAAAGTCGAATCCCCTCCACTTCACGCCCGGAGTCCCAACCGATTGCCGTTTTTTCGGGCGGTGGGCAAATAGATTCCATCAGCCTGTAAAAACGCCCTAGGAAATCTTCTGTATTGCATGAACGAAGAACACTGAGCCGCCAAGCCCGCTTGGTAATCAGCGAGCGGACTGGGCGTAATCACCCGATTGGAAGGAAGCGTTATGATCAAGAAATATCAGGAACCACGGCCCGAAACCACCAAGCCAGCCCCACCGAGCGCACCGGAGATCGTCCTTGATTGCATCAACGGCGGTCGCTCGGTTGACCAATTCAACTCGAGGGAACCGAGGGGACGTTCCTTCGTGGCCGTTGTCGTCGCCATAGGCACCATTTGCGCGAGTGGGTGGGCTGCGGCTCAAGAGAAATACTCGTATAACGAATGGATTCGAACCGTTCGAGGACTGAGCGTTCACGAGCGAAGCTGGAAAGCGGACCCTGACGGGGATGGGATTCCCAATGTCGGAGAGAAACTCCACCATCTGAGTCCCGTTCTCCCCGGCGCATCCGACCCGAATTGGAAGAACGCGCCTCAGGTCTGGTTGGGCCGTCAAGGCCGCCCCGAATTTCGCTACCATGTGGATCCCGAAGCCGCAGCAGCCGGCACGATTGCGCACCAGCTCTTCACTTCGACCGACCTGAAGAAGTGGACTCGAGCTGTCCCCACCACGGACGGAAAGGGAAGCTATTTGGTTGGTCCGGACGCCCGAACATTGAGACAATTCTTTCGGCTTGAGTACGAGTTTGATCCGCCGCCGGATGCCGTTCCCCAGCCGACCTTTAGTTCTCGATCGGTACGAGCGCTCGGCGATTATCCCGGGAACAAGTCACATCCCTGGATGGTGGCGAATTGTGCGTGGAATTCCTATCGTGCGACCTACAGCGACCGGTGGACGAATATCCGCGGCGGATACGATAAGCTGGCCGCGAACTTCCGGGTGGAGGGCGACAACATCCCGGTGGCCATCATGCTGACGGCCGACTGCTTCGTGGACGGGCCGGGCAAGCAGATGTTTGTTCGGCTCCTTGTGGACGGGAAGCCAATGGCTCCGGCGGACGTGATCTTGGCCGTCGGCCGCAAACCCTCGATTGAGTTGGGGGCACGTTCCTTCGAATTTACCGGTCGCTTCGACCGTGGCCTGCACACGGTGGAAGCTCAGTGGATGGTGGACAAGGGCGGAATCGGATACATGAATGGAGCCGGCCTCCTCATTCGCCAGAGCTCCTTGGTCACCGCGACTCCGAAGAGTGGCTTGGATATTGAAAGCGACTTGGACATTTGGCAAGACGTCCCAGACCTGGAGGTGAATGTGAACACGGAGAAAGGGGAATTCCTGACGGCGACCTTTAGCGCCGAGGCCTACTCCGAATTCGGGGGGACCATGATCGTGCAGGTCCTGGTGGATGGCGTGGTGGCGGAACCGGGGCCGGTGGTTTTCGTCTCCGACGGATTTCAAGGCGCCCGGAGCATGGCCTTCGGGATGGAAGGCCTCGATGCCGGCCTCCACGAAGTGAGGGTGCAGTATTCCGGAAACTTCGACGCTACCGTCGGCCTGAAAGACCGGACCCTGGTCGTTTCCGCAGGGAATGACCTCAGCACCTCGCCGGTAAGGATCTGGTTCCTGAGCGGAAATGACTGGGTCCACCCAGCGGCGTCGGGTGCCTTTACTACGGTCCTCCAAAAGAACATTCTCCTGCCTCCGGATTCGGACCTCTCAGTGATTTTCAGCGCCAGTGTCCATCAACCGGAGCCCGTGTGGGAGCACTTCCTTACCCAGGTCGTTCTCACCATCGACGGCGTGCCGGTGCCTGGATCGGTGACGGTGTTCACTGCCTCGGAAAACCCGTACGGAACTCATGCGTTTGTCTTCGATGCAAAGCATGTCAACGCCGGGGGCGCGGAGACATTCTCCGAGGTAGCTATGAAGTGGAGGGTTCTCGGCTTGAATGCGTCTGCGGTTCCTGGGATGAGTGATCGGAGCATGATCATCTCGGCCAAGCAGCACGCGGTCCCCGATCTGGCGGAGGCACCCTTTCTCGGACGCGGTGCGCTTAAAACGGAGGAGGAAGTGAAGAGCTTTCGCGTCGAACCGGTTTTCGGGAAACGAAACGTCTTGGTGATTCTCGCCATCCCGAAGGGAATTGATGATCCCGTCCCGGACGATCTCGCCGTGCCGAAGAGTCTCAGCGGAAACGGTGAGCCGATTCCCGCCATCGCCGATCTCGAGGAAGCCTTCTTCGGCTCCAGCAACAGCGTCGCCGACTACTACCACGAGGTCTCGGGTGGGAGGATTGAACTGGTCAACGCCGGGGTGCTCGGCCCCTTTGAAACAGATTTCGATTGGACCGATTACTACGAGGGCCCAGACGGGACTTGGAATGGCGCCCTCTCCTATCAGGACATTTGGATCGAAGCGGTTACCAAGGCAGAAACCGCCGGTTTCAAGTTCTCCGATTATGATTTCGACGGGGACGGATACATTTCGTCACGGAATGAGTTGGCCATCGTCATCGTCAAGCCCCAGATCGAGCCTCGCGGCTTCGTGCGCGATCTTTGGGAGGGGGGAGATCCCAAGCTTCGGGATGGGGTTTACCTGGACGTGATCACGGACTTGTATATGAGTGATCCGAAGCAAGACTACGTGGTCGCCGCCCACGAGCTGGGTCATTTGATCTTCGATCTTAACGATTTGTACTCGCTGGACTTGTACAGTCCATCCGTCCCGACGCGTCCGGGCGACTTCGCGCTCATGGATGGGGTGTCAGATAGAACTTCCCATCTAAACCCGGCCTATAAGCTGGCATTGGGATGGGTGACGCCCTGGATCATCTCCGAAAATAGCGATGGCGTCTCATTGGAGGACGTGAAGGTGAGCCGGGAAGTGGTCGTGCTGCCCCGCATTCCCAGCGTGACTGAGGATGAGTATCTAATACTCGAGACACGCCCTGCGCCCTCTGACAATTCCCGATACGATTGGGATTTTCCAACCCCTGACTCCGGCGTGGCGGTGTGGCACATTATCGAAAGCTCCAAGGACAACGAAACCCCTCCTCCGAGTTGCTCCGTTCCCGCCGCGGATTGGAGCGCCCAGACCGGTGACGACACGGTCCGACGCGGAATCCGCCTCGTCCGCCCGGCAGCTTCGTTCACCTCTGTCAATGCCCTCTGGAATTCGAGCAAATACGACCTGGAAGCATCCGGTTTTTCCTGCGACCCAGCACGCAACGTTTCGCAATGGGCCGATGGCTCACCCGCTTACGCGATCAGAAACTTCTCGGACGTTCGGAGAAGTAATGACCTTCGACGTTGAGGTCCCATGAAGCGAATCAGCCTGCGGTCGCCCTCTTTGGATTTCTCAGAGCCTGTCTGCAAAAGTAGCGCGGCTGTACCGAAGACCAGCCGTGGGGCGGTGGGAGAAACGCATTGAGCTGGAAATTCGACACCTGCTGCGGCTGGTCGAGGATGACACAGCCGCGCTCCGGATTTTCCAGACAGGTGCTCAGACCTTTGGCAGTTCAAATCCCTTCCGGCGCGGACGGTCCAGCATCGAGTTGGCCAGGGCGTTGTCTTTGAACTCTTCCTTGACGGGATCCCAGATCAGCTTGGTGCCGACCGTCTGAGTCTGCTGGCTGACCCAGCGGGCGATGTTGCCCAGGTGACACACCGTGGCCGAACGGTGCCCGATCTCCACATCGCACACACACTTCTCACGCTCTTTGATGCCATCCACGAAGTTCCGATAGTGGTTGCGGGCGGTGTACAGTTGCACGGGCATGTTTTCCAGCGGGATGGTCTTCCACGCTGGGTCGCTGACCTCAAACCGCCCGCGGTCGATGCGGATTCGCCCCTTCTCGCCGATGAACAGGGCGCCCCCGTTGGGATTGGCATTTTCCGAAAGTTCCAAGGGTATGCCTCCGGGATACATCATGTGGATGATGGTCTCCTTGGCGCCGAAGAACCGGCCATACTTCGAGTTTTCGTCGGCGATCCAGGGCTTGTATGGCTGGCCTTCCACCCACACTTCGGTCGGGCCGGCTTTCGTCCATGCCCAGCGCCCATTGCACCTGGTCCAGGTCATGCGCACCCCAACCGCAAATCTCGCCGCCGCAAAAATCCTTGATCGACAGCCACCCCGGACGGGATCGACTGGTGCGGATATTCTCGTTGAATGGCTTGGGCTCCACCTGGCCCATCCACTTGTCCCAGTCCAGGGTCTCTCGGAACGGGCTGGGCCGGTAGTTTACATTCCCAGGCGCCGGCAAAGTTGACACCGATCACCTTGGTGACCTTCCCGATGTAGCCGTTGCGGATCAGCATGCACGCGCGGTGGAAGTTGGATTGGGAACGCTGCTGGCTGCCCACCTGCAACACGCGCTTGTTTTTGCGGATGGCTTTGACCATCGCCCGCCCCTCGGCGACGGTCAGGGTCATGCACTTTTCGACATAGACATCCTTGCCCGCAAGCGCGGCGTCGATGGAGTGCAGGGCGTGCCAATGGTCAGGGCTGGCGATGACGACAGCATCAATGTCATTACGTTCCAGCATGGGGCGGTAATCCTGATAGATACTCTTCTCGTCCAGCTTCAGGCGTTTGGCGTTCTGCCGGGCCCGGGCCAGGTCCACATCGCACACCGCGGCGAATTGCACATCCGCGAACCTGGCCAGGGCCCCGGTATCGGCCGGGGAACGGCCGCCGGTACCGATGGCCGCCATGATGACCTTGTTGCTGGGGGCTGCCTCGCCTCCAAGCATACGGCTGGGCACAATGGAAAAGCTGGCCACTCCGGCGGCGCCGGTTTTTGCGAGGAACTTGATCGCACGTCGCCGGGATATCTTCCTGGCTGTCTGTCCGTCTTTCCGATTCTGTATTACTCTGTTCGTATTCATAGCTGTGTAGGAGTGAAGCGACATGCGCCAGTCTTTGCCTGATTGGAAGTCACTGGCAAGCCAAGAAACCGTTGAAACAGTTCGCCCCCATCGCCGTCCGCCCCACTCCCCGTTGAAACGGGGTGTTGATGGGAGCCGGAGCGGGGGATCGACAAAAGAGAAATGCAATCGACAGCATCCTGTGCGCCTCGTTGTCATTGGCGAACCGCTCTTGGCTGGGGTGTCATTTGCGGACCGCGATATCTCCGGCGGCACCGGAGGACTCGTGTCGTTCCAGATTTCCGGGAGGCTTGGAGACTGCTGGCTTGGCGGGGCGGTTGGTTCCCCCTCACCCTGACCCTCTCCCTCAGGGAGAGGGAAGAGCCGGCGGAGCTGTGTCGAAGGTTCAGTCGGCCAGTGCGCGTTCGGCGCCGTCTCCTGGTTAGCACGCATCGGCCACAAATATTCGGCAGCGGTCGAATATCTCCGGCGGGCGCCGAGCATTCTCCCTCTCCCTGGGGGATAGGGCCGGGGTGAGGGGCAAGGAAACGTCCGCAAACCAATACGCCATGATTCGCCGAGGCCGCTGCGATGCACCGATGGCTTTGAGCCGCTCATCGCTTCAAGCCTCCGGTTTTCCGGAGGTTGCTGACTTCAACGCCCGGGGCTTATTTCTTCTTTAGCCATTCCTTCTGGGCGGCTTCCAATCCGGCCTGCGTCCACGAATTTGGGCTGACGCCGATCCGGTAGCGCAGGGTGAATTCGCCATGCGCCGGCACCGATTTGGGCTTGGGCGCCAGCAGCGCCTGGCAAACAAATGGCATTTGTTTGGAATCAATGATGTACCACGCTGCGTCCCCGCCGGTGTTGGCCGGGTCGGAGAAGAAGGCGAGGCTGCCGATGTCCCGCGAACCGTCGCTGAAATTGCAGGCCACCGCCGCGGCATTGGGCCGGGCGCGATTCCTGACAAACCGCTCCACTGGTCCGGCGGTGGTGACCACCGACATGGTAACCGGCAGCGGAACCATGCGCGCGCTCAAGCCGGCGTAGCCGCCGTTCACCGCACCGCCCGGTTCGCCGGGCATCGGCGTCCGGTCGAGGACCAGGTCTTGGTCGCCAGCCGTGAAGTGCGCTTGCCAGTCAATGGAGAAGCCGCCATCTGCCGCGGGCTCAGAAACGTGCAGTTCCCGAAGTTCGGTCATCTCGGTTTCGCCCGAAGGATTCACATAGCTGAGCCTCAGCCGGATGGTGGCCCGCCCGTCCGGCTGCGTCTCAATCGTCGGAGGATCCCAGCGGGTTTTGCCTTGCGCATGACCGGTAGTGCGGTCTTCCTCCCAATAATTCACGTGCTTGGGGTCGTTGGGGTGGTTGATGTATTTCCAAGAGAACCACAGCGCGTAATGCCACGGATGGTCCGCGGGTTTGAAGTTGGTCAGAGGCGTGTGCCCGCCCGGAGCTAACGGATGAAAAAACGGTTTACCCTTGCCGGGATCGAAACTGAATCGCCAAAAAACATTCGTGCCGCTACCCCACGCCAGGCTCGTGTCGTCGCGTTGCCACTCACCAAGCGCAGCGGTCGGAAACAATCCAAGCACCAAAAGTCCGACGGAAGCGGCTTGGCCGATGGAAAAGGGTTTTGTCGTGTTCATGAGCGTCATAATACTGCCTGCCTGGCTTTACGGAAGCCAGGAATGTTAACCTGTTCGATTGCACTTCAGAATCGTGATGGAGTAGGCGGGGAATAGGCGCGTGGAACTGGCGCTCAAGCCGTCCACTTTCTCGGTGCGCGGAAATATTTTGGGGACTGGTCGAGGGATTATTTGCAGCACGGTGGGTCCCGTGGGCGCAGTTGGAGCGGGCGTGGAATCGGTAGGAGCCGAACGCGCGGTTTTGGCGGGTGCGGGATGGACCGATAACATCTTTTCCATTCACATCGGCGGGCGGGCAGGAATTACGCCGATCCTCATGTAACGTTCCGTCACTCGGCCGAATGGCACTCCCCCGATTGGTTCGGCGTCACGGATCGTGATCCGTTCGGTTTCTGCATCGATCGGAACTCGGCTCACTTCCACGCCTTGCTCGATCCAAGGTCCCAAAAGTGACTCCGAGACGTAAGGCTGGACCTGGTATCCGGACAAACCAATCCAGGCTGGATACGTGATGGTCAGATACGCCGCGCCTCCCCCCTCGGCGTAAGTGCCCGCCTCAATCCCATCGTCACTGGCTATATGGGGCGGCGTGTTCAACGCAATTTCCAGCAGGTTATTTTGGCCGTCTTGGTCTGGATCCAGAGTTGGCAACCGTTGATTTGGAGGGATTTGCGGCGCCACATCGGATATGCGGGAATCGATGAGGTTACAGTGATCGCCGAAGAGGTATTCCTGAACCACATCGGAAAGATACATCCCGTTGGAGGAATGTGAGACCCCGGGGACCTCGGCCAGTGTGTGCGTCTGGGTGAAGCCGAATCCGAACACTCGCCGGAGGTGCTGGAAGAAAATGCGCGCGCGTTGGTAGCGGTTGCATCCCTGTAGCACCTCGCCGGCCGCGGGTTCATCCTCTTCCATCGGTTTCCCGGGATAGCAATTGTAAAGGTCCAGATCGTTGGAGCCCACCGTGTAATGCACACATCGACGGGCGTAGCGCGTCTTGATGGCGTCCGCCGTTACCGCGATCAGATTTACCACGAACGGATCGTTGAAAGGCGTTCCTGAAGGAATGAACTGATCGCCCTGCGATTTCCATGGTACTGATACTTCATGGTGGGAAACTCAAGTTGCGTGAAGACATTGTTGTAGGCAAAGAATGAGCCGATTCCCAACGGATATCTGTCGTACGTAAGTCTCCCCAAAGGGGAGCTCGGATTCGACGGATCCTCGCATAGATGGTACAACAAGGATGCCGCTGCCCAGGGGAGGGCGAAAGGCAAAGTCCATGTTACCTGCTCTGTGGGCGGCGGGGGGGATCCATGTCGGTTGGATCGCAGATTTGACCGAACAAATTGGGCACTGGCAAATAGCGTTCTTCATTGAAGTAGGTGTAGGCGCCGGGATTCATCGGGACATATCGCATGCTGATTCCGTTGGGCCGCGCCACATCATCCTCGAACGTGCTCAATGCCGCGTAGCGCTGCGTGAATTGTCCACCCCCGGAATGTCCACATATGACTATGTTCTCAAGGTTGGGACATAACGACACGGCCCGCTGCAGGAGGGTATCCGCAACGTCAAAGGCGGAGACGCCATGGTTGTCCATATGCCTCGCCCCCACGAACCGGCTGCCGCCGAAATAAACAAAATCAGCGGGAACCTCCTGATTAATGAAGGGATAGGCATTGGTGTCGTCCAAAATATCATCGGAGGCACTGGTGTTGACTTCACTGCGGTTGATGAGCAGCAGTGAAATGACCATCGTTTCCCCGGCCACGGTTCCCGTTGGATCGTATTCTTGGGCGGCGGCCATCGCCTTTCGAAAATGACTCTCCATGGCTGAGCCGACCCCATGTTGACTGACGATAACTCGTATGCAATTGGGATAGGAAGCAGGCTCGCTCGGATCCGGGAAAAGACTTTTCGAACTGAGGTAAGGAAAGTTCCAAATACCGGGAACCGGCAACTGAATTGCCGTATAGAAAGCCACCCCAGTGACAAAAGCCCGGGTCGAGGGAACAAACACTTCAGTGAACAGGTTGGACACGTCATAGGCATACCGGGTCACACTATAGAGATCGCGGTCCAAAACCCAGAGATCATCTCCAACAAACGTCGCTCCCCACCAGTCACCGATATAGAAGGGATACTCTGCCAGAATGTCACCCGTAATTTGGTTCAGTTCGTAAAGGCGGGGCCGCGCATTAGTGCTCTCAGCGACCATCCACAGCGAGGAATCCTTGAAGGCCAGGCTCCGGGGCACCAGGTCCGCCGCCGGCTCTCCTCCCGTGAACCCCACATCGTTCGGATCGTAGGTGAAGGTGCGAAAAGGACTGCTGCCCCCCACGTTGTTGACATAGGCGTAAACTCTCCGGCCCCAAGACACCCAGACCAGCCCCAGTCCATAGGCCAGGCCACGATTGCTGATGTCATTCGTGCTGTTCGTGATGAAGGGCGATCCCACCAACGTGATGGTGTTCGGATTGGCCGGAAGATTGGTGGGGTCAAGGCGGTAAATATTCGTCCTTCCCGCCAGCCAGAGAAACCCCTCCCCGAACGTCAGTCCTCGCCATTGCCCGGAATCCAGAGTGGCCGCCAGGCTACTGGTGCCCGTCGCCGGATTGACCTTATGAATCTGATCCGCATCATCATCCAGCACCCAAAGCTGGCCCTGGTCATCGCTGGCCAGTCCAAGCGGCGTATTGGCTGGCACCAGCCACGATTGATAAGGCCCCGCCGAGGGCGGAGAGGCGCCAACCGGAGCAACCATTAAGAAGCCGACCGCGAGCAGGATACTAAACCTTAGAGTTTTCATAAGCAAGATGGAGTCCGAGGATGGCCGACTCGTCTCAGAATCACTAATGTTTAGCATACGGCAGGCTTGCGGCATGTCAAGGTCAGGAATGTGGTTCTGTCCTGGCGATTTCCTAAACAATACCAAGCAAACTGGATGACCCGCACGTGCCGGCTGATATTCCCGGTTCAATTCAAAGAGCCTCCGATGCATATTGGAAAGCTGCGCGCATGCAGACACCATCAGATCGCAAGGAATTCAGCCTCACTAATGACACTTGCGGGCCGCTGACTACTGCAACCGCTGTGCAATCCACACCAGGCTTTTGTCGTCGTGCTGCCACTCGCCGAGCGCGGCGGTCGGTAACAACCCAAGTAGCAACAGTCCGACGGAAGCGGCTTTGCCGATGGAAAAGGGTTTTGTCGTGTTCATGAGCATCATAATACTGCCCGCTTGGCTTCACGGAAGCCAGGAATTTCAACATCTTCGACGGCACTTACAGTTCCAGATGAACCGAAGTCGCTCTGGAACAATCTTTCCGCCGAATGCTGCCCTTCAAGACGAAGCCAGATAGGCGTCAATTGGCTCGGCGCCCAGAGTGCCGGTGAGTTGGTCCAAATAGGTCGGGGATTCTACTTCGACCAATGTCTTTAGGGCGCTGGCCAGCCGGTCGGCAATGCCGAGGCGCGCGGCTTCGTCCGCGTGACTGGTGCGTTTCAGAAATTTCTCCAGGTATTCGACGTGCCGCCGCCAAAGCGCGCAGTCCACCTTCTGTTTCGCCGCCAGCCGCGCGGCGTACCAATCGCTGGACAGCAACCAATCGCGCGTGAACATCCGGCGAAATTCCGGATGCAGTCGAGGCCGTGACCCTTCCAACTGTCTTCGAGCATGATGTGCAGCAGCGCCTGCAGCGGCGGACAGGCCTGCGCAATGCTGCCATCTTCGAAATACAATTTCGCCACGCGTCGCTGCGTGGCGACAATGTTGTCCATGCCGTCCACAAAAATGTCCATGTCCTGCAATTCCGGCTGCAGCATCTCGTCCGTAAAGACGGCTTGCGGATGATTGAAGACGCGGGCAAAAAAGGTGCGCACGAAGCGCGCGGTGATGCGATAGCCCAGCCGGCTGGCCAGAACCTTCTTGCCACTCAGGTCGAAGTCCTCGACATTTTTCGAGACAACGTTCAGCGATGAGGAATTTCGGATCCCGTTCCTCGGGTGTCATGCGGCACCAGACTTCCGGCACGAGCAGACTCACGTCATGATCCACGCGCACGTTGGGGCCGACGTAACCCGCCGCAGTGACAAATGCATGGTGCCCCGTGAGAATGAACGCCAGGAGCGCGCTGTTGAGATCCATGATGGGCGGCAGCGCATTGAAGGGTCCCTTGGTGAGCGCCGCCTTCCGAACCCGCACCGGTCGTGGAGGGCGATTTGCCGGTCATGCTGCAAATGAATTCCATGAACAGTTCCGGCAGTTCGAAGTAATGAATGGGGTTGTAACAGGCCAGCGAACGGATGCCCACCTCCGGCGGATTGTTGCGGCGTCCGGGCAATACCGCTGCCACGGGCACGTGCAGGGGGTGATCGGGCTTCAGCCGCCGGCGCAACCGGGCGGACATTTCGGTGAGGTAACGATCCCGCGGCGTGGTCAGATCACCACGCAATTGGAGGTAACGCGGATTCTTGGTGGGTTTACCGTCCACCAGGCGCGGATTGGCGGAGCAAACGAAATAGCCCCCATCGCCATTGGCGGCCACCCCGCGGATGAAGGTTTGCATGCAGTTCGGTGAACTGGTGAAAGCCAATGGCGTCTTCGACGAATTCCTGGGCCAGGTTCGCCGGCAGCGGTTCGTAGTTGGAAAAGAAATTGTCGGAGCGAACGAAATCGGCCTCGGTGACTTTATCGTAGCCGCGATGAATGGCGTCATCCGGGCGTTGGAACAGGCGTGCCTCGACATTCGCCACAAATTTGAATGAACTGGCCCCCGTCGATTCAGGTTGACCTGCCCCGGTATCCATTCCATGGCTCAGGGGAGGAACCATACCGAGGGCAATGGCGCGGGCGGTACCACCAACGAAACGGTGATATCATCCTCCAACTGAAGTTTCATCGCGGGATTAAAATCCTTCCGCAACCCGAAGGTGCGCCAGGAACCGTCCAGTTCGAAGCCCACGCGCAGGTAGGTGGTGATCAGTTTGCGATCGTCGCACTTGAGTTCATTGGCCGGCTTGCCGTTGAGGATATCCACACTGAAATGGCCGCGCCATTGGTCGCCCCATTCCGGGCTGTAATAGCGTTTCACCACGAAAACCAGTTCCCGCAGATACTGCGGCACCGTTTCCAGCCAGGCGTTGTATTCCGGGGTGAAGTCGTGCTCGTCCGGCACCAGCAACTTGATGACCGAACCCAGCGAACGTTCCGGTGCCAGAATGGAACGGTAATCCTTCCGCGTCGGATCCTGGAAACGGTTGCTATAGTCCCGCCCAATCAATTCCGCCACCTGGTCGAAATCATTCTTGAAATCGGCCACAAATACTGGCCCCACCAGAATGGCGTCGGTAATGGGCTTCGAAATTTCGGATTTCCCACCGCCGGAAACCGTGCAGGGCTTATGGCACAAAGTGCCTTCGGCCACGGTGCCCACCAGCCGCCAACCGCGGTTGGCGCCGGGTTTTTCCATGCGCACTTTGTAGCCGGACGGGCGCATGTAAGTCACGCTCGGCAGCAATTTGATGGCGTGTTCCGTGCCCTCGGTGGACCAGTAAACCTTTTGTTTGTGCAAATCGAACCGGGCGTCTTCCGGCACGTAAAGAAGATCCGGATAGCGACGGTCCACTGCATAACCTTCCGGCTTCATTTCGAGGAAGTCGCCGTAACGCGCGCTGACCTCAGCGAAGGTATGCCCCAGGCGCTTGACGTGAATGTCGCCGCAGAATTCTTCGCCGAGATCGTAAGCGGGAAAGACCAGCGCGCCGCCGGCATGCTCCTCTTCGCACAAACCGAACAGATTGGCGGCATAACTGATCTGCGTTTTCACTTCCTTCTTGCAATAGCCAAAGTAGTTGTCGGCAATCAGCGTGACGATGACTCCGGTTTCGTCACGGCAAGTCAGCTTAAACGGCGCTGCCATGGTTGTAGAGTTCCTGTTCATCCTGCCAGCACATGCCATCACGCCGCTGGCGGTCGGTGGCGTCGTCCCAAGCCGGCAAACCGGCCTCTTGCTTCGTCACTTTCGTCAGATGCGGCGCCAGGATGACGCAGCCGGTGTGACCGGTCCAATGCTCGCGTATCCAGCCCGGCGTCGTTTTCGGGCAGATTGGGATCACCGCCGTTGCCAAAAATGCTTTCGACGAAATCGAGATTGCTGACGAGATTGCCGGGCGCAAAAAAGCGAATCTCCATCGACTTCTGCGGGGTGAAACCCGGAACTTCCGGACACACCATCGGCCGGAGCAGCAGCGAAACAAAACATTCGGCGGGCCGCGCTTGGGTGGCGGTGAAGGGCAACCGCAGGAGTTCGCCGGGTGGATTGAAGGCCAGGGCCAGCATTTTTCCGAAGGTGACTTTGGGCACTCCAATTTTGTCGCTGGGGATGGGTAATCCGCCTTCGGTGATGTGAAAGATGCCCTGGGTCGTGCGACGATCGCTTTTGGGATTGTGCAACACCCCCTGCTTGACCCGGTATGAATTGAGTATGCTGGAAGCAAACTCGTCACGATCCACTGGCAGGGACAATGCCCGCGCCATGCCCGGCCGATCCAGCGTCAACGTGCGCAACGGCAATCGGCTCACCGGCAGGTCCTGCAGGTAATCATAGAGAAAATTCTGAATGCGCTGATCAGCCGGACACAGGTGCGTGGCGAGCAGACGTTCCTTCTCACGGAACTGAGTAACGAGCGTGGCTACGACATCGTCCATGCACCTCCCGTCAGGGGTGGTTACCGGGGGAAAACCGAGCAAGGAGAGTTTGACGTTGAGGTAAGAGGTCAACATGAGGCGGGGTTTTGTTCAAAGATTGGGTGGACCAAACCGTACGGTTCCGGCTTGCGACCGCGAAACACACAGTTGTTTAAATTAAAGAGATGCATCGGACACCTCCCCTGGCTGAGGTGACATGCACAAGGTCTTGTTTTACGCTGAGCGAGCATTTTGCAACACCTCAATTGAGGCTAATACTTGACATTAACCATACCGTCTCTGGTTTCGGTTTACAAATAGAGTTCGAGGTTGCCCGATGATTTCCAGGAATGTGAATCGGTTTTCAGCAAATTTCTCCGCGCCGGAACCGGGGTTGAGCGGAGAGGCTTACAAATTATTCACTGCTAACGCGCTGCGGCCACCGTTTGAGCGTAACGCTTGCAGCCGACCACAGCACGGTCTGACTCGATTGCGTGGGAGTTAAGCGACCATGAAAGCGACTTCTTGCCTGGGAGTGAAATTGGTTTCCAGAAGCCAATGCAGGTGCGAAAACGGAATGGTTCAAGCAAAGTAAACTTCACGGGTTGCTTTTTCCAGGTGAACATGCCAACGCTTCGAACACGCTGTTTCCTTTGTTCTTTTCTGTGGATTCAACCTTGAAGTTCAAGTACATGGTTCCAATGCGCAATTCAGTTGTCCCCGATTCAAATTGCATTTCTTTTATGAAACTCATCCTCAGATCCTGCCTTCTGTTTGCTCTGGTCGGCGGCACCTCCGCCTCGCCCCAATACTCCGCCTTGTGGGGCCGTGACGGTGAACCCTGGACGCCGCAAAGTCGCCTGCCGGAGTTCTCCTACGCCGGGTATCACCGGGGTGAAGCGCCGCTGCCTACCGTGAAACCTATGGTGAATGTAAAGGACTTTGGCGCGGTGGGCGACGGCATCGCGGATGATACGGCCGCTTTTCAGAAGGCCATAGCTGATTCGAAGGGGAAGGTGATCCGCATCCCGCCCGGCCGTTACAAGATTACGGATTTCCTGACGATCCGCGACCGCGGCACGGTGTTGCAAGGCGCGGGCGCGGAGGTATCGGTGCTCTTCTTTCCCATCCCGCTGAACACGATCAAGCCCAACTGGGGCGCCACGACCTCCGGCCAACGCACTTCCAATTATTCCTGGTCCGGTGGCTTCCTCCAGGTGCTCGGCTCCCCGTCCCGTCAGACCTTGGCACAAGTGACCGCGCCGGCAAAGCGCGGCGACCGCGCCCTCTCGGTATCCGGGTGTGAGAAGTTGAAAGCCGGTGATGACGTGGTGCTGCGATTGACGGATACGCCGGACAAATCCCTGGCCGTCCAACTGTACGCCGGCGATCCCGGTTCGCTCGCCAAGCTAAGAGGCGTGCGCGAGTCGTTTGCGTGCCGTTTGACGAAGGTGGATGCCGCCGCCCGGCGCATTGAGTTTGACCGGCCACTGCGGACGGAAGTCCGGCTGGAATGGCGTCCTGCCCTGTTTGCTGCCGCCAGCAGCGTCGAGGAAGTGGGCATTGAAGACTTGGGCTTTTCGTTTCCCAATACGCCTTATCGGGGGCATTTCACGGAAGTGGGCTACAACGCCATCGCGGTCAGCGGTGCGCGCAACTGCGGGCTGCGCAACCTGCAAATTCACAACTGCGACAGCGGCATCTTTATCAGCGGAGTGAACGTCACCGTTCAAGGCATCCTCATCACTTCAGACCGGCCGATTGAGAAGTCCCGAAAGGCCACCGGGCATCATGGCATCACCCTGGGCGGGCAGGACAACCTGCTGCGGAATTTCGAGTTCCGCACCCGGTTCATGCACGATATCACGATGACGCGGGGTTCGGCGGGCAACGTAGTGACCCTGGGCCGCGGCCTCGACCTCTGCTTTGACCATCACAAATACGGGCCGCACGCCAACCTGTTCACCGACCTCGATTTGGGCCAGGGCAGTCGTATGTTCCAATCAGGCGGCGGCGCCGACCTCGGGCGGCACAGCGCAGCCTACGAAACCTTCTGGAACATCCGCGCCCGCCAACCTCAATCCTGGCCCCAAGGCTGGGGGCCGGACCGCATGAATTTCATTGGCGTCCAAAGCAAGGGAACCTCCGAAACCAACCTCGGCGGTCGGTGGTTTGAAGTGATTGATCCTGGTGTGTTGCAGCCGGCCAATCTCTACCACGCGCAATTGGACCGACGGGTGGGGGCTCCAACAAACTCGGCCGCGCGGCCCTGAGGACGATAGTTCGAAAACGGCCAGGGCTGCCGAGATGAATCCAATTATTGCGAACCAGCCGAGTTGCCCGAGTTCAGAATGGCGCAAAAATTGATGGCATCTTCCGGCAAGAAATGCACAATGGCATACCCTATGGAAAAGACATTTCGTTTCACTGTGAACGGCCAGCCCCGGATCGTGACCACGGATCCCGACCGGCCCTTGTTGGAAGTCCTCCGTGAAGACCTGCACTTGACCGGATCCAAGTTCGGCTGTGGCGAGGGCCGCTGCGCCGCTTGCACGGTGTTGGTGGACGGCCAGAGCACACACTCCTGCATCACTCCCGTGAGCGACGCCGACCAGAAGCAGATTCTTACCATCGAAGGATTGGCCACCGGCGACAAACTGCACCCGGTCCAAGAGGTCTTTCTCGAAGAAGGCGCGTTTCAGTGCGGCTATTGTACCCCCGGCATGATGATGACCATGGCCGGCCTGCTGAACGAAAAACCAAAACCCACTGAGAAGGACATGCTGACCCGGATGGAAGGCCACTTGTGCCGCTGTTGCGGCTATCCGCGAATTGTCAATGCCATCAAACGCTTGGCGACTGCAACCGGGAAATGAATACCATGAAATCGCATCAGGATATGAACGAGGAAATGATGACCGATTACACCGAGCCCATGGAACGGGTTGGATACGATTTCGGACTGAGCCGCCGCGGGTTTGTGCAGATTCTGGGTGCCGGCCTGCTGATCACGGTGAACGCCAAAACTGTCCTGGCTCAGCGCAGTGGTCGTGGTCGAGGACGTGGCGGAGGCGGGCGGACACCGGTCTCGGCGCGCATACATCTCGGCAAGGACGGCTCGATCACCGTGTTGAGCGGCAAAGTCGAAATGGGGCAGGGGAGCCGCGCCGAGTTGACCCAGTCAGCGGCGGAGGAATTGCGCGTGCCGGCGGAGCGGGTGCAAATGCTTTTGGCCGACACCAGCTTGGTGCCGGACGATGGTCTCACTGCGGGCAGTCGCACGACGCCTTCGACGGTGCCAGCGGTACGGAAGGGAGCAGCGGCGGCACGGGAACTGTTGGTGCAACTGGCCTGCCAACGTTGGAACGTCGGCGCGAACACCGTCCAGGTAAGCGACGGCCAGATTAAACACCCGGCTACCCAACGCACGCTGAGTTATGCCGACTTGGCACAAAGCGACGAGGTGGCAAAGACCTTCGCTTCGCCGGTGCCGCAAGACGTGACGCTGACGCCCGTGAAGGAATGGAAGGTCATGAGCACTTCGGTGCCGCGTCCAAATCGGCGCGACTTGGTGACCGGTGCGCACAAGTTTCCTTCGGACCTCATTCGTCCCGGCATGCTGTATGGGAAAGTGCTTGCGCGCGCCGGCCTATGGTTCACGACTGATCTCGATTGATCTCGAACCCGCCAAAGCCATGAAAGACGTGGTGGCGGTGCAGGACGGCCAGTTCGTGGGCGTGGCCGCGCCGACTTCATTTCAGGCGCGGCAGGCCTTGGAAGCCATTGCCAAAACCGCCAAATGGGAATCGTCGCCGCATCCGTCGAGCAAAGAACTGTATGCCCACCTTCGCAGTCACGCGCAGGGCGGCGCGTCCAGAAACCCGGTTGCCGAAGCAGCTGGTGCGGACGCCAAAACCTTGCGCCAGACTTATCACGTCGCTTACGTGCAACACGCCCCGCTCGAGCCGCGCGCCGCGTTGGCCGAGTGGAAGGATGGGGAGTTGACGGTTTGGGCCGGCACGCAAAATCCCTTTGGGTTCCATCGCGAATTGGTCGGGGCGTTTCATCGGCGCAACGACCAGGTGCGCGTGATCGTGCCTGATTTTGGCAGCGGCTTTGGCGGCAAACACACCGGCGAAGTGGCGGTCGAAGCGGCGCGATTGGCGCAAGCGGCGGAACGTCCGGTGTCGTTGCGTTGGACCCGCGAAGAGGAATTCACCTGGGCGTATTTCCGGCCCGCCGCGGTCATCGATATTGAGGCGAATCTGGACGAACGCGGGAAGATCGGCACGTGGTATCACGTCAACATCAATTCCGGCGGTTCGGCCATTGACACTCCCTATCGCGTGGGACGGGCCGGTTCGCGGTTCGTGCGTTCGGACGCACCGCTGCGGCAGGGTTCCTATCGGGCGCTGGCGGCCACGGCTAACAATTTTGCCCGTGAATGTTTCATGGACGAACTGGCAGCGGCTGGAGGTAAGGACGCCTTGGAATTCCGTCTGGCGCACCTCGAGAACCAACGGTTGCGCGCGGTGTTGGAGGAAGCCGCCAAGCGATTTAACTGGAGCGAGAAGGTGAAGCAGAAGCAGCCTGGCGTTGGCGTCGGCTTGGCCTGCGGCACAGAAAAAGGATCGGTCGTGGCGGCGTGCGCGGAAATTGCCATTCGATCGCGAGCGTGGCCGGATTGATGTGCGCCACGTCTGCGAAGTGTTCGAGTGCGGGCCGGTGTTGAATCCGGACAATCTGGTCGCCCAAATCCAGGGTTGCATCATCATGGGCATGGGACCGGCCTTGCGGGAGGAAATGCGGTTTGCCGACGGCCAGATGCGCAATGCCAGTTTCACGCAATATTTGGTGCCGCGTTTCAGCGACGTACCGGAACTGGATATTCACTTTCTCAATCGTCCCGACTTGCCGCCCGTGGGCGCGGGCGAAACGCCGATCATCGCCATCGCACCAGCCATTGCGAATGCCGTGTTCCGGGCCACTGGCACGCGCATTCATGAGATGCCGATTCCAGTACCCGGCGCCAGGGAGGCTTGATCGCCTTGTCCCAATAATGAAACCGCAAACTCCGGCAGCCAGGGACGATGACCGCCTCCGGCAAACGAAGGACATTTACCAAACCGTGGTGGATTTGGCCGGCCAGGGTTGCTCGTTTGCGCTGGCCACGGTGTTGCAGTCGGACGGATCCACTCCCTGCAAGACCGGGGCGAAAATGATCATCGCGGCTGAAGGTCAAAACCACGGTACGATCGGCGGCGGCTTGGTGGAAGCCGAAGCCAAAGTGCGAGCCCGCCAAGCCTTGGAAAGCGGGCAACCGGTCGTTTTCGATTTTGACTTGGGCGGACCGGGCGTCCAGGTCGGCCTGCCGATATGCGGCGGAGACATGCGGGTGTTGGTCGATCCCACCATTGCCCAACAGCGTGCTGCCTATCAGTTCGCCCTCAGTGCGCAGCGAGATCGGCAACGCGGCGTTTTGGTGACGACGATCTCCGGCGATGAAGGCGCGGCAGTCCAGGTTGAGTTTGTGGCCGAATCGTCCCTTGGCTCGCGAACGGTCTTTCCGGAGCGCCGAAGAACTGCGTGCAGTCTTGAAACAGGAAATCGCCGGAACGCTTCGTGACTGAGACATCACCGGCGGGACCGCGGATGGAAGTGCTGGTGGAGCCACTGGTTCCGCAACCGGTGCTTTTGATTGTGGGCGGCGGCCACGTCGGGCAGGAAGTGGCATGGCAGGCCAGCCGGGTCGGATTCGTGGTGACGGTGCTGGATGATCGCGACGACTTTACGCGAGCCGAAATGTTTCCCGAAGAGGTTATCACTCGCTGCGGTAATATCCGTGACGAAGTGGCTAACTTCCCCTTTGGGTCGGACACGTATGTGGTCCTGGTCACCCGTGGCCACCAGCACGACGGTGTGGCCCTGGCGGCGTGTCTGCGCCGGCCAGTTGCTTATTTGGGCATGATCGGCAGCCGGCGCAAAGTGGCGCTGATGCGCCGGGAATTCATCGAGTCCGGACGTGCCACCGCAGAGGAATTTGATCAGGTCCATGCCCCGATTGGCCTGGACATCGGATCGGTGACGGTGCCGGAAATTGCCGCCAGCATTGTCGCGCAGCTCATTTCCGTGCGTCGCAAAGGCAGCGCCTCCGGGATGCCGAAGGAGTAAGTTCTTTTTGAAATGGTCCACAAAACTCCTTGCCCCGGCCCGCCACCTGCCGCTTAATTGCCCGTGCCAGGGCCCATGGAATGCGGACTTACGAACCCCGCCAGGGCCGGAAGGCAGCAACGGTAGTTTGCTCCGCATCTGCCGTGGTCACCCTGGCACTTTTGAATTTTGCGTGCGGAGCGCGCGGGACGACGTGGGGCATTGATCGAATCGCCCACGCTCGCGCTGCCACCGCACGCCGCCGACCACGCGATATGAGTTATCAGGTCATCGCCCGCAAATACCGGCCGCAGCGGTTCAGCGATGTCGTCGGGCAGGAGCACGTCACCCAGACGCTCGCCCACGCCATCGAGCAAAACCGCATCGCCCACGCCTACCTGTTCTGCGGCCCGCGCGGCACCGGCAAAACGACCATCGCCCGCATCTTCGCCAAATGCCTGAACTGCACCGACGGCCCGAAAGTGGATTTCGACGATGACGATCCGCGTTGCCAGGAAATCACCGAGGGCCGCTCGATGGACGTGCTGGAAATTGACGGCGCCAGCAACAACGGCGTCGAGCAGGTCCGCGAACTGCGCGAGACGTGCAAATACGCGCCGGCCAGCTCGAAGTTCAAGATCTACATCATTGACGAAGTTCACATGCTCTCCACGGCGGCGTTCAACGCGCTGCTCAAGACGCTCGAAGAGCCGCCGCGCGCACGTGAAGTTCATGTTCGCCACCACCGATCCGGAGAAGGTGCTGGCCACGATTCTCTCCCGTTGCCAGCGGTTTGATCTGCGCCGCATCCCGGCGGCGCTGATCGTCAAGCACCTCACGCAGATCGCCAAGAAGGAAAAGGTCAACGATCGAGGAAGCGGCGCTTGTTCGCCATTGCGCGCGGCGCGGACGGCGGCATGCGCGACGCCGAATCCAGCGCTGGACCAGCTCATCAGTTTTTGCGGGGACAAAATTGTCGAGAACCGACGTGCTCTCGATGTTCGGCCTGACGGCCCAGGGACAAATCATTACCCTGACCTCCGCCCTTTTGAATGGCGACGCCCAAACCGTGCTGCGAGAACTGGGCGAATTGTCCCGGCATGGCAAAGATCTGGCCCGGCTGTTGAGCGATTTGTTGCGGCATTTCCGCAACCTGCTGATTTATCAAGTGGCCGGCGGAGATTTGAGTGTGCTGGAGGTGTCCGAGGCGGAGGTCGCCAGTCTGAAGGAACAGTCGTCTCAGGTCACCACCGAAGCGATTACGCGCATCATGGAAGTGCTGTCCGATGCGGAAGGCCGATTACGCGATGCTACGTCCAAAAAGATTTTTCTCGAAGTCACGCTGCTCAAGGCCATGCAGGCGCGCAACTCGGTGAGCATCGATACCGTGTTGAAACAATTAAACGAACTGCGGTCCGAAGGTGGGGCGCCGGCGCCACGTTCGCGGCCGGTTTCGGCGGCCCCCAAAGCATCGCCGGTGTCGGCCAAGCCAGCGGCATCCCCAGCGCCAGCTCGTAGTTCAGCTTCGGCGGCCGCGCCATCCATAGCTGCGAGTCCGCTGAAAGAAACTGCGGAGCGCGCGGGTGCCGCTGTCGATCTGGTCCAATTATGGCAGACCGTGCTGGAGGCCGTGGGCCGGGTCAGCGCCTTCACTCGCAGTTACTTGCTCGAAGCCCGGCCGCTCTCATTCGAGAAGCAGGTGTTGACCCTGGGATACGATCCGGAGTTCAGCGACCAGTTGGAATTGGTCAACACGCCCAAAACGCAAGCCTTGCTCCAAACCAAGTTGCAGGAGCAAGGGCATCCGGGCGTGCAGGTCAAATTCGTCAAGGCTGAGTCACCCGCACCAGGATCAGTTCCCGATTCCGAGCCTGCTGCAAGTGCGCCGACCTTGGTACCACCGGCTGCTCCCGCACCGCGTGCATCTGCGCCGCAGGCTGTCCCGGCCCCGGCTGCTGCGGCCCAATCCCAGCCGGCGAAGCCCGTGCCCGAAAAAATCAGCACAGAGGAATTTAAGAACGATGCCCTGATCCAAAAGGCGCTGGAAATCTTCAAAGGCCAGATTGTCGAAGCGCGTTCCTGATGTTCATCTGATACCCGCAACCATTAACCCCCAACTGTTTCTTTTATATGCCGAGCATTGGCAAACTCATGAAGCAAGCTGCGCGAATGCAGCAGGACATGGAAAAGGTGCAAGCCGAGCTTGCAAGCCGCACGGTGGAAGCCACCAGTGGCGGCGGCGCCGTGAAAGTCACCGCCAAGTGCGATGGCAGCGTCGCGTCCATCAAGATCGATCCGCAAGCACTCAATCCCGACGACGCCCAAATGGTGGAAGACATGATTCTCACTGCCGTCAATCAGGCGCTCACCCAGGCCAAAGACATTTCCAACGCGGAAATGGGGAGGGTGACGCAAGGAATGGGATTGCCGGGAATGATGTAGGGGGGATGGATGCCAGATACCGGATGCCAGATACCGGATGAGATGGCGTGCGTTGGCGATGGGGTTGATGTTCGGTGAGAAGCCGGCGGTGCTTAGCCGAGACCAATCAGTAGGACAGGCGTCTCGCCTGTCTCGGACGAATGCAAACTATCGACTTGCATCGCGTTGTCGGGAATCTCTCCATGTCACCAAAAAGGTGAGGATGGCTTTGGTTTTTCGAGACAGGCGAGACGCCTGTCCTACCTGTCATTGCCATGGCGGTGTTGCCTGAACCCATTCTTAATTTGCTGGCGGCGCTGAACAAGTTGCCTGGCATTGGGCCGCGATCGGCGGAGCGGTTGGCGTTGCACTTGGTGCAGAGCGATGCCACGTCGGTGCAACACCTGGCGCAGGCCATTTTGCAAGCGCGCGCAAGCATCCAATCCTGCCCGACTTGCGGCGCTCTTACCGAACAGGTTCCTTGCGCGATCTGCGCGGACCCGCGGCGCGATGCGTCGTTGGTGTGCGTGGTCGAGCGGGCGGTGGATATTATCAGCATCGAAAAGGCGGGCAGTTTTCACGGCAAATATCACGTGTTGGGCGGAAAGATTTCTCCGTTGAACGGTGTGGAACCCGAGGACTTGCGCATTGCGGAACTGGAGCACCGGTTGGGCTGCGAACCGATTAAGGAAATCATCCTCGCGCTGGGCACCGACGTGGAAGGCGACGCCACCAGTTATTATCTGGCCCAACGGCTGGAGCCCAAGGGCGCTAAAGTTACGCGCTTGGCGCACGGCCTGCCGGCGGGCACCGGGTTGGAGTATGCCGATGAACTCACTCTCAATCGGGCGCTGGAAGGACGGCGTGAGCTACGTTGACGTGCATGTTGCTTGTGACTGGAAAAGAAGGGGACGCAATCAGAGCCTCCTCACGTCGGCTGCTACCTAAATGATTTATGGTTCCGCAAATCGTTGTTTTTGATTTGGGCAAGGTGCTCGTGGATTTCGACTACGCCATCGTCGGCCGCAAGTTAGCCGAGCGCGGTTGCCGGACCGCTGCCGAAATTCAGGAGTTCATCGATCATTCGCCGTTGTTGTACCAGTTCGAAACCGGTTTGTTGAGCAACGAACAATTCTATGATGAAGTTCGCCAGTTCACCGGCTTCACTGGGAGCTTCGAGGAATTCCGGGCTATCTTTGCCGACATTTTCTGGCCGATTGACCCCATGGTGAGTTGGCAGTCACGGCTCCGCAGTCACGGCATTCCGACCTACATTTTTTCGAACACCAATGAAATGGCCGTCACGCACATCCGGCGGAGTTTTCCCTTCTTTTCCCAGTTCGACGGTTACATCTATTCCTACCAATTGGGGGCGATGAAACCGGAAGCCAAGATTTACGAAGCGTTGGAGCGAATGGCGGGCAAGCAGGATGCGGAGATTCTCTATTTGGATGATCGACTCGAAAACGTTCAAGGTGGAGCGGCGCGTGGTTGGCAAACCATCCTCCACGAGGGGTGGGAAAAAACGCTCGCGCGAGTGACGCAACTTGGGCTGCCTGGCTAAAAGCCGACAACGTCAGTTGGTTTCCGATTTGAAGGTGGTGCGTAACAACGCCTGCACCGATGCGTCGGCATCGCCAATCGTCAGGAGCCGGTCGCCCAAATCATTGAGGGCTTGGCGCGTGGCTTGGAACCGTTCCGCCAGCGTGCTGAAGATGTCGCTGAGTTCATAATGGCGGGCGAGCCGGTGATCACTGGCCAGGCGGAAACTTTCACGTCCCATGCTTTCGTAATAGCGCAAATCGGGCGCGGCCCGCCGCTCGACCCGGTGGCGGATGCGCTCCGGGAAAATACCGGTCATGAAGAGTGAGTGATTTCCAATGTGGGCGCGAAGATAAAAGGTGGTGGCGTCATCCGCGGTTTGCAGGGCGGCCAGCATATCCACGAAATACTCCAACGGCCGGTTTTGGCCCGAAACGCGGCATTGCAGGCTGTTCGTCCGTGAAAAATCGGCAAGCATTTCCGCGACATAGTCGGCCACGTTGCGGTCTTCGATGCCGCCGCGGCGGAAGACCTGCCGGACGAGAATGTAAAAGTAAAGATGAGTTGAAATTTGCAGACAATTCCGCCGTTCCAGAACCGCCTGGAACAGTTTCTCATCATCCAGGATCAAATCCCGCGAGGATTCGTCGGCCAGCAATTGCACCAGGCTTGCCGGCGAACTCGCACCGGGTTGCAGCACGCTTAAGATGAAGTCGATGTCTTCCGCGGTGAACTGCACCCGACAATTGGGTTGTATCACTTTCATCGCTACTCAAGGTCATCGGCCGAGCCGATCAGCCTTTCAGTTTGATCTTCATTAAAATAATCTCATTTTCAAAAGGAGCAAATCTCTTGCCGCGCAAGCATGAGTAGCCGCGCGGCAGCCGAAGTGATATATCCCTTGCTGATGATCGAAACTTCGGAATGCGTGATCCGCGTCCATTCCCGCCGGCAGGCGATGGAATGGAGCCTCGTGCTGGCCAGCCAGGGCATCGAAGCTTCGATCCTGGCGCCCGCGGAAGATTTGGGGTGGCGCCTGGTCTTGGACGCGGCGGATTCAACGCGTGCGCTCCAGGCATTGCGCCAGTATCGCGTTGAAAACCGCGGACACGTCTGGGTCCACAAATTGCCGGGAACGGAGCTGGTGTTTGATTTCAGCAGCCTGGTCTGGGTGGTGGTGCTGGCGCTGATTTACTGGATCGACTTGGCGGAAGCGCATCACCTGCGGACCGTGGGTCTCATGGACAACCAAGCCGTGCAGGCGGGCCAATGGTGGCGGTTGTTTACCGCCGTCATGCTTCACGGGGATTTTGCCCACCTGGCCAGCAATCTGGCGACGGGTTTCCTATTGATGGGGCTGGCCATGGGTACGTTGGGACCGGGGCTCGGTCTGCTGGGCGCCTATCTGGCGGGAGTGTGCGGCAACGTGGCGGGACTGCTGCTCTATTCCACGCCGCATCTGGGATTGGGCGCTTCCGGGATGGTGTTGGGCGCGTTGGGATTACTCACCGCCCAGTCCCTGGTTTTCTGGCGCGGGGGCGTCTCGGGGAAACAACTGATCTTGCGGGCACTGCTGGGCGGGCTAATGCTGCTGGTGCTGTTGGGATTCAATCCCAGTCCGCATGTCGATGTCATCGCCCACGTGGCGGGTTTTCTGAGCGGCATCGTTTTCGGCGCGATTATTATTTTGTTGCCGGAACGGATTCGGCGCAGCCATTGGACGAATCGTTTGGCGGTTGTGGTTTGTACCGGGTTGGTGATGGTGACTTGGTGGCTGGCGCTGCGGTGAAGGCTGCCCGGGAGATTGCACATCCGGCGTAGCCGCCGACGTAAGGAGGCTGACCGAGGCAAACAAACCGTGCTCCACCTTCTCAGGACGGGGCTACAGCCAGCTTGGAACTTCATCGTCGCTGATTTGGCCTATGCTCCGCTCCAGTAGGACAGGCGTCTCGCCTGTCCCGAAATTCCCAATGGCGATCAAGTAATTGGGAGACGTCCACCAGCGTAAAATGCGGTCTGGGTGATTCGAGACAGCCGGGACGGCTGTCCTACGATAGGCACATGTTCTGTTGCAAACCATCCTTTCAGAACCCTTCGTGCTCGGTTCGGGCGATGATTTCTTCCTGCAACTCCTTTGATAAATCACAGAAGTAATCGCTGTACCCAGCCACGCGAACAATCAAGTCGCGGTGCTGTTCGGGATTGGCTTGGGCCTTGCGCAGGGTGTCCGCAGTCACCACGTTGAACTGGACGTGATGTCCATCCATTTTGAAGTAACTGCGCACCAAGTGCGCCCATTTGTCGAGGCCATCGTCGGTGGCGACCAGGGAGGGCGCGAATTTCATGTTCAGCAGCGTGCCACCGGTTTTGATGTGGTCCATCTTGGCGGCGCTTTTCATGACGGCGGTTGGCCCGCGGCGGTCGGCGCCCTGCACCGGGCTGATGCCTTCGGACAACGGCAAACCGGCGCACCGGCCGTCGGGCATGGCGCCGGTGACGCTGCCAAAATAGACGTGGCAGGTGGTCGGCAACATTTCCACGCAGTAACGGCCGCCCTTGGTGTTGGGCCGTCCGTCCACCGCCTCCAAACAGGCATTGAAGACTTGCAGCATGAGGGCGTCGGCGTACTCGTCGTCATTGCCGTATTTGCGCATCTTGTTGACCAAGCGCTGGCGCAGTGTTTCGTGGCCTTCGAAATTCTTTTCCAGCACTTCCACCAGCGCGCCCAAGGTGAGGGTTTCCGTCTCGAAGACCACTTCCTTGAGGCTGCTTAGGCAGTCGGCGATGCTGCCCAAGCCGACCATTTGGATGAAGGTGTTGTTGTAACGCGGGCCGCCGTCATTGTAGTCGCGGCCCTTTTGAATGCAGTCGTCAATGAGCACGGACAGGAACGGCGCCGGCATGTTTCGAGCATACATCTGCTCGATGAGTTGGTTGCCGCGAAGCTTGATTTCCACGAAATGCTGGAGCTGTTCGCGAAAGGCTTCGAAGAGCTCAGCAAAATTCTCAAAATTGTCCGGGTCACTCGTCTCCAGACCGATCTTCGCGCCGGTGCGCGGGTCGATGCCGTTGTGCAACGTGATTTCGAGGACTTTGACTAAATTGAAGTAGCCGGTGAGAATATAGGCTTCCTTGCCGAACGCCCCGACTTCAACGCAACCACTGCAACCGCCAGCGCGGGCGTCTTCGGGACTTTTGCCCTGCCGCAACTGCTCCTGCACCACGGCGTCAGCGTTGAAAATGGACGGGAATCCGTAGCCATGCCGCAACACCCGCAGCGTATGTTTGAGGAAATGGTCCGGGCTCTTGCGCGAGAGTTGGATGTTCGTGCTCGGCTGGAGCAGATGCATCTCTTCCACGATGTCCAGCAGGAGGTGCGAAACTTCATTTGAACCGTCCGAACCGTCGCGCAGCAGACCGCCGATGTTGATATTGGCGAAGTCGGTATAGGTGCCGCTCTCGGCGGCGGTCACGCCGACTTTCGGTGGGGCCGGGTGGTTGTTGAACTTGATGAAAAAGCATTCCAATAATTCGCGCGCGCTTTCTTTGGTCAAGGTGCCATCGGCCAACCCTTTCTCATAGAACGGCAGAAGGTGTTGATCGAGGTGCCCCGGATTAAACGCGTCCCAACCGTTCAGTTCCGTGATGACCGCCAGATGGCACCACCAATAATACTGGAGTGCTTCCGGGAAATCCCGCGGGGCGTGCGCCGGCACGTGCGAACACATGTCGGCGATCTTTTCCAATTCAGTTTTGCGGTCGGGTCGGCTTTCCTGGGCAGCCAGTTCGTGGGCCAGTTGCGCGTGGCGCTCGGCGAAAGCAATGACGGCGTCGCAGGCAACGTCGAATGACTTGAGGGCTTCGCGTTTGGAGTAAGCCTCCGGATCATTGAGAAAATCCAGTTTCGCCAGAGCTTCGGCAATGTCCTGTTTGAAGTCGAGCAGGCCGCGCCGATAGATCTTGTCGTCCAACACCGTGTGTCCGGGCGCGCGCTGTTCCATGAACTCGGTGAACACGCCAGCTTCGTAGGCGGCGTGCCATTCCGGCGGTAGCTCAGCAAAGAGCCGGTCGCGCATCGTACGGCCGCGCCAGTAGGGGATAATATTCCGCTCGTAAATCTGCAAACATTCGTCGGGCACGGTGTAATTCGTTTTCGGCCGCGAATTGAGAATGCGCAAATCCTCAAGGCTGTGGCAGGTCAATTCCGGGAACGTGGGAACGACTTTGGGCTGCGGCCCGCGTTCGCCGACAATCAATTCGTCTTCGCCCAGGTAAATGTTTTTGTGCTGACACAGGTGCAGGAAGCACCGCGCCCGCATGACCGGCACGGAATATTTGCCCTCGTTGGCCTGGTAAAATTCCGTGACCAACCGCGCGCGTTCCGGCGAAAGGGACGGTACGGCCTCGAGGCTTTGACGACGAAGTTTGTCAGTGCGCGGGGTCATAAAAGATCAACGATTTTGTGTGAAAACGAATCTGGAACGGTCTTCGAATCTCGCGAAGCGTTTGGAGTGCGTGGAGCTTGCTCCCGCTTTAGTATTAAATATGTCTGCCATGAGTTTGCCTTTAGCGATTTCTTCTCAACCGCCCGCGCTGGCCGCCAGACCAAACGCTCGGAAGACTTTCACCGCCGCTTCCATTTGTTCAGCGGAAGGTGTCTGTGCGTCTTCCAACGAGGGAACTTGGCCCAGGCGACGGAATTTTTGAAGTCCCGATTTGTGATAGGGCAGGAGGTTGACTTGGCGCACCGCATGGATCGAAGCAGCAAACCGCGCGATGGCTTCCAACTCGGCCGGATTGTCATTGACGCCGGGGATGACCGGTACGCGAATCCAGACCCCATCATGCATCCGGTCCAGCGCTTGGAGGTTTTCCAAAATAGGCGCATTGGAAACGCCGGTATATTGGCGGTGTTTGGTATCGTCCATCAGTTTCAGGTCGAACAAAAACAAGTCGGTCAGTGGGACCATGGCCAGCAAATGCTGTTGCGGAGCGAAACCGCAGGTGTCCACTGCCGTGTGCAGTCCGTTCGCCTGGCAGGCCTCCAAAAGGGCCCGCAAAAACTGGGGTTGCATCAGCGGTTCGCCTCCGGAAAACGACACACCGCCCGCGGAATCTTCGTAGAACATCCGGTCTTGCATCACCTCGCGCATCACTTCGTTGACCGTCATTTCCCGGCCCACGGCTTGGCGGGCACCGGTCGGGCAGGCCTCCACGCAAGCACCGCACAAATCGCATTGCTCGGGTCGCAAGGGCAGGGCACCGTTGCCGGCGATGGAGTCTGCATGCGGGCAAGCCTCGCGGCATTGACCGCAGACCAGGCAACGGTCCTCTACGAAAATCATTTCGCGTTCGGCCGCGCGTCCTTCGGGATTATGACACCAGGCGCAGCACAAAGGGCAACCTTTGAGAAAAACCGTGGTGCGGATGCCGGGGCCATCCTGCACCGAGAACTTCTGGATATTAAATACTGTGCCGCTTTGCATATTGGTGATGGAGTCGTAAGTTTAGCGGCCTTGCTGGAATTCGGCCATGCAAAACCTTTGACTACCGGCTATGATCTTTATAATCGAATTCAGGCAATCGGTGTTCAAATCGGCGATATGCAGAGAAACAGACAAATTGTAGAGCGCGGACCGCTTCTCGGGCGGCCGGCTGCTTGGTTTGGCTCGTTGGTGGGTTTGCTCGGGGTGGTCCTGGCCAGCGCGCCGGTTCAGGCGGCCACACTGACCGCGCAATTGGACCGCAACATGGTGCCACTGGGCGAGAGCGTCACCCTGTCCCTGATCTTCGAAGGGGGCGCTCCGGCAGGCAGCCCCAACCTGCCCGCATTGCCTGGGATGCGCGTGCATCCGGGAGGGGGTCCAATAAGGCAAATTGAGGACATCAACGGCCAACGAAGCGATAAGACGATTTTTAACTATGTGTTGGAGCCCACCCAAGTCGGCAATCTGGTCATTCCACCGCTGCAAATCCGGGTCGGCAATCAAGTTCTCACCAGCCAGGCCCTGCCACTCCAGGTCGTGCAAGGCAACGCGCAAAACTCGGTAACCAACCAGGCGTTTCTGCGGCTGATCGTTCCCCAACGACAGGTGTATGTAGGCCAGTCGTTCCCGGTGGAAATGCAGCTTTACGTGCGCAACGTGACGGATGTCAATCGCCCCCAACTCGAAGCCGAAGGATTCTCGTTCAGCCCGATGACGCAAGGCCGCCAAACTCGCGCCCAAGTGGGCGGCCAAGTTTATAATGTGGTGGTCTTCAAGCTTGCTGCTACTCCGGCGAAGGCGGGTAAAATTAAGTTCGGACCGGCAACTTGTGATCTGACGCTGCTCATCGCGATGGGCGGCCGCCGGTCCCCGAGTCCTTTTGATGCGTTTGGTGGTTTTTTTGGCAATCCCAACGTGCGGCGGCAACGCACCACGCTGCAGAGTGAAACCATTCCCCTCGACGTGCTCCCATTGCCGAGCGCGAAGGTGCCGGCCACGTTCAATGGTGCCGTGGGCACGTTTCGTTTGTCCGTGACCGCTAGTCCCAAAGAAGTTGGCGTGGGGGACCCCATAACAGTGCATGCGCAAATCAGCGGTTCCGGGCCGATTGAATCGCTCAGCCTGCCCTCGCAACCGGCCTGGAAGGAGTTCAAGATCTACCCACCGACCAGCGAAACACAAACCAGTGATGAATTGGGGCTGTCCGGCGCGAAGACGTTTACGCAAGTGCTCATCCCGCAGAACCACGAAATCAAAAGCATTCCGCCCTTGCAGTTTTCTTTCTTCGATCCGCAAGCCCGCCACTATCGCACGTTGTCCGGTCCGGCCATCCCGATCACCGTGAACGCCGGTGCCACTCCAGCGGCGCCTCCGCCGATGCTGGCCACCAATTCCCAACCCAATACCCCGCCGCCGGCCGACGACATCCTTCCCGTGGACACGCACTTCGATCATTCGGGGATGCCGACACCGTTGCTGGCCCAACAAAGCTGGTTCCTCGGCGTGCAAAGCCTGCCGGTCCTGGCTTGGTTGTCTGTTTTGTTTTGGCGCAAGCGCAACGAGGCCCTGGCGAACAATCCCCGACTGCGGCGCCAGCGGCAAGTGGCGGTGCGCATTCGGGAAGGGCTCAAAGTATTGCGCGCCCAGGCGGCGGCTGGCCAAAGCGAGGAGTTCTTCGCGACCCTGTTTCGGTTGCTTCAGGAACAACTTGGCGAGCGCCTGGACCTGCCGGCCTCGGCGATAACGGAAGCAGTGATCGACGACCACCTGCGCGAGCGCGGTCTTCCGGAAGAAACCCTGACCACCCTGCACGAACTGTTTCAAAGCTGCAATCTGGTTCGCTACGCGCCGACCCAAAGCAGTCAGGAGTTGGAGGCGCACATTCCGCAGCTCGAAACGACCCTGCGCTCATTGCAGGCTTGGAAGGCATGAGGGAGGACATGGTTGAAAGCAGACTAAGCATGGCCCGAATCGTTTTCCTGATTGCGTTCATTTTCGCGGTGATTACAGCGGCGGCCGCCACGCCAACGGAAGCATTCGATGCGGCCAACAAGTTGTATTTTGAAGGCAAGTTTGCGCAATCGGCGGCGGCCTACCAGAAACTCATCGAGACTCAATCACCGACTGCGACGCTGTACTACAACCTGGGCAACGCGTGCTTCAAAGCCGGTCAGGACGGACGGGCCATTGCCGCCTATTTGCGGGCGCTGCAATTGAATCCGCGCGATCCCAACGTGCGGTTCAATCTCAAGTTCGTGCGGGAAAAAGTCACTGGCAGCGACGCGCTGGTGGGCAGTCCCTGGAAACGCATGCTGGCATCGCTAACCCTCAATGAATGGACGCTGCTCTGTGCCGCGGTCTTTTGGGGTTGGTTCCTGTTGATGATGCTCCGGGAACTGCGCCCAACTCTGCGTCAATCGTTGCGGATGTATGTTGTATTGGCCGCCTCGGGAACAGGGTTTCTCGCGCTTTGTCTGGTCGCGGCCTACAACCAGTCGTCCATTCCCACGGCGGTCATTATCCAGCCTGAGGCGATTGTGCGGCAGGGGCCGCTCGAACGATCGCCCGTCGCCTTCAAGTTGCGCGACGGCATCGAAGTGACCGTGCAGGACCAACAGGAAATTTCCGATCAGGGGCAAAAGCAAACCTGGCTGCGGGTGGAAGCGCCGGGACATCGTGTGGGTTGGGTGAAGCGGGGGGAGGTTGTTCGCACCCAAGGGTAGGGTAGAGGTCTCCGGGAGGGCTTCGCCGTGTAAGCATCGATCCCCAATGCTGCGTTCAAATCCGAAGACCGAAATCCGAAGGTCGAAAGCAGATCTCATTTTGGACCGTTGCCGAACAACTCCTTGACCGCCCCAATTCGGGTTTCGGTTTTCCCCCCGGTTTGTTTGCTTGCCATTGATTTTGCGGTCGTGGAACCTCACGCCGAACTATGGCGAACACGGCGTTTATCACGGGCATCACGGGGCAGGACGGATCGTATTTGGCGGAGCTGTTGCTGGCCAAGGGCTACCAGGTCCACGGCCTCGTGCGGCGGACCAGCACTTTCAACCGGGGGCGCCTCGAAGGCGTTACGTCGGATCCCGAACCCGATCGGACCAACCTGCATTTGCACTACGGCGATCTGCTTGATTCTGGTTCGCTGGTGCGGTTGCTGGGCAAGCTCCAGCCCGACGAGATCTATAACCTGGGTGCCCAAAGCCACGTGCGGGTAAGCTTTGACAACCCGGAGTTTACCACCGACGTTAACGCCACCGGCACTGCGCGGCTGCTGGAAGCCATTCGTGAGGTGGGCCTGCAACCACGGTTCTATCAGGCGTCCTCGAGCGAAATGTATGGCAAGGTGCAGGAAATTCCGCAGACGGAAAAGACCCCCTTCTATCCGCGCAATCCCTACGCGTGCGCCAAGGTGTATTCGTATTGGCTGACGGTAAACTATCGTGAGTCTTACGGCTTGCACGCCACCAACGGAATTCTCTTCAACCACGAATCGCCCCGGCGCGGCGAGACATTTGTCACCCGCAAAATCACGCGGGCGATTGCGCACATCAAAGCGGGCCTGCAGGACAGGTTGTTTCTGGGCAACTTGGACGCCAAACGCGATTGGGGTTACGCCCAGGAATACGTCGAGGCGATGTGGCTGATGCTGCAGCAGGAGCAACCGGATGATTACGTGGTGGCCACCGGCGAGACGCACTCGGTGCGCGAATTTCTCGAGGAAGCCTTTCACTGCGCCGGGCTCGATTGGCAGAAGTATGTGGTCAAAGATCCCCGCTACCTGCGGCCCGCCGAAGTGGATATGCTGATCGGCGACGCCAGCAAAGCCCGGCGTCAACTGGGGTGGGAGCCGAAGGTGAAATTCAAGGATCTGGTGAAGCTGATGGTGGACGCGGACATCGAGTTGCTCAAGGCCCATCAGCAGGGGCGGATTCGGGTGACCAGTTGAACGTGAATACCCAAAATCTGGCGTGGGACATCGGAATCACCGTGGGCGAGATCGTCGTCCTGGTGGTGATGTTTCTGGTTCTGAATTTCCTCATCCAACGGGTCTTTCGGCGAGTCGTTGAGCTGCGCTGGTTGCAGAACCAAAAGACGCGCGTCGAGGGCTTGCGACGCAACTTCAAAGTGTTTCTGGCGTTGCTTTGCGCCGGACTGTGCCTCGCCGCCATTGGGTTCAATGGCTATCTGATATGGCAGGGCAAGAGCGTGCGCGATCAAGCGCAGGAATGGCTGGCGGAGTTGACGTTAGCGTTCTGGTTGAATTTGGGGACGGAAGCCGCCGAGCTCATCGGGTTGGCTATAGCCGCAATGCTGGTCATCCGGTGGTTGCGCCGGCTGCTTTGGTATCTTCAGGAGCGCGCCAAGGCCTGGGAACAAATCAAGGCCAACGACCAAAGCATCGAAGCCTTTTTTGGCGCGCTGATCCGAATTCAGACCGTCAGTCTTTGGTTGCTGGCGTTGTATTTTGCCACCCGGTTGCTCCCGTTGTTGCCGGTCGTTGCCGAGGGTGTTCTGCTGGTGCTGAAGATTTTTCTGATCGTTACCCTCGGATTGCTGGTGAGCAATGCGGTGTCGGCGATTGTGGCCAGCCTCGACGCGCTGAGCGTGAAATACTCCAGCCCGGATAATTTCCTGCGGTTCTACGACCAATTGCGCGGGCTTGTGCCGCTGGCCCGCCGTTGCCTGGAATGGGTGGTCTATGTGTATGTCGCCACGCTGGTGGTGATGCAACTGAAGTTCATCTCGCATTTTGCCGTCCATGGGCCGCAGGCGGTAAAAATCATCGGCATTTTCTTCTCCAGCCGCGTGGTGGTCGAACTCGCGAACTTGATCGTGGACAGTTCGGTGATCAAGGTGGATCACCTGACGCAGGCGGAACAACAGCGGCGCCGCACCCTCGTCCCGCTCATTAAAAGCATCCTCGGTTACCTGATTTATTTCGCCGCCTTCGTGATGATGCTGAGTGTGCTCAAGGTGAATCTCGCGCCCATCCTGGCGGGCGCCGGCGTGGTGGGCCTGGTGGTGGGATTGGGCGCGCAAAGTGTCGTCAATGATGTGGTCACCGGGTTCTTTATCATTTTCGAGAACCATTTCATGGTGGGCGACTTTATCGAGACTGGCCACGCGCGCGGTGTCGTGGAAGCCATCGAAATCCGCACCACGCGTATTCGGGATCCCGGCGGCCAGCAACATATCCTGCGCAACGGCCAGATTGGGGAAGTCGTCAATTTCTCCAAAGGTTATACCCGCGCGGTGGTGGACGTGGGCGTGGCGTATGACTCCGATCTCGACAAAGTGTATCGCGTACTTCGCCAGACGGGCCAGGAATTGAAAGAGACAAACACCAATGTGCTTGAACCCACGAAGGTCAATGGCCTGGATAACTTTGGTGAGTCCGACCTGACGATCCGCACCGTGACGCAGGTGCAACCGGGGCATCATTTGGACGTGGCCCGCGATTTGCGCAAACGCATCAAAGAAGCCTTCGACCGCGAAGGAATCGAAATTCCCTTCGCCCGTCGCGTGCTGATTTTCAAACCCGAGCAAGCCAAGCCATTGGAACGTGCTGCCGGCATCCTGCCGGCAGAGCGAACGGAGAAGTAACGGGCGAAGGGTGAAGGGAAGTTCGAGCGCACCAGGCGCGTTCGATTCTGCCGGCGAGACGCCGGCAGCACGCTACGGAATATGATCTTGCCAACGTGCTGCTGGCATCCTGCCGGCAGAGCGAACGGAGCGATGACAGGCGAAGGGTGAGGGAAGTTTGAGCGCACCAGGCGTGTTCGGTTCTGCCGGCGAGACGCCGGCAGCACGCTACGGGAGCTGATCTTGCCAACGTACTGCTGGCATCCTGCCGGCAGAGCGAACGGAGCGATGACAGGCGAAGGGTGAGGGAAGTTTGAGCGCACCAGGCGCGTTCGGTTCTGCCGGCGGGACGCCGGCAGCACGTTGCGCAGACCTTTGAACATAGCCCTTGTGAATCAAGTTTCTAAAATATCCAGTGCATTGCTCAGGCTAAATCCCTATGTTTCCTCTTGTAACCTATGAAGCTAATTGCTCGATACCTGCTGAGTTTTCTGGTGCTGACTCTCACGAGCTGTTTCCTGAATGCGGCGCCATCCGACCTGCCGCCACATCAGGCCACCGGCGTCAAAGTCGGGGAGATCACTCCGGACTCGGCCATTGTCTGGATGCGCCTGACCGCTTCGCCGACGCGCAACCGCTCGGGTCAGGTGGTGAAGAAGCGCACCGGCAAGACCTTGATGAGCATCCCGGCCGACACCACCCAACTGGAGGGGGCTTGTCCCGGTGCGCCCGGAGAAGTGCGACTGATTTACGGCACTCGTGCGGACCTGGCCGGCGCTCCAAGTACGGATTGGATCAAGGTTTCCGCCGCGACGGACTTCACGCACCATTTCCATTTGACAGGGCTTCAACCGGCCACGGTTTATTATTATGCGGCCCAGACCACCGGGCCGAACGGCCAACCGCGCCACGGCGATTTGCACGGCCAGTTTGCGACGGCGCCCGATTCAAAGACGCCGGCCACAGTGACGTTCTGCGTGGTTACCGGTCAGATGTATGTGGATGTGGATGATCCGGCCGGCTACAACATTTATTCCGCCATGGGCCGGCTCCAGCCGCAGTTCATCGTGTTCACCGGCGACAACGTCTATTACGACAACGAGGAACCGCGCGCCCGATCAGTGGCCCTGGCTCGCTATCATTGGGAACGCATATTCAGTCTGCCGCGCCACGTGGAATTGTTGAGTCACGTCGGAACTTACTGGGAAAAGGATGACCACGACGTGTTGCAGGATGATTGCTGGCCGGCGCTTAAATCGAAGATCATGGGTGAGTTCACCTTCGCGGACGGTCAACGCATCTTTGCCGAACAAACGCCCGTCGGCGATAAACCCTATCGCACGTTCCGTTGGGGCCAGTTGCTCCAGGTCTGGTTGACCGAAGGCCGGGATTTTCGTTCGCCCAATACGCGCAAGGACGGGCCGGACAAAACGATTTGGGGCGCGGCGCAAAAAGCTTGGCTCAAACAGAGCCTGTTGGCCAGCGACGCCACTTGGAAAGTGCTGGTCAGTCCCACGCCGATTGTGGGACCAGACCGGTCCCGGAAGAATGACAACCACGCCAACGCCGGCTTCGCGCACGAAGGCAACGAAATCCGCCAATGGTTCCATGACAAGCTGCCGAGCCATTTCTTCATCGCATGCGGCGATCGGCATTGGCAATACCATTCGGTTCATCCAGGCACCGGCGTGCAGGAATTTTCCTGTGGTCCGGCCAGCGACCAGCACGCCGGCGGTTCTCCGGGATTCGATGCGCAATACCACCGGTTCCACCGCGTGAAGGGGGGCTTTCTGTCCGTCACGGTCAGCCCACTGGGCCAGCGAAGCACGATTACCTTTCGGTTCCACGACGTGAACGGCAAGGTCGTTTACGAGTGGAGCCCAAAGCCGTGAGGTTCGCATTTTTGACGCTAAGCAGTTGCACCCCACGAGTGGATCGGATTACAAATTAGGGCTCCGTCCCACCTGCTTATTCGGGCGGGCAGAGTGTATTGGCAGAAAGTAGTTATTTGATGCGGAAATCATTCTTTATGAAGCAAAAACATTGGTGTGGCCTAATCGGCTTAACAATCGGCATTGGCCTCCTGATCGGAGGATTGACGGCGTGCAAACAGGAAACCGGCAACTCCTCGTCCAACGGAACAATCTCGCTCTCCTACAGCATCTTTTTTCCGCCGTCCCACATTCAGTGCAAGACCGCCGTGGCTTGGGCCAAGGAAATCAATAAACGCACCCAAGGACGGGTCAAAATCAACGTGTATGCCGCCGGTGCCTTGACCCCGGCCGCGCAATGTTATGATGGGGTGGTCAAGGGCATCTCCGATATCGGGATGAGCTGTTTCGCGTACACCCGGGGACGTTTTCCATTGCTGGAAGGACTGGATCTGCCGCTGGGGTACCCGAGCGGCCTGGCCGCCACGCGCATTGCCAACGCGATGGTGCAAAAATATAAACCGGCCGAGCTGGCCGACACCCATGTGCTCTACCTGCACGCGCACGGCCCGGGCATTTTGGCTTCGAAGAAAGCGGTCAAGTCGCTGGACGATCTCAAGGGACTAAAGGTGCGCGCCACGGGTCTCTCGGAAAAAATCGTCCGGGCGCTGGGCGGCACTGCGTTGGGCATGACCCAACCCGAAACGTATGAAGCACTGCAAAAGGGTGTAGTGGAAGCCACGCTTTGTCCCATCGAAACCTTGAAAGGATGGAAACAGGGTGAAGTGGTTGATTACGTCGTGGACTCGTCGGCCATTGGTTACACCACGTCGATGTTCGTGGTGATGAACAAGGACAAATGGAACCAATTGCCTCCCGACATCCAGGCCATCTTCACCGCGGTCAGCGAGGAATGGATCGCGAAACAGGGCGAAGCCTGGGACCAGGCCGACAAGGAAGGCCGCGAGTTTGTCAAAAAACGCAAACGTCAATTCGTCACGTTGCCGGAAGCCGAGGAACAACGCTGGACCGCTGCGGTCAAGCCGATCCTGGACGACTACGTGAAAGCCACCGCTGAAAAGAAGCTGCCGGGCGCCGCGTTTCTCGCCGACGTGCAGGCGGAATTGGTGAAATACAAGCAGTGAAGGGTGGATCAGTCGAAAGGCTGAAGTGTTGAAGTGGCTTGTCCGAGTGGGCGACGGTGGCTGAATCAATGAGATGCCGAGCGGTGATGCAGTTTACGTTCGATGTTCGGTGGATCGTAGGACAGGCGTCTCACCTGTCCCGGTTTCGCCAGTCACGTTCACCGTGCCGCGGCGTTCTCCCTTAGCCGCTGTGGCCATTCGGGACCGCCGGGACGGCTGTCCTACGTAGTGGTGGCGCCGGCGCGACAGCGTCTTGGAGTGCGGCAGTCCTCTGCCGCTTTCGAAGGCACTGCCGCCAATCGAAAGCGGCAGAGGACTGCCGCACTCCAAGACCTGGCGGATGTTCGCAGGGTTCCTTCATTAAACAAAATCCATTACGAAGTGGCCACCGTCCAACACCGATCATTCCATGCATGATCGGCAATCATCGCCGTCTGCGACGACGTTCCAACGCGCCTTGGATCGGTACCAACAATGGTTGCGCGTACCGGTGACTATCCTGGCAGTGGTGGCGGGCGCCAGTCTGATGATCATGATGCTGGTGACGTGCGCCGACGTCGTCTTGCGTCTGTTTCGCGTTTCGCTCACTGGTGCTTACGATGTTGCAAGAATCACTGGAGCACTCACCATTGCCTGCGCTCTGCCCTATACTACGGCGGTCAAAGGTCACGTGGCCATTGAGTACTTCTTCCATAAGCTGGGGCGCCGGGGCCGCATCGTCGTGGACGCCCTTATCCGCGTGCTGGCGATGGGGCTTTTCGGGGTGCTGGCCTGGCAGAGTGTGCGCTATGGAATGTCGCTTCGCGAAAGCGGCGAAGTCAGCCCTACGCTGCCCATCTCCGTGTTCTGGGTGCCCTACGTAATTGGGCTGGCCTGCGGACTGGTGGTCTTGGTGACGTTCTACCATTTACTTCGTCCCGGCCAACCCATGATCAAGCCATGATGCTCACCCAGATCAGCGTGCTGGGTTTTGTGCTCCTGCTGGTGCTACTGGCCAGCAGCATGCCCATTGCGTACGTGATGGGGTTGGTGGGCATCGCGGGCTTCGCGCTGGTGGTATCGCCCGAGGCCGCGCTGCACTTGGCCGGCATCGATCTCTACGGCACGTTTTCTTCCTACAACCTGACGACCATCCCGTTGTTTGTGCTGATGGGCCAGGTCGCCTTTCACACGGGCATCAGCCGGGGCCTGTTCAACGCGGCCTATCATTGGCTGGGCTGGTTGCCGGGGGGACTGGCCATGTCCACCGTTGGCGCCTGCACGGCGTTCGGCGCCATCTGCGGCTCCGGTCCGGCGACGGCGGCCACCATGACGTCGGTCGCGCTCCCCGAAATGCGGCGCTACCACTACAACATGGAACTGGCCTGCGGCGCGGTGGCGGCGGGCGGCAGCCTGGGCATGCTCATTCCGCCCAGCATCGTGTTCATCGTCTATGCGATGCTGACCGAACAATCCATCGGCAAACTGTTCATCGCGGGGATCATTCCCGGTCTGCTGATTGCCTTGTTGTTTTGCCTGACTATTTATCTTAACTGCAAACGCCGACCCGAGCTCGGCCCCGCCGGCCCGCCCACCACGTGGCGTGAGAAGTTCTCGTCGCTCCGGGGGGTGGTTGAAACCATTGTGCTGTTCGTGCTGGTCATGGGTGGCATGTTTATGGGGTTCTACACGGCGACGGAAGCTGCGGCCATTGGCGCCGCTGGCACGCTGGTAATCGCTTTGGCGAAGCGGGAGCTCACCTGGCCCAAGCTGTTCCAGTGCCTGCTCGAAACCCTTCGCACGTCCTGCATGGTGATGACCATTGTGGCCGGGGCGGTCATCTTCGGTCGGTTTCTCGCGGTTACTCAAGTGCCGTTCAAACTGGCGACCTGGCTGGCCGGTTTGCCGCTGCCGGCGTGGAGCATCATTGGGCTGATCATTCTGTTCTATTTCGTGGCCGGCTGTTTCGTGGACGCCCTGGCGCTGAACCTTCTGACCATCCCCATCTTTTACCCGGTGGTGAGCGGCTTGCACTACGATTTGATTTGGTTTGGGGTGATCATCGTGCTGGTCACCCAGATGGGCGTGATCTCGCCGCCGGTGGGGGTGAACGTGTATGTCGTCAGCGGCATGGCTCGAGATGTGCCGTTGCCCACGGTCTTCAAGGGGAGCCTGCCGTTTCTTTTGGCCCTGGTCGTGGCGGCCATATTGCTGGTGGCGTTTCCGCAGTTGTCGTTGTTTTTGCCCAACCTGATCAAGTAATTCGAATCCGCTATGAATGCTGATCCTTCGGAATCAAACCGTTTTCAACGCATCCTGTTCTGCACGGATTTTTCGGCGAGCGCCGATTATGCGTTCGAATTTGCCCTCGAGGCCACGGTGTCCCGGCCGGGTGCCGAGTTGTATCTGTTGCACGTGATTCCGGAAGCGGACGCCCAGTTTTGGCAATCGTATCTTTACGAAATCGAACACCTCGACGATCAGGCCCGGCAGGACATTGATGCCAAAATTGCCGCGGCCTACCTCGGGCGGGTACCGGCGGGATTGGCAGTGAACGTCGAATTACGAGTGGGATCCGAAGCCGGCAAAATTCTCGAAGTGGCCGAGGAATTGAACATTGATTTGATTGTGATTGGCCGGGAGGGCCATACCGGCATGGAGCGGGCCTTGTTTGGCAAGGTCGTTGAGAAAGTCGCCGGTAAAGCCCAATGCCCGGTGATGGTCGTTCCTTTGCGCGCCCGTCAACAGCCCCAGACGAAATGAGGTTGGTGGCCGTTGCCATGGTCGGGCCCGAACGCTGGGGCCGTCCTATGGTGGCGGTGTGGCACCGGCAGGTTGGACTTCCAGTTTGGCTTGTACTTCGTCGAGCAGGTTCTGGTAAGTCCCGCGGTGGAGTTTCTTGATCTTCGTTTCCTCTTCCATCACCAAGTCGCCGTGGTCGTTGACCAGGTAAGCATCGCAGCGCAGCAGATAGCGGCTCAGGCCCAACGATTGGATCACTACTTTGACGCGTATCCACATTGGCTCGAACGACCAGGATCCGTGGGCAAGGGTATTCATCGTGGAACCTTGTTTTTCGAAAACCGCTTGGAACTCATTCGTCTTGGTGACCGTGTAGTCATGGGCGCGGAACACCTGCCCGACGGTGGCGCGGATTGCCGTCGGGGTCCGGCCAACAATCATCACGGAAGCGAGCGCATCCGCCGCGGGCCCCTTGGGGGTATGGCACCCGGCGAACAGACCGGCTAGCAGCAGGGCGTAAATCCAGATAAACGGGCGTGCAATCATTGCTGGAAGCAGAACATTGAGGTTATGGGGACGCAAGCTATTGGTATCGGCGGTACATTTTGCGGAACGTGCGGGAGGCGATCAGAGATGAACATGACAGCCATTGCCCGCCGGACGCGTCGCTCGGTTGCCACTCAAGTCACTCCTTGGTGGCGGTGAATTGAACGCCTTCCACGTATTGGCCAATACGAACGCGTTGCTGATCAACGGCCAAGGGTTGACCGAGCACCGTAACGTTCTCGAAAGTGACATTGCGCACGTTATGCATGGCATCAGCACCTTCAAGTTGAACGAGGTATTCACCGGGCGCGCCTTCCACGGACACATTTCTAAATCGCACGTTGCGCACAAAGCCCGGCACTTGTCTGCGCATGTATTGGTTCACGACCGGCTTGAGTCGAATCAATTCCCGCTGGCCTTCGCCGTGGAGGCGGACGTTTTCCACCAGAATATCTTCGAGGTGCATGTCCTCGCCCGGTTCGAACAGGAAGGGCGTCATGGTGAAATGGATGATGTCGAGGTTGCGTAACGTCACCTGGCGCATGAAAGCCGCGCGGCTCTCGTGGCCGAGCAGAAAGATGCGCGCCCGGTCGCACCAGAGCACGGAATTCTCGACCGTAATGCGTTCGACGTTGTCGTTCCCTCCGCTGAAGTCGAGCCCCTTGAGCGCCACGCAATCGTCATCGCTGCGGATGAAACAATCGGTAATCAGCACCTCCTGCGAGTTGCACGGATTGATACCGTCATCGTTTTGCACCCGGCCACCGCAAAGCTTGATGCCGCGCACGGTGACGTTCCGGCTGTGACGAGGAACGACCGTCCAGTGGGAGGCGCCGCGGATGGTGATGCCCTCGACCACGATATTTGTGCCGCGAATCGAGATGACGTGCGGCGTGGGTCCGCGGCGCCATTCCCAATCCGAACCATCCAAGATGCCGCGTCCGGCGATGCGGATGTTCTCCCCTTGCGCCAGCACGCCGCCTTTCACAATAGCGCCTCCGGCCAGGTACAAGGTTTGGTTGTTTGTCAGCATGAGTTTTCCGGGCTGGTGGATGCCGGGACCGAAATAGAGAACTCCCGGCGCGTTGGGCGAAGGCGGATTTTCCTCGAGCGGATTGGCGAACAGCAACAGCGGTCCCTTCTTGCCGTCCGGTTCGATGCTAAACTTGCGTGGACCATGCAGTGTCAACCGCAACGTGTGATCGTCTTCGTTGCTTATGTGCGCGACGGACGAGGCGGGACGAATGATTGTGCGGCGCAAAGAGCGAGGTGACTTGATGCGCAGTTCGACCCGCCCGGCCATGTCGAAGTTGGCGAACGAATACGGACCGCCATAGTCATAGCCTTCGCCGGCGAAAGGCGGATCAAGCACGCGGGCGGTATAGACGTCCACTTTCTGGCCGTTCGCCCAAACTTGATAATCGGCAGACAATGGTTCGCCTTCCGGGGCGGGGTATGTCACGAGTCTCGCAGCCGCGGGAATATCCGCAACCTCGCGTGGCGGCAGCGGTTCCAAGCGCACATTTCGAAACTGGATTGCATCGCCTTCTGCCGTCAGACAAATTTTTCCCGCGAGTACGTCACACCCCGTGGCCCGATTCACTTCCTGGCCATTGACGCGCAAGGTGACAACGGGGCCGCGCGCGATGATCTGGTATTGATTCCACTGCCCGGCGGGCTTTTCCAGGTCCGCGGTGCGCCGCAAGTTGGTGAGCCGGCCGAATTGGGGACTATCGAGTGTTTGTTTGCGCTCGGAAGGACCCTCGAGGGCGAATCCGTTCAGGCCCCAGAAGTCGCCCGCTTGCCCGGCGTTGAGTTGCGCTTCGAGACTGCGGGGCCAAATTTTGTCGGGGCCGGTGATCCGTAACAGCACGCCGCCGTTTCCAGGCTTCTTGCCTGCCGGCCAACGCCACTCGAGTGTCAGCACGAAATCCGTGAAGTCATGGTCGAGGTAAAGGTAACCCTTGGGCGTACCGCGGCAGGTGAGGACGCCGTCCAGCAATTGCCAGGTGTCTGCGAGCGGGGTCTGCGGATCTTCGGAAAACTGCTTCCACGCGTACGGCTTGACCGAGGCCAGTGGCCCTGCCAGCAGATCAATGCTGGATTCAGCCGCTGCGGCGGTGGCGGCGAGAAGATCGCAGGGTATCAGTCCCGTGCTGAGCGTCGCGACGGCCAGGAGACGAAGGATGTTTTGTTTCATGGTGAAGCGGAGATTATTGGTTGCTGCTTGAGCGTTCAATCCGGGTGTGCTGAATCTCATTCTTGGATGCGTCCAAGAGTTTGCTAAAAGCCTAATTGGAAATTCCCGTTTGGAGTCCCGCCTTTAGGCGGCCCGACGCCCGAACCGCCTGAAGGCGGGACTCCGAACGGGGCGCCTCGTCATTTGGAAGTGATTTCAAGCGGACCTGGAAGTTCCCTTGCGGTCGCGTCTTTGCTTAGGCTGGCCTGCCGCCGCCGGCAATTGCGCGGCGAGGGCATCCATCTCGATTTCGAACAGCAATTCATCGCGGCACACGTCCGCTCGAGTGGAAATCACCGGCAGGAAGGCCGCGCCATTGTGCGCGCACCAATCGGCAAAGGCCGGTTGGTCTTTAGGGTATTTGAAATACGCCGTCGCCCGGCTGACATCCAGGAAGCTTAAGCCACGTTCTTCGAGGATTCCCCGGACCACGCGCATGGTCAGATCAACCTGCGCGGCAATGTCGCCGTCGTGGACGCTGCGCCCACCCGGCTCGATGCTCGCGGTGCCACTGACCAGCAGATGGCGGTAATCCGGGGTACTGAGTTCGACGGCCCGACTAAAACAACTGCCGTAGTTCGGGGCCGGACATTGCAGGGGGGAGGCGACTTCAGAGACCGTTACGGAATCACTCAGCGGTTGGACGGCCCAGGCGCCGATGACCATCGAAGCGTCCCATGGATTCAACGCGCCGACGCCGGTGCTGGCCGGCACGAGAGTTCCAATCACTTTCTTCTGGCGATAGAAATCGCTGCGCACCTTGTTGAATTTGTCATACCACGCCAGGATGTCTTTCAGGAACAGCCAGGTACGCACCAGATGGGTCATGTTCATGCCCGCGAGTTTGAGCGCTGTTTCCAGGTTGGCATAAGCGCGCTTGGCTTGTTGCGCCGGGGATTGGGTGACGTTCGCCGCCGTCAGGTCACCGAGAAAGCAGTGTCGGGCGGCGCCGTCGTGATACACGTTACCGACCTGGTGGTCATCGAGAACGAGCGGTTCAAGTTCGGCGCCTTTGATGGCCAGCAATTGCATGCCCGCGATCCGACTGCCCTGACAATCCGCCCCGTCCAGCCAGGTTAATGGCCAAGCAAGTTGCCCAAACGTTTGTTTCACCGCGCGTACCGTGCCTTTGTACGCCGTGAGCGCGCCGAAGATGTCCTGTTTGACAATGGTGGTCTGGTGTTTGTCCAAGACCTTTTTCAACCGGCCCAACAGCGCGCTGAGGGTTTCGCCGGGAAGCGGCCGCAGGGTGAGGTGCAGTTCGCGCACGCGCCCGCGTTTGACCAAGGTGGCATCCAAGCCGGGCCGTTGTTCCCGGCTGATGATTTGAGAGGGGCCGACGGCGAACGAGCGTTTGCGTGTGAGAGAGGAACGGACTGGCATTGCGGCGGGTAGCTTAGAGTGAAAGGAGATAGGCAACCAGATCGTCGAGCTGCTGCGCGGACAAATGGGAGGTCTTGCCGTGTTTGTCATCGATGTTGCGCGTGGTGAGCACGTCGCGAGCGGTGGCGGCCGAACCGTCGTGCAAATACGGGGCGGTGCGCCACATTTCCACCAGTGTTGGCGTGTCGAATTCCCGCACTTCGCGATCGTATTGGCTGTGCGTATTAACATCGTAACGTTGCTTGGTGGTGAACAGCGGCGCCGGGTGACACTGGGCACAGCCGACTTCCGGATTGTCAAACAAGTGGCGACCCCGCAGGGCGGCAGGAGAGAGTTGCCCCTTTTCCAACAGCGGACTGGGGATGGGTTTGAGTGATTTTACATACGCATCGAGCGAATTGGCCACATCGTCGGGCTGAACCGTGAACAAAATGTGTTTGATGCCGGCCCGCACCGCTGTCGCCGCGTCATCACGGACGCCCAGGCTCATGGCGGGCGGCGTGTCAAAGGCGAGCAGGAGAGACTTCGAGTTTTTGGGGTTGCCGATGCCGTCGTTCAGCAAGTCCCAGTTCATCGCGTCCACCCGCGCGTCTTCGGAATGGCAACTGCCGCAGCTTTGCCAGCCCTGGAAACAGAGTCCGGCGTCATTGAAATAGTATTCGCCCGCGCGCACCACGTCCATGGTCTTGGTGGAGCCGAGCGAAATGGAAACCGGTTTTACGTATTCAGTGGAGAATTCAATGGCGGTCAGATTGTCGGAGTAATAATTCGCCACGTAGGCGGTTGTGCCAATGACGACCACGGCCCGCGGTCCACGATCCGATTCGGGCAACCGGATGCGGCGGCGCACGCCCACGAGAAACGACAGATCGTTGGGCACGTCGGCCTGGATGCGCGAGGCGGCGGTGTAATCGTAAGCTTTGGTTTCGTCGGGCTTCTCCGGCAGCTTGGCCAGCTTGGCCAGCAGTCCGGGAAAATCAATGACGCTGATTTCGTGCGTGCCGGAATGAGCGACAACCACAGTTTTGCTGTCAGCGGTCCAGGCAGCGCCCCAGGGATCAGCGGCGCCACTGTCCACGTTGTCCAAGAGGACAGTGTTCACAATTTTCAAGCTGGCGAGGTCAATGATGGTCTTGGCGTTGGTGTTCATCCAGCCGCGCTCCAATTGGGTGGTGGGGAGATGAAACCGGGCCAGGACGTGGGTGACCACCGCGTATTTGCCGTCGGGTGACACGCGAATGTCGCGCAGCAAGCCGGAGCCGTTGGGTAATGGCAGTTCCTTAACGACTTTGCCGGCGACGGGGTCAATGACGCTGACCGCGGCTGCGACCACGTCCGCATCGGCGCGCCCATGGTGCAGGTGGTTGGCGACGAGCAGGAATTTGCCATCCGCGGTCAAGGCTGCGGCCACGGGTTCGCGTTGGACGGCAATGCGGCGGACTTCTTTCTTGCCCGCCAGATCGATGACGCTGACGTTGTTTTGAAAGCGGTTGCAGACAAACAGCGTTTTGCCATCCGCACTGACGACCGGGGCCATGGTCGTATGGCCGGCGGGAAGCATCGTTGTGACCTTTCCGGCGGCCGTATCAATGATACACACTTGGCTGTTTGGGCTCGCGCAGGTGACGAAGAGTTGCGCTCCATCCGGAGAAAGCGCCAACCCGGACGGAGCGGCGGGAACAGCCACGCTACCGGTCACTTTGCGGCTCGCCGTGTCGAAGACTAAGACTTTCCCCGCCGTGGCACCAGCGATGTACAGAGTTTTGCCGTCGTTTGATGCGGCCAGAGCCGAAGGAGAGAGATAGCCTTCCTGGGCCTGCGTATTGGAAACAATAAGGAACGAAGCAGCGAGCAAGGCTGCTCCCACCCAATGCAGAAGATTCGACACGGATTTCATTGTTGTGTGTTGACTCGAAATAATGCCGTGAAATTCATCCGCTTGGCCAGCGAAATAGTCGCGACTTTTTGGTTTCGCTTGCCGCAGCCATCGGACGTTTGGCACTCTCGCCGCCATGTGCTCCAAACGATTGGGTTCCTCTTTTGGCCGGTTGTCAGTGGCGCTAGTAATCGCTTTCGGGGTTGGGTCTGCGCTGGCGGCCAACTCACTGCCGAAAATCAAAGTCGCTCCGCACGCACGCACTTTCGTCACCGCGGACGGAACTCCTTTTGTGCCCTTCGGAGTGAATTATTTTCGCCCTGGCACGGGTTGGGCGCCGCAGTTGTGGAAGCGATTTGATGCGACCGCTACGCGCCAGGATTTTGCCCGGTTGAAGGCGCTCGGAGTTAATTGCGTGCGTGTGTTCCTCAGCTTCGGTTCGTTTTATGAGCAACCAGGTGAATTGTCGCCTGTGGGATTGGCGAAGTTCGATCGGTTTCTCGAACTGGCGGAGGCGGCAGGCATTTACGTGCATCCCACGGGACCGGATCATTGGGAAGGCACGCCGGAATGGGCACGGGGAGACCGGTTGGCAGACGAAAAGGTGCTGAACGCGTTGGAGGAGTTTTGGCGATTGTTTGCTGCACGTTATCGCGGGCGCCAGGTCATTTTTGCGTACGACCTGTTGAATGAGCCGGCGGTGCGCTGGGACAGCGCGCCGATGCACAAGAAGTGGAATCGTTGGTTGCAACAGAAGTATGGCACAGTCCAGAAACTGCGCGAGGCTTGGAAGCTTGGCGAATTGGGCGACACCAAGGCACTCGCATTCGGGGACATCTCGGCACCGCCAGCCAAAGACGCTCCTGGTGACCAGCGATTGCTCGATTACCAACATTTTCGGGAATATCTGGCCGACGAATGGAGCCGCCGCCAAGTGGCTGCCATCAAAGCCGCAGATCCAGAAGCGTTGGTCTCGGTCGGATTTATTCAATGGTCGGTGCCGGCGATATTGCCGGGCTTGTCGCACTACGCGGCGTTTAGGCCCGCCCGTCAGGCCCCGATGCTTGATTTCCTGGAAATTCATTTTTACCCGTTGGCCACGGGATTTTACGACTACACCAGCGAAGAAGGCGAAATCCGCAACCTGGCTTATCTCGAAAGCATCGTTCGCGAAGTCGCCCAGTGCGGCAAACCCGTCGTGGTGGCGGAGTTTGGCTGGTACGGTGGGGGAAAGCTTACGATCAACAATGGCCAGCATCCCGCAGCCACCGAGACGCAACAAGCCCGGTGGTGCCGGCGTTTAGTCGAAACCACCGCCGGATGGGCCACAGGGTGGCTCAATTGGGGATTCTACGATCATCCGGAAGCGCGCGACGTGACGCAACTAACCGGTTTGTTGACGGCGGACGGCACGGTCAAGGAGTGGGGACGTGAATTTCAGAAGCTGGCGAAACGTTACAAAGGAAAAGCCATGCCCGCTCCTCCGGCCAACGCCAAGGAGCAGCCCAAGCTGGATTGGGATTCGTGTCTAACCAGCATGGCCGCGGTTCGCGAATTCCAAAAACGGTATTACGAATCGTTTAAGCAACGAGTGCAGCACTAGCCGGCGCTCATTCCGAGATCGCGTCGAAAAACTTGATGATGTCGCCGGGTTCTTCCTGGGCTTTGTATTTGATCGCGGCGCGCGGATGCTGATTGATCAGCCCGGTCAACATGTAGGGCAGATCAAAACCCCACATCAGCTTCTGCCGCATCGGTTCGATGTGGTCCTGCACGCATTTCAGGATCGGTTTGAGTTTGTACTTGGGATTGTGCAGGAAACCGATCAGCAGTTCCAAGGCGCAATTGCCGGCGCCCCGTCCAAGCCCGGCAAACGTGGCGTCCAGCATGTTCGCACCAAGAACGATGGCCTCAATGGTATTGGCGAAAGCCAGTTGCATGTTGTTGTGCGCGTGAATACCGACTTCCTTGCCGGCGGCTTTGCAATAGTTGAGGTATTTTTTAACCAGGAACTGCACTTGCTCGCTGTATAACGCCCCAAAGCTGTCCACCACGTAAATCGACTGCGCTTCCGAGCCAGCCAACAATTCGAGCCCCTCATTCAATTCCCGGTCGGGAACGATGGACGCGGCCATAATGTTGACGGTGGTTTCGTAGCCTTTGTCATGAGCGTCTTTGACCATGTCGAGGGCAATGGGGATCTGGTGGATGTATGTAGCCACGCGCACCATGTCCACAATGCTCTCGGCTTTGGAGGGAATGTCTTCCTGATAATCGCATTTACCTGCATCCGCCATGACGGAAAGCTTCATGCCAGGCTTGTTCTCGCCAACGATACGGCGGATATCGTCCTCCTGGCAATACTTCCACGCGCCATATTCGCCGCGCACGATGCCTTTGCGGCTGGCTTTGTAGCCGATTTCCATATAATCGACGCCAGCCTCCAAACAGGCTGCATAAACCGCTTTGACGACCTCGTCGGGGAACTGGTGGTTGTTCATCAATCCGCCGTCACGGATGGTGCAATCCAATACCTTGATTTCCGGACGATAGCCGATCCAGCGGGCCATCGCGGTTTCTTTTGGTTTTGTGGCTTTGGCGGCTTTGTCAGCCTTCGCTTTTTCACTCATAACGTTTCAATGTGTTGCCTGGTTTGGACGGCTTATGCGACACCACCTCCGGGAAGCGGCTTTGCTGGGCAGCGTCAGATAAGATTCAAAGCATAAGCAAACACCCCGTCTTTGCAATCCTGGAAATGAGAAGTTGAGAATGGTGAGGGGGGACGAGGGGCATCGCAGGGTTCTGGCTTACAAAATTGTAAGAAAATCTACACGTGACTTTGGGAAAGCTCATTGGCAAACTGGCCCAATATGAAAATGATTTGGTTGTCTGGATTGTTGGGATTGGCAATAGTCTGCGTAACAGGCTGTGATCGTGGCCAGGTCAAGGTGAGTTCCCCCACGGAACCCGAAGCGACCGCAACGGCCAAAACCGAAACGGGAATTACCAACGCGGCGGTTTCGAAGACCAATGCTCCCCCGGTCGTGACGCCGCCCGCCCAGCCATCCACCACCCAAACGAACCAAGCAATCCCACAAACGAATAAGGAAGCTAAAGTGCCTGAGAAAACCAACGACACGAATACAGTAGCCATTATTGAAACGACGGACGGCGAGATGGTCGTCGAGTTTTGGCCCGAGGTGGCCCCGAAAACGGTGGAGAACTTTAAGAAATTGGCCTCAGAAGGCTTTTACAACGGCACCGCCTTTCACCGCATCATGAAAGGATTTATGATTCAGGGTGGTGATCCATTGACGAAGGATCGTACCAAAGAGCCGATGTGGGGCACGGGCGGTCCCGGATACACCATCAAGGCGGAATTCAATGACCGTCCCCACCAACGCGGCGTTCTGTCCATGGCCCGCTCCGCCGATCCTGATTCGGCCGGATCGCAATTCTTCATCTGCCTGGGCGACGCCAGCTTCCTCAATCACAAATACACGGCTTTCGGCAAAGTGATCAAAGGCGACGATGTCCTGACCAAGATCGGCGATACCCCGGTGGTGGCCAGTGCTTCCGGCGAACGTAGCAAGCCTACCGTGCGCATCGAGATCAAGAGCATCAAACTGGTGCCGCGTTCTTCGATTAAATAACGTTCGGCGCTTGCCGACGTTTGGCGTATTTTGGGTGGCCTCGCTTGGATCCATGGATCGGCGAGGCCATTTCCAATCCTTACGACGGTGGGGAGACGTAACGCCCCGCCGGAGGAAAATGGTTTCGGCAAAGGTTTCAGCGCGGCAGTGCTACACGCAAAAAGCTGGTAGCGTTAACGCATTGAAGCAAGAGGATTTCCTCGCGGCTTGCGATCTGTTTCAAAGGTCGGCGTGCTTGGCATGCCGATGCGTTATGACACCACAAGAATTGGCCACCGTCCTGATGGATTTAGGCTGTCCTTCGGAGAAGGCACAGCCAATGGCTCGGCAGTTGGACAAGCGCGCCCGGCAACTCGCCGCAGCAAAGGGGCGGTCCTATGAAGCAGCCTTGGCGCATCTGCTATCGCTGATGCAGCAAGGTTGGGCGGCGAAAGAGAAAGGAAGATGACTTCCCTTCCCAATCACCGACCGACATCTGAAATGCTCTTGCTGGGAGGATGGGCATTGAGGTCTGCTGTCCTGAATTTATGATTCGTCCCTGGAAGAAAAGTGGTCCAGCGTCGCATGCGGATTTCGGTGTGTTTCGCATTCGTTCCGAGCGACGCGTTTCGCCCCGCACCGGCGAGGATCATGAATTTGTCGTGCTGGATTGTGTGGACTGGGTGAATGTCCTTGCCGTGACCACCGATCGGCAACTGGTCATGATTGAACAGTTTCGTCATGGCACCGAAACGGTGGAATTGGAAATTCCCGGGGGGTGATGGATGCCCACGAAACCTCTCCCGTGGCGACCGGGATCCGGGAACTGCGCGAGGAGACGGGTTACGCAGGAGAAAACGCGCGGATTCTTGGAAAGGTATTTCCGAATCCAGCCATCATGAGCAACACCTGTTTCACAGTTTTGGTGGAGAATTGCCGTTTAGAAGCACCCGGTGCAGTTCGATCATTCAGAAGACTTGGTGACGCGCTTGGTGCCAGTTGCCGATATTCCAGACTTGGTGGCGCAGGGGCGGATTCAGCATTCGCTGGTCATGGTGGCGCTGTACTACTTTCAGCTTTGGCAGCAAGGACGACAGCCCGATCCGCCACAATTCGGCGAAGCTTGACGAATTGGACTCTCGGTTAATCTTTGGCATAAGAAAAATCACAGCTCGACAGAATTTATCTTGCGCTCCTCGCAGGCTATGGCGGCGCTCATGAATTGCTGGAGGTGGTGGAAAGAACCCGTGATATTTCGCACCACGTTGATTTGCTGACGCTTACGGCATAGTCATGATCGTGATCACAATCGGCACATTACCTCGACAGTGGTTAAATCATGGTTGGGTGTGGTCAATTACGGGAAGTCCCAATTCTGTTGGATTTGCTTGACAAATGATTGCGGCTCAAGCAGAGTCGTCGCGTATCAGTTAAAGCTAAACCCTAATCGGATTGTTGTACGTTTTATGAAAAGATCGTCGTATTTCCCACCGTTGGTCTTCGGACTTCTATTATGTTTCAGTTTCCTGGCGACTCCAGTCAAGGTGCATGCGGACATGTCGCTGCCGGCCATGACCCAAAGAGAGTACATCAAATGGATGACGCAGTTGACGGGCGACGACGGTTTGTTTAGCGCCAATTCGACCGACGAGGACTACGTCAAGTGGGCCAAGAAACAAAAGATGGACCCCAAGGAGAGTCAAAAGCATTGGAACCTGAATGCGGCGTTGACGAAAGAGGTTTTAGCCGAATCGCTGGCGCAATTCTTCAACCTGGGCAAACCGAAGAAGGGGATGGATTACGTGCTGCTGTTGCTGCGGGAAGGCATCGCGCTGCCGGATCAGGAGGTGCTCGACCGGAAAGGTTGGATGTTGTTGGTGGATGACTTTGGGTTCTCGAGCCGAACCTCATGCATCGCCTCGTGCAAGCTGTCCCCGAACAAGCCTTCAAAGAAACCCTCGAAGTTCAAACCGCCCAAACCGCCCAAGCCGCCGAAAGTCAAGACCCCGAAGAAGCCGAGCAAGAAGAAGCCGAGCAAGAAGGACAAGTAGCCGGCGAATTCACTGAAAAAGGTTTAGTCGAGATAGCCGGCGTGAAAGCGCCGGCTTTTTCTTTTTACCTTGCCGCTTGCAACTCATGACTGTGAGGGCAGCGCGCCCGCCTCGGGGCGCAGTGGTAGGCGCCTCGCCAACCACTCCTAGCGCTTACCTAAAAGGGCAGCCGCTGAAATTAGGAGGTGGACTTATTTGTCACTTGGCGCTGGTAAATCCACCTCCTCTCGTCGGTGGCTACAGTTTATCGGACTTTCAAAACACGCTCTCAAGCGGCCGCGTGGCTCACAATTCAGTGCTTGCGCCTTAAACGCATTGGCGCAGATTCGGTTTGGTGGATTAAAAAACCACCACCTCGCAGTACCAGCATTCCTGGCTTCGTGAACCGACCCAATCACCATCCCATCAACCGCGAAATGACCACCATGGCGGCCGGATCGTCCGGGAACATCACCGGAAGTTCCTTGGTCCGTACCGTGCGCTCGCCAATGCGGCGGACCATGGCTTTCACCGGACAGCCGCAGGCGCTGTAAATGAACGTGACTTCCCGTTCCGCGTTGTCGGGCCAGAAATCGCGCACCAGCATGCCGGTGTCTCGCGTATGCGCATTGAGCAGCGTGGCAGGATTGCCGGAGCCGTCCACCATCACTGTTCGCCCGTGACCGTCATCCAAAAGAATGGTCAGGTTCTTGCCGCTGAACACCGTGCCGTTGGTGCCCAGCACCACCCGGCTTTGCCAGAGCACCTCGCCAGTCTTGCGGAAGACTAGCGAACCGAGTCCGGGCTTCTCCGTGCTGACGTGCATCGAGAGATGCAGTTTTTTGCCGTCCGACGTGGGTTCCCCGTAGGCATCGAGAATGGCAAACACGCGCCCCCGTCCGTCGTCCGGTTGCTGCCGACGTTCAATGAATTTCAACGCCTCGGCAATACTTGGCACCTTTGAGCCAAAGTCCAATTCCACCGTAACCATGACTGCATGATTGATCTCCATCGTTGGGATGGGGTCTGCCTTGGCCGTTGCCGGATTTTCGGTGGGGAGAGACTCTGCCACCGTTCCCGCTGGTGGAGCCGCCTTCGCTCCCGGCGAATTGGCGGAAAATGAATCGTGATTGGTCTTACTGAGTGCCAGGATAACGGCGCCAACGACGGCGGCCACAAACAGAATGGCGGCAACGGTAATCCAGCGGCCGCCGGAACTAGTTTTGCGTTTTCTGGGCATGCGGGTGCGTGCTGCTAAATCGTTTACAATTTCAACAGTCCGTATTTATGCCGCATACTTCGGCCTGGAGCAATTCTCTTTGCGCCTTGGCCAGTCGTTGGCGCCGAGGTCGGAAGGCGTCCCTTTGCCCGTGTCCGTAACAGCAAGACCTCCGGCAAATCCGCAAGCGACACGCCTGTGCTCAGCGTCAGCGTGCGGCCGCGCTCACACTTATCCAACATTCCTAACCAAATTGAATCGCCGTCTTTATAAAGCCATCCGCCATATCACTCGCTTGATTCGACTTCAGAGCTATCCGCATCAGAAATTGCGCATTGACCCTGTGGGCCGGGGGTTGCTAGGTTGCGCCGCCGTTGATCGGCAGAGTTTATGCGACACACAATCTCAGTTTTGGTGGAAAACAAGTTCGGGGTGCTCACGCGCGTGGCGGGCATGTTCAGCGGACGGGGCTACAACATTGACACGCTCAACGTAGGGCCAACGCAGGAACCGACGATTTCCCGGATGACCATCGTCACCCGGGGCGATGACGCGACCTTGGAGCAGGTCGTCAAGCAACTGAACAAGCTGGTGGAAGTGCTGACGGTCCTGGATTTTCGCGACGACGAGTACGTGGACCGCGAATTGGTGCTGGTCAAAGTGAAGGTGGACGCCAAGACTCGGGCGGAAGTGATGCAGATCACCGATATTTTTCGCGCCAAGATTGTGGATGTGCAGCCGAAAAACGTCACGATTGAAATCACCGGCAACGAGAGCAAGGTGGAGAAGTTCATCGAACTCATGATGAACTATGGGGTCGTGGACCTGACGCGGACGGGCAAGATTGCTTTGCCGCGGAAATAAGATTGAAAGGTGGGCGGAAACGCTCGCGAATCATAAACCTCGCACCTACGGTTTCGGGTTTGACGGGCACGGGAGGGCCAGTAGGATGCGGCGGCCTGTTCGCCGACCGTTGGTTCGAGACAAGCAACAAAACACAAGCAACAGTGCCGGCAGCTTTGGTGGCTGACGGCCCTACAGAACAAGAAAGTTACATGGCAACCATTGATTTTGGTGGAACAAAAGAAACAGTCATTACGCGCAAGGAATTCCCCATGTCCAAAGCGCGCAAAGTGCTCAAGAACGAAACCATTGCCATCATTGGCTACGGCGTTCAGGGGCCGGCGCAGTCGCTGAACCTGCGCGACAACGGCTTTAAGGTCATTGTCGGTCAGGCTCGTAAATTCAAGAAGGACTGGGACCGCGCCCGCAAAGACGGCTGGGTGCCGGGCAAGACATTGTTCGATATCGAAGAGGCCGTGCAGCGGGGCACGATCATCCAAATGCTGGTATCGGATGCCGCCCAACGGACGGTCTGGCCAATGATCAAGAAGAACCTCAAGCCGGGTGATGCGCTTTATTTTTCGCACGGTTTTTCCATCGCCTACCACGACCGCACCAAGGTCGTTCCGCCCGCCGAGATGGACGTTATCATGGTGGCTCCGAAAGGCTCCGGTACTTCGGTCCGCCGCAACTTTCTATCCGGGGCGGGCATTAACTCCAGTTTTGCGGTGTTCCAAGATGCCACTGGTCGCGCCGAAGAACGCTGCCTGGCGGTCGGCATTGGCATCGGGTCGGGCTACTTGTTCCCCACAACATTCGAACATGAAGTGTTCAGTGATTTGACCGGCGAACGCGGCGTGCTGATGGGCGCCTTGGCGGGCATCATGGAAGCGCAATACGACGTGTTGCGCGCCAACGGCCATTCGCCCAGCGAGGCGTTCAACGAAACGGTCGAGGAGTTGACCCAGAGTCTGATTCGCCTCGTGGACGAAAACGGCATGGACTGGATGTATGCCAATTGCTCCGCCACCGCCCAACGGGGAGCGTTGGATTGGAAACCCAAGTTTAAGAAAGCCGTTCTACCGGTGTTCAAAGAACTTTACCAACGGGTCAAGACCGGCCAGGAATGTGCGCGGGTGTTGTCAGCCTGTGGCAAGGCCAATTATCAGGAGCAATTGACCAAGGAATTGAGCCAAATCGGCGATTCCGAGATGTGGCAGGCAGGTAAGGCGGTGCGGGCGTTGCGTCCGAAGGAAATCGGACGGCAGATTTCCAAGGCGACCGCCGGTGTGGCGGGACGGAAGTCCAATTAATCGGCCGATTTACGTTTTCGAGGGAGCAACCTTACGGTTGCCCCTATTTTATTTTGCTGCCCTGCATCGTTGCAGCGGCAAGTGATCTGCTGCCGGAGAATCATTTGGGCTGCCAGAGACTTGGCTGAAACTCTTTGATTCAGTCGGTGTTCTAGGCTAAAAGTCACAATTGGTAACAGCGAGAGGAATAGAGTATGGTCTTGCGTATGAACATTTCAGGGCAGCGGGTCGCCGTGGTGTGTGGAGCGGCACTGATTCTGGCCGCCAGTGCCGGCCATTTGTTTGCCGACAATGAGTACACAGCGATTGTCGAGCGTAATGCTTTTGGTCTCTCTGATCCGCCTCCACCGCCTCCTCCGCAACCCAAGCCGGAAAAACCCAAGCCGGCTTCGACCGTTATCCTGACGGGAATTACCACGATGTTTTCCAAAGCGCGGGCGTTTTTTGAAATCGAAACACCGGGTGAACAAAAGCAGAAACCCATCCTGCGGGTGGGCGAAAGAGAGGGCGACCTTCAACTGGTGAGCATTGATGTCGAAAATAATTCGGTCGTCATCAATAACGCAGGTGAGGAAACGAAGCTGGTTCTGGAACCTCACAAAAAGAAGGCGCCCGCCACCGCCAATCGATTGGCGCCGGGCATTCGACCCGGAATGCCGCGACCGGGAATCAGGCTGCCGACGGCGGCCCACACGGCTTCCAGCCACTCTCCGACGGTAATTTCCCCAGGATCGAGCAGTTCCTCAGGAAATGTCGTTGTGGCGGGAGGTTCCAATTCATCGTCGGAAACGGCAACTCCAGCCAGCCGTGCGGCGGCTGCGGCGGCTGCCCGCCGAATGCCCTACCGGCTTCCGCCCACCACAACTCGCAGCACTTCCTCTGCGGGTAACATCTCGGTTTCAGGCGGGGGCTCGTCCGCTTCCACGTTGCGCACCATCCCGACGCGTTCGACTCGTACACAATCACGGGCGCCGACGACTAAAATCGATCCGGCTCAGCAATACCTGCTGATGAAGGCGAATGAGATGAAAGCGCGCAACGAAGGTACTGCATTCCCACCGATGCCTGTGCCGGTTCAGTTGCAGGCTGAGCAGTGAGCGGAACAGTTGGGCTTCCATCAGGAAAACCTCGATAAACCTCAAGTCATCCGGCACAACTACCGAGATTACTCTTGAGCGCCTTGCTTTACGCTTTCCCGGATAAGTCCCGGTCAACGCAAAACGAGAGCGAAGGCAGATTGCGTGTCCAGTCCCGCTTGCCGGTGGTAGGCGGGGCTGTCGTTTTCTGCTCGGGACAGAAGAATGCATGACGCGCCGAGTTTGGCATGAAAGCGAGGCTTGAAATTTTGCAGTTTTGGCAGAAATAAGTTCAAGACTGGCAGGCATCAAGCGGCGTCCTGGATTGACCACCGTTCTTTGCATCTCTTTGCATCGTGAGCTTAGTTTGTGGAAGTGCTTTAAAGCGAGACGCATCGAACTTCATTATCCTGTTCTCACCCGTTTGCTTGGCTCCGCACTTCTTTGCACAAAAGGTTTGACTTTTCTCTAAAAACGGCCAAACTTTGCCCAATCAATAGAAGACCCGATTCAGAAGCGAACCAGTGATAGGATAGTCTTGAAAGCGGGGAAACCGCTGATGGCGCTCCGAAAACTCAGAATGTGAACCTGAAACCGCAATGCGAATTCTTAGCCAATCCTAGAGAAGATTCCTACCCCGTGCGCTCGGGGTTTACAGTCTTGAAAAGTCCGGTCAGATTTAGTTTGGCAAACTTAAACCTCAATCAACACCCAAAGTAGAAGGAAACCAGAAAATGAATAAACTCACGAAATTAGCGATAGCCTTAGTACTCCCCTTGATATTTGTGTCCATGCCAATTAAGGCTCAGGCGCAAGCGCCGGCTTCATGTGAGGAGCAGATTAATAACTTGATTCAGGACACCAAAAGCCTATGCACTTGCAATGTGCGGAAAACCACCTCGACGCGTAACAAACTGCTGAAGAAGCTTTACGATGCCAAACGAGAACTGATGAAGGGATCGGTTAAAAGCCAGTACAATGCCGCCAAGAAAGTTTGGGAGTACGATTGGGAACTGCGCAAGTTGTATTTCAAAGGCGACATTGGCTGCGACGGCGGAGCGCCCTTGGACGAAAGCGCGTTGTCTTTGCTGGTTTGCACGGTTGATCTCTATTACCCCAATTCCGGCTATGATCCTTATAAGAATGGTGTGATTAGCTGCCCCTGATTAACTTGATTTCTGCACTACTGCGGACGCCGATTGGGAATTGTCACTCAACCCGCGGAGAGGCTTTGTCTCTCCGTGGGTTGCTTTTTCTTGAGCGGTCGGCATTTTCCCGCTTTGTTAATTGCCGATGCTATTGATGTGACGTTGTTCGGCGGAATTTGAACCGTTCCGATTCAACGTGATCAACCATTCATGACGCATGAACAATATGACCAGTAAACAAATCAAGCTTCTGAACTCCCTGTTTTGGGTTGTGCTCGCCTGTTTCATCTTTGGCCAGCGTTCCCTACGCGCTGCGAATAATGGGCCGAAATGGACCCCCGAGGACATCCGGCGCGAATCCGAAAAGATTTTTGGCAAATTGCGGGTGGTGCCGTTGAAAATCAGCATCGAGGAGCAATACCTGGGCAAGTTACAGAAGTCCTACACCAATTTGCCGGTGTATGTGCCTGCCGAAATTCAGCAAGGCAGCAATGTCTATTCGCAGGTCGGTTTGCGCCTCCGGGGGGTCAGCACCTTTCAGCCGGTCGATGAAAAACCCAACTTCACACTGAAGTTCAATGAGTTTGTGGACGGGCAGAAGTTCTTTGGTTTGCGCAAAATTCATTTGAGCAACGCCATGTTTGACAAGACGTACGTGCAAGAATTGCTGGCGTACCAACTGTTCACCGCGGCGGGGGTGGTCGCCCAGCGCGTGAATTTCGCCCGCGTGGAATTGAACGGTCGGGACTTGGGCCTATACGTCATGATCGAAGGGGTTACCAAGGACTTTCTCAAACTCAATTGGGGCACGGATGAAGGCTCCGTTTACGAAGCCGATGAGGCGGATGTCGATGGATACCTCGAACAGGATTACGGCAAACGTGATCGACACCAAACCGATCTGCGGGCGCTGGTGGCGGCGTTGAATGAGCCGAACGCCGATCAGCAATTGGCCAAGTTGAAAGCGGCGATTGACGTGAAATTGTTTGCGTCCTATGTGGCGGTGGAAATCCTAATGAACTTGTGGGACGGCTATTCGATGCGCATTAACAACTATCGAGTCTTTAGCAATCATCAGGATGGCAAAGTGTATTTCATTCCTCACGGATGCGACCGGCTGTTTGACGATCCCACCGACCCCATCATGCCTGAGTGGGAGGGACGCGTGGCCAAAGTGTTGTTGGAGCTTCCCGAAACCCGCAAGCTCTACTTGAAACGCCTGGCGGAACTGACGTCCAAACTGATGGCAAAAGATGCATTGTTCAAACGGATGGATGACGCCAGCGAAGTGATCCAACCCACTTTGAAAGAACTCGAGCGGGACCGCCACCAATGGCGCGCACTGTTTATCTTCAAGAAACGGATCGAACGCCGGATCGAGGTGCTCAACACCGAATTGCCACCGTTGTTGCAGGAAGCCGGATTGGCGACGGCCGGGAAGTCAAACGCGCGCTAAATCGCTGAAACCGCGGCGGGGCGTCGGTAGGACGCCGACATTTTGGGCAACGAAAGTTTGCGGTGCCACTGAGACGCTGCTGCGTGAGAGTACATGGTGATTTGCGCTTTGCACTTGTTCCGTCCCCTCTTTAGTTTGACAGCGTGAGCAGCGAATTGCCGTTCGTGAGCATCGTAATCCCGACCCGACCGGGCCAGACGAATATCCTGGCCCTGACGGCTGTGCATGCCTTGGATTACCCGCGGGAACGGTTGGAGATCATTGTGGCGCGCGGCCAACAACCGGCGGTGCAGCGTAACCGGGCGATCCGCGCCGTCCGCGGAGAAATCATCTATTTTCTGGATGACGACGCTCAACCGCTGCCTGACAACCTCCGGCGGGCCTGCCAACATTTTTCGCGTGCGGAGGTGCAGATGGTCGGCGGACCTAATGTCTGTCCCCCGGAAGCGCCGCCGCTCGAGCAATTGTTTGCGGTGGTGTTGAGCAGTTGGCTGGCATTCGGTCCGAGTCGGGCGCGTTATGCCGCGGTGGGATCGGTCCGCGAAACCAGTGAAAAGGAGCTGATCTTGTGCAATCTGGCCGCTCGGCGGGACGCGTTGGTGACGCTGGGCGGCTTCAATGAAGCGCTTTACCCGAACGAAGAAAACGCCATGATGGACGAGTTGCAACGCCAGGCCGCCCGGCTGGTTTATGATCCTCAATTCCTCGTTCATCGCCGGCCGAGGCCAACGGTAAAGGCCTTCTTCAAGATGCTCCTGACCTACGGTCGCGGCCGGGCCGAGCAATTCCGAGTGCATCCGACTTGGGGATCGGCGCTTAACTTCGTGCCGCCGTTGTTTGTGCTTTATTTGGTACTTCTGCCCGTCGTGAATTCGACGGTTTTCACGAGCCGCATGGAGGCGTACGCCAATCCTGGCCTCATCTGGCTGGGGGTCAATTTGCCGTTGCTGGCCTACGTGCTGGCGCTGCTCGTGCAGGCGGCGTTCTCGGCCCGAACGCACGGTTGGGTTCGCGCGGTATCGGCCGTGCCATTGGTGTATTGTTCCCACATTCTTTATGGTCTGGGATTCTGGCATGGATTGTTTACCCGGTTAAAACCACCGCCCAACCAACCGGAGACGGAAGTCACCCTGGACCACCTGCCGGTCTGAACACTTCAACGCTGTGGCTGCTTCTCCAAAATCAATCATCGCAGTTCCGGCATGGAAGCAGGCGGTGAACGCGGCTGCCGCGCCGGCCCGGGCCACGCAATACTTGGAGCAATTCGCGGATACTGAGATGGGCGTCATTCTCCGGCAAGCATCGCCAGAGCAAGCGCGATTATTGTGCGCCCTGTTCAGTGGATCATCGGCCTTGACCGAATGGTTGCTGACCCATCCGGAGTGGCTGCCGGCGGTGATCAATGCCGAAGCCTTGGCGCATCCCCGCCAAATGCAGGGCTTGCGTCGGGAAGTTGATGAGTGGCTGCCACCTGCGCTGGCAAAGGGCGAATTCGCCGGTGCATTGGGGCGGTTGCGGCAGTTCAAACAAAGCGAGATGCTGCGCATTGCCGTTCGCGATCTGGCCGGGTTGGGTGACGTGCCGGAAATTGTTGGTGAACTTTCCAATGTGGCGGATGTGTGCCTCAGCGGCGTGTGGGAGGTCTGCGCAAAGCAACTCGCCAATCGATTGGGCCGGCCCTATCACCAGAACGCCGAAGGACGCTGGCAACCGACGCAGTTCGCGGTGATCGGCTTGGGGAAATTGGGCGGGCAGGAGTTGAACTACAGCTCGGACGTGGATGTCATTTTCGTTTACGACGAGGAAGGCAACGTGTTCAAAGAACCTCCGCGCAAAGCTGCCGCTCCGGGCCGCGCGTTGTCCAATCATCAATTTTTCACCCGCCTGGCGGGAAGCTTTGTGGCCGAGATCTCCCGCCCGACACCGGAAGGCACTTTATACCGGATTGACCTGCGTTTGCGTCCGGAAGGCGAGGCCGGTCCGCTGGTGCGGGGACTTGGCAGTTACGAGAACGTATTATGCCCAATGGGGACAGACCTGGGAGCGCATGATGTTGATCAAGGCCCGGGGAGTGGCGGGCGATCCGACGTTGGCGGGCGAGTTTATCGAGATGATCCAACCCTTCCGCTATCCGCGTTCGCTCGATGAAAGCGTGATGCGCGAGATCGCCCAAATGAAGGAGCGGATCGAAACCGAGGTGGTCCGTGAAGGCGAGTTGGAGCGCAACGTCAAACTGGGACGCGGCGGCATTCGCGAAATTGAATTCGTGGTTCAGGCGCTGCAATTGGTGCAGGGGGGACGGTTGCCCTTCTTGCAAACCGCGCAGACGCTGGCGGGCCTGGAGCAGATGACCCGGTATAATTTGATGACTTCGCAGGAAACGGAGGCCCTGGCGGCCGCTTACTGTTTCTTACGTCAAGTCGAACATCGCCTGCAAATGGAGCACAATCTCCAGACGCACACCCTGCCGGAAAGCCGCGCCGAGACGGAACGAATGGCTGCCTTGATGCGCTTCGCCGGCGCGGCGGAGTTTGAGTCGGCCCGGCGGCAGCACACCGGTAATGTACGTCAAGTGTACGAGAAGTTCTTGAAAGCCGAAGCGAACGGTCCCGCTACCGGTCTGCCCGGCCGTTTTGAAGGTGCGGAAGCGGAATGGAAAGAACTGCTGGCCCACCATTCCTTCAAAGACGTGGATCGCTCGTTCCGGTTGCTCAATCAGTTTGTTAACGGGCCGGGCTTTGTCCACGTTTCGCCGCGGACGACTGAATGCGCTTGGCGACTGCTTCCCCGGCTGTTTTCCTTGAGTCGTAAAACCGGCGAGGAACTCCCTCCGCCGTGCGATCCCCGATCCAAGATCTTGTCCGATCCGGATCGCGTCCTGGCGCGGCTGGACAGTTATATCAGCGCTTATGGCGCCCGTTCCACTTTGTTCGAAACCTGGACGCACAATCCGAACCTGTTCGAATTGCTGCTCCTTTTGTTCGACCGTTCCGAGTTTCTGGCGGAGTCGGTGATTCGCAGCCCGGATTTGATCGATGAATTGGTACTTAGCGACCGCTTGCGTCGCGCCAAATCCTCTCCCGAGGTGCTCAACGATTTGCGTTACGGCCTGCAGGACGAAGACCAGCACCGCTGGATTCGTCGGTATCATCATGCCGAATTCATGCGCATTGGCCTGCGCGACATCCTCGGTTTGGCGGACCTGGAGAAGGTGCATGCCGAGTTGACCTCCCTGGCGGACGCCTGCCTGCAATACGCCTTCGAAGTGACCTTGCGCCATCGGCGGATGCGCAAGCCGCCTTTTGTCATCATTGGCCTGGGCAAGTTGGGCGGTCAGGAAATCGATTACGGTTCGGATCTGGACCTCGTGTTCGTGGCGGAAACCAAAGTCAAGAACCTGCCCAAACTTCAGCAGATGGCCGTTGAGATCATGGATCTGCTGTCCGCCAGGACCGAACTGGGGGCGCCCTTCAAGGTCGATGCGCGCCTGCGCCCGGACGGCGACAAGGGACTATTGGTCAACACGCTGGCCGCGTTCGAAGAATACTATCGTCAACGGGCCTTGCTCTGGGAAATTCAAACCCTCACCCGCACGCGCCCCTGCGCCGGCAATATGAAACTGGGCGAACAATTTCAGGCGCTGGCCGCGACGCTCACCCATTTCAACGCTCCCAGCTTGCCCCTCACTGCCTACACACCGGAGTGGAAGCAGCAAATTGCCCGCATGCGCGAACGCATCGAGAAGGAGCGCACCCCCGCTGGCCAGAACGAACTGGCCATCAAGACCGGTACCGGCGGATTGATCGATGCCGAGTTCATTGCCCAGGCGCTTTGTTTGGCCAATGGCTGGCAGGAAGCCAACACCATGCGCGCCCTTGAGCAAGCTCGCGATACCGGTGCCCTGGCCCGGGCCGATGCCGAGAAGCTCATCCATAATTACGGCCATCTCCGGCATGTCGAAGCGATTCTGCGCCGCTGGAGCTTCGAAGGAGAAACCGTCCTGCCGACGGACCCAGCCCCGTACTGACCGGGTTTCGGTGCGTTGCGGGTGTGCGACTCCCGAGCGTTTTCGCCGGCAAGTCGCCGCCTACCGGCAAGCAATCCGGGAAGTGTATTTGAAAGTGTTTTCGGGAGATGCTACCCCATCCGGCCCCGCTGCCGATTAGCTTCGTAAAGAAACACTGCCGCCGCGCTGCCTACGTTCAACGAATCCACGTGCGAGGGCATGGGAATGGCCACTGCTTCATCACAAACGGCCAATACCGGCTCCGTGATGCCGTAGCCCTCGCTGCCGAACACCAGGCAGCAATCACCAGTCAAATCGCACCGGGGCAGGGTGTTGCCTTCGACATGCGGATGGGCGGCGACGCACCGGATCCCGCGGCGTTGGAGTTCCCGCAAACACCCCACCAAGTCGGAAGTTTCCACCACCGGCAGATGAAAGATGGCCCCCATGGAACCGCGCACCGCGCGGCGCAAATAGGGGCTGCACGAAGTCTCGCCGGCCAGCAGCCCATGGACGCCGAACGCCCCGCAATTCCGCACCAGGGCACCCAGATTCTCCGCGTTGCTCAGCGTGTCCACGGCCACGAGCAAACGCGGAGTTAGACTCGCGGTCACCACTTGGTCCAGTGACAAAACCATTGGCACCTTGCCCACCGCGAGCAACCCTTGGTACATCGAGTAACCGGTGAGCTGCTCCAGCAATTTCTTGTCCGCCAGAAAGACCTCGATTTCCTCCGGGCGCGCTTCCAGCAAGGGCTTCAAATCCGTAAACCATTTTTCCGGCAGCAGCACCGAGACCACCTCAAACCGGCTCTCCAACAGCCGCCGGACCAGCTTTTCCCCTTCGGCTACGAAAATGTGTTGCTCGCGGTGCTGCTGCTGGTCCTTCATGGTGCGATACGGCGCCAGCATCGGGGCTTCAAAGGATTCAATTTTATGAACGTGCAGCATGCTTTCAACGTGCGTTGTGCTGGCTCATGAAACAGCGCGGACCATCGAAGGAGTTAAACCCGTTCTCTGCCTGATTTATGCTCAATCATTTGTGGGCGATACCGGCTTCGCAATGACCAATGTTCAATTGCCAATGAACAGAAAATTTCCCAAGCCCGAGCGCCAATTCGGTGAATGGCCTGCTTGCGGTTCGCCAATTGGTCATCGGGCAATGGTCATCTTCAGTCATGGCTTTCCAACCGAAGTTGGGCGCTGGCTTCCGGGCTGCCTTCCGTTTGCGCGTGCAGAACAATGGTGCCGGGCCGCCCTTCTTGCATTCGGAGAATGACGACTGCTTTTCCAAAAAAGAGCGGGTGTTGCGCGTCGGCAAACGAATCGAGCCCCTGCGGATCGCCATTGTCAATGCCCGCAATGGTCGCCGGACCTTCGACGGTAAAGCGAACCCGGGCGGCTGATTTCGGGCAGAGCGTGCCGACGGCGTCCAACATTTCGACTCGGACAAAAGCCAGGTCGTCGCCATCGGCAATAAGCTGCGTACGATCCGGAGTCAGCCTCAGTCGGGTGGGCGGACCGGCGGTGCGAACGGACGTTTCACCTAGACGCACGCCGTTTTTGTACGCGACCGCTTTCAATTCGCCCGGCTCGTAGAGCACATCGAGCCAGCGCAGCCGATAGCGGTCGAGCACGTCGTAATAGGAATGAGGGCGAACCGGTTGGTCGTAGCAGGCAAATTCCTGAATGCTGGCCCAACCCCGGTTTGAACCCGTGACCACGATCCGTAGATACCGTGCTGCGGTGTCCACCGCTAGTGATGACATCTGGTCGGCGTGTCGTGCTGTGGACTGGTTCCCGAGTTCGCGCCAGGTTTGCGCGTCGTCCGACGCTTCCACTTTGAACTGGTAACTACCGGCGTCCATTTCCCATTCAATCGTGCAAGCGCGTAACGGCCTGACTGTGCCGAGGTCCACTTCGAGTGTTTGCGGGAAGGTGTTCGTCGAAGCGCACCAGCGGGTGGTGTTGTCCCCATCAAACGCCAGCGACGCGACGTTTCTTTTGCCTGGACGAATTTCCTCCGAAGAAGCCGTCGCCGGTTTGTGGAGTGCGAGGTTGACGGGCGCGGTCTCCTCCGTGCGTTTGGTCCGCCGTCCCAGGGACCGGCCATTGAGGAACAGTTCGGCCGTATCCCCGCTGGTATAGACATACACCGGCACCGGTTGTCCTTCGCGACCTTTCCAATTCCAGTGCGGCAGCAGGTGAATCGTCAATTTCTCCGGCGCCCAGTAACTGCGATACAGATAGAAACGGTCCTTGGGCAGGCCCGCCAGATCCACAATGCCGAAATAGGAACTGCGCGAGGCCTCGCGGGTGGATGATCGGCTGCCGCGTCCCCGGCGGCCGCTATAGGGCGTGGGTTCGCCCAGATAATCAAAACCGGTCCAGACAAACTCGCCCGCCACGTAACGGTCCAATTCCATGCGCCGAAACTCGACATCCGGCACGTCGGACCAGGATGCGGAATTGTGATCGTAAGAAGAAATCTGCCGCGGTTCGTCCGGGTAATCGGTTTTCCGGGTTTCCAGCGGCAAGCGATAGAAACCGCGCGTGCTAAAAGCCGAGGCGGATTCGCTGTAAATCACTGGCTTGTCCGGGTAGCGCTTCTTGGCGGCGCGATATTTGGCGTCGTAATTCCAGCCGGTGCAATCGAGCGCGTCGAGAATGTGCTTCCCAGGCGCCACTGCTCCGGTGATGTGGTTGCCCATGGTGGTAGGCCGTGAGGGATCGTGGCGCTGGAATAGACGGTGCATGAAGGCGACTTTCTCCGGCGCATCGCCGTAACGGTTGCTGAGAATGTCCCCGATTTCATTGCCGATGCTCCAAATCACGACGCAAGGATGATTGCGGTCGCGGCGAACAAAGTTCGCCACCTGCCGTTCCATGAACGGCTCGAACTGCCGGCGATCCAACAGGTCGGCGGTGGTGTCCCACTTGTCGAAAGCTTCGTCCCAGACGACCAAGCCCAGGCGATCACACAATTCGAGCAATCCAGGCGCCGGTGGATTGTGGCTGGTGCGGATGGCGTTGGCACCCATGTCCCGCATGATTCGCAGTTCCCGTTCCATGGCGCGGCGATTGAATGCGGCGCCCAACGCGCCCAGGTCATGGTGCAGACTCGACGCCTTTGAGTTGCAGGCGGCGACCGTTGAGATGAAAGCCGTCGTTGGCGGTCCATTGGAAGGAGCGGATGCCGAAAGTTGTCGCCATTTCATCGGTCACCCGATTGGCAGCCATGATTTTGGTCCGGGCTTCGTAAAGCTGGGGGGAATCCACGTCCCAAAGTTGGGGCGCCGCAACGCCAATGTCCTGCGTGCTGTCGGCGCTTGATTCAGCGGGCACCGTCAAAGGTTGCTTCGTTGAACCCGCCACGCTGCCGTCGGGAGCGAGCAGCGTTACTTCGACTTCGACATCCGCCGGCTCGGCCAGGTGGTTTGCCACTGTGGTGCGAACGCGTACCGTCGCCCGGTTCGTGGTCACGGTTGGCGTTGTGACATACACCCCCCACGGCGCGACGGACACCGGATTAACGACGTACAATGTGACGTTGCGGTAGATACCCGCACCCGGATACCAACGCGAGCCGTGACGACGCGTGTCCGCATGGACGGCCAGGAGATTAGTTGCGCCAAACCGAACCAATTCGGTGGCGTCCACCCAAAACGAATTGTAACCGTAATCCCAGCCGCCGGCCTTGCGACCATTCACATACACCTCGGGGAACGCCATGACGCCCTCGAACAGCAGGAGTACTCGCTGGCCGGATTGCGCGGTCGCGAGTGGGAACGGCTTTCGATACCAGCCTTCGCCGCGCCAGGGAAGCTTGCCGGTATTCGGATCGCCCTCCGGTTGGAACGGCCCGGCGATGGCCCAATCGTGCGGCACCCGCACCGTCTGCCAAGACGAGTCATCCAACGCGATCTGCTCGGCTCCCGGCGGATTGCCGTGTGTGAATTTCCAATTAGCTTTGAGCGCGGAGACTTCCCGAGCCTTGACCGCAGCCAGCGCTACGATCAGGGCCAGAAATGCCATCGGAATCCAGGTAAGAAAACGATATGGTTTCATGGTGTAAGGGACGAAGTGTAACGCCCGAACGATACACCGCTACTTTTCCGATTGCGCTTCGATGCGGAGGTTGTGCCGCACGGGCTTGAAGGCGCGGGCCACGGCGGCAGCCAAAGGGGAGCGGACTTCTTCCGTCAGGGTCTCCGTCAGTTTCATGTCGGTTCGCCCTTCGGGGCCGTGAAACAGTTCTTTGACCTGGCGGGTTTCGTAAGCCTGTTTGCGCGCTACGGCGTCATCCACTCGCTGGAAGGCTTCGCTGAACGGATTAGTTTCAAAATCGGCGGCCAGATTGACGCCTTTGGCCAACTCGGCGGCCGCGTAGGTTTTGGTGGTGTCGCCCCAAGTGACCCGGTATTGCGGCGCTGAGGTATTCTTGACGATCAACATGAAGCGGTTCAGATCCGCGTTGAACGGCACCAGCGCCATGCCCGAACGAAGGCTGTTATCCCGGTCGCTCGGGCCTGCGGCGCAAAACGGGTAACGCGCGCTTTCCAACTTGATTTCCCCAGGTTTCGCGGAAAGCACTTGGTGACCCGCCGTCGCCGTGGCGTGGCTATTGGCCAGGTCCACCGTGATCGTGCCGAGGTCGCCGTCCAAGCCCATTGCTTTAAGGTAACAATACGCCATGACCAAATGGCCCGCCCATCCGGGATGCACACCGTCCTTGCCGGAGATCATGTAATCCTTTCCCCATTTTTGCTGGGCATTGAAACCTTCGATGAGCATTGGGAGGAACACATCCGCAAACGTCACGCGCTCCTGTTGGGCCAGTTCGACGTCAATGTTCCGCAGTTCCAGCAAGCCCAGATTGAGGTCCAGGACCGTGCCGTTGGCGGACCGAACCCAGGACGGCATTTTGCCCACCGTGCCGGCGGCGCCTTGAATTACCCGAACCCCGTGCGCCTTGAACGCGCGGATTATGGCGTCGGAACTCTCGCGGTATTCGCGGCCGATGGCTTCGGTGTAAGGCTGATAGCGATGATCGTTCATCCCATAGCAGGTGGTCGCGATGGTGGGATGGAATCGCAGCACGTCGTTGGTCATACGATGAAGAAATCCCGGGGCTCGTTCCCCGCTCCAACCGAACTGCCGGACCGTCACCTTCAACTCGGGCACGCAAACGGTCAGGTAAGTCTCCATGATCCGGGAATACATTTTTTGCTCCGTGATCGAGTCGCCGCAGATGGCCAACCGATCACCGGTCTTGAGGAGCAATCCCGACGCAGTGGGTACTTTAAGGGGTTTGAACGGTGCGAAGTAAGGATCGGCGGGGAGTGTTTCCAAGTCGGCCGCAAACAAGGGCGCCAACGAAAACAGTCCCACCAAACAAAGCGATAGCGAGCGTTTCATGCGGGCAGGATAAATGGATTGCCGGCAGCGGGAAAGGAAGAAACAGAGCAGAGAAACCTCACGACGATTTCATCGTTCAGGGATAAGATGATTTTGGGAACACACGTCGTCTCCTGCGGTTTAGAAACTCAATTCACGAGCTTTCATTTCAAGTTGCCGAGCACGATGCCACCGGCCGTCGCCAACAAACAGCCAACCAGGGTCAGGCGGGCGGCGCGCGTTTGGGGCGGCGGATCTTTGAGCAGGTAAATACCGCACAGGGCGTTCACCACCAGCGCCAGTTGGGCGATCGTGTAGCCCTTACCCGCTCCCAGGTGGTCCACCAAGAGCAGCATGCCGTAATTACCCAGGGACCAGAGCGCACCCGTCGAGAGAACCCGGATATAGTCACTTCTTTTAGCCAGCTTCACCGATTGTCGCTTGAGCAATACCAGCGCCGCGCAGCCGGTGAGAATGCCGCAGGCCAAGGGAAACGCGGCAACCCACATGGAAGCTTGGGAGACTTTGATGGGAATGTAATACGCGCCCCACAACCCGCCGGCCCCCAAGGCGCCGCCCAAGCCGATCATAAAGGTGTGGCGATTCCGGCTCCGTTCGCCGGCGCCTTTGGCAAAGACGATCATGAGGACGCCCACAATGATGAACGCCAGCGCACCGAACAGCAGCAATAGATTCAACGAACTGAGCGCGACGAATTCGCGAAACAACACCGTCCCCAACACGAGGCTGACAATGATATTGAGCGGCGCCCAAATTCCGTACGCCCGGGCCATGCCGAGTTTCTCGGTAGCCGTGAAGGCGCAGAGCGCACTCACCGCCCAGATCAGGCCGCCGGCAAACGGAAACCAAAACATGGCCGCCGTAATTTGTCCGAAGCCCTGGCCTGCCGCCACCAAAGACGCCAGGACGAAATTCGTGACGGCCACATAAAAGGTGCGCACCTGCTGGCCCTTAAACGCCACCTGTTGCGAAGGCGTCAGCCAGGTGCCCCAAGCCAGGACCGTGATCAGCGCGTAGAACAGGCCAAGCATGCAACTTCTTTAAGGCTATTCAGCTTTGTTGAAAACGTTGGCGGAACCTTGGTCGAACCAACGGAGCGAATCAAGAGGCCATTCGATGTTCGGATAATGCAATCCGACTCACTGCTTCGCATCACGAATCAAGAAAGCGGTACCCTGGTTTCAACGGCGACTCCGGAACTCCACCACCGTCGCATGGCCGCCACTGGCCATCACGCGGTGGAGGCGCAGATCGGTGGCCTGCCGCGGAACCGAACCGTCCGGCAGCCAGACGCGAGCCGCGCGCAGCGGCGCCAGGTGACGCAAAAGCGTGGCGTCGTCCACGGTGCCGCGATCCTCCAGCGGGCCGGCGCCGGAAGCGGACTTGGCCGGGTCGGGGTGGTCGCCGATGTTGGCCAGGAACTCGAAACCTTTGGGGGCCGCCTGCTGGTTGCCCGTGTTCACGTTGCAACCAATGAGGCCGCCTTGCACCGGTGGTTGAGCAAGGTTGCGCCATACGTCATCAGCGGAGGTCTTTTGCTCAATCCAGAACTGATTGTTCAAGGCGAGCACGCTGGCGTCGCGGCCATCGCCACGCAGCTCAAATCGACAGCTTTGCTTCGTCTCAACGGGCAGCAACATGCACGTGGCAAGTGTAAACAAGCCGTGGAAGTTATCGGCGGCAATGGTCGGTGAGGTGGGCGATGTGGCGTAAGAAAAGCGTGTGGCGTCAATGCTCAGGGTGCCGCGATCCGTCAAGTGCAGGCCGTTCAAGGAATCGCTGCTACGCTCGTGATAAACACCGCGCACTACGAGCCGCCCGCCACGGCTCACGTGGTATTGCCCGGCGGCGGAGCCGGTGGCGCCGGTGAAGATGCTCACTTGGTTGGTGGCGTGCTTCTCCTCGGAACCGCCCAAGACTTCCACCCAATGCCCGCCATTCCCGCTGCCCTGGAGCGAACGAAGCAGGATGTCCGCGTGGTCGAGGCTGTTAAGGCGCAGTGAAGCGGCGTTGGGGCTGCCTTTGGCAGTGGGTCCGTTGGCGTTCAGTTGGTCGGCCAAAATGTGGCTGCCCGGCTGGTCGCAATTCTCCACCAGCAACGCGCGCGCGGTCCCGGCATGGATATGGAAATCCCGCAGCGTCGCGTGGCTCGGTCCCGCAACCCGAAGCACCACGCCATCGCTTGGGCCGGTCCAATTCAGGCGGGTGCCGGTTTCGCCCGCGCTGTCGCCTACCAATTGCAGGTCGCAGCCGTCGGGGATCACCAGCGTCTTCCTGATCGCGTAGTTGCCCATGGGCAAATGAACAACCGGTCGTTGGCCCGCGAGTTTCGCCGCCTCGTTGATCGCCTGTTGGATCGCGTCGGCATCCGCACCGGCCGGAACTTCGAAGACCTTTCGCTCGCGGTGGGGCGGGGTAGGGGGCAGTGGCGGGAGTGCGTCGGAGATCGCATTGGCCGGCACTACCTTCTCCGCCAACCGGCGGAACCGGCCGCGTTCTTCCACGGCGTTGGTTTTGGAGTAGCGGTTGCCAACGAGCGTCTGATCGGCCCACGTCATGCGGACGCCGCGCGTTTTGCCTGGCAGACGAAACTGGTTATCCACGACCAGATAGGGTCCGGCGTTATCGAGCAGGACGGCCCAATCGCCGGTCGGATCGAGGACGCGATTGCCGGTCAGGCTCACCGGCGATCCCCAAGTGTGTCCGGTCGCGAAATCGAAGAAGCAGCGCGAGCCGATGCTGGTGTTGTTGACCACGGAAAAGGCCATCAGGTTGATACTGCTCAAGTCGGCGATCCGCGAGCGCAGAAAGAGCGATTGCCAGACGTGCCAATTGCCCATCACGTTGTGGACGCCGCGCCCGCAATCTTCGAACCGGCCATACCAAACCCAGATGTCCATCGAGTTCCAGTTCACCGTTTGAATGCCGGTCCCGCAGCGTAGAAACTGGCAACGAAGGACCGCGTTCTCCGCCTGGCCGGCGGTCTTTGGCCCGCCGAAGACGAGGCCATTGGTGACGTCGCGGAAAATAAGGTCGCTGGTTTCGTTATAGGTGGAGAACGCCGGGCCGTAGAGCAGCGCAGTCCCCGCGCGTCCGGCGCCGGCGAAGTTCAGACGTGAAATCTTGGAATACCAGGCATCCCAACTGAACATGGTGCCACCGTTCGTCCCGTCCCAGCGCAGCACCGTGCGGGCCGGATCCTCGCCGATGATCGCGACGCCCTGGCAGTCCGTGTGCGCCTTGCGGACGGTCTTCAAGGTGCCGGTGAGGCGATACGTTCCGGCCGGCAGATAAAGCACGCAGGCGTTCGTGTGCCGGATAAGTTCATCGAGCGCGCGTTGGAGGGCGGCGGTATCATCGGCCTGACCGTCGCCGCGCGCTCCGTAATCCCGCTGCGCATTCCGCCAACTCGGAAACGGCCCTACGAATTCCTCGCCGCCCACGGCGGAACCCGACCCCGGAAGCATGGACAGGAGCAGGAAAGAAAGAACGACGAAAACGGTGGCATTACAAGAAAGGCGATGGTTCAACGTAATCATTCGTTGGCTAATAGAAGATGGTTTGGAATGTATATTTTACCGCCGCGGTAGCCGCCGATGTAAGGAGGCGGTGCAAGTTCAGCGCGCATGGATCCGCCTCCTAACTTCGACGGCTACCGCTCGTCTTGTTTTTTGCGGAGTGTAATTTCTCCGGGTTTGTAACGCTTCGTGCCTGCGTTCCGGCCCTCGCCAGACTTTATTGCTTCACTCCTTCCTCTCGGTCTTCATGATTCGTGCCCCAAATACACCGCCCGCCCACGCGCCGGGATGCGCCTGGAACTTCACGGTGATGGTCGATTTGCCTTTCAGCAGGTCAGCGGGGAGACGATACACTTCGTCGTAGAACTTGTCGGGCCGGTTGTTTTGCAGGCGTTGGGTGGCGATCTTTTGGCCATCCACCATGACGTCGAAGAGGCGATTGCCGCCATCGCTTCCCCAGTAGGTGACCCAGAGTTCCTGGGCTTGGTCGGGTAGCGCTTTCAACTGCCAGGAGAACCAGCCGCCGTCCGTGGCGTGACGCCAGTGGCGGCCGCTGAAGTCACCGGCGCTGGTCCGTTCGCCCTGCAAGGCGTGATCCCGCTCGCTCTGTTCCCGGTCCGGCACGACGAAGTCCACCGTGCGGGCCTCGAGTTCGCGCTGACGGGCCAATTCGGCAGCGTAATCGGCTTCCTTCTGTTTCCATTGCGCGGGAGTGTAACGGTCAAAATAGACTTGGTAGTGTCGCCCACCGTGCATTTGGTAAAACGGTTCCAAAGTGACAGCCTGCGACCCGCTTGGAATACGAAACATCCCAGGCGACGCACTGAACGTGTTGGGCTTGTCTGACGGCTTAAATGCTTTGATGACCTGGTCGCGCTCGGCGACCACGGCTGGAAACGGTTGGCCCGGCTTCACCTGAGCGCAAAGTACGATCGGACCGTTCAAGAATGCGAAGCGATCGGGATTGTCCGCGAAGCCTTCGGTGCGCAGGCGGAAGGGCATGCGCACGCTCACCGTGTCGCCGCGTTTCCACGTGCGTTTGAGCGGCAGCCAGGAGCCCGGTTGTCCGGCCGCCTTCACTGGGTCGCCGTTGACGGACACTTCGAAACCGGATTTCGCCCATGCCGGCCAGCGCAATTTCAACTCCAGTTCCACCGGCTGCTCGCAGTTGAACGTGAGCTTCGTGGCGCCGGCTTCGGGGAAGTCGGTTTCCTGATGTAACCGCAGTCCTCGTTCCTGCCAGTTCAGTTCGGAGGCGATGAATAGATTCACGTAAAGCGTCGAGTCACCGGCGTGGAAATAAATCGAGTCACCGTATTTGGCGTGGTTTTCGATCCCGGTGCCGGTGCAGCACCAGAAGGAATTGAGCGGGGTGTTGTAGGTTTTTCTCGAACCGGAGCGTAGCGGCACATAGTAACACATCATTCCGGTTTCGGGATTCTGGGACGCCAGGATGTGATTGTAGAGGCCGCGCTCGTAAAAATCGCCATACGCCACCTCGGGATCCCAGCAGAACAAATGGCGTGTAAGCTTGAGCATGTTGTAGGTGTTGCAGGTCTCGGTCGTGTTCGGCCCCAGCGCGGTCGAGAGTTTGTCCTTGGCCGTGAACATCTCGCCGTCGCTGTTGCCGCCGATGACGTACGATCGCTCCTGGACGACCGTGTTCCAGAAGAACGTGGCGGCGGTGTGCAGCGAATCGTCGCCGGTCAATTCATACTCGCGAGCGGCGCCGATGAATTTCGGGAACTGCGTGTTGGCATGTTTGCCCGTGAGGTTGTCCTCGCGCCGGGCGAACGGGTCAAGGAGTTGACGGTGATTGAAGCGAAAGGCGAGCTTTAAATACTTCTCTTCGCCGGTGAGAGCATACAGGTTGGCCAGGCACTCGTTCATGCCGCCGTGCTCGGTGCCGAGCATTTTCTGCATCTGCTCATCCGTGAGGCGCGCATTGCGGGCGATGACCCAGTCCCCGAATCGTTTGGCCACTGCGAGCGCCTGCGTGTTACCGGTGAGCGCGTACATGTCGAGCAGTCCGGCAAAGATTTTGTGCAACGTGTAGTAAGGCGCCCAGACGCGTTGCTGCTGCTCCACCCGATCAATGAACTCCTCCGGATAGGCGCTCAGATAGCCGCTGGGGAATTTCGCCTGACACTCCGCCAAACCGGCCACGACCGCGTCGCCCTTCTGCTTGAGCCGGGCGTCGCCGGTGCTGGCATACAGTAGGGCACACGCCGAAAGATAGTGCCCGACGAAATGCCCGCGCAGTTCGCCCTTCGGCTCTTCCCAGCCTCCGAGCGGTTGGGCGGAAGAAGGCAGCCCCGCATTGAGGCGGAAGGTATGGAGCAACCGGTCCACATCGAATGACAAAAGGTATTGGCGGTCCAAATCCTGCGCGTGCTTGAATGGCCCGGCCAGCAACCGCACCTCGCGCAGCGGAAACGGTTGGGCGTGCAGCGTGATCTGGTCGCGGGTTTCAATCGTAAAATCACCGGCGGGAGCTGCGGAGGCAAACGCCGTCGCGATGGCCAGAGTGAAGGGGGCCGGCGCCCATTGCAGGGCGCGGATCATCATCGTCGTGGTATTCATAGGAGTCGTTACTGTTCTTTCACAAAATCATCGCCTGCTGGGGCAGTTCATTGTCTTTCTAACACTTTTTCAACGGCCACTGATGCTGACTTGTCTGACCGTTTGCACAGTCACGGGGCCAAGCAGTCCCGAGGTTTGCAACGGAGAATCTTTCTTCCATAGCCGCCAACTGGTGAAGGTGTAGCGGCCGGTCGGACTGGGCTTGCCTTCGTTGACCCACTGGGGCCACGCCTTGAGGGTGCCGTTAGCGTGGCGGTCGCTGTCCTCCGGCAATTGTTCGTCGCCAATCATGCGGTTGATCCAGAGGTTGACGACGTTCACTTCGAGTTGGTTTTCGCCGGGCCTTCAGCGCGTCAGTCACGTCCAATCGGAATGGGGGCTTCCAGAGAATGCCGAGGTTTTTGCCGTTGAGTTTGACTTCAGCCATCACTGCGACTTTGCCGAGGTCGAGAATCAAGCGGTCGAGGACTGAGGGTTGAGACTTGAGGGTGAAAGTCTTTCGGTAAGTGGCTTCGCCCGAGTAATAGCGAATGCCGTCTTCGGGACGCTTGGACCAGTCGTCGAGTTGGTCGAACGTCACGTGCTCCGCGCCGCCCCAATGGGGATCGAAGCGCACTTCCCATGGGCCGCTCAATTCCAGCGGCGGCGGTATGGCCTCCACCTTGATACGGCGGGATTGACTGGAGGCGGTCAGAAGTTCGTATTCACCGGGCTCACGCGCCTCCAAGCTGGCGCGGCCTTTGTTGTCGCAAAGGATTTGCACAATCGCGGTTGGCGGCATCGGCCCGGTGACAAAGTCCACGGTCTCCGGATCAGTGCCGGTCAGATGCAGGCGTTTCCCGTTGAGCGTGTATTCGACGTTGAGCGTTTTGACGATGCCAAAGGCCGGATCATCGCCCGCCGCCATAAGCGCCACGCTGAAGTTACTTTCGCCGGCATCCAGGAGACGTTGCACTTTCTTGCGCACGTCGCGGGTGCGCTTTGGGTCGTCAAGCACGCCGTACAGGGCCTTTACCACCTGGGCTCCGACCACATTGCGATTCAGTCGGATGTTTTCGCCATCGTGCCCAGTTACAGAGTAATTCTGCCCGTCGATGCTGAAGTCCACCACCAGCGTCTTCACGACATTGAGGGCGGGATCGTCGCCCGCCGCCATCGCCGTGACGGGGAAACTGTGCTCGCCGGTGTCGGCTAACTGCTGCACCTTCATGGTCACATCGCGAGTGCGCTGGGGATCATCCAATACACCGTAGCGCGCCTGGCGCACGGTAATTTTAGGTGCCGGCTCCAGCGCCGCTGACAAAAGCGTCTTGCCATCGCGGCGCACTTGGACGATGGGATCGGCGGCTCCGGTGGCTTTGCGGAAAACCACAAAGGCTGAACCGTTTGGTCCCAAGGTCAGCGCGACGCGGGTGACGCCATCCTTCGTTTCATAGACGCCGGCGCGTTCGATGGTGCCGGTTTCCGGCGACCACAATTCCGGCACCTTGTCCATTACCCGGAAGGCGCACGTGGCAGTCGCTTCGAAGGCTTTTCCATTGGCCACGAAATAAATATCCGCGTCGCCGGTGGCGCGGTGAATGTAACGCCACGGCCGGCTGCAAACGAAGTCGGCGGGAACATCACCTTGTTGCAACACCTGTTCGGGTGTTTGTCCCCAGACTACCCGCCCCCGGCCCAATCGATGTTCTCCTTGACCTTCGCCGGAATTGGCGGGGTCACCCCACAATTCCTGCGCCAATGCCTGAACCTCCCCATCGCATTGCGGATAATCGCTCAGGCTCGGTGACTTCAACGGGCGCGGGCCGACCACTGTGGCGCCGGCTTCGACAAGTTCCTTCACCTTGCGCAACAATCGCGGCGTCATCGTGCGCGCATCCGACAATGCGAGCAGCCGGTAGCTCATCCCATCGGGCAGCACCAGGCGGCCATCGCGCACGGACATTCGCTTGAGCACGGCGTCGTCGGTGCATTCGTCCCAATCGTAACCGGCACGCGGATGATGTCCGAAACCCAGCGGCGGCGCTTCGGCCTGGAGGTAACAAATATCAGCGACGAACAATCCCTGGCGCAGCATGAACTGACAGCGGGCCAGATATTCGTGCCAGGGACGCGACTGCTCCCACCATGTTTCCGTGCGTTCGTAGTGCTGCCCCCACGGTCCCATGGTCATGCCAGGACGGTAGTCCACCCACGGTTGCATGGCGTAACGGTGAAAGACGAAGCGGTTGATGCCTTCGCAAAATGCGCGGTCCCCCAGCGCCTTCAGCAGCGCCGGATGCTCGCGCCAGCGTTCCTGGTCGCCGGACGTGAAGGCTTCAGCGCCGATGATGCGCTTACCATAAACATGCCCCGCGGACGCCATGCCGCGACAGGTTTCCAATGCCCCGCCGCCAGGCGTCCAGAACTCGCCCATGGGCTCATCCGCTTGACCCGCGTAAGGAATGCAGTCGCACGGGCCACCGTAAGCCTCGACCGTGAAGCGCATGCCGTTGGCATGGGCGAGGCGCCGGAACTGCCCGGCGTAGTTCTCGATGACCAGTTCGGAAACGGTCCGGCGCAGATCCCAAAGAAAACGCTCGGACATCTCCTGGCTGTTCACGACGCGCCCGGTGAACACCGGCAGGTAGGGCGTCAAGTCGTAGCCGCGCCGCTGCTGAAACTCCTCCCGCATGCGAGTGGTCCAGTTCTGCGAACCGTTCTCCCAACTGTCAATGTGCGTGGCCACCAGACCGGCTGCGGGGCGCTGTGAAGCGATGCCGGTGTCGCCGGCCAGTTTCGCCATCATGCCGGCGAAGTTGGCTTCGATGCCTGCCGGACTGAGCTTGTCGCACTCGAGGCCGCGACCGGATTTTGGTGCGGGAGCATTCTCGGCACCGGTGCTGGTGTGCCCAAGGCGGAGGATGGTCCATTTGCCGGCGGGCACGTCCCACACCAATCGGCCCGCGGCGTCCATTTGCGCGGTCAGGTTGATGATGGCTGCCGGGGCGATGTTTGATTGCGGCGTGGGTTCGGCTTGGCTGGATTTCTTTGCGCCCCGCCGTTGGAACGCGGCTTTCGCTTCAATGCCGGGAATCCGGTATTCGTCCACGGTAGGAAATGCTTGCACCGCGATGTCGCGATAAAAGTTGGCGGTGGTTCCGGGTTGCGGGAGCACGCCTTCAAAATGCCGCGGGCCAATGACGTTGGTTTCGGACCACGTTAGCTCTTGCATGGATTGTTCGGGCTTGATCCACGGTCCACCGCTGCCGTTCCAGCCGGCATCATCGTTCATGTTGATTTCCAATCCCAGCCGGTTGGCCTCGGCATGGACATGGCGGAACAGATCGCGCCACGAGGTGCCCATGAAATCGATGGGGCCCACCGGCGCACCTTGGTCCACCTCCATGATCAACGCTCCGCCGATGCCAACGCGCTGCATGGCTTCGAGATCGGCGGTGATGCCGTTGCTGGTGATGTTGCCGTTGAGCCAGAACCAATAGACCCACGGACGGGCCGAAGCTGGTGGCGAAGCGAAGTCCACCGCCAAGTTGCCTGCCGCGGCGGCCCCGTTCACGAGCGCCCAGAGCGCCCACAGTATCAGTATTCGTTTCATCGTTGTCTTAGTTGGTTCCAATAATCCCCCAAACGTCAACCCAGTTTTTGCTGGGGTCATTCGTGGTCGTGATACACCAGGTCAGTTTTAAACGTAGTCGGTTGCTGGTTGCGGTTCATGCCCGCTGCTTCCGTCCAGGTCTAGCCATCCATGGAAATGTCCACGGCAGCGGGACGCGGCGCCGTGGTGATCTAACTGCCGGCCTGTGGCCAGAAAAATCTCTTTCGCCAGAACCTCCGCCGGCGGATGCAGTTGAGCGTCAGCGGCCACAATCTGGCGGCGCGGATTGAGACTCACCGAACCAAGCAGCGTTTCAACCGACTTCGGCCAGGGGATCGGGTTCAAGTTGGCAGCCTGCCCTGCCAACGGGCCAAAGAGCAGCAGAGCGTCGAGCGTGAGGAGGCTTGATTTCATGGGCTTTGTTTCAATTGCTGTTCGAGCCAGGGAGCGACTTTCTCGACCCAGCGGGCGGCGTGTTCGCGCAATCCGGGGCCGCTGAAGTGAACACCTTTACCGCCCGTGTCGCGGAATTCCCCCTTGAGGGCATCACTGTCCGGACCTTCCAGCGCGACGCCGTCTTTCCACAACGACGCCTGCGCGGCGCGGATGTCCGGCGAAGATTCGTCACCCGGCACGTGATAACTGACTTGCGCGACAAACCAAGGCGCGTCCCAGCCGATCACGCGACGTGACTCGCGGACGACTTGTTCCAAATATGCGCGGTACAGCCGACCCGGGAGTGTGCGGGTCGTGTCTTGCTGATTGGCGTCACTCTCGCCTTGATGCCACAGGACGGCCCGAAAGCCACGCGGACCAAGTTGCTTCATGCGCCTGGTAAACATCGCAAACGCCTCGCCCTTGCTCTCCCACTCGCCGCCCGGCCGCTTCGCCACGCGACTCTCAATGGTCGGGGGATTTGGAAACACCGTTCCCTTCGGCAGCCACTCGCGCACGCTGGTTGCGCCGATGCCACAGGCGATGAAACCCACCGGCACATCGAACCGCTCCGCGATGGCATCGCCAAACGGAGGCAGAAAACTGCCACCCGTGCCACTCGCGCCCGGCTGCGGATCGTTCGCCAACCGCCAGGCGCGGCCATCGAAGGCGGCCGCAAGCCCCGTCTTCGTCGTCTGCTTCTCCGCGCCGTGATTGGCCGCGTTCGACTGGCCGGCCACCACGAACACCTCGCCCACGCCGACATGCTCCACGGAACTTTCCGCCAGCACCGTGTCGCCGCTCAGAACCCGCACCGCCACGCGATACCAGCCTCCCGCCGGCGCTTCTGTTTCGCCGGAAAACATGCCGCCATCGAACTGCGCCGCGAGCTTTCGCCACTCGCTGGGGTTTGCGGACTGAATATTGACTTCAAGCGCGGTGACGTTTGTGCTCGACGGAAGAACCTCGCCAGCAATTTTTAGTGTGCCTTTGCCGGCAGAGCTGCGCTGAACAACCTGGTAATCCAGCGGTGCGTTCAGCTTCAGACTGACGGCTGAATGAGCGACCAACGGCGCCAACAACAGGAGGGCGATGGGCACCAACGTGCGTCTTCGCTGGAACGATTCAGTGAAGTAGCTGCGTTCGTGAAAACGCGGCAGACTGGCGCGTGAAACGCCTGCTCCAGGCGAAGGCAATCCCGTCACTCTCCAGTGACCGGTGGGACGCTGCCGTTGGCGCAGAATTTCCCTTTGAAGTCAGCCGCGTTCTCACGAACGCAGCCACAGTCGCTGCATACATGCGGCTTAGCATCCAAACGTTCCGAGCGTGAGATGGCATGACCACGACCGTAGCGAATTTCTTTCGTGACGGGAAGTTTATTGCCGTAAATAGAAAACCAGCTCGGACAAGCCCGTCGCTAAGTTTGCTTCGCCAGCGGCGCACACTGAAGCGCCATCGGAGCGGGAGATGATAGCCCAGGGCAAGCGTAGCGCTGCCCTGGGTAAAGCGCCCAACGAGATTGATCTCCCTCTTCTCCGCGAACGAGGGGAGGGCGGGGAGAGGAGTCGAATTCTGGCGCCAGTGGAAAACCCATTGAAACTGCCGCCCCACCTGCGCTACGCTCCGCCCGTCAGATAACGAAGAATGATTTAAAGACAAAAACATTTTAATTTCGCGTAGCTTCGGCTGCTGTCCCTTTCGAAACGGGCAAATTTCGACTTCAAAGACGGCGCTGGAAGACACGCCCACTCGGGCGTGTCCGAAAGCGTTCTTTGAAGGGCATGCCCGTGCCTGAAAGGGAGCGTGACTAGGTCACGCCCGCTTCATGGGCCGCGGTTCGTTGTTGCCGCAACCAGCACGTTCATTTGCTTACCCGCCGCGATCACCGCCTTCGAGAGCGAACGCAGCCCCATTCCAGGCTTTCGAGAACGCGATTCAAGTTGCCTGCTATTTGCTGCCGCACGAAGTTCTTGCATTGGTTGGACGAGGATTCCGGGCGGCGCAGCACGGGCGGTAATGTTCGTTGCCGAAGCCGTCCCTATTGTGCTAAAGTAGCTTGGAAACAGCAGGAGAACGTGCTTTGGTTGATGCAGGAACGATTATGGTCGAAGTGACGCTTGAATTGCCAGACGACGTTGCCCAGCAGGTGGCCACCACCCCGGGAGAAATCCCCCGCCGAATTCTGGAGACTATTGCCGCCGAGTTTTATCGCGTGGGCAAGCTCTCCCGCACTCAAGTGGGGCAATTGTTGCACCTGGACGGTTCCCAGACCGTCACGTTCCTGGAAGAGCGAGGAGCCCGAGTGCCGACTGAATCGGAAAACGAGATGGCGCACACGGATTTTGACTTGGAAGTTTTCCGCCAGACTTTACCGGAGTTGCTCCAAACTGACCGTGGCCGGTTCGTTGCCATTTCCAACGGACGGATTGTGGATCGCGACGCGGATGAATTTGCCCTCGCCCAACGGGTTTCCGGCCAGGGTCACCGTGTGCTCATCCAAAAGGTCACGGACAACGGAGTGGACGAGATCCATATAGATACGCCGGAGTTTAAGTTTTCCAAGTGAGGGTCCGCAGGTGCAAATAAACCTCAGCCGCGCGGTGGGTGGCCGACAGACCGAATACCCGGCCCCGGTTATCGCCGACCTGATTGTCAGTGGGTTGGACGGGCGGGCGCATCCGCGCCGATGGGAGGGAGTCATCGACACCGGAGCTGACCTCAGCGTGATTCCGGTTGAACTTGGCGCCGAATTGCACCTCGACCAAGTGCGCCAGAGAGTCCTGGTGTGGACCTATCGAAAAGAAGAGCCGCCGCGCGAGTTGGAAGTATATTATTTGCGCTTGGCGTTTTCATCCGGCTGGGAAGTCCTGACCAAAGCCATCACCGCTCCGCGCCGGAACATTCTCATTGGTCGCTGTGCCCTGTTGAAAATGCGTCTTGCCATCGATTGGCCCGCCAACGTGTGGAATTTGGAGGACGCTTCGTTTACCAGTGCGCCAACCTCTTGATTTCGTCAGCAGGAGCTGCTTACGGAACATCCACGAATCTCTGTTAATGGCGCTATGTGCCACGATCTGTTGCGCCACCTTCCCTGGTTACATTACGTTTCAACAGGATGGCGGCAGACTGCGGACCAAATCGCTCCGGTTGCCAGCGCACCGCCAACCTATCCTCGCTCCTGCTTGTCTGGCTTACGCGATTTATCCGCAGACTGCCGCCGCGACCTACGCCTGACTCCGTCCGGTTCCGAGCGCAGCACTCCACTCCGCTTCGCCGCCATCCGCGACCTCGCCCACGTTCCCAACTCGCCCGCGTTCCGGTGGCTCCGCTTCATTCCGTTTCGCGCCCTGAATCCGGCGGAGACAGGCCGCGCATCCGCCCACGCAGCCGCAGTCGTTGCGTTCACCGATGTTGCTGCACCAAACCGAACAATGGTTCTTTGGTGCCGGGCAGACGGCTTCGAGGGCGGGCATCATCGTGGCTGCACTCCAGGGTACGCGGTGACGTTGCCTTATTGGTTGGCGTCGGGGTTGCCTTCTTGAGCTTCGGCGCTTTGGGGCCGCGCGGCCCGTGGGATTGGTGGTGCGCCCGAGAATGCGACTGAACCAATCCCTTCTCCACGTTCTTTGTGGGCCGACCTATAGCACGTTGCGTAAGTAATTGCATCTATTGTGCCTCAGCAGCGTAGCGAGTATCTTCTAACTCGAAGAACGAAAGAATTAGGCTGAGTGACCGTTGAATCGATGACATGGTTTTTCGCACCTCATCCTTCAAGTGTTCTTTGGATTCTAAAAATAGCTTCCCAAGGCGGCGCTTCAAGTGATTCCACACCTGCTCGTCAGAATTTAGTTCCGGCGAGTACGTCGGCAAGTGAGCCACCTGGATTCCCTCAGGGGTCGGCTTGAGATAGCGTTTTACCGGACCTTCTTTATGATACTTGGCGTTGTCGGCGATCACAATGATCGGCCGCCCCGCATCGGCACGTAGCTTCTGGATAAATTCGACAAAGGTGCGGCGCAGGTAGCGGCGCAACGCCTTGGGATCTTGGCGGTAGCTCTTATACTTGGGGACTTGAGGACTAAGACCTAAGTGACGCAGCAATCGACTCACGCCACTCTTACTCAACTCGATACCTTGTTGCTGCTGTAGCATGGTTCGAATGATGCCCAACGTCCACAAACAGAACTCAAACTGGAACTGCCGAGGGTCGCCCAAAGTGATGGCGTCATAGAAGAGGTGGGTGGTGCGGCTACGCCGGTAGTCGGAGGAACCGAATCGGGGAATTGGCGCTCGAAATTTCGAGTATTGCTCGAGAAATTCCGCCCACACGGACCCTTATCCATCTCACCGTAGCAGCCGACGCGAGCCGGCTCTATTTTCGGATTCCGGAAAAGTGAGCGGACGCACGTCCGCTGCAACGAGCTTGCTCTTCGCATTCGCTTCAACCCAACTTCCACGGTTCTCGCATGGGGCGCAGTTCGAGGCGTTTATTGGCGTCGTCGTCCTTGAGGAATTTTTCCTTCTTCGGATCCCAGGTCAATTTGCGGTCCACACGCGTGGCGATGTCGCTCAGGTGGCACAAGGTGTCGGCGATGACGGCGTCTTCAATCGGGCAGATGGCCGGTTTGCGATTGCGAACGGATTCGATGAAATTGCGCTGGTGGCCGGTGCTGACCGGGAGTGGTTGGTCATTCGGGCCAAGCGACTCTTCGGCCAGTTTGGCCGGGCTGGTGAACAAGCCACCGCGATAGACATGGACCCAGCCGTCCGTGCCTTCAAACGCGGTGCCGTGGTCGCGAATGTCGCCGAACTTGGCTCGCCATTCTTTAAAGTCATTCATGGTATTGGGTTCGCAACCGTTGGGCGTGCCGCGATACCAAAGGCGTACGCCGTCGGCGAACTTGAAGTTCACATCCCACGCAACCGACGTATTGCAGGCGCCTTCGGTGGGTATCAATCCTTTGCCTTCCACTTCCAGTGGTCCGTTCATCATGGCCGGGTGGCCCCAGTAAGCGATGTCGAGCGGGTGAACGCCCCAACCCGCGACGAAGCCCAACGCGTAATCGTAATTGAACCACCAGGTCTTCCAGGTGCCGGGCGGAAAGTTGTCGAAGGCCTTGCCATCGGTGTACGGCGTGTAGGAGGCAGGGCCGAGCCAGAAATCGTAATTCAATCCATCGGGCACAGGCGCGGGTTTGGTCGAGCCGCCGGGATGGCTGGCGGCGCACCAGACATCGATCTGTTTCAACCGGCCGATCTTGCCGTTGCGGACCAGTTCGCAGGCCCGGCGGAACTCGCGGCTGGACCGCTGTTGGGTGCCGAATTGGAAGATGCGTTTCTTTTGTTGGCAGACTTTGCGGAGTATCTGGTCTTCAGCAATCGAGAGCCCCATCGGTTTCTCCAAATACATGTCCTTGCCAGCCTTGGCGGCAGCAATGGCCACCGGCACGTGCCAATGATCCGGCGTGGCGATCAACACCGCGTCGATGTCGGACCGGGCGAGTAATTTGCGAAAGTCGCCGTAGGTTTTGCAATCCTGGTTTTGGTAGCGTTGGTTCACCTGATTGCGTGCGGCGTTGAGATTACGCTGGGCCACGTCGCACAGTGCGACGACTTGCACGTCCGGTTGCGCGAGGAACCCACCCAAGTCACCGCGGCCTTGCGGCCCGACGCCGATGGCGCCAACGACTACACGATTACTGGGCGCGGTGGCGCCGTTTGCGCCGAGGGCTGAAGCGGGAATCAGCGTGGGGAAGGATGACGCCGCCAGGACGGCAGTGGAGGTGCGGCGGATGAATTGACGACGGGTGATGGAAGTTTTCATGAAACTGATTTTCTAGCACGGTCAGGGCAATAGTCAAAGGCGGAGATGGAAATGTTTTGAGTAAAATTTCAGTTGAATTGCGGGCGCCAATCCCGCCGAATACAGGGACAATATGAATTTGACCGATGAACAAAAACGGCAGGTGGCGGACTGGCTCGCCCAGGGCTTAAAGCTTTCCGACGTGCAGAAGAAACTGGAAACCGACTTTGGCGTCCGCCTGACGTATATGGAGGTGCGCTTCTTGATCGATGATCTCAAGTTGATCCCGAAAGATACGGAACATGAGAACCCTCCCGAAATGGCGCAGAAACCAGGAACGGCCCAACCGGGCGTCGCCGAAGCGCCAGCCGGCCAATCGACAGAGGATTGGGCCGAAGAAACCCCCGGAGCGTCGCCGGCGGCAGGACGCGTATCCGTTAGTCTGGATCAGATCACGCGGCCGGGTGCGGTGGTCAGCGGACGCGTGACCTTCAGCGACGGGCAATCGGCGCAATGGCATCTTGATCAAATGGGCCGGTTGGGGATGATTCCCAGCCAGCAAGGGTATCGTCCGGCCGCCGCTGACGTGCAGGAGTTTCAACTGGCCCTCGAAACTGAACTTCGCAAGATGGGAATGTGAGAGGGGCGAGGATGCTGGATGCGATCGAAATGCCAACGATGACGAAAACGAACAGTGACGGGATCGAGATTCGTTGCGTTCGTATCGAACTGGATAAGTGGCATGATTAGCTTGCCAATAGCGGCCAAAGTCGCGAAGCGATTGGAGTGCGCGGAGCTTGCTCCCGCTTTCATTGGGTAGAGGGCGCGTAACGATTCACTCAGCGCAGTTGTGTTCGCCAGCCTCGCTCACTCCGAAAAGCGCCGGCAAGCCGGACGCACTCCAAACGCTGGCGCGATTTTAACGCGATCTTGTACCCATCGGCGCCAAGACGTCCACGCGGTTATTCTCCTCGCAGAGTTCGGTCACTTTCTCCACCGGATCCACCACCACCCGCAGATCATTCGATATTTGGCCGGTCCGGCATCGGGAACGTCACCGTCCGAGTGGAAGGTTGGAAGTTATGGATCGAGTCCAATCGATCCACCGTGGTCTTGGCCAGCCGACTCCAATTGCCCGCAGTCGATTGTTCGATTGCTACCGAGAAGTTTTTGGCCGCAGCCGCACCAATATTGTGAACGGTGACGGACACACGGTTCGATTCGAGACGAACATCCCGCGCGGCAATGGCCAGATCGGGCAGGGCAGGGGAGTTGGTGATGGATTGGCGCAATCGCATATCCACCACCCAAACTTTTTGCGGCGGCAGTTCGAACCAAAGCGGCGCCGCACGGTGGCGCAGTTCAACATCACTCGGCGCGCCCCAAAGATAACGTTCCAATCCGGGCCTTTCAGCGGACACCGCTTCGCCGGCATGAAACACATAGACGCCGGACTCAAGTCGCCACGGCCGCAGAGCCATCCGCTGTGGCGTCCCGTTGAAATTGTAAAGCCGCACGCGCAGGCGTTGCGGCGTGGCCTCGGTGACCAGCGCGGCGAAGTTTAGGTCTGGCGTGATCCACGTAACGGCCATGCTTGGCGTGCTGGCGTCGCGAAAATCCCGCACGGCACCGGTGTAAGCCTCCAGCACTGTGGTCGCACCTTCCAATCCAGCGCGATCGGTCTGGAGCACTTCGCTGGTGCGCTGAGTCCAGCGGTAACGCATCGATTCCGCCAGTCTTTGAAATGACGCTTCGTATTGTACGCGGTCACCGTTGACCTCGAAACGTTGCCGGGCGGTGCATCGGCGCAACGTGTATTCGTCATATACGCGTTCACCAGTGAGCCAGTGATATACTGCCGTGATGTTCGGAGTGGCTTCGTGAACGATGTGCGAACGCAAGTTGTCCGGGTGATCGGGAGGCAACTGGTCGTTGAAGCTGAGCAGTGGTCCGGTGGTTGCCTGGTCGAGCATCGACTGCACCGGTTCGAGGAACCGCCGGTCACCACTGAGGAAATTGGCGGTCAGCAAGGCATCATGCACCATCGTGGGCAGGCCGGGAAAACCGTAGAAATTGGCCGCCGGATCAAACCACGGGCGGCCAATGGGCGGTTCAATTCCCCCGGAAGGATAAAAGATACTGGCGGGCGCGAAGCCAGGCGGTTTGCTGCCAATCCGGCGCATGGTGGCATCGCGCCATGTGTCGCACCATTCGAGAAATGTGTTGCTCGCCTCGGGCACTCCCCACCACGCGAGCCAGAGAAAATGCTTCATTGCCCGCGCGTGGTAACCGGTATCGCCACCGGCGCGTGGATGGGTATTGACGCCGTCGGCACCGAACTCGGAGGAAATGAATTGCAGATGCCCCCGCTGGTTCATGGCCATGAACTTCTCCCGAATGGTCCGCGCGGAACGCAGGTTGCGTTCGATCCATAGCGGATCGCCGTAACGCAGCAAGAGCATCGTCGGCAACGTATCGGCAGACGGTTCCGCGCTATGTTCCACGTCGCCCACGCCCGGCTCATAACCGTCCTTGAGGTCGTGTTTCCACACCCCGTCGGCCAGCTTTTCAATTCCGTTCAGGGCGGTTGTTCCCGCGCTGGTGATGCACGCGACCGGAACCCACGAGCGCAGAATTTCCACGTCATCGCCCCAGCCGCCGCCCAACGAACCATCCGGCGCTTGACGCTGAGTGAACCACCAATCAAGGATCGCGTGTTGCCGCGCGAAGGCTTCCTGAAGATACCGAGCCCAAGCCGGTCCTGCTGATTCGGGCCAAATCAAATCATTGCGCCATAGCACTCGTTCGCCGGCAAATTCGCGCAAGGGCAGACTCTCCGGCCACAGCGCCTTCAACTCGGCGAACAGGTCGAGGGCTTCGCGAACACGGTGTTGGTCGGCGCCTTCCCGCGCCGAGGCGTAGTGGTAACGGGCGCGAAACAAGGAAGCTTTGTAATAGAATGGATTGTGGTCGGGGCCAATGGATACCAGTCGCGTCACGGCCCGGCGATCCCGGCTCCGGAGACTGACGCGGGCAAACCAGTCAGCGGCCAGGGCGAAGTCTTTGGCCGGTTGATCGTTCGATCGTTCCTGCGCCACGGTGTTCGCCAAAGCGGCCAGTTGCCTTTGGTCGTCGGGCCGATCCTGATAGTTCAGGTCGCCCAACACCCACGCCAATCCAACCACCGAGGCGAGTGTGGGTGGCTTGATGCTGGCAAGTTGATCGAACGCGTTTCGAAAGCGTTCGGAATTGTACGCCGCAATCGCGCGAGCGATCGGCTGGTTCGATGAGCCGAAATACGTCAGCTTCCGATTCTGCCAGCGATAGCCGGCGTCCGGCAGCGTCCGCAGAATCCGCGGTCCGTCCGGTGCCGGAGGAACGCGTTCGTAGATGTTCACCTCGTCCACCCACATTCCGTTCCAAGTCACCAAGCCGGCGCGATCAAATCCGGGGCCACCCACCGGATCGTCATCGACTGCTTCGAGGATTTTTCGGCCATCGACGAAATACGACAATCGTTTCCCTTCCTTGACGGCGGTCAGCCGGTATTTGCGACCGGCCTCAATCAGGAACGGTGGATGTTGATCCACCACCCGCTGCGAGGCGCTCAATAGTTGGTTGACCTGATTGTTGCGGCCCCCGAAGGCAAAGAGGTAAGTCCAGCCAAACAACCGATTGGCGCACAGGGTGGCGGAAAGATCGCAGGGCGGCAGGTCCGGATTGGCCTCGGCGATGAACTCCATTTTTACGTCGGGTCCGAAAGTGCGTTCGGACAGCAAGGTGGCACCGGCACCGCTGAGATACAACCGGCCATCACGAATGGTGGCTTCTCCGCTGCGCACGAACCAATTGGTGCCCAGTTCGGTGCGCGCGAAATTATCCGACCAGGCGAGGCGCCACACGTTGTTGGTTGGCTTTGGCTGCGCGGCCACGTTCGAACCGAAGGCAATGATTGCGCCGCCCAGCAGGATCGGCATCCACGATGATCGAGAAACAGTGTTCATGGTCAGGCGATGAGCGGGAGCATAGGAGCGGTTGGCGCGGTTTGTCGAGGGGGGATGGGGTGGTTGAAGAGTTGAAGCGTGAAGCGTGAAGGGGTTCACGAGGTGACTGTTGGGTTCATCTAAATTCGGTGCGGTGACGGTATTCGCTGCCGAATCTAAGAGTCTTCCCCCGGTCGCTGATAACCCACTTTTAAAACCTGTGGAATTCAGCCAATGGTCCCGCCGTTTCATCCCTTCATCCCTTCATGCTTCACGCTTCACGCCAAATGGCCCGCCGACTGCTTAATGGAGATGCGGTGCTCAATGCGCGTATTGGCCGCGGTGAACGGGACCATTTCTGACCAGGAGAGGCAGGTTTTTCCCCGGCGATGCGCGCCAGATAATTAACAACGGCCCTCCGGAATGGATGCCAAAAGGCCCGCAGCAATAAGACTATGCGTTCATCAGGATACCGGCAATCCGGCGGGATGCTCCCGGCGGTGTTTTGTGTTTTTGGTTCGGGGCTGTGCGCCATGGTGTATCAAGTCACCTGGCTGCGCGAGTTCCGGCTGATTTTCGGCGCTTCGACGCCCGCCATCGCTGCCGTGCTGGCCTGTTTCTTGGCCGGCTTGGGCGCGGGTAGTCTGATCCTCGGCCGAAAAGTCGATGGCTTCAAACGTCCTTTCCGTTGCTTTGCCTTCCTGGAATTGGGCGTTGGTTTATTCGCCGCAGGAACGCCATTTCTCCTGGACTGGGTGCGCCAGGCTTATGTGGCCCTCGGTGGGGCGACTGCGCTCGGTTTGGCCTTGGGCATGGTGATGCGTTGGTTGCTGGCCGCAGCGGTGCTGCTGGTCCCCACGTTTCTGATGGGCGGCGCCTTGCCGGCGATCGTGCGGGCCGTGCAGTCCGGGGTGGACGATCGGCGTCGCCGGGCCGCGGCGCTTTACGGTCTGAACGCACTGGGGGCCGTGGTTGGCGTGATGTTCGCCACGTTTTACCTGGCCGAACAATTTGGCAACCGGCACACGCTTTGGGGGGCCTGCATCTTCAACGGCTGCGTCGCGCTCGTTGCCTGGGCTTGGTCTCGCCGGATTGATTCCGCAGCTAATGAAGAAGACGGCACCATGGAGAGCGGCGGCTCCGTAGCGCGGCCCGCGGCAGTGCCGGAACTGTCCTCCGGGGGGCTCACGGGATTCGTGGTGGCGGCCGCGGCGCTGGCAGGGTTTGCCCTCTTGCTGATGGAACAAGTGTGGCATCGCATGCTCAGTCCGCTGCTGGGCGGTTCCACGTTTACGTGGGGATTGATTCTAGCGGGGTCGCTATTGGGGATCGCGGCCGGTAGCCTGGGCTATTCACTGGGGCGCGGACACCAACGGGCGACCTTGCGCGGCTTTGGCATGGTCTGCGCCTTGGAGGCGTTGTTTCTTATCGGGCCATACGCATTGGGTGACCGTTTGGCGGTGCTGGCCATGGTGTTGCAGCCGCTGGGTTCGCTGAGCTTTACCATGCGGGTGGTGGAATGGAGTATCATCACGCTTCTGATCGTGTTTCCAGCATCGCTATTGGCGGGGGTGCAGTTCCCCATGCTGCTGGCCTTGCTGGGCCGCGCACGGGACGGCGTCGGCCGGCACACGGGTTTGGTGTTTGGATGGCACACCATGGGTGCCATCGCTGGTGTGCTGGCGGGCGGATTCGGCGTGTTACCGTTATTGACTGCGCCCGGCGCCTGGCGATTGGTGGCCGGCGTGTTGCTGATGTTGGCATTAGCCGCCCTGGCTTTGTCCCTCCAGTGGGACGAAGACTCCGCCGCCGAGTTGGTGGTCTATGACACCGAAATCCTGCCCGATCCGGGCCGGGACGAGATTTGGACGGAGCAAGTCGAGAATCGCTCTGGATTTTTCCAACGGCTTTGGTTGCTGACGCCGCAGGTGGCCGTGGTGGCGTTGATTGTGGTCCTGCTGCGGACCGACGGACCAACCGCGTTTTGGCGGCACGGTCTGATTGCTACCGGCCAAGTCAAGGTTCAGGCGCCAACGCCAAATGAACTTCGCCAGTTGGCCAATCGCCAGCGCTGGACGCTTTACTGGGAAGCCGAAGGCCGGGAAGGCAGCGTGGCGGTCACACGCGCGAACGGTTTTGCGTTGGCTTTGAGCGGCAAGCTTGCCGGTAACGCCCGCAGCGACGCGGGCACGCAAGTGATGTTGGGCCTGCTGCCGGCCATGTTGCATCCGGAGCCGCAGCGCGGTCTCGTGCTGGGCTTGGGTACCGGCTCGACGGCGGGCTGGCTGGCGGACGTGCCGCGGATGCAATTTGTCGATGTCGTCGAGGTGGAACCAGCCGTCGAAACAGTGGCGGCCTTGTGTGCGCCGGTGAACCACCACGTATTGGCCAATCCCAAAGTGAGACTGCAAATCGGTGACGCCCGCGATTACCTCCTGACCACGTCGTTGGATTACGACTTGATTGCTTCCGAACCGGCCAATCCGTTTCGCCCCGGCGCGGCCAGTCTGTTTACCCGCGAGTTTTACCAGATGGTGGACCGCCGCCTGCGTCCGCACGGCATGTTTGCACAATGGATTCAGGGAAATCTGGTCGATGGCGAAACCTTGGCCGGCGCGTATGCCACGTTGTCAACGGTGTTTCCGGTGGTGGAAACCTGGCGGACTCATAACGACGATTTGCTCTTAATCGCGACCCGCGAACCGCTGGTATATAACGTCGGTCAATTGCGGGAACGGATCAAACTGGAGCCGTTCAAGTCCGCGTTGGCCGAAGTCTGGCGGGTCTCCGATCTCGAAGGCGTGTTTGCCCATTACGCGGCCAACAGCGCCCTGGCCCGGGCCGTGGCGATGGCTGGCGCGTCGGTGAACACCGACGATCAAAACCAACTCGAATTCGCGTTCGCCCGGACCGCGGGGTGTCCGACTGGCTTCGGCGCGGAGATTCTCCAACGCGCTGCCGAGGACGAAAAATGCGACCAACCGGCGGTGCAAAATGGCAAATTGAATTGGAGCCAATTGCCGGATCGGCGGGTTTCCAATTTTGTGGTGGATCAGCAATCGAATTTCCTGGTGGCGTCGGACAGCCAATCGTTTCGTATCCGCACGGCCGCCAAAAAGGCATGGCTGGAAAACGATCTGCCAGCCGCCAGCCGGATTTGGGAGACGCAATCGGCCGAGCCGGCTGACTTGATGGAATTGCTGGTGGTGGCCGAAGGGTTGGCTGACCGGGCGGATGACCGCGCCCTGCCGTATATTGAAAAATTGCGGGCGTGGTTCCCAATCGAAGCCGCGGCGGTGCAGGCTCATTTGCTGTGGCGTCAGGGCAAGATCAAGCAAGCCCTGCCCTTGGTGGAAAAGAGCATCGTCGCCTGGCGCCAGTATCCCTGGACGCCAGTCCGCGTCATGGACTGCACGCTGGACATTGCCCGCGACATTGCGTTTCGCGGTGAGGAAAAGAAACAACTCGAACCCGTAAGCGCGATGCTGGAGAAACCCTTTGCGCTGCACTTGCTGGATCGCGAACGTGCCGAGGTCTGCCTGGAATTTGCCCGGGAAATGGACAATGCTTTTCCCTTCCGAAAAACCCGTAAGGCGCTGGCCGGTTTCGAACCCGCCATTCCGTGGAACCGCGAATTTTTGGCCATGCGTGCCGAATGTTATCGCCGCACTGAGGATCCGCGTGCCCGGATTGCCGCGCACGATTTGCAGCAGTTCGAAGCGGGCGAAGCGCGGCCATTCCCGCTAACACGTCGCAGCCAGTTGGCGCAAAGCAGCCAAAAATCCACATCACGCCGAGCGCGGCTTTGGCCGGCACCAGACACGGTGCAAGCGCGCGAAACCCCGGCTGCGTCGGAACCGAAATAAGCGTAGGACGGGCGTTCGGCCTGTCGGCCAAACGTGTTCCAAATTCTACCCAACGCTTCAGTGCCTGCGGGCGAGACTGCTCAATTAAGACCGCCAGGACGGCTGTCATACGACGTGGTAGGACAGGCGTCCCGCCTGTCTCGAGTCACCAGAGGGCCCCGCCAGACTTACCTCCTGGGGCTCGACATGACAGGCGGTATTGGTCAGTCGGGACCGCCGGGATGGCTGTCCTACCGGTGTAAAACATGAGCGTTAGCGTGCTTAGAATCTTAGAGCCTGTTTTAAAACTCCAGCCGGTCCGTAGCAGCCGACGTGAGGAGGCTCATTTTTCCTCGGAAAACCGCGATGCGTCCGAGATGAATGAGCCTCCTTACGTCGGCTGCTACCATTGTTCAAACAGGCTCTTAGCTGCAAAGCGTCCGATCCGAGATGCACTGAAGTTGTATTCCAATCTTTCGGCGCACTTCGCGTATTTCGCGATTTCCATGCAAAGGTGGATACCGTTTCAGTTCTGCACGTTTGGTCTGGCGCTCGGTTTCGGGTTGTGCGCCGCTCATGCCGACCTGGTTGTCTTCAGTCAGATCATGTATCACCCGGCGACCGGCAAGCCCGAGTATCTGGTTGTCGAAAACGTTTCGGCGACACCGCTCGATATCGCCGAGTGGCAGTGCACGAAAGGGATCAAATTTACCTTCCCCTCATTTTCCACCAACGCGCCCATGGCAACGTTTCTCCCGGCGCACGAAGCCATCATCGTTGCCTCCGCCGGCGAAGCGGAGACACGCGCCGCCTACCACGTTCCGCCGAGCCAACGGATCTTTGGACCCTGGGCCGGGAAGCTGGATAACGACGGCGAACGGGTCACGCTGACGGACAAAAACGGCGTGATCGTGTGTACCTTGGAGTACCGGCACGCGCGGGCATTGGCCGTTGGCGGCGGACGGGACCGGGTGCGCGTTGGTGTTGCGGCATCCCAATCGTCGCGTGGACGATTGGCGGAACTGGACGGCTAGCGCGAGGCCAGTTGCGGCACTGGAATTGCAACCAAGGCCGGAAACGTCGGATGCCAATCATTCTTTGCGCCTGAACGAAGTCCATTTCGGCGACCGGAGGCGGGTCGATTGGCTCGAGGTGTTCAATCCGTCTCGGGAAGCGGTTGCAGCGGCAGGATTGTATTTGGCCAGCGAGCCTGATTTTTCAGATCGACAACTCCTTTCAGACACCGTGCCAGCAGGCGGATTCGCGAGTTGGGAGACTTCATTTGTCAACCGCAACGGCGAAGTGAAGCTGTATTTGCTGGATACCTCGAACACCGTGTTGGATTGCCGGGCCTTTGAATCACCGATTGGCGGTGATACCTGGCAGGCCTTTCCCGACGGCGCGAGCGAATGGTTTGTTGGAGCGCAATCGACGCGCGACGCGGCCAATCAACCGCCGGGCCAGACCAACATTGTCATTAACGAAATCATGTATGATCCGCCCGAAGGCCAAGCCGATGGGGAATACCTCGAACTGTTCAATCGCGGATCACGAGCCGTGGACCTTTCCGGCTGGAAGTTTGTGGAAGGGATCAATTTCAAGTTCCCCGCGGGCACCAGTATTTTGCCTGAGGGTTACCTGGTTGTGGCGAAGTCCACCGAATGGATGCGGTCCGTATATGGAGATATTTCGGTGATCGGCGATTTCGAAGGCAGGCTGAGCAACGAGGGCGAACTGATTCGTCTGGAAGACGCCGTTGGCAATCTGGTCAACGAAGTGGATTACCGCACCGGCGGTGCCTGGCCGGAACTGGCCGACGGCGGCGGCAGCAGCTTGGAACTGATCCATCCGCTGATGGACAATCGTTTTCCGTCCGCCTGGCAGGCCAGCGACGAATCCAGCAAGTCTTCCTTTCGTTTCTTCAGTTGCACGAACGTCTATCAGGAACGCCATGCGGTCGGGAAGCCGGCGGATTTCCGGGAGTTGCACCTGGCGTTGGTGGGGAGTGGTCACCTGGTCCTGAACCACCTGGCGTTGTGGCGGAATGGTCAAAATTGTCTTACCAATGCCGACCGGCTTTCTAACGATGGTACTGGCGCTACCGGCTGGTTGTGCCAAGGCACGCACTGGGCCAGTGGGGTGACCAATGGACAATTGCACGTGGTGTCCGATGGGCGCGGTGACGACAAAGTCAACCGGGTGGAAATCGATGTGCCGGACCTGCATCCGAACGAGACGTACGCGTTCTGTTTCGATGCGCGCTGGCTTTCCGGCAAACCGAGGCTGATCGTGCAGAGTTGGGATCGGAGCATAGCCGGCTCGTTCTTGATCGAAGTGCCGAAGAATCTCGGCAGCCCGGGCCGGCGTAACTCGCAAGCCACTACCAGCCCGCTGCCCCAAGTGGATCAACTTGCACATTACCCAGCGGTGCCGCGTTCGACCAACACGGTGACCATTTCGGCCCGCGTCTTTTCCGCCCGGCCGTTGGCAGCGGTGCAATTGCGGCATCGGTTGGGCGACTCGGACGGGCTCACGACGTGGCAGAGCAAACCCATGTTCGATGACGGGCTTCACGGCGGCGACGCGGTAGCGAATGACGGCCTTTACACCGCGCAACTGGCGGCATACCGGCGTTCCGACCAGGTCGCGGAATTCTATGTGGAAGCGGAAACGCGTGAGGGCCAATCTGCGACCATGCCGCGCGCGGGAGCCGAGCAACCGGCGTTGTTCGTGGTGGATGACCGGGAACTGCCGCGGGATTTGCGTTTGGTGCGGATTGTCATTTCGCCGCGGGATTTGAAGGCTATCGCCGAAGGCGGCACGGCGGCGCACGGATTTCATTTTCCCCGGCTCTCCAATCATTATTTCAACGGCACGCTGATCAACGACGATGAAGTTTGCTACGGGGTGAAAGTGCGTCCGAGCGGCAGTCTGATTCAGCGCGGAGCAGACTTAAATAAGGTGAAACTGAAACTGCCGGAAGACCACGCTTTTCGCGAGTCACACGAAATTTGTCTATGACGATGACGCTGCCTCCGGCCGGGCCTACCACAATCGCGTCGTGCGGTATCTGCTGTATCTGCTCGGACACCCGGCCAATGAAAACGAATTTGTGCGGATGGTGGTCAACGCCGGCCCGATCCGGCTGCGCGAAGAAACGGAACCGGTATGGAACGACTTCTTGAACCGCAACTTTGCCGATGGAACCAAAGGCGAGTTGTATCGCATCGATCTCGAACCTTGGTTGAACGACGAAGGTAAAGGGGATTACGAGGATGCGACTTGGACTTTTCCGCCCGATGGCAACCCCGCATACTGTCGCAATTCGTGGCTGAAGCGAACTGGCGAGACGAAGGACGACTATTCGCACCTGCTTGAGTTCTTTAAAATGGTTTCGCGGACAAACTGTTCCGCCGCCGAGCTTGAGTCGTTAATCGATGCCGAGGCGATGCTGAAGATGGTGGCGGTACGCGGCTACATTGGCGACTGGGATAATTTCACGATGCAGGTCGGGCGTAACGGCTATTTCTATCGGCGACCCAGCGACGGCCGATTTCAGTTCCTGCACTGGGACAGCGATGAAGGTTTTACCACCGGACCGTCATTGTATGGGAAGCTGGTCCGCAACTGGGTGGAACAACCGGTCAATCTCCGGAGGTTGGATGGTTATTTGCAGGAGCTGATCCGACTGACTGTGAACAGACCGGAGCGTTTAAGAACCTGGCTGGAAGTTGAACAAACGGCAACCCAAGGCGGTGTTCGCCAAGCCGACTATTTGAACTTTTTCCGGGCGCGCGCCCCGGAAGTGCTCGATGCCATGCATGCGCATTCGCTGGTTGGCCCGGCACCGGCCGGAAGCACGCACGGGATTACGGCCCGCGCAGAACAAGGCGATTGATTAGCCTGCGCCCAGCGTTTGATTGACAAGCGGCGCCGCCGGCGGGAGTCTCCCGGACAGTTCACTTACGCCGAACCACGCTATGAAAAAGTTGCTCGTTGTTGCTGTCTCCAGCTTGGTGTGTTCCTTGGTTTCCAGCGCTCCACTTTCCACAATCAAAGTCACCAATGACCGCGCGCCGGATTGCTCGTCGCTGGAAGCGCTGGTAGCTTCGGTCACGCGGGATTGTCCGAACGACGACGCGAAGGCCATCGCCATTTACAACGTCGCGCGTTACCTTTACTACCATCACGCCTATCCCAGCGAACCAAATGGTATCGGCGCACTGAAGATGATCAACGGGTACGGATGGAGCCTTTGCGGCGGACAACACACCGTGCTCGCCGCCCTGTGGGAAAAAGCGGGTTTCAAATGGCGCTATCGCGGCTGGAGCAATCCCGGCCATACCACCGTCGAGTGCTATTATGGTGGCCGCTGGCATTACCTGGACACGTTCCTCAAGTTCTACACCTGGATGCCCGAACCCACGGCGTCCGATGGGAGGACGATTGCCGGCCAAGAGGACATTCGCGCGAATCCGGCATTGGTGACCGACGCGTTTGTCACGGATTCGGAACGAAAAGTCTGTTACCATCAGGACAATCGCTTTGAGTTCATCCGCGACAAGGTGAACTGGACGGCGCCGGCGTTCATGGTCTGCGGCGACACGCTGGACGGCGTGCTCACCGGGATCGCCAGCAGCAAGAACGCCGGCAGTCCGCGCGGCTGGTCAGGTATCAAGTTTGACGAACCCGATTACTCCACCGACGTGAACCTCGGGGTCGGCTATGCCCTGACCCTTGATTGGGATAAGATTGAAGGCGCCTATTATTTTCGCGGAATGAAACGTGGTCCGGGCCATTCCTGCGGCGACAAGGATTATCGAAACTGCCCGGCCATTGGTCCGTTACTTGAACCTTATGCCGGAAAAGATCCCCGGCGCTCATGGTCCAACGGCACGTTGACCTTTCGGCCGGACTTTCGGAATGACGCCTTCCTGACCAGTCTGCAACAAGCTGACAATGTCACGTGGGAAATGGGCTCCTTGAAGGCAAGGGACGCACAGCGCGCGGCTTCGTTCGTGGTGGAGATGGCTTCGCCTTACGTCGTCGCCAAAGCCTCCGGTAACATCGTCGGCACTGAAGCAAAGTCCGAGGTTTCTTTGGACGGCAAGACTTGGAAATCTGCCAAACTCAGTGACCTGACTCCAGAGGTTGCCGGCAGCTACCGTTATTTTCTGCGGGTAACGTTCACGAAGCCGCTCACCGGCCTGCAGGTCACCAGCATCGTTCAGCACAATCAGGAGGCGCTGCCATATTTGGCGCCGGGCAAGAATACGATCACCATTAACGCGGCGAACCCAGATGAGTTGGGCCGCAATCGCCTGGTGGTTACGTACGCCTACTGCCTCGGTTGGCGCGATGTCTCGCCGGAAGAAGTGTATGAACGCGGGGCGGAAATCGCCCGTGCGCACTACGCCACCTGGTCGGACAAGCCCATCGTGGTGCAAAAGGCCGTGGATACTTTCCCTTGCGCCTTTGAAATCCCAGTGCCCACGCCGCAAGGCAAGCAGCCGGTCTATCCGCGAATGCGGTTTCTCCGGCGGGAAGTGCTCGCGCCCGGACAGGAACCGATGTCGGTTCCGTCGCCGGCTTCAATGCCAGTGGTCCGGGCGAACGAAGTGCTCGCCACGTTGCCGACTCCGTGGTTGATCGGCACGCAGAAACCGGCGGCGCGCGCCGAGTTGCCCACCCAGTCCAGCATTACACCGTTGAACCGCCTGAGTTATGTCAGCATGGCGGGCGAAACATTTCCGCACCAGTTTGTGAAGTGGCTCAAGGACAATTCCAACGCGTGGATCATGCTCATTGGCGCCGAGGGTATCCCCTTGCCGGCCCCTCGGGATTTGGCTTCGGCCAAGCTCACTTTTTACGTCTCCGAAAGCCACGATAAGGCGGACATGCAAGCGGCCGCCGTGATCCTGCAAGCGCCGTTTGTCAGCGGTCAGCCGTACAACTTCAAGCAGCTCGGTGACATGGCGGGCTCAACGATTATCAAGCAGGGCAGGGGACCGGACCAACCGTTTTCGCCGCCGATGCGGTACGAGATCGATGTGACCAAAGCGGTGCGGAAATGGGCCAGCGGCGAAACGCCTTACGGTTTGGCACTGCGCATCATTCCCAATCGCAGCATTGACGACGGGTGGACGGTGCGATTCACCCCGGATGCGAAGCAATTGCCCTCGCTCACAATCACCACTTACACGGAGCGGTAGAACCATCGGCAAAGCGCCGCAAATTTTCTCGCTCTGAACATGGCGGTGCTTTGCCGAGACGCCGCTGCTTGGAGGATCGAGTAGTATCTAACCGCGCTCGTCGCGGAGGGGAACGGGAGCTGAAAGTCGTGTCCCGCCAAATTTGCCGATTGCATTACTGCTCTTTTAATGCACAATAAAAGTGCTACTCCTGACGATTGTCCCAGTCCGCGACGAAGTGCTTTATGGAAAAAATGTTGTTACGGTTCCGAAACGTTTCGGTGTCTTCTCTTCTCCTGCTAACCTCGCTCTCTGCCCAAGCCCAATTCACCCTGGACCGCGAACCCCCCGGCCCGTCGAGCCGCCGAACGGGATTGGCGATCACGGAAGTCATGTACAATCCACGCGCCGTTCCTGGCGTGGCGACCAACCTCACCCTGGAGTTCATCGAACTGTTCAATTCCAATCCCTGGGATGAAAACATCGGCGGCTACTTCATCGACGGTGACGTGCATTACGAGTTTCCTTCGAACACGGTCTTGCAGGCCGGCGCGTACCTGGTCGTGGCGCGGGTGCCGGAAATGGTTCAAACCAACTACGGCATCCCGAATGTGGTCGGTCCGTGGGACGGCGCGGAAACCAACCGCCTTTCCATGGACCGCGGCACGGTACGGTTGCGCAATCGACTGGGCGCGGTGCTGTTGCTGATCGAATACGCCGATTCGCCACCCTGGCCGGAAGCGGCCGATGGCAGTGGCCATTCGCTCTCCCTGGTGCGGCCGTCGTACGGTGAAAACGATTACCGCGCGTGGGCGGAGAGTGATCAGGTGGGCGGTTCGCCGGGCGGACCTGATCCGGCCACGCACGATCCGCTGGCGGTGGTGTTCATCAACGAATGGCAAAACCACAGTGATCCAGTGGATTGGGTGGAGTTGTCACAATCATGGCAATACGACGGTGGACCTTTCGGGTGCCTACTTGAGTGATGATCCGGTCACCAACATGTATCGTATTCCCAACGGCATCACCATCCCGCCGCGGGGCTTCGTCAGCTTCGACCAAAACCAGCTCGGCTTCCAATTGTTTGCCGGGGGGGAGACGGTCTATTTCTGGAGCACCGACCGGACGCGCGTTATCGATGTCATTGATTTTCGGGGCGCCTCGAACAACATCACCAGTGGCCGTTTTCCCGACGGCGGCCCCATTACGTACGGCCTGAATCATCCGACGCGCAACGCACCCAACGCCGCGCCCATGCGGTACCCGGTCGTCATCAGCGAAATCATGTACAACCCGCCGTCGGGCAGCAGCGACGACGAATACATCGAAATCCACAATCGTGGCAGCCAGGCGGTCGATCTTAGCGGGTGGGAATTCATCATCGGCATCAGCTACCTCTTTCCGACCAACGCCATCACTATGAGCATGCCGGCGGGCGCTTACTGGGTGGTGGCCAAAAATCCGGATCACTTGATGACCATTTATCCCAACCTGACCACCAATAACACCTTTGGGCCTTACGGCGGCGCACTGGCCAACGGTGGAGAACGGGTCACGCTCGCGGCCGCCGATTATGACCGGGTGAGCAACGGAGGCGTATCGGAGGACGTCAGACTGAACGTTCCGGTCAGTGATGTGAACTACTTCGACGGTGGCAAATGGACCTCCTGGAGCGACGGGCAGGGGAGCAGCCTCGAACTGATCGACGTGGAAGCCGATCCGCATCTGCCGTCCAACTGGGCGGACAGCAACGACACGGGTGAGAGCCAATGGACTTCCATCGAAATGAATGTGCCGCCCGGCGTAACGCTTGGTTCCCCGATCAACGACCGGTTGAATATCATCATGGAAGGCATTGGCGAATGCCTGGTGGACGAAGTCGAAGTGCGCGCCGACAACGGGCCGAACCTGGTGCCCAACGGCGGCTTTGAGTCCGGTCTGAGCGGCTGGGTGCTCCAAGGTTCGCATGATTTTTCAACCATCGAGAATGTGGGATTTGCCGGAAGTCAAAGCCTTCATGTTCGCGCCGGTTCCCGCGGCGACAATCAATCCAACCGTATTCTGTCGCCGCCGTTGACGACGCCAGTGCCGACCAATGCCAGTATTGTTTCGCTGCGGGTCAAAGCCAAGTGGTTGCGCGGGCATCCGGAATTGTTGCTGCGCCTGCACGGCAGCGCTACTGAGGCTTACGGGCGCATGGCCGTCCCGCGTTTGCTGGGCACGCCGGGCATGCAGAACAGTCGCTTTAAGGCCAACATCGGCCCGGCGGTTTATGACGTGAAACACTCGCCACCGCTGCCGGCGGCCAATGACCCGGTGGTAGTCACCGCCCGGGCGTTCGACCCGCAAGGATTGGGAGGAATGACGCTGCATTATCGTGTGGATCCCACGCCGACCTATACCGATGTCACGATGGTAGATGACGGTAGCGGCAGTGACGCCGTGGCGAACGACGGCATTTACACCGCCACCATCCCACCCCAGGAAGACAGCGTCATCGTCGCTTTTTACGTCGAAGCCCGCGACGGGCAGAACGCCACGGGCACGTTCCCGAAACAGGTCTTTCCAGAAGCCGGCTTTACTCGTTGCTGGCCGAATGATGCCGTGGCTCGCGAGTGTGTGGTGCGCTGGGGCGAAGTGCAGATGCCCGGCGACTTTGCCACGTATCATCTTTGGCTGACCTCAGTGAACTCGAACCGCTGGGCCACCCGCGACGCCATGAACAACCTCGAAATGGACGGCACGTTCGTGTACAACAATTCGCGCATCATTTACGACGCGCTGCCGCTCTATTCGGGCAGTCCCTGGCACCGCACGAATTCCACCACCGGGCCGGCCGGTCCCAACCGCGTGGATTACGAAATGAATTTTCCCGATGACGATCCGTTGCTCGGCGCGACGGATTTCGTGCTAAACAATCCCGGCAATCCCAATGTGCTTACCGTCAGCGATCTCAGTGCCGTGTCCGAGCAAACGGTCTATAAAATCTTCGAGGCCATGGGCCTGCCCAATAACCATCGCCGTTACATCCACTTCTTTCTAAATGGCAGCCAACGCAGCACCGCCTACGAACGGGAGGGCAACTTCATCTTCGAAGATTCGCAACAGCCCAATGGCGATATGATCGATGAATGGTTTCCCGATGACGCCGGCGGACAATTGTTCAAAGTCGAGGACTGGTTTGAGTTCGAGAATGATGGATTCAACTTTGAGGCCTATCACGACGCTGATCTGGCCCGGCGGACCATTATGGTGGACGGCCAGCCTACGTTCGTGCCCGCGCCCTACCGGTTCATGTTCCGCAAACGGTCCATCGGCGTGGGCAATTCGGCCGACGAATACTCGGTGATCTACGCGTTGATCAATGCCGTCAGCCCGGCGGACAATCCCGACAGCCCGACCGTCGATCCGGACCTGGTGAGCACCGCGGTGGATTGGGAAGCCTGGATGCGGTTCTTTGCCATTGAGCGCGCTGTGGGCAATTTTGACAGCTTCGGCTGGGAGCGTGGAAAGAACGACTATCTTTATCACACTGCAAACGGTTTTGTGAACATGGCGTGGGACATCGACTATGGCCTCGGCCTGGGCCGACCCGTTGACGCTCCGCTCTTTGCGTCCAATGAGCCGCGGGTGGCCGCCATGTTCAACACGCCAGCCATCGCGCGGGCGTACTGGCGCGCGTTCGCGGATTTGGTCGCGGGACCATTCAGCAACGAGTATCTCGATCCGTTCATCGACGAACGGGCCGCGGCCCTTACCAACAGCAACGTCAACATCGATTTGGATGCCGTGGCCGCGATCAAAACCTACATCGCCGACCGGCGCGCCTTTTTGGAGGAGCAATTGGCCACGGTGCAGGCGCCGTTTGCTGTGGATGGGCCGGCGAGTTTCAGCACGGATGACAATCTGCTGATTCTGACCGGTACCGCGCCCGTCGAAGTCAAAGACATTACCCTGAACGGCGTCGTTTATCCGATCACCTGGACGAGCGTAAGCAATTTCCTGTTGCGCGTGGTCGTGGATCAGGCAGTTACCACGCTGGACTTGGCCGGGGTGGACCGTTTTGGCAATCCCCTCGAGAGCGCCAGCCAGCAATTAACGGTGAATTACACCGGTCCGGTTATCGATCCGGTGGGCGCGCTGGTGATCAGCGAACTCATGTTTGCGCCGGACATGTCGGGGGGCCAATTCCTCGAGATCCAGAACCGGTCCGAGTTCAATTTCGACCTTTCGGGCTGGCGAGTGGATGGGGTAAATCTGACGTTTTCGCCCGGCTCCATCGTGACGAATGGACAGACCATCGTGCTGGCGCAAAACAAAGCCACGTTTGTGGCCGCGTATGGCAGCGTGCCGGTCTTCGCAACGTTCGGCGGCAGTCTGGCGGCGGACGGGGAAGCCGTCGCGCTGATCCGGCCCGGCCCGATGGGCGAAGAAATGATCAATGGGGTTCATTACGAAGCCCAACCGCCGTGGCCCATCGGGATGACCGGCGAATCTCTGCAATTGGTCGATGTCGATCGGGACAATCGCCGGCCCAGCAACTGGGCCTTTGATTCCATAGGGCTGGCCACGCCAGGTGCGCCCAATTCCGTTGCGGCGGGGTTGCCGGCTTACGATCCGGTGTGGTTGAACGAAGTGGAAACCGACAACTTGATAGGGCTCGTTGACAACGTCGGGGAATACGGACCCTGGCTCGAGCTGTACAACGCCGGATCAAACAGCGTGAGCTTGGACGGCTATTATCTCGCGGACAATTACACGAACGACTTGCTCCAGTGGCAGTTCCCGCCGGGGATCGAGTTGGCTCCAGGCGAGTTCAAAGTGATTTGGGCCGACGGCCAGCCCGAGCAAACGACCATCACCGATTTGCACACAGATTTCCGGCTGGATTACGACGGCAAACTGGCGTTGGTCCGCCTCGTCGGAGGGGAACCGCAAGTTACCGATTGCCTGACTTGGATCACGCCGGGCGCCAATGCCAGTTACGGCGATGTGCCCGACGGGCAATCGGTTTATCGCTTCCGATTGCACAAGCCGACTCCGCTGGCGAACAACGAAAAAACGGTCCCGCCAGTGTTCATCAACGAATGGATGGCCAGCAACGTGGCCGCGGTGCAAGATCCGTCTGATCACAATTATGACGATTGGTTTGAACTCTATAACGCCGGCCCAGAAGCCGTGGACTTGGGTGGTTATTATCTGAGTGATGACGCGCTCGGCCAGACCAAGTATGCCATTCCGGATAATGGCCGGTATGTGATCCCTGCCGGTGGATTCCTGCTGGTGTGGGCGGACAATGACGAGAACCAGAATGGGGGCAACGTGGCCGACTTGCACGTGAACTTCAAACTAGCCGCCGACGCGGGAATCATTCAACTCACTGCGCCTGACGGGACGAATCTGCTGGACTATATCGCGTACGGACAGCAATTGACCGATGTTAGCGAAGGTGCTTACAGCGATGGCGCGCGTGCTTACTACGTCATGGACCACCCCACGCCCACAGCGCGCAATACCGTCGCCGGCGTGAACACTCCGCCGATGTTCCCGCCACTGGCCCGGCAGTATCTGGCACCCGGCGAGCGGGTGACCCTGCTCGTGCGAGCGTCCGATCCGGAGATTTTGGACCAGACCTTGACTTACTCCTTCGAGCCGGCTCGTGATGGGGCAGCCATCAACCAAAGTGGCCTGTTCCGTTGGATCGTGCCCACCAATCAGGCACCGGGCGACTACGTCTTCATCCTTCGCGCCACGGACGATGGCGTGCCGCCGCGAACCGGAACGGGGCTACTAGACTTCACCATCGTGAGCGGTTCGTCCGGGGTGCCCAACGGAACGCCGCCGCCGGTCATTCAGAGTATTTTCAAGACGGGCGGGCAGGCCACCTTTACCATCCAGACCGTTCCGGGCCACACGTACCGGGTGCAGTACGCCGATGATTTGGAAGCGCCGAACTGGCTCCAGCTCGATCGCGACTTCGTAGCCGCCAATCCCATCGCCAGCCTGACGGACGGCATGTTCATGGCGGAACGGTTTTACCGGGTGGAGTTGGTGTATTGAGGCAAGGTAGCGGACACACACCGCCACTCTTGGCGATCGATGCTTGCGTGGCACTACGTTGGTCATTTCGGTTTCCATTGGAACATTAGCTGGGTTAGTCGCGCCAGCGTTTGGAGTGCGTCCGGCTTGCCGGCGCTTTTGGAAGCCGAAAGGCGTTCAAAAGCTGCGAGGGATGGGGGGACATTGAACGATCCTGTCCCAAACAAAAGCGGGAGCAAGCTCCACGCACTCCAAACGCTCCGCGATACTCGGAAACCATGCAGCCGGCATCCGGCATCCTTCCTTCTTCCCCCTCTTCTTGCGGATTGCGTCGCTCTTTTGCGCATGTATTAATGATCGTGTATGGCTGCTGAACTCCAATCCGTTTCCGGTTCGGACGAACGGGACATCTTTCTCGGTGCTCTCGAACGCTCGGAGCCGGCGGAGCGCACGGCCTTTCTCGGGGCGGCGTGCGGGGACGACCACGCTTTGCGTCAGCGCGTCGAAGAATTGCTGCGCGAACAGGAGCAGGTCGGCAGTTTTCTGGAGAAACCCGCGCTCTCGGGTGGCACGGAGATCATTACCAACGCCACCGAAAAATCCGGTGACCGTATTGGCCGCTACAAATTGCTCCAGCAAATTGGTGAGGGCGGCACCGGGGTCGTGTACATGGCCGACCAGGAGGAACCGGTGCGCCGTCGGGTGGCGCTCAAGATCATCAAGCTGGGCATGGACACCCGGAGCATCATTGCCCGCTTCGAAGCGGAGCGCCAGGCGCTGGCGATGATGGACCATCCCAACATCGCCAAAGTGCTCGATGCCGGCGCGACCGAGACCGGCCGGCCTTACTTCGTGATGGAACTGGTGCGCGGCATCAAGATCACGGACTACTGCGATCAAAACAACCTGCCGGCGCGCGCGCGGTTGCTATTGTTCACCCAGGTGTGCCAGGCGATCCAGCACGCGCACCAAAAGGGCATCATTCACCGCGACATCAAACCGTCGAACATCCTGCTGACGCTGCACGACGGGACGCCGGTGCCGAAGGTCATCGACTTCGGCATTGCCAAAGCCACGGAACAGCGGTTGACGGACAAAACGCTGTTCACCCAGTTCAGCACCTTCATTGGCACGCCCGCTTACATGAGCCCGGAACAGGCGGAGATGAGCGGTTTGGACATCGACACGCGGAGCGACATTTATTCGCTGGGGGTGCTGCTGTATGAATTGCTCACGGGCCGAACGCCTTTTGACGCGGAGGCGCTCCAGCAAATCACCCTCGACGAATGCCGGCGGACCATCCGGGAAAAGGAACCACCCCGGCCTTCGGCACGACTGGCGACGCTGGTGGAAACCGAGCGCACGAGCACCGCCCAGCAACGTCAGCTTGAAGCGCCCAAACTGATTCATCTGTTGAGCGGCGATCTGGATTGGATCGTCATGAAATGCCTCGAGAAAGACCGCACGCGTCGCTATGCCACGGCCAATGCGCTGACCGACGATATTCAATGCCATCTCGAGGGCAAACCGGTGGCCGCCCGGCCGCCCAGCAGCTTGTATCGGTTCCAGAAATTCGCCCGCCGCCATCGAGGCACGTTGGCCGCCACGGCCACGGTGGTGGTGACGTTGCTGGCCGGCGTAACCATCAGCGTATGGCAGGCCGTGCGGGCAACCAACGCGGAGCAAAAAGCCGTGGCGGCCCAGCGGCAGGAAGTTTATTTGCGCCAACTGACCGAACAGGAATGGGCGCGGGCCGAACAGGAAAAAGCCTCGGCCCGGCTCAACGAATACGTGGCCGACATCAACCTGGCTCAGCAATCCCTGGCCGCCGGCAATCTGGGCCGCGCCGTCCAATTGTTGAACAAACATCGCCCCGAAGCCGGCGAACCCGATTTGCGCGGCTTCGAGTGGCGTTACCTCTGGCAGCTTTGTCAGGGCGACGAACATGTTGCGTTGCCGGTTCAGGAAGGTTCCGTGCAATCGTTGGCAGTTTCGCCTTCGGGCGATTGGCTGGCCACCGGGACTGCGCGCGAAATTCGCGTGTGGAATCTGCACACGCATTCCCTGGTCACCAACCTTTCGAGCGGTGGTTTCTCCACGGCCTTCTTCCCGGATGGCCGGCGCTTCGTATCTGCCAGCGGCTTCGTCACGGTGCGGGTGCGGAATACGTCCGACTGGTCCGAGGAGAAAACGTTTCCCGGGAATTCCGGCCCGCTTACCCTGTCCGCCGATGGCACGCGCCTGGCGGCAGTCAGCCGGCGCGAAGGGGTTCATGTTTGGGATACCGCCACGTGGAACGAACTCCGTCACCTCACCAATGCCACGGAACCGGTGGCTTTTTCCGCGGATGGCAAAACGCTGGCCACGGATACTCCGGCGGGTTTGACCTTGTGGCCGTTGGAACAAGGGCGACCCGAAATCGTGCTGCAAGATTCCACCAATCTGTTTGCTCGCGGCGGACCGTGGTTCCGGTCTGATCGCGTGATGGCCTTTTCCCCGGACGGCAAATATGTGGCGGCGGCGCGCAATACCCTTTCCGAGCGCGGTGTGTTTGTCGTCAGCGTCTGGGATGCGCGGACCGGCAAAGAAATCGCCGTGTTGCCCAAGGATCCGGAGCATGTCGAACATACCGGGGTGATTTCGTCCCTTGCCTTTTCCCCGGATGGTCGCCGCCTGGCCACGGCCAGCATGGACTATTCGATTCGGTTGTGGGACTTTGCCGCTCGTCAGCGCATCGCGACGTTCCAGGGTCACCTTAGCGAGGTCTGGTGTGTCGCGTTTTCACCGGACGGCCAGAGTCTCATTAGCGGCGCCCGGGATGGCAGTGTGAACGTGTGGCCCTTGCGGCCCCAAGCCCCGGCCGATGTCATCTCCAACGCCTGGGATCCTTTGGCCTTTTCGCCCGACGGCCGGATGCTGGCGGCGCGGCGGGAGGACACCGTGGCGTTCTTCAATCTGGCCACGCGCGAACCGGAACAACAATTTCAGTTGGAAGAACGCCGCCCTCGCTTCCGGTCGGGACCCAATTCCCGTCCGCGGGGTCCAGGTCGGGCCTTCCCCAGTTTTGGACCGGGAGCACCACGGGCGGTCGTGAGTGCCGATCTGCAGACCATCGCGGAGAATCAGGGTGATGGCAGCGTGAAATTGGTGAACACGGAGACGCGCGCGAGCACCACTTTAAACGTCTGCGAACGGCCCTTGGACTGTATCGCCCTGTCGCCCGACGGGCGCACCTTGATTACCGGCGGCTGGTTCGAGGGTCTGCGCTGGTGGGACCTCCGCCATGGGACCAACGCCTTGCTGGAGACCGAAGCACGTCGGGTGTTGTTTGCGCCGGACGGACGAACCCTTGCCGCCTTTGGCCGCGAAAACAATATTGAGCTGTGGGATATGGCTTCGCACTCGCTGCGCACCAACTTGGTCAGCGAAGCCCATCCCAGTGTTGCCGCCACTTTTTCCGATGACGGAAGCTTGCTGGCGGTCGTTTGTTCGGACGATGCCGTTCGCTTGTGGAACGCGACGAACGGTGTCTTTCTCGGCACCTGCGTCGGGCACAAACAGACGGTGTTCTCGGTTGCGTTCTCACCGGACGGGAAAACGCTCGCCACCAGCAGCGATGACAGCACGCTCAAACTGTGGCACGTGGCCACGCAGCAGGAATTACTGACCATTCGGCGGTTGGGCAATGCGTTGCGGAATCTGAAGTTTTCCCCGGACGGCCGGATGCTGGTGGCGGACAGTGGGCTGACTTCGGGAGCGGGCGGCCTCCGATTCTATCGCGCACCTCCCTTTAGTGAGACGGATGCGCCGGATGGACGGGCAAATCGAGTCGTCTCACGTTGAGATTGCGGTAGGATAGGCGTCCCGCCTGTCCCGGATTGGCAAGACGCGTTCGCATTCTGGCGCAACGGTCCATGACCCAAGGGGCATGTATGGCGAGTCGGAAAGGCCGAGACGACTGTCTGACTTTGGAGGTCGGCGCGTTGGCTCCGATGTCAAACCGGCCCAAGGTTTCTGGCCACGCGATACTCTTTCAAGGCTGCCTTCTTTATCGCCGGGTAACCAGGCCTGGCACGGTTAGCAATTCGCCTTCGGCGAGTTTCTTTTTGGTGCCGTCTTTCATGAGGACCGTGCCGTCCCCGAACACCTTGGTACCGTCATTCATCATCAAGCTGCGTCCGGGGGCCACCGTGATCAGGGAGCCGTCTTTCTGCACGATCACCTTGCCGCCTTTGAGCGTAATTGTGTCGGTGGCAGGGATGGTCTTGCCGCTGAGTTGGAAGATTTGTCCGTCCAATAGGCGCAAGGTGCGCCCGTCCGGCTTGACGACGTAGCCGTCCGGTTGGATACGGGTGCCATCAGCCAGTTTGATGGTGCTTTGCAATGGCTCGGTGCTACCGTCGCGGGTGATCATGGGCTTGCCAGCTTTCATCGTAATATGGTCATAAACGGGGACAATCGATCCATCCGGACTGATCAACATGCCGTCGGAACGCAGGATTTGCCCCTCTTTGAATTGCCGCTCTTTGCCTTGCTTGACGGTGTAGGTGCCATTGGTCTTGACGGTGACGTCGTAGGGCAGCCTGGTTTCCTGGTCCATCAACGTGGTTTGGCCACCTTGGGTCTCCCACATCTTCCCGTCTTTCATCATCACCCGGTCCACCGCCTTGGAATCTTGCGCCAGTGCCGAGACGCCGCTCCCGAATATGCCCAGGACGGCCAAACCGAATGCTGTTAACAACCTGATTTTGTTCATAATACCAAATCTATGCTGTGCTGGCGGCTCCGATACACCCCCAACAGGGCCGCAACGCCATTATCGTACAGCAAAAGCCGTGCGCAAAGAGACATCGCAACATTAAAGGTCAAAATCTGAAGGAAATCCAAACGCTCGGGAAGCGGCTTTCTACACCACATTCGGTAAAGCAACCGTTTTATCGTTCCAAACTGGCCAAAGTGCGGCCGGCGAGCACCTTCTTTGTGGGCACGTAGGTGGCGGCGTATTCCTGGCGAAAATCGGCAAACGTGCCTGCATCGATGTGCGCCCGGATGTCGCTCATCAACTTCAGGAACATGTGGGAGTTGTGAACGCTCAGCATCCGTAGGCCGAGAATTTCGCCCGACTTGAGCAAATGCCGCAGGTAAGCGCGCGTAAAATGGCGGCAGGCAAAACAGTCGCAGACTTCCTCGATGGGCCGGAAATCCGCCTTGTTGAAGCCCGCCTTGATATTGACGCTTCCCTGGGCGGTGAAGGCCGTGCCATTGCGCGCCACGCGGGTGGGCAACACACAATCGAACATGTCCACCCCGCGCGCAACCAGCTCCACCAGTTGCGCCGGCGTGCCCAAGCCCATGGCATAGCGTGGCTGGTTCTCGGGCAAATGCGGGACGGTGAGTTCCACGGCGCGCATCATTTCCGGTTCCGGTTCACCCACGCTCACTCCGCCGATGGCGTAGCCGTCAAATTCCAATTGCACGAGCGCCTTGGCGCATTCTTCGCGCAGATCGGCATTGCAGCCGCCCTGCACGATGCCGAACACCAATTGCCCTGGGCCGCGAGGTTGCTCACGGCATTCGGCGGCCCACCGCATCGTGCGGTCCACCGCGGCGCGCAGTTCGCGGGGCGTGGCGGTGTGCGGTGGGCAATCGTCAAACACCATCGCGATGTCCGAGCCCAATTCGCGTTGAATGCGCATCGCTTCCTGGGGGCCCAGGAACAGCAGCGAGCCGTCCAGGTGCGACCGGAACTCGACGCCGTGCGTTTTGATCTTGCGAATCTTGGCGAGACTGAAAACTTGAAAGCCGCCGCTATCGGTCAGGATGGGAGCCGGCCAATTAATGAACTGGTGCAATCCGCCGCCTTGGCCGATGATTTCCAGGCCCGGCCGAATGAAGAGATGATAGGTGTTACCCAAAATGATCTGGGTGCCCATTTCGCGCAATTCACGGGGATCAAGCGCCTTCACACTGCCTTGCGTGCCGACGGGCATGAACGCCGGCGTGTCGATGTCACCATGTGGCGTGGTTAAACGTCCCAGGCGGGCCAGGGAACTGGAATCGGTCTTAAAGAGTTGGAAATGCATCCTGGTAGTCTTAGCCGCTCGCGGCATCGGGGCTGATCGGTTGGCGTTTGGCTTTGCGCAATTCGGCTTGGCGAGTCAGAACCTCGATCACCGTGGTCTCGGGCAGGTTCGGCTGCGACAATTTCTGCGTCAGCCGAGTCAGTTCGCGGTCAATAAAATCGTTCCGCAACAATTGCATGGTCGTGGCAATTACCTGGGCCAGGTTTTCCAGAGAAACCGGTTTAGCCACCGCTTCAGTGACGAGGCTTTGCGAAGGAGCATCCGGACATTCAACCAGCAAGGTCGGAACGTCCTTCCAGCGATTTTGGGCGTGGACGGCCAAACGCAACGATACGACTTGCCGCACCAGCGGATGCTGAAACCAGTTCAGATCGAGTTGCCGCGCGACCCAATCCACTTCGTCCGTTTCCAGCAGATAACGCATCAGCCAAAATTCGCGCTCGGGGGGAGGGGAGTGGTTGACCACGGAATCGGTTTCCGACGAGCGTGGTTCATTGGCAAATGGTCTTGACCGAGGCGATTTTTTAAATTCGGCACGCACGGCTTCGGGCGCCACACCGAGCCGTTGGGCCGTTTTTTGTGCATGGGTGTCGATCAGCACCGCGCTGCCGGTTTTGCGCAGCGCTTCGCCCATGGCTTTGACCACCGCCAAGCGGCCTTTGTCCGTGCTGATTTCGTTCACGGCGCACAACCGTTTCAGGTAGTAATCAAAAAAACCCTCCGCCTGCTGGATCAGGTTTTGGAAGGACTCGCTGCCGTGTTGCTTGATGTAACTGTCCGGATCGTCGGGCGCGGGCACCGAAGCGACGCGGATGGCCAACCCGGAAGTCAGCAAGCTGTCCAGCACCCGCACGGCGGCTTCCTGGCCGGCGGCGTCCGAATCGAAACACAACACGACCTCATCGACGTAGCGTTTGAGAATGCGCGCATGATCGGCCGTGAACGCGGTGCCTTGGGGGGCGACGATGTTTTTAACGCCCGCCATGTAACAGGCAATCAGGTCAAGTTGCCCTTCGCACACGACGGCAACCCCGGCGTCCAGGATGGCCCGTTTAGATTTGTCGAGCCCGAAGAAGACTTTGCTCTTGGTGAAGATGGGGGTTTCCGGCGAATTGACATACTTGGCAGTCTTCTCGTCGCCGCGCAACACTCGGCCGCTAAACGCCACCACTCGGCCCTGTTCGTCGCAAATCGGAAACATCAACCGTCCCCGGAAGCGATCATAAAAATGGTCGGTGCCTTCTTTGCGCAGGATCAAGCCGGCCTGCTCGACGACCGACAGATCGTGATCCTTGCTCCGAGCCCAATTGACCGTGTCATCCCAAGCTTCCGGCGCAAAGCCCAGCCGGAATAATTCAACGGCTTCTAACGACACGCCGCGCTTGTCCAGGTAATCGCGGGCGATCTGGCCGGCGGCCTCATTGGTCAGGGCGCGGTGCCAGCGTTGAGTGATTTGTTCGTGGATTTGCCAGAGCGTTTCCTTGAGGTAGCGCGTCTGCGATTCGCCGGAGTGGGTTTCCAATTCGAGCGGAATATTGGCGCGCTCGGCCAGGCGCTTGACGGCTTCCATGAAGGAGAGACTTTCGTATTCCCGGACGAAGGTGAACACGTCGCCGCCTTTGTGGCAGCCGAAACAGTGGAAAATCTGCCGTTGGGGATTGACGTGGAAACTGGGGCTTTTTTCTTTGTGAAACGGGCAGAGCGTGACGAAATTTCCGCCCGCCCGTTTCAACGGCAAATAGGAGCCGATGACATCGACGATGTCACTGGCAGCGCGGATTTGATCAATGGTTGCGGGCGAAACGAGGCCGGCCATGCCCCAAGCTGGCCGAAGGCAGGGCTACTTGGCAAGCACATCGTCCAGGTCCCGCTGATGGCGGCTGAACACGGCGCCGGTTCTATTGCCAACCTTGTCTTTAGGCGACGTGGGGCGAATCAATACCAGACTTAGGTGATCTTTGATAAACCGGCCCACCATCGAATTCTTAAACACGTGCCGTTGCACATCGGCCAGGGTGGGGAAGTATTCCGCCCCAAAGTTTTCGTTCTGGTAATGTTCTTCGGCGAAGACCTCCTGGGGACTGAAATAACGGGCGTTGAGAAAGGCCAAAACTACCAGCAGCATGCAACCGTAGCGGAAAGCGCCCGCCATCATGCCCAAATAGAACTCGGCATTCCCAAAAAACTCTCCGTCCACCAACTTCTGGCCTGCGGCATTGCGGATGAGGGAAAACGACAGGAATATCAGAAACAAGATCAGGGTATAAACCATCAAATAGCTGTAAAGGAGGTTGACCAGCGATGTTTGCGCCAAGAGCCGTCCTCCCGGTTCGTAAACAAAACCGGCGATGACGACGATCAGAAACCACTTGAGCATGTCGAGCAGTTCCTGGGACATCCCACGTTTGCGTCCGCGCACAATGCCCACAATTACCACCGCCAGAATCACGAAATCCGCCCAATTAGGTCGAAGGCTTGCCAGGTCCATACAGTTATCCTATCGACAACGCGGCGCGCAAATTCATCGGGAAATGGATACATTGGGAGGCGAAGTATTGGTCCGTCCATTCACCTGGGGTGCTTTCACAAGTGCGGGCTAAACGGAAGGGAGCACGGCGCACAGGGACAACTTAATTAAAACTAACAAACATTGTGCGTCTTTATGTGTGGCTCCGGTTGGTTTTTTTCGGTCTTTTTGTGGAAAACAACCCAAGTTGCGCGCTCTCGATTATGCGTTCGGGAATGAACCTTCAGCGATGATAGCCCCAGCCGAAGCGATCACTGATGGGCCAATAGACGAAATAGGACCGCCCAATTACACTGTGCTCGGGGAATTCTCCCCAATACCGGGAGTCCAGACTGTTGCGTGTGTTATCGCCCATGACAAAATAATTGCCGGGATCCACAACGTATTTGTTAGTTGGATCGGCTAAAAGTCCCACGTGAGTGTGGCCGACATATCGGTGGTCGAATTGACCATAGATTTTCTCGAAGCCCGGATCAGCCGCCGTCAAAGGTTTGTCGTCGATCACCACATGGTCATTCGTATTGATTTTGATAGTGTCTCCTGGCATGCCGATCAGGCGTTTAATGTAAAACTGGTTCTTTGGTACACCGTCGTATTCAATAGCTTCAGTTTTGAAGACGATGATCTCACCGCGTTCGGGATGCCGAAAGTTGTAGGTAAACCGGTCCACAAACAGATGGTCACCGCTGACCACACGCAGTTTGATAATGTCATCTCCTTTTTTGTAAAACTGGTCGCGAAAAAATCCAGGACCCGCCAACAGTCCGGCGCGTTGCAGCAGGTTGTCCGGCGGGAACCAGATGGTGTACCATTCATTACCGACTTGAATGCGCTGCTTAAGATTAAAGAGCAGAAAGCGGGTTGGTTTGGCGTCAGCGGCTCGCAATTCGCCGTCGGCGCGCGCGACAACATGGACAAAACTGACTCCATTGATCCAGGTACTGGCAAAAGCGCGTTAAAAAATTGGGGATGTGGTAATTCGTATTACCGATCAGGTTTTCCTGCGTGATCCCGAACAGCGTCGGTTGCATCGAGCCGGTGGGAATCTTGAACGGTTGCAAAAAGAAGGTGCGGATGCCCATCGCCACGGCCAGGGCCACGAGCAGCACTTCGATGTTCTCACGCATCCCGGCGTTCGGATACGGCTTCAGCCATTTGTTGGCCACCTGTTCGAGATTCTCCATTGCCGCCACCAACTTAGGCTTGCTGGCCCCCGTCTTGATGCTTTGGTAAACGGAAGCCATGGCCTCAGCGATGGCATTGATACTCTTAGGCGCCAAGAGATCCCGTTGGGAATTGACCAACTTGCGCACGTGTTTGCACATTTGCGTGGCTTGGCGCACGGTGCGGGACAGAAACCAGGGCACACTCCAGATGCTGGGACAGCGCAGCCGGTGCGGTAGCTCCCCTGGGGATTGGGGCGCGACGGAAGAGACTGGCGAAGACGCGGAACGGCCTTTCGTTACGGAGTCGGATTTCATGCTTTGAGCACTTCAATGAATGCTTCCTGCGGGATGTTGACCGCGCCGAAGGATTTCATGCGCTTTTTGCCTTCCTTCTGTTTTTCCAGCAGTTTGCGTTTGCGGGTAATGTCGCCGCCGTAGCATTTGGCGGTTACGTCCTTGCGCAGGGCGCTGACGGTTTCCCGCGCAATGATCTTGCCGCCAATGGCCGCCTGGATGGCCACCTGGTATTGCTGCCGGGGAATGACCTCCTTGAGCTTGGCGGCCAGCGCCCGTCCCCTGCCCTCCGCCTTGTCGCGATGCACGATGCAGGAAAAGGCGTCCACCGCCTCGCCATTGACCAGCATGTCCAGCTTGACCATGTCGGACTGCCTGGTAACCGGCGTGCTCGTAATCCATGGAACCATAAGCCGCGCGTGATGCTTTTGATGCGGTCGTGAAAATCGATCAGGATTTCGTTGAGCGGCACCGCGCTGGTCAGCATGACCCGGCGGGTGTCCAGCGTCTCGGTATGGTCCACCGTGCCGCGTTTTTCGGAGATCAGATGCCATCATGTCGCCGATGTATTCGTTCGGGCAGATGACGAACGCCTTCACCATGGGTTCTTCGATTTGGTCGATGTAATTCGGCTCCGGCAGGAACGCCGGATTGTCGATTTCCTTCATCGTGCCGTCCGTCATTGTAACATGGTAAATCACGCTCGGGTACGTGGCGATGATGTCCATGTTGTATTCGCGGCGGAGGCGTTCCTGCACGATTTCCATGTGCAGCAGTCCCAGGAAGCCGCAACGGAAACCGAAGCCCAGCGCCACCGAGCTTTCCGCCTGATACACAAACGCCGAATCGTTCAGTTGCAACTTGCCCAGGTTCACCTTCAGATGCTCGTAATCTGCCGTGTTGATCGGATAAATACCGCTGAACACCATCGGATGGATCTCCTGGAACCCGGCCAAGCGGCGGCGGACGGGTGGCGCGTGTCCGTGATGGTGTCGCCCATCTTGACGTCTCTGCGGGCTTTTGATGTTGGCCGTGATGTAACCGGTTTCGCCCGACTGCCAAGTTTCTCGCGCACGTACGGCTTGGGATTGAAACTGCCGACTTCCTTGATCTCGACGTTCTTCCCGGAGTGCAGCAGTTTGACGTGCATGCCCGGCGTTCAATTCGCCATTGAACACGCGGACGTGCGTGACGACGCCTTTGTAGGTGTCGAAATAGGAATCGAACACCAGGGCCTGGAGGGAGGCGCGCGCCGGTAGGCTTGGGCGGCGGAACTGCGCGCGACGATCGCTTCGAGGATTTCGTCGATGCCAATGCCTTCCTTGGCGCTGCGCGAGAATGGCCGTTGTCGGCCGGGAATGGCCAGGATGTCTTCGAGTTGCTGCTTTGACCTGCGGGACGTTCGCGTGCGGCAGGTCGATCTTGTTGATCACCGGGATGATCGTCAGGTTCTGCTTCATCGCCAGATGCACATTGGCGACGGTCTGGGCCTCGACCCCTTGGGCCGCATCGACGATCAGCAACGCGCCCTTCGCACGCGCTCAAGCTGCGCGAGACTTCGTACGAGAAATCCACGTGTCCGGGCGTATCGATCAGGTTCAATTCGTACTTCAGCCATCCTGGGCCTGGTAATGCATGGTGACCGGATGCGCCTTGATGGTGATGCCGCGCTCCCGTTCCAGGTCCATCGAATCGAGCAATTGCGCCTGCATCTGCCGATCCGAAATGGTGCCCGTGCGGTGCAACAGCCGGTCCGACAAAGTCGTCTTCCCATGATCAATATGGGCAATGATGCTGAAATTTCGTATGCGCTCTACTTCCATCGATGTACTTATTCAATCAAATTACCCGAACCTACCGAGCCCAACTGGGGGTGTTACTCCCGCTTCAGCCGGTTTCGGTACCGGGCCGATTCGTCAGAAGATACTGGGAATGCGCCCGAAAAAAAGGAAAAACGCGGTCGCGTGGCGCCAAATTCCAAAGACTGAAACATGAGCTGCTCCGATCGGAGAACCTTTCCCCAGGAGGCTTGGTCGAAACGGATGTCGTTTTCGGAAATCGAATTTGGGATTGGGCCCTGATTCCTACGCGCGCTCACGGTCGAGGCTCTGTTCCGCGTCGGGCGCCATCAAGCGGCCAGCTCCCGAGCCTCCGGGGCCACGCGGGCTTCTCGCGGCAGCCAGACCGTGAATTCGGCCCCCTCCCCGGCCCGGCTGTTGACCGTTACCCGCCCCTGATGCGCTTCCACTACCGCTTTGACCAGGCTCAAGCCCAGCCCCAGTCCGCGTTGCGAACGGCTTTTGTCGCCGCGATAAAGCCGGGTCCAGATCTTGGCGTGTTCTTCTTCGGCGATGCCGATGCCGGAATCGCGAAATTGAACAAACGCTGTGTCACCCTGCACGCCCGCGGTTACGGAGACGGTGCCGCCCGCCGTAGTGTATTTGATCGCGTTGTCCAACAAGTTGCCGAACACTTGCCGCAACCGGTTCGGGTCCACGCGCGCTTCGCACTGCTCGGGCAATTGGGTCTTGACCGCAACCCGTTTCTCTTCGGCGACGTATTCGTACATTTCCGTCACTTCCCGGATAAGCTGGCACAGGTCGGTGAAGTGCCGGTCGAGTTTCATCATGCCCGCCTCGGCCTCGGCAATGTCCATGAGCGTGGTCAACATGCTCAAGACCCGCTCGGATTCCTCGACACAATCGGCCAGCGCTTCGCGGGCGTCTTCTGGACTCGCATTCGCTTCCAAGGCCACTTCCGCCGAACCCCGCAAGCGCGTCAACGGCGTCCGCAAATCGTGCGCAACATTGTCCAACGATTCGCGCATGGCCACGATGAGCGCCTGATTTTTATCGAGCATGGTATTGAACAAACGGGCCATTTCGTTCAATTCGTCGGCGGATTGCCGCGACGGCACCCGGGCATCCAGCCGGCCCGTTTGCACGATGGCGCGTGCCGTGGCCACGATCTGCCGCACTGGTCGCATGGCCCGATAAGCAAAGAACGCCCCCGCGCTCAGGCCGAGCACCACCATGCCCACGCCGGCCGGCAAAACGGTTTTGCGAAACGGCGACCACAACAGCTTGAGATTGTTGGTGCTGCGGCCCACCAGGAGGATTGCTCCGTCCGGCAGGCGCCCCCGGGTCAAGGTGAAATCTTTCTGCGCGTCTTGGGGAATCCGGTTGATCTCAAACTGACGCCAGCCTTCGTAAATCTCCGGGGCAAGGCGAAACTCCCCCCAGCCGTGCGGCACCAAAACGGGCCGCACGATCTTAAGCGGACTGACGAGGTTGACGTAGAATTTGTCGTCATCCGAGCTGCTATCCTGGGCGGCACGGGTCTTGAGCGCCGGAAAACCGCCAGCTTCATAGACGGCCATGTATTCGCGGAGTCGCGCCTGGATGATTTCACCTTCCTTCTGCGCGAATTCCTTGGTGACAAAATAATAAACGAGCATGAAAAGCCCGGCGGTGCTGATGAAAAAAATCAGCGCATACCAAAGGCTCAGCCGGAATACAAAACTGCGTCTAAGCCGGGCGAAGAACATAGCCTACTCCGCGAATGGTGTGCAGCCGGGTCTTCTCGGGGTCCACCTTGCTGCGCAGGCGGTGGACGAGCACATCTACGACATTCGTCTGCGGATCAAAACTGTAATCAAAAATATGCTCGAGGATCATGGTCTTGGTCACGGTGCGTCCGGGATTGCGCAAGAAATACTCCAGCAGGGCAAACTCCCGCGGCTGTAATTCGACCTTCTCGGTGCCACGCATGACTTCGCGCCGAATTAAATCCAGCGTTAAGTCGCCCGCGCTGAGCCGGGTAGGCTCGGTAGTCTGACTGGCCCGTCGGATCAGCGCCTGGATACGGGCAAGCAATTCGGAAAACGCAAAGGGTTTGGTCAGATAATCGTCGCCACCCGCCTGCAGGCCCTTGACCCGATCATCGACTGAGGTTTTGGCGCTGAGAATGATCACCGGGGTCACCACCTTCTGGCTGCGCAGCCGTTGAATCAGGCTGAGCCCGTCCAGTTTAGGCAGCATCAAATCCACCACCGCGGCGTCATAAGCGGTGGTTTCCGCCAACACGAGCGCTTCCTCGCCGTCCCCGCAGGCATCCACCGCGAACCCAGCCTGCTTGAGCCCTTTGACAATGAACGAGGCAATCTTCGCGTCGTCCTCGACTACCAAAATGCGCATGTCACCGGTCATAATGTTCAATTGCATTTGCCGGGCAAGCAAATCTCGCGGTTTTTCCGGCGCGACGAATGCCGGTGGGCCAGGAAGCGTGTCGGCCGGCGAATCCGTGATCATTGCCACGGCCCGGTCCCATCCGGCCGCGAGCGCGGCTTCCATTCCGCGCGGCCGGGGCGTGGGGCGATTCCGCGGGATTCCCGCTGGAACCGGGCCGATTGCCTGCCAACCCAGCCCCACTCTTCGAAATCTTGGTCCTACAGCTCACGGGCTAGTCTGGTCGGACGAAGTCCAACAAAAAGGGGCTCTCCCGCACCACTCTTCAACCATGCGGGAGAGCCAGTGGTCGGCGGCGGAAAATTATCCAGCCGCATGCTCGTCCACGACGAGGTAGTGACTGCCATTCTTGCTCCAGACCCGCAGCAGGGTCGTGGGGTCTTTTTGCTTCTCCGTCAATTGCACGGCTTGTTCGGCGTCTTTGACTTTGTGCCGGTTGATTTCAACGATCACATCCCCGGCCTTCAATCCCGCGTCGGCTGCGGCCGAACCGGGCTCCACATCGGTGACTACGGCACCTTCCAAGTGATCGGGCACGCCGAGTTCCTGGCGGAGTTGCGAGTTCAAGTCACCCACGGTGACGCCTTGGAGGTGTTCGTCCGGATTTGTTCCGGATTTGCCGGCTTGGGCCACCTGTTCGCTCCCCGGCAATTGCTGCAAGGTCACGTCAAGAGTCTTCGTGGATCCGTCGCGCCAGAGTTTGACGGACACGGTTTTATCCGGCTGGGTGCTGGCAACTTCCAACTTGAGATGCCGACTGTCCGTCACCGGTTTACCGTTGTATTCCAACACCACGTCGCCGCTCTTGATTCCCGCTTTGGCCGCTGGGCTATCGGGCACCACGTCGCCTACCAGCGCACCATGGTCGTTCTTGAGCTTGAACTCCTTCGCCAAAGTAGGGGTCAGGTTTTGGATCATTACGCCAAGGTAACCGCGAGACACCTTGCCATAGTTGATCAGGCTCGTCATGACCCCGCGGGCGAGATCGGTGGGAATGGCAAAGCCAATCCCCTGATTGCCGCCACTACGGCTCAGGATCGCCGTATTGATTCCAATTAACCGACCTTCGGCATCCACCAGCGCGCCGCCGGAGTTGCCCGGATTGATGGCGGCGTCGGTCTGGATGAAGTCTTCATAATCGAGCCCGAGCGTAGCCCGTCCCGTGGCGCTCACAATCCCCATCGTAACGGTCTGGCCAATCCCAAACGGATTGCCAATGGCCAAAACCACGTCCCCAACTTCGATCTGGTCGCTATCCGCCATCTCGATATTCGGTAGATCTTTGGCATCCACCTTGATCACGGCCACGTCCGACTTGGGATCCCGGCCAATGACCTTGGCGGTGAATTCCCGGCCGTCCTGCAGCGCGACTTTCACTTCATCCGCATTTTCCACCACGTGGTTGTTGGTCAGAATATAGCCGTCTTTGCTAACGATTACTCCGGAGCCAATACCGCGTTGCGGCGGCGTGTATAACCGTTGTCCTCCCTGCCCGAATTGATTACCAAAGAACTGGTGAAAAAACGGGTTGTCAAACAGGGGTGCATTGCGCAGCGAAGTCTGTTTGGCGTTGATGGTGATATAAACGCTGACCACGCTGGGCGCCACCTTCTTCACCACTGGGGCGAAGCTGGTAAACGTTTTGCCGTTGCGGGGCAGCGGTTGATTGTCCACCACCAGTTTGACCTGGGGTGCTTGAGCATTTGCTGAATCGTCCTTGCTGGCGGATTTGACCGTAAAGGCTACTGCCGATCCTCCGAGCACCAACGCGGTGCCCACCGCCAGCAGTGGGAATCGTTTGAACCATTGTCTCATTCTTCCATTCATATCGTTCTCTTCTTTCACAGGTTGTTGTTGCAGTCCGTTGATTCGTTCTCAACTTACTGGCCTGAAGCTGCCACGGGGACATGACTCCTTCCTTTCCAGAGCATTACAGATGTGTAAGCGGAAACTTGGAGCGCGGACATCCCTGATCGTCCACGATGACGAAAGCTGCCCGGCGTAATGTGGCCCCGTTTGTTGTTCGGCCCGACAAGAATGTCCCCACCGCGATGCGAAGGTCTGGGAACTTCCTTTGTTCCGTGGCAAGGAAAACCGTCGAGGTAAATGCCTATGGTGAAGAACTGCTAGAAAGTGAACCATCGGAAAACTCGCACCGCTTGCCGGCGTCGAGCCTGCCCTCCCCTGCCCTTCGCCGTGTCAGCTTCGCAAGCTATGTGTCGCTTAAAGCCTGGCGCAACGCGACGATTAATCAGGCGTTGTTTGGTTCCGCAGACACAGGCGAAGCCGTGTTTGTCGCCGCGTCAGTTTCTTCGCGCCAAAGTTCATCGCAACGACCTTCCAAGCCCGCTTCGCGCAACTGCCGTAAAACTTCGGGATCATCGCCGCAATAACGCAGGCCTGAACAACAAGCAGCCTGCATCGCCCGGAGCATGACCCTCATTTCCGCGGCCGTGGTCGGTTGCTGTTTGACGTAACAATGAGCATACCCACGCAATTCAGGCGTCTCCTCGAAGAAGCCGATAAGTTGCGGGGCGGTGTCACAAGGCGCCAGACAATTGATGCATTGGCCGTCTTCGATATAAAACGGACCGGGAACATTCAACGCATGCCGTTCGAATTTGCCTTCCGGATATTTGCTCATAGGTCGTTGTCTAATGTTATCGGTTTACGGTCACCCGATCCCCCATTGACCACCCGTCACGTATAAGCCTACCGTGGTTTATCCAGTTTTCCAGAAGAAATTCAGTTAACTATCGGCAACGATAAACATAAGCAGGCGGAAAGTTGCGCCAAACCGTCGGGCTGACTTTGACAGTGCCGAAGTGCCTGGCCAGCCGTTCGCGAAACCGGCGGGCGGTCGGCAGCCAGGAGGCATGGAGATACGCAAACGTGGTGAACATGCCGCCCGGCTTCAATACCCGGAACACGGCGGCGAGAATGCGCTCCTGGGTTTCGGCAGTCATGTTGGCCCACGGCAGCCCGCTGATGACACAGTCCACCTTTTTGCGTCCATGCCGGGCCAGGTATTTTTGCAGGTGTTCCGCCGAGTCCGAATAGACGACCAGTTCAGGAAACCGTTGCCGCAGTTCACGGGTGGCCACCGGATCCAGTTCCAGGGCCAGGAAGGTGGTGTGCCGCCCCAGGCGCTCGAGAATAAAGCGCGTAATCGCCCCGGTGCCGGAACCTAATTCGACGACGGTCTTGGCGGATTTTAGATTGCACCGTTCGAGGACCGCTTGGGCCAGGTGAACCGAACTGGGCACCAGCGAGCCGACCGTCGCCGGGCGGCGCAGAAAGGCGGCAAAGAAGCGCCAATGCTCTTTTAAGGTAGGTTGGAGCCGTGACCACAGGTGCGGCTCATCGCGTTCGAGAATCAATCCATTACTGCCGGATAACTCTCGAATAATCGTTAAATCTTCCATGCTGAATCGTTGGGCAAGGACCAGGACTTGTTCCTGCACAATTGCCTGCATCGTGTGTTGTTGCGGCCCTGCCCGCAGGCGGTTTCGGGCCTGCTTTATACAATTCTCGCGCCCGGTGCAAGGGAAACTGGTAATTTCTTGTATCAATGCAATGCCTCGGAAGCGGGGAATCTTGGTCAATCAAACCAGAAATCCGTCGAGTTACCCAGCCCTTTCACCGGGTCTTACCAGACGATTGCAACTCAACCATGGTATGACGCGCTGGAAGGCGCCTCGCCGGAAGGGGCTGCGCAACGTGCTGTCGGCGTCCCGCCGGCAGAATCGAACACACGGTGGCGTCCTAAAGCCCAAGGGATCCAACATTTGAACGGCCATGCTCCAACGGCGGCAAGAAGCCGGCAACACGCTCTTACACGCTCCCTCGTGTTGCGCAAACTCTGCGCAAAGGGAGGGTGACTGCGCAAAGGCTGCGCAGGTTGGGAGTGGTGTGAGCCATAAAAATGCCACTTTTTGCCATGGCATGGAACGTGCGCTAGAGATACCGAGTAATTCCGGGATCGGTTTGGCGAGCCTTGGAATTCAGTGCAACCACAACCTGTCACAAAAGATAAATGATGAAAATCAGCAAACTGTTGGCGATGGCCGCAACGGCCACGGTTCTAGTCCTCGGGGCAAGCGATCTGCTCGCGCAAGGCGCACCGGGTGGCCGCGGAGGTCGGGGAAATTTTGACCCCGCACAATTCCAGCAACGGATGATGGACCGTTACAAAGAAGCGTTTGGCGTGAGCAATGACGCCGAATGGCAGGTCATCCAGACCCGCATCGAAAAAGTAATGGAAGCCCGCCGCGCAGTCGGCATGGGTGGTGGCCGAGCCATGTTCGGGCGTCGCGGCGGTCAGGGAAACCGCGGCGGCGGCAACAACCAGGAAGCCAATACTGAAGCGGACGCCCTGCAAAAAGCGATTGACGCCAAAGCGCCCGCCGAAGAGATCAAGGCCAAGCTGGCTGCCTTCCGCGCCGCTCGGCAGCAAAAGGAAGCAGCTCTTGAAAAGGCCCAAAATGAGCTGAAACAGGTGCTCACCGTTCGGCAGGAAGCCATCGCGGTGACCATGGGCTTGGCCAAGTAGCCCCTTGCCATTCGCAGACGTATCTTCGATCCAACCGCGCGCGCTGTTCATGAATTCCGTGTCCTCAGAATCTCCGGCCCTCAGTGAATTGCTGGAGCAAATGGTGGTGGGCAGGCAACTGTCCGCCAGTGACGCCCAGGAACTTTCCCGGTGCCAGTCCAACGGGGAACACGCGCCGGTTCGGTCGGAGGAAGATGTCTTGCGCTGGTTGGCGCAGGAATACGATTTGGCCTTCACCTCTTTGGAGGACGTGCAACCCGACAAAGAGGTGTTGTCCTTGTTCCCCGCCCGGGTGCTGCTCAAGGATGAATTGCTCCCGCTGCGGCGCATCAACGGCTGCGTGGAAGTCGCCACCAGCCGACTATTCGCCACCCAAGGACTGGATACTCTCAAGACGATGACCGGCCTGCGGCTCAAGCCGGTGCTCGCTCCCTCCGAGGCCATCCAGCGGGAAATGAAAAAACGCCTGGGTGTTGGGGCCGACACCATCGACACGCTCGATGAAGAAGCGCCGTTCCAGGTAGTCGATGACACCTCGGAGGACGACAACAATCTCGATACCGCTGCGGAAGACGCCTCAATCATCCGCTTCGTCAACCAAGTGCTTCGCGACGCCATCGAACTGCGTGCCTCGGACATCCATCTCGAACCGTTCGAAGATGAGCTTCGCATCCGCTACCGCATTGACGGCGTGCTCCAGGAAATTCCGGTGCCCGCGCAAATCAAACGGTTCCAACCGGCCATTGTTTCGCGCGTCAAGATTCTGAGCCATCTCAACATCGCGGAAAAACGCTTGCCCCAGGACGGGCGCATCAAAATCCGCGTGGACGACGGCGAAGTGGACATCCGCGTGTCGGTCATCCCCATGCTGCACGGCGAAGCGGTGGTGCTGCGTTTGCTGCGGCAAAACGCCACGCTGCGGGGCATGCAGGAATTGGGCATGGACGCCCGGGAAGTCCGTAGCTTTCGCCGGGTGCTGGGATTGCCGCACGGGATCATCCTGGTGACCGGCCCGACGGGCAGTGGCAAAACCTCGACACTTTACACGGCGCTCAACGAGATCAACGACGCTGTACGCAAGATCATCACCATTGAGGATCCCGTCGAATACCAACTCAAGGGCGTCAACCAAATTCAAGTCTCGGAGAAGGCGGGGCTGACCTTTGCCCGCGGCTTGCGCTCGATTCTGCGTCATGATCCCGATGTGATTCTGGTCGGTGAAATCCGCGACCAGGAAACGGCACAAATCGCCGTGCAGGCTTCGCTGACGGGCCACCTGGTGTTCTCGACGCTGCATACCAATGACGCCGCCGGTGCGCTAAGCCGCCTGGTGGACATGGGCGTCGAACCTTACTTGGTGGCCTCTTCGCTCGAAGCCGTGCTGGCGCAACGGCTCGTTCGTGTGCTGTGCGATCATTGCAAACAGGAAGACACCTCACCCACCGCGCGAGCCTTCAAGCAACAACTTGGCTTTCCGTCTGACACGCCCATTTACCGCGCGGTTGGCTGCCGCGAGTGTCGGCAAACCGGCTATTTTGGCCGGCGGGCCATCTTCGAGTGGATGGACGCCAACAATGAAATCCGACAAATGGTATTGAAGAACAGTTCGGCCGACCAAATTCGCCAGGCGGCCCAGCGCGCCGGAATGCGCCTGTTGGCCGATGATGGTTGGCGGTTGGTGCGCCTCGGAATTACCACGCCCGAAGAAGTGTTGCGCGTGACGAAAGCTCAGTCTTTGGTGAGCGGCATCGAAGACAACGCGGCGGAAGATGTGGCGGTGGCCCAGCCATGAGTGGCGCCCTTCCCCAACGCGGCTGCCCAACTGTGGCCTGCCTCCTGAATAAAACCGGCGCAGCCCGGCAATTCCCCGCGCCCAATTGCGTGGCGCGTGGTTCCGCCCCAGACTTCAACGGCAATCAAGGTTAGCCTGAACTTCCATGCCCGTTTTTCAATACCGAGCATTGCAAACCGATGGCGGCATCGCCGAAGGCCAGCTCGAGGCCGGGGGCCGCCAGGAAGCCTTTCGCACGATGGAAGGCCGCGGTTTGCGGCCAATCAGCCTGACCGAGCGCGGCAATGGCAAAGCCCCGACAGCCAAGGGCCAGGTCAACGGTTCGCCGATGTCGTTCAAATTGTCGTTGGGCGGCGCCAATAAAATCTCGGCGCGGATTCTGGAAAATTTCACCCGTCTGCTGGCCAGCCTGTTGGCCGCGGGCGTGCCGTTGAGCCGGGCGCTCGTCATTCTACAAAGAGAAGCTTCGACTCCCGTGGCCAAGGCCAAGTGGAAAGAAGTACACGATCTGGTCGTCGATGGCATGTCGCTGGCCGACGCGATGGCGAAGTCACCGGAAACGTTCCCGCGCGTTTACGTAGCGATGGTGGAAGCTGGCGAAACCGGTGGTTTTCTCGACGTGGTGCTGGGCCAGATCGCCGATTTCCAGGCGCGGGAAAAGGAAATGCGGTCGAAGGTCATGACGGCCTTGCTGTATCCCACCATTCTCCTGTGCCTTGCGAGTTGCGTGCTGACCTTCCTGCTCGTGTTCTTCATTCCCCGGTTCCAAACCATCTTTCAAGGCTTTGGCGGTCACCTGCCTTTGCTGACCCAAATCATCGTATCGATCAGCGACGCACTCCGCACTTACGGTCTGATCCTGTTGCTGGGAGTATTTATCATCGGCTACATGATTCGCAGTTGGTTCGTTTCCACCACCGGACGGCGAGCGTGGGAAGGATTGATCTTGCGATCACCGGTCGTGGGTTCGCTGGCCGCGCAATTTGCCATGGCCCGCTTTTGCCGCATGCTCGGCACGCTGCTGGGCGCCGGTGTGCCGCTGGTCAATGGGCTGAATGTCGCCCGCCGGTCCATCGGTAATCAAATCCTGGTGGACGCGGTGTCGAATTCGATTGAGCGCGTGAAAGAAGGCAAGGCGCTGGGCGAAAGCCTCTCCGAGTGCCGCACGTTGTTTCAGGGTTCGGTGCTCGAAATGATTTCGATTGGCGAGGAAAGCGGACGGCTGGATCAGGAATTGGTGCGCATCGCCAACGTCACGGAGGAAGACCTCGACCGCCGTCTGAAGACTGCCGTAGCCATGGCCGAACCGCTGATGCTGTTTTTTATCGCCGGATTCATCGGCACCATCTTCATTGGCATGGTCATCCCAATCTTCACCTTGCAGGATTACATCAAATAAAAACGGAACGGAACGTTCACATGAAAATCAAAGACTCCCGATTCAAACCCGAACCTTGTCGCTCACCGATCATCCGGAACGGACGCCTTTCTGCGGGGCGGTGCCCGCGGAGCCAGGCTGCCTTCACCCTCATCGAGCTGCTGTTGGTGCTGGTGATCCTGGGCATTCTGGCGGCGGTGGTGGTGCCGAAGTTCTCCGGTCGCACCGAGCAAGCCCGGCAAACCGCCGCTCAGTCCCAGATCTCCACCTTCGGTACGGCGCTCGATGCGTTCGAGGTGGACAATGGTTATTATCCGAAGGGCAAAGATGGCTTGCAGGATCTCGTGCAACAACCGCAGAACGCGCAGAATTGGAAGGGGCCGTATCTCAAGGGCCAAATTCCACTGGATCCGTGGGGCAACGCCTACATTTATGAATGCCCCGGCCGGCACAACCCCAGCTCGTACGACTTGATGACCGTGGGAGCGGACGGCCGCGATGGAACCGAAGATGACATTACGAATTGGCAACTGCCGAATCAGCGCCGGCCGTGACGCGTCCGCCCGTGGCTTCACGCTCATCGAGTTGATTCTGGTCATGGCGCTGCTGGTGGTCGTGCTCGCAATCGGCGCGCCGTCGCTGGCGCGGTTCTTTCGCGGGCGCAATCTCGATTCGGAAGCACATCGGTTTTTGGCGCTGGCCCGTTACGGTCGGAACCGTGCGGTCGCGGAGGGCGTGCCGATGCTGCTGTGGATTGATCAAGAACAACGCCGCTATGGATTGATGGCGGAAAGCACTTATGAAGAAGACGACACCAACGCCGTCAGCTTCGAACTGGCCCGCGACCTGGACGTGGAAGTGGAATTGTCCCTGACCAATACGCTGGTCACTCCTTGGCGGCGCACCGTCCAACTGGTCGGCAAGCTGCCCACCATCCGGTTCACTCCGGCGGGTTTTATCGGCGAAACCAGTCCTGAGTATATCCTCTTTCGGCAGGGGGAGAACGACATGATTTGGATCGGCCGGAGCCGCAACCGGCTGAACTATGACATTGAAACCAACATTCTGGAACAGATTCGCCGATAACCGCGAGCGATGAAGCTGCCCCGAACATTTCACGCCCTGGCGGAAACACCGGCCGCCTGTAGCCGACGACGTGAGGAGGCGGACTGGGGGGACTGTGGGCCCCGACCAATCCGCCTCGTCACCTCGGCGACTACACGGTTCCAACGTAGTCCGAGCCCCAGGAAAAACCGCGCCTGCGGCGGGTTTACGCTGGCGGAGGTGTTGGCGGCGCTCTTGTTCATGGCCATTGTGATTCCGGTGGCCGTTCACGGTTTGCAGATTGCCAACCGGGCCGGACAGTTGGGCGAACGCAAGGCCATCGCCGCCCGCATTGGCGAACGGGTGTTGAACGAATTGGTGGTCACCCGGCAATGGCAGTCTGCCTCCCAGCGAGGAACCATCCACGAAGGCGTATTGGACTACGAATGGCAGATCCAGTTGGAACCGTGGAACCAAGGCGTCCTGCGCCTGCTCACCGTGCTGGTGACCTTCCCGGTGCAGGGACAGAATTACGACATTCGGCTGAGCACTTTGGTGGATACTTCACTGCAATGAACGCCTCCCGCCATCAACACTCCAGGAACGTCGCGGTTGTTCCGCCACGCGCGTTTACGTTGCTGGAGATTCTGTTGGCGGTCGCCATTTTTTCGATTGTGTTGTTGGCGATTCACGGAGTTTTCTACGGAGCCCTGCGGCTGCGCAACAAAACCACGAAAGCGATTGAGGCGGCGTTGCCGTTGCAGCAAACGCTCGCGATCATGCAACGCGATCTGGCCAACCTGGTATTGCCGGGTGGGACTTTGTTCGGGGGCTTGCAAACGTCCCCAACCTCGTCCACCTCCACTAATACCACCACCACCTCGACGAGCTTCAGTCAATTAGGGCAGACCGCGCCCGGTGAAGGAGCCATTTCACTAGGCCAAGCCAGCCCGGAGTTTTACACCGCCAGTGGCATCATCGATGATTACCAACCATGGGGTGAGGTCGAGAAAGTGTATTACTACCTGGCCGAGCCGACGAACAACACTTTCGGCATGGATCTCTATCGGTCGGTCACCCGCAACCTGCTGCCCACGCTGCAAGAGCAATCGGAAGATCAATGGCTCCTGGGCGGCGTGCAGAGCATCTTTTTCCAGTTCTACGATGGCACCCAATGGATGGAAACCTGGGATTCAAGCGCGGAAACCAACAATTTGCCCCAGGCCATCAAAGTGCAAATTCAATTGGCCTCGGACAATCCAGGATCGGCGGTCCCGCAACTGGTGGACCCAATCGAACTGGTCGTGCCGATGGTGGTCCAGCAGTCCACCAATCAAACCGACCAAACCAGCGGAGGGCAGCCATGATGTTGCCCACCTCTAACCGCCGTTGTCCGCGTACTCGCAACCGTCGGGATGTGGTTGCGTCAGGCGAAGGATCGGTGTTGATCATCGTCCTATGGGTGGCGTTCGGTTTGGTGAGCCTGGCGCTGTATTTTGCTTCATCAATGACGTTCGAACTGCGCGCCGCCGACAATCGTGTCGCCAGCATCGAAGCGGGGCAAGCCATTGCCGGCGCCGCGCGGTACGTCAGCAACATCCTCGCCACCGCCCAAGTGCCGGGGACACTGCCGGACCGCACGACGTATCTTTACGAAGCGGTGCCCGTGGACGACACCTACTTCTGGTTGATTGGCCGGCCGGACCAGCAAGTTGCCCAGGATGAACCGGTCTTTGGCCTGGTGGATGAAGCCTCGAAATTGAACCTGAATACCGCCACGTTGGAAATGCTGGAGATGCTGCCGAACATGACTCCGGAACTGGCGGCCGCCATCATCGACTGGCGCGACTCCGACAGCGATCCGTCCGATGGCGGTGCCGAATCCGATTTGTACGAGCGGCTCAATCCACCTTACCGGTGCAAAAACGCGAACTTCGAATCGGTGGACGAACTGCGCCTGGTCTACGGGATGAACCTCGACTATCTGTTTGGCGAAGACGCCAATTTGAACGGCGTGCTCGACCCCAACGAAGGCGACGGCGACCTTTCACCGCCCAATGACAACAGCGATGGCTGGCTCAACGCCGGATTGTTGGAATACGTGACCGTTTATAGCGCGGAACCGACCACCCGCACCAACGGCGAACCCCGCATCAACGTCAACAGTACCAACCAACAAGATTTAGCCACTCTGTTGCAGGACACCTTCGGCGCGGATCGCGCGAACCAAATCCTGCAGCAACTGGGCGTACCGGGCGGAGACGGCGGGGCCGGCAACGTCGGCGGCAACCAGGACCAACCCGATGGCGGCGGCAACGCCTCCGGCACCTCGAATTCCATCGGCAGCGTGCTCGAGTTCTACATGAAGAGCGGGATGACGTCCGACGAATTTGCGCAGATTGAATACGACATCACCGCGAGCACGAACAGCCCGGTTGCTGGACTGGTGAACGTGAACACGGCCAGCGAGGCCGTGCTGGCGTGCATCCCCGGCATTGGCCTGGAGAATGCCGGCACGCTCGTGGCCCATCGTCTAGCGAACCAAGCGTCGCTGTCTTATGCGCCGTCCCTGGCCTGGGTGGCCGAGGTGCTTGAGGGGACCAATGCCCTCCAAGCGGGGCCTTATTTGACGGGGCACAGTTATCAATTTACCGCGGACATCGCCGCCGTGGGCCACTATGGCCGCGGCTACCAACGGGTGAGATATGTCTTCGACACCAGCGACGGCATGCCCCGGATTGTTTACCGGCAAGACCTCACGCATCTGGGCTGGGCCCTGGGCCGGGAGGTCCGCGACGATCTGAAACTTCTGGCCAACAACCAACGATGATTGACCTGCTGAAATTTGATGTGAGCAAGATGACCCCGTTCAAACGGCAACCGGGGTCTTCGCTGCTCGGGCTTTCGTTTGATACCGGACGCCTGGAACTCGTGTGGCTGCGCCGGACCAATGGGCATGTGGAAGTCAGACACACCGCCGCCGTTTCCCTGTCGCTCGATCCGTTGACTGATGATCCGCAATTGGTGGGGCGCGAAATTCGCAAGCACCTGGACGCGGCGGAAGTTCGCGAGCGTTGGTGCGTCGTGTGCGTGCCGTTGAGCTGGATGCTGAGTCATTTCACTCCCGTGCCTGAACTCGAAGGTCCCGACCTGGACAGTTTCCTCCAAATCGAAGCGGAACGCGGCTTCCCGTACAGCCCCGAGACGTTGATGCGTTGCACCTCGCACTATGCCACCCCAGGAGGCGAGAAATACGCCACGCTGCTCGGCATCCCCCGCGACCACGTGACGCGCCTGGAGGCGGCCTTGAAAGCAGCGCAACTGCGGCCGGTCAGTTTTTCCCTCGGCATCGTGGCGTTGCAACAAACCGACGCCGAATCCGCGGCCAGTTCGATTGCACTGGTGCCGGGCGAGAACCACATTGGCCTGCTGGTGGCGGGCGAAGGCGGCGTGGCGGCGTTGCGCACCGTGGAAGGGGCCTTCGAAGTGGTGGGCGCCGAAAAACATGTGCAGGCCGATCACCTGGCCCGGGAGGTACGAATCACCCTCGGGCAATTGCCCGCGGAACTGCGCGGTACGCTCCGGACCTTGCGGGTGTTTGGCCGCAGTGACGTGGCCGAGGAATTGGCCGAACAACTGCAGTCCCGGATGAAACCACTGGGGATGGAGGTGGAACTGGTGCGCGACTGCAAACCCCAGGGTCTGGGGGTGCAGGTGGCGGCCGGTACCCCGGTTTCCCCTGCCCTCAGCCTGGCGCTCGAATTCCTGGCCGGGCGGACCACAGGCTTCGAGTTCCTGCCGCCGAAGATCAGTGCTTGGAAGCAATTCGCCGACAAGTACGCCTCGCGCAAACTCACTTCCGTCGGCTTCACCGCCGGCGCGATTGTCCTGTTGTTTGGGCTGGTATTGCTTTTTCAACAATGGCAGCTTGTTCGTTGGCGCTCCAAATGGGCCGCCATCAAAACGCCAGTGACCGAACTGGAAACCATGCAGCAGCAAATTAAGAAATTCCGGCCCTGGTTCGATGAGTCCTGCCGCTCGCTCAGCATCTTGCGACAGCTCACCGAGGCCTTTCCGGAAGACGGCGCGGTGGCGGCCAAGACGGTGGAAATCCGCGCCGCCAGCACCATTTCCTGTTCCGGCACCGCCCGGGACAACCAAGTCCTGCTGCGCACACTCGACAAATTGGGCACCGCGCCCGAAGTGAACGACGTGCAACTCGAAACGATTCGCGGCAAGTCGCCGATTCAATTTACCTTCAACTTTCAATGGGGCGGACAAGGCAACCGATGAACAAGAACAACCGACAACAATTACTGGCCATTATTGCCATCGTGGCCCTGGCGCTGCTGGTGGGTGACCGGTTGGTCCTGACGCCCTTGACGCGGGCGTGGAACAGCCGCGCGGAACGGATCACCGAATTGAAGCGGCAGGTGAACCAGGGGGGGCTGCTCTTGGATCGGCAAAATGCCATCCGGACGCGCTGGGAAAACATGCGCACCAACACCCTGCCGACGGAAGTGTCCGTGGCGGAAAACCAGGTGCTTAGCGCGTTTGACCGCTGGTCGCGCGACAGCCGCATTGGGATCAGTTCCATCAAACCGCAGTGGCGCCGCAATCTGGACCAGTACGCCACGTTGGAATGCCGCGTTGATGCGTTCGGCACTTTGCCCGCCTTGACACGCTTTCTTTATGAAGTCGAGAAGTCGCCTTTGGGGCTGAAAGTGGAAACCATCAATATCACCGCGCGGGACGACCGCGGCGAACAATTGGCCCTCGCCCTCCAGGTCAGCGGCCTGCAATTGAATCCGGCACCATGATTCACGTAACCCTCGAACCGATCACGAACAATTCGCGGCCAATGAGAAAGACCTCGGCCGGCCTGGGCCGTTGGACGCTGCTCGTCACAATCGTGGCGGGAAGTTACCTTGCCGCCGCCCGCCCCGCTGGCGCCCAGGGGCCGTTGGATTACTCGTCGTTTCAGGTCATCGCCGAACGAAATATTTTCAACGCCAACCGATTCGGTCGTCCCCCGGCCCGCACCTACGAGCCGCCGCCGCCCCCCGCCCGGGTGGAGGCCTTCACGCTGGTCGGCACGATGAGCTACCGCAAGGGACCGTTTGCCTTCTTCGATAGCTCGAGTTCCGAATACCGCAAGATTGTACCGCCCGGCGGAAGCATTGCGGATTACAAAGTGGCCGCGATCGAGGCCAACCAGGTGAAGCTCGAAGCGAACACCAACCAAGTGGAACTCAAAGTGGGGATGCAACTGCAACGGGAAAACGACGGCCCGTGGCAGGTGCGGGAACCGACCGAAACGTATTCCAGCACCAGTAGCCGGAGCGAGTCCAGTCGCGACGATTCGCGGGGCTTCGATTCCCGCCGGGGCGGATCCCGAGGTTTCGATCCGCGCGCGTCGGCGTCTGATTCTCGCCGGGGCGGCTCCCGTGGCTTCGATCCGCGCCGCGCCGTTTCCACGGAAACTGTTCCCAGCACCGCGCCCAGCACGCCAGCGCCCACCCTCTCCAGCGACCAAGAAAAAGATATCCTCAAACGACTAATGGAAAAGCGAGCACAGGAATTGAAATGAAAACACCAAAATTAATTTTCGCGTCCTTGGGCTGCGGGCTGGGGTTGATCCTCACCGCCGCCGCCCAATCCTCTAATCCCCCGGCGGAACCGTCGCCGGCAGAGCCCACGGACGAGGTTGCCCCTCAGTTCCCCGGCGAGCCTCCGACGAACCTGGATGAGGCCATGCCAATCCCCAACCCGAACCAATTCCCGGACCAGCAATCGGGACCCGAGTTTGGGGAAGAACCGGCCTCGCCCGATGAATTCGGGCCCACGCCGCCAACCAATTCCCCTCAGCCACCAATGCCTTGGCGGTCGGCACCAATCAAGCCGCGCCGCTCCCCGCAACCCCGTCCCGCCCCGCTGGCGAACCGCCGGGCGGTGACTTGATGCAATTCCCGCCTCCGCCCGACCACGTGGTGGCCGACGGCGAGAAAGGACTGCGGCTGAACTTCAAGAACGCCCCGTTGGAAATGGTGCTGAATTATCTGAGCGACGCCGCCGGCTTCATCATTGTGCCGGAGGTGGACGTCCGGGGCAAAGTGGACGTGTGGAGCAACCAACCGTTGACCAAGGACGAGGCCATCGACGTGTTGAATTCGGTTCTCAGCAAGAATGGGTTCGCCGCCCTGCAAAATGGCCGCATGCTGGTCATCATTAATAAGGATCAAGCGAGAACCCGGAACATCCCCGTCAAAATGGGGAGCGATCCGGACAAAATTCCGCAAAGCGAGGAAATCGTCACCCAGATCATCCCGGTCAAGTACATCGACGCCACCCAACTGACCCGCGACCTCCAACCGCTCTTGCCGACCTCGGCGCAAATGTCCGCCAATCAGGGGGGTAATTCGCTGGTGATCACCGACACGCAAATCAACATTCGCCGCATGGCGGAGATTGTGCAAGCGCTGGATACCGCGCTCCAGAGCGTGGCCACGGTGCGGGTGTTCCCGCTTAAATATGCCGATGCCAAAGCCCTGGCGTCCACCATCAAGGATCTCTTCGCTGCGCAGGACGACAATTCCCGCAACAATGGCCGCAACCGGTTTTCCTTCCGCGGCCGTGGGGGTCCGCCGGGAATGGGGGGAGATGACTCCGGTGGGGGGAGCAGTGGTGGCGGAGGCCGTGCGCCCACCGTCAAAGTGGTGGCCGTAGCCGACGAACGCAGTAATTCCCTGGTGGTCAGCGCGCCGGCCGAGCAGATTTCGATCATTGAAGACGTGGTCAAGCAGGTGGATACCAACGTCGAAGACATCACCGAGGTGCGCGTGTTTCACCTGAAAAACGCCGACGCCCAGGAGACGGCGGATTTGCTCTCGAATCTGTTTCCCAATAATAACACCAGCAATCAAAGCCGCCGCGGCAGCCGCTTCCAATTCGGCGGGCGGTTTGGCGGCTTCCCGGGCGGTGGACGGACGAGCAATAACGGCGACCAAAGCGAACGGACACTGAAGGAAACCCAGGTCACCGCCGTGCCGGACATGCGGACCCGCTCGGTGGTCGTGAGTGCGTCACGGGACCTGATGCCGCAAATTGCGAGCATGATCACCGAACTGGATATGGATCCGGCCCGGAAACAAAAGGTCTATGTGTACTCGTTGGAGAACACCGACCCGCAAACCGTTCAGCAACTCCTTCAAGGCCTCATTCCCAGCCCCAACAATAACGCGTCCGGAGCCAACCGCAATAACCTCAATAACAGCCGGCAGGCCGGCAACCAGTTGAACAACCGCGCCACCCAGATGCAAAACCAGGGTTCCCGCACCAGCGGTGGTTTTGGGGGCAACAGCGGTTTGGGTAATAGCTTCGGCAATTCCACCGGTCGTTGAGCAACCGAATCAAAAGCACTATGCAAACGAAACATCATCTTGGAATGCAGCAGAACATTAAAACTTGGATCGGCCTGGCGGCCCTGCTACTGGCCGGCCTTGGCTGGATGACGGAGAGTGCCACCGCGCAAGGCTTCGGCACGCGCCGGTCCGGCTCGACCGGCGGCACCGGCAGCGCCAACTATCCCAGCGGCACCGAACTCGGCACGGCGACGTTTCAAGTGGATCCGGAAACGCGCAAACTGGTCGTGGTCACCGACGATGACACCGCCAAATACATCAGCATGGTGGTGTCCAACTTGGACCGGCCGGCGCCGCAGGTGCTGATCAAGGTGGTCTTCCTGGAAGTCACCTATCGGAAAGGTTACGACGTCGGCATCGAGGGCGGAACCCGTCAGGGGATCAATGATTCCATCGAGGGCAAGGCCGTCAATGCATTCGGTCTGTCGGGCTTGGCCAGTTCCACCGGCTTGGTTTCGAATCCCTTCGGCCAGCCGGTGCAGAGCTTCGCCCCCACGCCGCCGGGAGCCGGGCTGTATCAAGTCCTCGGCAGCGACTTCCAAGTCACCTTGCGGGCCATCGCCACCGCGGGCAAGACGGAAGTGCTCTCCCGCCCGTCCGTCCTGGCTCGCAACAATCAGCAGGCCATCATCACCGTGGGCCAGGAAATTCCCCTGATCACCAATGTGCGTTACGACAACTTCGGCAATGCCATTAACTCCGTTTCCTACCAACCGGTGGGGATTATCCTGCGGGTGACCCCGTTCATTACTTCGCAAGGCATGGTGGAAATGGTGGTGTCCCCGGAGATCTCAAATTTATCCGATCAAAAGGTAGCGATTGCCGCCGGCTACGATGCGCCGGTTATCAATTCCCGCACCGCCGATACCGTCGTGCTGACGCCCGATGGGCAGACGGTGGTGATTGGCGGCTTGATGGAGAACCGCGCCACGGAATCGGAAAGCAAAGTTCCGCTCTTGGGCGACATTCCCCTCCTGGGCATGCTGTTCAAACGTAAAATCAAAGACAACGTCAAAACCGAACTCCTGATCTTCCTCACGCCGCATATTGTGCAACAGCCGGCCCAGTTGGCCGGGATGACGGCCAAAGAGAGGTCGCAGCTCCAATTGGTGCCCAAATCCTACACCGAACAGGAACTGGATCGCTTTCTTGATGATCTGCCGACTAAAGACAGTGCCGCCGAAGAGAAAAAGAAGAAATAGCGTTCGCTGCGGCCCTCCGGCTGCGGCCCATTATGAAAACACGGACTCAACTGGTTTACGGCGCACTGCTGGTGGTTTGGGCCATGATCCTCGTCTGGCAAGTCGTCGAGCACACCCGGGTCCGGCGGGTCGAAGACGAAGGGTTGATCAACAGCGCCAAATATATTTCGACCACCCTGGGCGTGGTCATGCGTTCTCAACGCCGGTTTGGCGTCATTCCCATGGACCGGATGGAAACCGCCCTCAAGGCCTTGATCAAGCCCGGTGAACTCAACGCCATCGCCCTGTTGAACAGTGCCGGCGAAGTCGTCGCCTCCGCCGGCACGCCCATCGAGTTCGATACCAGCAGTCTGATCCGAACCGGCGAGCATTGGGATCGGCGCTCCGTGGCTTTGATGAATCTGGTTGATCTGGGCACGAACGTGGCCTCCGAAGTGGAAGGTTCCCGTTCCACCATCATCGTGCGGACGCCCGAACGTGACGCCAATCGCCCTCCGCCACCGCCGCGCCCGCCGGATTCGGAAACGGATGGTGGTCGCTTCGCCAACCGGCCGGAACCAGGACCGCAGGTAACGGAGGTGGTGAGCAACGGGGTAGCGGTGCTTACCAACGCGACTGAAAATGTCGATCCCCTACCCCGCCGGCGTGGGTGGAACCGTCACGGTCGCCCGCCCTTTGGGCGACCCTTCTGGATGAGCGAGGAGGAATACCAGAAGGCGATTGAGAAACAAGGCGTCCACAGTTTCGTGGTAGTCTTTTCCACCGCCAAGAAGCGTGAGGCGTTGGGCCGCGATTTATGGCTGCGACTCATCATCGGTGGTCTGGCGTCCGTTTCGGTGGTCGGCCTGGGACTCGCCTGGAGCAACTTGAACCGTTCCTCGGACCTGGAACTCCGGCTGGTGCGCACCGCCGAGTTGAATACGCGGCTCAAGGAAATGAACTTCGCCGCCGCGGGCCTGGCCCACGAAACCAAGAATCCGTTGAACATCATCCGCGGCCTGGCCCAGATCATTTCCAAACAGGAGGATGCCCCGCCGGAAGTGCGGTCGAAATCGCACAGCATCGTCGATGAAGCTGACCGGGTCACCGCCCAATTGAACGAGTTCATCAACTATTCCCGGCCGCGCGAAGTTCGCCGCTCGGCGGTGGCGCTGAATTCCGTGGTCAGCGAGGTGGTGCGCGCCTTGAATTACGATGTCGAAGAAAAGGCCATTCAGTTGCGCCTCCAGGACAATTTGCCGCTGATCAAGGCCGACGAGCAGCTCCTCCGCCAGGCCCTGTTCAACCTCCTGCTCAACGCCGTCCAGGCCGTCGGCAAGCAGGGGGAGATTCAAGTGCTCGCGGAGAAGGGCGAGGCCGGCGAGGTCGTGCTGGAGATTCGCGACAACGGCCCGGGAGTTCCCGCGGAGCATCGTTCCGACATCTTTAAGCCGTACTTCACCACCAACCTCAAGGGCACCGGATTGGGTCTGGCGGTGGTGCAGCAGATCGTGCTGGCCCACGGCTGGGAAATCCAATGCCTGGCCGAATGAGCCTCAAGGCGCCATCTTCCGCCTGACCCACCTGCGGCTCGCGGCCAACGCTTGAGCCATGCGCGCCGCGGCCGGTCATTCTTCCGCAGCCACTCGCCGCATCCTGATCGTGGACGACGATGCCGGCCAGCGGAGCCTGCTGGATTCCTTTCTCCGCAGCCAGGGCTTCGAAACGCTGCCCGTCGATTCCGGCGAGCGCGCCCTGGAAACGCTGCGCTCCGAAGCGGTCAGCATGATGATCTCCGACGTGCGCATGCCCGGCATCTCGGGCCTGGAAACGCTGCGGCAGGCGCGCCAGGACCATGCGCAGTTGCCCGTGCTGCTGGTAACTGCTTACGCCGACATTCGGGAAGCCGTCGGGGCCATGCGCGATGGCGCGGTCAATTACCTGACCAAGCCGATTGACCTGGACGAGTTGCTAACGTCCGTTCGCCATGCCACGGGGCTCGAAACCGGGCCGGCGATTCGTTTAAACGAAGACAAACAATTGCCGGGTAACATCATTGCCCGCAGTCCTCTGATGCAAGCGCTGTTCCGGGATACTTCGCTGATTGCCGAGTCGGAAAGCCGCGTGTTGATCACCGGCGAAAGTGGCGTGGGCAAGGAAGTGCTGGCAGATGTGATCCATGCCTGGAGCGCCCGGGCGGCCGGCCCGTTGATCAAAGTCAATTGCGCGGCCATCCCGGAAACGTTGTTGGAGAGCGAATTGTTCGGCCACGAAAAAGGCGCCTTCACCGGCGCCGTGGCCAATCGGGTTGGCCGTTTCGAGGAAGCCGGCGGCGGAACCATTTTCCTGGACGAAATCGCGGAAATGTCGCCCAAACTCCAGGCCAAGTTGCTGCGCGTCACCCAGGATGGACGCTTTCAACGCGTCGGTTCGAACACCGAGATCCAAACCAACGCCCGCATCCTGGCCTGCACCAACCGCAACCTGGAGGAAGAAGTGCAAGCCGGTCGTTTCCGTGAGGATCTGTTTTACCGCTTAAACGTGGTGGAATTGAACGTGCCTCCCTTGCGGGAACGGCCGGAAGACATTCTCCCGCTGGCGGGCTTCTTTATCGGTCAATTCACCCAGGGCCGGGCGCGCTTTTCCTCGTCGGTCACCGACTGTTTGACCCGGTATCGTTGGCCCGGCAACGTCCGCGAACTGCGCAACGCCATGGAACGCGCCTCGTTGCTCTCCCGCGGCGAAATGGTGCTGCCCGACCATCTCCCGAACCGGGTGCGGGCCCTGCCCTCGCCGGGGACTCCGGCCGAACCGACCGACCCGCGCCGGCTCGAAGAAGTCGAACGTCAAGCCATCTTGGAGGCGCTCCAAAACAACAAATTCAACCGCACCGAAACTGCTCGGGCGCTGGGCATCAGCCGCCGGGCGCTCATTTACAAATTGCAGCGCCTCCGCGAATTGGGCTGTGTGGTGGATGCCGAATAGTTGAATGACCAAGGCCCAATGACCAAGCACCAGAGAAGGCCTTATCACTCCAGGCTCCACACCCAGTCGCCCTTTTCCAAATCCACGCTGCGATGTTTATCGGAGCGCCAGCCGCGCACGCCGCCGTCGTCCGTTTGATTCCAGCCAATCGAATACAACACGTAGCCGCCTTCCGGTGACAGATGGTATCGCAGCGGTCTGCCGTCGATGACATCGTGCGGAATCGCCTCGATAAACTGCGGGACCAACGCGGCCAGACGACTCGGGGAGGTGTCCCTTGGCCAAACGATACCGTTCCAAAGCGCAGGCAATTCGCCCGCAATCCACGTATGTTTGTGACGCCGCACTCTTGCCCGTCAATCTGTTGCTATTCGGAAAGAGTAATTTCACGAAAAAGGTGTACGGACCATAGGACATCTCTTCGACAATCTTGTCGGCACGCTCACTCGGCTTTGGGTCAACCCGCTTGGCCGGTGCGTCCACTGCCGCCAGGCCGTAGTCGGTCAACAACCGCGCGATTCGGAGCATGTTTTGGCAATACCAACCACCAGGCATCTGCCGAAGGGCCAGCACCGGCGCCAGTGGCTGTTGCTCCTCGTCTGAGAGGAACATTTCGTCCGAGAGGATCATTCCCGGGTCAAACCGCCACCCTTGCCGGCGGGCGTAATCCAGCATGCCCACCTCGATGGCCCGTTCTCCCCGAATTGCGTTTTGAAGTTCCGCCAGCAGATTTAATGACGACAAGTGTTTTTGAATCGCTGCCAACTGAGCGTCACCCCAAGCGTGCCGCGCCAGCCCTTCGCGAACCCCCTGAAGCTCAATCGTCAACATGGCCAGGCGGACGAGATGATCAATGAGCAGCGGTTCGCGACTGATGGTGTCCGACAATCGAAATCCCAGTTCGAGTTCCGCAAGCGCCGCCGACGATTGCTCCACGTCCAACTCAGCAATGGCGCGCAAAGTGAGTGCCGAAGCCAGGTTCTTTAAAGTCGCCAAATGGGGCAACAAAATAGAAACAGTCACTTCCTCATCATAGTCGATTGGAAACCGGCTCAGTGGCCGCGCGGCCGCCTCCTTCCGCAATTCGTGGATCAGCGGATCAAGCTTGCTCAACGCCACGCGCACCACTTTCGCTGGCGGACTGCCCGTCACGGCTTGGGGGTAATTGGTGTTCCCACGGTAGAACTCTGCAAATCCCGCCAAGTCGGTCCACGTTCCGTTAACCAAACCTCCCAAATCCGCATGCTTATCTCGTGTGACGCCGCGCTGATAAATGTCAACATTCCGCAACCGTTCCAATCCGTTGGTATCGTGATACCGAATGCCGTTTGTGTCTTGGGAAAAATCGAACAGCGGTTTAAGCACCGGCGCCATCGCCAGATTTTGGTTGTCGGGCACGGTTGGCGGAGCCAAGGCAGGCAGGTCCAGTTTCTCGCCTCGAGCTTCGAGAGTGCGACGATATTTATTCCAAGCATGGGTGCCGCGCCAATTCTCAACGGCGTAAAACAGCGCCACCAGCGTCACGATACCGGCGCCGACCAGCAGCAACCGCCGGATAGTGCGCCAAGTAAACAAGCGGCGGATGGAGGAACGTTCCCATTGGGAGCGGAGGATCGAAGAAAGGTTCCACATAATCTTTTAGACCGAGGTGACCCGGAGTTGTTGCTCTCTGCGAGGGACATTGTTTGAAGGTTTGTTCGGCCCCGGTGATGTTGGCGATTTCCTCCAACGAAAAATCTTCGAGGAAATGCAACAGCAGCACTGCCCGGTGTGGCGGCGACAATTGATTCAAGCAATCCATAAACTGTTGTTCTTCCTCCTTACGGATGAGCCATTCGCTGGGACTATCCTCGTCGAGCAGCAACGTCTCGCCGTGGGGCTCAAGCGGCACCGGGTCCGGACGTTGACGCCGCCAACGCTGGACACACTTCTGGTGCGCGATCCCGAACAACCATGAGCCAAATTTCGCGTCGTCGCGCAATTGTCCGAGGTGCCGGGCAGAATTGATGAAGGTTTCCTGGACAATGTCCAAGCTCGCCTGCTCGTCATGTACCAATTCAAAAACATACGTATAGAGCGGCAATTGGTAACGGCGAAACAGCGCGTCCCAAGCCTCCGGTACGCCGGCTCGGGCATCGGGGACCAGGAGTCGCTCACTGTCCGTCATGACCGCCATTCTCACCAAGTGGAATGCCACTGGCGAGCAAAGGTTCATTGCGGCGTGAAGAAATTTCGGCAAGCATTTTAACGAGCCTGGCGCCGCAAAAGGTAGGACGGGCGTCCGCCCTGTCTCGGACTACGAACCAACGTCCGCATCATCCAAAACGCCAATGGACATGCGAGCCGCTCCGGGCCGCGCTCGAAGCCCGTAAAGTTGGCAAGATTCGTTTCATTGGCTTCACCGGTCACAAAGATCCCAAGTTCCACCAGGCCATGCTCAAAAAGGATTTTGCCTGGGACACGGCGCAAATGCCGGTGAACGTCCTGGACGCGCATTACCGCAGTTTCCAAAATCCACATCAAACGAAAGCGGGAGCAAGCACCACGCACTCCAAACGCTGGCGCGTGGATTGATGGCCCGGGCGTCATCCGTCAGGTTTTGGAGCGCGGCAGTCTTCTGCCGCTGTCCGAACGAAACTCGAGGTGAACCGCACAAGTCACTTCCGTCAACCTGTCGTGTAACGCTAGCGTCATCCCGAGCAGCTTCCTCAACCTACAACGGCTTGTTTGATCACCGCGTAAACGTCGGGGGACTCGATTGGCGTCTGTGGCAAGTCCAGCGGCCCGTCCGAAATGAGCACAGGAAAATCCCGTCCGTTCGCCGGTTGGACTCCGTGCGATCCTTTGACCAGCGTGGCGTCGAGGGGAATTACATCCATTAACATTCGCATCCCCAGTTTCTTTTGGAGCAAGCGCCAGGCAATTTTGACTTTGGGAAAGGCCAGCTTGGGATCGAGGAACAACTCGACCGGATCGTATCCCGGTTTGCGGTGAATATCCACGCAGCGGGCAAAATCCGGTGCCACGGCGTCATCCAGCCAGTAGTAGTAGGTGAACCAGGCCTTCGGCGCAGCCAGCGCGATCAAGTCCCCAGCGCGCGGATGTCGAAGGCCGAGTTGCCCTTGTTCCAGCTCGCCAAGAACGCGCGCAATCCCGGACTGCTGTTCCAATAAATTACGCACGCGACTTTCCAACGTCGGGTCATTCAAATAAATGTGCGCGACCTGATGGTCCGCCACGGCAAAGACCCGGCTGGCGCCGCAATCGAGCAGTTCCAAGCCCAGCTCGTTTTTGATGGTCAACCAGCCTTGCTGCCGGAACAAACGGTTCAGATGCACCGGCTGGTCCACCGGGGTAATGCCGTATTCGGAAAGCAACAGCACCTGCACGTCCCGCGACTGGTAGAAATCCAGCAACGCGCCCACAATGGTGTCGATCGCGCGCACATCACCACCGATCAACGAAGGCGATGGTCCCCAGCGTTGCAAGTTGTAATCCAGGTGCGGCAAATACACCAGGCTCAGCGTCGGTTGGTATTTGTTTTCGATCCATCGAGCGGACTGCGCGATCCAACTCGACGCGGCATCCGGCGCACCCTGCGGCGAATGGGCTCCGGCTGCCGGTCCCCAGAAGGTGGCAAATGGAAATTCCCCCAGGTCGCGCTTGATGGTCATCGCGCAATGACATCGGCGCGGTGTAAATGTCGAACACCTTGCGGCCATCGGCCGGATACATGGGCCGCGGCGTAATCGCGTAATCCGCGTCCGAGTACATGTTGAACCACCAAAACAATTTGGCGCAGGTGAACTTCCGATCGAGTGTTTTCAATTCGTCCCAGATTTTCCGACCGTGAACCAGGTGATCCGATTGTTTCCAGAAATGCACCTCCGCCAGCTCCCGATGATACCATCCGTTCCCCACAATGCCGTGTTGCGATGGCAGCGTGCCGGTCAGGTAGTTGGCCTGCGCGGTGCTGGTGACCGCTGGCAGGGCGGGACGGATGCGGGTCAAGCCTGCCGCGCTCCCGAAACGAATTGATTCGGGGCGTGTTGGGCCCGAGCAACGATTCTGTCAGCCCCACGACATCGATCACGGCGGTTCGTTTCATGCGCGAAACGTTTTCACGGCGCGGAAATTTCGGTCCGGCATCGTTCCTCATGAGCAGCGCGCTGGGCCAGTTCCTCAATCGCGGCGATCATTTGCGGCACCTTGACGGTGTGGACTTCGAAGCCTTTCCCGATTTCCTTGAGCATCGTCAGCGTCAACTCGCCGCCCAGGTGTTCGCGAAATTCTTCGAGGCCGCGCAGCACCATCAATTGACCTTCGGAATCCACATGAGTCAGTTCGTTGGCAAAGAGCTTGAACTCCAAGGCCTCCAGCAAAGCCAAAATGCGCTCCGCCTCGGCGTCCTTGAGAAATCCAGCGCGACGCGAATAAATGACGTCCAGGGCGATGCCAATGGCCACCGCCTCTCCGTGGCGCAAGCGGTATTCGGAAAGTTGTTCGAGTTTGTGCGCGGACCAATGGCCGAAATCGAGCGGGCGGGCGGAACCAAACTCGAAGGGATCGCCGGAAGTTGCGATGTGGTTTACGTGCAATTCCGCGCAACGGTAAATCAGGCGTTGCATCGCCAGCGGATCGAACGCCCGCAGCTTGACGGCATCGCGCTCCAACGCCGCGAAGAATTCCTGGTCGCGGATCAACGCCACCTTGATCGCTTCCACGTAGCCGCCGCGTTGGTCGCGCGGGGAAAGTGAGGTCAGCAGTTGAAAATCGTTGATGACCGCAAAGGGCGGCGCAAACGTGCCGATGAAATTCTTTTTGCCGAAGGCGTTGATCCCGTTCTTTACGCCCACCCCGGAGTCGGCCTGGCTGAGCGTCGTGCTGGGCAACCGCACGTGCCGCACCCCGCGATGGGCGGTCGCCGCCGCCAACCCCACCATGTCCAGTAACGCGCCGCCGCCCACGCACAGCACGTACGCATGCCGGTCGATGTGGTAGCGGTCGATTTGCGATTGGACTTCGGAGACGTGGAAATAGGAATTCTTCGTGCGCTCGCCGCCCTCGATCACCAGCGGTGGCGCCACGAGTTGGAGCTCGTTTGGAAAACTGGCGACATAGCTTTCGATGCCTGCCGTTAAGCCGGGTTGCGCCCGGAGCAACGCTTCGTCCATTACCACCAATAACCGGTGGGGACTTTAGGCCGGATCGGCGCACAGCACTTGTTTCAGCAACGGATTGTCCGGCGCAAACACGTTCTCCGTGAAATGCACCTGGTGCCGAAAACTGACCTGAATGGTGCGCTCGATGACGGGCATGCGGGCAGTCTAGCACGAGGACCGGAAAAGCCAGAACGAATTTGTTGGCAACGCGAACGGCGATGCATGCGTAGGACCGGCGTCCCGCCTGTCTCGAATGGTTAATGGCCGTCCAGAAGTTTCGTTTCCAGCGATGCCCCGCAGACGCCGATAATTCGCGCCAGCGCCTGGAGTGCGCGGAGCTTGCTCCCGCTTTCGAATCGTTTAGCTCACCTTGGTCCCGCAGCCTGCTGCAACACCAGCCAGGGACATTGCACGTCAACGTTTCTTGGGAAGCCGAGGGGAAGTAGTGCTTGAGCTCTTGGTTTACCTTGGCCAAGGAAAACGCTTCCGGATCAAACGCTTCCCCCAGCCATTCCACCGTGCTCTCATGTTCCTCGTGGTCGGGATCGGCCAGGACTTCGAGCATGTCGGCATAACCCCACGGGCCGCCGCTGTCTTCGGGCGGACAAGCCCGGGCGCCTTCGAGGCAGCGCGGGTATTTACCTTTGGCTTCGAGGGGGAGAAGCTGTTCCACGACGAGTTCATGTTCCCAAGTGTCGCCGAAGTCGTAGGTGTAATGAAACGGGGTGCCGGGTTTGGGCAGCACCCGGTTCAAGAACGCGACTCGCGCATCGTTGGCCGGCGGGTCTTCCAGCTCCATCTCCATCATCTCGCGTGGCACCGAATAGCTTTTGGTGCCCAGCCGGAATTCGTCCAGGTGCGAGTCTTCCCAGCCCATGATGATCTGCACCGCCAAACGCAGATCGGCCAGGGTGGCGTCGCTGCGAATTTGAAAGCGTCGCCACACCGGCGGCTCCATTTCGAGCAGGGTGATTTTGATTTGCAGTGCTTGGGCATCCTTCACCGCAGTAATCTTCGTGCTTCGAGCTTGGGAAGATTTTTTCTTGGCAGGCATAACTCTGTCGCGTTTGGGGTTTTAAACGATGAACATCAGCATGCCCGCAACTATGCACAGCCGAGCCGCCGAAGCAATGCACAAATTGGAACGGCGAAAAGGCCGAAGGCCAACAGCGTCTTCCATACGTAATCACGCCAAGCCGTCCGTTTTCAGCCCAAAATCGATTCGGATTTCGGCCTTCGGCCTTTGGATTCTCCTCACACTTCCCGGTGCATGGCGCGGCTCAGCGGACGCTTCATGAGGAAGATGGCCAAACCTGCCGTCAGGGCCAGCGCGCTACACAGGGCAAAGAAAAATGACTTGGGCATTTTCTCGTAAAACGTGCCGACAAATCCGGAAAGATAGTTGCCAAAGAACGACGAGAGATACCACATGCCCATCAGCATCGACACCATGCGCGCCGGGGCAACCTTGGTGACCAGCGACAAGCCAATGGGCGACAGATACAGTTCGCCAATGGTGTAAATGAACGTGGCGCCCAGCAGCCACCCGACACTGCCGCGCTGGCCGGCGGGAATGACGTTCGCCGCGGCCACCATGACAAAAAACGAAATCCCGAGAATGGCGCAGCCAAGCGCCATTTTGGCGATGCTGGAGGGCTCTTTACCACGGCGGTTTTGCCAGGCCCAGAGTATATTCAGCAACGGTGCGAAGATGAAGATCATCGCCGGATTGAAGGCCTGGAACCAAGTCGAAGGCAGTTCCCACCCCAAAATCAGCCAATCGGTGCGGCGATCCGCCCAGAGCTGCATGGTGTTACCCTGTTGTTCATAGACGCCCCAAAAGACGATGTTCAGCGCGCAGAGCACCACCAGCGCCCCGATCTTCTTCCAATCTTCCCGGGTGAGTGGCGCTTCCTTGATGTGTTCGCGCTTCATCAGCGTCAGGTGATCCGCCGCCAGATAGCGCTGGCCCCACAGGTAAATGATCAAGCCAGCCACCATCCCGACTCCCGCCGCGGCGAAGCCCCAATGCCAGCCGACTTTCTGGCCCAAGGTGCCGCAGATCAACGGTGAGAAGAATGCGCCGAGGTTCACGCCCATGTAAAAGATGGTGAAGGCGCGGTCGCGACGCGGATCCCCCGGCGGATATAGACCGCCAACTTGCGTGGCAATGTTCGGCTTGAAACATCCATTGCCCAGGATCAGGAACAGCAGTGCCGGGAAAAACAATCGTTCCGAGGCCATCAAAAAATGACCAATGGCCATGAGGATTGCCCCGAGCACAACCGTTTTGCGTTGTCCAAAAACGCGGTCGGCCAGCAACCCGCCGAAGAACGGTGTGAAATAAACAAAGCCGGTGTACAACCCGTAAATCTGCGAAGCAAACGGTTGCACGGCGAGCGGCCCGAACAACCACTCGAGCCCCCCTTTGATGGTGTCGTAGCCCATAACGTGCGCGCCCACTTCCGGTTTGATCAGCAAATAATCCGTCATGTACAGCACCAACAAGGCGCGCATGCCGTAGTAAGAAAACCGTTCCCACATCTCCGTGAAAAACAGGATAAACAAGCCCGGGGGATGGCCGAGAATGCGTTTATCTGATGGGGGGGCGGGTTGGGCAGTCGGTGCTGACGGGGTCATAGTAGTTGGCTGTAATTTGCGGGCGGGCCTTTCAGTTCATTCGCGGTGTGCGGGGCGGGGTGAAGGGCAAGGCTGAGGATTAACCGCCTTCGTGGGATGGTATGGTGGCGCCTTCTCCGCATACGGCCCCTGGCGGCATCGTTTATAGTCCACGAGCGAGCGATTGGCATGTTGCTGCAGGTTGTCGGCGCCCTAAAATAGTCCGCTGATCGTGGCCATGCCGATGTCGCCGGGCAGAGTTATCCATTCGCCATCGAACTTTGTCCATGGCTTCCCGTTCACCATGACCCCGGTAAGGCGCTTGCCTTGGGAGTGTCGGAAGCGCAGCCGGATTTCCTTGGGCGGGTTGCGGGTCGGGCCTTTGAATTGGCAGAGAATTTCCCGATCGCCGCCGGTGTAGAGAACGCTCACCGGGCCGAACCAGGTGGAGGTCTTTTCGAGGCCGCAGTGTTGGCCCGGTGCGAGCCATTCACGCGGGATGGCCTGGCCGATGAAGAGCATGTCGTCATTTTCTTCTCGCACAAACAGGTCGCGCAACCAGCCGGCGCAATTCGATTCGTCGCTGCTTTTGAAATGGTCGCCGCGCCAGTCGCCCATTTCCGGCAGGGCGTGCTCGGTATTAAGGCGCACATCGGGAAAGTAGCTTACCGCTTCGCCGTTGAAGAGCGCGCGCAGAGCATGCTTCGGTTCGTCGCGGTAGAGATACGGTTCCACGTCTAGCAAAAGGCAGGCTTGCATGCTCATACTGCCACGGCTGAACCAGTATTGGTCGAAGTCATCGAGCGTGTAGCCGTATTGGTTCGAGAGATACAGGTTGTCCTCGTAATCCTTCACAATCCACGTCCCCAGTTCGGATTTCGGATCGATGGCCCGGGTGATGAGCAGGTGCAACGCGCCTTCGAGCGTTTGGCAAATCCAGCCGAAGCTGCGACCGCGGCGATGAACTTGCGACGGAACTTGCGGAATGGCCGTGCCGTCCCGCAGGCGCACCACGGGCGAACGTTCCATCGCCTGGGTGAAATTGGCAATCAACGCGTGGTGATACGTGTCGGCGGCTTGCCGGATGCGTTGCGCGTCGGGATGCTGAATTTGTTCGAGGGCCCAGGCGGCATTGTCCAATCCGCGCCAAGTGTAACAACTCGTCGAAAGCCACGTCCACCAGTCGCCGATGTCTTCGAGACTGCCGGCGGGCAGGAGGCCGCGTTCGAGCGGGTGGCGGTCGGCCGTGCGCGCCGTTTCGCGAATGATCCAATCGCAGGCTTTGACGATGCCCGGCGCCGCGCGTTCAAGCCAGGCGCGGTCACGGGTGAACCGATAATGCTCGGCCAACATCCAGAGAATCCAGCCGTGATGCTGGTTGTAGCCGCCGGCTTCGTACCCACCGGCGCCGTACAGCACGCCGTCCTTGGATGCGAACGAGCCGGGCAATCCCACGGTCCCCTGGTAGTGCAGCCACGCAACGAGGCAGTCCTGCGCTTCCTGGTGATAGCCGCGACGTTCGAGATCGACCACCATCATGCATGATTCATTGCCGTAGGCACCATAGCCGAACGACCCGACGCGGGCGAAGCGGCGGTCGCTCTTCGGCTCGCGCTCGCAATTCACGAGTAGATGCATGGCATCGGAGCGATAGAATTCGTTGAGCATCGGCTCGGGCGTGATGAGGTTGGCGCTTTGGTTCATTCGACGACGCCAATAGCCGGCCACGGCGCGACGCTCGGTTTCAAAATCAAGTTTTTGCAGAGCCTCGCGCTCGGACACTTCGGTCAGAATGACGTAGGGAATTTTGAGCAAGATGGTTCGTGAGGCGTGAGCTTCGAGATCAAACGAGATTGGGAGTGGAGTGGTCCCCTGCCCTGCTGGCGGTTGCACTTTAACTTGGCCGCGAAGATGTTCCCCGACTCGGAGCAAACCGTCGGCATCGGCCTGCAGCGCGGGCGACTGGCCGCCGGTCCGATATTTCAGAGCAAACGTGAATGGTTTGGCGACATCCGTGACATTGGTCACGAAGAAGCGCGCCATCCACACGGCAAAGGTATCGCCTGCCGGCGCGGCACCGTCGGCGTCGGCTCCGGCAAGCGGCGTGACGAAAGCGGTCTGCTTCACCTGAACTCCCTCCGTGCCCCAAATCGTGATGCAGATCGGGAGGCTCTCTTCCTGGAGGGTGCGATGGACTGGTTGATCCGGCAAACCAAACTCGAACTTAACACCGGCCTTTTCGAGGTCGAGACGCGGCGTGTCCTGGCCCGGCAGATTCCGCAAGTAATGGTCGTTGGAACGGAAATCGATGCTGCCATTGGCGTGCAACCGAAACCGCTGCCGGCCACCGTCCAGTCCCATCGGAAAGTAGATGCGCGATTTCTTGGGCGGCATGCCTTCCCACGCGGCTTTCCACGTTTGCTCCGGCATTTCTGCCACCCGGTCGTAAAGGGTTTTGGCACCGCGCGCTTTTTGTTCCGCGGCGAGGGCGACGTAATCGCGAGTATCGTTCTCCGGCAACACCGCCACGCCGACGTGCGGCACCAACAACGGGCCTTGCGCCAAATCATCAAAGCGAAAAGTAAAACGTTTGCCGTCCCGCTCCACGGTGACCAACGTGCGATCAAAGGTGTTGGGATCGGGGTTCACCACCGCTTCCAAACTGAACCGCCCGCTGGCGGGAGTCACGGATTCCGCACTGACAAGCCGGCCGTTGAACACTTCAACCACGCCGCACGGCGCTCCTTCGTTCCAAGCCAGTCGGAAGGCACGCGGCTCGGTCGTGGAATCGGTGAAAGCTTCAATTCGTTCGAGGCCCGGCAAAGAAGCCTTTCCGGTCACGCGCACTTTCAAGGTAAATCGGAATGGGACCGGATAGTTCTTCGCTTTCGGAAATTCCTTGGCATTGACCGGTCGGAAAGGTGAATGTGATCGCCTTGCCTTCGACGCGGGCTTCCGTGTCGGCGGTGCGCCAGTCGTATTGCCACCAGTTGCCCAGTTCCAGCCAGCCATTGGCACCACCACCAGGTTCACGGTCTTTGGGCAAGTGCCGGCCGGGCCACCAACTGCCCCAGTATTCGAGCTGCACCTGGTCGGCCGGCGGCGGAATTCCCTTGAAATGCACAACGACTCGATGGAGTTCACGGGGATCCTCCCATTTCACGCCATTGCGTTCAGGGAGCGGCAGACCAAACGGAGCCGCATCGAAGGGGGCGGCGGTTAGCGTTGCATACCCAGCAAACAGCAGAAGGGCGCTGAAAGCTCCAAGCGTCCAGACCGAGCGGCAAACGAGAGGTTTCATGGACCTTGTTGTCGCAAGCAGACCACCTTTTGTCGAGTGCGATGGTGAAGTCAGCCGGGAGGTATTGCGAAACCGATCAGTTCCGTTTGAATCCCAGCAAGCGCGCGGGGAGAAACAGCACCGCCTTGATCAGCGCAAAGATGGCCTCGACGATCATGCCAATGAGGCGGAACGGTAGCAGGACCAACCAGACCAAGGGAAATACAAGCAGCGCCAGCACGGCCAGCGGCCAGCACAGGATCAGCAGCATGCACCAAACGATGAAAAGAATTAGCACTTTCATCCGGGCGCTATCCTAGACTGCCGCGGCAGAAAGTCAATCCGCCGGATCAGCCAAATCGGACGCGCCACCATGATAAGTAGGACAGTGTCCCGCCTGTCCCGAATGCCAAGCGGATATTCGATTGTTCCGCGATCTTTGCGCACGCAACGAACGGGCGGTGTAACGTGGGACAGCCGGGACGGTTGTCCTACGGGAGTCTGGGGAAGTTATTGCTTCAGCAGCCCGTGTCTCACAAGTTTCAAATCGCCGTCTTGAATCAAGCCGATGCCCGGGGCGTAGTACTTATATTCGACACCTGATTCCAACGGCGTCGTTTCCTTGGTTTTGAGGCAGTTCTTGACACTTCCAACCGGCGTTTTGATCGTTTGATTCGTGGAGACATTTTCCGCTCGGTCCATGGCCACGCCCGGCGCTTTCTCCTGGTAATAGCGGTCGCCCAACTTGATCGTGCCGGGCATCAAGACGCCGTATTTGGCGCCGCCGGTGCCGGCTCGCCAGGCGCCTTCATGCACGACCTTGTCCCCCTGGTAAACGTCCACGTCTTCGCCGAAGTAATAGGCGTTTTTCGTCTTGGCGCCGAGGGCGAAGAAGTTGCGCGAGACTTCGACGAGCTTGCCGCCGACCGTTTCGCGTTCTTCGACAATACGTGTCGCGATCCCATCGATCTCCTGGGTTTCGTCGAGCACGGTGATGATCAATTTCGCCGGCTTGCCGTCCTCCTCGCCGGCGAACATCAATTGGTAACCAGGCTCCAAAATGAAGTAATCATTGCGCCCAACATTGATGAACGGCTCCTGCAAGCAAACGAGCGTTTCAGTCCAGGCTTCGGCCTTAGTGGGTTGACCTTTAGCGTGCCAACCGGTGCCGGCGACCAGTCCAGCAATCAACGTCAGGGCAATAAGCGATTGGATTTTTATGGCAAACAGGGGATTGGGATGGACAGTTTTCATGATGCAGTTCCACTTCAGTAGTTCACGAACGTGGATAGCCCATCGCTGATTCCTGCTCCCATTTCAAGTCCAAAGCACGCCGGATTCAATCGGCTACGAGGAGGAAGGGTGGACTCTTCGTCATCCTTTTCACTGTCCTCTTCCTTTTCTTTCTGCCAATTGGTCAACGGAGATTACTGCGGTGTGCTCAAACGGTAGAACCGACTCGCGCTGCCGGGGACATCCGGTATTTGGATGACTTGCTGGGATGCGGACGCTTCAATGTTGGTCAATACCTGCCAAGGTGAACTTGCGTCCAGGCCGTCGCGATACTCGATGGTGTAAGCCTTGTTAGGCTCCGCAGTGAAGTGAAGGGTGAGAGTTGCCCCCGGAACCAGATTGAGACGAAAGACGCTCTGCGGATCCGTGGGATCCGTACCGGCCAGGTATTCCTGAAGATTCGTGGCGCCATCATGATCGAGATCCGTGTTGGCATCGGAGGGATCGGTGGGGCTGAGTCCGTGGTCATTTTCCCAGGTATCCGGCATGCCGTCGTGGTCGGTATCCACCAAAGCGGGCAAAGGTCCCGGCGTGGGCGTGTCCGCCTGCCAGTTGGCCGGATCATTGCCAAACTCCGCCACAGTGATCCGCTGCAAGGAAAGGCCCGTGCCATCTGCCTGTGCCGGCCATGGGAACGTATCGCTGTAGGCCACTTGTTCCACCAGGAAATAGGGAACCAGTCCGGCATCGGCGGTGCCCGGAGCCTGCGGAGTGTCCGGCTGCTGGAGCTCAATTCGGTCGCTGCTGTTGGCCAGCTTGCCACTGAACGGGCCGAAGATGGTGCCGCCATTCGAAAGACCGTAAGCGGTTTGAAAGGCCGTCAGCGAGCCCGCATCAGCGACGGGATCGAAACCGACGATCAACACAGTCTCGCCCGGCGGCAGGGTGATATCGGGCGGGAAATCAAACTTCACTGCCCCCCGCAACCGCCAGGTGTTGGTGGGATGGGCCGGATCAAACAACGGCACCGACGTGGCCCCGATGTTTTGCAGTTCAATGAACTCGTCGCGGGTGTTGTCATTGGTGCTGCCCAAGTCCGGCGGATGGTACATGATTTCGCTGATTACCACCGGGCCAACGTTGGGATCGGCATTGGGTGCGCCGGTTCCGGTGCGGAAATCGGCCAGCGTTTCCGGTTGGTCCACTCCGAACGTGCGCTGACTCATCGGGACAAACTGAGTATCGACGCTCGTTGCATACCGGCCAAAAGAGACACCGTTTTGCGCCGGCCCGAAATTCTCCACTTCACGGTAGCCGGTCAGGTTACCGCCGGCGCCGGTTGCCGATAAATATACTTCGTCTCCTTTTGCGGAGCTCAAGGCAAAGCTGGCCGGATCACCGGGCACCGCATTGAACTGGTATTCATAAAAAACCACGTAGCCATTGCCCGCGAGGATCGTGTTGTCCGGGATGCGAAATTTCTTCGGGAACGTCCGGGCATCGCTCAGATACCAGCCACTGATGTCGATGGCGTTCGCGGTGACATTGTGCAACTCGATGGCGTCTTCCAGTGGGGGATCGCTGTGCGTGAGCACTTCATTGATCACCACATCATTAATTGGCAGGTAGTTGCTCTTGCCGGGCGTCGCCGTAACCGGGAACACCGTCATGGTGGCACTGCCGTCGGGAAGACGTCCCTCGGAAACGCCTTCCGCCTGCGGGCCGAACGTCACGGCATCGATCAAATCGCCCGTGGCGGTGGCGATGCCGATGGATTCTCCGCTGGCGGCGAGATGAAAATTCACGTGATCGGCGCCGGCGGAAAGGTCGCTGTCCGCGATGAACACTTGAAAGCCCTCCAGACCGGCGGCAATGAAGGAGCGGGCGGCAATCGTGTGCTGCAAACGGTTGTTCAGGTCGTCCGTCAGGTGCAGGCCGCTGAGCTCGACCGGTTGCGGATTGGGATTATAAATCTCAAACCAATCATTGCCGCTCAACGGACTGGCCATCCATTCGTTGACCTTGAGTGAACCGAGATCGCCCAACGTCGCGGCCAGGTTCGTCGTGCCCATCGTGGGCAGGGTCAACACCCAGTTGGTCGAGGTCAATGGGACGCGTCCCAGCGACAGGTCGGGCGCCTGGATGCCGAAGGTCAAGCCGTCCAGCAACGCGCCGCCGGCGGAGGCTTGGTCGAACAGGTAAATGGCGTCACCGGTCTCCTTCAAGCCAAAGCCGGTGTTGCTTGCGGAAGCCGCGGTACCGCCATCCAGCGCCACCGTATAATAGCCGCGACCGGCAATGATCGAGCCACTGGGGAACACCCAGCGTTGCGGTAGCGTCAATTGATCCGAGAGACTCATGCCGCCCAGATCCACCGCGCTGCTGGAGGGATTATACAATTCGATCCAATCGGTGATGGTACCGTCGCCGTTCGTTACGCTACGGTTATTGGCCATCACTTCGGTGATCAACACCCCGGCGGCGGCGGGATTGTTGGTGACGATGACGGCATCCAATTTCACCGCCAAATACATATCCGGGCTGCCGGTGTTGCTGTTGTGGACCTCCACGGCCATGACATTTTCACCGGGTTGGAAATCGTTGAGCGGAATCTCGACCGGCCCTTCAAACGTCGCATCCAGGATGTTGTTGGCCGAGGGGGTGGAGTAACTGATGGTGCCCGACGGCATGTTGTAGCGATACACCTCGACCCCGTTTAAATAAAACACCGCGCCATCGTCGATCAGATGGGACAGTTGGATCGTCGAGACCTCGAGGTTGGTGTCGTAGTTGAATCGGCAGCGAAAATAGAACGCACTCTTGCCGCTGGCGGAACTCAATGACGTGCGCAGCGGTTCGCTGATGCTCACGCCGCGAGAGGAACCCAGCATCCCGGGGCCGCTGGACCACGAGGCGTCGTTGTAACTTGGACTTCGCCAAGCGGTTCCCAAGTCGGTTCCGGTATCGTTGTATTTCCATTGAAACGTGCCATCGAGCGGGATGAGGGGTGAGACGAGCGGCGGAACGGTGCCGGGGACCACCGGGTTACCCGCGCCCGGAGTGGGCTGCGTGAAGAACGCAATCTGATCGCCGCCGTTCGGCGAACGCCCTTGGGAGATGTCCGGATTCTGCAAGCCGTAGCTGACGTAGTCGATGAGCGTTCCGTCGGTCGCCAGCAAACCGATCTCACCCAATTCCTGGGCGAGCCGAAAATTAACATGATCCGCCCCCGCGCTGGTGTTGCCGTCCGCAACAAACGACCGGTAACCGTAGCCGGCAATAAAACTCAACGGCGTGATGGGCTGTTGAAACGGCAGACCCCACGGTTGGTCGGTTAAATACAAACCGTCCAGGGCCACTGGTTCGGGATCGGGATTGAAAAGTTCCACGAAGTCATCAATCCAGGTAGGGCCGGCATTCGCCAGCCACTCGTTGATTTTGAGCGTACTCGGCGCTACCCGTGGCGGTGGCGCTGTTGGCACTGCCGAATGTTGGAGAACATAAGCCCCACTGACCCGTGCCCAAGCGACCGATCGAAAGGTCCGGCAATTGCAATCCGAACTCGACCGAATCCAGCACCCGCTCGCCGTGAGCGGCGGTGTCGAGAAAGTAGAGTGTTTCCCCGTCCTGATTGAGCGCAAAGCCCAGATGCAAACCCGGCGTGCCGTCGGAACTGTTGGCATAAAGCACGAGATAATTGCCGCTGTCCAAAGCAGTCCCGGCGGGAAATGTAAATTTGTTGGGCTGGTTCAAATCGTCCGTCAGCCGCAATCCCTCCAAATTGGCCGTCGCACTGCCGGCATTGAACAGCTCGATCATGTCCGGGAACGTCCCCTCGTGGTCCACCGCGCTGTCATTGCGAGCCAGCACTTCGTTGATCACCACGCCCGCTCGTCCGGACAGGACGGTCCAGGTCTTGGAAATCGTCGGGGCCGCGGTCGATTGCCAGGTGCCCGCGGCATTCCGACCGATGACATAGACCGTGTATAAACCATCCGTCAATCCGCTCAATTGGATCGGAGTGCCGACCGGAGTTTCCGGCCCAAACGCGCCGTTGTTCAAGCGATACCGGTAATGGGTGATATTCGGGCCGCCGACGGTCAACGTGGCGCTTGTCAGGTAAGTGGCCGCGGGCGGTTCGCCGCTGAGGGTAGCCTGAATCACAACCGGCGCAGCAGGCAATTGGCTCAACACGTAAGCGTTGCGGGCGGCGACGAAACTCTTCATCCGGGCGACCACCGAGGCGGGAATCCAGTCTGCCAGAAACTCGTCGAACATCGAATCCAGGCTGTCGGTCGAGAAGGCAGTCTCGAGCTGGTGCCGCAATTCCGCATAATAAATCGGTTCGAACTCCGCGTTGTGCAGAAACCGGTCCACAATCGGCAGGCGGTCGGCGATAAAGATGTTCTCATTGACATTGCCGCTGGTGTCGCCTTCGCCAAAGATCGTGTCATAGTCGTGCGAAACGATGACGAACCGCGGATCAAGCACGCCGCGATAGAGTGCAAAGTCGTCGCCGTATCCGGTCCCCAGGGCGGTTTCGCTGTACTCCATCAGCGACAACACGGCGAAATACCGCATCCACATTTCGACGTTGGCATTCTGCCGCACGGCCTGCACGTAGGCATTGGCGGGCGTGGTGGCCGGGTCCAGCGCAAAGGTCAGCGCAAACATATCCGACCAATCGTTCTCGCTCACATTGGACGTTTTATAAATGCCGGCATTGATATACGAGTTCGGATCCGTGCCGAGATAATTAAGCCGAGCACTGTGGGAACCCGAGGAGGCGCGATAAACATTCCCCGCGCTGTCGGTGGGAGAATGCACGTCGGCAAACTCGGTATTGATCGGTTCAACGTGAACATAAGAACCGTATTGGGGCGAACCGCTGCTGGCGAGGTTCTGTCCGTTCACCCGAAATTGCACCACCCGGCAGTTGGCCGCGGGCAATCCCGCCTTCTGCGCCACTTTGCTGCCGATCAACTGCGCGTGGGTGTATTGCGAGTTCAGGTTCATTCCACTCTTGCCGTTCCAACGACGATCATTTGGGATGTTAAGGCGATAGCTGGGTGGATTGCGTCCCCGGCTGCCGGCGCCCCGGTAGCGAATGCCGCAGTTGTAACGGATTTGCACGTCGTCCTGGTCGATGGTGACCAGCGTGAAGTTGAACTGCGCATCGCTTTGGTGGGAAATACCATCCAGTCCGTTCCGCTCGGCCTGGGTCATGATGACGCGGTAAAACGGTTGGGGGCCAGAGTAGGTTTCGTCGTCCACCTGGAAGCTGGCGTTCGCCGTCTGGGCCAGGCTGCCACCCGATTGCTGTGCGGCCGCCGGCCAGGTGCGCGTGTGGCTGGCGGCGTCGGTCGCTTGCACGTAAAACTCGATCACCGTGTGATTGCCCATCGGCGACAGCACCGCGCCATAGACGCCATCTCCCGCGACACCGTCGTTGTGCAATCCGTCGTCGAACATTGGTTGCGACGAGAAATCCGGCGGCGAAGCGGAGGTGGCGTTGCGCTGGAACAACGTCACGGTCAGGCCAGTGGTCGATTCGTCCACGATCTGCGCGGTGATGGTGACCTCATGATCGGACTTCGGAATTGCTGGGAAATGCGTCACGCCCAAGATCATCGGCGGGATGTCGGTACTGAAGACCGAATTGCGCTGGCCGGGCGTACCATTGGCCGTGGTGCTGGCCAGCCAGTTTTGACCGTGGTTATTGGGCAAGGCGGGATTGCGCAATTCGAGTGATTTACCCACGCCGTCGTGTTCGGCATACCATTCCAAGCCTCGCGTATCCTGGGGCCAGGGCCGGCGCAGGGCAAAGTCGCCGTCGTCGGCATACGAAACCAAATCAACGCGATTCCCGGAAGCATCTTCCAATTCGACGTCTTCGCCGCTATTGCTCAGTTGACCAGTCCAGCCGCCCACCACGTTGGCTACGCTGGGATACTTGGCGTGGAACCGGGTCACATCGGCAGCCACCACCAGGTATTCGTCAGAGGCGAGCGTAACGGTCGGAAACGTGAAATTCACACCACGGGTAAACTTCCAGCCCGTGAGGTTCACGTCGTAGGCGCCGCGGTTGAGCAATTCGATGTATTCCTCGTCCGTTCGCTCCGAGGAGGGATGATACATGATTTCGTTGATCACGATCTGCCCAGTGTAAACCGCATTGGTGTTGAGGGTGTAGTTCCAGGAAGCGCCCGCAAACGCATTGGCCGCTGCGGCCGTGTCCACGATGCCGTGATTCCCGGCCCAAGTGACGTTCACCGGGCCGTTGGGGGGCTGGGTTACGGTAAATTCATAAGGTCCCGCGCCAAAGCCTTTCACCCCGGAAGCGGGCACATTGTTGACCAATAGGTCGGCTGCATTGACGCCAAAAACCGTTTCGCTGAACGTCATGGTGATTTTGGTCAAGCTATCCAAGTCCGCGCCGGCGATGGGGGTCAGTTGAGCAATCGTCGGCGCCACGGTGTCGGTAAAGGTGTACTGCCACGCGGAACCGCCGGCATGCGCATCGAATGGTTTGGGTGGATTCTCGAAATCCGCAATGCCATGACTCCCATCCCAGCCAACCCAGACCACTCCTTCGGCGGGCTGAGCCACATCGAAGGTGTAAACGGCGCCGGAACCACTGACACTGGAGGCCGGTTGGCCGTTGATTAACAGATCGCCCGCGTCCACGCCCGATACTGGCTCGTTGAACGTCACCGTGATTTGCTTGAGACTACTGACCGCTCCCGGGGTTGGACTCACGGAGGCAATGGTCGGCGCGGTGGAAACATTGATCGTGACGTGGGTGACCGCGGATGTGGTTTGCGCGCCGAGATTGTCCGTGGCCACTGCGGTGAGCGTGTAATTGCCGATGCCCACGCTATTCCAATTGAACGTGTAGGGCAACGTCGGATCCTGCCCCAGTTTGGTGGCATCCTGATAAAACTCCACCAAGCTAACGCTGCCGTCGTTGTCTGCCGCCAGTGCATTGATCACGAGATTGGCTGGCGCCGCGTAAAATGCGTTGTCCGCCGGGCTGGTGATGCTGACGGTGGGCGATTGGTTGATGACGGGATCGGTGCTGCCGGTTAGTTGGAAATCAAAACTGATGTCCGAACTGGTCGCATCGGCTTGATGGATCTCGGCTGCCACCACGTTGTTGCCGCTGACCAACAAGGCCGGATTGACGGTGATTTCATAAACAAAGGATTCATCCGAACCGCCGACTGCCTGCAGGGCATACGTGTTATACGCGACGGCGCCATCGGGCATGTTGTTACGAAATACCTCGGTGCCGTTCACATAAACAATGACGCCATCATCGCGAATGACGCCCAAATTGAGTACTGTGTAAATCGAAGGATCCGCCACCGAAAACGAATGCCGGAAATAGGTGGTCATGTATTTGTCGTTGCCGTTGGGGCCGTAGCTGAGCACCGTCGCTTCATCGCCATCGCCGTAACCGAGCTGCGCGGGACCGCTGGACCAGGAAGTGTCATTGAACCCAGGCGCCACCCAGGCGGTCCCTTGATTCGAATTATTATCGAGGTATTTCCAAGTGGAACCAAAAGGGATCAACGTGTCGGTTACCCCGGAGGCCGATACCGCCGCCAATGCAACCATGGCCAACAGATACTTGCCGAGGCGGCCCCATAATGGTTCTGGCGTGGGGGCCGGCGAGTGGATTGATTTTTGCAACATAATCACTTTCACTTCAAAGTCACATTACTGGAACAATATAGCGCACCTGCGGTACAATTCGATGACTCAAGCCAAACAAAACAAATACGTTCCAATATCCATACCTAACCACACGCAACTGAAATCCCGATGAAATCCAGATGACAAAACTGTCATTTGCTAAGGAGTGCGCCCTCCGCGGGCGCCGTCAAAGGCACCTTGGCGTTGATAACCAATGGATCCTAAACGGCCCGAAACGCGCCGGTAAAGCGAGACTCCGTCGAGCCTTGACTTCCCCGCGTGACGTTCGACGCCCCCAAACCCGATCAAAGGTAAATCCCCGACGTGCGAAACACCGAAGGCTTCCTGCGTTACGGTCTCGGGTCATTGGCAACAATGCGGAGACATCAGGGCTCGACGGAGTCTCGCCCTACCGGAGTTTGGAAATCCAACACGGGTGGAGCACGTGCTCTTTCTTCGCGGGGTCGGTGCGAGGCACACTGACGGACCGGTGAGGCAACGGGATACCGATTCCTGCGGGCAAACGAGACAGCCTGATCTTGCATGTTTAACTGGCAAAGGGTACATCCCTCCGCGCGGGCCTTTGGAAAGTCGCCCGAAACCTTTGCTATGACTTTGTTATGAAAGACACACTCTTTGGACTTGGCGGAAAAACCGCTTTGATCACGGGCGGCAGCCGCGGATTGGGCAAGGCCATGGCCAGCGTTTTTATGCAAGCCGGCGCCGACGTTTTCCTGTGCAGCCGGAATCAGGAAGAATTGGACGCTACCGCCGCCGCACTTCGCAAGGTCGCCGACACCCGCGTGGAAACGTTCGCTGCCGACATGACCCAGCGCGACAACGTGCAACGGCTGGCGGAAACCGCCACGAAGGCACTGGGCAAAATCGACATTCTCGTTAACAACGCCGGACATAACGTCCCACAATCCATCGATGAAATCGACGACCCCACCTGGGATCGCTTGGTGGAATTGAATCTGACCAGTTGCATGGCGCTGACCCGCTCCCTGGTGCCCGGCATGAAAGACCGCCGTTGGGGTCGGGTGATTCATATCTCGTCGATCATGGGGCTGGCCAGCACCGCCCGCCGCAATGCCTATTCCGCCACCAAAGCCGCATTGGTGGGCCTGGCCAAAGCCAGCGCGTTGGATTTAGGGCCGTTTGGCATCACTGTGAATTGCATTGCTCCCGGACCCTTCGCCACCGAGATGCCCATGTCCATCTTGAGCCAGGATCAACAGGACGCCTTGAGCGCCCGTACGGCCCTCGGGCGCTGGGCCAAGCCGGAGGAATTGATGGGGCCGGCCCTCTTGTTGGCCAGTGAAGCCGGCAGTTACATCACTGGCACCGTGCTGGTGGTGGACGGGGGGACGTTGTGCCGGGTGTTTTGATGCAGGGCCAACGATGAAGGCGTGATTGGTTGAAGCGTTGCCGTAAAGTATTCGTGTGCGCTCACGGCTTGTGGTCTTGTCAAAACAAGCGCGATCAGAGTATGCAAGCCCGCAATGAATGATCCCGAGTCCGCCGCCAACGTCCCGCCACTGCTGCCCAGTGAGCCGCCCGAGCAACCGGTGACCAGCAAACCACGTCGCTGGTGGCTGCACCTGCTGATCATTGCGGCCTATCCGCTGCTGCTCGGACTGGCAGGAGCGGGTCAACCAACGCAGAACGCTCCCGCGCTATCTACCGGCGTGGCTGGTTTGATGATCGTTTGTGCCGTCGAACTGATTATCTTCGCGGTGGTATTTGGTCTGGCTTGGCTGGCTTCGCGCATCTCTGCCGATGAATTGAGGTGCCGTTGGCGCGGCGGCTTCTGGACCGTGCCGTTGGGCATCGGTTACTCGGTGGCAATTCGCCTGGCCGTGGGCCTCGTGATCGGAATGATCGGCGCGGCGCTGGTGATAACGCACGTGACCAGTTCACAGGGACTCCAGGAGTTCTTTTCCGCCAATCGTCCGAATGTGGCGGCCGTAGTGGACATTGACGCCTTACGCGCCAATCCCGTTTATTTCTGGCTGACGCTCACGCTGGTGAGTTTTGTATTGGGCGGGTTGCGCGAAGAAATCTGGCGTTCAGCCTTCCTCGCCGGAATGCGGGGACTTTGGCCGAGACGGTTTGGTTCGCGCGGCGGTCAGATTGCAGCGGCAGGTGCGGCGGCGGTAATTTTCGGGGTGGGTCATTTGGTGCAAGGTCCCGTCGCCATGGGGCTCACGGCCCTGCTCGGCTTTGGTCTTGGGGTGATCATGATCCTGCACCGCTCCATCTGGCCGGCGGTGATTGCGCATGGAGTGTTCGATGCCACCAGCCTGGCGTTGCTACCGTGGGTAGCGGACAAGTTGCCGCAGGTGATCGGACAATAGACTCAAGTTCGGTGGACAACACGCCGTCATGGTTTGGGTAATCATTGAGACCAACCCGATAGCAAGTCCGCCAAGCTGCATCCTCCGACATAGGGCGAAACACGTTCAAGGTGCCTCAGGTCCGCCTCCTGATGTCGGCGGCTACGATGGGTGCGCTCCCGCAAGATTTGCTGGCCAGGTCTGGTTGCGTTTGCCACTATCGCTGCATGAATTACCGTGCTTTGTTTGCCGCCGGTTCGGCATTGCTGCTTATCGTTGGTTGTTCGCGCGAGCCGCTATCAACCCCCCAATCCACTGAGATACGCATCCTGTGTGGCAGTTCCATGGCTACGCCGGTGCAGGAACTCTGCAAACTCTTCAAAGAAAAGCAGTCCGCGGAAGCGTCGGTTGATTTGGGCGGGTCGGAGACGTTGCTGCCGCGAGTTTTGGCGGGCGCCGCGGCCGACATTTTTGTGTGCCACGATCCGTTCGAACAAAAGGTGAGGGACGCGAATCATCTGGCCGGTTCCGCCATCGTCGGTCAACTGATGCCGGTGCTCCTGGTCCGGCCGGGCAATCCGCACCACATTCAATCCCTCAACGACCTGACCAATAGCAACCTCAAGATCGGCATTGGTGATCCACGTTATTCCACGTGCGGAGAAATGTTCGTCGCGATGCTCAAACAAAAAGGTCTGTCTGACGCGGTCATGAAACAGGTGGCACTTCAGGGCCGCACACACGCAGAAATTGCCAACGGCATGATCGTCGGACCGCTGGACGCCGTAGTGGTCTGGAATTTTGTCGCCAAGCTTTACCAGCGCAAAGTCGAACTCGTTCCAACCGATGATCCTTACCCGCCCATCAACGTGACCATTCTCGGCCTCACGCAAAGCCCGAACCCCAAGCTGCGCGACGCCTTCCTGGAGCTTTGCGGCACCGAGATGGCGAAGAAGCTGTTTGCTGAAAGCGGCTACGGTGAGCCGGCCCAAAACACTTCCCTTAGGGCGAACTGATCCAAGTCGGGCCGCAAATGCGCAGGAAGCAATCAGAGGTTGCCGCGGTGGTGCTGTTGCTGGCGTTGCGATTGGGTTTCGGTTGGGCGGGCGAATGTCAGGCTGCTGAAGGCGGAGCTGACATCTCAGGCTCAAGATTCCGTCTCCAGGCAGCGCCACGTTCGGACCGCTCGAAGACGCCATTTCTCACCAAACGTGTCGCCGAGCGGACGACTCGTCAAACCAACGCTGCGGCGGGTGGGCTTGATGACAACGCGCAATTTGATCCACGGCACTTGCTGGAGGTTCAAATTCAAATGGCCCCCGCGGATTGGGACGCGCTACGTCACGAGCACCATGATTTGCTGGCGGCGCTCGGCCCCACTCGCTTCGACCAGCGCGAACCCAAGCCCTACCGGACTTACGAAGCCGACGTGACCATTGACGGCGTGGTGCTGGGCCGGGTGGGTATTCACAAGCGCGGGTTCCTGGGATCGGCGAGTTCCCAGCGTCCCTCGTTGGGGATCACGTTCGATGAATTCGATCCGCGGAAGCAGTTCGGCGGGCAGGAACGGATGAGCTTGAACAACAATCGTCAAGATCCCTCGCGGCTCCATCAGGTGTTGGCAGCGCGCATTTTTGCCGCGGCCGGCGTGCCTACGCCGCGTTGCAATTTGGCCTGCGTCACGGTGAATGGGAAATGCCTGGGTATTTATTCGCATATCGAGGCGGTCCGGCGGCCCTTCCTTGAACGCCATTTTGGCGACGGCCGTGGTAATTTGTATGAAGGACAATTGAGCGATTTCCGACCGGATTGGGTGAAGACCTTTGAGAAGAAGAACAATCGGGAGGCTGGACGCGACGACTTGGCGGCGATGATGAAGGCGTTGCAGAGCGAAGACGCGAACCTGCTTGGCAATCTCGAACCGCTGCTGGACCTCGATGCCTACCTGAGCTTCTGGGCGGTCGAAGGGCTGATTGGACATTGGGATTCCTACTCCAACAATGGCAACAATTTCTTCATCTACCGCGTGCCAGCATCGGGAAGATTCCAGTTCATTCCGTGGGGGGCGGATTCGGTGTTCGGTGATCGGGATCCGTTCACGCCGTTCGAGATGCCGGAGTCCGTCATGGCCCGAAGCATTTTGCCATATCGGCTCTACCGCCTGTCGGCCACGCGCGAACGGTATCGCGCCCGATTGCGCGAGTTGCTCCGGACGGTCTGGAACGAGCGCGACTTGTTGGCGGACGTGGACCGGTTGGAGGCGTTGGTCGAAGCGCGCATCGCAATTTCATCGGCTCATTTTCGCGATGGCCTGGAGCGGTTGCGCCAATTCATCCGCTCACGCCGCGCAGCCCTGCTGCCGGAATTGGACGGCCCGGCGCCAGAATGGAACATCCCTTTAAAGGCGGGAGCTTGCCTGACCCAATGCGGCACACTCAGGGCTGACTTTACTACGACCTGGCTGAATTCGATGCCGTTGAATCCGCTAACCAATGGAACGTTAAACCTGGAATTGGTGATCGACGGAAAGACACAAACGTTTGCCATGACTGGCGCCAACGCTGCCCCGGCGCGTGATCCCCGGAACGATGGATGTCCCACCCTGAGCCTGATTGGCGTGCGCCGCGGTAGTTTGAAAGTCGAAGTCCTGGCGCTGGTGGTTCAGCCTGAATTCTACCTGCCCGGCACCGCGTTGAAGATTGATGCTTTTTCGGTGGGCAGCGTTTTGCTCGAAGGCACGTTGCTGGGGGGCAAGTTTCAGATTGCCGGCGTCCCACTGGGCATTTTCAAATTGAAGGAAGCTGGGTTGCATCCGGGCGAAAAAGTCAGTGGCACGTTAGCGGCCGAGATCTATCGGATGCCTCGTTAATTGAACATTCAACTGCCAACATATCTCGCAATGAAATGTCTGCTGATAATTTGTTTAGGTTTGCCGCTCGGCGCGCAGTCTCTATCTGCCGCAGAAGAACTCGCGACCGCTCCGGTGTACGGCGTTACCGAATGCCTCTTCCGCGGACCGCCACAACGTCCGACCGACACCCCAGCGCGGGATGTTGATTTCGCCGTGGTGTTCCGTCACGCAAGCGGTTCCCCGGAGCACAAGGTGCTTGGCTTTTGGGATGGCGACGGTGCCGGCGGTTTGTCCGGGAACGTGTTTAAAGTGCGGTTCTGCCCCACGCAGCCGGGACAATGGTTGCTCGCCGAGGTGCTGTCGAACCGCCGGGAACTGCGCGGTCAACATCAGGGGTGATTTTGTCACGGCCATGCCCTCGAAGTTGCCGGGCTTCTGGGAAGTGGACGAGGCCAGTCCAGGCCGTCGCTGGTATCGGCGTTCCGACGGTTCGCATCCGTACATCATTGGCAACACGCATTACAGTTTTCTCTCGGGCTACGGACCGAACGGGCAACCGTCGGGGAACGACATTGCAGCCGACGTGACAGCGAACGCGCGCTACTTCAAAAAACTGCGTTTTAGTCTCGTCGGTGACCGGTATCCCAATCCAGTGGAGAAGCCGTTTTTTGACAACGCCGGTCACCCGACCGATTGCGGCGATTACTCGCACCGCCCGAATCCGAGATGGTTCCATCAACGCGCCGACGTGGCGGTGGGCACGGCGTTCGCGCAGGATATGATTGCCGACTTGATTTTATGCGGGCCGGACACGGAAGACGCACGTTCCACCCTCCGGGCCGCCCACAACCATGGCGATCCCGCACCATGGTTGAAATACATTGCCGCCCGCTATGGCAGTTATCCGAACGTGTGGCTTTGCCTGGGCAATGAATTCAACATCAAGTCGCCCAAATACACCGCCTCCCAAATCGCCCGCTTTGGTCAATTACTCCGAGAGGTGTTGCCCTATCCAACTCCGTTGAGTGTTCACACCGTGCCGAATACACGATGGCCAGAGGAATTTGACACTTTGCCGCCTTGGAACGACCACCAGGTCATCCAACTCAAATTACGGCGATTGGCGCCAGCAGCGGAGGTCATCCAGCAGGTCTGGAGCAACCGCGATGGGCGACGCTCGCGATTGAAACCCACCGTAAACGACGAACTCAGCTATCAGGGTGGTGGTGACCGACACACCGAAGGCGACACCATCGAAGCGCATCTGGGCACGTTCCTGGGCGGTGGCTATGGGACAACCGGCTTCAAGCCTGGAAACAAACTCGGCCACTATTTCTGGGGCAAGTTCGATCCTCGGGAACACACTGCAGCGGACAATCTCGGTTGGCTGCGAAGGGTGATCGACGCCCACATTACCTTCTGGAGAATGGCGCCGGATCTCCAGGTGTTCGCCAATTTGGACGAGGATTCTCGTGGCTTGGCCTGGCCTGGGAAGGAATATGTGCTGGGGACGAACAAAGAGCACAAAGGACTTATCGCCCGCCTCCCAGCGGGGCAATGGAAGGTCACGCGTTACGACGTCATCGCCAAGAAAACGGCGGTGTTCAGTCGGGACGTGCGGGGGGTGTTTGAGTTCGATGCACCGGCCAGTCGGGCGGCGCTCTTCCATTTCAAAAAGAACCCGTAGCCGGAGGGGCCTAACCGTTTAACTTCCCCCGACCAAAGCACCGACACCACTGGATGGGGGAGGATGCACAAATGCGGGGGCAACGAATGTTATCTGATTTCGCTTAAGGCCAGTCGCAGATTTCAGATCCCGATCTTCCTCCTTCGTACGCTTCGCTACAAACTCGTTCAATTCCGGCATACTCCAACCCAAAGTGCGCAGTAACCGGCCAATGTGATCGACATGGTAGCGGATGCCAAAAATGCTGGCGATAAGTTGCGCGATTCTTGGGCCGGACCACAAGTCGTCGGCGAACCCCGCGGTTTGGGCGCCTTGAACCAACATCTTCTTCAACTTTAAAGAAGCCGCGGCACACAGCTTGCGAGGTCGTCCTGGAGTTGGCTTGGACTTGAGCGCTTCGGGGCCGGCGTTTCTGGCCAATTGGTTCCAATGACGAACACTTCGCAGGCTAACGCCAAATTCTTGCGCGACTGCGGCTGCGGGCACTCCTTGTTCGATCAGATGCAGCAAACGCAAACGGCGATTTTCCAGTTCAGCTTGAGTTCCTTTGGGTCTCAAAATGAGTCTCCGGGGTTAGCTCAGGTACAAAAAAATCAGTTCTTGTTCACACTTTTCCAAGCTCAGATTCCGGTGCGACGTAAAAAAACTCACAGCAATAGCATCCAGCTTGCAGGCACAGCCTTTCCACCGGAGCCAACTTGCACGCTGAAGCAAGTCGTCATACCCAATCTAAGTCACTATTTCACCAACAGATCCCATGCCAACGCTCTAAGAGTCGCCATTGCAATTCCTAAGTTTCTTACTGCCAGCAATTAACAACAATATGTCCCAGGATTAACGTCTCAGAAATCAAGCGACTTCCCTCCAAATAACGTAAGATTGGCCGACAAATGTTATGCGGACATTACACTTAATGCTCTGGAAAATGATCGAATTTTCAGGCGATGGCCGTTACCGTTGCCCCATTGTCAACCCGCGAACTTCAGTTTCTGGCAGAGAAAACCATTGACATCTGGACCAATCCTGTAAAAATAACCTCCGTCAGTTTAAATCAGGCGTTAATCAGAAGTAATGATGGGAAATTTATATTTAAAGGTGGCCTATGGGGGCTTGTGTCAAAGTTGAAAATGAGCCGACAGAAACCATCCTGAGATCGGAGATACCGCGTGCGCTTCCGGCATGGAAACGCGCTCTGGATTTGGTTTGTATGTTGGTCGCAGTCCCATTGGTTGTGCCCTTGGCAATGGTCTTGGCGGTCATGGTGAAACTCACCTCCCGCGGACCCGTCCTTTTCCGCCAGGTGCGCGTTGGGTATCGGGGACAGCGCTTTGTCTGCCTCAAATTCCGCACCATGCGGTTGGGGGCCGACACCGGCGTGCATGAAAACCATTTGTCGGAATTGATCAAGTCGGGAGCCCCCTTGACCAAGATGGATCAATTCGGAGATACGCGTCTGATTCCGGGAGGCGCCTTTTTGCGAGCCACCGGCTTGGATGAGTTGCCGCAGTTGATCAATGTTTTGAAACGGGAAATGAGCTTGGTCGGACCGCGCCCGTGTACGCTGTATGAGCACCAGAAGCTCTCCCCGGAGCAACTGGGCCGTTTTGAAGTCACTGCCCGGCATCACCGGCCTGTGGCAGACCAGCGGGAAGAACCGCACGACGTTTGACGAAATGATTCGTCTGGACATTGCTTACGCCACCACCAAGACGTTTTGGTTGGACCTGGGTATCCTGGCCAAAACCGCTCCGGTTATTATTTTGCAGATCAAGGCTATGGTTAAGAAACGAGGATCATATTTAGGCAAATTCAACATCGTTTCAAAAATTTAGATTTGCCGGGTATCACCGCCAAGCAGAATTGAAGACCTAAAGACATTGAAAGGGAACAATATGAAATATCCGATCACTGTCGGAATTGTGGGTTGTGGTTATTGGGGCCCCAATCTACTTCGCAATTTTAGAGCGCTGCCGGAATGTCGTATGAAGGCAATGTGCGATCTGGATGCTCAACGGCTGAAGCATCTGAACACTCTTTATCCGGAGGTACGAGTCGCACGTCGAATTTAAGAAACTTCTTGAATGACAAAGAAATTGATGCGATCGTCGATTGCTACTTCCATCAAACACCATTTTCCCATGGCCAAAGCCAGTCTGCTGGCTGGCAAACATACGTTTATCGAAAAGCCGATGGCCGCCTCTTCCGAAGAATGCGAAGAGCTGATTGAATTCGGCAAACAAGAACGGCCTGGTCCTGATGGTCGGACACACCTTTTTGTACTCGGCCCCCGTCAGAAAAATTCGGGAGATCGTCCAGCACAAAGACATTGGGGAAATCCAGTACATCAGTTCGCGCCGGTTGAATTTGGGATTGTTTCAGCAACACCACAACGTGGCTTGGGATCTTGCCCCGCACGATATTTCCATTGTGCTGTACATCATGGATGAGTATCCGCACCAGTGTAAATTGCTGGGGAAATGCCCACGTCACCGCGGGAATTCATGACGTGACCAATATGTGCCTGAATTTCAACCACGAACGTTTTGCTACTGTCCAAAGCAGTTGGCTGGACCCGAAGAAAGTGCGGGAAATGACCATTGTGGGCACGCGCCGGATGATCGTTTATGACGACGTGGAGCCCTTGGAAAAAATCAAGATTTATGATGCGCGCGTGGAAATTCCGCCGCACTACGATACGTTTGCCGAGTTTCATTATTCGTACCACTACGGCGATCGCTACATTCCCTATGTCAAGCTGGACGAACCTTTGCGTGTCGAATGCCAACATTTCCTCGACTGTATCGTGGAGGCCAAGGAACCACTGTCCAACGGAAAGCAGGGTTTGGAAGTCGTCCGCATTCTGGAAGCAGCCTCCAAGTCATTAAGTCAAAACGGAATTTCAATTCCTCTTGGCAATCAAAAGCCAATCAAAACTGAGGCCATGCCAAACCCGCATCCCTTGGTTCAGGCACCGCGAAAGATGCCGGTTCAACCAAGCCTATGATGGCTGCAGCGGACCCCTGCCAACGAATTGCTCCTGATGTGAAATTGGGAGAGAATGTGCAGATTTACGGTTGCACGAACCTGTATGGATGCACCATCGGAGACGGCGTGCGCATCGGTGCCTTCGTGGAAATCCAGAAGGGAGCCACCGTTGGTAACCGATGCAAAATCTCCAGCCACTCGTTTATTTGTGAAGGAGTGACTCTGGCAGACGAGGTTTTCATTGGCCATAATGTGACGTTTATCAACGACCTCTTTCCGCGCGCGACCAATCGGGATGGCGAACTTCAGGCGGAGGAGGACTGGGTGTGCGTCCCCACCCAGGTTGGACGGGGTGCGTCGATCGGCTCCAGTGCGACGCTGCTCTGCGGGATTACCATAGGCGAGGGGGCCGTGGTGGGCGCTGGAAGCGTCGTCACCCAAGATGTTCCGGCTTATGGTGTGGTGGCCGGAAATCCTGCCCGCCTGCTGAGAATGCTTCGCGAAACGGAGGTCGCTTAAATGGTACCGTTCCTAAACCTTCCAGCGCAGCATGAGCCGTTACGGGAAGAATTCCTGGCCGCCATCGATCAAGTCATTCGCCAGAGTGCTTTTGCCAGCGGACCTTTCGTTGCTGAATTCGAACACAATTTTGCCGCGTTTTGTGGGACAACTTACGCAATTGGCGTCGGCAGCGGCACCGAAGCATTGTGGCTTTCGCTCCTCGCGTTGGGCATTGGTCGTGGCGATGAGGTTATTACCGTGCCCAGCACCTTCATGGCAACCGCCGAAGCCATCAGTTACAGCGGGGCCAAACCGGTATTTGTCGATATTGAACCCCAGACCTATACGTTAAATCCCGCACTGCTGGAGAGGGCCATCACGCCCAACACCAAAGCCGTCATCCCCGTTCATCTTTTTGGGCAGACCGCCGACATGGATCCGATTCTTGAGCTGGCTCAAAGACACCGATTGCACGTAATCGAAGATGCCTGCCAAGCTCACGGCGCCGAATACCGCGGCCGAAAGGCGGGCGCGCTGGGTGTCGCTGGTTGCTTCAGCTTTTATCCCGGAAAAAACCTGGGCGCTTTTGGAGAAGCGGGTGCCGTGGTGACCAACAACCCAACGTTAAAGCAAAAGATTTTGGAATTGCGTGACCACGGGCAGGCTCGCAAGTATTACCATGATTCCATCGGCTGGAACTCGCGCATGGATGGCATCCAGGGCGCTGTGCTTAACCTCAAATTGAAACATCTCCAGGCCGGCAACGATCAACGTCGCAGTCACGCCCGGTTGTATGGGCAGCTTCTGGGTGCTGTGGAAGGCGTGGTTCTTCCCCAAGAGGCTCCAGAGCGGAAGCATGTTTATCATTTGTATGCGGTGCGGCTAAAACAGCGCGACCAGATTCTTGACCGCTTGAAGGCAAGAGACATTTACTGCGGAATTCATTATCCCGTGCCGGTCCACCTTCAGGAAGCGTACCGTTCCTTGGGCCATGGACCAGGCTCATTTCCGGTGGCCGAGCAATGCGCCAACGAGTTCCTTTCCCTGCCGATGTTTCCGGAATTGACTCGCGAACAGATCGAAATAGTGTCGCAGGAATTGAAGCAGTGCCTGATGCAGAAAACTGAACATGAGTTCGTTGCTTGACATCCAAACCGCGCCTCATGCTGAGGTGCTGCCCGCCGCCTGCCCGGCGTCCGCCCGCTTTCGCCGGAGTGGGTGGATCCGATGGCGGTGCCTGGTTGGGATGCCATGGTCATGGCCCACCCACAGAGCAGTTTCTTTCATGGCTCGGCCTGGGCCCGCGTTTTGAGCGACAGTTATGGATTCAAACCCCGGTATTTGACGCTAACGTCGGAACGTCACTTGAACGCACTCCTTCCGCTGATGGAGATCGACAGCGTCTTGACTGGGCGTCGAGGCGTCTCGCTACCGTTCACCGATTTCTGCGAACCGCTTTCCAGCGAGTTATTTCCATTTCCTGGAATGTTTCAGGAATTAATCGAATACGGTCAAAGCCGACATTGGAAGTATGTGGAATGCCGCGGGGGCCAGGCTCCGGTGGAAGGCGCGCCTTCTTCGCTGGCTTACTACGGGCATGAATTGGAATTGATCGCCGATGAAACTCGCTTGTTTGCGGGCTTTCACGACGGCGTGCGACGTGCCATTCGCAAAGCACAATCCTCCGGGCTGAGCGTGGAAGTCAGCGGCACGGAAGCAGCGGTGCGGACGTTCTATCGTTTGCACTGCCGGACCCGCCGGAAGCACGGTCTGCCACCTCAGCCGTTCACTTTCTTTCGAAATATCCAACGACATGTTCTTGCTTCCGGACAGGGAATCGTGGTGTTGGCGAAGCTTGATAGCCAACCGGTGGCCGCGGCAGTGTTCTTTCTTTGGGGCAACTCAGGCCATTTACAAATACGGCGCCTCCGATGAAACGTTCCTCCATCTCCGCGGGAACAATTTGGTAATGTGGGAGGGCATGAAATGGTGTGCGCGACAGGGATGCGCTTCGCTGCACCTGGGGAGAACGTCGTTGGCCAACGAAGGGCTTCGCCGTTTCAAATCCGGCTGGGGCGCCCAGGAATCGAAGATTGATTACTTCAATTACGATCTAAGACGCGACGCTTTTGTCGTTGACTCCGATCGGGCCAACGGCTGGTACAATCGCATGTTCGGCATTCTGCCGTGCATCTTTTCGCGGTTACTGGGGAATTGCTCTACCGGCATATCGCTTGATCGAGAACCACGAATGAACACCAATGAACACAAAGCTTCGGTAGGGCGAGACTCCGTCGAGCTAAGCAGCGCGTTTAAAAACACCCCGTCGCTTGTAGCTGCCGACATGAGGAGGCGGATTTCGTGGGAAAACTCGCACCTCTCGTCCGCCTCGTTACCTCGGCGGCTACATTTTGAAAGGGATGCTAAAATTCTTCGTCCGGCAAAAGTCACGGCTCGACGGAGTCTTGCCCTACCCGGATTTGTTGATAGCGTAGTCATGGCGCAATCGTTTAAGAATGGTAGCCGCCGACGTGAGGAGGCTCATTTTTGCCGAATGCAATATGCAGTCGTGTTTGGGGAGCGCGCCCGCCTCGGGCGCTACCAGCCGGCGCCCCCACCGGTTGGCCCCGCGACTGAGCCGTCACTGAATGGTGACCTATTCGGAATGCTCGGAAGTGGTTGGCGAGGCGCCAACCACGGCGCCCGAGGCGGGCGCGCTCCCCTTTCCACTGAATCGTTACGGCTAAGCCGCCACGGCTTGACCAATCGAACGGAGACGTCATGACCCCCAACCGCAAGCCACCCGGACCTCCGGTCACCAGCATCAAACTGGACGACGTCTATTATGCGCTCTTCCGGCGCAAGTGGGTGATCCTTGGCTTCTTTGCCGCTGGATTGCTGGCCGCGGTGTTTCTATTCTTTACCAGCAAGCCGATTTATCGCTCGAACGCGAGCCTGTTTGTTCGCTACGTCAGTGATACCAAATCGATGGAGGAAGTTGGCGATGGCAGTCGGGTCAACTCCCCGGATCGCAGCGGACGGAACATCATGAATTCCGAACTGGAAATCCTCACCAGCTTTGATGTTGCTCAGAAAGCCGCCGAGAACGTGGGTACCGAAAAGATCTTGGGCAAAGGCGCAGGAGCCGCCAGTTCCGCAGCCGCCGCGGCGATAATCGTCAAGAACCTGAGAATTGAAGTCCCTCGGCTCAGCAATATCATCAAGATTTCCTTTGCACACGCTGATCCCGAAGTCGCCCAAAAGGTCTTGGATGAATTGATCAAGAGTTATTTGGACCGGCACTTGCAAATCCATCTTGAAGTGGGCATGCATAATGATTTTCTGACCAAGCAGCGGGATCGCTTCAAAGGAGAAGTTGCCACCGCCGAAGCACAAATCGATAGCTTGCGGTTGAAAATTGGCGGCCTCTCCATTGCCGACGCCAAGAAGACCTGCTCGCAGCAGTTCAGCATGCTACAGCAGGAACTGATGAACGCTGATGTCGAGTTGAAGCAGCGCCTTGGCCTGCAAGAAAAACAAGGCAGCAAACCTCCAACCAATAGTCTTCCCACCACCCCGCCGGCCGGCACCGATCAACTAGCGCGCTATCGAAATGTCGTCAATCGGCTTGCTTTGTTGCGTAACAAGGAGCTCGAACAACAGCTCGAACTAACCGAAACCAATAGCATCCTCGCGCAAACTCGGCAGCAGATCGCCGAGACGCAGGCGCTCAAAACAAAGATGGAATCGGAGAATCCGTCGCTAACCACCCAAAGTGAACCCTTGTCCGGCGTTCGGACGGGACCAGCCGGCACCATGGATCAAGTACCTGTCCGTTCCCGCTTTGATGGTACGGACCAACGTGCTCAGCGAACAGTTGGGCCTGCTTGCCGAAAAGCTAGCCAAGTTGGACGTGTTGGACACCCAGATTAGCGACTGGCAACGAAAGAAGTCGCTGGCGGAAACCAACCTGTGGACCTACTCCAGTACCCTTGGACCAAGCGCAAATTGCTGACGAACTCAAGCCAGGAACCGTATCCAACATCAGCCGGGTTCAGCAACCTTCCCCGCCGTTCCGCGATCCTTCCTCCCTGATGAAGAGCATGGGCGCCGCAGTCGCCCTGGGTTTGTTCGGCGGACTCGGCTTTGCCTTGCTCTTTGAATTGCTTCTCAATCACAAGTTGCGCCGGCCCGCGGAGGTTGAAGGCCGACTGGGAATTCCGCTGTTCATTTCTCTGCCTGACTTTTCCAAGAATGGGCATGCTAAGATCAAGAAATTTCGATTCCGCCGGCGCAAACAAAAAGTGGTGCCCGTTACCCCGGCAACCGCTCCCTGCCCCGCCGGAAACAATGTTACCCGCAACCACCGCAGGTGGCAATCACCGCTCCAACCAGCACGACTCCGGGCACCTTGCTGCCTTCTGTCCGGCCTTACGCGGAAGCCTTGCGCGACCGGTTGATGATGTTTTTCCAGAGCAAGAACATGACCCACAAGCCCAAGCTGGTGGCTGTCACCGGATGCGCGCACGGATCCGGAGTCACGACGATTGCCACTGGCTTGGCAGCCACGCTTTCCGAAACTGGGGAAGGCAATGTGCTGCTGGTGGACATGAACCTTCCGCTCGGCGCGGCGGGACATCCCTTTTACAAAGGCAAGAACGGTTGTGGTCTGATCGAGGCCATCGAAGGCGGAAGCAAAAGCGTGAAACCAACCCAGGAGAACCTGTATGTGGCGTCGGGCAGCCGGAGGCAACGGCAATGGCACTGAAACGCCGATTTTCCCTCAGCGTTTCAATCATTTGGTTCCCAAGCTGAAAGCCAGTGATTTTGACTACATCATCTTCGACATGCCGCCGGTTACCCAAACCAGTCCGACGGTAGGGTTGGCTCCGTTTTTTGATACCATTTTGATGGTCGTGGAAGCGGAGAAGACGCATCGGGACCTGGCGCAGGACGCCGTCAAACTGCTCAAGCTTTCGAACGAAAATGTCGCTACGGTAATGAATCGCAAGCAGAACTACCTGCCCCGCTGGCTGCACGAAGAAATATGACGGTAGTCGCTGCCGTGGGGCGGTGACCGAAGTTAATTCCATTTTGCTTGCAAGTTGAAACTAATGCGGAAGCGGATTGGAGCGCGGACATTCCTGTCCGCTCGGCGGGGATTGCGTTGCACGAGCGGACAGGAATGTCCGCGCTCCGATTGAAGTCTCATCTTGAATGGGAACTGGAATAAGCGCCGGTAAAAAGACCGGTCGTACCAGGGAAGGAACTGGTGTAACTCAGTGGCACGAATTTTGTGCATAGTGCCGGTGGTAACGCCAAGTCCCATGAAAGGGACTTGGCCAAGTGCGGCAGCGTGTACCAGTGGGGAGCGCGCCCGCCCCGGGCGCCCCGGTTGGCGCCTCGCCAACCAGAGACGAAATCAAAACAAAGGAATTTAACCGCAAAGATCGCACAGACCGCAAAAAGCTGCACCATTTTGAAAGTATGTCTGAACCTCGGTAGAAGGCATGTTCCAAGATGTTCTGTTGAAATCGTCCTCTGTGCTCTCTGGAAAGCGCCAAGCAAGCTTGGTGGTTCTTGTTAACTGCAACGTGTTAACCATGATAAATGGTCGAGAGTCATGTAGCCGACCCTTAAGCGGGTGGGAGCGATCCTGCCCGTTGAAGCTGGGGAAGGCCAATGCGCGAGCCGTAGCGTTCCGCGAACTCGGTTCGGCCTCGTTACACAAAACTGGGAGTGGCCAGCCTGCCGGATGTGGTGAAGCCCGCATCGGTCGGGAAGATTCGATCCCATGCACCGACCGGACTCCCCGGGGTGAGAGGAGACAGCGCGCGCAGAAAGAACCACTGGGAACTTGGGAGGCCCGGTTCGGAGTCCTGGCCTGTAACGCAGGACAACCCCTGGCGGGAAGCCATAACCGCTGGTGGGGCCGAATCGCGGCGTCGGATGGGCTCATAGTAGCGTCGATCTGCCGATCAAGTTGGCAGGGAGCCAAGGAGCCCTGGCCAGAGTCAAGCCGAGTCAGAGGAATCCGGAGCTGATTGGGATGGAGTTCATTCCTACAACAGAAGAAGCGGTGGAGGAACTTTCCTTCCGGGAAGCGATCCTGCCGCCGAGCCTGCGGGAACTGAGACAGAAGCTGGGCCAGAAAGCCAAACAACAGAAGCGGTTTCGCTTCTACAGTCTCTACGCTTTGGTGTATCGAACCGACGTGCTGCAAGCGGCTTGGGCCGCGGTGCGGCGCAACGACGGTGCGCCGGGCGTGGACGGAGTGAGCATCGAACAGATCACCACGACGCCGGAAAGCGAAGCGGCATTTCTGTCCGAGATCGAACGGAGCCTGAGGGACAAAACCTATCGTGCCCAAGCGGTGCGGCGGGTGTATATCTCGAAGGCCAACGGCAAGTTGCGGCCGTTGGGCATTCCGACGGTGCGGGACCGGGTGGTGCAAGCGGCGGTGTTGCTGATCCTGGAGCCGATCTTCGAAGCCGACTTTGAAGACTGCTCCCACGGGTTTCGGCCCGGACGATCGGCGCACGATGCCTTGCGCGCCATCCAACAGCACCTGAAGGAGGGTCAAACGGCGGTGTATGATGCGGATCTGGCTGGCTACTTCGACAGCATTCCCCACGATAAGCTGATCGCTTGCGTGCGGATGCGCGTGGTGGACGGTTCGGTCCTGGGACTGATCCGACAATGGCTCAAGGCGCCGGTGGTGGAACCGCCCCCAGGGGGACAACCACCCACGGTGCGACGCAACGACCGGGGCACCCCCCAAGGTGGAGTGCTTTCGCCTTTGCTGGCCAATGTCTATTTGCACTGGTTCGACCACCTCTTCCAACGAGGAGATGGACCGGCGCAATGGGCCAAAGCGAAGCTGATCCGTTACGCGGACGACTTCGTGGTCATGGCTCGCTACATCAGTCCGAAGTTGCGGGAATGGATCGAGGGCAAACTGGAAGGCTGGCTGGACCTGCAAATCAACCGGGATAAAACTCGGATCGTGGATTTGAAGCAATCGGGCCAGAGCCTGGATTTCCTGGGCTACACCTTTCGGTATGACCGCGATCAATACGGTCGGCCGCAGCGTTACTGGAACCTGGAACCGTCGCGCAAAACGATGGAGCGGGAACGGAAAGCGTTGCGAGGGTTGATCAACCCGCATCAGAGTCATACGCCCATGCCGGAGTTGATTGGACGGGTGAACCGTCACCTGCGGGGTTGGTCCAACTACTTCAAGTTGGGCTATCCGCGGAAGGCATTTCGTCAGCTCAATCACTTCGTGCGGTATCGGTTGGGACGGCATCTGCAACGTCGCAGCCAACGGGGTTGGCGAGCCCGTGAGGGCGTCAGCCTGTATGCTCACTTGGACCATCTGGGACTGGTTGCGTTGTGAATGCTTTGTGGAAGAGCCGACACTGGCGAGAGCCGGATGGGGGAAATCTCCATGTCCGGTTCGACGAGGGAGAGGGAAGCGGCGGTCATTGGTTTTCGGGCCTTTCATTCCGTGCTTTCCTCTCTACTCTACTGGTTAATTAATCCCCCCCCATTTTCAGTCTTTCAGCATTTCAGCATTTGAGAATGTTCCACATCTGGCATCTGACCAGCGACCACTGATTACCGACCACCTGCCCCCTGCCTCCTTGTCCCCTGCGGGCTGATCTCCGTCCTCTGTCCTCCGTCCTCCGTCCCCCCGTGTTCCTCCGATACTTTTACTACCACTTTAAGCCGTACCTCCCTTGGCGGCTCCGCCTGAGTTTGCGACGCCTGTGGTATCGGCGAATCCGGCGGCATTACACGCACGTCTGGCCCATCAAGCAGACGGCCGGGCACGCTCCCGCAGGATGGCCGGGATGGCCGGGTGGAAAAAAGTTTGCCTTTGTCCTGACACATGACGTCGAAACCGCTGAGGGATTGGAGTGCTGCCGCGAATTAACGGCCATGGAGCGGCGGTTGAATTTCCGCTCTTCGTTCAACTTTGTTCCGGAGGGTTCCTACACGGTGCCCTCCGCCCTCCGCACCTGGCTTGCTGAAAACGGATTCGAAGTCGGGGTGCATGACCTTAAGCATGATGGGAAACTCTATCGCAGCCGGGGCAGTTTCAAACGAAACGCCGAACGCATCAACCGGCACTTGAAGGACTGGAACGTCGTCGGCTTCCGCTCCGGCTTCATGTTGCACAACCTGGAATGGTTGCACGACCTGAACATCGAATATGATGCTTCGACGTTCGACACCGACCCCTTCGAACCACAACCCGACGGTGCCGACACCATCTTCCCCTTCTGGGTCCCCGCCCCCGGTGCTCACCCTCCGGCATCCAGTATCCGGCATCCAGTATCCAGCTTTCAGCATCCCGCATCAGGCATCCCGGATTTAGCATCTGATCCCGCATCCCGCATCTCGCATCCGCCATCCATTTCAGCGTCTCAGCATTTCAGCATTTCAGCTTTTGGAAAAATCCCGCTCCCGGCATCCAGGCCCGGCTACGTCGAACTCCCCTACACCCTCCCGCAGGATTTTTGCCTGTACATTCTCTTGCAGGAACAGACGATTGACATCTGGAAACGGAAATTGGATTGGATTGCCAGCCGCGGGGGTATGGCTCTACTGGATGTGCATCCGGATTACCTGTCATTCTCGGGGGGCGCTTCCAAGCCGTGGCACTATCCCGCCCGCATGTATCGGGAGTTTCTGGATTACGCGCGGGCCAAGTACCACAGCGACTACTGGCATGCCCTGCCAAAAGACGTTGCGCAGTTTGTAAAAACCAGCTTGTGCCACCTTCAATCGTCGCCGTCTGCAAACCCCACCATTGCCCCCGAACGCGACTTGGAAGCTGGGAAACCTGTAGCCACCGACGTGAGGAGGTGGACCGTGTGGCCACGTGGCGCTGGCGAATCTGCCGCCTCACCTCGGCGATCACTCTTTTCAAACACGATCTTAACCAACTCGCCCAGTCACCGCTCCCCGCGTGAAAAGATTTGGATCGATCTGGATAACACGCCCCACGTGCCCTTCTTCGAGCCGATCATCGACGAATTACAGCGCCGGGGTTACCCGGTGTTGGTCACGGCCCGCGATGCGTTTCAAGTCTGTGAGTTGGCCGACCAGAAACAATTGCCTTACCTGAAGATTGGCCGGCATTACGGTCGAAACCGCCTGTTAAAAGTCCTGGCCCTCCTTTACCGCGCCCTGCAACTGGCCCCGGCCGTGTGGCGCGAACGACCCGCCCTGGCCGTCTCCCACGGCGCGCGATCCCAGATCATCCTCAGCAACCTGACGGGCATCCCCACCGTGCTCGTCGAGGATTACGAGCACGCCCAATATCCGCCCCTGATGCGTCCCCAATGGATCCTGGTTCCCGAAGTGATTCCTAGCGAGGCCTTCTCGTTTGGCAATGGCCACATCCGCAAATATGCGGGCCTCAAAGAGGATGTTTACGCCTGGAAACTGCGCCCGGATCCTCGCATCCTCGGTCAACTGGGAATCAGCGAGACGGACTTGCTTATTACGGTTCGGCCGCCGGCCACGGAAGCCCATTATCATAATCCGGATGGCGAAGCGCTTTTTGTGCGGTTCATGGAGCAAGCCAGTCAGGCCCCGCACACCCGCATTGTCTTGTTGCCGCGCAACCGCAAACAACGTGACTGGCTGCGGGGACACTGGCCACAATGGTTTGCCGACGATCACACCCTGATCCCGGATTCCGCCGTCGATGGCATGAACCTCATCTGGCACTCGGACCTGGTGGTGAGTGGCGGGGGAACCATGAACCGGGAAGCCGCCGCCCTCGGCGTGCCGGTGTATAGCCTCTTCTGCGGCCCGCTGGGCGCCGTGGATCGGGCACTGCAGGCACAGGGGCGATTGGTTTTGATTCAGGATCCGCAGGAAATTCCCAGCAAGATCCGGTTGGAAAAACGGCAACGCCCACCGCTGGTGGCAGCGACCTCCCGCGACACGCTCCACCAAATCGTCAGCGCCCTCGAGGCAATTCTTGAACACCAGCCGCAAAAGCGCGCTCATCCCTCCCCGGCCCCACTCACATGCCAACTGTAACGTGTAATGTGAATTACGTCGGGGAGCACGCCCGCCTCGGACGTTCCAACCGGCCCCTCGCCGGTTACCTTGGCGACATTGCTGCCCGATGGACTGCGAATCCAATCTATTGAATAGAGAACCGCGCCCTCACCGGGCGCCGTTGCCCCGCCCGTCCTCGGCCTTCACAGCCGAGTTGCGTCGGTTCCCGTATCCCTACCGGGCCGCCATGGCCATCTGCAGCGACTTGGATGAAACTCCGGGCGCCGAAACCTATTGTGAAATCATCCGGTTTCTCAACACGACCGGCCCCACCTCGATGGGCCAAGGCGTGGGGCTGGAAGTCGGAAACAGCATCTACTTCGATATGGCTCCGAACCATTTCGCCTACTGGAATGCCGACGAGTACGACCGAGCCCGCATCCGCACCCTCATTCAGAGCGGGCACATTGATGTCCTTCATTCCTTTGGCGACCTGGCAACCACGCGGGCGCATGCCGCCCGAGCGCTGGACGAGTTACAGAAGCACGATTGCCGTCTTCGAGTTTGGGTGGATCACGCGATTGCGCCCACCAACTTCGGCTCCGACATCATGCAAGGCCATGGCGATGACCATGGCCACCCGGCTTACCATGCCGACCTGACCCTGGCTTACGGAATCCAGTATGTGTGGCGCGGCCGTATCACCAGCGTAATCGGCCAGGACCAACCCTTTCGATTCCGTAATCTGATCTCCGACCTCTGTCCTCTGTCCGCTGTCCTCCGACCTCTGTCCTCGGGCCATTTGTTAGCAGCCTCCGGCACGCTTGCCAAAGAAACCGCTAAACAACTCCTCGCCCGCTGTGGCCATCGCAAATACGCCCTGCACCGCCCCAACCGGCTGATGCACTCCATTCGCCTGCGCGACAACGCCCCGGCCCTCGAGTTCCTTCGCTGCAACCCGCACTGGGGAGGCGTGAGTTGTAGAGACACCGGCGTTGGGATCAGCACCGTGCTCACCGATAATTTCTTGGACACGTTGGTTGGTCGTCAGGGGTCCTGCATCCTTTACACCCACCTCGGCAAGCTCGGTCCGGGACAACGAGGATTCAACGCGGCCACCATTGCTGCTTTTCGCCGGCTTGCCGATCACTATTATCGCCGTAAGATCCTCGTAACCACCACCCGCCGGCTGCTCGATTTTCAACAAATGATTCAGCGCGTGCGGGTAACCACCGAGCGCCAGAATGGCGAGCACCTGGTTAATATCAATGCTGCTAACCAGGGCCAGTTTCCAAACCAGCCACAAATTCAAAAGGAAGACCTGGCTGGCTTAACCATTTACGTTCCCGACCCCGAGCGAGTCCGGCTTCGCTTTAACGACAATGAACCGTTAACCTTCACTGCCAACGCCCCTGACGAAACCGGCCGCAAGAGCATCTCGATTAACTATCCGCGTCTCGACTTCCCCGACCTCTGATCCGCATCGGGGAGCGCGCCCGCCCCGGGCGCACCGGTTGGCGCCTCGCCAACCGAGTCAAACAGAGAAGATGTGCCCAATTCGCCAAGAGAAATCCAAAGAACCAATTCCTCTGTCATCCAACAGTTTCAGCGTTTCAGTATTTCAGCAAGTCCGACCTCTGATCACTGACCTCTGATCACTGACCCCTGATCACTGTCCTCTGATCACTGTCCTCTGATCACTGTCCTCTGATCACTGTCCTCTGATCACTGTCCTCTGATCACTGTCCTCTGATCACTGACCCCTGATCACTGACCCCTGATCACTGACCCCTGATCACTGACCCCTGATCACTGACCCCTGATCACTGACCCCTGATCACTGACCCCTGATCACTGACCCCTGATCACTGACCCCTGATTTCTGCCCCCTGACTCCTGATCACTGACCCCTGATCGCTGTCCTCTGATCGCTGACCTCCGTCCTCCGTCCCCTGTCCTCTGCCCTCTGCCCCATGCTCCGCCTCCGGCACAAGCTGTTGATTCACGCCTTTCGGCTCTCTGATCAGGTCATCCTGGTCGGAACCCTGATTCTGCTGATTGCCTACGTGCATGAGCGGGGCAGTTTCAGGTTTCTCTACGATAGTTTCGTTGCCATTCACAGCGGCTTGAATGCGGTGGGCGCCATGATGCTGTTGGCCGGATGGGCGTTGGTTTTCAATTACCTGGTCCACTACGATGCCAACCGCTTCACTTCTTTGGCTACCTCCCTGGCCGGCGTGGTAAAAGCCACGGCCGCTGCCACCTTTCTGTTGTTCATCATCGATGCCGCCCTGGACATCTCGATCCTGTCCAAGGTGGTCATCGGGCTGTTCTGGCCAGTCACCTGCCTCCTGTGCATTACCAGTCGAATCGTTTTGCGATGGCTTCTGATGACCCTGCGCAAGTCCGGACTCAACTGCCGGCATCTCGTCTTTGTGGGCACTAATCAGCGCGCGTTGGATTTTGCCCACCGGATTGAAGGCAGCCCGGAACTCGGCTACCGGATTGCTGGCTTTATCGCGGAGAACGACCGCGCTTCAGATGGCGATCAAGCCAAAGTGGCCGGGTGGCCGATTTTGGACCGTGTGAGCGGCTTCAAGCCTTTCCTGGAACAGCGGGAGGTGGATGAAGTTATGGTCTGCCTGCCGTTGAAGGAAGCCTTCAAAGACATTTACGAAATCACCAGACTATGCCGCGACCTGGGTGTGGTGGTCCGTATCGTACCGGATCTGGCGGACATCAAAACTTTTGCCCAGTCGCAGGTTGAACTGTTTGACGGCGATTGTGTCGTCACGTTCTTCCGCGAACACCTTCTATGGCAGTTACTGGTGAAACGGAGCATGGATCTGATCGTTTCGTTCACGCTTCTGGTGTTACTCAGCCCCTTACTGCTGATCGTCGCCATTCTGATCAAATCAACCAGTCCCGGCCCCGTTTTTTTCCGGCAGGAGCGTATCGGCATGAACAAGCGCAAGTTCAAGCTCCTCAAATTCCGCTCCATGATCGTCGATGCCGAGGCGCGCAAACACGAACTCGCCAGCCTGAATGAGCAGGAAGGACCGGTGTTCAAAATCAAGAATGACCCGCGCGTCACTCCGATTGGCCGTTGGATCCGAAAAACCAGCATTGACGAACTGCCCCAGCTTTTCAACGTCCTCAAAGGGGAAATGTCGCTTGTTGGTCCCCGGCCTCCACTGGCGACTGAAGTCGATCAATACGATTGGATCTATCGCCGCCGGCTTTCCATCAAACCCGGAATTACCTGTCTGTGGCAAGTAAGCGGCCGCAACAACATCCCCTTTGCCAAATGGATGGAGCTTGACCGCCAATACATCGAGAACTGGTCGATCTGGCTCGACCTCAAAATCCTTCTCAAAACCATCCCCGTCGTCCTCCTCGGCAAAGGCGCGAGTTAGTCTGAGGCAGAGGACGGAGGCAGAGGACGGAGGGCAGAGGACGGAGGACGAGGACAGAAGACGGAAGACAGAAGACGGAGGACAGAGGGCAGAGGTCGGAAGACGAGGTCAGGACGGAAGTCAAAACACGAAGAAGGAGAAGTGGGAAGATCGAGAAGGTTATGGCGGACAAGATTTCAAGTTTTCGAGATCTGCGAGTTTATCAGGCGGCATTCGATCTCCAGCAGGAAATCTTCAAGTCGTGCGGAACGTTTCCAAGAGAAGAACAATATGCGCTCACCGACCAAATCCGGAGGTCGTCCAGGTCGATCGGGTCCAATATCGCCGAGGCATGGCATAAAAGGAATTACCCTGCTCATTTCGTTAGCAAGTTGACTGACGCTGATGGTGAGCAAGCAGAAACTCAACATTGGATCGATACTTCTGCGGCCTGTAATTACGTCTCGCAAGCAGTGCAAGTTGAACTCAACGAAAAGTGCCAAGAAATCGGGCGAATGCTGGGCACCATGATGGCGCATCCTGAAAAATTCTGCCCCAATGCCCGTTAAAACCTTACGCCCATTGTCCTCTGACATTCGTTCACTGTCCTCCGTCCTCCGTCCTCTGTCATCTGTTTGCTGTCCTCCGTCCTCTGATCTCTGATTTCAGCATCGATTCTCCGTTGCCTCCTGTGTACCGGGGTTGTTGAATTTCATTTGTGTCTATTGGTGTTCATTCGTGGTTAAGAAGATCGAAAACAACCGCCGCGCCAACTTCCTCGGCTGTCCCCTGGATCTGCTGACGAGCAATCAGTTGCTGGCCGAACTCCGCCAGGCCATTGACACCAAGACTGGCCCCAAGGTTATACAGTTCGTCAACGCCAACAAAGTGGCCCAGGTACGACAGGACCCGGAAATGGGCCGCATCCTGTGGCAGTCCGATTACGTGCTCACCGATGGCCAACCCATCGTACCCATGGCCCGCTTGCTAGGCGTCCATATTCCCGAGCGAATTGACGGTATTGGCCTGATGTGGAAGTTGCTGTCCCTGGCTAATGAACACGGATACCGTGTCTATCTGCTGGGGGCCAAACAACCAGTGGTCGAGGCTTGCGTTCGCCGGATTACCCAGGAATTCCCGCGCCTCCAAATGGCCGGCTTCCGCAACGGCTACTTCTCACCAACGGAAGCAAAGACAGTCGTTGACCAAGTTCGCGCGGCCCGGCCGGACATCCTCTTCCTGGGCATGGGCACGCCGATGAAAGAGCGGTTCGCGGCCCAACACGCCTGCCACCTGGGCGCCACGGTCATCCAGGGTGTGGGAGGCAGCTTCGATGTCATGGCGGGCTTGGTGAAACGTTCGCCACTGTGGCTCCAACGTATCGGCTGTGAATGGCTTTACCGGGTGGTGCAGGAACCCCGCCGCATGTTCTGGCGTTACGCCAAAACCAACGCCATCTGCCTCTGGGCCTTCGCCGGCGCCATGTTGACTCCAGCCAAACACCGGCACCTCCCGCTGCTGAACAAAGGGAGCGCGCCCGCCTCGGGTGCTTTGGTTGGCGCCTCGCCAACCAACGCCGAAACCAAAACGAGAGAAACCAACCGCAAAGATCGCAGAGATCACAAAGATCCGAATACTCTTGAAAGCATATTGGAGCCATGACGGGTGATTGTGATCACTGTTTCTTCTGACAATCATCTTTTGGGACCGCTGTGTTCTCTGTGGTTAATTAAATAGTAGTCGGGAGCGCGCCTGCCTCGGGCTCTTTGGTCGGCGCCTCGCCAACTAACGACAAAATTAAGACGAGAGGAATCAACCATCGAGTAGAGCGGAGGCGCGAACATGTTTAGGCCAGTAACTTCCAAGGTATCGGCCCTTTCGGGCATCGTGGCAAACGGCTACCAGGCCATGCATTTCGTTTCCTCCACCCCCTCTAAAATTCCGTACGGTGGGTTTTCCCCAGTACCGGCTTCAAACCCGCTTCACGCCACGGCCACCTTCGCCAGCGTCTCCACGCCGGCTTATAGGCCGTCACTGTTCGTATCTCCATCCCCGGCGTTTTATCCGTAGTCGGACTTGCGTCCAAGCGGCACCGATGATTTCTGACCTGAACCGCGGATCCAGTGGCCCTTGGCTCCCCAGTCGGTTGTATTGTCCGACCGGATCGTTGCTTACTATGGCCACATCTGCGCCTCTGACGGCCATCCCACGGCTTATGGATTATTCCGTCGGATTGCGGGTCCATCCCGCCAACCGTAGCGGGTCCCCAATTTACTCTGCCAGTCCGTTCCTCCCATGCCGTCGCCCGTACTCCGGTGGCGCCCACGACTGCACTCGACGATGCCTTCGTCGTGGATTCTGTCTTCGCCGTCTTTGCACCGGCTCGACCACCACAAGTCCCACGATTCCGGATCGCGTGGGTTGCGTAACGAAGCTGCAGCATTCGCTTGATGCTACGGCCTGGAGAGGTTGCTGGCCCTGCTCCGGTCAGGACGTTTACTACCGAGCTTGCATGAGCCGGGTCACCCCGAAATCTCATGTCGGTTATCACTGGATGGTTCATCGTCATTTACCATCGCCGGACTTCCACCGGCTGGACTGGCAGCCTTATGGGCTGCGAGCAAAGAACGCAAAGAACACAAAGATCCGGATATTCTGGGCATTGAAAGTGAAAAAGCTATGCCTTATGTAACAAGCATCGAACGGGTTGGCCGACAGGAAGGCCGGCAAGAAGGCCGGCGGGAAGAAGCCGCGAATCTGGTCATCTCGCCTGGCTCGCAAACGCTTCCAAGCCTTGCCAATGCAAGTCGAAAATGCCATTGGTCATTTGCCTTTGGATCGGTCTGGAACCCCTCAGTGAAGCGCTGCTGGATTTTACCAGCCTGGAGGACTTGGAAAGCTGGCTCGCGCCAAAAAGAAACCCATGACTCATCGTTTTAGCGTTTTAGTATTTCAGGATTTCAGCATTTCGTGAATTCCGTCATTCCGTAACCAGCATCTGTCCTCTGTCCTCTGTCCTCTGACGGCTGACGGCTGACCTCTGCGCCTTTCAGCGTTTTAGAATGTTCTCCTAAAGAATCATGAAAGGTACCCTGCAAATCATCAACCAGATGCGGGCGGATGGCGTCATTGGCCAATATGCCATTGGTGGAGCTGTCGGGGCCACCTTTTACCTCGAACCTGCTGCCACGCTCGATATTGATGTTTTCGTTTCCTTCCAGCATCACCCCGACCGTTCAATAATCACCCTGGCCCCCATATATGATTATCTCAGAAAACGTGGCTGCAAGGTCGAGAGAGAGCACATCATCATTGCCGGCTGGCCGGTGCAATTTCTTCCCCCGGGCAGCCCTTTGGAGGAGGAGGCCATTGCCGCCGCGGTCACCACGGATGTGGACGGAATCAAGACACGCGTGATGACCGCTGAACATCTGTTGGCCATTGCCCTGAAAACCGGACGGTTAAAGGACAAAATCCGGATCACCCAATTTCTGGAAAATGATGTCATTAACCGGCTTCAACTCCGCGACATTATCACTCGCCACGGACTTCTTGTTCAATGGCAGGCATTTAGTGACAAGTTTCTTGAGGAAAACGCATGATTCCGCTGACCGAAAGAATCCTGGCCGACAAGCAGGTGACACGCAAACAACTGGCTGCCCTCCCATTTGCGGAAAAACTCGCGCTGCTGGAGAAATTGCGCGACCGCAGTAGGCTCATCGCCTCCAGTTCATTGCGGCAGCGGCGGCAACCCCAGCGGCCATCCACTGATAAATGACCATTGATAACCGCTCCCCGAACCTTTCAGTTTTCAGCCTTTCAGCATTTCAGGTTTTCAGCGTTTTCAGCGTTTTAGAATGTTTCAGCGTTTTCTTCAGTCCGCCTTTCAAGTCGTCTCCAGTTATGAAACTCTTAATGGACAACCTGCCTGCTTCGTTGCATTCCCAGCATGACAGCTTGGTGCGATGCCTTGAGGCCATGAATCGGGTGATGCCGCTCAAGGCAGTTTATCTTTTTGGTTCGCACGCCCGTGGCGAGGCTCGCGCCGATAGCGACGTTGATCTTTGCGTCGTGGCAGAGGGCGCTGCGGCACAGCTCAAAGCCGCGCAATCTTTCCGCCACGCCATGAGGCCCATTCGCCCCAAGCCTGCTTTCACCCTCCTGCCGATTGCCCTGGAGCGATTGGCGGAAAAGAAAGCGGCTCACGACGCCTTCTTTGCCACCGTGCTCCGGGAAGGAGTGCTCATTGCCCAGGAAAACTGACGCGGGAAACCCGGCGGATTGGCTTTGGATGGCCTCGGCCGACCTGGAAGTGGTGCGTCTAGCTGCTCTTGAGACGTAAATAGCCGTGTCGTTGGAAAGCAAACCTGATTGGAGTGATAACATCCTTATTGTTGCATTTCTGACCTCTGACCACTGACGGCTGTCCTCTGACCTCACGCTGTCCTCGTTCTCTGCTTTTCAGCTTCTCAGCGTTTCAGCGTTTGAGTTTGTCAGCTTTTCAGCTTTTCAGCTTTTTCTTCAGTCAGCGTTTGATTACCAGCCCGCCTCGGGCAAGTATTGTAAATATGTCAACAACTGAGATTAAGAAGACTGCGGAGAACCTGACTCCCGAAGAACGAGTCTATCTCGCCGCCTATTTGAAGCATTTGGCCCGGGTGGATGATCCGAGCTATCAGGCAGAACTCGCCCGGCTCAATGACGAAATTGATACTGGCAAGAAGTTTTCATTGGAGCAAGTGACCCGGCTGCACGATGCTCTGAAAGCTGAAGGCCTGTGAGTTCGGACTGGCAATTCATCTTGAGTCAGAGTTCGGTGGAGTTTCTTTTTGGCTGTAAATCACGCCAAAGGGAAGGTTTGATCAAAGTCTTGCATGAATTGGCGGCGAATCCTTACCAGCGAGGTGATTACGAAGCGCGCGACAGTACCCGGCAGGACGGTTCAGATCAGACTCCATGAGGGATTCTTCATCACATTTTGGTTGGATAATCACGTTAAGGAATTGCGCGTCATCAATATCGAACGTGCTTGAATGAAGACCCCAACATTTCCAGCCTTTTAGCGTTTTACTCAGTCCGCCTTTCAGCATTTCAGCATCTCAGCGTTTCAGCTTTTTAAATGGTCTGTCCTCCGTCCTCTGACCTCTGATCTCTGACCGCTGTCCTCTGACCCCTGACTGCTGTCCTCCGTCATTGGTCCTCTGACCTCTGCTTTCAGCATTTCAGAAAGTCCTTTAGTCCTAATCAGCAGTTTTTCAGCGTTTCAGCGTTTCAGAATTTCAGCTTTTGAGTCAGTCAGCATCTAAAAACATGCTCTACGAGCAATTGCCCGACGAATGGAAGGAGTGGCTCGACCTGACTCCCTTGGAGCGATTCCGTCGCAGTGAGGAGTTGTTTGCGTACTACCTGAGCATTGGAGGCAGCCTTGATCCCGACCCCGATCCGACAAGTCCTTTCCACGATCCGCAAGCATCGGGTGCAGGCCCTGCTTATGGGCGGCCAGGCCTGCGTGTTTTACGGCGCGGCTCAGTTTAGTAAGGACGTGGACCTCGCCCTGCTGGCCGCGGAGGAGAATTTCTCTCGGCTCCGCGCGGCGCTCGATGAATTGCAGGCGGTGCGAATTGCCGTCCCACCCTTTGATTCCACCTTGCTGGCGCGTGGTCACGCGGTGCATTTTCGGTGCCGGCACCCGGCAGCAGACGGTCTGCGCGTGGACCTCATGACCCGGCTTCGAGGACTCCCGGACTTTACGGACCTATGGGCGCGTCGCACTACCTTGGCTGAAGAAAATGGCGACACGTTTGAACTGCTGGCGGTGGAAGACCTTGTTCAAGCAAAGAAGACCCAGCGCACCAAGGACTGGCCCATCATTGAGGCGTTGGTGGAAGGGCATTACCACGCCACCGGCATGGAGCCCTCACCCGAGCGGATCCGTTTTTGGCTGACGGAAGCACGCGGTCCGGAACGGCTTATTGAGTTGGTTCACCGCTTTTCCGCGGAAAGCGCTGCGCTCGTGGGCACACGCCCTTTGCTCCGTCACGCACTGGAGACTGACATCATCACCCTGCGTCTGGCACTCGACGCAGAAGCACGCGCCGAACAGGAAAAGGACCGTGCCTATTGGGAGCCGTTGAAGCGGGAATTGGAAGCGCTTCGGATGGCAGAGGCGCGTGAACGAAGCAAACCGAAGACTGAAGACTGACCACCAAGACCTTGAGCACCGTCACGCCTCTTTTCAGCATTTCAGAAAGTCCTTTAGTCCGTGGTCCTTTGGTCCTTTGGTCCTAATGAATCGCCTTTCAGCATTTCAGCGTTTCAGCGTTTCAGCTTTTTAAATGGTCTGTCCTCCGTCCTCTGACCTCTGATCTCTGACCGCTGATCTCTGACCCCTGACTGCTGTCCTCCGTCATCGGTCCTCTGACCTCTGCTTTCAGCGTTTTACAATGTTTTCTTCTCTTGAAAAATCTGTAGCCAATGTTAATTAAAACCATGAGTGTGGCAGAAATTAAAGCAGCCGTCGATCACCTTTCGGCTGACGAACGCTTGGAATTGGCAGACTACTTGCGCCGCCGAGCCAAGCAAGAGGATCCGAGCTGGCCAGCCGAACTAGGGCGTCGATTGAATCGCTCCCTGAAGGGCGAAGGCCACTCGGCGGAAGAATTGCAGCAATTGCACGACCGGCTTTCGCCTGAGGATTCTTGAAAGCCGATTACCGATATACGGTGGATGATGAAGTGCTCGATACGTTCTCCTCGGCCACCAAACGCCAGCGGGAAGAGCTGCTTCGGATCTTTGGGCAATTAGTCGCAGATCCAACTCTTAAGGGTGATTACACTCAACTCGACGACGTTGGGCGTCCTTGCCAGGTCAAGCGGTTCAATGCATGGACCGTCACGTGGTGGTCGGAGCACATGGTTAAGACTCTGCACATCCTTGACGTGGAGCACTTGCGTTAGCCTTTTACCTGCAATGGCCTGCCAAGAAACAGAATGACCATTAACCGATAATTTCATTTGCCCGATTGCCGATAACTGCGCCTCGCGCCCCCCTTTCAGCCTTTCAGCGTTTCAGCCTTTCAGATTTTCAGCGTTTCAGGTTTTAAATGGTCTGTCCTCTGACCTCTGTCCTCTGTCATCTGACCTCTGCTTTCAGCCTTTCAGCTTTTGCAAATGCAAATGGCCTTTTGGCCTCAACCCGGTTACGTTGGATGACGATGAGCTTTACCGAAATCGAAAACGAGCTGCAGAATCTGACCCCACATCAACTGCGTGAGCTCGCCCTAAAATCCTGGCAAGCCTACATCACGCAAGAAGAAGCTTCGCCAAGTGGACACGAATGCTCCGAAGATGACCCTCATGTTTTGGCAGCATTGGACGAGGCGGTTACCCAAGCCGACCGCGCGAAAAACGGTGGTTATTCTGGAGACGAAGTCCGGCAACGCCTGGGTCAATGGACTTCAAGGTAATCTTTCAGGAAACCTTTCTGGCTGACCTCGAACGCATCGTATGCTTCATCGCGGACAAGAACCCCATTGCCGCACGAAGACTGGGTGAGCAAATCATCAATGCAAGCGAGAGTTTAACATTCTTCCCCGAACGTCACCCAAGAGTCCGGCAGCGACCGGCCATCAGGCGTTTCATCGTGACCAAATGGTTCAAGGTATTTTACCGAGTTCAGCACGAGTCCCGCACGGTTGAAATTCTTCGCTGCTGGGATGGACGCCAGCAAGGCGAACCATCCCTCGATAACCAATAACGAGTAACCGATGCCAGTCTTTCAGTATCTCAGTCTTTCAGCGTTTCAGCCTTTCAGGTCTTAAATGGTCTGTCCTCCGTCCTCCGTCGTCTGTCATCTGATCTCTGACCTCCGTCCTCTGATTTCAGCATTTCAGCGTTTCAGCGTTTCAGCGTTTAAATAAAATGCGTCTTCCTGAAGAATTGCGGGAACGGACCAAACGGTTTGCTTCGTCAATCATACGCTTCTATGTCCGTCTGCCATGCTCGCGCAAGGAGGTCGAAGTTTTGGGTCACCAGTTACTCCGTTCCGGAACCTCCGTTGCCGCGCACGCTTGGCCTGTGAAATAGTCGGATGATTTACGTCTACGTTCTACATTCAACTTTCGATCGGCAGTTCTATACAGGATGCACGAGGGATTTGCGCAAGCGGATAACACTCCACGAGTTCGGAAAGGTTCCTTCCACTCGTGGTCGGCGGCCGTTAAAATTAATTTACTACGAAGCTTGCCTGAGTGTGCAAGATGCTTTTCGGAGAGAGAAATATCTAAAGACCACATACGGAAAACGGTACATCAAAAACAGGTGTAGGCATTATTTAACAGGCTAAAGAAGCATCCCGGGCGCGCTCGGAAGCAGAATTCTGCTCGAAACTCGACGGACTGCTACAGGAGGCGGATGAAACGCAACTTTGGATTGAACTACTACGCGACGACTGCGGCATAACAGGCAAAGAAACCGACACGTTACTGCAAGAAACCGGCGAGTTGCTCGCGATATTTACGACCATTGTTTCCAAGATCCGCAAACACCAATAACCATTTCAGCCTTTCAGCGTTTTAGCTTTTAGAATTTCAGCGTTTCAGCGTTTTAGAATGTCCTCCGTCCTCCGTCCTCTGTCATCCGACTCCTGACTCTCTGACCTCTGACCTCTGCTTTCAGCGTTTCAGCGTTTCAGCGTTTCAGCGTTTTACAATGTCCTCCGTCCTCCGTCGTCCGTCATCTGTCATCTGTCATCTTGCCGTCCGTCCTCCGTCCTCTGACATCTGTCCTCCGCTTTCAGCGTTTCAGCCTTTCAGCGTTTCAGCTTTTTAAGAATGTCCATTCGCGTTGCACTTTGCTTCCTGTTCGTAATTGGATTCTCCATTTACGCTTGGAAGAATTGGTTTATTTCGCTTTGCGCTGCAATTCTGCTCATGGCAGTCATGGAGCATCCCGACATGCCTAAGAGTATTGCTGGCATCCAGGGACTGAATCCATGGAACATTCTAATTCTCAATGTGCTGTTTGCCTGGTTCTCGCAACGCCAGGCACAAGGTTTGGTTTGGGGTATGCCATATTCTGTTGCGTGGCTCCTCCTAGCCTACTTGGCGGTGATCTTTCTTGCCAGCCTTCGTTTGTTTTGGACCCGCGAAGGCTACGAAACCAGTTACCCCACCAGCTACATCATCAGCGAACATTTCGTTAACGGTTTCAAATTTCTGCTGCCGGGATTGCTACTGTTCGACGGTTGTCGCACGCGGAAACGCGTTCATGTGGCCATGGCAGCGGTTCTCCTGCTCTATATCCTTTTGGCTCTTCAGGTCATCAAATGGATGCCCTTGCACTACGCAATGGCATCTGGAGACCAGCTTTCACAACGAGCGTCGAAAATCATTCAGAATGAAATCGGCTATAACCGCGTGACCTTGTCAATGATGCTGGGGGGCGCAAGTTGGGTGCGTCTTGGCCACGCTGGTGCTTTTTCGGAAACGCCTTCACCAAGCTGCGGTATTTGCTGCAGCTGGTGTGGTGGCCGTGGCACAGGCTCTGACGGGTGGCCGGACGGGTTATGTTAGTTGGGCGGCAGTCGGTTTCATTCTTTGTTTGGTCCGTTGGCGCAAGCTTCTGCCAATCATTCCTGTTGGAGTTGCTACCATATTAGGTACTTTTTCCGGGGATCAGGGAACGATTTCTGCAAGGGATGGGTGGCCAGCAGGGAAATATCGTGGTTGAGCGTGATGATTATGAGATAACCTCCGGTCGCACCATTGCCTGGCCATACGTCTTGAAAAAGATCTGCGATAGTCCACTCGTCGGGTTCGGGCGTGAGGCCATGGTGACCACGGGCATCAGCGACTTTCTCATGGCAGAATACGGTGAAAGCTTCCCTCATCCCCACAATGCATACTTGGAAGTGCTGCTTGACAGCGGTTTGATCGGATTCCTCCTCTTGGCCTCATTTTACCTTGTGATAATCCGGCACGCTTTTCACTTGTTCTTGGACCGATCTGATCCCCTATGCTCAGCGGCTGGCGGCATAGCTTGTGCATTGGTTCTGGCCCTGCTTGTGGGTTCCCTGGGTGGCCAGACCTTCTACCCAAGAGAAGGCGCAGTAGGCATGTGGGTTCGATTTTCCTTATGCTACGCGTTTCGGTCGAGCGCTCTCGCGCATTGGCTTCGGGCTTACCCGTCTTTACCGAAGAAGAAGAACTCGAACCGAACTCCCGGGCGAGGAAGAATCCCCCCAAGCCGCCTGACCTCTGGCCATTGAGCTCTGATTTCTATCATTCGATCTCCTTTTCAGCATTTCAGCTTTTCAGCGTTTCAGCATGCCCTTAACCTGTCTAGCTGCCCATCTAGCCTACATCCTCGGCGCCAGCCACTCCGGTTCGACCTCTGCCGGCCATGCTGCTGGGCACCCGATCCGGACGTTGCATCACAGTTGGCGAGATGAATGGCGTCCGCACCCATGCACCCGAGCAATACCGATGTTCCTGCCGCGAAGTGATCAACCGCTGCCCGTTTTGGACCCGCGTCATCACTGCGTTAGTATCACAAGGCATCGATTACGCCCCACATCGCAGCGGAACAGACATCCGCAATACAAACGATTGCTTCATCCGCACAATGTTGCTCCCACTGCATCGGGGATTTTATTTGGAATTTATTCGCGACATGGCTCTTGCACTCTACCCTCGGTGGCATCGTCATTTACGTGAGGTCCAGAAACGAAATGTCGCTATAGTCCGAACGCTTCTAAGCTTGAGCGGTGCTAGCACCGTTGTGGATTCTAGCAAGAATGGCCTCCGCCTTAAGTATCTTTTGAGGAACCGTGACCTGGACGTCAAGGTGATCCGCCTGATTCGTGACGGACGCGGTGTCGCACTGACGTGGACGGACGAGGCCACCTTTGCCGATTCCCGCGATCCCGAACTTCGCGGAGGGGGATTTGGGCGAAGGCGAACGACGCTCGACCAAAAGGCCCACAACCGCCAGCTTGCAAGGGGTGCTCATGCATGGCGCTGTAGACGAGGAGGCCGAGTATCTGCTGGAGCGGTTGCCCTCCTCGCGCTGGTGTGAGGTTCGCTATGAGCAATGGTGCGAGGATCCGGCAGAGGCGATACGGCCAGTCTGTGAATTGCTTGGCATCGATGAGGGAAAACCTGCAGCTCGATTTTCGCTCGCTGGAACAACACGTGTTAGGTAATGGCATGCGATTCGATAAGGTATCAGGTATTCATTTGGATGAACGGTGGTGTGCCCACCTAAATACGAGGGATCTTCATGTTTTCGATAAGATAGCGGGTAAACTTAATAAGGCTTACGGTTACCTTTAAATCATCTATGAATATAGAGTTGCGATTACTGATGCTCCTGACTCGCCGCCTTCCTAGGGTTCGTGGCTGCGGGAGGTTTGTCAGACTCGTTAGGTTGTTTTATAATCGGAAACATCGACCTGAGGTTCAAAGTGAAGTTTTTGGGCACCAGATGAACCTTAAGCCGGATGAGTCTGTTGATGGACAATTGATCTTCAGCCCTCAGTTATATGACTATGCCGAGATTCGACATCTTAGGAATTGTCTTCATGCAGGAGATTGCTTCCTTGATGCTGGAGCTCACATCGGCTTTTACACGCTGATAGCCTCAAGCATAGTGGGAAAACATGGTCGAGTACGGCAGTGGAAGCTGATCCGGTTAACTACAGGAGATTGGAAAAAACGTCGCCTTGAATCGCCTCCAAAACGTTGTTTCCAAGAATGTCGGAGTTTCCGATAAATTCGAAACGCTGCGCCTTGGGCTTGCACTAAAGGGCAACCGCAGCGGCAACTCGTTTCTTGCCGAAGGTGAAGGCGGCGTTATGGTTGGTTGCTAAGCCTCTGATCGAGGTGGTTTCAGCCGCTGCATTTGACCAGGTTGATGTAGCTAAATTCGACATTGAGGGATTTGAGTTCCGAGTTCTGGAACCTTTTTTAAAGGAGGCACACTCATCGATTATTCCACGCACAATTATTATTGAGAGTAACTTGGACTTTGCCGCTCGATCTGGAGGAGATGTTTTGGACCTTTTGCGACGCTACGGCTTCACTGTCACTAGAATCAAGGGTCAAAATTACCTCGCGATGCGACCTTGACACTTCATTCGTAAGCGAGCTCACAGTTTATGACTAATGCACAGCACAGGTTTGCATTTTCTGTTTTTGCGCCTACCTACAACCGGGCGCATACATTGCCGCGGCTTTACAGCAGTCTGTGTGAGCAGACCTTTAAAGATTTTGAATGGATTATCGTCGATGACGGATCCACGGACGAAACGGCTGAAGTCGTGAAACCGTGGTTGAAGGCTGCTCCCTTTCGAGTTCGCTACTTCTGGAAACCAAATGGTGGCAAGCACACCGCCATTAACCGCGGAGTGCAGGAGGCAGTAGGACGCTTTTTGGCAATAAGTGACTCCGATGACTGGTACGTTCCCCAAGCTCTGGATCGTTTCATTCACCATTGGAATGAGATTCCCACTCCGCCTGCAGAGCCGCTTTTCCGGAGTCTGTGGTCTTTTCAAATATGAATCGGGCGAAATTGTGG
>CAWBHS010000059.1:0-189103 GCA_963788655.1 uncultured Verrucomicrobiae bacterium | reverse complement strand
AGCACTCGACTGGCCCGAGCGAAATCCGTAGCCTCGACGGCCATGTCACTGAAGCTTATCAGCCTGCTGGGCCTGGTTACATTTCTAGCCCTGGCTTGGGCGCTTTCGGTAAATCGCAAGCGCTTTCCCTGGCGCACTGTGCTTAGCGGTCTGGGGTTGCAGTTTGTGTTCGCGCTGCTGATTCTCAACACCGAGTTTGGCCGGTCGATCTTTGGGTATGCTCAAGCGGCTTTCATGAAGCTTATTGAATGCGCCAACACAGGAGCCAAAATGGTGTTTGGTCCGCTGGCCGACACCAAATTGTTGACCGAGAAGCTGGGTGAAAAAAATTCCTTCATCTTCGTCATCACCGTGACCGCCACGATCGTCCTGGTGTCGTCGCTGTCCGCGCTGTTGTATCACTATGGCATTTTGCAGCGGGTGGTGCGGGCCATGGCCTGGGTGATGCAACGGGTCATGCGCACCAGTGGCAGCGAGAGTTTGTCGAGCGCCGCCAACATTTTCATGGGCCAGACCGAAGCGCCGTTGGTCATCCGACCCTATCTGCCGCGCATGACCCAAAGCGAGTTGCTCGCCATGATGGTGGGCGGTATGGCGACCATTGCCGGCGGCGTGCTGGCGGCGTATGTCTCCTTCGGCATCAGCGCCGGCGACTTGCTGACCGCCTCGGTGATGAACGCGCCGGCGGCGTTGTTGGTGGCCAAAATCATGGTGCCCGAAACCGAACCGAGCGAAACCGCCGCCGGCGCCCCGGCTGAAGTAACGCGGGAAACCACCAACGGTTTGGACGCACTTTGCCACGGCGCCAGTGAAGGCATGAAACTTTCCTTGAATGTCATGGCCATGTTGATCGCCTTCGTGGCCGTCGTGGCGTTGGCGAACTACTTGATTTCGCTCCCTCAGACTAAACTGGGCGTTGACCATCCCATCACGCTGGAGACTTTTTTTGGCTGGATCAACGCCCCGTTCGCCTGGCTGATGGGCGTGCCCTGGCAGGATTGCAAGCAAATCGGGCAGGTCCTGGGCGAACGGATCGTGCTAAACGAATTGATCGGCTACTTATCGCTGAGCGATATGAAGAACGTGGTCGATCCCCAAAAAGCCCTTGATCCCCGCAGCTATCAGATTGGCGACTTATGCGCTGTGCGGCTTTGCCAATTTCACCAGCATTGCCATCCAGATCGGCGGGATCGGGGCGCTGGCGCCGGAACGCCGGAAGCATCTGGCCCGGCTGGGATTGCGGGCGATGGTGGGTGGGTTGCTGGCGTGCTACCTCACCGCCGCCGTCGTCGGCATACTGACGTGAACCGGTTGAATTTGCTTTCGTCTGCCCGGGAAAATTTTTAAGCTATTCTGGTTAGACGAATGAGCAATACTCTCAAATTGGTCGCCTATGCCGCGCTGGTGATTTGCGCGGTGTGGTGCGGCTTTGGATTTTATAGCAATTATTCCATGGTCATGCAGCCGGTGCCCACGACGCCGGCAACGCAAAATGACTTCGGCCAATCCGCCGAAAGCGGGCAAGTTTCGCTCCGACCGGGTTTCGCGGATGATGGTCTATGGCGGGGGTATTTTAGCCGCGCTGATCGGGCTCGCTTTGTTTTCCGCCCACGACGTTTCCCATTTCTTTGCCAACCGGTTTGAGAAGTTTATTTTCGACGACGAGGGCGAGGCGTTCAAACGGCCGGAATACGAACATGCCGAAGACATTTGGCGCGATGGCAAGCCACTGGAGGCCATCCAATTAATGCGCGATTACCTGAAGAGCCATCCCCGCGAGCAATACGTGGCCCTGCGCATCGCCGAAATTTACGAGAAGGACTTGAATAACTTTCTGGCGGCCGCCCTCGAGTACGAGGAGATATTGAAGAAGAAACTGGAGCCGGAACGCTGGGGTTGGGCCGCGATTCATCTGGCAAATTTGTACACGGGGAAACTGAACAAGATCAAAGAAGCGGAAGCCTTGTTGCACCGGATCGTGGATGATTACGGGAACACTTCCGCCGCCAAAAAAGCACGCCAACGTCTGGGCTTACCCGAACCGGAAGAACAAGTCGAGGAAGCACCGCCCGAACCGCCGGTTCCGGAGCCGTCCCCGTCTTCGCCGCCTCAACCTGCTTCAAAATTGCCACCGGGCTTTCGTCCGAAGAACTAACACTACAGCGACAGTTCCGGCAAATCGCGGCAGGAGCGCGGCGTTTACGCCGCTTCACCGTCCTATTCCACAAGCCGCTGGTTGGCCTTGGGTGCTTGAAGCGGCCTAAAAGCCGCGCGCCTATCGGTGAAAGTGTCGCTGTAGTGCTAACCGGCAGGACCAAGCGATTGGTCGGTCCCCAAAGGCAAGAGGCGTTCGCTATTTGTGGAACTGCCGCCAACCAACCGGGCGGCATTGGAAATTCGGACAACCGGGCCGGCTGTCCTGCGGAGAATGGCTATTCTGGGGAGCGCAGCTTGCGCAAGGCGTCCCGCACGCGGGCGGCTTTTTCGTAGTCCTCCCGTTTGACGGCTTCGTCGAGATCGAGTTGCAGCCGTTCGCGCCGCGTCAACGGACGGTTCTTGTTCAATTCTCCGTGCCACTGTTCGAGGGACACAATCTCCGGACTGTGTTCGAGCAGATCCTGCCGCCCGTAGTCTTCGAAGAAGGCCCGTAGTTCTTCGAGGCTTTCCTCGATTTGTTCGATGGCGGCGCGGAACCGGTTCGATTGCACCTGGCGGGTGGCTTTGGCGCGGGTATAAAGCATGATGATCTGCGGCCGAAATTGCTGGAGCGACCAGGCCAATTCGTCGGTTTCGGCGTATTCATCCACGAAATCCAGCACCTTGAGATTGCGTTCGGTATCCCGGATGGCAGCGGAAAAATCCTGGAGTTCCAGGAAACAAATGCTGCGATGATGGTATTGCAGCACTTCCAACTGTAATTTGGCGCATTCTTCGGTCCCGAGGATGAAGTCGCCCTCGTCGGTGCGTGATTTTTGACGCTTGTTGAGTTTACTGACGTAGCACTCGAACAACGAGGGGTGTCCCAGGGGTTTTTTGCCGTCGGGACGTCCGTGGGCGTTCATTTGCAAGAGCCCCAGATCCACCCGGAGCTGAATCTTCTCTTCGCCATCTTTGCCCTCAAACCGTCTCACTACAACCCGACCAGGTTCGTAACTCCACTGGTCCAGGAGGCGTGAAATGTCAAAACTCATAGTGCGAGTATGAACCGCGTCTTTCCACAAGTCAACGCATCGAGCCGAATAAGTTTGGCCGCGCCGTTGCCGAATGATCCGGGGGCCAGGCCCAATGGCCAGCGCGGGACCAATGCCCAATTGACCAATGATGCGGCGACAGTCCAGGCATCGCTGGTGCGTGAATTGAAACAGCCGGATTGCTGGCTTGTGAAGTGCTCCGTTAGGAAGTGGGCGTGCCCGATCGCGTGGTCCGGGCCGTTGAATACGAGAATACTGTGCAAAACGAAACGTCCTTCTCCCGTCGGATGGACCCGGGAACATCGGGGCTGGTGGTGCTTTGTTTGTTGGCGTCCGGTCTGTGCGCTTTGGTGTATCAGATGGCGTGGTTCCGCGAGTTCCGTTTGATTTTCGGCGCGTCCACACCCGCCACCGGGGCGGTGCTGGCCATTTTCATGGGCGGGATTGGCCTGGGCAGTTGGTTGATCGGCAAACGCGCCGACCGGCAGGTCAATCCGTTGCGGCTTTATGCACGGTTGGAATTGGGCATTGCCACCACGGCCGCCTTGACCCCGGGATTGCTGTGGTTGTGCCGGCATGCCTACATCGGCCTGGGGGGCACCCTGACGCTCGGCATGTTCTTCGGCACATTGATGCGCCTGCTACTGGCTGTGTTGGTGCTGGGCATCCCAACGTTGCTCATGGGCGGCACCCTGCCCGCCGTCGCCAGGGCATTGCAGGGCGCCGGTGATCTCCGTCGGCGTCAGGTCGCGCTGGCCTTCGGAGCCAACACACTTGGAGCCGTCACCGGAGTTTGTCTGGCCACGTTCTGGATGTTCGAGCACTGGGGTAACCGTTGGACCTTGTGGTCGGCTTGTGGATTGAACCTGGGCATCGCCTTCCTGGCTTGGCAGCTTTCACGTCGGGCAACGGAAGTGACCGGGATTAGTCATGGAGAAATTCACCATCCCACCGCCCCTGAAGAAATTGTACCTTGAACCAAGTCCCAGCTCGGTGCCCCGCGCCATGGTGTTGAGCGCTGCCGGATTTAGCGGGGCGGTGTTCTTTTTAATGGAACTGGTGTGGTATCGGATGCTCAGTCCGCTCCTGGGCGGAACGACTTTTAACTTTGGCCTCATCCTGGCCATGGCCTTGTTGGGCATGGCGTTGGGCAATCTGGCATATTCCCTCTGGCGCGCCAACCGTCCGGTGACCCTCGCCGGTCTGGCGCTGGTCTGGGGATTGGAGGCGTTGTGTCTGGCCTTGCCGTTTGCCATCGGTGATTGGCTGGCCGTGTTTGCGATTATTCTGCACCCGCTGGGCAGCCTCGGGATCGCGGGCAAGCTGGTGTCATGGAGCCTGGTTACGTTCGCCGTCGTCTTCCCCACCGCGTTCTGCGCCGGACTGCAATTTCCCATGCTGGTGGCGCTGTTCGGCCAAGGACGTACGGCGGTTGGCGCGCAGACGGGCAAGGTCTATGCCTGGAACACGGCCGGGGCCATTGCCGGTTCGTTGGCGGGCGGATTCGGGCTGTTGCCTTGGTTGACCGCGCCGGGAGTTTGGCGGTTGGCCGTCGCCGTCCTCGTGGCGGGCGCGGCCGTCGCGTTGGGACGGCACTACTTTCAGCAACGCCGGTTGGGACCGCTGGCCGTTCCTCTGGCCACGGCCGGTGCGGCCGCGTTGCTCGTTCTGCAGGCGACAGGACCGACCGCGGTTTGGCGGCACACCCCCATCGGTGCCGGCCGGGTGGAAGCCAAGGACTGGACGTTGAACGCCTGCCGCAGCTTTTTGCACAACCGCCGGATGAGCCTGTTCTGGGAGGAAGAAGGCCGCGAGAGCAGCATTGCGTTGGCCCATTCGGATGGTTTGGCACTGATGGTCAATGGTAAATCCGACGGCAACGCCCGGGGCGATGCCGGCACGCAGGTGATGTTGGGATTGCTCGGCGCGCTGGTGCATCCGCAAGCACGCACGGCGCTGGTCATAGGTTTGGGCACTGGCTCCAGCGCGGGTTGGCTGGGCACGGTGCCATCCATCGGTCGCGTGGACGTGGTGGAGTTGGAACCGGCGGTGGTGCGGGCGGCGGCGTTTTGCGCACCGGTCAATTGCCGCGCGTTGGCCAATCCCAAAGTCCACGTCCGCATTGGTGATGCCCGGGAGGTGATGCTCACGACCCACGCGCGCTATGATGTCATCGCTTCCGAGCCTTCGAATCCGTACCGGGCCGGCGTGGCCAGTCTTTACACGCGCGAATTCTACGAAGCCGCGGCCGGCCGCTTGCAGCCCCAGGGCCTGTTCGTTCAATGGGTCCAGGCTTATGAAGTGGACGGGGCCACCATTGATGCCATTTATGCCACGCTGGGAAGTGTTTTTCCAGAAATCGATACCTGGCGTTCCACGTCGGGTGACATGCTGTTGGTGGCGTCACGGGAGCCCATCGTGTATGACCTGTCGGCTTTGCGCGCCCGGTTGCAAACCGAGCCGTATCGCAGCGCGGTTGCCCACGTCTGGCGGGTGAACGACGTCGAGGGCCTGTTCGCCCGTTACGTGGCCAATAGCGAGCTGGCCAACGCGGTGGCGGCCGAACATCCGTTCGTCAACACCGACGACCGCAATCAGCTCGAGTTCACCTTTGCCTGGACGGTGGGGGCGAAGACCACGTTCAATCTGGATGCCCTGACGGAGATTGCTTGCGAGGGGGGATTTAATTGGCCGCACGTGAGCGGAGGGCAGTTGGATCAGCGGTTGATTGCCGATCGCACCGCTTCGTCGCTGGTGTTGGACCGGGGCGCGAAACTCATTGAGTTGGACACGCCCGCATTCCGAGCCCGCTTGGCGGCCAAGCAAGCTTATGCGAAAGGGGAACTGAGCAAAGTGGTCCGTGATTGGCAAAGTCAATCCCAGCCCCCTGGCGACTTGGTGGAACTGCTCATCCTTGCTCACAGTCTGGCTACCCTCGGCGCCACCCAAACGCTGGCCTACGCCGGGCAATTGCGCGCCTGGAATCCCAGCGAAGCCGACGCGGTGCTGGCGCGTTACTGGTGTACCCAGGGTGAATTGGATCGTGGTTTCGGCTTATTTGAGCGTGCGTTCGCCGCCTGGCGCACCAATGCCTGGGCCGCCAGCAAATTGGTTCACAATACGATTCAAGCCGCTGCCGGACTGGCGGTCGAAAGCGGTTCGCGCCGGTATGCCTGGGCAATGTTTCAAGCCCTGCGCAAACCCTTCGCGGTGGAAATCATGAACAATGAACGGCTCGCTGCCCGGCTGAAATTGGCCGCCCATTTGGACGAGGACGGGTTCAGTCATTTCACCCATGAAACCGTGGTGACGCTGGAACCTGATGTGCCGTGGAATCGCTCCTTTCTTCAGTTGCGCGCGGATTGCTACGCGCAAGCGAAGGACGCCCGCGCCGCGCTGGCGCAACGGGATTTGGCACGTTTCGATCAGGCTGAATCCGTGCCGTTTGCTTGCGCCGCGCCACCGGAGGACGGATTGGCACAGCAACCGTACAAACTCATCACACAACCGGCCAGCGTTCAATCGAAGCCACCTTCAGTATTTGACTCGTCTCCGCTGCCGGTGCATGCGCGAACCCCGGCGCCCGATGACGCCAAGTCCGCCGCCCGGTAGCCGTTCATTCCCGTGGCGCATCGGGTGTCCCTGCCGGCGAATTTTGCCAGCCGCTTGCGACCGGGATTACTGGCCGCAGCGGTTTGCTCGAAACTGGCGCTACCGACGGTGATCGTCTGATTGGATCTCCACCAGGTCAATTTCACCCGGATCATGTTGGCGCATTGGACCTGCTGCGAAGAATTTGCCGCGTGGCGCGCTGTCTGGGCAAATTGCAACGACCTCGTCTTCCTCGTGGTGCGAAGTTTGCTCCCCCAAAGCCAGCGTGGCAGAAGCGAGCAATTCGGTGAGCATCGGCACCCGCAATTACCTGATCGGTTATGCGTTGGTGTTGGGGGGATTGCTTTGTCTCGCCGTCCGCCAACTGCACGTCGAGTGGGCGGTCAATCCCCAATACAGTTACGGCTGGGGCGTGCCGGGCTTGGTGCTCTATTTATTTTGGAAACGGTGGCAAGACCGGCCCCCCACCCAGCCGGCTCCACCGGGCAAGTGTTTTGGGCGGGTCGTCCTCGGACTGCTCGCCGTACTTTTTCCCATCCGGTTGGTGCAGGAGGCGAACCCGGATTGGCGCCTGATGAGTTGGTTGCTGGCGCTCGTCACGACGGCGTTGGCCTTGAGCACACTCCGGTATGCCGGCGGGCGGCCGTGGTTGAAACACTTTCTGGTGCCGATTGTGTTCCTGCTCACGGCCGTGCCCTGGCCCATGCAAATGGAGCACGGCCTCATCCAATCGCTGATGCGCGGCGTAGCGGCGGTGACCACCGAGGGCATGAACCTCTTGGGGATCGCGGCCACCCGGCACGGCAATTTGATCGAACTGGCCAATGGCACCGTGGGGGTCAACGAAGCGTGCAGTGGTATCCGCTCCATTCAAACAATCCTGATGGGCGCGATCCTGATCGGGGAATTGCACCGATTGCCGACGGTCCGCCGCGGCCTGCTGATCGTGCTCGGGTTGGGGGGCGCAGTATTGATGAATTTGCTGCGCACCTGCCTGCTCACGTGGATTTGCGCCTGGCGGGGTATCGATGCCCAGGTCGCCTGGCACGATCCCGCGGGTTACCTCACCCTGGGATTATCCCTCGCCCTCGTCGGGGCGCTGGGCCTCTGGTTCAAACGTATTCCATCCGCCGACCGCGCTGCGGTTAACCCCGACACACCCTCGCATAAACCAATCGAAGAACCACGCCCATCCATCCCGCAATCCAGTTCAATTCATCAGCCCACCAATCCTGCAACTCCATTCCTCCATCCCCGCCCGCTCAGCCCTAAACTGGTATTCGCCCTGGTCGGCTGGCTGATCATAATCGAGGCCGGCACCGAGGCTTGGTATCGCAGCCACGAGCTGATGGCTCCCGACGGATTGGGTTGGACGGTGGTTTGGCCCCGGCGGGATCCGGGATTCCAAGCCGGCCAACTCCCTGCCCGCGTCCGCGTCATTTTGCGTTGCGACGAGGGCGAATCGGTTTCCTGGCGGCGGCCGGATGGTTCGGAATGGACGATGTTCTTCCTCCAGTGGCGCGCCGGACGCATGGCGTCGGCATTAGCCCACGGGCACACGCCGGATGTCTGTTTGCCGGCCAACGGTTTCAAATCATTGGGCCGCCTGGGCCTGACCACGGTGCGGGTGGAGGACTTGGAACTGCCGTTCAATACCTATCTGTTCGAAGGCCACGGTCGCCGGTACTACGTCTTTTTTTGTTTGATGGACGAAGGCGGCGCCATGACTTCGGCGCAAGCCGCGAAGGCTGCGCAGTCCTATTTGAGTGAACTGGATCGCGCGCGCCGGTTTCGCGCCGTGTGGGATGGGGTCCGCCATCGCGGTCAACAAGTGCTCGAAATCGCCATGGTGGGTTACGCCTCTCCATCGCAGGCACAAGCCGCGTTGCAGTCCGCGTTGCCCGAACTGATCCGCGTATTCAAAACCCAAAGCTAGCTCTCATGTTATTTCTGCCTAATCTCAATTCTTTGTCGAACCCGCGCCGGAAACGTTGGTGGATCCTCGCCCTGACCCTGGCCCTGGTGGTTGGGGTGGGGGGATGGTTCGGCTATCGCGGCTTCAAAAAGCATCAGGTGCGGAGCCTGGTGAAGCAAGCCGAGCAGTTGGCAACCGAACACCAATTGGAACCAGCCTTCCAAAAAGTCAGGGCCGCCCTCCAATTGGCGCCCAACGATGGACGCGGTTTGCGCCTGGCTGCCCGCATCCTGGCGCAGGGCCGGCGGGCGGAGGCGTTTGACTATTGGCACCGCGCGTTTGCACAACAAAAGCCGACCACCGAGGAAGTGCTGCAAGTCCTCGAGTTGGCGCTGGTCACCCGGCGATTCGACGTGGCGGAAAGCTACATGAACCAAGCGCTGCGGCTTGATCCCATCCCGCTGAAAATCTTGCGAGCCGGCGCGCTGATTTGTTCCGCCCGGCGCGATACGGTCGGCGCGGCCAAGTTTGCCAAGGCTTATTTGGCCCGCCAGCCGGACGATGTCGAGCTACGGTTGCTGCTCGCGCAAAATTACCTGGCCATGCGCCAACCTGAAGCCCAAGCCGCCGGCAAATCATTGCTGCGGGAGATCGCCCAATCCAAGCAACCTGGCGCCGTCCGGGCCCTTATGATGCTTGCGGCCCAGCCCGACCTTTCACCCGACGAGCTTCAGGAATGCTTGCAGCGCGTGAGCGCGTATCCGGGCCAAGGGATCCTGCGCGAGTTGATGATGGCGGATTTGAAACTGCGCTTGGATGCGTCCTCCCGGGCAGACGTCATTGGTTCCGTTTTTGAAAAATACCGGCACGGCACGCCGGAGGACATCCTGCTGTTGGGCCGGTGGTTGAACGAGAAAGGTGAATTCAAGAAGGTCACCGACATGATTCCGCTCGCGACGGCCATGGAGACCAAGGATTTGTTGCTTGTGTATGGTGACGCGTTGGCTTCGCTGGGCAATTGGACGCAACTGGAAGCCATCTTGAGCCGGGACCAACTTCCCATTGAACCGGTCTTGGCCGAATTGTTCCGGGCGCGGATCGCCCGCCAGTTGAAGAAAGACCGCCAAGCCGCCACGCACTGGGCGCAGGTTCACTGGCTCGCCGCCCAGCATCCGCAAGCGGCTTGGTATGCTGCCGAGTATGCCGAACGCCTGGGGGAGACCGAGGAAGCCATCAAGGCGTATCGTCGTTTGACGCACGATGAAAACTATGCCCGCCCGGCGTACCTGGCGCTCTTGCGGTTGACCGAAAAACGCGGCAGCACCACGGAACTGCGGGAGTTGATGAAGGAACTGGTGGCCCGGTTTCCCGACGATCCGGCGCCCCGGAATGATCTCGCTTACTTGGAACTGCTGTCCGGTGAAAACGTGGCGGCGGCCCAGGCGATGGCCAAGCAACTGTACGAAAAACATCCCAACATGCTGGCCTACCGGACCACCTTGGCGCTGGCCTATCTCCGTGCCAACCAAGCGACCGTCGCGCAATCGCTGTTCCGGGAAGTGCCGGTGGACCAGACGGCGCTGATGCCCGGTTGGCAGGCGGTGCGCGCGGCGGTCCTGGGCGCCAGCGGTCAACCCGCCGAAGCGCGGCAGTTGGCCAAACTGATCCCGCAGGATCGCTTGCGGACTGAAGAACGCGCCTTGATCGCGCCCTGGCAGTAGTGGTCGTCTTTTTGGGAGCGTAGAAACTGTTCCAGCAACTGCTCGGAGTCCCGGCTTCAGCCGGCGGGGCGCTCGAACAAATTAGCCGCGAAGGGAACTGCGTGCGCCTTGCCGCCTGAAGGCGGCACTCCGAACAGGGAACCTTGCTTGCTCCGCCCTCCACCCGGTATGGTTCCTGAGATGATGACGCAATTAGCCCGGTGCCGGTCACGCCCATTTCCCGTCCGTCCACGACAGGAAGGGGGCGCATCGTGCGCTGACGGTTGGCAGCGCAGGTCATTGACGCGCTCATTTGCGCGTCGGCGGTTGGAGAAGTTCGCAAGCGTCGATCGCGATGTTGGAGCAAGAGTAAGAGCACGAGCACGAGCAAGCAAACGAACTGCGCGATGGGGTTGGGGGCAGCACTTGGTGGGGGCCGTCATGCTGGTAACGGCATTGTTGGTCAATGGTTGCTCCGATGCGTCCAGCGGTGGCCACGAGGCATCCATCCGCAACTCGCCGGCCCTTTACGGCGAACCGGCGTCCGAACCTGCGACCTTGATTCCTCGCGCCCGGCCTTTCGACGCGGCCGCCCGATCATGGCAGGATGCGGCGTTCTCGTTCGTGCAAACCGAGTTGAGCCCCGCCACGCTTTACCATTCCTCAGGTAATTATCTGGGCGTGTTCACCGGCATGACGAATTCCGGTCTTGGGGCGCCTTCGCACCTGGCCTTTTCCACCCCGCGCGGTCCGCGGAGTTATGCCGCCAACGAAAAATTGGATCCCCGCGGCATGGAGGAGAACTGGATTGTGGTGTGGTTTGCCGGGGCCGAGGGGTGGACGAATTGGGACAGTCCATGGGCGGTGTTTCTCCAACACAAACCGGCTTCGATGGAACTCAATGCCGACGGACTGCAGCTTCGGTTTTCCCAGTCGGCCGGTGACGTGGTGCTTATGCCTTTGTATGGCTATGACAAGCTGCCGTTGAAAGAAAACAACTTTGCCACCCAGCATGGATTGCCGGCCCAGAACGTCCAAACCTGGAAATGGGCCGAAGCGTTGCGGACCGAACCGCTCATGCGGGTCCGCTATTGGGCCAGTGCGCTACGCGAGTTCCCGCTCTATTGCGAAGACAGCTTCAGCGTGGACCGGTCCACGGATAGCGTCACGATCCGCCAACAATTCCATTGGCACCGCATCGACGACGATTGGCACACGCCATCGATGAAGGTCGCGCCGATCAGTCCGCCGCTCGCCCAGGTTTCTCGCGACCAGGAATTTCCGGCGCACTTTTCCCAGCCGGTTTCGGACTACAAATATTTCACGCCGTACGGTCCGTACATGGGCGTCGAGAAGGCAGACAGCTACGAAGTCACCTTCAACGTGCTGCAATACCTCAATGAAACCGAGGCCGCCGATCCCCTGAATACCGCCGCGCATCCCAGCGTGGCGGCGGCGTTGGCGCGCTTGCAGAAAACCGCCCGGGACAAATTCCGCGATCCGAATCATTACGCGTATGACCACGGCGGCTTGGGCAATTTCTGTTGGGCGATCCAGGGCGATGGTTGGTATGCCAAGGCCCTGCCTTATTACGACGACGTGACCCGCTCCAACGCGCTGGCCAGTTTGCGCAAGTATTTCCACGAAGACGTGCTGGTAACCAACCGGTTCAAACTGCGTGAATACCCATCGGGCTCCGGCCAATATTATTATCTGCTGGAAGGCCCGGGCATCGGCTCGTGGGGTGTGCTGGGTGACGCCGGCAAATTCAGCGCCGACATGCTGGAGACGCTTTGGGCTTACGCGCAATTTACTGGCGACTGGAAGTTGATCCAGGATCGATGGGATTTGGTGAAGCAGCTTTTCACGACCCCGGCGGAAACCCGCTGGGTTGGCTTTGGCCGGGATGCCATCGCGGAACTGGGTGACGAAGCCGCTCCCTGCCTGGCCATGGCTCGCATGGCGTATCGGGTGGGCGACCTGGATACTTACAACTACGCCGCGTGCCAGTTTGCCCGAGAACTGGTGCATCATTGGCTCAAGCAACGGGGTGCCGGCTACTTTCGCAGTCACCAACCGTACCATTCCTTGGAAGCGATGGCCGACGAGGTGTATCTGACGAACCTTTGGGGCGATACGGCCGGCTGGCAAATTGATGGTCCCAATTATCCGGTTCACAGCCGCGAGCGCCAATACCGGAACCGTTGGGTCCGTTTCAAGAACGAGGACGTGGGCCGGTTTTATCGCGAGTATTTGTCGGCCGATGTGCGTGAGGAATTGGATCGGTTGCAAAGCCGTTGGGAGCCGAAACGCCGTTATGTGAACGACTCCCACATCATGCCGTCTCTGGTTCAATTGCGCTCGCTGTTGCTGAACGAGCCGCCGGCGGAATTGGCTGCCATGGCCACGCCCGACCAGTTTGCCGGGCCACCATCGGGCGTAATCGCCAGTTGCTGGTCCGTGATTCGCACGAGCCACCCAACGCACTACGTGCGGCTGATTCCTCCCGGGCCGCCGAGTCCGTTTGTGGCTGGTTTGGAGCGCGAAGTTCCCGGACCGAACATCTGTTTGGTACAGTCCGTGCGATACTCCGCGAAATCAAAAGAGCCCGGCGCCGGCGCATTCGTTTGGCCCTGGATCACTTGGTGGGGCTGGAAAACACCCACCGGCCAACCGTGGAATTTCGGACACGTGACCCCGGAGCTGAAAGGAAGCCCACTTCAGGCTCGGGTGGTGAACTTGAATTGGAACTCTCAAGCTGTGGTGTATGAGGTGGCACGCGAGTGATATGCGGTCCGGGTTGGCATATCAACGTAACCAGGGCGCCGGGAGTCGGGTCTAAGGTATTCAAAGTGAAAGACGTTACGCAGATCCTCAACGCCATTCAACAGGGCGACCACCGGGCCGCCGACGAGTTGTTGCCGCTGCTGTATGAGGAACTGCGTCGGTTGGCCAGCCACAAAATGGCCGGCGAAGCTCCCGGTCATACGCTCCAACCCACGGCCCTCGTCCACGAAGCCTGGCTGCGCCTGGCCGGTGCCAACCAGCAAAGCTGGGACAGCCGCGCGCACTTTTTCGGCGCGGCGGCCGAGGCGATGCGCCGGATTCTCGTCGAGCACGCCCGGCGCAAGCAGAGCTACAAACGGGGTTCCGGTCTCGAACGCCGGGAACTGGACGAGGCGACTTTGAGTCTGGCTGCCCCCCCCGACGAACTGCTGGCCGTACACGAAGCCCTGGATTTGCTGGCGCAGCAGGATCCGCCTGCCGCCCAACTGGTCAAACTTCGGTATTTCGTCGGCATGACCATGGAAGAAGCCGCCGCGGCTCTGGGCATGGGTAAACGCAGCGCCGAGAGCCTGTGGACCTACGCCCGCGTTTGGCTCCACCGGGAAATCCGCCGCCGGTCGTAAGTTTCCCGATCTTCTCCCGCAGCGAAAGCAGCGCCCCGCCGAAAGGGATGGATCACCCGTCCGCAACTTTTGCGGATTTCACCCTGCGTTTGCGCATGTAGAGGTGATGGCGTGACGTGAATTGAACATCCGGATCGAGAACGCTGCGGGACAATGAAGCCTCGAATAACACTGATTTTGGTGCTGCTGCTGGGAGCCGCCGGGCTATACGGCACCTGGATTAGTCTGCGCGCGCACCGGAACTTGGTAACGCTCAACGTGCGCAATATGGACGTGCGGCAGGTGGTGAAGAAAATCGAGTGGCAAACCTGGGAGCGCATTCTGGTCCACCAAGACGTGGAGGGCAAGGTGACGCTCAATGTCCGGCGCGCGCCCTTGGAAGACGTTTTGGGCATTCTCGGCGAACAAACCTCCTCCCGCTGGTCGGCCCTGTATCCGTTGTACTCGAGCGGCAAATCGTTGGCCGCTCTCAAGAAATCGCTTCGCGGCGAAATTAACCCGGTGACACACGGTTGGACCAATCTGCCCAACCGCGGTTTCTTCCGTGGAGGGCCGGGATTTGGCGGCGGACCCTTCGGAACTCCTGACCCGGCCACCAACCAGCTCGTTTCGCTCAACCTTATTGGCAATGACATCTCGTTCGCAGTGCTGGCCTATGGCCGCTACGCCCGCGTGCGCGTGGTGCCTGAAGATGGTACGATCATGGCCGGCAATCTTGCGTTGGTCCAGGTGACTGTCCCGGAAGCGGTCGCCCGACTGGCTCGCAAAGTCCAGCGGGATTGGACGAAGCTCTATACGTTGCGAACGGCGTTCCGCCCGGGTGGCTCACGGCAATTTGCCTCACGCGATCCGAATCGCGTCGGTCACGGTGCTGGCCCCGAACCGCGCCATGGTGACGCGTCACCGCCGAGACCTCCGGACGATGCGAACCTTGCCCCTGCGGATACGAATGCCGCGCGACGACAACCTGATGATCCCAGGGGCATGACCGTTCAACCGCTCGAGGGCATGCGCCACCAGCGCGCGGCGTTGGAAGCGGAACTCAGACAGGCGTTGCCACCCGCGGAGCAGGAGTGTCTCGAACAAGTGCAGCAGCAGCGCCACCAACGGTTCCGAGAGATGCAGTGCATGACACCGGAACAGCGCCGGGAACGTTTCGCGCAAATGAGCAGCGGTGCGATGGACCAGCACAACCGCGACCGGGTGCGCAACACCACACCGGAACAGCGGATCGAGCAACAACGCCGGATGCTGCAAATGCGTCGGCACATGCAGCAACTGGGCCGGATGCCTTCCCCGCCACCTCGTTCACCATGAAACCAGTTTCCTCTAGGCTCTCCAAGCTCTCCACCGTGGCGTTCACGTTGATTGAACTCCTGGTGGTCGTCGCCATCATCGCCATCCTGGCAGGACTGCTATTGCCGGGACTGGTCCGCGCCAAGGACAAGTCGAAGGACATCGCATGCCTGAACAACCTCAAACAACTGGGCATCGCTTTGAACCTGTATGCCGACGAGAACGACGGCAAATTGCCCCTGGCCGAACAGATGCCTTCCATGCCCCTGGATCCCGCGAAGCCGCTGCCAAGGATTTGTGATGTGCTGGCCCCGCACTTGGGCTACTCAATCAATGCCCTCCCAACTGTGAACACCGCTTTCCGTTGTCCCCGAGACCGCGTCGGACGGTTCGCGAAGGAAGGTTCGAGCTACGAATGGAACGCCTGGTACGGTGGGCGTCCCGCCCACAATCCCCGAACCAGCCAGCATCCCGTCAGCGATGCGTTGCTGATGTACGACTACGAAAATTTCCACGTCGGCCCTGCTAACAATACCAAGAATGTGCTCTTTGGTGACTACCATGTGAATAAGCTGTAACGATTCATTGGTTTTTTAGAGTTGACTCTGCCGGCCCCATAGGTTCACTATGTCTGGGTGAACCAGGCGTATTGTAAGAAGTTGATGATGCCTATCTGGGAGGCGAAGCGGGGAAAGCACGGACCCGTCGCTGCCTGGTCCAGTTTCTGGTTGCGCTCATCAGCTTGGACGGCAGAACCCGCCAGGGTTGGCTGCGTATTGCGTTCCTCTTGCCGCCCGTCGGCTTCGCGCGGCAAGCTATTGGGCCGCATAAGTAACCGGAATAGTCGCCATCGATTTTTCCCACCCCTCCAGACGGTTGCCCAGGCGGGCGATTTCCTACCCAACCGCTGCGGGCGGCGGAGCGAGATGAAGGTTCATGAACCATGAGTGCGAATTCATTGGCTGTTAATCTTTGATTGTAACATTTGTGAAGGCCCAAGAGCATCCCGGGACCAGAAGCTTCCGGGAGCCTGAGGTCGGACGCTGAAAAAAGCTGATCCGGCGAAGCGCACGAAAGTCGGCGCCTCAGGCAATGGGGTAATTGAAAGGGTTGTTGAAAGGGTTGTTCTTGGTCTTCCGGTTTGGAGACGGTATGTCCAAGCACAAACAATTACTGTCGTATCTGGAATCGGGTGAGTCCGCCACCTTGCGGACTGAATCTCGGGAGAGCGTGTCAACCGCCAGCGGTGCGCTTCCTGATTGGAAATCCACCGCTGCCGCGCTGGCGCTGGTGTTGAGTTGCGTGGTTCCGTCTAGCGCGGCCCCGTTGCTGATCGAGGAGGACGATGATGAACGACAATTCCTGCTTCAATCCATGGATACGAGGCTGGAACTGGCTGGCGACCAAACCGGACAAGCCTGGAAATGGCATCTCCGGCAAGAGCGTTCGGCAAATAAATCTCTCCGGGGTGCCGGCTTGGCCGCGGAGCCGCGTCTTCTGCCGATGTTCGCCGAAATCCCTTCGCCACCGAATGCCGCCTGGCTTTGGGGACTGGCGACAGTGGGAGTGGTCGGGTGGACGGCCCTGGGAATGCAGTTCATAAAGCGCCGCCGGGGCTGCCAAGCTTCGGTGCGATTCACGGTGGCGGCGGCCTTGAAGGAAGAGCGCAAACGCATTGCGCAAGACCTGCACGATGACTTGGGCACGCGCCTGGCGGAAATCGGTCTGCTGACCGCGGCGGTCAGACGCCCGGCAACGGTTCCGGAACAGGCGTGCCAGCAACTGAAACAAATCGCTGAAGAAGTCGAGGCTATGATTGGGGCGTTGGATGAAATTGTATGGGCGATCAATCCGGATAACGACCCCACCCGCTCAATGGTTTCGTACTTTTGCCTGCACGCGCAGCAATGGCTCCAGGAAGCCTCTCTGCGTTGTCGGTTGGACGTGGCCCGCGACCTCCCAGAACAGCCCCTCCCTCCCGATCAACGTCATCAACTCTTCCTCGCCTTCAAGGAGGCGTTGCACAACGTTGTTCGGCACGCCGGCGCCACCGAAGTGCGGGTGAGCATCACTGCTCCGTCCGGGCGGTTGCTGATTCAGGTGGAAGACAACGGCCACGGCCTGCCGAACGGCAAGCCGCCCGCCGGCGCCGACGGCCTGAAGAACATGCGTCGGCGCCTGGGGCGATTGGGCGGCAGTTGCCACATTCACAGCACCCCGGGGCGGGGTACGATGGTGCAATTGGAAATGCCCGTGCCGGCGCAAGCCGAATTACTCCCTGTGCCGATCCCAACCGCCGATAGCCCTCCGCGCAAAGCCTTTGCCGCCGGCGCGGTGGGCAGCGTTCCCCATTGAACCAGTCTGCGATTATGGTTTTTTCCGGCATCACCACCGTGGCTCTGGTCGAAGATAACTCCGGTTATCGACGGACCCTCGAACAGTTGATCAACGACACTCCCGGTTTGCGTTGTGGTTGCGCGTGCAGCACGGCCGAACAGGCCCTGCGACTGATTCCGCGCCAACCGCCGGACGTGGTATTGATGGACATTCACCTGCCGAACCGCTCCGGAATTGAGTGCATCGGTCAACTCAAGCAGAAGTTGCCGGATTTGTTCGTTATCATGTTGACGGTCCATGATGACATCGAAGTCATTTTCAAAGCGATCAAGGCCGGCGCCAGCGGCTACCTGTTGAAACGGTCCAAGCCCGACGAAATCATTGCGGCCATCGAACAAGTGCGCAACGGCGGTGCGCCGATGAACAGTGAAATTGCCCGCAAGATTCTGACGGCCTTGCAGGAGCCCGCCCCGCCCCACCCGTTGGCCAACGTCCTTTCACGGCGGGAACAAGAAATCCTGGAATTGCTCTCCCAAGGATTCTCCAACCGCGACATTGCCCAAAACCTTTCCCTGAGTGTCGAAACCGTGCGCGTTCATTTGCGGCACATCTACGAAAAATTTCACGTTTCTTCCCGCACCCAGGCCATCGCCAAATTCATGGGCAGCGGCGCGGCGAAGCCCTCGCTACCCCACCCACCGGCTGACCACCACAAGTCCGGGCAGTAAGGCCCGGCTCCGACCGGGCAGACCAAGCTGCCAAAATTGAAATTGCGGGCTTGACGTTGTCCGGCTTTCCGTTTGCACTACCCGCACCATGAGAATGAAATTTTGGCTAAGTTTGTGGGCAGGGCTGGGCTTGGTGATCCTGGCTGGCTGTGTCAGCACGGTGGACGGCCGGAGAGAACTGGGGATGCCGTTCTCGAAGGACACTTTTGTCGGCAAGTATGATCGGTCGCCGCAAGATCTATGGCTCGCCACCCAGGATGTGTTGAAGTATCTGGGTACCATCACCAGCAAGGATACCGCCCGCAATGTCATTCAGGCCAATGTGGACACGCGTACGGTGTGGGTGAAGATCGAACAAATCGATTCCAAATATAGCCGTGACATTGTCCAGGCCCGCACCAAAGGCGGCCTGGGCGATCAAGCCCTGGCGGCCTTTATTGACAAAGAAATTGCCGTGCGCCTGGCCACCGGCAACCTGACCCCGGCCTCGCCAACCAGCACGGTTTCACCTTAAGTACGCTCGCGGTAACTTCGAGAACTGGCTGCCAGGCCGGAATGCCCGACGGAGCCGCCACTCATTTGCATCCGGCATCCGGCATCCGGCATCCGGCATCTGGCATCCGGTATCCGGTATCACTAACATTTCCCGGCTTCCCCGCTGCGGGAAGGCTTCTTCAACCCCAGGTCTTTTTCATACGCGCCAAGCTTCAGGCGGTGGCTGGCTTCGTTCTTCTTGTATTCGAGTTTGAGCCGCGCCAGTCGCTGCCGGGCATTCTCGGCAAAGGCAGCCTGGGGATTGAGATCAATGAGGCGTTGCAGGGTCTGCTGCACCGCTTCCAGCGGGGTATGGTGGCGGACTTGGAGTTCGGCGAGCAAATTCAACCAATGGCTGATCTGTTTGGGCGGCAGATTCGGTTGTGCGAGCAACAACTCGAGTTGCTCTTCCGCCAAATCGAGCCGCTGGTAATGTTCGGCGTAAAGCACCGCCAGGGCTTCGCGCGCCTCGTTGTCATTGGGAGATTGTTCCAGACGGTTCACGTATTCCGCGACCCGCACCTCGGGATCTCTGTCGGGCCGCTCTGCGGCAGGGAGCGACGCCGACGGTTGCAACCCTACGTCCCGCATGCCAGCTTTCAATTGGATGGGCGCCCGATCATGCGAAGCGACCATGCTTTCCCGGCTCGCCAAATGCGCGATCCGCTGGGAAGCCTGATGCGCTTCCGGGGTATCGGGCGCCAGTTCAATGATTTGTTCGAAGGCCGCCCGCGCGCTTTCCGGATCGAGCCCGTGGCGCAAGTGTAAATCCGCCAGCAAGGTCAATGCGCCGGCGATGTTTTTCGGCGACTGGCCGGGCCGGTGGCAGAGCCGTTCGACGGTCAACTGTGCCCCCGGCAGGTCCGCCAGATGTGCTCCCTGGATTTCGGCCATCCGCAGGTGCCCGGCCATGTCGTTCGGGAATTTCGCCAGTTGGTTTTGGATCTCATAGACCGCCTCCCGGTAGTGACCTTGTTTGCACTTTGCCTCGGCAATCGAGTACATCGGTTCCGGTTTCGCCGCGACATCGCCTCCGTCGAAAAGACTGCTCACTTGGTTGGCCACGATCTCGACGAGGCTTCCCGTCCAAAGAATGGCCAGGAGAAGACCATACACCGCCGCCTGCAAAATACCGTCAACCTTGTCCGCGGCACTGGGATTGGAAAACTCGATGGTGAATCCCGCCGCCACCATAATGCCCACCGTCAATATCCATTTGAAAGCCAACTGGGCGGGATCAGTGCTCTTTTTGAACCGGCGCCAGATAAACCAGGCGACAAGGCCTCCAATAACCAGCAGGATGAGCAGCCCGCGAATGATGGCAGTTTGATGAGCCATGGCATCTCCACCTCGGCAACGTTCTCAACCTTGGTGCCGGTTCACCCGGTCGGGATGCCGGGCCCGGCTGATGGCCGTGTCGTAACTGATCAGACACTTGCAATAAAGATCGTACAGGCAATTGTCCATGAGCATCATACCTTCCTTGCCGCCCATTTGAATCACGTTCTCCAACTGGTGAAGGGTGCCCTCACGGATCAAGTTGCGCACCGCGCCGTTGGCCACCAACAGTTCATACGCGAGAATCCGTTTCGTGCGGTCCACGGCCGGCAACAGATCCTGCGCCACGATGCCGTGCAAGGAATTGGACAACTGCAGGACGATCTGCCGCTGGGCATTGCCCTCAAACACGCCGATGATGCGTTCGAGCGCATGAGACACATTGGGCGAGTGCATGGTGGCCAGCACCAAGTGGCCCGTTTCGGCGGCTGCCAACGCGGTGGCAATGGCTTCGTGGTCGCGGATTTCGCCGACGACGATCACATCCGGATCCTGGCGCAACACGTGGATGAGCGCGCGGTTGAACGAGTGGACATCCGACAGCACTTCCTGTTGCACAATAATCGCGCGGCGATTCTCATGCACAAACTCGATGGGATCTTCAATGGTGACAATCTTGCAGCGCCGTTCGCTGTTGATGAGATCCACCATGTAGTTGAGCGAAGTGGTCTTCCCGGAACCGGTCGGCCCGGTGATCAGTACCAAGCCATTGGAACGTCGCGCCAACTCGTCGATTTTGGCCGGCAACCCCAGTTCTTCGCGTGTTGGGATGCGGTCACCGCAAAACCGCAGGCTGATTTCTGGATGCCCGTTGCGTTTGTAGAACGTCGCCCGCAACCGCCCCGCGGCGGAGTGGAGCAGCGAAATGCACAGCTCCCATTCCTGCGCAAACTTGGCCCGTTGTTCGTCGTTTAAGAGCGCGTCGGCCACCGCCACCAGGTCGGCTTCGGACAGCGCATCGTGATCGGCCAGGATGATCTCGCCGTTCACGCGATAGGCGGGCGGCACCCCGGCAATCAGGTGCAGGTCCGAAGCGTCGAATTCGCTTACCTTACGCAACAACCCATCGAGCAGCCCCGTGATCATTTAACAAAGAGTCGGCGCCACCAGCCGCGCAGCCGCGTTCCCCATCCGATGGTCGAGAGTGACCGCAGCATGGATTCGGTTTCCCGGCACTGCGGGTCCAATTGCCGGGCCTGTTGCAAGGACGTGGCGGCCGCCCCGAGCAAGCCCAGTTGTTTCTGACAAACCCCGGTCAGCAGCCAGAGCGTGCCTTGGCCGGGATTCCATTCCAGCGCCTGCTGGACGAGCTTCAGCGCCTGGGCAAATTGCTGGTAAAAATGGCGAATGCGCGCCGCCAACCAGGCGATGAACCAGTCTCGCGGCGCCAGCGCCAGCGCTTTATCAAAACAATAATCCGCGCGCGGTTCGGCGCGGGCCAGCATGACATCCGCCCGCGCCAGCCACGTGTAGGGCGTATCGCCGCGCTCCTCGATGGCCGCATCGGAAAACGAGAGCGCTCCCTGCAAATCCCCGCTGCGGCCCAACGCCACCGCCTTGGCCGAGAGCAATTCCGCATCATTCGGGAACCGCTCCAGCGCTTTGTCCGCCCACAGTTTGGCTTCCCGGTATTCACCCAGTTCGATCAAGGACCGCACCTGACCGGTCCAGGCTACCACGTTCTGCGGATTGAACTCCAGCACCTTGGCGTAGGAACGCAGCGCCTGCTCGAAACGCGCTTGCTCGAACGCCGTGCGCGCTTCGGCGAAGTAATACGCCTCATCCTTAACCGGCGTTTGCGCGGAACGGCCTTCCGAATCGTGGTTGAACTCCAGATTGACGAAGCGGCTCATGACACTCTGGGTTCACGGCGGTAACGGCGGTGATCCGTCCGGCTCGGGATTTGTGTTTCGACGATCATAATGTCGGCTCAAGCGCTCCGTCGCTTGCAACGACGGACGCACTGTTTGAGTTATTAATACTCGATGTCAGACGCCCGAACCAGCGTTTTCCCGGGTCATTGCCTGACTGGTTTTGGGCGGAACGCGGGCGGTCAACCGCCTGCGGATCCAGTTCAAACTGTGAACTGCTGCTCAACGCATTACTCGATTTGACCGCGCTCATCCGCTTGGCTCACGGAAAAATGGAGGAGAGGCGAAGTAACACCATCACCACCCCCGCTCCCCGGCCGTAGCGGCGCTTCCGCAGAGCGCCGCAGACTGCCCTGAATTGAGTTTGCAGCACTTTTCAGAAACGCTGCTACGGTTAAGGAATTCCATCGACCTTTTTCTCTCAGGTTCATTGCGTTTCTACCCCGCCTGCCAATGCCGCGCCTGGCGTTTCTGCCCGGTCGCGGGACGGGACGGCTTGGATCCGGTTTCCTCGGTCGCAATGTAAGGCCGCAGAAACGCTGGCTTGTCGCTACGCCCTCCGCGCTGATAATCACGCCAGAGAACGGCCGCGACTTGGGAAGCGTCCTGCCCCAACTCAGCGGTGAGATACCGAAATAACAACTCCACCAGCCGTGACAAGGCAATGCCGTCCGTGCGGCGCACTTGTGCATACAGCCAATCACTCCACTTTAAGAACGACCAGAAAGGCGAAGCCAGTGCGGGTGTTTCATCGGTCCCCGCGAGTGGTGAGCCCAGCCCCGCGGCTTGCCAAATAAACGGCGTCGTTTCCACAAAATTGCCGCTGTTGCCGACGAGGTCCCAATATCGCGCGAACCGGCGCAAGCGTTGCAGCGTGCTGAAATCGAGCAGCTTGTTCTGGAGAATCTCGTAAGGCGGGTGCGCATGATACACCATTTCCCATTCGGCATCGTGCCGCATAATGGGCGTGCCGCGCAGCCGCTTGAGAATGCCCACCTGGATTTCCTGCGGTCCCAGACGCACCAGGCGATCAAAGCCGGCCGCAATGCTTTCCAGACTTTCACCCGGCAGCCCAAGGATCAAATCCGCATGGATATGGACGCCGGTTTCTTGGCGCAGGAAATGGAAGTTGTCCTCCAGCCGCTCAAAATTCTGCCGGCGGCTAATGCGCACGCACACCTCGGGATTGAATGATTGCACGCCCACTTCGAATTGCAGCGCGCCCGGCGGAAATTCCGCGATCAACTTCCGCAAGTTCTCCGGCAAACGATCCGGAATCATCTCGAAGTGGAAGAATCGGCCCGGCTGCCAGCGCGTCCGGCAAAACTCGAGGATGGCGGCGCTGGTCTTGAGATTCAGGTTGAACGTTCGGTCCACAAACTTGAACTGCCGCGCGCCCCGTTCCAACAGGCGGTCCAGATGGTTGAGGAATGTTGGCAAGGGTGCCTGGCGCACGGGGATGTCGAGCGACGAAAGACAAAATTCGCAAGAAAACGGGCAGCCACGCGACGCTTCCACGTAGATCACCCGGTGCGCCAGATCGCTGTCTGTGTACAGTTCGTATGGCAGGGCCAGTTGCTCGAAGGTGGGCGGGGCAGCCGCGATGATTTTTTGTCCGGGCAGTCTCCCGGCGAGCATCTGCCGACAAACCTCGGCAAACTTCAAGTCCGCTTCGCCGGTGATGACATGGTCGGCGAGTTGTACAACGGCTTGCTGTTCCGTCTCGAAACTTACCTCCGGCCCTCCGAGGATAACGGTGATTTCGGGTCGCACTCGCTTGATGGCGGCGAGCACTTGGGCGGTTTGGGCCGTATTCCATATATACACGCCAAACCCAATGATTTTGGGCGCCAGCGCCAGTAGCTTTTCGGCAATGTCCAGCGGCTGCTGATTGATGTCGAACTCGGCCAGCGCCGCCCGCGGGCGCAATTCGTCCAGGTTGGCCAGCAAGTAGCGCAAGCCAAAGGCCGCGTGGATGTATTTCGCGTTCAGCGTCGTCAGGACAATTTCCGACATACCGCGAACAACGTAGCGGGATCGGGTTGATTTTTCACCGAAGAAAGCAGCGTATTTCCTACGGCAGGCGCCTTGTCAATACGATTGACCGCCCCCCTTGCAGATCACAAATCTGCGCTACCGGCTTGGCGGCAATGCGCAGCTCCCACTGACACCGTCAACCTTTTGCGCCGTAGCCCCGCGGCGTTTCCATCAAGCGCAGTTGCGGATCGACGTGGCCTTTTCGTCGGGCGACTCCGCACGACGAATTCTCCTCAACATCTTCATTGCCCCATTGGTGCCAGCCAGGGTGACAGAAACGCGCAAAGAGTTCCAAGTAGGGGCCAGGAGAGCACGACTCAATCAAGTTGTAGATCTCATCCGGTTTGCGCGAATGCTCTCGCTTCCTGGTGGCGAGCAGGTTCACCTGGGTTCGACCGGGAGGAAGCGTGCGCATGCTGCCGCGAACACCGAACAGCACCAGCTCGGTAACATTCCGAAAATAAAAGCCAACGCCGCGCCCATCGGGACCGCCGTCCTTGCGGATCTTGTACCAGACCAGATTTGACTTATAGGTGAATCCCCATGCTTCCATGACGCTCAAGCCCTCCTGCAACAGGGCGTTCGGAACCCACAAATAAAGGTGTGACTTGGCGGCCGCGAGTTTGGAAACCGGAAGCTCCAGAATTTCTTTGAGTTCCATCGTTGGGTATCGCAGCAAGCGCCGGTGCTCGGGCGCCATCTTCCCGGTCCGATTCTGGAACTGCCAGGGCGGATCCGCCAGAATGGTTGAATACTGCCCGATCATCTTCGCCAGGAGGTCTTCCGACGGATTGGGCTCGGCAAGGTTGTAAACTTTCGCAGTCATGATTGCCTTTTTGTGCAGCTATACAAATAGGACTTGGTGGGGGATTCCGACCAACAACAGCGGACAGGGATTGCCGACTCCGCGTCGAACCCGGTCTTCAAGTTATCGCCAATGAGTTGTTGCCTCTCCAAACTTGTCGGAGACAAATGCGTGCGCCCAACCGTCTTCAAATGAGCCCTTCGCTTAGTGCGTCGCGGTTGCAGGTGCCAGGTTTTCAGCGAGCGTTTGGGGGCGGGACGATCACGCGCTGGTCGCGTAGGATGCGCTTCCTACGCTTCGTTGGCCATCTGGATTTTCTTCCACAGAGCCGACTGATCCTTGGCCATTGGACATTTCCTTCTTCGGGCTTTAAACGAACTTGCCCGGATTCAGAATATCGTGCGGATCCAAAGCATGCTTGATGGTCCGGTGCAATTGCTGGGTTGCGGTGGAGGCGGCCAGCGGCCACCAGCGTTTCTTGGCCAGGCCAATGCCGTGTTCACCGGTGATCGAGCCTTTCCAAGCCAGCACCTGCTTGAACAATTCATCAAGCGCCACCTTGCACCGTTCGTCCGCGCCGGGCACGGTGCGATCCACCATGATGTTCGTGTGAATGTTGCCGTCGCCGGCGTGCCCAAAACAGGCGACCGGAAAGCCGTGCTTTTTCTGGAGCCGGGCGGCGAACGTGAACAAATCCTCCAGCCGGCTGCGCGGCACTACGATGTCCTCATTCAATTTGGTGAGACCGGTGTCGCGCAGGGAATAGGAAAACTCGCGACGCAATTGCCAGATGGCTTCGCACTGGGCGGGATTGCGGGCCGAGCGGACAAACACCGGCTTTTGGCGGCGCACGATTTGTTCCAGGGTTTTGAGTTCGCTGCGCACGGATTGCTCCTGGCCGTCCAGCTCGACAATCAGATGGGCATGGCAACCCTCCAGCAATCGGCTGCCCGTTCGCTGGCGCGCGGCGGCCAAGGTAAAGGCATCCGCGATTTCCAATGCGCAGGGCAGAAAGCCCGCCTGGAAGATGGCGTGCAAGGTTTGAGCGGCGGCCTTCATGGTGGGGAAGCCGACCGAGAGCGCGGCCCGGGCGGGGGGCAGGGGAATGAGTTTGAGCGTCGCTTCAGTCACAATGCCGAGCAAACCTTCCGAGCCGACCAGCAACCGGTGCAGATCGAAGCCGGTCTTGTTTTTGTGGGTGCGTCCGCCGAGTTGGACCACCGCCCCGCCGGCCAGCACGGCTTCCACGCCCAAGACGTAATCGCGCGTGGTGCCGTATTTCAGGCAGCGCGGACCGCCGGCGTTGGTGGCAATGTTGCCGCCGAGCGAGCAATCCGCCCGGCTCGCCGGATCGGGTGGGTAGAACAAGCCGCGGCGCTCGGCCTTGTCCTGGAGAGTCTTGGTGATGGCCCCCGCCTGAACGACCGCGACAAAATCCGCGGCGTTGATTTCTTTGATACGATTCAACCGTTCCAAGCTGAGCGCAATGCCGCCGCGGCTGGGCACGCAGCCTCCGACGTAGCCGTGCCCGGCGCCCCGCACCGTGACGGGAATTCGTTGCTGATGCGCGAACTGCAACAGGACCGATACAGATCGAGTACCTGCGCGGCAACGCCACGGCGTCCGGCAGGCTGGTGGCGAACCATTTGTCGCCGCTGTATTGCTCGCAAACTGAGGGCTCAAGGCTCAGTTCATTGGCGGGCAGCAGTTTCTTGAGGGCTAACAGATTCTTTTCAATACGTGATTTCATAGGAAAGGGGGGAAGGCAAGGGACCGGATGTGGCCGGGGAGCGCGCCCGCCTCGGGCGTCGTCAACGGCGCCTCGCCGTTGACTCGGATGGGGAACGCCTGTTGCTCAATGGTAACGTCCGCCCGGTTCGTGACCGGTGCGAGGCGCACCGCTCAACAGGCGAGGCGCCTGTGCTCCCCGGAAATTGCAACGGCATGGATGGGTCCACGAAGGAAGCGTCGTTCATGACGAAGGGAGAGCGGCGAGCCAAGGTCGGGGATCCAGCCAGGAAAGCGTTGCGCATTTCAGCAAAGGCCGTGAACGTGAGAACAGCCGGCTACGGTGCTTCCGGGGTTTCGGGGTCTTTGTCCGCGATCAATTCGAGGGCCAACTCCACTTCGTCTTCGGGCACCTGCACGCGAATGCCGCCGGCCGCCAGGGAATAGCCGTCGATGCTGAGGGCGGACAATTCGTTGGTCACCTGGGCGTGCAACTCAGCGGCATTCAACCGGGAGCAAATCAATTGCGCGTCCGCCGGGCTGAACGAGCGATAAACGGTAACAAGTGTCATATTCGTTTGTTACCGCCAGCATGGTTCACGCGGCGGCGGCTTTCAAGTCCGCAAAAATGATCACCCCGGCGCCGGTTTGCACCAGACTCTGCACCTCCGCGTGGACTTGCTGGCCGACGTGTGGGTGTCCCTGGTTGACGACCACCATCGTGCCGTCGGGCATGTAGGCGACCGCTTGGCCTTTTTCTTTGCCGTCCCGCACCAAGCGGAGCGTGAGCATTTCGCCCGGCAGCACGGTCGGTTTGAGCGCAGCCGCCAGGGAATTCAAGTTGATATAAGGCACCCGCCGCAGCTTGGCGATTTCACCGAGATTGAAATCGTTGGTGATCAATCGGGCGTGCAGGGTTTGCGCCAGTTGGATCAGTTTGCCGTCCACTTCCTTTTCCTCCGGAATGTCCGCTTCGTGAATCTTAACTTCGTTGTTGGGATTCTGGCGGATGCGATTGAGAATTTCCAGTCCGCGCCGCCCCCGGGCCCGCCGCAAGGGATCGGAGGAATCGGCGATCAGTTGCAGTTCGTGCAGGATGAACTTGGGCACCACCACGATGCCTTCGACAAAGTTGGCCTCGATCAATTCCGCCACGCGCCCGTCGATGATGGCATTGGTATCGAGCAACAACAGGTTCTCGGCTTTGCTTTGCGAACGAAAACGGACATAAGGGATGATCAGCGAAAAATCTTCCTTGTTGCTGCGCATCGCCAAAATGATGCCGATGTAGCCGAATCCGAGGAACAGGGCCAGGCGGATGATCCAACGCACGTCGTCGGTGGTAAATTTGAATAACTCCGAGCGGTCAATCAGCCAGGCAATGATCGACCCCAGCACCAGGCCGAACGTGGCGGCCGAAAAAGCGCGCAGGGAAAAGCCCTTGATCATCTCGTCGATGGCAACCATCACCCCTCCCAAACCAAAGCCCGCCAACCAGGCCCACGGTTGCCGGATGAGCTCGGGCACCAATTCCCCGACCGCATAGCCGGCCAGCATGCACAACGACAGAAAGACGAGCCGGATGGTCCAGAGGGTCATAAATCAGCACAGTAGTTAACGCCGCGGGATATTACTCGCGTTGCGCAAGGCTTGGGCCTGAGTAAGTTCTTCATTTTGAATAGGATGGCCAGACACGGACCCCCAACGTTAATTCGTCTGACCAGTAACCAGGATGCCCTTCTTTTCCCTGTTTCCAACCGGGTCGGCATCGTGACCGTTCATAAACGAGAAATACACAGCAAGAACCTCACCGCACAGCACCACCGAGGCTCGACTCTGGTTGAAGGATTAAAAAGTCGAAGGATTGAAGCGGAGGAGAGCTTGCGTGGCTTTGGTCAGACTGTGAGGGAGCGATAGCACGGAGGCAGAAGACTGGAAAGGGCCATCAGGCATCAATCAGGATTGGAGCATTGCCGACATGTTTTGGAGCGCGGGGCAAGTTCATACTGGAGCAAGCTGTCGCCTGCACTCGGAGGACGCGCCAGCGTTTGCAGTGCGTGGAGCTTGCTCCCGATTTCGCTGATTATGGGGTAACGACTTTTGCTGCGCTTACGAAGTTACGGCTGCCGTTTCTCCACCCGAAAGCGCCGGCCAGCCGGACGCACTCCAAACGCTGACGCGACCGACGATACACCATTTTATGATGGCGCGATCTCATTGTTCTTCACCCCCGGTGCCGCACGAACGCGCGGATCACCGCATGCTCCCGATCGGTGGCCTGCCCGAGCGGCCGCATGGAGTACGCCCCAACCGCGGCGGGAACAATGAACGTTTCGGCGTAATGCACCCGGAACGGCGCGAACGCTCCGTCCGGGCTCTCCACCACGGCGACTTCGCCTTCGACCAGATTCAGCACGTTGACCCCACCGTGCGTGTGGAGTGGGCAGGCGTCGGTGAACCAATGCCGGCGCGTCTCGATGAATTCGCGTTCGTGCAGGCCGGTGCGTTCCTCCCGCCAACCGTCGCCGTGCGCCACCGGTTCAATCGCGGTTGATGAGATTGCTTTTCACCCAGGGCGTGGTGCGGTCCCACTGGATGTTCCGCACCCCGTGGTCGAGATGGATGGGCCGCGGTTTGCCATCCAAACCCAACCGGCCCCAGTCCCACATTTTGAACGTGAAAATGTAAGGTGTGGCGCTGATCTCCAGCACCATCGAGCTCTGGCCGGAACAATGCACGGTGCCGGCCGGGATCAGGAAATGGTCGTGTTTGCGGGCGGGCCATCGATTGGCGTAGCGCTCCGCCGGAAACGGGTGCTGGCCTTTCTGCGCCTGTTCGAGGTCGCGCACCATGGCGGCGGGATCAATCCCTTCGCGCAGTCCGAGATAAACCGTGGCGTCCGGCGCGGCGTCGAGCAGGTAATAACTTTCGTCCTGCGTGTAGTGCATGCCAAAGGTCTGCTGGATGTATTCCGTAAGCGGATGCACCTGGAACGAAAGATTGCCGCCACCCATGGTGTCCAGCAAGTCGAACCGAATCGGAAACTCAGCACCAAAACGGGCATGGACCGCTTCGCCCAGCAACGCCGTCGGCTGGTAGAGGACGAGGTCCAGCGCCGGAAGTTCCAGTCGCGCGTTGCCGAAATCGAGCAAGAGACTGTTTTCCTCGGGCACACAATCGAAGCACCAGCCGTAATTCGGCACGCTGGGATCCAGGCCGCAAACGTCCTTCATCCACTGCCCGCCCCACGGCGCCGGATCGAAGAAGGGCACCACCCGGAACGGTTGCGTCACCGCCTGGCGCAAGCCGGCTCGCACCGCTTCGCCGTCGGCCAACTTCGGCTGGCGCGGATCGTTCGTATCGAGCACAAAATCCCAGCGATCGATGAGCGGGCGTTTCCAACGGTCGGCGACGCGCCAATCCACGAAGAAGGCGCGTTTGTATTGCAGGCCGGCCGCGAGGTCGCAGTTGTTGACGCCCAGGTTGCTGATCTCGTTTCGACGAAATCGATTCTGCGCTTCCCAGCGCGCGAGATCCGCATAAACCAGCAAGTCTCCTTCAGCGATCAACCGCGCACCACAACCAACGACCAGCACCAATCCCTCCTGAACCTGCGCCGCGGATTCGCGCCAATACCACAACTGTTCCTCATCAAAGAACTGCGGCAGGGACAGCCCAGAAAGAAAGCCAAAGACCGGGTCATTGCCTCCCAGGAACGGAGCGACCAGGTCATCGATTTGTTTCGGCGACCGCAACGCTTGCGCCGCAGCCAAAGTCAGCGCCGGGGTCAGCCGGCGCTGCAACTCATTCAGCACGGCTTCCTCCTGCACGCCTGGGTAGCATTCGACGATGAGGACTGTCTTGCGGGCGGCAAGCTCGGCAATCGCCTGGTGCAACCGCTCGACGATGGCGTCCCATCCGGTCACGCATTTGTCGGCCCCATTGGTTACGGCGACCGACGGATATTTGTCGTAGTTGGATTTCCTCATCACTGAGTTTCTTTCCCGCACCATTCCTGCACCAGCGGCTCGCAGGCCAGCAGTGCCGCCTGTTCGCCCAATTTGGTAGCAACCACGCTTACCTTGCCCCACGGCGTATGCGCATGACGCTCCACGTAATCACGAATGGCGGGGAGAATCACGTCGGCGCTGCCCATGACGCCGCCGCCCAGAATGAGCCGTTCCGGGTCGTAGGCGTGAATCAAGTTGACGGCGGCAACCGACCAGACGCGCAAGCTGTGTTCGCGCAAGGCCTGGGCGCATGCATCTCCATTGGCGGCGTGATGAAACACCGACGCGAAATCGAGTGCGTCCGCGTGCGCGAACGGGCTTCGAGCGAAATCCGGCTGTTGCCGCGCCAATTGATCCAGGGCCCAGGTCGAAGCTTCGGCTTCGGCGCAGCCGCGGTTGCCGCAGACGCATACCTGTCCGTCCTGCTGCACGGCCAGGTGCCCGCCCAGGATGCCCGCCTGTCCGTGCGCGCCGCGCAGCAGGCAACCTTCGATCACCACGGCCGTGCCGATGCCGGTGCCCAGGCTCATCATCACGAGATTGTCTCCACCGCGCCCGGCGCCGTAATGCCATTCGCCGAGCAGCGCCATGCGGGCGTCGTTGTCGAGCGCCAGGGGCAGGCCAAACGTGTTTCGAGCCCAGGCGCGGAGGTCGGTGGCCGAGGCGTCGCCAAATTTGCCGAAGTCGTCCAGAATGCGCGCCGTCGTCGGGTCGATGATGCTGGGAAAGCCCAGACCAATTCCCGCGCAGGAACTGAGCGACACGTCAGCGCGGTCGCAAAGTTGACGTAAGGATTCGGCCACCTGGGGCAAACGCTCGCGCAATGGTTGCTCGGCTTGTGCGGCCAACACGCGCATCGCCAGCACCGCCCCGTCGCGCACCACGCCGAGTTTGATGCGCCGCCCGCCCATATCACAAGCCAGCACCGTCATGGGGATTCGAATTGCGGACTCTCGACCAGGACCGGGGTCAAGAATGTGATTCCCATCGTCATAAACAAACTGCTCCCGGCGATTGTTTGACCTTGAACAATTATTTGCACTAAAAAAGAAATGGTGCGGCAGTTCGTGTACAAGATTGTCGAGCGAATTGCCGCCCAGCGCGGAACTGACTCTCAGTCTGCGGAATCGAGGGACGACCGCCTATTTGCTGGCCGGCGCTTTCTTAAGGTCCTGGCTCAGGTAGCGCACGCGTTCGCTGATGCGTTCGCTGAGTTGCGCCACCGCGCCATCGAAAGTTCGCAGCTCCGGGGCGTTGCGTGGCAGCAAGGGGCGAAGGATACGGGACAATTCGTTGACACGCGCTTGCAACGTTTCCGCTTTGCCCACCGTTTCCAATAGCTGGCCCAGACGTGCGCGATAGCGGCGCTGGCCTTCGGGCGTCTCGAACACGGCGCGGGCAACCAGCCCTTTCCACTCTGGCACCGCGGGCATTTGCGGGCGGGCGAACAAGTCGTCGAGGTCGTGGGGGATGAACACCATTTTGTCGGACACTGGGTTGTGATAAACCCGATAGTTGTTCAAATCGAGGGTATAGCCCTTGTGGTGGGACGTGAGTACTTCGGCGGCGGCGAAACTCACGAAGCGATCCAGGTCCAGCACCGTCTCCAGGTTCTTCAAACGTTGAGCGGGATCGTTTTCACGCGCCGCTTCGGCCAGGGCTTTCAGATCACTTTGCTCCTTGTCGCGACTGCCGCCGTCCTGCTCCAGTTTTTGGTCCACGTCGGCATTGGAGCCTTCATACAGGTTCCCTTTGGTTTTCTCGAAATAGTCCGAGAGAAACTCGCGGTTCACCGCTTGTTCGATGAGATACAGCCCCGCATCGTTGCCGTTCAGGGTGAGGCGGGCCCAACTGATTTTGGGCGCGGGGGCGTTGGCAGCCCGGAACACTTCCCCGCCAATGGCCTTCTTGAGATACGATGGGTCATCCTCCGAGTTGCCGAGAAAAATCCGGCTATGACCATGGAACCGGGTGCCGCTGATAAACTCGTTGAATTTAACGACCAGGCTGGGAGTCAGTTCGATCGACCGAAACGCTTTGCCGCCGCGGATGCGCAGTCCAATGTCACTGTAGATCTTGTCCGACTCGCGCAGCGTGGCTTTGACGTATTCCGAAGGATTGGCTTTGAGTTGTTCCAGGCTGGCCGGCGGAACGTCGATCTTCAGGACGAACACCTTCGGTTGGCCGAAGAGCTCATCAACAAAGCCGGTGTTGAGACTGGCGGCATCCTTCAGGGCGGCCGCCGGCGCGACCGAAACACTCAGGCAACCCCCAACAATGGTAAGCAACATCCACAAACCGACCGGTGGCATTGATTTCATGGAGGGTTAGATAACAGACCCATTGCCATTTGGCCAGCGGGAAGGTGAGGCCCAAAAAAACAGCCACTGTGTGACCACAGTGGCTGGTAGAAGGTCGTAAGAATGCGACGCTGAAGGTTACTGGGGCGGACCGCCACCCTGGCGTCCGCCGCGGCCGCCGCCCGCGCCGCCACCGCCTCGATTCATGGGGCCGCCGCGCATTCCGCCGCGCAGCATCATCATGCCAAAGGGCGAATTCTCCAATTGCTCGCGTTGCTCGGGAGTCAGCGTAGGCACGAGGGCCGCGACCGCTTTGGCCTGCAAGAGCATTTCCTCGACTTGAATTTTGGCTACGGCTTCGGCCTTCTGGCGAATGGTGCCTTCATCCTGGCTCTTGGCCAACATGGCTTGCGTGAGTTCCTTTTGGGCGGCCTGCATCTTTTCCCGCAAGGCCTGGAATGCATCCCGATTATTCTGCATGGCTTCGCGCAACAAGGTCTGCTGTTTTTCATCCAGAACGGGAGCGCGGTTGGCGCGATTGGCGCCTCGTTGGCCGCGAGCAGGATTCTGTTGAGCCTGCGCGTTGACCGCCATGGTGCCGATAAAGCCGCTAACCAGCAGCACGGTCACGGCGCTTGTAAGTTTGTTCAGACTTAATTTCATAGGTTCTTTGCTGTTATAGTTGATCGATAACTGTTTTGTGTTGTCGTCCTTCGTTAAGGACGGTTGCTCGACGGCGTTCCACGACCGACGCTATCCATCGCCAATGGTTGCCACCGTCCAGCGCATTTACAGGGGGTAGGACGCAAATCAAGCGGGGAAGGTTACAGCGGAGGCCCGGCGCGCCGATTTTGGGAAAAACGGAATCGAGTGAAGGCGGAGACGGCTTTGCGCGTCGGAAATTGTAACGTCACGGGTCTGAGCCGCGTCATAACAATAATAGTGGTTACTTAAACTCTTAAGTTCCGGGCAAAAAGCGCATGAAAAAAACAAAACCGACAATGCCGCAACTATTGAAATCAAAGGTTGCTTGGATCGCCGCGGGGTTGATCGCTTTGGGCGGTGGCTTGGGTGTTTATTGGTTCTGCTTCTCCAGTCCGCCGCGACCTTGGTGGGTGAAGCACCAGATTTATAGCTACCTCAAGAAACACGGCACCAAAAACGACTTCACGGTGGCCTTTGATTTTCCGTCCTCGGCCGCAATGGCTCAAGCGCCGGCCAATGGGGACGATGACGGGGAAACCAAAGGCGTACTGACCAAGAAGACGTTCGACGTGCTGCGGAATGAATACCTGGATTTGAAGATCGCATCGCTGGTCCTGGAACGGACCGTGACCGACCAGGAAAGGGAATTGCAGCGAGCCCAATCGAGACTGGCGACGTTGGAAAAGCGGGTAACCGGCAGCTCCAAGAGTACCAACAGCACCACCGTGTCAGTCACTCAGTCCAATCTGGTGGTTCTGCAAAAGACGACAGCCGATCTGACGAAGAGCATTCCTGCCAAGAAGGAGGAATGGGCTGCCAAAGAAAAGGCACTGGTGCCCATTGAGAGTGATTTACGGGATTTCCAAGCTCGCTGGGCAAAACAAGACCAAGCGGTGCCGCGCCCGGGGACGGGTGAGTTGGCCGACGCCGCTGCCAAACTGACTCGGGAGTTGCGGGGCAAATTCGGTCAAGCTGGCACTTACAGTCTTATGTATGACCTGATCGGGCAGGAAATATGGGTGGCGGACCGGCTGTTCGACAGCAAGAATCCGCAGCATCGGCGGGTGGCGTTGAACCTCGCGCTTCAGGCTCGGGGCGATGCGCTGAACCAAACTGAGGACGCCTGGCTGGCCGCGCGGATTTGCCAGGCCTTCATCTGGCCCAACCTGGATCTGGCCGATAGCAATAACCGCCGCTCCCCGTTAAACGCGGAAAAACTGCTCGACGATTGTGCCGGCATCTTTTGGCAGGCTGATGAAACCAACAATGTGCTGGTCAATTACCAGGCTTACATTGCCAAGGCCGATTCGCCGCGACAATCCGACTGGGCACGGGCCCAACTGTCGCAAACGTACATGCGCATGGGCGACTTCGAGAATGCGGTTCACTACCTGAAAGAAATCCAATTGACCAACGACTTTGGCTGGGCCCTGCGGCGGCTTCCCTGGCTGGAGCAACGGGCGAAGAACCGCAGGTAAGGGTTGGCGGCGAAGCTCCACCGCAAACCGGTCAGAGCTGTCACCAATGCCCGATGCCTGATGACAAATACTGAAGGGTGGGAAGTTTCCGCAACTCGGCACCTGCCGCAAGGTTGGTTGGAAAGCGAGCCGTCCAATCAGCGCGAGGGCATCACAAACCCGTCTGGCATGGGCGGCAAGGTTTGCGTGGGCAAAGGAGAGATCGTTTCCGAAGCGGGCATCTGCAAAATCCATGATCCGCCGGATTCCCGGTATGCTTCATAGAGGTCGCTGCCCAACTCCGCGACGACCGAGCGTTGCGATTCTCGGGCGATTGCCGCCAGTGCCGCCGTGCGCTGTTGCTCGGTCAAATCAGGATTGGTCGCCACTTGCTCCCGTTGCCGTTCGGCAACCATCTTCATTTCGTAAACCTTGTCGGCCTTGGCCTTGGGGAGCGCGTAACGATCGGCAATTTGCACCAGCGCCTGATAGTCCTGGTCTTGCGATCGCACGTATGCTGTATAGCGATCCGGTCCCAATTCCTTCTTGAGTTCGTCGTTGAAGGCGGCTTGGGCGTCCTTGACGACTTGGTCCCGAATTTCCTGGTTCTTGAGTGGGTCGGGGTCAAACTGCTGAGCCAGCGTGTCCTGCATGGTCTTCTGCAACTTAAAGATCTGGCGAAACTCTTGTTCCGACGGATCGAGAGCTTCCAACTTTGTTTGCAACGCGTGTGCGGTTGTCGAATTGCGGACTTGAAACTCGAAAAACTCATCCGGCGTCAGGAGCTTGGCCAGTTCGGCATCCCGTTGAGCCTCGAGATGGCGCAAATCAGCTTCATCGACCGGCTGCGAAACGCCTTCCGGCCCGCCGAAATACTCGTTCTCCAAGTCGGCGTATTTGGCCAATATCGATGCTACTTCCGGTTGTTTGTCGGCACTTAAGAAATCGAGTCGGACATCCGTTGGCGCTGGTTCACCGGTGAACTTGGCGATTTCCGCATCGTAATCCACGCCCAACAACGTCCTGACCAACGCTCGTTGCTCCTGATCCAGGGCAGCCAACTGATCGTTGATCTCCAAGGCGGCAGCCGAGTCGTATTCAAATTTGTCCGGAGCTTGCCAATAGGGAGGCGCGGGCAGGCTGGCGCGGAGTTCGGCGCGGCGGCGGGCGTATTGCTTGGCGATGTCGGCAATGATGATGTCCTGGATGGTTTCTTCCGGACATCCAAAATCGTGCAGATGTTGGATAAACGTCTGGTAATTCGTTGCTTCGAGCATACTCCAATGAAAGGGACGCTTCAGTAGGCTCGAAAGGAAGTTCGTGGCATTGATCTTCCGCACGGCAATCTGCATGTTGGTCACGACATTTGTCGTGGTTACCACCTCCGGCATGGTTCGGATCGGAGCCCGCAGCATCCAGACCAGGTACGCGATAACTCCCACCAACCCGAGGGATACTCCGGTCAGAACCAGATTCAGTCTGCGTGCGTTCATGGTGTGCCGGTCAAAATGTCAACTCGCATCATCAGTAAGCATCAGTAACTTAACCAATCGCTCATAATTTACGAGCCACAAGTGTTAGCAATTTTCAATCCGAATTGCCACTCCGTTCCCGGGCAATCGCCGAGGGTAGCATTACCGCCTCACTTGGACAGCCAAATGGATGAGTCAAGAATGACAGCCTTTTGGCGTTCCCAGCCCTGCCTGCCTCTCCGCCAAAAAGCTGCGTTTCGGCAGAGCGCGTCTTACTTCGAATAGTCCAGCATGTGTGAGTTTTGAACAGTTCCCGAAGCTGGCAAAGCGTTTTACGCGGAACTTGCTCCAGCATTCGTCCCTCGAAGGGCGTCCAAAGCTGAATGCTGCACGCGTGGGAGTTGATGGTCGTTGTTCGACGTTAACGCGTCGGCGAGTTGGGCGTAATTCAATCCCTGCTACAACGATTGCCCTCCATTCCATTGTGGCACCAATCAAAAACCCAAGAGAAGCGGGTAATCCAAGGGTGAGTGAGGATTGGCACGTGTAAGTAATTGTTTTGCAGTTAGGTAAGCCGGCATTCTTATCCGCATCTGGCAATGGATTCCGTAACGCTTCCAGCTCTATTATCAGCACGTGGTGCAAGTTTTCTTAGCTTCAACGACATTAGTTGCCGCATGACTTTGCTTGGCTGATCCGCATGCACGGACGGTTGGCGACAGAATGATTACGCCGGTTAACCAGCAGGTCGCCGGCGGCAAGCTGAGCAAAATCTTCAAAACAGGTCTTGCCAAGCCCCACTCTGGTGCTTAACTTCTGCCCTCTTTTTTGAAAGTGCGTTCATGGTGCCGGTGAAGCGTGATGATGACAGCCGCCGGAGCCGGTAAGAGATTGATTGTTTATGTCAGTAAAAATTCGCTTAAAGCGCGTCGGCACAAAAAATCGGGCGGCCTATCGCATCGTGGTGGCCGACAGCCGCAGCCCCCGCGATGGCAAGTGCATCGAGGAATTGGGTAGCTATGATCCGATGAAGAAATCGGAAAATGTCACGCTGGACCTGGACCGCACCAAGTATTGGCTCAGCCAGGGTGCCCAGCCGTCCGTGACTACGGCCAGTTTTATCAAACGGGCTCTGAAAGTGGCGGCGGCACCGGAACCTGCGGCGTAATTCTCCCGCCCATCGGCCATGCAAGAATTTCTGGAATACGTGGTTAAAGGTCTCGTCAAACATCCTGACGAGGTGACCGTTACGCCCACAGAACATAATGCGATGACGGTGTATGAATTGCGGCTCAATCCCGATGACGTGGGCCGGGTCATCGGCAAACAGGGGGTCGCCATCAATGCCATCCGTTCGTTGCTGCAAGCCGGCAGCGCCCGGAAAGGACTGCGGTGTTCGCTGGAGATTATTGAAGATCGGCCAGCGAAGTGATTCTTCGCGCTTTGGCCGGCCTCATTCGAGGAAGGAGGCGCGCGTGAGCTGGCGGCTCCCGGTTCCGGGGTCCGCTGTAGGTCATGAAAATCGATGTGCTCACTTTGTTTCCGGACATGTTCACCGGACCGCTGGATGTGAGTATTCTCCAGCGGGCGCGGGCCAGCGGGCGCTTGGACTTGCGCATCCATAATTTGCGGCAGTGGACCCACGACCACTACAAAACCGTGGATGACCGCCCGTTTGGCGGGGGGCCCGGCATGGTGCTGAAGCCCGAACCGATCTTTGAAGCCGTGGAAAGCCTGACCGGCGACGCGACGCGGGTCGTCTTGACCGCCCCGGTAGGCCGGGTGTTCAACCAGGCTATCGCTCGCGAACTGGCCGGGGCCAGCCATCTGCTGATTATTTGCGGTGGTTACGAAGGCGTGGACGAGCGCGTGCGCGAAGCGCTGGTGGACGACGAACTGTCCATTGGCGATTATGTGCTAACCAATGGCGGTCTGCCGGCGATGGTGATCATTGACGCAGTGACGCGGTTGCTGCCGGGAGCTCTCGGCAAAGACGAAAGTGTGGTGGACGAGTCCTTTAGCCAGGGCTTGCTGGAATATCCGCACTACACGCGGCCGGCCGAGTACCGCGGACTGAAGGTTCCCGAGGTGCTGCTCTCGGGGCATCATGCGGAAATTGAAAAATGGCGAGCCGCGCAGGCACGCGCACGAACGCGAGCACGCCGCCCAGATTTATTGAAACCGACAGAGAATGATGAAACTAATTCGGGATAGACGGTGGCCACGGTGACGGAGCGATTCCTGTCCCGCTCCCCCGAACTGCCTGTTTCCCCGGCACTTCCATAGTGATGTTATGAGCCAAGCATTGTTTGATAAAATCGAGTCCGAACAGTTCCGCAAGGAACCGGCCAGTTTTAACGTCGGCGACACCGTCCGCGTGCATACCAAAGTCGTGGAAGGCGACAAGGAGCGCGTGCAGATCTTTGCCGGGATCGTGATCGGTAAGCGCGGGCGCGGCATGAACTCGATGTTTACCGTCCGCCGGATCAGCTACGGCGAAGGCGTGGAACGGGTGTTCCCGCTGCACTCACCGCGCGTCGATAAAATTGAAGTCACCCGCCATGGTCGCGTGCGCCGGGCCAAATTAACCTATTTGCGGAAGCGGTTGGGCAAAGCGGCTACCCTCGTGAAACAGCGCGACATGCGACTCGAGGCGGCCAAAGCCGCCGCGAAGGCATAACATTTTTTGGCTGAAGCCGCTGGTTCCCAGCGGCAATGACATGGGCCAGGGCCGAGTTTGTGCATTCGGCCCTTGTTTTATGAGCCCGCCCTATTGGTGCCCGGAGTCCTTTGGGAAGGTATCATTGACGTTGATCGGCCACTTTCCGTTGGACCATCTGCGCAAATCGCTCCATCCGGATTACCTGTCGTTGGTGCAGCCCACGAGCGATGAGTTCGCGCGCATCGCGCGCTTCAAGCTGAAACGTCACGCGCCGGCCCTCGACATGAATGACACGAGCCAAACAGGAGATGGATTGGCCGGGTGGCGTCGGCGCGGAGTGGCGCAGATCGATTTCGATCCCCACGGAATTCTCATTCGGTTCCAGAAAGGGAACCAGGGCTTCCCGAGCGGTTCGTTCCAGAAATCCTACCAACGCCGGCGTACCCAACACCGCCGGCATACCGCCCTCGGTGAAGTCAATGGTGTGCCGCGGCTCGACGACAAACTGCTGTTCCCCGATCGTTCCAATTCGTGGAGAACCTTTCATACACCGACGATTCCTGATCGATCTTTCATTGCTCCATCCATTTGACTGTTTACGCCTTCAATCGCCCAATCGGTTTACCATTCGCCAACCCACATCCCTCATTCAACTCATCAACGCTGCAAGCGTTCCCCTCGCCTCCCAACCGTCACTTCCCCCGGTTCCCCTCAAGAAACGTCAACGTGCGGTCGATGACGATTTCCGCTTTTTCGAATTGCCCCTGTTTCACCAAGGTTTCGAACTCTTGTTTAAAGTGGGTCAAGGCGGACAAATCTCGTCCTTCCTGCTGCTGTTGCAGGATCATGGCTTGGGCCTTGAGCAGTTTGGCTTGCAGGGCCAACTGACGCGCTTTGATCGGCTTCAACACGGCTTGTTGTTGCGGGGTCAATTTGTTCTTCAGATGCACCAGCAACTTCAACTGCACGTGCTTGATCTCTTGTTCCAGATCGAGAATTTTCTTCGACTGGGCCAGCACGGCATCCTCGTCCACTTGATCCGGACTAACTAATGGGATTAAGCGCTGGGTTTCCTGACGGATTTGCCCTTGCAGGTAAGCCACCCGATCTTTAGCGACCTTCAGTTCCACTTGCAGGGCGAATTTCTGGTCCTGGGTCAGCGTGAGCTTGTCCTGCAGTTGTTGAATCAGTTCCGGCTCGTAAAAATAGCGAACCAGAATTTCATTGGCGGTGGCTTCGGCGCCACTGCTGCGGAGGGTGAACAACAGACTGGCAGCCCAAATAACCAGACCGAGCTTTGGCAGTAATTTCATGTTCATTGATTGTGCTGCCATTGTGCCGCAAGGAAAGCTGGCGAACAAGCAGAAGTCCTCGAACCGTCAAAACCGCCGCCACGTACTGGCCGCCGACCCCTGAGATCACAGTCCTCCGCTCGACAACTTCCCAGTGGATGCGCTCACCCGCCACCGCGAACCTCTCCTTGACTCAGCCCGGTTCCCCCATAAGATGCCCGGACATTTTGTAATTCTGAAATTTGAAATCTGATTATGAGCGCAATTTTTGATATCAAAGCACGTGAAGTTTTGGACTCCCGCGGCAATCCCACCGTGGAAGCGGATGTGATTCTGTCGGACGGTTCCGTCGGCCGGGCTGCGGTTCCCTCCGGCGCCAGCACCGGCGAAAACGAAGCCATCGAGCTCCGCGACGGCGACAAGAAACGTTACCTCGGCAAAGGCGTGACCAAAGCCGTCAAGAATATCACCGACAAAATTCTGCCGGCGCTGCGCGGCACCGACGCCACCGACCAGGTCACAGTCGATAACACCATGCTCAAGCTGGATGGCACCGCAACGAAAGCCAAGCTGGGCGCGAACGCGATCCTGGCCGTTTCGTTGGCCACCGCCAAAGCGGCCGCGGAATCGCTGCGTCTGCCGCTGTTCAAATATCTCGGTGGCCCCAATGCCAAAGTGCTGCCCGTGCCGATGGCCAACGTCATCAATGGCGGCGCGCACTCCGATGCGCCGATTGATTTTCAGGAATTCATGATCATGCCCGCTCGGGTTTAACCGGTTCAGTGAGGGCCTGCGGGCAATTACCGAGACGTTTCATTCGCTCAAGAAAGTGCTCAAGAAGCGTGGCCTCAGCACCGCGGTCGGCGACGAAGGCGGTTTTGCGCCCAAACTCGCAGGCGTCGAAGATGCCATCGAAGCCATCCTGCAAGGCGATCAAAGGCGCCGGTTACAAGGCGGGCAAACAGATTTACCTGGCGCTGGACGTGGCCGCCAGCGAATTCGTCAACAAGGGCAAAGGCACTTACACGTTCAAGAAGAGCACCGGCAAAACCGTCAGCGGCGCCGAATTGATCGATCTCTACGTTAAACTCTGCGCCAAGTATCCCATCGTCTCCCTCGAAGACGGTTGCGGCGAAGGCGACTGGAAAAACTGGAAATTGCTCACCGAAAAACTCGGCGACAAAGTCCAGTTAGTGGGCGACGACTTGTTCGTGACCAACGTGAAGTTCCTCCAAAAGGGTATCGATACCGGCACGGCCAATTCCATTCTCGTCAAAGTGAACCAGATCGGTTCGCTGACCGAAACGCTCGATGCCGTCGAACTCGCGCGTTCGAACAGTTACACGGCGGTCATCAGCCATCGCTCCGGCGAAACGGAAGACGCCACCATCAGCGACATTGCCGTGGCCACCAACGCGGGCCAGATCAAGACCGGCAGCTTGAGCCGCAGTGACCGACTGGCCAAGTACAACCAACTCTTGCGCATCGAGCAACTCCTGGGCAAGAACGCGATCTATGGCGGCAAATTGAAAGCGGTGTAACGCGCTCTGTCAGCAAGTCGAAGCCATCCAACCGGACCCGGTCCGGTTGGATGGTTTTTTTGATCTGGTGCTCCCACCCCACACGGTGTCCGATCCAGTCGCCATTTCATCCACGCATTTGCTTTGGACCGCTTGCTTTGCTACCTGTTGAGGAAGATGAGTTTCTGGCGACGCAATATTGATCGGAAAGGGCGCATCCTGCGAGCAACGTTGGGAGTGTTACTTGTGGTGGCTGGTTTGGTGCTGGCAACCTACCAACTCTGGGTCGGCATCGTCTTGGTGACTTCGGGCGGGTTTGTCTTGTTTGAAGCCGTGCGGGGCTGGTGCCTGATGCGGGCTTGCGGGATCAAGACCAAGTACTAATCTCAACAAGCAGGGATGGTGGGCCAACGGTGTGCGGATTGAAGGCGCGCGCTCCGCTCGCCAAAAGACGGGATGCGTGAACCACACGCGGCGCCGCAATTTATGCGGAGAGGACTGTCTTGCTCTGGTTGTATTGCTGATCAAATCAAAATTTCCTTTAACTTCCCTTTTGCCTCCCTCCGGATTTTCTCCCTCGGTGTCTTTTAATTTGAGTCAACGCGTCCCCCTAACTTGATAAACTCCAGCATTGGCTTTGCTTCCAATAACTGATATGTTACATTCCTGTTAAAGCCGTATGAAAACGTTTAAATTCCTACTGTACATTGGTTTAACCGGATTTCTGAGTGTCTCCCCCTCTGTCGGCCAACTGGTCATCTCCGAATTCATGGCCAGCAACGCCGGCACGTTGGCGGATGAAGATGGGGAGTATCCGGACTGGATCGAGATTCACAATCCGGGCACGAACACGGTCAATTTGCTCGATTGGTCATTGACCGACCGGCCCAGCGAGCTGAAGCGATGGCGTTTTCCCGCGACGAATATCAACGCCGGCGCGTTTATGATTGTCTTCGCCTCGGAAAAGGATCGCCGTTTGCCGGGCGCCCCACTGCACACCAGCTTCAAGCTCTCGGGATCCGGAGAATATCTCGCCTTGGTCGAGCCGGATGGCGAAACGATTGCCACGGAATTTGCCCCCGCGTACCCGCCGCAGTTCACCGGCGTTTCCTACGGGTTTGGCATCGAGCAAACCAATTTCACCCTGCTACCGGCCGGAGCGGCAGTGCGGGCGCTGGTGCCGGCGAACGACAGTCTGGGAGACACCTGGACGCAAGTGGGCTTCGACGACAGCACGTGGATTCAAGGCCCCGACGGGGTGGGCTTCGACACGGGCGAACCGAATCCAGGCGAGGACTCGGTCGCCTCGATCATCCAGGCTTCCAGTCCGATTGCTTATTGGCGGTTGAATGAAACCAGCGGTTCGGCGGCGGCGAACATCGGCGCCAACGGCGTGGCCGGGACTTATCAAAGTGTCACCCTTAATGTGGCGGGACCGCGCCCTCCTGCTTACGGCGGCTTTGAGAACGATAACAACGCCGGCCAATTCAACGGCACCAGCAGCTATGTCAACACCAGCAGCAGCTTCTTGAGCAATCTCGGTGCTTTCAGCATGGCGGGGTGGATCCGTCCGCTGGCCACACCCGCCGCCCGAACTGGTTTGTTCGGGCAGAATGATGCGGTCGAGTTTGGTTTTTCCGCTACCGACAACCTGCAAATCTGGACCCCGAACGGCGGCTCTGTGAATCTCCCCTGGTCGCTGCCCATCAACCAATGGTACCATGTCTGCGCCGTGGCCGATGGCAGCACGTTGAAGCTTTACACGAACGGCGTCCTGGCGGCGACGGGCGGCACGGCCTCCAGCAACTACGGTTCGTCCAGTAGTACGTTTCACATCGGGGGCGGTGGGGTCTTCGATGCCTCAGGGAACTTTTTCAATGGCCAGATTGATGAAGTAGCCGTGTGGAACCGGGCCCTGTCGGCGGCCGAGATTTCCGAGCAGTACCAGGCGGCGAGTACGCCGGTGGCCTCGGGTTCGTACACCAGTCTGATCGGCACCGACCTCACCACGGCGATGCACGGGGTGAACAGTTCCGCCTACCTCCGCTACCCGTTTAACCTCGACGATCCTTCCCAGGTGGACCGGCTGATCCTGCAGATAAAATATGACGACGGTTTCGCGGCCTATCTCAATGGCAATCTCGTAGCCTGGCGCAATGCTCCGACCGCCGTCACGTTGAATCCCCTGCCCTGGAACGCCGCCGCCACGACATACCATCCGGATGCCCAGGCCGTCCAATCCGAAACCATCAACATCACCGGCGCCAGCGGTTCGCTGCTGGTGGGTCCCAACGTATTGGCAATCCAGGGATTAAACACCAGCGCCGCCAACTCAGATTTCTTGATTTCAGCCGAATTGAGTGGCGCGTCGTTGGGAGAATACGGGGCGCAGGCACGCTATTTCACCACTCCCACGCCCGGGGATGTGAACGGCTTGGGAACTGCGGACCTCGGTCCCATCATCAGCGCGGCAAACTTCACGCCCGCACCTCCTGCGCAACCGAATTTTAACGATCCCATTGTGGTAACCGCCAAGGTGGCGCCGTCGTTTAACCCAATCACTGAAGTTACATTAAATTGGCGGGTCATGTTCGGCGTGACCAACACGATCACCATGTTCGATGACGGCCAGCACGGAGACGGGATGGGCGGCGACGGCATTTATGGCGCCACCATCCCCGCCAACTCGGCGACGAATGGCCAGATGATCCGCTGGTTCATCACGGCGAAAGATTTCGGAAACCGGCAGTCGCGCTGGCCCTTGTTTGAAGATCCGAACAATACTGCCGAATATCTCGGAACGGTCATTACCGATCCCAGTCTCACCAGCAAACTGCCGATCTTCCAAATTTTCGTTGCTGCCGAATACCTGAGCGGGATCGATACCGAGAGCGGCGGCCGCGTGGCCTTGTTTTACGATGGTGAGTTATATGACAACGTTTACATGGAGCTGCGTGGCAACACCACCGCCGCGTATCCCAAGAAGTCCCATCGGCTGAACTTTAACGCCCAACATCCGTTCCGGCACCCGGGACCGGGCGGGCGCATCCTGCATACCTCCTTGCTGGCCGAGCACGCCGATCCGGCTTATCTGCGCCAATACCTGTCGTTTTGGATGATGGATTTGATGGGCGTGCCCACGGCATTTGACTATCCGGTGCGCGTCCAACTTAACGGCGCTTTCTACCAACTCGCCTTTCACAACGATGTCGTCGGCAAAGAACAAGTCGAGCGCTTGGGCTACAGCCCCATTGGCGCGCTCTACAAAGCCGCGGGCACCATCACGCCGGATTACTACAGCACCGGCGGCTTTGAGAAGAAGACCCGCCAGTGGGAAGGTCGTGAGGATTACGATGCGCTGGCGGCCGGCATTGCCGAAACCCGCACGCTGGATCAACGGCGGACCTTTCTTTTCGACAACCTGAACGTGCCCGAAATCGTCAACTACCTGAGCGTCGCCCGCTTCACGCTCGAAGGCGACGACGTTTGGGCCAACATGTCGGTCTATCGCGATACCACGGGCAACGGCGAATGGAGCATCATCCCCTTTGATTTGAACGTCTCGTGGGGCCAACTCTACTGCGGCGACGCCCCGACGGTATTCAACGTGATCGTCGCCACTAACGATGCTTACAAAGCCCACCCGCTCTACGGCGGTTCCCAAGTGACGGCGACCTATCGTCCGGATGTCTGGAACCGGATCTATGACATCATCGTCGCCGTGCCGGAAACGCGTGAAATGCTCCTGCGCCGCGAACGCACGTTGATGGACCAATTCCTCCAGCCCCCCGGCACGCCTTTCCCGGACCGCTTCATCGAGCAGCACATCGTCGCCCTTACGAATCAGATCTGGACGGAGGCCTTTCTCGATCGCCAAAAATGGGCCTGGCCATGCTCGTCAGGATCGTGCGGCATGTATTGCTTTGGGCCGAACCAGTGGTTGACCAATGGCATCAACGATCTCATCGATCAATTCATTGAGCCGCGGCGCACGCACTTCTTCGTCACCCACTGCGAAACCAACACGGCCAAGCCGATCGGTTTGGGGGTCAATTACAATGCCGGCATTCCCGTCCAGCAACCAGTCGATGCGACCATCCTGGTCCAGGATCTGGACTACAACCCTGCCTCCGGCAACCAGGCCGAAGAATACATCTGCCTGACCAACCCCAATCCTTATGCCGTGGACATTTCCAATTGGAAACTCGACGGGGCGGTGCGCTTCACGTTCCAGCCGGGAACGATCATGCCCTTCTACAGCGTGCTCTACGTTTCCCCGGACGTGAATGCCTTCCGGGCGCGGAGCACGGGCCCCATGGGCGGCCAGGGATTGTTCGTTCAGGGATCTTACAAAGGACAACTCTCCGCGCGGGGCGAGACGATCTCTGTCATCGATGACACCGGCCGTGTGGTGGACGCACATCCCTATCCGGGCAATCCCAGCCCGGCTCAACAGTACCTGCGCATCACCGAAATCATGTACAATCCGCCGCCGCTGGCGGGTAACACGAACGATTCGCAGAGCTTTGAATTCATCAAGCTCAAGAACACTGGCTCCGCGGCGCTCGACTTGACGAGCGTCCGGTTCACCAACGGCATTTATTTTGACTTCAGCGGCAGCGCTGTAACGACGCTGGCTCCGGGTGAGGTCGTGCTGGTGGTGCGGGACTCGGCGGCCTTTACCGCCCGCTACGGAAGTGGCTTCAACATTGCCGGCCAGTATGACGGCGCCCTCGACAACGCCGGCGAGCGGATTCAGTTGATCGATGCAAGTGGCGAGGAAATCCTGGACTTTTCCTATAACAATTCCTGGTACCCGATCACCGATGGCTTGGGCTTTTCGTTGACGGTGGTGGACGAGCAAGCCGAACCGGATCTCTGGGGCAACAAATCCAATTGGCGCGCCAGCGGGCAACTCTACGGCGAGCCGGGGGCGACGGTTCCAACTTATCCGACCATTGCGCCCATCGTGATCAACGAAGCGCTGACACATTCGGTGATGCCGCCGCCCACCGATAGCATCGAGCTGTACAATCCGACCACCACCGACGTGAACATTGGCGGCTGGTTTCTAACCGATGACTATTTCGCGCCGCAAAAATACCGCATCCCGAATGACACCGTCATTGCCGCGGGCGGTTATCTGGTGTTTGACGAATCACACTTTAACCCGCTGCCCGGAGTGCCACCCAGCTTTGCGCTCGGGGCCGATGGGGATGAGGTGTATTTGTTCTCGGGCGACGCGCAGACCAATCTGACCGGCTACGTGCATGGCTTTCAATTTGGTGCCGCGCCGGACAAGGTTTCCTTTGGCCGGTATCATCACCAGCCAGGGCGACGAGGAGTTCGTGGCGCAACGCGCCTTGACCCTGAACGCGACCAACGCCGGACCGCTGGTGGGGCCGGTGGTTGTCAGTGAAATCATGTATCATCCGCCCGATGAAATGGTGGGGGGTGTCCTGCAAGACAACAACCGGGACGAATACCTCGAGTTGCACAATTTCTCGACGGACGCCGTGCTGCTTTATGACCCGAACTATCCGACCAACACTTGGCGGCTCAAGGATGCCGTGCGGTTTACGTTCCCGACCAATGTCAGCCTGCCACCGGGCGGTTACTTGCTGGTGGCGAGTTTCGACCCGGCCGACACCGCCGCGTTGGAGTCGTTCCGCACCCGGAATGACGTTCCGACCTCCGTACCGGTGTATGGCCCGTGGGACGGACAACTTAACAACGCCCAGGACAGTGTGGAACTAACCCGGCCCGACGTTCCACCACCGCCGCCCGCTACCGTGGTGCCCTACATCCTGGTGGAACAAGTCAAATACACCGATGCGGCGCCCTGGCCGGGAGCGGCCGATGGCATTGGGCCATCGCTCCATCGTCTTACTGCCGACGCGTTCGGCAATGATCCGACCAATTGGCTCGCCGCGGCCCCCAGTCCGGGCGAACCGTTTGCGGGCGGCAACCCGCCGACTATTTCCACGGAACCGGCGGATCAGGCCGTTGCCGAGTTCAGCACCGCCACGTTCAGCGTGACCGTGGACGGCACCGGGCCATTCCAGTATCTGTGGCGCTCCAATGATGTGATCATACCGAATGTGAGCGGGCCGACGCTGGAAATTCCCAACATTCAGTTTACCTACCAAGCCGGCTATTCCGTGGTGGTGCTCGGCTCAGCCGGCGCCGTGGTGAGCCGCACGGCCACCCTGACCGTACTGCGGTTGCCGCAGATTGTCGGGCAACCGCAAAACGTCAGCGTCAATCCTGGAGCAAGCGCGAACTTTACGGTCACTGCCAACGGCACGGGCACGCTGGCGTATCAATGGCAGCGCAACGGCGAGCCGATTCCTGGAGCCACCGGAGCGAGCTATACGGTGGACAGCGCGGAATTATACATCAATGACGGGGCCTACCAGGTAGCCGTCACGGACGAGATCGGCACTCGCCTCAGCGCGGAAGCGATCCTGACCGTGTTGGTGCAACCGTCCATCACGCTCCAGCCCACACCGGTCAACCAGACCGTCCTCGAAGGCCGCACCTTCAGCATCAGCATTTCCGCCAACGGCACGCTGCCGATCAGCTACCGCTGGCGTCACAAAGGGGCCGGCTATACCAACATCATTCTCTACTCCACGAACTGCGTGTTTACCGTGGAAAACGCCCAAACCGGCCAGCACGATGACTATTGGGACGTGGCCGTGACGAACGAACTGGGCCGCGTGAGCCGTCCGAGTGACAAAGCATACATTACCATCGAACCGGCCGCTCCCTATTTTGCCATTGAACCGACCAATCAGACTGTGGCGGTCGGCACCGATGCCACGCTGGTGTCCGAAGCGCGCGGCACGGCACCCTTGAGTTATCAATGGTATTTCAACGGCACCAACGCGATTGCCGCCGGCACCAATGCCAGCCTGGTGCTGAGCAATGTGCAAGCCGCCGCTGAAGGCGATTACCAGGCCGTGGCCGCCAACAGCGAGGGCATGGCCACCAGCCTGGTGGCGCACGTGACTTTGGCCAGCGGCCCCCAGATTGTCACCCAGCCAACCGACCAGGCAGTGACGCCTTGCGCCGACGCCGTCTTTACGGTGGAAGCCTCGAGTATCTCACCGTTGCAGTATCAATGGTTCTTCAATGAAACCAATCTGCTGACGGGCGCCACGGAGGCGACCCTGACGATCCTGAAACCGAAGCTGGCGGATGAAGGCCCGTATGTGGTGGTGGTGGCCAATGCCAGCGGGTCCGTGACCAGCGAGGTGGCGACGTTGTCGCTGGTGCTCGATGATTGCGACGGTGACGGCATGGCGGACGTGTGGGAAATGCAACACGGCCTCGATCCGACGAATCCGGGGGACCGCGATTTGGATCCGGACCACGATGGGCGCACCAACTGGCAGGAATCCCAAAGTGGAACCGACCCGAACGATACGCAGAGTGTGTTACAGGCGCACCTGACGGAAGACGGCAACGGCGCTCTGGTCGAATTCACCGCCATGCCCAATGTCAGTTACACGATTCAATACACCGACCAATTGGGCAGCAGCCTATGGAACAGCCTGACCAATATTCCGCCGCAAGCGAGTAAGACGAACCTCCAGATCACCGATCCGGAAGCCGGCGCCAATGGCCATCGGTTCTACCGCGTGGTGACGCCGATGCAGCCGGAATAGGACCGCTGCGACAGTTGCGTTCCGTCGGCTTGGGTGCGATCGCGACGGGCGGGACGCTATCCTACGCTTCGCGTAACGCCGTGAACTGCGCGGCGGCATCTTCCCACGCCGCCACGGAGCCCGGTTGGTGGCGGGTCATTTTGCTGGATTGACGAATGACTTCGCGCATCTCCGCCAAGGATCGCACTTCGCCGTTGGCGCGAACCTGCATCATGAGATTGCCCATGGCCGTGGCCTCGACCGGCCCGGCGAGCACCGGCCGCTGGCAGGCGTCCGCGGTGAATTGGTTCAGGATTTTGCTCTGGGAACCGCCGCCCACGATGTGAATGACTTCGATGCGGTTGCCAGTGAGTTCTTCCAGACAACTGAGCACTTCACGATATTTCAACGCCAGGCTTTCGTAAGCACAACGCACCAGTTCGCCTTCAGTTTTCGGCACGGGCTGTTTGGTTTCGCGGCAGTAACTTTGAAACGCCTTGACCATATCCGGCGGATTGAGAAACCGCGGATCATCCGGGTTGACCAGCGACCGCAACGCCGGCGCCTTCGCCGCCAGGTTGGCGAGCTGGGCGTAATCGTATTTTTTGCCGCGGGCTTCGAACGAACGTTTGCACTGCTGCACCAGCCACAAGCCCATGATGTTCTTGAGCAAACGAAACGTGCCGTCGATACCGCCTTCGTTAGTGAGATTGTAAGCGAGGGTTTGCGCGGAGAGCGAGGCTTGCTTGACCTCGGTCCCCATCAATGACCACGTACCGGAACTGAGATACGCCCAGTTGGCTTTGCCGGTGTTGGCCGTCGGCACGCCGGCCACGGCCGAGGCGGTGTCGTGCGTGGGCGGGGCGACGATTTGAATCTTGCCGAGTCCGGTGCGCTCGCCGACGAACGGACGCAAGGTGCCCAGCTTGGTGCCGGGCGGCACCACTTTTGGAAAGGGCCGTACCGGGAGGCCGAATTTCTTCAGCAAGCCGGAAGACCAATTGCGCGTGAGCGGATGCATGCACTGGGTGGTGGAGCCGTTGGTGTATTCGACGACCCGCGAACCGCACAGGCACCAATGGATGAAGTCCGGCATCATCAAAAGACAATCGGCAGCCGCGAGCAGATCCGGGTTTACCCGGTTCAAGGCAATCAATTGGAACAGCGTGTTGAGCTGCATGAACTGGAGCCCGGTTTGCTTGAAGATTTCAGCGCGCGAGACCTTCTTGAACGCCTTTTCCATGATGCCGTTGGTCCGGGCGTCGCGGTAATGGTAAGGCTGGCCAAGCATCTCGTTCTGCTTGTTCAGAAGCACGAAATCGACGCCCCAGGTGTCCGCGCCCGCCGACACGATCTTCTGGCCGAACTTTTTGGCGGCCAGGCCCAGGCCATTTTGGATTTCGGTCCACTGCCGCAGCACGTCCCAGCGCATGGTGCCGCCGATGAATACCGGGCCGTTCGGAAACCGGTGCATTTCTTCGAGTCGAATGGTTTTACCGTTCCAGCGTCCAGCGATCACCCGACCGCTTTCGGCGCCCAGATCAATGGCGAGATAGACTTGTTCAGACATAAATAGAGTCAGATCGGTTAGGAGTTAGGATCACGTTTGGCTACCAGTTCACCCACGGCCGCCTTTCATGAAAAACGGTGCCGACGACAAACCACAGCGCGCAACCGAACAGCATGAGGCTTTTCATCGCCGGTTCGGTGAGCGCTTTGGTCAGGAACAGCAACGGCGGCATGATCGTAAGCGCGAGCGCGCCGCAGCCGAGAGTTTTCAATACGGTGGACATGGCATGAACATCTTCAGGCATGGTGTGGTTGGCCGGGCATCATTTTGGCGAACACGATGTAAAGCACCGCGGTGAGCACATAAACTGGCAAGGTCATGTACGACGGAAACACTTGGAACTTCACGTAGGCAAAGTAAAACAACGCCAGCGGAATGCCCCAGGCCAACAGCACGGCACCATTGAAACTGCGGCCGGTTTGCTCCGCCCAGTTTTGGGTTAGCCCCAAGCGATTGGCGAGATAAACATCCACCAGGATGATCGCTCCCACCGGCGCGAGCGTGGTACTATACAGACCGACGAAATCGAGCAGCTTCATCGCGAAGGCGGGGAACAATCCGGCCAGCGTGCAGACAGTGCCGGCCATGAGCGTGGCCCGGGTGCGAGACATCTTCGGAAACAGCGATTGGAAGGCCAGGCCCGCGCGGTAAATGGTGGGATTGGCGGTCGTCCAACCGGCGATGATCACGCAGATCAAACCGGCCCACCCGACGGCATCATACACCATTGGCCCGGGCGGCATGCCCGTGGCAGGATCGACACCGGCGGTGCGGATCCAATAAACCAGCAGGAGCGCGGCGCAAATCCAGGCGACGTAGTGTCCGAGAAACATGCCCGCCGCCGAGGCCCAGCCGTAAGCCGGTTTACGGGCAAAGCGCAACACGGACAAATCCGACATACCCACATGCATGGCAGCGTTGCAGAACCAGGCGAAACAGACCACGCCCCAGAAACCGATTTTGGTTTCGGTGCCGGCGGCCGGTTTGAGCAATTCCACAAGATTCGTGGTGCCGAGTTTGCCGAGCATCACCACGCCGCACGCGAGGAACACGAGGAACATCCACGGGGATGCCAGATGGCCGATGCGCGCGACCATGCTGTAACCTTTGATGGCCACGAACGTCATTGCCGCGCCAATGATGACCACCGCCACACACCACGCCACGCCGGTGGGCATCAGGTCGTTGAAGGACGGCATTTGGATGCTGGAGAAACGGAACCCCGATGGCCGTGGCGGACACCGTCACCATGGCGCCGGCCAGGAAGCAAAAGAGAATGCCGTTGGCGAGATTGTAGATGACGACCAGTTTGCGCCCACAAATCTTTTCGAGTTGATAATAGAGCGTAAGCCGCATCCGGGCCGCGATGGGCGCCGTCACATAACGCCAGCTTAATACGGCCAGTAAATTCCCCACGAGCAATCCCACCAGCAAGTCGAAGGCGTTCACCCCCCAGGCAATGAAGAGCGGCCCAATCATGAACTCCGTGCCCGCCGTGTGTTCGCCGGCGTACATGCCCCAGAACGCGCTGGCGCCTTTTTGCGCCCGTTCCGGCACGGGTTCACGCTCGAACTCGTCGCCCGCGTGATGAATTGGTTGCGGCCCGGACATGTTCCGCGGTTTGCTGACCAGACTTCAGCGTCCTTTCAGCCAGGTGCCAAAACCAATGATGATGGTGGAGAGAATCAGCGTGGCGATGCCGGCGGCAATGAGGCTGTGGGCCTTCTTGCTCGAGCCTTTCCATTCTTTCAAGATCCAACCCCACATCGTGCTGAAGATAATGATGCTGGCCATGTGCAGGGTCCAACTGGCGAAACCGAACTTGCCCATTTGCGTTTCGCCCATCGTGTAGAAAAAGAATTGGAAATACCAAGTTGTTCCGGCGAGGGCGCTGAAGAAATAATTCCGCAGCATGGGCACCTGGTTGCCGTTGACCATCGGCTGCCGGGAAGCATGTTCAACAACCTCTTCGCTCGGGGCGTCTGTCGCAGTCTCGATGATGGTTTCCTGGTCGCGCCGGGGCGGGGTGGCCAGCAACGTGCGGCTGAAGTACTGGTAACCCGTCCGATTACGAATGTTCAGCAGCACGCACCAGACGAAATTCGTGGTGAACCCGCCCAACAAGACCACCACCAGTTTCGGCAACCCGGTCCAGAGTTTCTCCGTGCCGGCGAGCGCGGAGGCTTCACCAATCGGATTTCCCGCGGCCAATGCGAACGCGAAACACGCGCTCATGATGCCCGAAAAGGTGGCCACCAGGATGCCCTTGGGAAAATTGAATTCGGCGATCGCCTTCTTTTTTTCGGCTTCGGGCATTTCCCGCTCTTTCGTCAGCCCGGCCAACGCCGCAACGGCGATGCCAATCAAGCAAACCAGCACGCCCAATAACGTGACCTTGCCGGGCGTCGTGGCGGCGATTTGCGCAATGGTTTCCGGCACCGGAATGGTCGGGATGAACAACTTGAAAATGGGTGGCAACAGCGTGCCGAACGCGGCGCAATACCCCAGCGCGACGCCCATCCCCAGCGACATGCCGAGGTACCGCATGGTCAAGCCGAAGGTCAGGCCGCCAAATCCCCACATCGCGCCAAAAAAGTACGTCCACCACAGCGTCGAGAGCGACTGGCTCTTGATCACTCCGAAGACGTTGTTGGTCAACAGGGTGGCCAGCAGCAGTGGGCAGATGATCCAGGAGAAAAATCCGCCCACCAGCCAATAGACTTCCCAAGCCCATTTGCGGACCCCTTTGTAGGGAACATAAAAGCTGCCGGACGCCAGTCCCCCAAGCCAGTGGAAGAAGACACCTAAAAACGGATTTGCCATAAATGAAAGTTGAGCAGGGTTACAGGTGATTTATTGACGTTTGCGGAGGACGTCTTTCTCGTATTGCTGAACGTCCGCCAACCAAGTTTCGGCGGCCGGCACATCCATGCGCTGGCAGTGGTAGTCCCAGACCGCGCCGAACGGCAGCATCTTGGCGTCCTCCATCAACGCGAGCCGCGAGGTATAGTCGCCGGTTCGCTCGGCGGATCGCAGGCGGTTGATTGGCGCCAGTAATGCCAGGAGTAGCGCCTTGAGCATGTTACGCGTACCGATGACCCATGCGGCCACGCGGTTGATGCTGGCGTCGAAATAATCGAGCCCGATCCGGATCCGGCCGAGATAATCGCCCCAGACAATTTCCTGGGCGATGGCCTGCAACTCGTCCGTCAGCGTGACAACGTGATCACTATCCCAGCGCACCCCGCGACTGACGTGCAGCGCAATTTCCGGCAGGTAGCACATCACCGACGAAATCTTGTCGGCAATGCCTTCAGTCGGATGGTAATGGCCGGCGTCCAGCGTGAGCAGCGTCTTGCGGCTGACCGCGTAGCCCAGGTAGAACTCGTGGGAACCCACGGTGTAACTCTCGGCGCCAATCCCAAACAATTTCGGCTCGACCGAATCGACGTTGAACTTGGGGCTGATCTTCTTGGCAAATATGGCGTCCAGCGCTTCCAGTAAGCGTTCGCGGGGACCGCGGCGGTCGGCGGGCGTGTCCTTCATGCCGTCCGGAATCCACAGGTTGGTCAGGCACGTCTTGCCGAGCGCGCGACCGATGGCGGCGCCGATTTCCCGGGAACGAATGCCGTGTTCGATCCAGAACTGGCGGATGCCTTTGTTGGGATGGGCGAGCGTGAGTCCGCGATCGACCTTCGGGTGGGAGAAATAGGTTTGATTGAAATCCAGTCCGATGCCAAGCGACTTGGCCCAGGCAATCCAATTCTTGAACTGGGCGGGGCTCAACTCGTCGCGGTCCACCTGCTTGCCCTTCATCTCGGCGTACGAGGCGTGAAGGTTGAACCGGTGCGTGCCGGGGATGAGCGACGTGGCCTTCTCAAAATCACCGCGCAGTTCCTGCGGCGTACGGGCCTTGCCCGGATAATTGCCGGTGACCGCGAGGCCGTCGCCCAAAGCGCCGCCCACATTTTCAAAGCCGCCTACGTCGTCTCCCTGCCAGCAGTGCATGGAAATGGAGACGGCGGCGAGCTTTCGCAGGGCAGTGTCCGTGTTGACACCGAGGTCGGCATACCGTTGCCGGGCGAGTTTGTAGGCGGATTCGATATTCTTTATCTGACTCATAAACGTGCGCGTTTTGTTGATTGCTTCTGACGGGAAACCTGCCCTGCAAGACTGCGGCCACCGGGTTCCGCGGGGATATTGCCAAAAACCGCAGGGAAATTGCCAACACTACTTTTCGGGGAACTTCTGCGGACAACGGCGGTGGTGGAGCCTCGAAACGCAAAGCGCTCGGTCATGAGAAAGTCGGATGGGTGATGAAGCGAAAAGGGGCTCAGGTCTTTCCGATGATCGGAGTTGAAGCAGTGTTAGGATCCAAATCACGCTCGGCCTTGGGACTGAGCGTGGCTTTGCTCATTTTCGCTCGCGCAATTCGTCCGTGGTTCGGCCTTGGCCGAGGTTTTCCAATCCTTCGTCAAGCAATCGTTCCAGTTCGGAAGTCATGATCACCTCCAAACCGCGACGACCGGCCACGCTCTCCCACAATTTGTCTGCCAACCGAACACGGTCCTGGTCGGGCAGCGTCATGGCTTCGCGTTCAATTTGTTCCAGCGTGACACCCATGTCGTTTTCGCTGATACGCTAACGAAGGGTGCGGAGCAAGCCAATCGCTTGACCGGCAAATTCCAACGCCGAGCGCCACATTGATTGCCAGGCTTCGGACTTGGCGTTCGGCCAACTGCTATCGGTGAAGTTCGCTCGGAGCGGCCCAACTGTCGCTCAGGGCCGAATACCGGAAGGCACCCAAGCTACTCCAGAATTTATCGGCAAACGGTGTTCGCTGGTTGGGAAGCAGCACCAAGGCTTACGGTTGCGGATAGGAGTGAATCCAACCAGCCCTTAACGTTATTGGCGCGATTTTCGCCCGGCGCGAATGCTGATGCGTTCCGAGGGGAATTAGGCTGGCGGCATCTCGGCAAGCACCAAAGCCAACTGGCTTTCCGGCAGTTTCCGTTCTACCTGTCCATTCAGTTCGACGTTGATTTGCTGTCCTTTGAATTGAGGGTAAAGCGAGGCGAGACGCGGAATGGCCATCTCCGCAAGACGAAAATACTCCGCATCAAGTTCCAAACCGGTGGACGTGTAACCTACGGCTTCAGCCGCCGCGATGGTTGAACCCGATCCCATGAACGGATCGAGAAGTGTTCCTTCGCCGAGGGGCAAGAGCGAACGCACGATGATCCGCATGAAGTGCTGGGGTTTCAGGCAGGGATGGTCCGAAAGCGCCTCTTCACATTTGGGAGTCCGCCCACTTGGGATCGCGTCCGGCAATGGTTTGTCTCGCGAAAGGCGCCGCAATCCACCCGTCCGCCAGCGCCGCAGGTTTTCGGCCACGGTTTTTGAGTCAATCGGTTTGCGAAAGAGCATCCAAGGCTCGTACGCCCCTTTCGGGTTGACGCAGACTTCAGGAAATTCGGCTTCAGCATTTTTCGGCCGGTCGCCACCGCGGAAGCCGTAGTATAGACGAGCGATGGCAGGGCGCACTTCGAATCCGGCTTCGGCCATGGCCCCTTGGACATGATGTTGCAGAACCGGATGACCAGCGACGCAAACGTGTGCTCCGGGCACCAGCACCCGCACCAAAAGTCTGCCCCAGTCGCGAAAGTAATCGCGGAGGTGCTGTTTCTGCGCGTCCGTGAGGACAGTAAAACGTGGCAATGGATCACGATGGCTGCCCCCGACTTTGGGCGGCAGGCGCCACACACCGCCGCGGCCAGCACGCATCTTGGTCAGTTCCTTCTCCGTGAATTCCAGAATGCCATAAGGTGGATCGGTGCAAACGGCGTGGAAGGAATGGGGCGGACATTGGCGCAACCATTCGAAGCAGTCTTTATGTTCGATGCGGTACACGGCGGTCAATTTCAACTATAGGCGAAAGACAGGCACGGGCGAATTGTGTATCAACTGGGGTTCAAATGCACGCGAAAACCATTTTAGGCCGCTACGTCCGCAAACTGCGCGAACGGGCAAACCTCACGCAGGAACAATTGTCTCGCAAAATCGGAATTACCTACCAGTATCTTTCCGGCTTGGAAAATGGGCGAGCGAACTTCTCCATCGACGTGCTGGAATCGATAGGAAAAGCGCTGGCCTGTCCGTTGCCACTGTTGGTTTCGGGCGCCTTTGCTGAGAAGGCGACAACGCCGATTCCAACGATTAACAAAGAATATTTTCGTTCGCAAGCTCCGCTGCCACCCGGCCTGAACATTTCCCATTTAGAAGCGGCGATGAACGCAACCCACCTCATTTTGGCAGTCCTTAACAGTAATCTTCTTTCGAATGGAGCCAAGCCGCTGTACGAATACATACAAGGCAACAATTTCAGCGGCTTAGTTTCGAATATTTTTTGCGACGCCCTGCACGACTATTCTCCTTACAAACATAATTCCGATCAAGCCTACCCCGATTTGATCAATCCAACGGTTTCGAAACAAGGCAAGCCCACCGGGTTGGAAATCAAATCGACGATTCAAATTGGAAAAGGCGGAGAAAGTCATAATGGGCATTCCGGATGGCACTTGGTCGCCTGCTACCGAATCGATCGAGAAACCCACCACATTAAATTTGCCCATATCATGTGTGCCGTGCTGAATGGTCATACTCACTCCCAACCCGACTGGACGTACGTGGGAAGCAAAGTGAATGCGGTCACCGGCAGCCGACGGACCGAGACTTATAACACTACGCTGGTCGGCACCACCAAGCTGCGCGATGGCTCGGTGTATTTGGACTCAACTATGGTGAACTATGGCCGGTGGAAAGCAAAGCGCTTAGGCGATAAACCAACCTACGCGCTCTGCTAAAGACTGGGTCTCGTGGTTCTGGCTGAAGTGGGACGTTTTCCGGAATTGAGTCCACCCATCCAAATCAATCGCGAGCAATGGCGCCCTATCAAGCACAACAACAAACAGTGTGCCTCCGCTCGCCGAGGCACGTCGCTGGCGGTTTGTTTGGTTTCACCTGAGGTGAGGTTTCGCTGTCCGCTGTTATCGAATTTTGGGGTAAACAGCTTCGGCGCGGCGAGCGATCCTTGCCCATTGAATAGTTGTGGCTTAGAAACCGTAGTCGTCCAGCGTTCCGGCCTTCGCAGGGCTCCGGTGAGTTGCAGAACACGATTTGAAACACAAACGCATACATCGACATGACAAAACAAACCCTCGTTTCTGTTTTGGCCATGCTCAGTTCCGGGTTCCCAAATGTTGGGGCTGCGGAAACTGCGTCGCCACGACCGAATATCCTCTTTGCCATCGCGGATGACTGGTCTTACGGACACGCGGGCGCGTATGGGTGTCCGTGGGTGAAAACTCCGGCGTTCGACCGGGTGGCGCGGGAAGGCGTTCTGTTCAACCATGCCTACACGCCCAATGCCAAGTGCGCGCCGTCGCGGGCGTGCATCCTCACCGGACGCAATTCCTGGCAACTCAAGGCCGCGGCCAATCATGTTCCTTACTTTCCGCCGGAGTTCAAAACCTATGCGGAAGCACTCGGCGAACACGGTTATTTTGTGGGCGTCACCTGCAAAGGGTGGGCGCCCGGCGTGGCCACCAACGCATTGGGCAAACCCCGGCAAATGGCCGGCCAACCGTTCAACCAGCGCAAAGCGCCCCCGCCGGCTCGCGGTATCAGCAACAATGATTACGCCGGCAACTTTGCGGATTTCCTGAAGGCGGCGCCCAAAGGCCAACCGTGGTGTTTCTGGTACGGCGCGGTCGAGCCGCATCGCGGTTACGAATACGGTTCCGGCGTGGCCAAAGGCGGCAAGCACCTCAGCGACATCCCGCGCGTACCCGGTTACTGGCCGGACAACGAAGTCGTGCGCAACGACCTGCTCGATTATGCCTTTGAAGTCGAACACTATGATCATCACTTGCTGCGCATGCTCGCACTGCTGGAACAACGCGGTGAGTTGGCCAACACCATTGTCGTGGCCACCTCCGACCACGGCATGCCTTTTCCGCGCTGCAAAGGCCAGGGTTACGAGAACTCGAACCATGTCCCGCTGGCAATCATGTGGCAACACGGCATCCCCAAACCGGGCCGCACGGTGGAGGATTACGTCAGCTTCGTGGACTTGGCGCCCACGTTCATCGAACTGGCCGCTTTGACCTGGGACCAAACCGGCATGGCGCCTTCACCAGGGCACAGCCTGACGGACTTGCTGTACTCGGAAGAATCCGGTCGGATCGACGTCACCCGCGACCATGTGCTCATCGCCAAAGAACGCCACGACATTGGCCGCCCGCACGATTGGGGCTATCCCATCCGCGGCATTTTCAAAGCGGGCATGCTCTACGTGCGCAACTATGAAACCGACCGCTGGCCGGCCGGCAACCCGGAAACGGGCTACTTGAATTGCGACGGCGGTGCCACCAAAACCGAAATCCTGAACGCCCATCGCCAGAATCCGAGTGATCAATATTGGGCCCTCTGCTTCGGCAAACGGCCGCCGGAGGAACTCTATGATCTCCGCCACGATCCGGATTGCCTCAACAACCTAGCCGAACACACCGATTACCTCGCCCAAAAGCAGAAACTCGAGGACCAACTCGTAGCCGAACTCAAGCAACAGCAGGATCCACGAATGTTCGGTCAGGGACAAATCTTCGAGCAATATCCCTACGCCAATCCCGGCCAGCGGAACTTCTACGAGAAATACCTGCGCGGCGACAAACTGAACGCCGGCTGGGTGAACAAATCGGACTTCGAGAAGAAGCCGTTGGATTAGGGCACCGGGGCTTGGCTGTAACCATTCATCCTTGGCCAGGCGAAACCCTACCGAACCTGCCTTGCCTCGTAAGCATGGATGAGGTCGGCAAAATAGTGAAACGCCAAAGCATCCTCATCGTCTTCGGGCCAGAGCATGCCGCTGGCGCCGTGCAAATCCCCACGCGTTTGAAGCGGACGACGCTCGACCTCGATCGACTCGTAATCCTGGCGTGGCGAACTGAGGTCCAAGCTAGCGGTCAGGCGGATGACCGAATTGGAGTTGCGGTATGACGCGCGCGACCGTTGTGCTTCGCAGACTTTCAAGAAGAGATTGCCTTGCTTTTCGGAGAGGGCGGCGCGAACGCTCGTCTCGAACGCGTTGAATGGTTCGGCAATCGGCTCGGCGGACAGGTTCAATTCATAGCTCCGAATCTCATAACCCGGTTGGCGATTTGCGTCCGGGATGGTCACGGAATTCATATAGGCGAGGTCCAGGGCCTGCTGTTCTCGCCTCCACTCCGCATACGCGTCTTCAACGCGGGCCCGCTGGGTGGGGGACATGCCGAAGATCACCACGGCTGGGTCCGACAAACGGCCCGCGGGAGTAATCGGGGTGAATCCGTAGCGAAGCAGATCCCGTTTGGGCAGGTAGCACCACGGTTGGTCCGAAGGCCAGCGCTGCCCCGGTTCGATCGATACCGGAAGATCCGCCACCAATTCAGGCTGGGCATCCCATTCCGCCAACGCTTGTTTCAGATCGCGGGAGAGGGTCAACACGGATTCCAGATCATTGGTGAGCGCGGTAGCCTGCGCTTCGGCGCTTTGAACGAAGCCCATCGCGGATTCTGCCTGACGGGCCAACTGCCGTTCATGGGCTCGGGCTTCCGATAGTGAGGCATGCTGCACCATCAGCATAGTGGCGGCCGTTGCCGTAACCAGCAGCAGAAAAAATCGGTTCATGGCTGTTTGAGGGATTGAGGATTGTCAATATTCGACCACCAGCTTTGGAATTCCGGGGGCAATAGCCGGTGCGGCTGCATGTTCACCCAGGCCGGCGGTTGGTTGGTGTACAGGAGACTGTGGCGTGTTTCCCCTTCGAGCCATTCCGCTTCGTTGGAAGCCACTAGGCCCTGAACATAGTAGTGGGGTTTGTTCGAAAAGAAGTTGGCTGAATCCGGAGTTTTGGCGGGAGGCAGACGAACCAGGGTGACGACTTTCGGCGATTGGCCGAAGCGGTTGAACTGATACACCAAGTCATGCTGGGCTTGACGCCAGAAGACGCCGGCGCGCTCCGATCCCAGGAGAGTCTCCAGCGTCTCATAAAACTGCCGCTCCAGAACGGCGCCTTCCGCGGGAAAGGCTGCCGTGTAAAGAGTTTTGGGCTCGCCCGGAGGGCCACTTGAATCCTGCGTGAGCAGCGTGTGCGGGAACCCCAGAGCGTCCGAACTCACGTTGGTGAGAACACTGTATTTCCGCGCCGTCGCTTCGAATTCCCGTTTGAAGACCACCAGGAAATCCTGCAAGCCCTTTACCTGGTCAGTTGATAAATCGAGCGCCGCGACCAACGTCGGCGAAATCGTCCCGTCTTTCGTCAGGGCCGGCCGTTCCGCATCCTCCCACGACCTTTGATACTTGGGCGTTTGTGGGACTGCAACCAATGCGATCTTGGCCAGGACCGCTTTGGGCACCCGCACATACTCCGACTGTTCAGACCAACGATAAAGATCGCTATCGGTGGCCGCGACATACGGATTGGCAAGACCGGATTGACGCCGGTAGAGGGCCGCTTGCAGCCGGGACGCGACATCACGGGCCGTGTTCAGCCGGCGCTGGACTTGTTGGTTTTCCGCTTCGAATTGGGCCAGGCGAGTTTCGACGGCTGCGATGCTGCTTCGCCAATCCTGTTGTTGATTACGCGCCGTGGCGAGCGCCTGCCATTGCCAGAGGGCCGGGACTGCGGCGAGCGCCAGGCATACGGCAGCCGTGTGCGCCTTGATGAAACTCATCAGCTTGGTGAGCAACGCACCCACGCCGACGAGTGAGGCGCCGACCACGGCCTCCTTAACGGCGGTCTGGGAAATAACCGCAAGCCATCCCGAAGGAGCGGCCTGTATCGCACCCCGCATGACGGTGGCGAGGGCGCCGACACCACCCACTGCATAGCCTTGCTTGCGAAAGGACCGCGCCAGCGATTCCAGCGCGGTCGCGACCCGCTTTTGCGCGGCGTCTTCGCCGACGCCCAGAGCTTCGCCGACCTCCCGGAGACTTTTGTCTTCGAAATAACGGAGCAGCAGCGCTTGGCGGTCCTTTTCCCGGAGGGCGAGCATCGCCTCGTCCAAATCTCCGGCCAGCGATTTCAGGAGTGAGTCGTCGTCTTTCATGGTGGTGCCCAACGAAATCGCTTGCGATTCGCGGCGGGCCCGTCGCCCTTCCTCACGAGCAATTTCCCTGGCCTTGAACAAGGCGGTTTTGTAGAGCCAACCCGACAAATCGGCACGCCCGCGCAGCGTGCCGGCTTTCCGTGCCAGCATGATGAACACCTCCTGCGCCGCTTCTTTTGCCAATGTCTGATTGCCCAGGCGCCGAAAGGCTGTCGCATAGACCAGGTCCAAATGTCGCTCGACCACGGAGCGAAAGGCGGCTTCCGAGCCGTCTTCCAAATACTTCTCCAACCAACAGGCATCAGTCATGGTTCAGTCTTATTCAGTTTCTACCTACAAATGGCCGCCAATTCCAGGAAACCGAAATCATTTTTCCGCCGCGCATCCTGAGTAAGGGCACGGAGGTCCTGATTGACTTTCAGGACTGACAAGCCGCCAAGCATTCGGTACACCTGCCCCACAGTGGCAATCCATCGATGGAATCCATTTCTGCGATTTCCGCGGACTTCATTAATCGTCGCGGCGGTGCTCTGTCTGCCTTTGCTCTGGCAACTGGCCCGGTTTCGCGTCAGCTCAGAACTGCGCGTCTTGCTCGCCGGCGATCGGCGAAACCTCGAGAGTTATGAAAAAGTCCGGCAGATGCTGACCAACGTCGAGGTCCTGGTCCTGAGCCTGGAGGTGCCAGAGGTGTTTTCGCCGTCCGGCCTCGACGCCGTGCGCCGGGTCAGCAATGCCTTCGTGCAGGAACCGGACGTGACGGACGTGAAAAGCCTCACGCACTCCTCGATACCGGTGCGGCATGGCTTGTCTTTTGACATGGTGCCGTTCGTCCCGGAAAAACCACTGTCCGCCGAGAAACTCAAGAAGCTGAAGACATTTTCGCTGACGCATCCGCTCGTGCGCAATTTGATGGTGGCGGGGGATTCGAAGCACACGATCATTCTGGTGACGTATCAGCGGGACCTGGACACGCCCGCCCGGCAGCGAGCCTGGCGGCAGGAGATTGACCGCGTGCTGCGTCCATTCCGCCAGGAAGGCTTGCGGTTCCAAATGCTGGCCTTGCCGCTGGTGGAAGAAGAAGTCCGCGCCACGTTGCGTTCGGATGTGAAGCTCATGTTCCCAGCGGCGCTGAGCTTGCTGGCAATCATTCTGTGGTTCACGTTTCGATCCTGGCGCTACCTGGTTCTGGTACTGGCCAACCAAGCGGTCGTGCTGTTGATGTTGCCGGGGTTGGTCCAAGGACTTGGCTTTTCGCTGACGGTATTTTCCGTGATGTTGCTGCCGTTGCTGACGGGAGTCCATCTGACCTTGCTGGCGCACGTTTATACCGCATTTCAACGGGCGCTGGGTGAAGGCGCCACGGGCCGGGCCGCCATTGAACTGATGTTGCACCAGGTCTTCAAGTCCTGCGCTTTTGCGGCCATTACCACCGTGGCTGGATTGGGTTCGCTGATGCTGAGCGAGGTTCGTCAGGTTCAGGAATTTGGTCTGCTCGGATCATTGGGGCTCGCATTGGTCTTCTTTATGACGTTCGGGCCGGGTCTCGCTTTGATGCAACTGGCCGCACCCTACCTTCCGGCGTTGCCCACCGCAGCAAAACCGGGCGCCCAGCCTCCGGTGTCGCCGGTCGATTGGCGTTCAGGTTGGCCGGGCCGGTTGACGTGCTTCATCGGCGGGCAGGCCAAGGTTATCATGGTGGTGGCGCTCCTGGCGGTAGTCGCCGGGATCTTCGGCGTCCGGCGCATTCGAACGGACATCCGGGCGGTGGAGTTCTTGAACCCGCACAGTCCCACGCGCCGCGCCGCGGAAATGCTGGACCAAATCTATGGCGGTATCAATGTGGTGCAAATTGAGTTCGATTCCGGCGCGAAGGGCGGAGTCAACAACCCGGAGTTCCTGCGTTACATCGACCGGGTTCAACGTTACGCCGAGGCGCGTTCCGAAGTATCCGGCGTTTATTCGTACGCGCAGTTGATGGCGATGATGAACCAAATCTGGGAAGGCGGCCAACCGGAGGCCATGACGCTGCCCAAGAATCCGCTCCTGTTGAACTTCTTTGCGCTGGCGTTGCAGTCACAAGATTACCCCTTCCTGACCGCGCTGGCCGATCCAACCTTGCGCACGGCCTACTTGGTCATGCGCACGCGCGACATGCCCGCCGAACGTTACCTGAACTTGCTGCACAAAGTGGTCGATTTTGCCAAGACCAACAAGCCGCCAGCGGTAAAAGTCTCGGCCACCGCGGGCATTCACTCGATTCTCGAAGCCGACCGCCGTATCGTGCGAAGCCAGGTGCAAACGGCTGGCGTGGCCGCCGTGGTGATCGGTCTGGTGTTGGCCTTGTTGTGGCGCTCACCGGTGCTGGCCTTGTTTGCGTTGCTGACCAATGCCATTCCGGTCGGCCTGGTGATGGCCGTCGCCGGCTTTGCGACGTTACCCTTAAACTCGATCACCGTCATGGTGGCGGCGATTGCGCTGGGAATCGCCGTGGACGATTCCGTGCATTTCGTGACCTATTGGCGCGAGGCGCGGGCCCGCGGTTTGGCGTCGCCGGAAGCCTTGTCGGCCACGTTCCGGGTGAAAGGGCGTCCGATCATCGCCACCAGTGCGGCGTTGATCGCCATTTTTTCGCTGTTTGCACTTTCTTCATTTCCGCCCGTAGTGCATTTCGGCGTGCTGTGCGCCGTGGCCTTCGCCGGCGCGTTGATTGCGGTGTTGGTGTTGTTGCCGGCGTTGTTGTGGCGATTCCCCAGAGCGGGGCTTCGCTGAAGTCCGTCCTTCTCACTCAGGATTCGGTTGTCTCGGGCGAGTCTATTCCTGCTCGCAGATCACGCGGATTTTTCCATGGTCGTTTTGGAGTGTGATTCGCGGGGTGTCGGGTGCCGCGTTGGCAAACGGGTCTTCGCCACGTGGTTTCATTAGCACTGGGAAATCGGATTCGATGTTGGCAAAACTGGTGCGCGCCTGAATGGCAGGTTTCAGGCTCGCCGGCAAACGCACTTCCAGCGAACCGAAACTCGTGTTGGCTTCGATCATTTTCAGCGTCGGGGAAGTTGCTTGCAGGCGGATGGAACCGTGTTGATTGCGGCAAGTGAAATCGGAACCGCCTGCCGTAATGTCGATCGTTTCGAAAGAGGTGCTTGCCCGAATGGAACCGGTGACGCCCTTTGCCGCCACTCGGCCATGCTGATTGGTTAATTCCGCGTCGCCTTCGATCCCCTCTGCCTTCAGCCCTGCGAATGAGGTGCTCAGGTTGGCATGCCCTCCAACATTGGCAACTTCCACGGGCCCGTGCTGGTTTCGTACCGCGATAGGGCCGAATATGTTGCGGGCGGCCACCTTCGCAAAACTGGTTTCCGCATCCAAGGGGCCATGCACTTCAAGCGCCTCAATCTCGCCATGGTGATTGCAAAGTGTGGCCGAACCGGTGCTGTTGACGTTCAATGTGCCGAAAGACGTTTGCGCCTGCACGCTGCCGCCGATGGTTGTCAGATCCATGGCGCCATGTTGTCCGGTGGCTTCCACGTCACCCTCGAAGTTGGCAATTTGCGTCCGGCCAAACCGGTTTTGCGTGTGGACAGCGGCTGACTTGGGAGCGCGAATTTCGAGGTCCGATTGAAAGATCTGTTTGCCGTCGGTATCGGGCAGCGTCACCACCAGGCGCAAGCGGCTGCCGGTTTGCACGACCGAACAACTCGCGGCCTCAACCGCTTCTTGCGCCAGAGTGTCGTTCAGCGCCCGCACATTTAAGGTCCATGACCAGTCGCCGGGACCGTTGTCAATTCCCGTGACGTAAACGTGGCCGAAACGGTTATCGACTTCCAAGCGTTTCACGTCCGCGGGAACCACGCCGGACTGCGTGATATTCGTGACCGCTTTGTAATCAGCGCTCGAATAGCCGTGACTACGCGAATCGTTGACGTATAGGCAGCCGGTCAACATTCCGCTGGCGAGGACAAGGAAAAACGAAAGACGAATCTTCATAAGCGTCTGGGCATTTCGACCCAATTAGGAATTTTTGAGTGCATTCATGGTTCGTTTTGAACTCAACGCGCAAACGTTGCCACAAAGCCGCCATAGGGAAGCAGTTTCACTTTCAGAGGCTCATTCGCGGCCAAGCGCCGCGTGTCGCTGGCAAAATGTTTGGCATCGTTGCCGTCAGTGATCAGCGTCATCTGATAGTTCCCCGGTCCGAGAATTTTGCTCAAATCCAGCGTTTGCGTTTGCGGCTCGTTCTGGCCATTGATCCCGGCCACATACCAGGTGTCATCATGCCGGCGGGCGAGCACGACGTTTTTCCCAGGGTAACCGGCCACAAAGCGCGTGTCGTCCCAAGTGGCCGGCAGGTGCTTGATGAAATCCTTGGGTGCATCCGGCAGCTTGCGATACGAATCCGGATCATCGGCAAAGTGAAGCCAGCCGGTTTCGAAGAGCACGGTCAACGCCAGTTCATGGGCGTACGTGGTCTTGTGCGGATAGCGGTTATTGGACAGTCCCATGGGTGTGTAATCCATCGGCCCGACGGCATTCCGTGTGAAGGGTGTGATAGTGCTTTGCACGGGCGCGCGGTCCGGATATTGCGAATCGAAGATGTAGCATTCCTCGCCCCGCACCGCTTCCATCGACATCAGGTGCGGATAGGTCCGACTCCACCCGCGCGGCAGCGTGCAGCCGTGAAAATTGACCATGATTTGGAAATCAGCCGCATCCTTGAGAATGTCCTGATACAACGCGATGATGTCCGGCTTGTCGCTCTGAAAGAAATCCACCTTAACGCCTTTCACACCCCAATCCTTGAGCATCTTGAATTCAGCCCGGCGCACCTCGCGGAAGAACATGTTGCCGCGGGGCTTCTCGGTGACGACGTTGTGCGGGCCGCCGGAGTTGTACCACAGCAACACGCCCACGCCCTTGCTTTTGGCGTAACGGATCACGTCGTGAATGGTCCCGTGGTCCATAATCGTCCAATTGGCGTCCACGAGGATGTATTCCCAGCCCATCTCGGCGGCGAAATCGACAAACCGTTTCTGCTTTTCCCCGTCGCGCGGACTGGGCTGATCGGACCACCAACTCCAAGTCACCCGGCCCGGATGAATCCAACTCGTATCCTTCACCGTGGACTGTGCGCTCACGTCGGTCACCAATGTGGATTCGACAATGGCCCCCGGCGAATCGCCCAGAATGATGACCCGCCACGGCATTTCCCACGGCAAGGTCGAGGACGGCTCCAGCGGACCATAGTCATTGCCTTCCGCCGGATCGGGGAGGCGCAGCCGATAAACGCCTTTCGGCGCCGTGCTGGCCAGCCGGCCGCCAAAATAGTTCCGGCCGAGGTTGGCCTCCGTGATCAATCCCCAATGTTGTTCGTCCGCCGTGCGAAACAGAACCGGAAACGCCCAGCCCATGCCGGTGGGCGACGGCGTGTTCACGGCAATGCCGTTCTCGTAATACGTCTCGTAAGCCGGCGCATAGGTGGAGACCTTGTCATTCGGTTGCATCCACAACCGGGCGTCCATCGGCAACGCGAAGCCGGTCGCTTCGGCTTCCAACGTATGCGTCGCCTCATCGCGATCCGGCAGCCGATAGCGAAACGCCACGCCGTCGTTGTAAGCGCGCACGTCCAACTCGAGGACGGCCCCGTCCGGATTGCGAAACCGCAGCGTCAACTCGTTGGCGGTGTTGTGCGGGTGGCGGCGTTTGCCGCGCGTCATGGTGTAGTCGTCTTCGATGCGCACCGGGCCCTTGGCCAATTCAAAACGAAGTCCTGCAAGAAAGCTTTGGCCTTTGAGCGACAGGCCGAGCGGCGAATTGTGAATGACCACCGTTCGCGCTTTCTCAGAACCCTGTTCGACCCGGTAATACAAACGCACTTCGCCGGCCGGGTAATCGGCGGTGCCGCCAAGATCAGCCAATTGGGCGGTGAACTTGATGCGGCCATTGGGCGACTCGACCGTCCAGCTTTGCGTGTCGGCGTGGAGGGTGAGGGTCAACATCCCGAGCAGGGAGAGGGTCAGGAATTGGCTTAGTTGCGACATGTCTGAGTTCATGGTTGTGCGGGCATTTCACTGCGGTTATTTCAAAAGGATTAGCGCAGTTTGGCGTGCGGGCAAAGCCAATTTGTGGCGGCTGTAGGACCGAGCTTCCCGCCTGACACGAAGTGCCAAAGGACGGTCTCCGGCCATTCGGGACAGCCGAGACGGCTATCCTACGTTGGAGGCAACGATCCTTGGCTTTGTGCTACTGTTCCCGAAACTACACATGTGCCCAGCAGAGGGCTACCCCCACAAGAATTTGATCGCCTTTCCCCATGCGAAAGCGCCGGCAAGCCGGGCGCACTCCAAACGCTGGCGCGAGGATCGAACTGGCATTGGAAATCGCGCAGCGTTTGGAGTGCGTGGAGCTTGCTCCCGCTTTCGTTGGAACGGGCGCGTGCAAAGAAGAAGCAAGCATACAAGCTTGCACGGCTTGAACTGTCCTGCAGACATTCAATCATCCGAGGACTTGCAAAGTTCGCGCACGCTTTTCGGTCATTCGGGACAGTCGGGATGGCTATGCTACTGGTTGCGCAAATCGATGGACGCCCAATAGGCAGCTTCGTAGGACCACCCGGTGGGTTGGTTGACCAGCTCGAGTTTCACGGTCTTTCCGGCGAATTGTGAAAGGGCTATCGACTCTGTCAGCCAATGGGCGGTGGCCGTCTTGGCGCTGACCGCCTTGCGAAGTAATGGCTTACCATCGGCGCGGACGATCAGATCAAAGTCGCCTTGGGGATCATGGCCGACCACCAGGTTCAACGTAGTCTGCTTGCCGGCGGGAATTTTCACCGTCCGGGACAACACACAGCCGGTTTGCTGGTCGAGCGGATGCGTGACCAAAACGTTCTTCTTGCCAGCCCATTCGGCTCGCAGCCCCGGGTCCATATCCGAACCGCAATTCTTGATCGTCCAGCCAGGCGCGAGCTTCTCCACGGCTTTGGCCATGTTCCGCGGGAGGTTGCCTGCGGTGATCTGCGCCATCTCGGCGGGGGTGAACCGGCTATTGGCGATTCGTCCGGGCGCCCAACTCAGTTCCAATTTGCTCGGCTTGGGCTGGCGCACGGGAATGACAAACACTTCCTCGCCGTTGGCGTCTGTTTCCACTCGTCCGCCGTAGCGCGCCAGGAACTGGCGGGCCAGTTTCTCACACACATCCAGCAACCGCGGAAAGTTGTAGGCGGTGTGACTGAATTCCTTCTGCTCGTCGAGACCGGTGTTGAAGCGCGCCGGCAGTTTTGCATAACCGATGGTCGTGAACAGCACGCCGCCGGAACTCGAGGGATTGCAATCCGAATCCATCCCCGAGCGGCAGGAAATCAGAATCGTCTGGTCCAGATCGCGCTGACCGAACAGCAATCCCATGAGGACATAGGCGCCGTTGATTTTGCAGTCGATGCCGCCGTTGGACGCTTTCTGGTAGGCGGGGTTGTTCCGATATTTCTGCTCACATTTTTGCCAGCATTTCTGCCAGTCGTTCGGATCGGCGTGGTACCAGGCGATCATGTCCCGCACCATCTCGGCGTATTGGCTTTCGGCGGGAATGGCGCGCAGGCCCGCCTCGGCCAGCTTGACCGGGTCCGTTTCGAAAAACGCTTCGGCGTACATGGCGCCCATGAATTGACCGGCATACACGCCGTCGCCGTAATTCATCAGCCGGCCAAACTTTTCGCCCAGGTCAATCGCTGCTTGCGGCATGCCCGGCGCAATCAGTCCCGAGTAATCCGCTTCGATCTGGTAATCGATGTCGTTCGGACATTTGTTGAACTGCGGATGGCTCGAATCCGGCGGGGCAATGCCCTTGCGAAGGTTGCTGCGACCGGCGTTGTTGGCGCACCACAAGGGATAACCACTATTCGCAAAATCGATCCCCGCCTGCCGGATGGGCACGTCGATGCCGTATTGTTCGAGCGAGCGCAGGAAGGTCATTTCCACGTAAAGATCATCCTGGCCGAAGGCATGATTGATCATGTCCGGCGTCCATTGGGGCATCTTGTCCGCGGGAATGATTTGGTCGCGCCATTTGAACTCGGTGGGCGCACCCCACGACACGCCGGCAATTTGGCCGATCCAGCCGCCCTTCATTTTGTCGCGATATTCCTTGATCGGCAGCCGGCGAAATTCGGCTGCCTGAGCGAGTAATGGGCACAGCCATGCTAGCAGGAACGTGGCGGAGAGGGCGAACAGAAGGATCCGTCGGACAGAAAGACCTTGGGTGGAAGCTTGTCGTTGCATGAGGACGAATTGTTGCAAAGTTGCACGGATTGGCAACAAGAAAGTCAAAACGGTCGTGGGAAAGACCGAAGGCCGAAGGTCGAAATCCGAATGCGCCGGGTAAGACGAGAAATATGGAGTGCGGTGGCAGAGCCAAGCGCCGACACCACTTTCGAACGGGGGACTCCCGAACACAGCCAAAGCGGTGCGGCGCTTCGCTTCCCGCCGCAAGCCAAAGGGATCGAATTTCGGATTTCTCCTCCGCCGTTGCTTTCTTCGGTGAAAAATCAACCCGATCCCGCTACGTTATTCGCGGTATATCGGAAATTGTCCTGACGACGCTGAACGCGAAATACATCCACGCGGCCTTTGGCTTGCGCTACCTGCTGGCCAACCTGGACGAATTGCGCCCGCGGGCGGCGCCGGCCGAGTTCGACATCAATCAGCAGCCGCTGGACATTGCCGAAAAGCTACTGGCGCTGGAGCCCAAAATCATTGGGTTTGGCGTGTATATTGATAGGTCATCAGGATCTCTGAGCCTATGCTGCTGACTGATCAGTAACTTGCACTTTCCGTTCCAAAGCTACCGGCCAGATGCCGGTAGCACGTTGGCCCTTGGATATTCTCCCACGGTCCGCAAACGAGTGGGATAGACCTTTACTTCTCGTCGGTTCCCAGCCGCTTCACGCGGACATTCCGATACCGCACGAACTGCTTCGTCAAATCGCCGCCGCCATGGACTTGGAGCGCGATGCCACCGTCATCTGGCAGCCGCTTTTGAGTATCGGACCATTCCATGAATTTAACTCCGTTGATCCAGGTGGTGACTTTGGGCGGATTGCCCTCAATGCGGGCGCGCAGTTCGTTCCACTGACCGTGCCGCCAGAAAAAGGGCCAGGCCTCCGGCAACACCGGCAACGGAAACTCAGACGGCGCCGGCCGAATTTGTTCGGGGGTTTGCAGGAAATTGAAATTCCGTGACCCGAAGCCGCCCAGACCCTCGCCGTAAACGCCCATCAAATTGCCGCCGGAATGGTAGTCGATCATGGCCTGATACGCCTTGCCATCCTCGGTGCTGCGCAGGAACAAGCCGCTGTCCGGGCCGAAATCGTTTTTCATTTCCAGCACCACCTCGAAGTCACCGAATTTCTCGTCCGTGATGACGATCCCGCCGTTGCCGGGAATATCCTGGCTGCCCACAATGGCACCGTCCTCGACCACCCACTTTCCGCCGGTCTTGTTTCCGCTGGTTCGGCTATGCCCCGTTTTGGCGCTGACGTGCCAGCCATCGAGGGTTTTGCCGTCGAAGATGGGGACGAATCCGTCGTCGGCTGCGCGCGCCGTGGCCAGCGCGGTCAGGAAAGCCAGGGAACCGGCAGCGAAAAGAAGGGATATGTGTGCTGTTTTCATAATGGCCTGATTTAAGGACGGGCAGCGATTGAAGGCAAGGGAGATTGTAAGCGAGGCAAGAGGCAAAACCCGAAGACCGAACATAGAAAACAACACGTTCGGAATAAGGCCATTCGGATTTCGGTCTTTAGGCTTTGCGCCTCCCTTTTCTTGACCGCCAGCCGAATTGGCCTAGCATGCGGTCATGAACCTCGACCTATTTCAAGATATGGAGGCTCCGGAGTTGCGCCGCTATGTGGAATTCCTCCTCTGGCATTACCGGGTGGTTGATTCGTTCTGGTTCATCTACGCCACCGAAAGTTTTGATCAGCACACTGCGGAACGGCTGAACAAGAAAGTCTGGTCACGGGTTTCGAGCATGGCAGCCAAAGACCTGGTGAAACGGTTTCAAATCACGGAAACGGGATTGGCCGGCTTCGTAAAGACGCTGCGGCGTTTTCCGTGGTGCATGCTGATCGATTACCGCATCGAAGAACGCCCAGACGAAGTCATCATCTCGGTTCCCTCCTGTCCGACGCAAGAAGCCCGTGTCAAGCGCGGTCAGGCTGAGTATTATTGCCGGGACATGCACTGGGCGGAATTCACCAACTTCGCGCAAGCCGTGGATCCCCGGATTCGCGTGGAATGTTTGTTTGCTCCCCCGGAGCCGCATCCCAAGGACTGTTTTTGCCAGTGGCGCTTCTATCTCGCCGCCGAGGCCTCGCTCCACACCCATCCGACTCATCCACTCACCGAACGTTAGGCAAAGTGCGGATTGGGGTATTGTGGCCGGCGTAAAAAAACAGCGCGGCCCGTCATGGGTCGCGCTGCGAAACACTTGGTTCGGGTGGTTCTACTTCTTCTTGGCTTCGTTTAGTTTGGCAAGCCAAGCCTCCGGCCCGCCGCGCATGTAGCCCACTTGCTTCCACACCTCTTTGCCGGAGCTGTTTAGCACGACAATGGTCGGAAATCCGCGCGCTTCATATTTGGAGGCCAGCTCTTTGTTGGCCTTCTTCAAGGCGTCGCTTTGAGTTTTGGCCCGCGGGAAATCCACCTCCACCAGCACCAGATTCTTGGCGGCGTAGTCCGCGAATTCCTTCTTATCGAACACCTCGCTCTTGAGCTTCTTGCACCAACCGCACCAGTCCGAGCCGGTGAAATCGATCAAGACCATCTTGTTATCCTTCTTGGCTTCCGCCTGCGCTTTGGGCAAATCGGTCAGCCAGTTCAGTTCCGCCGCCGCCAACGGGAGGACCAGCAGGCTCAGCAGCACCATGATTGCGTATCGTTTCATACAGGTTCTTTTTTGCTTATGTTTAACTTTGGGGTTGGACGCTCGCCGTCAGATTTTCTTCACGCCAAACCACTTTTCCGGCCACCATCGTGGCCACAACTTTGCCCTTTAAACGCCAACCGTCAAACGGAGAATTCTGTGACTTGCTCACCGACTCGTGGCGGTGATAGGTCCATTCCCGCTCCGGATCGATGATGGTCACATCGGCATCGGCCCCCGGAACCAAGGTGCCTTTGTCCAAATGGAGTAAGCGGGCCGGGCCGGTGGTGAACCGGGCCAGCAATTCCGGCAAGGCCAGGCGTCCGGAATGCACCAATTGCCCCAAGGCCAGGGCCAGTTCCGTTTCCAAACCAATGATGCCGAAGGGCGCATAGTCAAATTCCACTTCCTTCTCGAAACCACGGTGCGGGGCATGATCGCTGCCAATGATCTCGATGGTACCGTCGGCCACCCCTTCGAGAATGGCTTCCCGATCCGGGGCCGAGCGCAAGGGCGGATTCATTTTGAAATTGGTGTCATACGCCGGCCATTCCGGCCAGGGACCGCTCTTGGGGTCGAATCCAAAAATTCCCGCGCCGTCGGCCCGCCAGAATTTGTCGCTGCCGGCCAGGGCCGCGTCCGTCAACGTGAAATGATGTGGGCAGGCTTCTCCGGAAATGGGAACGCCACGCTTCTTGGCCTCGCGCAACAAAGCGACGCTGCCCGCCGCGCTGAGGTGTTGGCAATGAATGTGCGCGCCGGTCAATTCGGCCAGCCGGATGTTGCGCGCCACGATCATTTCCTCACCCGCCGCCGGCCAGCCACGCAGTCCTAACACGATGTTCCAATAGCCTTCGTGCATCACGCCGTCGCTGACCAGTGAGTAGTCCTGACAATGGTCCATGACCGGCAGATCAAACATGCGCGCGTATTCGAGCGCCCGGCGCATGAGTTCATGATTCTGGATACAATGCCCGTCGTCGGTAATGGCTACCACCCCGGCCTGCTTGAGCGAACCGATCGGCGCCAATTCTTCACCGGCCAGGTCACGGCTGATGGCGCCGGCGACAAAGACGTTAACCACGCCGGCCCGCTTGGCTTTATCATTGATCAGTGCCACCGTCGCCGGACTGTCAATCGCCGGCGAAGTATTGGGCATGCATACCAGAGACGTAAAACCGCCCCGGGCAGCCGCCTGGGTGCCGGTGGCGATGGTTTCTTTGCCGCTTTGGCCCGGCTCGCGCAGATGCACGTGCAAGTCAATCAAACCGGGACAAACCACCAAGCCGCGAACATCCAACCGCTCAGCCTCCGGGGGAGCTTGCTGCGCCGCCTCGGAGCCCACCGCCGCCACTTTGCCGTCATGCAGAAGAAGATCAGCAACCGCATCGAACGATCGCGCGGGATCGATGATCCGTCCGCCAGAAAGAAGCACGCAACTCATGTGAAGCGGAGCATAGACAGGGACCTTGTCCGCTGGCAAGCGTGAGCAAAACGAAATCCGAAAGCCGAACTCCGAGAGCCGAAAGAAATCCCCAACTCGAAATCCGAAATGGATGCTTCCAAACCGCATCCTTTCTGAGGGGGTTGACTCCTCCAAACGGCCGACCGGATTGCCCACTATCGTCTGCCGTTTTGGAGTTGGGTCCTTCAGGCTTCGGTCTTCCTTCGGCTCTCGGATTTCGGCCTTCGGATTTCTCCCGGGGTTATTGACAAATCCGGCCTCGGGGCTACTATGGGCTCGCGCTGCGGGTGTAGCTCAATGGTAGAGCTCCAGCCTTCCAAGCTGGCCACGTGGGTTCGATTCCCATCACCCGCTCCAGTTCTTGGGTGCGCACTATGGATCGGACGCGAACGGACAAGGGTATCGATTGCTCGGTTGCTCGCCGGAGTGGTCACGGCGATTGCCAATAACCTGTTATTCACCGCATGAGCCAAACTTGTCATGGATGGATCGGGGCCGCGCTCGTTTTGTTGATGTTCTGCGGCCCGGAATTGGGTCACGCAGACAATGGGTGGGAAGGACGCATTTTTTCGCTCAATTGGGAAAATGACGCTTTTGCCGGCGCTGACCGGCATTATACGCAAGGAATTAAGATCCAGTATCTGTCCCACGACAACCAACTGCCCGGTTGGGGGCAATGGCTTTCGAACCACCTGCCTACCGTAGCGTTTCAGAAACAAGCCGACAAGTTGGGCGGGGGTATCGGCCAAGAGATTTACACGCCCGAGAATTTGCTAGCCACGGAGGTTGTGGAAGACGACCAGCCCTATGCGGGTTGGCTCTACGGTTCCCTCATCCTCCAACGACGCGGCGTTACCTCGCCAGACTGGCCAACCATGGAAACCTTGAGACTGGACTTGGGAGTGGTGGGCCCGGAATCCCTGGCCGAACAAGCGCAGAAATCGTTTCACGGCGTAGCACCGCAAGGCTGGGACCATCAATTGAAAACCGAACCTGGCCTGGAATTGCGGTATGATCGCCGATACTTGGTATCCTGGCGGTCGGCGCGCGCTTGGGGCGTGGACATTGTTCCCTACGGCGGAGCCAAGCTGGGCAACATCAACATCAGTTTGAACTGCGGAGCATTGGTCCGGTTTGGCTGGAATGTGCCCAATGAGTTCGAAGTACCCCACGCCAGGACGCCCCCCCGTTTCGGTTTCTACTTCTTGAGCGGGGTCGAAGGCCGGTTAGTCGGGCACGACATTTTTTTGGACGGCAACACCTTTCGATCCAGTCACTCGGTGCATAAAGAGCTACTGGTAGGCAAAGGGAAAGTCGGGCTGGTGCTGGTCCTTAAACGACTCGAGATTTCCTTCACCCAAACGTTTCTGACCAAGGAATTTCGGCGGCAGGAAACACGCGACACCTACAGTTCCATGCAGGCCGTCTTTAAGTTTTGATCAAATCCGTGGTGGCTGCATTTAAGAATGGCCGAGCTCCGCACAATGCTTTGGTGCAGGTAATCTCAAAACCCCCGATTCAAACGGCACGTCAACTCCCCGCTTGCTTTGGCGAACCGACTGTGAAATTTTGGCGCCCGAATTATGGGTCACCTTAAATTGCACATTCCCGGACCGGTTGAAGTCAGCGCCAAGACCTTCGCGGCGTTCAGCACGCCAATGATTGGGCATCGCAGCCAGGCGTTCAAAGATTTGTATGGCCGCATCATGCCGAAATTGCAGGCGTTGCTTTACACGCAACAACTGGTTTTTCTAAGCACCTCTTCGGCGTGGGGGATCATGGAGGGGGCCATCCGCAACCTCGTCGCCAAGAAAGTGCTCAATTGCATGTGCGGCGCTTTTTCGGACAAATGGTTCGATGTCTCCAAACGCTGTGGCAAGGCCGCCGAAGCACTTCAAGTTCCGTGGGGCTCGCCAATCCGCGCCGAAGCCGTGGACCAGCAACTGGCCACCGGTCAGTTCGATGCCATCACGCTCGTCCATAACGAAACGTCCACCGGCGTGATGAATCCCCTCACCGAAATCGCCGCGCTCAAGCAGAAATATCCGGATGTGATGTTCATCGTGGACACGGTCAGCTCGATGTCGGCCGCCAAACTGGAATTTGACGCGCTGGGCATCGACGTGATGCTCGCCGGCACCCAGAAGGCGTTCGCCCTGCCGCCGGGTATGGCGGTGTTTGTTTGCTCGCCGGCGGCATTGGCCAAAGCGGCGACGATGAACGATCGCGGTTACTATTTCGATCTGGTCGAGTTCCAAAAGAATGCGGCCAATAACATGACCCCCAGCACGCCGAGCATTGGGCATGTGTATGCCCTGGAATCGAAGTTGGAAGACATCTTTGCCGAGGGACTTGACGCTCGCTTTGCCCGCCACCAACAACTGGCGGAAATGACCCGTGCCTGGGCCGCGAAGCACGAGTTCACCCTGTTTCCCGAGCCCGGTTTCGAGTCAGTGACGCTGACTTGCATCAACAACGGCGCCAAACCGGGCGGGCGGGTCGTGGATGTGCCCAAGTTGCAAAGCCTCGTCAAAGAACAGGGCATTCTCATCGATGGCGGCTACGGCAAAATCAAAGGGAAGGCCTTCCGGCTTTCGAACATGGGCGACGAGACCGAAGAATCGATGAACCGCCTCTACGAAGCCCTGGACAACGCGCTGAAGAAACTGTAATCGCTTCCCTGCCCTGCTCCCGATCACAGGCACGCCAAGACAGTGCTGCCGGGCAACGTGCTGCCGGCGTCCCGCCGGCAGAAACGAATGGAGCATGGCGATCCCTCGTTCACCTCGCGTATTGACGCCGTCCAGTTCGGTTGAGACGTTGGGCGCATGGGTGAGCCCGAATTGCACATCGTTACCGGGGCCTTTGGTTTTTCCGGAAAATACATTGCGGCCCGTCTGCTCAAGGCGGGCCATCGCGTACGCACGCTCACGAACTCGCTGCACCGCGACAATCCGTTTGGCGGCAAGGTCGAAGCCCATCCCTTCCATTGGGAGAAACCGGACCAACTGGCCGAGTCCTTGCAGGGTGCAACCGTGCTCTACAACACGTACTGGGTGCGTTTCAATCACGGCGATTTTTCGCATTCCATGGCGGTGGACAACACCCTGAGGCTCTTCGAAGCGGCGCAGCACGCCGGCGTAAAACGCGTGGTCCACGTGAGCATCACGAATCCTTCCGAGGCGTCGCTCCTGGAATATTTCCGTGGCAAAGCCCGGCTCGAACGGGCACTTTTGGAATCGGACCTCCCCTGCTCCATCCTTCGCCCGGCGGTGCTCTTTGGCATCGAGGACGTGCTGATCAACAATATTGCCTGGGCGCTGCGGCATTACCCGGTGTTCGGGGTTTTTGGCAACGGCCAATACCGGTTGCAACCCATTTACGTCGATGATTTCGCCAAGGTGGCCGTCGAGCAAGGGCAGGTCCAGGAGAACCGTATCATCGACGCGATTGGGCCGGAGACGTTCACGTATCGCGAACTGGTCCGAACCGTCGGCGAAATCATTGGCAAGCGGCGACCGATCATGCCGATTCCCCCGTGGCTGGGCTACTGGGCGGCCCGATGGATTGGCCGGAGGGTCGGTGACGTGTTGCTCACCCGCGAGGAAATTGCCGGCTTGATGCAGGACCGGTTGTGTACTCGCTCGAAGCCCGCCGGCGATACCAAGTTGACCGCTTGGGCCCGGGAACACGCCCAGACGCTGGGCTTACGCTACTCCAACGAACTGGCCCGCCGACAGAACCGCGACCTGGCGTACGAGCGGCTGTAATGCGTTTCAGAGTTAAAAAGTTGAAGGGGTGGAGAGGCAACGAATCGAACGGTAGGACAGCCATCCCGGCTGTCCCGGATTTCCAAAGAACGTTTGTCTCTTTAACGAATCGTTCTGCTGCCAATGGACTTTTCCTGCCATCCGGGACAGGCGGGACACCTGTCCTACCAGTGATTCGCGAAAACGGGCAGGGCCGGTGAAATCCGGGCAGACACTCTATTTTCGCGAGGCGCGTGAGCGTCGGCCAGACTTTCGATAATTGACCGGCGACGATGGCGGGGTTGGGGCGCCGGCGCCGCCGAGGCCGCGTTTCAATTCGCGGATCTGGTCGCGGAGCAACGCGGCTTTTTCGAATTCCAGATTGTTCGCCGCCGTCAGCATTTCTTCCTCAAGTTCCCGGATGGTTTCGGTGAGGTCAATGTCCACGCCGGCGTCGTTCAGCACCGCGACGGCCTGTTCGCTATGGGGACGTTCACTGAGGCTTTCCTCCACCGCGCGGCTGACGCTGCGCGGCGTGATGTGGTGCTCCTGGTTGTAGGCAATCTGCTTGGCGCGGCGGTATTCGGTGACCGCGAGAAATTTCTGGATGCTCTGCGGTCTTCACGTCGGCGTAAAGAATGACCTCGCCGTTCAGATGCCGCGCCGCGCGGCCGGCGGTTTGGATCAAGCTGGTCGCGCTGCGCAGATAGCCTTCCTTGTCCGCGTCCAGGATGGCGACCAGCGAAACTTCCGGCAAGTCCAGCCCCTCGCGCAGCAGGTTGATGCCGACCAGCACGTCGAACTCGCCTTTGCGCAGCGCGCGCAGAATCTCCACGCGCTCGATCGCATCAATCTCGCTGTGCAGGTAACGCACGTTGATGCCGATGTCGCGCAGGTAATCGGTCAGTTCCTCGGCGGTGCGCTTGGTCAGGTGGTGACCAGCACGCGCTCTTTGAGTTCGGCCCGTTTGCGGCATTCCTCGATGAGATCGTCAATCTGTCCCTGCAGCGGTTTGAGGGTCACCTTCGGGTCCACCAGGCCGGTCGGCCGCACGACCAGTTCGATCACCCGGCCTTTCGACCACTCGAGTTCCCGCGCGGCGGGCGTGGCGCTGACGTAAATCGTCTGGCCCTGCAAGCGCCTGGAATTCCTCGAAATTCAGCGGGCGATTGTCGAGCGCGCTGGGCAGGCGAAAGCCGTATTCCACCAGCACCGTTTTGCGCGAGCGGTCCCCGGCATACATGCCGCCGATCTGCGGAACGGTGGCGTGCGATTCGTCGATCACCAGCAGATAATCCTTCGGGAAAAAGTCCATGCATCGTGCACGGCCGCGAGCCGGGCGGGCGGCGCGGCGATGTGGCGGGAGTAATTTTCAATGCCGGAGCAAAAGCCCATTTCCTCCATCATCTCGAGATCGTATTCGGTGCGCATTTTGATGCGCTGGGCTTCGAGCAGCTTGCCGTGTTTCTCGAACCAGGCGATGCGCTCGCCCAGTTCCTCGCGGATGGCCAGCACCGCGGGCTTGATCTTATCCGCTGGGCGTCACGAACTGTTTGCCCGGATAAATGGTCACGTGCTCGAGCGTTTCCAGCTTGTGGCCGGTCAACGGCTCGAAGCGGGTGATGCGCTCGATCTCGTCGCCGAAGAATTCGATCGCGCAGCGCGTCCTCGCGTATAAGCCGGGCAGACCTCCACCGTATCGCCGCGCACGCGAAACTGGCCGCGCTGGAACTCGATGTCGTTGCGGGTGTATTGCAATGTCCACCAGCCGGCGCAGGAATTGCTCGCGGGTCATCTCCATCCCCGACGCGCAGCGGCATCACCATCGCCTCGTAATCCTCCTTGCTGCCGATGCCGTAAATGCACGACACGCTGGCCACCACCACCACGTCGCGCCGGGCGAACAGCGAACTCATCGTCGAGAGCCGCAGCCGCTCGATGTCCTCGTTGATGCTGGAATCCTTCTCGATGAACGTGTCGGTGCGCGGGATGTAGGCCTCGGGCTGGTAATAATCGAAATAGCTGACGAAATATTCGACGGCGTTGTGCGGGAAGAAGCTCTTGAACTCGGCGTAAAGCTGCGCGGCCAGCGTCTTGTTGTGCGAAATCACCAGCGTGGGTTTGTTGACGTTGCTGGATGACGTTGGCGATGGTGAACGTCTTGCCCGAACCGGTGACGCCCAGCAGCGTCTGGTGCTTCGCGCCGGACTGGATCCCTTCCGTCAGCTTCGCAATCGCTTGCGGCTGGTCGCCGGCGGGCTGGTATGGGGCAACGAGCTTGAACATGCGGTGGCAAACTACGAACCCGGTCAGGGAGTGTCAACGTAAGGCGATAAAGAGCGGTCAGGCTTGTTGGAGTTTGGGTCGAGTGGCTATGGATTCAAGCCGAGTATTTTCAAATTATGGTTGTCGCACGAAGGAAGCCAGTTATTCTGTCGATATCACAGCGCCAACCTATGAACAACATCACCAGCAATCGAAAGCAGTTGTCCCCAAAACAACGGGAAGAACTACTCAAAGCATTGAAAGCCCGTTTTGAGAAATACCTGAGCCGCCATAAAGGGCTGGAGTGGGCCAAAGTCCAGGCGAGGCTGGAAGCCAATCCTGAAAAGCTGTGGTCGCTCCAGGAAATGGAACGTACCGGCGGGGAACCGGATGTGGTGGGTCAGGACAAAAAGTCGGGCGAATACGTTTTCTTTGATTGTTCCGCGCAAAGTCCCAACGGCCGCACCAGTCTTTGCTACGACCGTGAAGCACTGGATTCCCGGAAAGAACATAAACCCAAGAACAGCGTCATGGATATGGCCGCGGCCATGGGCATTGAGCTTTTAACGGAAGAACAATGTTTCGAACTGCAAAAGCTGGGAGAGTTCGATACGAAAACATCGAGCTGGGTGAAAACACCGGCGGATATCAGAAAGCTCGGCGGCGCGCTCTATTGTGATCGCCGCTACGGTCGTGTCTTCGTGGGACACAACGGCGCGCAGTCTTACTATGCCGCCCGGGCGTTCCGTGGCTCACTAAGGGTTTGAACGCAGACACGAATTGCACCAATTAACCCAAATTTAATCCGTGCAAGTTTGTGGAATTCGTGTCAACTATTTCGTCTTATGAAGCCAATCCACAGTCTTCAACTTATGGCACCGAGTGACGTGTGCCGTTGCCCCGTTTTTCTTCGGCACATAGTGTTTGCGGCAATGTTCATTGGAACGTTGGCTTACTCCGCCGCAGCGAATGCGCAAGCTGACTCCGCCAAATCCGACTCCAGAAACTCCATGACCGGCCTGCCTCTGGAAGAATCCGCGAGTCGCCGCGTTGTTGCTCGCGATCCTTCCAGCATCGTGAAATGCAACCATGAATACTGGGTCTTCTACACGGGCCGAGGCGTTCCTTCGTATCATTCCCAGGACTTGGTAAAATGGGAACGCGGACCGGCTGTATTCAAAACTCCACCGGAATGGATTGCCAAGATCGTCCCAGCAAACCGTCGCATGTCGTATTGGGCTCCTGACATCATCAAGCTGGGCGATCGGTATCTCCTGTATTACTCGGTTTCGTCCTTCGGAAAAATGACCTCGGCCATCGGCTTGGCGACTAATCCCACGTTGGACCCGGACGATCCGGCTTACCTTTGGACCGAGCAAGGATTGGTCGTGCGGACGCAGGAAGGCCAGCAAGGCGAGGCGTACAATGCGATTGACCCAGCCATATTTCATGACCGCGACGGAAGCCTGTGGATGACCTTTGGCTCTTATTGGTCCGGCATCAAACTGATTCAGTTGGATCCGCAGACCGGGAAGCGAATCGCACCGGATTCGAAAATGGTTCCCCTCGCCTACAATGACTCAATTGAGGCTTCCTATTTGTGCCGGCATGACGACTACTATTATCTGTTTGTGAATTGGGATTCCTGTTGCCAGGGGCCAAAGAGCACTTACAACATTCGCATCGGGAGGAGCGAAACGGTCACTGGGCCGTACTTGGACAAAGCCGGTGTGAACATGCTGCAACGCGGCGGAACTCTATTCCTGGCGACGACCAACGGGCCGTTGATCGGGCCGGGACATGCGGGGACTTTGACCGCGGAAGGCAAGCAGTGGTTCACCTCGGATTTCGAAGGTGACTTGCGAATGGGGGGAAGAGCCACCCTGGCGATCATGCCGCTGCGTTGGAATGCGGATGGTTGGCCGGAGGCGACGGTGAATGACCTTAAGGATGGTTCGCCCGCGGACGAGGCGACGAAGTGAAACTCTTTCGCAACCGTCAACCCGAACGTCAGTCGAATTGCCATGCCCACCATCGCCGGACCGGACGGAAGACCGCGCTGCCGATGGTGCGGTGATGTCCCGGAGTTCCTGCCTTACCACGACACCGAATGGGGGTTCCCCGTCAGCGACGATCACCGGCTGTTCGAGAAGCTGAGCCTTGAAGGCTTTCAATCCGGACTGAGCTGGCGGACCATCCTCGGCAAACGCGAGCACTTCCGCGCCGCCTTTCACCAATTTGACATTGCCCGGGTGGCGCGTTTCACGGCGCGTGACGTGGAACGGCTCCTGCGAGACGAGGGCATTGTGCGCCATCGCGGCAAGATCGAGGCGGTCATCAACAATGCCCGGAAAGCGCTGGAGCTGGTCAAGCGCGAGGGATCGTTGGCCACGTTCATCTGGCGCTACGAGCCGGACGCCAAGCAACTTGCGAAGCCGCAAACGGCGTCCGTGTCCACGGAGTCCATTGCCCTTTCCAAGGAACTGAAGAACCAGGGTTGGAAATTTGTCGGCCCGACCACCGTCTATGCCTTCATGCAGGCCATGGGCTTGATTAACGATCACGTCGAGGGCTGTGTCATCAGGGCCAAAGTCGATATCGCGCGAAAACGATTTAAGCGACCAGGGCGTTGACCACCGCAAATCGCCAGGAACTGTTCAACCGCAAAATCATGAAACCGATTCAAGGTTACCATCTGATCAAGCCGGAAGATCTTTTCTGGCGTCCGTCCAACCTGATGAAAATCCCGAACGCGGATTTTCTCGAGCGCACGGGCAGCGAGAATCTCAGCGCGCGACTCTGGCGGCTGCCGCGGAAGAGCGCGAGCACGCTGCACAAGCATGTCCGGCAGGAGGAATTCTATTTTGTGCTGGAAGGCACCGGCCGGATGCGCGTGGGCGACGAGACGTTGACCGTGCCCCAATACGGCGGCGTGCTGGTTGGTCCGGACCAGATACGTCAGGTGTTCAACGATACCGGCACGGAAGTGCTCTGGCTCATTATGGGCGCGCCGGAGGAACTGGAATTCCTGCCCGGCGCAACGACCCAGCCCGACATGTCGCTCATCTATCCCACGGACCCGTCCCAGTTTCCTAAAGAACTCGCCGGCGTGGAATGGCCGCCGAACAAGTGATTATGAGCCCCAGACCGGCCTACACCTCCGTGATCTCAATGCACGGCCCTGGCGGTTGCCGTTGACTTGAATTTCAAGGGGATTTCATCACGCAACCCAGGGCAGCCTTGCAGTAAGGCCACCCTGGGTCGTCATGTTCGAAAAAAGCTCGGAGATCAAGCAACGTCGAAGCGATCCAGGTTCATCACTTTGTTCCAGGCCGCCACGAAATCGTTGACGAACTTTTCCGGCGCGTCTGAACATCCGTAAACCTCCGCGAGGGCGCGAAGCTGAGAGTTGGCACCAAAGAGGAGATCCACTCGCGTGCCGGTCCACTTGACCTGGCCCGTCTGGCGGTCGCGGCCCTCAAACACGTCCGCTGCTGGCGAGACCGGTTTCCACTCCGTGCCCATGTCGAGCAGGTTCACAAAGTAGTCGTTCGTCAGCGCCTCCGGTTGTTTCGTGAAGACACCGTGCTGGGTCTCTCCAACGTTGGTCTTCAGCACACGCATGCCGCCAATGAGCACGGTCATTTCGGGAGCGGTCAGGGTCAGCAATTGCGCCTTGTCCACCAGCAACGTTTCGGCCGGGATGGTGTATTGGCCCTTGAGATAGTTGCGGAAGCCGTCCGCGATGGGCTCAAGGACAGCAATGGAGTCCACATCGGTTTGCTCCTCCGAAGCATCCATGCGTCCTGGCGTGAAGGGGACCGTCACCTTGTGGCCAGCATTCTTGGCGGCCTGCTCGACGCCGGCGCACCCGGCCAACACAATCAAGTCAGCCAACGAGACCTTTTTGCCGCCGGACTGGGCGCGGTTGAACGCGCTCTGGATGCCCTCCAGAGTTTTGAGCACCTTGGCCAATTGGGCCGGTTGGTTGACTTCCCAATCCTTCTGCGGCGCCAGGCGAATCCGGGCGCCATTCGCACCGCCGCGTTTGTCGGAGCCACGGAATGTGGACGCCGACGCCCAGGCGGTGGACACCAGTTCGGAAACGGACAGCCCTGAGGCCAGGACCTTGCTCTTCAGGTCGGCAATGTCCTTGTCATCGACCAATGGATGATCCACCGCCGGAATGGGATCCTGCCAGATGAGTTCCTCCGCGGGGACCTCCGGGCCGAGATAACGCGCGCGCGGGCCCATGTCACGGTGCGTCAGCTTGAACCAGGCGCGGGCGAAAGCGTCGGCGAGCTGGTCCGGATTCTTCATGAAGCGGCGCGAGATTTTTTCGTACGCGGGATCAAAGCGCAGTGACAAGTCGGTGGTCAGCATGGTCGGCAAGCGCTTCTTCGCCGGATCGTGCGCGTCGGGAACTGTGGCTTCGGCACCCTTGGCGACCCATTGATGGGCACCGGCCGGGCTCTTGCTCAGTTCCCATTCGTAGTTGAAAAGGTTCTCGAAGAAATAATTGCTCCACTTCGTCGGCGTTTGCGTCCAGGTGACTTCCAGGCCGCTGGTGATCGTGTCGCCGCCTTTGCCGGCGCCGAAGCTGCTCTTCCAGCCCAGGCCCTGCTCTTCGAGACCGGCCGCTTCCGGCTCGGGCCCCACATGGGACGCGGGGCCGGCGCCGTGGGTCTTGCCAAACGTATGGCCGCCGGCAATGAGCGCCACCGTTTCCTCGTCATTCATCGCCATGCGAGCGAAGGTTTCCCGAATATCGTAGGCCGCCTTGAGGGGATCTGGATTACCGTCCGGGCCTTCCGGATTGACGTAGATCAGCCCCATCTGCACCGCGGCGAGCGGGATTTTCCAGCTTGCGCGTATGGATGTCACCGTCCGCATTGTCGTCGGACACGAGCACCGCCGGCCCCTCCTTTTCGACCCCCTCGGAACCGTGAGCGTAGCGCACGTCACCGCCCAGCCAGGTTTTCTCGGCGCCCCAATAGACATCCTGGTCCGGCTCCCAGACATCCTCGCGACCAGCGCCGAAACCGAATGTCTTGAAGCCCATCGTCTCCAGCGCGACATTCCCGGCGAGGATGATCAGGTCCGCCCAAGAAATCTTCCGCCCGTACTTCTGTTTGATCGGCCAGAGCAGGCGACGCGCCTTGTCCAGGCTGACGTTATCCGGCCAACTGTTGACCGGAGCGAAGCGCTGCTGACCCCGCCCGCCGCCGCCGCGGCCGTCACCGGTGCGGTAGGTGCCGGCGCTGTGCCATGCCATGCGAATGAACAGCGGGCCGTAGTGACCAAAGTCCGCCGGCCACCAGTCCTGTGAGTCGGTCATCAGTGCCGCGAGATCTTTCTTCACCGCCGCGAAGTCGAGACTCTTGAACTCCTTCGCGTAGTTGAACTCCGCGTCCATGGGATTGGACTTCGAGGAATGCTGGTGCAGCAGTTCGAGCTTCAACTGGTTCGGCCACCATTCTTGGTTTGTGGTGCCGCCGCCGGCAGCTTGATGGAACGGGCATTTTGATTCGGTTGACATGTGTGTATTCAACCAGACTTGGTTCAAAGGTTGCAATATTTGTTTCCTTTGGTTAGCATAGGCATTGTCTATGGAAATGCATCAGTTTCGATACGTGAAGTGATATTTTAAAATGCCAAAAATGTCTATTGACTTGGCGTTGTGCTTTGATACTCTTCGCGTTCCTTTGATTGGATTTGATGAAAACTTTGATTCCGAAAGTGAATTTGGACCAGCGCAAGTGGCATGTGATTGATGCCGATGGCGCGGTTTTGGGCCGGTTGGCGGCGCAAATTGCCAACACGCTACGTGGCAAAAACAAGGCGGTCTTCACGCCGCACTTGGATGCCGGCGACTTTGTGATCGTCGTCAATGCGGAGAAAGTGCGACTCACGGGCAAGAAAGAATCCACCAAAACCTACATGAGTTACTCCGGTTGGAGGGGTGGCGAGAAATACCGTTCCGTCCCTCAAATCCGCGGACGCCATCCGGAGCGCCTGATTACCCACGCCGTGAAGGGAATGATCCCGAAGAACCGGTTGGGCAAGGTGCTCTTGACCAAACTCAAGGTTTACAAAGGTCCAGCTCATCCGCACTCCGCACAACGACCGGAACCGCTGAAAGTCGCCAACTGAGCGCCCCTAGTCTCAACATTTTTTGACAAATGGATAACACAACTTCCCAGGAACAGCTTGGCACCGGCCGACGCAAAACAGCGGTGGCTCGAGTGCGGATCGCCTCGGGCAACGGCAAGATCGTTGTCAATGGCCGCCCATTTGAAAATTACTTTTTGACCGAAACCTTGCGCATGCAAGCCTCGCAGCCGCTGACCGCTACGGACACGGCCACCAAATTTGACATTCGGGTAAATGTTCGCGGCGGCGGTCCCAGCGGTCAGGCCGGTGCGGTGCGGCACGGGATCGCTCGTGCCCTCATCAACGCCGACCCCAACCTTCGGCCCGTGCTAAAAGCCGGCGGTTTCTTGACGCGGGATCCGCGTATGAAGGAACGTAAGAAATACGGCCAGCCTGGCGCCCGTAAGCGATTTCAGGTACAGCAAACGTTAAGTTTGCTTGGGTATTCTCCAACCCCGCCGATTTCGGCGGGGTTTTTTGTTTTCGCTGGTTATTGACCGATTGCCGGCAAAACCATCTGGCGACGAATCGCGCGTTTATCGCATTCGATTCATGGACCGCGTGATATAGCTTTCCTGGGGCTGCTGTGAGCGGGCCTTCTGCCAGCCAATCAGGACAAGCGCCAAAAAGACCAGCAGCAAAGCGCCACCGATCAGCAGCAATGTCCCGGGTTTGAAGCTGTCGTGAGCGGGGTGTCCACCATCGCCCAATACCAGCGAATCCCGTATCGGCGTATTCCTGTTTGCTGCGAGTTCCCGAGCCGCCACCGGCAGAATTCCAGAGGTGGTTTCGATAGCAACGAATTTACTTGGGACTGTCACCCCATTCGCTGATGAAGGTTCCATGACCTCATCCCCAGCATTTTTCGGGATTGCGTCCGCAGCTTCGGAGCTAGTCGCCGTTGCCGGGTATGGAGCGGGCGCTCCCACCTCGGGCGCCAATTTGGGATTCGGACGAGTAGCGGCTGAGGTCTCCCTCTGTTCGACGTTTGAATTGTTCTTCCTTGAACCGCTCGAAACCACAGCCTGCGACGTCGTTTCTGCAGTTGAATCGCGCGGGATCGCCGGGTTGGAGTCAACGATATCCTTCATGGAACCGCTCCCTCGTTGGTTATTGGTGTGAGTTGGCGGTAGGGCAACTTCATTTCCTACGGATTTAGACGCAGTATCGCTGGGCACTTGCTTGGCTCCACTATCCGCAAAACTGCGCATGGCAGAGTTGCCTGCTTTTGTTCCGAATGCCTTGGCTTTCCGGTTCCCGCCGAACGGCTCACGTGGCTTTGATGAGGCCTGGTTGCCACGAGATTGCGCCGAGGTTGACGCCGGTGAATTGGTCGATTGAACCTTCGTGACGGCAACGGTTTGCCTGTTCGTCTTGCCGCTGGCCAGTGGATGTTCTTGGTACTGGTTGGGAATTGTTTCTGCCGGCTGGATGAGCAGGATCGGATTGCCGGCAATATGGACCGAGGCACTGACGATTTCTCCTCCTCTGGCTGTCAGGGTGGTGATGAGAGGTTGGGTGGCTTTGGCGCTTTCTTCGGCGTTGAGCGTGTATGCTGCCTTAAGTTGGTTGTCGAACGGAGTCCCTTGCACTTGTGTGTTCTCATCCGAAATGATGAAAACAGTCACGTCCTTTACCCCCGTGATGATGGTCAACACTTTGTCCATTAAAGGGCCGAGACGGGCACGGTTACGATAAGGTTGGTCCCGCAAAAACTTGGCGGCGTGGCTCGCCAGCGCCATGGTTTGCTGCGGATGCCAGATTTGCATCGGGAAGATGCTCGTGAACGGTTCCTGGTTAAAAGTCCACAAACCATACGAATCGCCTGCTTTCATTTGGTCGTAGAGGCCGGTGTAAATCATGTCAAATACCGCCTGGCGGCTGGGCAAGGCGACCTTTTTCATGGCACTCGAAGTGTCCACGATAAAAAGGAATTTGTTCCCGCCGGGGGCGGGTTGGTTGGTCTGCAACACGGCGCCATCAGTGGCCAAAACCGCGCACATCCCTATCCAAACCAAACAGCAAGTGAGTCTCATCCGTTTTGACCGATAACCGGGGTTCAGTCGATTAACACGCTCTGGGATCCAGAAATCCAATCCAGTGTCCGATTAGTTTTCGATGGGCCTTGGGCAGCGTTTTTTGCGCCAAAACATTGACGACCTGCACTTCGTTGGCTTGTTGTCCTGAGTTTTGCGTATCCAGCGGTTTTCCGGCTTGCTTCTAAAAGAAATCCCCGTTATCGCTGGCCGACATCGACAGGCATTCATCCATTCGAACTGGGTTAAGGCGGAAGGTCATGGAATTTGGCCTCGCTGGCCTGATGATTGGCTTGCCGATCGCTTCCGCCGCCCTCCCGGACCTCCAGGTCGGCGACCTGGCCTCGTCGAACCTTGTCACCCCGATCCACTTGCTGGTACCGGATCCCGAACGGACGCAATTGCTGCACCATAACGAGGTCCGAAAAACACCCGTAATCTTCCGGTTCCATTCCACTGCGGCCAGCGAAGTAGAAACCAATTTCCATTCGACCCTGAATGACCAGCGCAGCCAATTCCTTCTCGGCTTGAAATACCTCTTCCACCGGGAGCAGTTGGATCCCAGCGTGTTACAAGGAAAACGGTACGCGAACTATGTTGTCCTATTCCAGCAACAGCATCAGGACACGCCGACAAGCTCTCATTTTATGGAACGTTGGGCCTTGGAGCAGTCGGATGAAATGCTGCGGAGCGAGTGGAGTATTCTGCTGCGGGCGTTCATGAGCCATTACATAAGCAGCGATGAGTTGCCGGCAACCAATGCCCCCGGCCCTGGCTATGTCTGGCTTCTCCCGGCCGCGGCCAAGGCGGATAACGCGGATTGGGCGGCCTGGCAAGGATTGGCTTCGCGAGTCGATGCCACAAATCTCATCACCTTGTCCAAACTGAGGCAAATAGTGCGTCGCGAATTTCCTCCCGAAGGTCAGGCTGACGCGGATTTCCTTGCCGCCTTTCTGCAACCCAATTGCATCCGGGATAAAGTGTTGATTCGGAAATTTCAGCAGTCACGCACGATGGCGATTGTCGCCGCCACTGAATATTTTCCGGGCCAAGTCATTCTGGCGGCCGGGCAACGAGTGGACGTCCGAACCAAGGCCGCTTTGGATGAATTAAGGGAACGGATGAAGGATGCATCCCAGGGGAGTACTTGGACGGACTGGATGGAGAACGCTCGCCGAGAACTGACCAACGGATCCGCACTAAACCAATGGTTGATGCCCATCCTGATTGTGATTTTCCTGGTCGCGTTGGTGGCCGCAACCCGCCTAGTAAAGCGGCGACGCCATCAAGTGCGGAGCCCACAGCTATTGATCGAATCCACGGGTTCTGGGCAATTGCTCTGCCCGAATTGCGCCACCCCTGTGGTCGCTCCCGCATTGACCGCTTCGGACTCCTGGCAGGCGCGCGCCCTCACGGCGGAAAGGCGGGCCGATCAGGCGACCGCGATGATGCGCGCCGGGCTGCTGCCGTTGCTGGCGCGCTGGCTCAAGACCCGGCTGGTGCAGGGAATGCTTGCGCAACGCAACCATTCGCTGGCTACTCAACAACAGGCCGCTGCGGACCTTGCCAAATTGGAGGAACGCCTGGCCAAAGTTCAGGCTCCCCTTACCGAAAGACTGCGCGCCTATGAACAGCGTATTGCCCTGCTTGAGCAGCAACTGGCTCGCAAAGAAGCCGAAGAACACGAACTGTTCAAGGTCAAGATCGACTAGTACTGTGACAAAGAATTTTCGATACATGCGCTGCGCCAGATTTGAATTCTGGCGAGGCGCGACGAAGGAGCATAGCCGCAGTGCTCTGTGACTGAGGAGCAACGAAGCCAGAATTCAAATCTGGCGCAGCCCTCCGGGTTGCCGTCTTTTTCGTCGCTGCCGGCGTTGCTCGCTCCTTACAGACCGCTGAGGGGTATGCTCGTCTCTCGCGCCTTGGCAGCGCCAAGAAATCCAGGCAACGCATGTGTCGAAAATTCTTTGTCACAGGTACTAGCCATTGTCGTGTGCGTCACGATACAAGCTCCATTTCCAGCGCCAGCCGAATACCGAGGGAACCACGTCCACGGCAACGTTACTCGGACCGGTTGTTGCCGGTCAATTGTTGCAACCGCAAAGCTTGCTCGTAACACTGCAGCGCTTCGTCGAAGCGTTCCAACTGATTGAATACCCCGCCTTTGTGCAGGTAAGCCAACGTCAGCGACCGGTTGGCTTCAATGGCTCGGTCGTAATAATCGAGCGCTTCCTTGTATCGTTCCTGCCGTTCGAGCACGACCCCCTTTTTCATCAGGGCTTCCGCGTGGTGAGGCTCATGCACGATCACTTCGTCAAAACAGGCCATCGCCTTTTCCACCTGGCCGGCATTGAGAAACGATTGGCCTTTGCCCAGCAGCCAGTTGACACGATCGTCCTCTTCTTCGGTTGAATTGCTCGCCGTCTCTGCCGGGAACTCCTCACTTGGAACAGGTTCTCGAACTACGGGTAACGGCACTTCGATAACCTTGGCACCGTCCGATTGCGGTGTAGTCGGAGTCAGCTCCGGCGTCGCGGTGTGCTCGAGTTCCTGAATACGCTGTTCGAGCCGTTCGACGGCGCCCAGCAACCGCTGGCTGGAATCGGGCTCAGTGCGCACAGTCGGGGGCGGATCGCTTCCCATCGCCAGTGCGGCTGCGGGCGGCGCACTGTAAGGCAACGGCTCCCGATACAGGGTCACCACCTCCGTCAGGCGATTGAGGGAACGAACTTGAAACCAAACGATGACCAACACCAGCAGCACCAGCACGCCGGCAAAACTGGCGATGACAAGCAGCAGATGACGATTGGCATTCTCGACCAAGGTCAGATCATTCGCGCGCTGGGCCGTCAGAGTTTGCTCCAGCAGGGAGATGCGGTTCGAGATGGCCGCTGCGTGCAACCGGGAGGCCACTTCAGATTCCTGGCGCGCTTGCTCGAGCATCTGCATCGAGGAGCGCAATTGTTCCTGGAGGATCAGAAAGGAACGCTGGGTTTGCTCCACCACCCGGTCCACGGCATTGGAGAATTCAATGCCACTGATACCGGCATTCGTGCTCTGCACGGTTGCCGGCTCATCGTTGGTTACTTCAAGCGTAGGCTCCGAGTTCCCCAATTCTTCCGCCGACCAAAGCGCGGAGCTCGAACCGAACATTAAGAACCAATTCACCATCCCTGCGATACATATCCTGCACGCAAACTGCCCTGACATATTGCTGGAAAGCTATTGCGCAAACCATACGTAAAAAGCCAAAGGAAAGCAAAGCTAAAAACCAGCAAATCCAAATCGGGCCAGAACTCAATGGAACCCGCTCCGAATCCATGCGTCAACGTCGTGCTCAGGTCTGGCCGCCATTCCAAACCGCCGGCAAGATGCCGGCAGCAAGGTGACGGTCAAATCAGGATTGCTTCTTTTCCGGAGAGGAGGTGGCGGCCGGGGATTGCTCCGGCTCCGAGGAAGGGCTGGGCTCGTTGGTTGCCGAGGTGGGTTTCATAGCCCTTGTATCCGCAACCGCAGGCTCCGATCCTGCTGGCGAAACCGCGGCAGCAGGCGGGTCTTCCGGTGACTTGACCGTTTCAGATTCGGACACTGCCGGACTTTCCGACTGCGGTTCTACCGAGGCCACCGGAGTGGATTCGCTCGACTTCGGTTCCGACGGCGGCGCTGGCTCGATCGCGGTTGGCGTTGGTCCAGCCGTCGTCAGTTCGGCTGGCACCGGCGCTCCCGCTTGAGGCTTCGGACTTGGGGATGCAGCGGGAGCGGACTCCGTGACTGCGGATCCGGCTTCGGTGGCTGTCGGCACAGGAGTTGTGGACTCGCTGCTCGGGGGAGCCGGCGGAGGAGCGGTGGGAACGGGGGCCGGTTTGGGTGGCTTGACCACCGGCTTCTTGGCGGTTTCCAGCACCCCATTGGCAAATTCAATGACGTGGCCCTCATGCACCAGCCAATGCAAATCAGCGATCACGGCAGTGCGTTCCGGGGTCGGCTCGACTGTGTCATCACCCCCCGGTACGGGGGCCAGTGCCTCCAAAAGTTGGTTGTGCGTACACCTCGGGTTCGTATTGATGAAATTGACAATCTGCCGCACACCTTCGGACACTGGCGTGACCTCCAAATCCAAGTAATGCGGGCGGGCGACGGCCACATGCGTCACCGTTTTGTTGACCTTGAAGAATTGGAGCCCGCTGGCCGCGAACTGTTGGCTCAGCACCGTGGCCACTTGAATGGGGAACCGCCGTTGGTCTTCCCAAACTTGGCGCACCAGGCGCCGCAGCCCAAGTTCGCGAATATTGCGACTGGCAACACCGCTCATGCGGAAGGTTTCCACCAACTGCACCAGGTTTGGCAGGTGCGTTTCGCGAAAATGTTGTTCCGCTTCTTCCCGGGTTTCCAACCGGAGCGGTTCCGGCATGTTGAGACAAAGGTAATGGGTCTTGTAGCTTTGATCGTCGATCCATTTTTTGACCACCGTTTCCTCGCGCACGATTTTGACGCGCGCTTTGAAGGTGTCGAACGGCATGCGGGAAAACCGTTCCGCATGCAGTTTCCGAAGCTGGTTTTGATAATCGTGATGGTTGGGTGGACCCAAAATCACGCCGCTCATCCCGCACTGGGCCACAAACGTGTAGGTGCCTTTGGGAGGCTCCACCTGCGTCCGTTCCGGTTGATAGAACGTGGTGAAATGCTTCTCCAACAGGTGCTGCATGGCCGTTTCCGCCGACAACCACAACGTTTCATCCAGCGCGCACAGATACAACGGATTGATCGGATTGCCCTCCGCGTTCTTGCAAACGCTGAACGTTACCGAGTGCCGCTCCGGTTTGGACAGGATCATGTGGGCAATGTCGAAGAGCGGATACGCGCGGCCGGTCATTTTGATTTGCTTGGCCAGCGAGTCCACGCCCTTGTCATCGGGCACGAACGCCACATTGATTTCCGGCAGTGGCACCGGTTGCGGGGCGGGGCGATCCTGCCGCGGTGGCCGTGGCCCGTCCCGTCTCCGGTCGTCCGGGCCTCGATTATCGCGGCCTCGTTGGTCTCGGCGACGCGGACCTTGCGAAGGCCCTGGCCCGCGGCCAGCCGGCCGGTCACGACGTTCAGCGGGGCGATCCCGTCGGTCACCTCGGTCCCGTCGTCGGTCACCCCGTCGTTCCGTTTCGCCCTCATAGTTGGCGAAACGGTTTTCATCGGGTGATTGTTTGGCCCAAGCCGGCAAAAAGTGCTGCTCGAGATTAAATATGCTGTCGTCTGGCGCTTGATTACTCATGTATCCAAAGTGACGCGGTTCTGTGGGTCACGAAGAATTCGCAGGCTAAGAATGAGGCGGCCCCGCGCGAAATGCAAGCACTGGGTCAGGTTATTTGCGGCCCGCAGCAGTGCGGAGGAACGTGGCGGTAACGATCGCCGTTCCCCAATCGTGCCCAAGTCACATATCACAACGCGCGGTGCATAATCTTCTGCGCTCGACCATAAGAGCCGAGATTGAACGCATTGGCGTAGCCGGCCTGTTTCAGAAGCCGCGCCCCCATGCCACTGCGGCCACCGCTGGCGCAATGAAGCAGCAACACCTGCTCTTTGTTCGGTGCCTGCGCGGCGATTTGTTCGCGCAGGTCACTCAACGGAATATTGATCGTGCCCGGCAAGTGGCCTGCGCGGTATTCCGACGGGTTGCGCACATCGATCACCTTAGCTCCCTGTTCCAGGCAGGATTGAGCGCGTTCAACGCTGATTTGGCCGGCCAGCTTCCAAGCAATTACCGCAACAATGAACGCCAGGACGATCGCGATACCAATCCAGTCCATGGGTCTATCTCTGAGGAGCGGTTGACGCCCCAAAGACGCGGTTGGCTTCTTCGAGCGACTCTTTGCCACCGATGTCGAACCAGAGCCCCGGCACCCGCCACGTGTAAACCGGCACCCGCGGGTAGAGCCACTGGACCAGCCGACCGGGTTGATCGGGATTGTTGCCTTCGGTCACATACTGGCGAATCAGCGGCAACATCGAGCGCGGGTAAAAATAGAGGGCGATGCCCGTCAAGGTGCTTTTCGGCTGCGGCGGTTTTTCCTCGAAAAATTCGATGCTGCCCTCCTGATTGATGGTGATCGCGTTGAATTTCTTGATTTGTTCGAGGTTGCCGACGTCGTAAACCGCCAACACCGGTGCCTGTTTTTCACGGCAGAAACGACCGAAGGCCTCGAGGCTCTGGCTGAACAGGTTGTCTCCGGCCACCACCAGCAGGTCGTCATCAAGGTTCTCGCGGGTCAGCACCAGGTGCAGATCGCCAATGGCCCCCAGCTTGTTGCTGTCATCGGTGGAGCCGTCATTGACGATGGTAAAATCCAACTTCGCTTTGTGCGCCCGGTAATCATCCGCCCAGGCCTGGAATTGGTCGGCGAACTTCGCGTTGGTCACGATGTAAATGCGGTCCAAACCACCGATGGGGGCCAAGTTGTCCAGCACATGGTCGATCATCGGCTTGCCGGCCACCGGGAGCAGTGGTTTGGCCCGGGTGAGCGTCAGCGGATACAGGCGGGTGGCGTACCCGGCCGCAAGAATAACAACTTTCATGTAGGCAATTTAACCATTTAATTCTGGGATTCAAACAGCGCCGGGGCGATTCGGCGGGTGTAGGCTTCGAACCGGGCCAGGATCTCGTTCCCGGAATCACAGTTCAGGGCACTTTCGGTCAATTCCCGGACGTCGCTCAACTTGAGCCGTCGAATCAAATGTTTGATTTGAGGCACATTGAGCGGGGCCACACTCAACTCATTAACGCCCAAGCCGAGCAACAGGGGAACCATCACCGGGTCGCCGGCCATTTCGCCGCAGACAGCGACCGGGATTCCCAGCTTCTGCCCCGCTTCGGCCGTCATCTTGATGAGCCGCAAGATGGCGGGATGCGTTGGTTCGTAGAGGTGGGCGATTTTTTCGTTCAAACGATCCACTGCCAGGGAATATTGGATCAAATCGTTGGTGCCGATGCTGAAAAATTTGATCCGTTTGCCGAGTGACTCCGCCGCCAGGGCCGCGGAAGGAATTTCGATCATAGCCCCGGTTTCGAGGTGTTCGTTGAACGGGATGTTCTGTTTGCGCAATTCCTCTTGGTATTCCTCGACGAACGCATTGGCCCGGTTCAATTCCTCCAGCCCCGAAATCATCGGGTACATCATTTTGACGTTGCCCTCGGCACTGGCGCGGAGGATCGCCCGCAACTGGCTGCGAAACAGCTCGCGATGTTCCAGGCAAAACCGAATGGCGCGCCACCCCAAAAACGGATTCATTTCCGTCGGCACACCGAGTTGGGAGAGGAACTTGTCGCCGCCCAGATCCAGCGTGCGAATCACCACCGGCCGGGGATTCAGCGCCGCGGCCACCTGACGGTAAGCCAGGTATTGCTCTTCCTCGGTGGGCAGCGAGTTCCGGTTGATGAACATGAATTCAGTGCGGAACAGCCCCACCCCCTCCGCCCCGCTGGCGAAGACTGCTTCGGTGTCGCTGGGTTGCTCGACGTTGGCCAACAGCATCACACGCACGCCATCGAGCGTGATCGCCGGTTGGTCGCGCGATTCCAGCAGCTTTTCCTGGAGCGTAACTTGTTTGCGGACCAACTGGCCGTATTCGAACAACGTCTGGTCGGTGGGATTGATGATGATCTGGCCGTTGTAGCCGTCCAGCAGCGCGTATTCGCCGGTGACCAGTTCGTGGCGGGCATTTTGCAGACCGACCACCGCGGGAATGCCCAATGAGCGGGCCATGATGGCGGTGTGCGAGGTTCGGCTGCCGATATCCGTGCCGAAACCGATTACCATCTTCTTGTCGAGCAATGCCGTACGAGACGGGGTGAGATCGTGGCTGATGATAATGCACGGTTCGGGCAGGTGACGGAGATCAGCTTCCTCCGCCCGGCCGAGCAGGTTGTTCAGCAGCCGGGCCGCGACATCCCGCAAATCTGCGGCCCGCTCACGCAAGTACTGGTCATCACTGGCGCTGAGAGTGGCGATGTATTTTTCGGCAAATCGCTGGACCGCAAATTCCACATTGATCTTCTCCTCGGTGACCATGCGGCTGATTTCATCGAGCAAAATGGGATCTTCCAGTACCGAGGACGTGCGCTTCGAAAATGCTGGCGTCTTTGAGCCCCAGGTTTTCGCTGACTTGGCGCTGAATCTCGTGAATCTGACGGCGGGTTTCGATCAAGGCATGTTCGAAACGCTGGATTTGCGGGGTCAATTCCTCCTCTTCCAGGTGGAGCTGGGGGATGGTGGTGTCCTGCGGATCGGGCAACACCAGCAGCTTCCCGCGGCACACGCCGGGAGAAACCGGTATGCCCCGAAGGATGCGTTCACCTGCGCGCGCTGCTTTCGGCATGAGCATTGTTTACTTTGAAACCGAGCATTTGAAAAGAGAAAGTAAGCGGGTCTGGAATTCAAGCCCTCTGTTTGGTTTTCACCCCAAACCCGCAACCCTTGGGATTTCGGCTTTGGGACTCCGCCATTTCGCTGGTTCCTCTCCGACCCGTTTTTTCGGCTTGCCAGAAGCCCCTCGCCTTCGATTCACTATCCGGGTAACTGGCAATTCCAGTTGATTACCCGGCCGTAACGTGGATTGCGCCCAAAAACAGAATGCTCATCACCCTATGCCAGTCAAAAAAAACAAAATAGACCGCCGCGGCGTGCTGGCCGGCGGCAATTGGATCATCGACCAGGTCAAGCTCATTGACGTGTATCCGCAACGCGAACAGCTTGCCAACATTCTCAGCCAACATCAGGGCACCGGCGGGGCAGCGTACAATGTTTTGATTGATTTGGCCAAAATGGGGGCGGAACTGCCGCTGTATGCCGCCGGCCTCGTGGGCAAGGATCCGCTGGGCGAAGTCATCTTGAAGGATTGCCGCGACCACCAGATTGACACCCGCCATCTTCGGACCACCCCCAAAGCTGACACCTCTTACACCGATGTCATGACCGAAACCGGCAACGGCCGGCGCACTTTTTTCCATTACCGGGGCGCCAACGCCTTGTGGGATGGGCAGGATTTGGATTTTGGTAAAACCAAAGCCCGGATTTTCCACCTCGGCTATTTGCTCCTCTTGGACTCGCTGGACGGCGCGGACGGCAAATTCGGCACCAAAGCCGCCCGGTTGCTCGCCGCGGCCCAGGCCGCCGGCCTCAAGACCAGTGTGGACGTGGTGAGCGAGGACAGCAACCGCTTCGCCAAGATCGTAGTGCCCGCGCTCAAGCACGTGGACTATTGCATCCTGAACGAAATCGAGGCCGGCAACACCACCGGCTTCAAAATCCGCCAGCCCAACGGCGAATTGGACACCGTCAGTTTGCGCCACGCCGCCGGCGCCCTGCTCCAGCAAGGGGTGCAGGAACTGGTGGTCATTCACTTTCCGGAAGGCGGCTTCGCCCGGACCCGCAAAGGCGAAGATGTCTGGCAATCCTCGGTGAAGCTGCCTGAAAAAAAGGTGGCGGGAACTGCAGGGGCCGGCGACGCCTTTTGTGCCGGCGTGCTGCTGGGTTTGCACGAAGGCTGGGAACTGGCCCGTTGCCTGGAAATCGGTGTTTGTGCTGCCGCTATGTCACTGTCCGACCCTACTTGCACCGCGGGCATGAAATCGCTCAGCGCGTGCCTGGCCTCGGGAAAAAAGCACGGCTTCCGTCCGCCACTCGAGCGCGAATAATCGAAGAGGGAGTGTTCCATGGACGCGGGCTTGCGCTCCGGTTGAACTCTTAATTCCATTTTGCTTTCAAGTTGAGACTAAAGCGGGTTTGAACTGGAGCGCGGACATTCCTGCCTGCTGGTGCGGCCCTTTTCTACCGAGCGAACCGGAATGTCCGTGCTCCGCTTGAAGTCTCCTCTTGAACGCGCAGTGGAATAAGCATCGCGCGGCTTTCAACCGTGACTTTATTCAGTTCAACACCGGGGCTTTACTGCGATGAGTCTCTGGTCCTCGGACCTTGCTCACCGGTCATTTTCCACGGTTTCTTGCGAAATTTCTGCTGGCAAGCTCAATCTGCTTCGGTATCGTGGCGGCTTGCTTTAACTTTTGACCTGAAAACAACATGGAACCTACAAGCTGACATCGCATTGATCGGCCTGGCCGTCATGGGCCAGAACCTCATTCTGAACATGAACGACCACGGCTTCACCGTCGTGGCCTTCAACCGCACCGTCTCCAAGGTGGACGATTTCCTCGCCAACGAAGCCAAGGGCACCAACGTCATCGGCGCGCACTCCATCGAGGAAATGGTCGGCCTGCTGAAGACGCCCGCGCCGCGTCATGCTCATGGTCAAGGCCGGCAAGCCGGTGGACGAATTCATCGAACACCTCCTGCCGCACCTCGAACCGGGCGACATCATCATCGACGGCGGCAATTCGCTCTTCGAAGACACCATCCGCCGCACCAAATATGTCGAGAGCAAGGGCCTGCTCTACATCGGCACCGGCGTGTCCGGCGGCGAGGAAGGCGCGCGCCACGGCCCGTGCATCATGCCCGGCGGCTCGCCCGGCCGCGTGGCCGCACGTGAAGGACATCTTCCAGGCCATCGCCGCCAAGGTCGAGGACGGCATCGCCCTGCTGCGACTGGGTGGGCGAAAGCGGCGCCGGCCACTACGTGAAGATGGTCCACAACGGCATCGAGTACGGCGACATGCAGCTCATCTGCGAAGCCTACAACATCTATGAAGAACGGCCTCGGCATGACGCGCCGACGAGATGCACGCAGGTCTTCGCCGAGTGGAACAAGGGCGAACTGGACTCCTACCTCATCGAGATCACCCGCGACATCCTCGCCTACAAGGACGCCGACGGCGCAGCCGCTCGTGGACAAGATCCTCGACACCGCCGGCCAGAAAGGCACCGGCAAATGGACGGTGCATATCATCGCAGGACCTGGGCATTCCCGATCACGCTGATCGCCGAGGCGGTCTATTCGCCGCTGCCTCTCCGCGCTGAAAGAAGAGCGCGTGGAGGCCGCCAAGAAACTGAAAGGCCCGCGCCCAGCCATCAAGTCGCCGGCGACCGCGAAGAAAGGCGTTCATCGACGACATCCGCGACGCGCTCTACGCCTCGAAGATCATCAGCTACGCGCAGGGCTACATGCTCATGCGCGCGGCGGCGCAGGAATACGAGCTGGAACCTGAACTACGGCGGCATCGCGCTCATGTGGCGCGGCGGCTGCATCATCCGCAGCGCGCTTCCTCGGCAAGATCAAGGAAGCCTTCGACAAGAACCCAAACTGGCCAACCTGCTGCTCGATCCGATTCTTCCAGAAGGCAGATCAAGAGCTGCCAGAAAGCGCTGGCGCAACGTGGTGGCCATCGGCCGTCAAGAAGGGCATTCCGGTGCCGGCGTTCAGCACCGCGCTGGCGTTCTACGACGGCTACCGCAGCGAACGTGCTGCCGGCCAACCTGCTCCAGGCCCAGCGCGATTACTTCGGCGCGCACACCTACGAGCGCGTGGACAAGCCGCGCGGCCAGTTCTTCCACACCAACTGGACCGGCCACGGCGGCACCACGGCTTCCAGCACGTACACGGTCTGACCAGCCCCAGTTTTGTGCTGGCCTGCGCTCGGTAGGGAATTATAGTTCCGACATGGGCGAGACAAACTTGCTTCAGCAAGTTCAGGGATTGATGGCGACGGCGAACCCGGCCGACTTGGGCCCGGGTCCGCGTGATGGCGCGCAGCCGTTGGATGTCTTGAAGCCGCAACTCGAAGCGACCTTGGCAACGCACGCCGTGTCCAACCTCAAGGGCGATCTGATTCGTGCCACCGTCCTGTTGTGGCACGATCTTTTGGATGCGTCCCACAAAATCTCCCAGGGCATTGACAACGCCGACGGAAGCTATGTGCATGGCCTCATGCACCGGCGCGAACCGGATTACTGGAACTCCAAATACTGGTTTCGCCGGGTCGGAACGCATCCGTGCTATCCCGAACTTGCTAATCGGGTGGCTGCGCTGCTCCAGTCGCACAACGACACTATGCTGGGTTCGCAATTATTGCCTGCCGGCCAATGGGATCCGCACGCCTTTGTAACCGCCTGCAACGTCGCCTCCGGCCGGCCTGCCGGCGATGCGCGCGTGCGACTTCTGAAGGCGATTCAGGCGTTGGAATTTGAGTTGCTGCTGGAACGGTTCTGCCAGCAATGACGGGTTGCGCCGTCCGCTCATCTCACGCTCTTGACTTGACGTGCGCCCTGATGCCCTTGACCAAACCGTCCATCGTGTGTTCGCGGGCTTCGACGGTGGGCTTTAATCCCAATTTGCCCAACACCTTGCTGGTTTCCGGTCCAATCGAAGCCAGTTTCAACTCGGGAAATTGGGCGAGCAATTTGGGCAGGTCAAACCGGGCATGGAAATGGTCCACCGTCGAGCCGCTCGTGAAGGTGATCCATTGAGCGCCCTCGGCCAGCAGGCGGGCGCCTGCCCCGGTGCGGTCTTCGGTTTCCGGCACCGTCTGGTAACAGGGGACGTCATCCACGATCGCCCGCCTTTCGTTGAGGGCGGCGGGCAAATCCGAATTCGCGGTCTCGGCGCGCGCCAGCATGATTTTCAAGTTCTCAATGCTTTCAAATTCGTTCAGCGCCTTGGCAATCCGCACCCCCAACGCCTCCTTGGGCATCACGTCCACTTTGAGGTGCAATTCCCGCAAGCGCGCGGCGGTGCCTGGGCCGACGGCCGCGATCCGTACGGCGCCCAAATCGCGGACGTCTTCGAACGCCTTGAAGAAATAGTCAAAGAAAGCGTTCACGCCGTTGACGCTGGTGAACACAATCCAATCGTATTCTCCCAGCGTGAGCAGCGCGTCCGCCAGCGGTTGTTTGTCCTTCGGAGCCACGATTTTCAAGCAGGCAATTTCCAACACGTCCGCCCCCAGTTCAGTGAGTTGCCGAGCCAGAGTCTCGCACTGGTGCCGGGCTCGGGTGATCACACACCGTTGCCCGAAGAGGGGACGATGTTCGAACCAGTTCAGTTTCGGACGCAGTTTGACGACGTCGCCGATGATCGTCAGCGCCGGTGGGGTGAGGCCGCGTTGCGCAACCTGCTCAGCGATGGTCGCCAGGGTGCCTTCGACCGACTGTTGCTGGCCGGTCGTGGCCCATTGCACCACCGCCACGCGAGTAGCGGCCGGCATGCCGTGCTCAACCAGACTGGCGGTCCATTCGCGCATACGCTTCATCCCCATGAGCACGACTTTGGTGCCGGGGAGGTTGGCAATCTGATCCAACTCCAGCTTGGTCGCGCCCGCTTCCGGATTCCCATGGCCGGTCAACACGGTGAAACTTGAACAATAATCCCGGTGGGTCAAAGGCACCCCCGCATAGTTCGGGCCGGCAACGATGGAAGAAACTCCGGGCACCACTTCGAACCCGATGCCGGCGGCGGCCAGTTCTTCAGCTTCTTCGCCGCCGCGTCCGAAGATGTAGGGATCGCCACCCTTCAAACGGACGACACATTGCCCGGCCTTGGCGCGGGCTACCATCAGGGTGTTCATGTCCGCCTGCGACAACGCTTTGTCGCTGGCTGATTTTCCGCGGCAGATCAGTTCTGCGGACGGCGGTGCCAGGCGAAGCAAGGCGGGATTGACCAATACGTCATACACCACGACGTTGGCCCGGCCGAGCAATTCAGCCCCCCGGAGTGTGAGGAGTCCGGCGTCGCCCGGACCTGCCCCCACCAAATAGACTATGCCCTTTGCTTTCATTCAGACCACGTTTCCTTTGCCAAACAAGTTACCATAGCGATACCGATTCGTACACGCTCTCGCCGTCAGGTCGAATATTTTCTTCCTCCGGGGGAACTGGAAACGCAATCTTGAAAGTGGCATCTCGAGCGGCCGATCATTTCCGTGCGAAAGAAGAATTCAGGAAGCTGGACCTGCCAAAAGCTCCCTGGCCAGGCGCTGGCCCAGTTCGCTTGCGGCTTCGGGTGAACTGTTGCCTTCGCCTCGCCGGGGAGCACCTTGAAGAAAGGATACGGCCCGCACGTAAAGTTGCCCGGATTGGATTTGGCCGTAGGCAGCCACGGCCAGATGGCATCCGCCGCCCATTGCCTGCAAAAATGCGCGTTCTGCCGTGACGCAGCTAAAGGTATCTGGATCGTTTAACTTGTCACATAGCGGGGTGATGCGTTCGTCTCTTTCGCGCACTTCCAACCCCAAAGCCGCCTGGCCGACACACGGCAGCATCTCTTCCGGTTCCAAGCGAATCGCCCGGAGGCCGGCGGGCACGCCTTCACCGGTCAGTTGCCCATCGGGTTGGATGTGGATGCCGAGCCGCGACAGACCAGCGGCGGCGAGAATGGTGGCGCTCAAGTCGGGTTGTTCCACCACCTTGCGCAAGCGGGTACCGACGTTGCCGCGAATGGGGATCACTTTCAAACCGGGTCGGTGTTCGAGCAATTGGGCGCTGCGCCGGGTGCTGCTGGTCGCCACGACGGTGCCATCGGGCAGGTCACTCAAGGTGGTCAGTGGGCCGAGGGCGTCGGTGTGATAGATGAGGACATCCCGCACATCCTCGCGGGAACTAACGGCGCCCAGCTTCAAACCTGCGGGCAGGTCCGTGGGCAGATCCTTCAAACTATGCACGGCCAGATCAGCTTCACCCTTCAAGAGCGCCACTTCGAGTTCTTTGGTGAACAATCCTTTGGGCAACTCCGGGTTTGCCAGGGAAGCTCCGAGGGCTTTGTCGCCGGTGGTTTTGATGATGTTCAATTCGAACGACAATTCCGGAAAGGCTTCCTGGCACTGCGCCATAACCAAGCGGGCTTGGGCCAAGGCCAAGGCGCTCCCACGAGTGGCGATGCGAATGGTGTGTTTGTCTTCAGGCATGGTTATTCGTGTCCGAATGCTGGAGTGGTCGCGGGAGGAATGGTGGGCGGTTGGTGGGATTTGATCAAACCACGCGCTTTTTCGCGGATGATTGCCTCGCATTGCGCGATTTCTGCCTGGCGCCGTTTGAGGGAGTCCGCCGCAATGGCCTGCAGATCGTCAATGTTGTAAAGATAGATGTCGTCAATAAAGTTCACGGCCGGATCGATATCCCGCGGCACCGCGATGTCAACGAGCAGCAACGGCCGATGCCGGCGCGCTTTCATCAGTGGCTCCAGCACGGCGGGCGTCAATACGTAATGCGGCGCGGAGGTGCTGCTGATGGCAATGTCGATTTGTTCAAACTCGGCCTCCCAATCGTCAAAGCGCACCGCTCGTCCGCCCAGCTCGGTGGCCAGCGCAAGGGCGCGCTCGAAGGATCGGTTGGCCACGACGACACTTCGGGCGCCGCGGGACAGCAAGGCGCGCGCGGCCTTCTCGCTGGTGTCGCCGGCGCCGATGACCATGACCTGGTGCTCGGCCAGTTTGTTGAAGATCTTTTCCGCCAGTTCGACCGCCACCGATGCCACCGAAATACTGCCCCGCTGGATGTTGGTGTGGGTGCGCACGTGCTTGGCGACGTTGAATGCTTTTTGGAAGGCCTTGTTTAATACCCGGCCCGTATGACTGTGGTGCAGGGCCAGGTCGTAAGCTTTTTTCAACTGGCCCAAAATCTCGGTTTCGCCCAACACCATCGAGTCCATACCGCAGGCCACCTTGAACAAGTGTTCGATGCTTTGGGGCTCTGACCAGCGGTAGATTTCGTCCGTGAGCGGATCCCGGTAGCCGGCGCAATGCACCAGGAAGGCCTGCAATTCCTCGAACGCTTGTCGTGGTTCGAGCGAAGTGGAAATGTAAAACTCGACGCGATTACAGGTGGATAGGATAACAATCTCGTCCGCAATGTTTTCCTGGCGCAACAGTTGCGCGGTGGCCGGCACGCGCGCCTCGGCAATGGCGAACTGCTCGCGCAGCGTGACCGGCGCGGTGCGATGGTTCAGACCAATGACGAGCAGGGCCATAGCCGTTTCATGAATTATGGATCGTGGACAGGAGGTGCGTGCCCCAGAAGGTCAGCAAAATAAATCCAAACGTGCCGACCACACCCCAGGCCAGCCGGCGTCCTCCCCGCGCGTAACGCCAGCGCATAATCAGCAAGGCCAGGTAAAAAAGCCAAATCAAGCCCGACCAAATCACCTTGGCGTCCGTGATAAACAAACCTCTTGCCGGCTGTTGGGCCGCGAGTTCCTCGAGCAGCAGCGGCGAGATCGCCAAGCCGGCGGTTAGTAGAATCATACCCACCACCAGTAACCGGCTCATTACCATTTCCAGGCGTTGAATCGGCGGCAGCAGGGACGCCAGCGCCCGAAGTTTGTTGTACTTCAAATTGTGTTCCTGGGTCAGGTACATCAAGCCGGCCACGCAACTCAAGCCGAAGGCCCCGTAGGACAGCAACACGAGCGAAGCGTGCAGGCTCAAGAGTCCATGGTTGAACTGCGGCGTCGGCCCGTGCTTATCCAAATCCGGGAACAACGCAAACACGCCCATGGCGAGGAGCACCGGGGAAGCGAATGCGCCCAGGAACCGCAACCGCGACCACCAACCGGTGGCAATGTAGGCGGCGACGATGGTCCAGGCGACAAACGTCGTGGCTTCGTAGAGGTTCGTAACCGGGCACCGGCTGAGCGAGAAGCCGCGCTTGAGCAGGGCCAGGGTGTGAAAGCAGAAACCGCCCGCGAGCAAAAGATAGGTCACCCGGTTATGATGGCGAAAGCCTTTCCGCCACAGGAAAACCGAGTACAACGTGCTCAGGCCATAGAAGACTACGGCCACGGCGAAAGCATTGCGGTCCGTCAGGGATACCACGAAAACAGCTTAGACGAGCCGGCGGCGGGTTCAAGCCGCAAATCACTTGGCGAGGCTCTTGGGGGCCAGGTTCAGGCGGATCGAAGCCTCGACATTCTGCGGACTGGCACCGCTGCGTTCCGTCAAGCCCGCCGCCATTCCGGCCGCATACGCCGTGGAAACTGAAGTGCCCGACACCAGAAACATGGCGCCCTGGTTGTCTTTGACAATCATCGAGCCGGGGGCGATGGCATCGACAAAATCACCCCGGTTCGCATACGGAGCAATATCCCCGCTGCTCGTGCCGGCGGTGACCGCAATCACTTCGGGATACGCCGCCGGAAAGGAGGGCGTGGTTGTGGGTTCGTTGCCCGCGGCGGCAAAGAACAGCACTCCCTGTTGGTGCGCGTCCTGGATGATCTGGTGCAGATAATCCATCGGGCCGTCGCTGCCCAGGCTCAGGTTGATGATCGTGGCTCCGGAATTGATCGCGGCATAGACGCCCTCGGCCACTTGAAAGCTGGTGGTGGCAGCACTGCTGCCATAGACATCCACCGGCTGGATGCGCACTTGTGTGCCCTCGCTGCCATCGGCCAGCCCCGATAGACCGCGCAACAGGGTTTGGGTCATGGAATCGCCGTGCGTCAGCGCGGTGCTGGTGGTGGACGCAGGGCTCTCGCCGGCGACCGAAATGCTTGGCAACAACAGATCCGCGTAGGGACTGTCTTTGACATCCAGAGCCGTATCGATCAAGCCCACCACGATGTGTTTGCCGTCGCTGGTGACGTTCGGCTTGAGGTTCAACGGGGGAAAGGAACTGTAGGCCAGTTGTTCCGGCAACGGTTGGGGCTTGAGGGGGAAATTGAAATCGACCGACGCCACATCGTCGCTTTGCTTGAGGTAGTCGCGGGCGGCGGCCATCGCCGCGGCATCTTTGAATTCCAACCGGTACAAATTCAGTTTATCGACGCGCCCGCTGACTTTCGCGCCCAACAAACGGGCCAGTTCGTCAATATCGGCGCCCGGTTTGAGCGTCACGATGAGTTCGTTGGGAATGGGTTTGGCCCGGGAATGCGGATGGATCTGGCGGGTGGCTTCCTGGGGGGAGGTGCGGAATACATACAACCGGGCCGCGCCGTTGGTTTGCGGCACCAGCGCAAAATTCAGATCGCCCAACAACAGGCGCAACGCCTCGCCGGTGGTGCGGTCGCTGAATTTGGTGGAAACGGTGCGCCGGGCGTCCGGTTCTACGAAGATTTGCCAGTCCGTCGCAGCCGCCAATTCGGCCAGCAATCGATTGAGATCCCAGGAAGAAATGTCCGCATTGACGCGGTTTTGAGCTTTGCGCCAATTCAAAGTATCCCCGGTTGCCGGCAGCACCGTCGCGCCCATACCCACCACCACCAGTAACGCCCCGGTCAACCACCGAACCCAATTTTGGTGCCATCGCTTCATCGGTTTCGAATATAGCCTAAAAATAACCAGTGACGACAAAAGGTTTCGGGGAAAAGCGGCACCTATACCAAGGTGACTGGCCACGCAGTCGCGATCTCCTGCACTTTCCTGCTGCGAAAACACGCCTGTTCTGGCAAAACAAGTTGCACCAGTTTATGCACCGACATTTGCTCATACTCTCCTCTTTGTCCGTCAGCCTGTCCTTTGCGACTTATGCCCGGGCGACGCCCACTGAAAACCTTGGCCTCCGGGTGTTGCCGACGCCGGGCAACATGACCATCGATGGCAACGCGAACGATTGGGATCTGTCGGGCGGCATCTTCACTTGTGACGACGTCCAGAACCAGCGTGCGCGATTCGCCTTGTGGTTTCACGCGATGTATGACGCGGAGAATCTTTACCTCCTGGCCCATTTCATTGACGAAACACCACTGAACAATCCCGGCCAGACCATTGCCGATTACGGTTTCGCCGGTGACTGTCTGCAAGGTACGCACCCTCACCGCGCCCGGCACGCCGCAGGAACGTGGCCAGCATTTTACCTGTTGGAAAGGGCGTGACGGGGCGGATGTGATCAAGCTCGAGCAGGGTCGCGATTTCAAGGAAGGCGTGATCGAAGACGCCAAGAAAACAGGCGGCGCACAGCAGGCCTTCACCGTCGATGCGAATGGGAAAGGGTATGTTCAAGAAATCGCGTTGCCCTGGAAACTGCTCACGCGCGACGGCCAACCGCTCAAGGCCGGCGATGCCTTCACGCTGACCATCGAGCCGAATTTCACCATCGGCGCGAAGGGCCGCCTTTCGGTCAAAGACATTTTCAAGCCCGGGATCACCCCGGATCGCGTGTTTACGTTCATGGCAAGTCGTTGCTGGGGCACGGCAACGTTGGAAGCCCGCCGCAACGTGGTGCCGCAGCCCGTTCGACTGGCCGACGCGCGCGAGTTTCCGGTTCACAGCGCAGGAGACACACTGGTCGTCGATTGGTCCGGGTTGAGGCAGACGGAGGAACTTCCTGGCTTCATCCCGATCCCCTTCAACATGCCCTTCGACGGTTACCTTTCCTTGAACCTAAGAAACGCCGACGGCCAGGTAGTCCGGCAGTTACTCAACTGTGCGTTCTTCACCCAAGGCCAACACGAAGTGAAATGGGACGGCCTGACCACGTGGTCATGGACGCGCCCCGGCGAACCAGTGCCGCCCGGCCAGTACACGTGGAGTGCGTTGGTGCATACCGGCATCGGCCTGAAATTACGCGGTTGGGCGTGCAACGGCGGGCAGTCACCGTGGGACAGCCCCGACGGCAAAGGCAATTGGGGCGGCGACCATGGCGTGCCCGTGGCCGTGACCGCGGACGACCGGCAGGTCTATCTCGGTTGGAACGGCGCCGAAGCCGGCAAGTCCGTGCTGGCTTGCGATCTCCAGGGCCGCGTCCAGTGGAGCAACAATCGCGGTGGCATGGCCGGCGTGAAGGCGTTGGCCGCTGACGCCGGCGTGCTGTACGTGCTCGGCGGCAATGTCGGCAAGGACGCGGAAGGCGCGAACCTCTACAAGCTCAGCGCCAAAGATGGCAGCTACTTGAAATGGGATGGAACCGACAGCGCCGATTTGAAGATCAAGAATCTGTGGCCGGCCGATGCCACGACGAAACCTGAAAAAGCGGACGAAATGTTCTTCAACCACGGCAAGCTGTGGTTGGCATTCCACGTCGCGGAAGTGTTAATGGAATTGGACCCGGCGTCCGGCAAACTCGTCCAAAACCACCAATTGCCTTATGGCAAGAATGCGAAAAACTCCCCGCAACTGCTGATCAAAGATGGTCGCGTTTACCTTGGCAAACGTGATCCCGAAAACCAGGTTGTCGTCAAGCAAGGCCAGGAAACCGTCCTCACCATTGGCCGGGCGGGAGGCCGTCAATTGCTTGGCCTCTGGCAGTCCGACGGGATGCGGTTCCTTAACCGCATGGACATCGACGCGGAGGGCAAGCTTTGGGTCGCGGAGGCCGACGGCACGCCGAAACGCATCAGCGTATGGGACACCCAAACCGGCCAATTGGTGAAGGAGTTCTTCGGCCCTTCCAGTTACGGTGCCCTGGGTGGTGCGATCTGTCCGGCCGATCCGAACGTGATGGTTGGCCAGGGTTGCGAATGGCGGCTTGACCCGCAAACCGGTCGCGCCCACTGCACGACCGTCATCACCCGCAATGGTATGGAAAACTCGCGCTTTGCGCGGGGCGCAAACGGACGACTCTATCTCGCGGTGGCGGGCAACTGGGCGTTCAACACCGGGCCGTTGAACATCTACGAGCGCCTCGGCGACGCGGATTACCGGTTGCGCACGACGATCTTTTACACGGACAAAGCCGGCGAAGAGTTCGGCACGACCGGTCATGGCCAAACCGGCAAGGCGGCGCACACGATGGTTTGGTCCGATGCCAATGGCGACGGCCAACGCCAGCCCGAAGAAATCTCCGGCACGGACGGCGAACTGCGGTTCAGCAGTTGGTATATGAACCTGGCTCCGGACCTCACGCTCTACAGCGGCGCGAACCAATTCAAGGCCATCGGCTTCACGGCCTGTGGCGCGCCGAAGTACGATTTGGCGAAGCCGGTGAAAATGCCCATCAGTGGAATGGGCTCCGCCGATGGACGCTTTGTGCTGCGCGGTGGTGCCTATGGAGAAACGCACACCTTGTTCACGTGCGCCGACATCGCGAGCGGGCAGATTCGCTGGACCTATCCGGACAACTTCAACGGCGTTCACGGCTCGCACAATGCCTGCCCGCCCACAGTCGGTATGATTCGCGGTTCGTACGGTCCGTGCGGCACGGCGCAGTTGCCCAAGCCCATTGGTAATGTGTGGGTCATTCCCACCAACGTCGGGGAATGGCACCTCCTGACCGAAGACGGTTTCTATCTGACCCGCCTCTTCGAGGGCGATCCGATGAAGGTGAAGTGGCCGGAGCGAGCGGTGCCGGGCGCGGACATGACGCATTGTCCGCCGGGCATGGGGGGCGAAGATTTTGGCGGCAGCATTGCCCAAGGTCCGGATGGCAAACTGTATGTGCAGGCCGGTAAGACAGCGTTTTGGAACTTGGAGGTCACGGGCTTGGAGACGGTGCGGAAACTCGCTCAATCAGATGCCGGCTCCTCGCGCGAAAGATCGATCACAGTTACTGCCGCAGACGTGGAAAAGGCACGGACTCTTCGCGAACAGCAGTTGCAGACGACCGTCGGTACGCGGCGGCTTGCCGTGAAGAAGCTCACGCCGAAGTTCACTGGAAATCTTGACCGGGATTTCCAAGGCGCGGAAATCGTCCGCTACCAAAAGACCGACGATACCGCCGTTCGCAGCGTCACCGCGTGGGATAACCAGACGCTTTATCTGGCCTGGGACGTTCACGACCAGACACCGTGGATCAATGGCGCCCAAACGCCGGAGAACCTCTATTTGAGCGGCGACACCGTGGACTTCCAACTCGGCACGGACGCCCATGCCGATCCAAAACGGGACCAAGCCGGGTTGGGCGATCTGCGGCTTTCCATCGGCAATTTCAAAGGCGCGCCCACGGCAGTCTTTTATCGTCCAATCGCCAAGATCAAGCATCCGAAAACATTCAGCTCCGGTGTGGTCAAGGAATACATCGTGGACAGGGTGGAGGTGTTGTCCGAAGTCCAAATCAAAGTCACTTTGCGCCGGAACAGCTATCTGGTGGAGGCGGCGGTTCCGCTATCGCTGCTGGATGTGCAACCGACTGATGGGATGCGTCTGCATGGCGACTTTGGAGTGACGTACGGCGATCCCGCCGGCCAGCGCACCCGGTTGCGCAACTACTGGAACAACCAGCACACCGGCATCGTGGATGATGCCGTGTTCGAGCTGAAACTGGAACCGCAGCATTGGGGCGAACTGACGTTTCAATGACTGCGCCCGAGCGGCGCCCCCTGGTTATTCCTTTTCATCCGCCCGCACCGCGCCCATATTGCGCGGTATGAACAGGTCAAATCCATTCCTGAACGGAGAGCAATCCTCCCCATCTCAACCATCCATCCCGCGGCGTGATTTCCTGGGAACGTTCGGCGCCGGTTCGTTGGGCGCGTTGTTGGTCGGTGGCTTCGCCGGTAAAACGGAAGGGGCTGATTTGCCGGCCGAGCGGCGGCCCTGGCAGCCGTTCTCGGAACGCAAAGTCCACGTCGGTATTGTCGGTTACGGAGTGTGCCAATTCGTGGCGCACCAATCAGCGCTCCGGGATGGTGAGACGCTCAAGATACCGCAATACAAGCGACCGGGAGCCTGAGCGGCGAAGGTGGGCAAACGGCTTGATGCCATCTTGGACAACATCCTGCACATCCTGGCTTGCCGGCAATCGGCATATCGTGCGCAGGGAGGTGTTATTCGGGTTGAAGGACTGAAGCGCTAAATCCCCGGAGTTAGCCACAGTGTGCGGGAAGAACACCCAATCCCCCAAACCCAATTCAAACTTGAACGAGCCGCGGCCGTCTGACCAGAGCGTGGTCTTTGGTCATTCTCTGGTCCTTGGGCATTACTTCGGCCTTACCGATCGCGGTGGATTTGGAGGCGCGAATCGTCCTGAAGCATGGTTTCGAGATTCGGCCAGTGCGCTTCATTCATCTCGTTGAAGGCGTGCAGATAAATGGCCACGATTTGCGCGGGGAACTTGACCACCAGTAGGTTGACCGCCGCTTTCAAGGCCTCGTCGTCCACCGAGGACGGCAATTCTTCCACCACCCCTTTTTCGTGCGGAATCTTGAGGGCATCCAGGAAGGTGATCAGGATGGACTCATGTTTCTTGAGCAACCAGGTGCTAATCAGGCTGTTAGCGGCCAGAATCAGCGGGGAACGGCTCAAGCTGGTGGCCATGTTGGCAAAGCGTTCGACGCGCGGTTGACGCTCGAGGAACACGGGCCGCACCCGGCGGGCTTGCGCCACGGCGTTCAGGGTGGTCCGGTAAAGCTGCTTGTCGTTGGCAAAGGCAAATTCCAGAATTTCCGTCGCCAGTGTCGGCGGCATGGCGGCAAATAATTGCGATGAGGTCATAGGCGTAAATCAATTCAACGTAAGTCGTGCGCGTCAGGCAGTTGGACGGCGAAGAGCATCGGAGTTATCAAAACGTTTCGAGACAAATAGCTGCTTCGCGGCCACGTGGCAATCTGCTTTTGCCAACCGTGAGCGGTTTCGACCCGGATTGCTTGGGGCTGTCGGCCAAGGCTCACCCGCGCCAATTCGCCTGCCAAACAAGGTCTTCAGGAATTCCCGGCGGCGCCGACATATAATCAAGACTTCCACCGGGAGATGCAGCCGCACTTCCTTTGGAGTCGGGGATTAACGGGTTAAACTCTGCACGGAACCGCCAACCAACTAGCCCTTGTGGCGCTCCGGGCTTTGGAAGAATTATGCCATGACTTCAAGTACGAGGCTTACATGTGTGACCGGGGTGGCCCTCGTCACTTTGGCTGGATTGCTCTATGTGGCTTTCGCCCAGTTCGGCGGTTCGACAGCGGCGCCGGGCGCGCAACCGGCGGGGACATGGTCCCGGTTGCTGGTTGGCGGCGGTGGGTTGCTGCTGACGGCCATCCTGCTGTTGAATGAGCTGGCGCTGGCGCGGACCGGCTGCCTGTTGCGGGCGATCCGCCACCAACGGGAAACCGGAGATTGGAGCCATCCGGTGCCGGTCGCCGGGGACGATGATGTGGCCGAGCTGGCCGCCGAATTCAACCGGAGGAGCGAGGAGCTGGCGAATTCCCAGGCCAACGAACAGTCGGCACAAGCCAAGCACGACGCCGGTCACCAGGCCGCCTCCGAGTGGGCGCGGGCGTTTGCGGCGTCCCCGGCGGCGCACTGCATTTGCACCTTGAACGAATTGCGTTGCCTCGAGGCCAACGAGAGCTTTCTGAACTTGATCGGCTGGGAACGCGGGCAGGTCATTGAGCAGAGTGATTTGAATTTGAAATTGTGGCCGGATACCCATGCGCGCGACAGTTGGTGGGAGTTGGTCCGCGACCAACGGTCCGTCCGGGACGTCGAATGCACCTTAAGTTCATCGGCGGGGGAACTGCTGACCGTGGCCGCCTCGGCGGAAGTCGTGACCTTCGCCGGACGGGAGTGCGTCTTGTGGACGTGCTACGATTTGACGGAACGGTCCAACCGGGAAATCCACGCGCGCCAAGCCCAGAAACTGGAGGCCATCACCAAGCTGGCCGCCGGATTTGCGCACGACTTCAACAATCTCCTGTGTGTGATTCAGGGGCATACCAGCCTGCTGCAAACCGAGCCCACGATGGAGCCCAGTAGTTTGACCTCCTTGAAGCAAATCACCACCGCGGCCGAACGGGGCGCCAACCTCACCCGCCAACTGTTGACGTTCAGCCGCAAACAAGTCATCAAACCGAACACCCTCGATCTCAACCTGGTGATCCACGGCATGTCCAACATGCTCTTGCGCACCCTGGGCGAGGACATCGCCTTGCGCTTCGATTTCTCGGGCGACGTGCCCTTGATCCAAGCCGACACCGGCATGCTCGAGCAGATCATCATGAACCTGGTGATGAATGCCCGCGATGCCATGCCCAAGGGCGGGCAGGTCACAGTCCATACTTCGGCTTTCGCGGTCGATGCCCACTACGTTCGCCTGAAACCAGAGGCGCGGGTTGGCAATTTCGCGTGTTTGTCCGTGGCCGACACCGGGCGCGGACTGGAGCCAAGCGCGGTGAACCGAATCTTTGAACCGTTCTTTACAACCAAGGACGTTGGCAAGGGTTCCGGCCTCGGATTGGCTACCGCCTATGGTATTGTCCAGCAGCACAAGGGCTGGATCGAAGTGGTCAGCCAGCCGGGTCAGGGGACGACCTTCAAAATCTTTCTCCCGGCGACCGACGTTGCTGCCGAAACCGAGACGCCATCGGCCAAACCCGCACCATTCACTCAAGTGGGCGGGAAGGAAAAAATCCTGTTGGTCGAGGATGAGCCCGGTCTGCTGGCGTTGGTGCAAAGCATTCTCGAACGTTACGGCTACCGGATTGTGACCGCCAACAACGGCATGCATGCCCTGGAAGTCTGGGAGGAACTGGACGGCAAAGTGGATCTGTTGGTCACCGACGTTGTCATGCCGGAAGGCCTGACCGGCTGCCAACTGGTTGAAAAGCTGCGCGTCAAGAATCCGAAGCTGAAAGTTATCTTCACCAGCGGTTACAGTGCGGACCTCGTGGGGGCGACAGAGGAAGAGTTGATCGAAGGGGTGAACTTCATCCAGAAGCCTTACCGGCCGCAAGTGTTGGCGCAAACCGTCCGCACCCGTTTGGACGGTGGCGATCCGCAAACCGCGAAGAAGATCAGCTCCGAAGCGGCTTAAGCAGCCGGGTGGGCGGAGCGACCTTCGTGCAACTTTACTGGTCGGGCCGCGGAAAATCTTGAGGGGCAAGGGCGAATTGAGTTTCTTGAATATTTGCCCTCTGGTCCTCGATATAAATGGCCCATCTGAGTCGCGACCCAGAGGCTGAACCTGCGCAAACGATGCTGCCCTTCGGCATTCCCGCTCGCCCCAAATCCAACGGAGGGCCAAAGAGCTCCAAGCTCCCAACCGCTAGCCGCCCAGCAGGATGAAGCATAGGGTTATGATGGCAGTGGGCGCCAGCGCACCAAGGAGCAAACCCAGCGGCGAAATGCCGTCGGGGAAGTGTCGGTTGAGGATGGATTGGCCAGCCGGATTGGGAGCATTGGCGATGACTGTCAGCCCCCCGCCCGTAACCGCGCCGGCGACCACGGCGTATTTCATGCCTTCCGACAAGTTCGGCACGAGGGTGCTCAGGTAGGTGATGGCCGCGTTGTCATTGAACGCAGTTAGGCCAATGGCGCTGAGCATAAGTGGCAGTTCGCTCAAGCGTCCCAGCACGGGCGCGATCCACCATTGCTGCAATCCGCCGTGAATCACCAATCCCGCCAGGAAGAAGCCCACCAGGACTGGCGAGCGCAACTGGAAATGCGCCTGGTAATCCTCGGTGACTTCGTAAAAGGCGATGAAGAACAGGAACCAACCGATCAGCAGGGGCGTGTAGTGAGCGTTTATCACCGCCATGGCCATGAAGAACACGTGGGTTAAGGTCACCCAGAGCGGGATCGGCTCGTCCCGTTCGTTCCAATGTTTCACATCGTTCTCATCGGCGCCCACCGGATTCAGCCGGGCAAAGTCTTTGCGAAATATGAAGAAGTAAAGCGCGTTGGAAATGAGGATGCCAATGACCGCAATCCAGCCAAAATGCGTGAACATGAACGCCGTGTCCCACTTCCACGAATTGGCCACCATCAACACCGGCGGCGCGGCGAAATGTGTGAGGGTGCCGCCCACCGAGATGTTGACGAAGAGCAAGCCCAGCGTTGCGTATGCAAAACGAGGCCGCGGCTTGAGGACATAAAACTGCTTGGCGAGCAGCAATGCGGCAATGGTCATGGCCGCGGGCTCGGTGATGAACGAACCCAGCAACGGGCCCAACGTGAGAATGGACAGCCACCACGCGGCGGGCGTTCCGTTGCCCACCCGGGCAAACAGTCGCAGGCACTTTTCTGCCAGCCGCAGAATGGGCCGGGTGCCGGCAATCGCCATGATGACCACCACGAAGATCGGTTCCTGGTAATTGACTTTGTGCGCGAGGTAATCCTTGGCCGGGCCGACGCCCACCCGCAGATACATCAACACCAGCAGCGGAACCACCCAAATCCCGAACACTGCTTCCACTTCGCCCAGGAAGTGAAAGATGCGCGCCGGAATACTCACGTCGTCCTTGGCGTCCACGTAGGGTTTGGCTTCCGCGGTTCGGCCGGTTTGGCGGATGCGCTCCTTGTTGCGGTCTTCGAGCACGTGGGAGAGATGGCGAAACTTGTGCGTGAAGAAAGTGTGAACGATCGCCGCCAGAAAGAGCAAAGTGGCCCAGAGGTTGAACGGTTCTTTCTCAACGCGGTGCTTCAATACCTCCCATAAGCTGCCCACGTTCGCGTCGCCGTAGCTTTCCAAGGACGGAGGAAAGGTGGTGTCCGAGCTGACACTGGCGCCGTGGTCTGTCGCCGAAGCCGCGCGCAACGGAAGTGCCAGGGTCAACAGCCAACCGAGCAAAACGAGGCTGCCGATTTTTAAGATGGTGTGGGCCATAGGATCAAAACGGTGTGGGTGAATGAACTCTTGCGTGGTTATTGGTGGAGTCCTGGTTGTTTAGCTGAAAAACTACCCAAGGACGTGAGCCCCCTTTGGAATGGGTGGCTTGTTTCACCGCAAAGGCACCGAGAGCACAAAGGATGGTGGGAGTTGGTGAGACTCTTTGCGCTCTTCGTGCCTTTGCGGTGAAACAGAGTTGCCCAAAACGTCTTTGCGATTCGAACAGATTCAGACGCCTAAATATAACGTGGCTCTTGGTGGAAGTGAGTTTCATCGGGTCGGATTGTTCGCGGACGGATCGTGGTCCCGCCTTTCAACGCATGTCCCGGGGTTGGCCGGTGCAGGCCAGCACGTTGCTCCACATCCAGCCCCGCGGATTGATCTTCTTGCGTTGGGCCGTGGCGAGCGGAATCGGCACGTGCGTGTATTCATCGCGCCAGTTGCCTACGATCATGTTAGTGCATCCGGCCATGCCCGCATGCACGGCGTTCTGGCCCAGCATCAGGCAGAACGCCGAATCGTACGCGTTGGCCGGAATGCCGCGGATGGTGTAGCTGGGATCAATGTATTTCAAATTCATCTCCATCCCCATTTGCTTGAAGTGAGCCTTGATCCGGTCGCGCAGAAAAATGCCAATGTCACCCGGCCGACGGTTGCCCGAAGCATCGCGTTCCGTCGCGGTCGGCAACAATTCCTGGCCGGCGCCTTCCGCCGCCACAACCACGGCGTGGCCGCGCTGTTCCAGTCGGATTTTGAGCGCCGTCAGGAAGGCCTCGAGGGTGAACGGCACTTCGGGGACCAGGCAGAAATTCACTTCGCTGGAGGCCAGCGCCGAATAGGCGGCAATGAAACCGGATTCGCGCCCCATCAGTTTCACCAGGCCCACGCCGTTGCGCGCCCCTTTGGCTTCGTTGTGCGCCGTGGTAACCACCCGACCCGCCTCCGCGGCCGCCGTGTAAAAACCGAACGAGTTTTGGACAAAGGAAATGTCGTTATCAATGGTCTTGGGAATGCCGACCACCGCCAGGTCAAGCCCCCGTCGCAACGCTTCGGTGGCAATGGCATTCGCGCCGCGCTGCGTGCCGTCGCCACCGATGGTGAAGAGGATGCTCACGCCCATCTGCTTGAGGTTGGTCACCATTTCGGCGGCGTTTTGGTCGCCCCGCGACGATCCCAGGATGGTGCCGCCCTTGTCACCGATGTGGTCCACGACCTCCGGATCCAGCGCGAGTGGCCGATGGCCGTAACGGGAAATGAGCCCTTCGTAGCCGTAACGGAATCCGTAAATCGTTCGGACGCCGTAGTGAAAATACAGGCTCAGAACAATCGCGCGGATCACATCATTCAATCCCGGACAGAGCCCCCCGCACGTCACAATCCCGCACTTGACCTGCGCCGGATCAAAGAAGATGCGTTCGCGAGGACCCGCTAATTCGAAGGCCGGCGGTTCGCAGTCTTGGTCCAGGTCGGCTTTGATTTCTTCCAGGTCGGCGCTGCAAAGCACCCGTCGGCGTTCGTCGGCAAACTCGACAAATTTCATGGGCGAAGAAAATCGGGCTTCGCCCAAGCGCGTCACTGCAAAGTCCAATTTGGATTCAGACATGCCCGACTATTGCCCAATTACAACGCGGCAGGCAATACCACGCCGAACGGAAACTGCGCGTTCGAATTGAGGTCACCCGTTGGTGCGCGGTCATGGCGGCCCTGATGGTAAACGATGTCCAACCAGTGCGCGAATCGCCGATGACTTCCGAACGTCGCGAAGCGTTTGGAGTGCGCCCGGCTTGCCGGCGTTTTCGGCTGGAAACAAGGGAACAAATTTCTGACGCACGACTCGGTTCTTTGCGGTCCCCCGGCGCCAAAGGAAAGCGGGAGCAAGCTCCGCGCACTCCAAACGCTGGCGCGACTCATTGACCGCCTTTCCCAAACGGGCACCCACGATTCGGCGCCAGCCCCAACGTGTTGCCGGCATCTTGCCGGCAAACCGAACGGAAGAGGACGCCACGAATTGCAAGCAACGTCGAGCGCACCAGGCGCCGCGGAAGTCGGCCTCGGTTCGCCGGGGCCTCGGGCTTTCGTTTCTGCCGGCGGGACGCCAACAGCACGTTGCCCCAGCGTGCTGCCGGCATCTTGCCGGCAGAGCGGACCCAAGTAGGCGCTCCCGACGGAAATGGGCCTTCGGACGTGCCGGCGACATTCGATTCTGTCGGCGGGACGCCAACAGCACGCTGTAACGGCACCGCACAACACTGGGTTGCAGTTTAGGAAGCCGCTGGCTTCTCGCCATCCTGCATCTCGAGGCGGAGGGTTGGCGAACTGCCGCTCTTTTCTTTGCCCGGGTACAACGTGACGTGCGGGAACGGAATTTCGATGCCCACTTCGTCGAATTTCTTCTTGAGCCGTCGGTTGAATTCCCGACCGATGCGCCATTGCTGAATGGGCTTGGTGGTGGTGCGGGCCTTGATGATGACCGCCGAGTCGGCGAACTGGTCCACGCCCAGGATTTCGATCGGTTGCAGAATGTCGCTCTTGAAAGCGGGATCCTGGCGGAGATCTTCATCCACTTGCTTGATTACTTCCACCACTTCGTCGGTATCCTCGCGGTAGGCGACGCCGATGTCGAAGACGTAACGCGAGTATTCCTTGGTCATGTTGGTGATGACATCGATCTTGCCGTTGCGCACGTAGTGGACGTTGCCCGCCAGGTCGCGGAGAACGATCATCCGCAAGGTGATACGCTCGACCAATCCACCCCGGCCATCGAGTTGCACCACGTCGCCCACCCGCACCTGGTCTTCCAGCAAAATGAAGAAACCGCTGATGACATCTTGCACGAGGTTCTGCGCGCCAAAGCCCACGGCCAAGCCGACCACCCCGGCGGCGGCAATGATGGGCCCGATTTGCACACCCAGATTGCCCAGGATCATGATGGCGGCGATGATCAAAATAGCGGTGCGCAATATCCAGCGAATAATGGCGCTCAAGGTATGGGCTCTTTTTTTCGCCTCCAAGTCGTCCTTGTCGCGGTGTAATAGCGCGGTCAGCCGATCCGAGAGAATGCTGATGGCTTTCAGGGCCACGAAAGCGAGCCCTACAATAATCGCAATGCCCAGGCCATTGCTCAAGAACCAGCCCAGCACCATCCCGTAGATCAGACTGGTATTCACTCCGATTTGACCGAGGATCAGAACCACGGCCACCGCGATGATGACGATCATCAGAATCCGGTGAACCACGGTCACCGAGGTCTGCGCCAGTTTCTGTGATTCCGGGTCTTCGCGGCCTTTGAACAGCAGCGCAAACAACTTGCGGTTCAGCACCGCCGCGATTTTGAGAATGATGAGCGTGGCAACGATAATCACCAAGAGGCCAACTCCGTGAACCTTGAGCCATTCCACCACATTTTCCCCAAAAGATTGTTCGTTCATCTTGATTCCTTTCTCGTTTCGGGAGGTCGTTTCGTTTTCGTTTTCGGGGAGACAGTAGGAAAACCACCACCGAAGGTCAATGGCGGAGCTGGTTACGCCCGTTCCTCAAGTTGGCTTCAAACCGATCTGGATCTATGTGGGAAAGAACCACGAATGCACACGAATCGACACGAATCGCTGGAAAAACAGAGCTTTTGGTGCATTACGGTGAGAGTTACTGTTTGGTGACCATTCGTTTTCATTCGGCCCGCGATCAAAGCTTCGGTCTGCATTCGTGTTGATTCGTGTCCATTGGTGGTTGAATCGAATTGATACGGCTTAGGGCGGCCAGTTGCTGGTCGAAATCCGTCTTCACCGTCTTGAGCCGGCCTTCGATCACTTTCTCGGTCTCGCCGACCTTCAATTGCTGGGCTTCCAACTGACGCTTTTCCTCGGCCAACTTGCGGACTTCCTCCGGGTCAATCCCCGCGAAACGCTGCTTGAGGTCATCGCGCTCTTTCAGGAGGGCCACATTGCTCTGGCGGAACTCATTGAGCCGGGCCTTTTCGACGGCGCCGTCCACATCGAGCACAAAGGCGCCATCCCGTTCCACGTAAAGGGCGCACGCCATCGCCCCACAGGCAGAAGTTTCCATCGAACCGTCGCTGGCGAAGCGCGCATGGTCCGGTCCGAACGAACGCTCGGTCGAGTTTCAAGCTGTCACTTTATCGGCGGGCTGGTCCCTCAACGCTCAACCAACAACCCTCAACCCTCTTCCTCCTGATCCAGCGGGCTGCGCACGCCCAGGCCCGGCTTGCGCATCGGGTGGGTGTAAATCATCGTGGTTTCCACGCTCTTGTGCCCGAGCAACTCTTGCAGCGTTCGAATGTCGGTGCCCCGGTCCAGCAATTGGGAGGCAAAGGAATGCCGCAGCACGTGCGGCGTCACCCGCTTGTTCAATCCCGCCTGCTGCGCTGCCTCCTTGATGCGCATCTGGTACAGCCGGTCCGAGAGGTGATGCCGCCGCTTCAGTCCACTGCGCGGATCGGTGCTCAAATGGTCATCGGGCCAGAGCCAGAACCACGGCCATTCCTTGCCGGCATTGGGATATTTGCGGGCCAAGCTCTCGGGCAACCACACCCCGGCCACCTGTTTGCGGCGGTCCGCCTCGTAAAGCTGACGAATGACCGCCAAGTGCGTCCGCAACGCGTCCACCGTTACATGGGCCAGCGGCACCAGTCGATCCCGGTCGCCTTTGCCCGCGCGCACGGTGGTGATTTCCTGCTCCAAATCCACGTCCTTTACCCCGTGAGATATTGTTTCAAACGATTCTTGATGTAGCGCTTCCCCCACGCGCTCTTCAGGTATTTCTCGCGCTGGGCCGCATCGCCTTCGTTGAGGCAACCCTCCCAATACACCAGTTCCAGCGGGGCGCGCCTTTTGGTGGAGGGAACCTGTCCGTGGTTGTGCGCTTGAAGCCGCGCTCGTAGGTCTCTGGTCAGGCCGACGTAAAACTGACCGTCCTTGGCTGAACGCAGAACATACACGTAGCAATAGGTTGACATGATCGGTTATCTCACGGGGTGAACCCGCAAGCGCAGCAACTCCGTCAGCCGCAAGCCCCCGCCGAAGGCCACACGCGTCATCAAGGCCCAATCCCCTTCGCCCTCCAATTGCTCGAGCAGCTTTTCCATTTCGTTGCGGGTGAGCCAGGTCCGGGCGCGCGGCCGCAAGCGCGAGCGACGGTAATCAGAAAAATCTCCCAGTTCCTGGCCGAAGACCTCGCGCAACAAAAACACCACTGCGTTCAACGCCTGTCGTTGACTGCTGGCACTCAATCGCTGGTCCAGCGCCAGGGCATCCAGAAACGCTTTGATGTCCTCGGTCCCCCGATGTTCCAGGTCTTCGGTCTGGCAAAACCGCGCAAAGCGTTCCAGCCAAACCAGGTAACTCTGCTCGGTCCGATACGAATAGTGCCGGCGCCGGAGGACGGTCAGAAAGGCCGTTTTCCAGGCGGGCACCGCCGAAGTTGGGGTGGCTTCTGAAGCCTCCGGCTCCCTCGCCCCCACCGGGGGAGAGGGCTGGGGTGAGGGGGCCGACGCCGTCGAACTGGCTCGATCCTGAGCGGCCTTGGCGGCGCGGAAAAACCAGCGAATGGCCTCGCGCCAGCTTTCCAGTTGCCAGGGTTCGGGCTGTTTGTGGGCCTGGGCCCAGGCGATGAAGTCGCGGGCCGAGTCATGAGTGACCTCGCCCCGGCCCCGGCGGCAGAAGTTGAGGTGCCAGCGGAGGGTAATGGCGAAACTGCATTTATGGCATTCGGGGAAGTCGGCGGCAGCCAACCGCTCGGCTTAATCGGGGAAGTGAATGGTGGCCATTGGCGTTCGGAATTGGCCGTCCCATCGTCGCCGGATAAACCGAAACGGTTGCCATTCCGTAAGCCCGGCGCACCATTCCGCGCTCTTGCTACTCCTGATCCAACGGGCTGCGCACGCCGTACCCCGGTTTCTGCATCAGGTGCAAATAAATCATCGTGGTTTCCACGCTCTCATGCCCCAGCAACTCTTGCACGGTTCGGATATCGGCTCCCGCCTCCAGCAAATGGGTGGCAAAACAATGCCTTAAGGTATGACAGCCAATCCGCTTGGGGATTCCTGCCAGGCGTTTCGCACTCTGAACGGCCTTTTGCAATCCATTCTCATGGACATGATGACGGCGACGCACTTGGCTCCGCGGATCCACACTGAGGTTTTTGGCGGGAAACACCCAGTACCAGATCCATTCCTTGCCCGCGTTGGGGTATTTCGCCTCCAGCGCGCCCGGCAGATAAACCCCAGGCAGGCCCGCCCGCCGATCCGCATCAAACAACAACTTGACCCGCGCCAAGTGTTGTTCGAGCGGACTGGCCAGCTTCTGTGGCAACATCACCACCCGGTCTTTGTTTCCCTTGCCCTCGTGGATCACGATTTGCCCGCGTTCGAAGTCGATGTCTTTGACGCGCAGCCGGCAGCATTCCATCAGTCGCATGCCCGTACCGTAGAGCAGTCGCGCCATCAGGTTAAAAGTCCCCGCCAGCGCCGCCAGCAAACGCGTGACTTCCTCCCGGCTGAGCACCACAAACAGCCGCCGGTTGGGGGCGGCCCGTAGCGTCCCTTTCAAGTCCCCCAAGGGCCGGTGCAACCCTTGTTCGAAAAAATAGAGCAGCGCGCTGAAGGCTTGGTTTTGCGTGCTGGCGCTCACCCTTCGCTCCACCGCCAGGGTCTCCAGGTAACGCCGAATATCCAGCGTCTCCACTTCGGCCAGCGACCCTGCCCCACGCCAGGCCAGAAATCGCCCCACCCATTCCAAATACCTCCGTTACCGTTCCCAATGAACGCCATACCAATAAAGCTGGCGCTCCTGCAGCACCAGGCCCCGGGCGGCAAACAGCCGGCGCACCCAAGGCGGGGGCGTGCCATGGGCCGCTTTGCCCGTAGGACGGTGGCGCTGGGAATCCCCGGAAGCGGCTGAAAATTTCTCCCCATTATCGTCATTTTGATTTGACATGGTCATCAGCTTGTCCTTTCCTTGCTCTGTTATGGATGCTAATTTTCTGCCTATCACGGTAAAAGGCAACTTTTTTCTGCCTAATTCTGTTATTTCACCCGTTGGTACGCCTAAACAGCGTTCGGCGACATGAGGCACAGACCGGTATGTTCAAGCGAAAGGGCAACTCACACGCGGTGAATACGAATGGCTTCGAGGTTACGTTTCGCGGACGTGACGATCTGGTTTACATTGAACACCTCGCGGACGGCCAACCGAGGCAAATCGCCATCTACGCGGAGATGCTTCTGGGGAGAGTGAACCGCGCCATTTCCACTGGCCGCTATTTTCCGAAGCACTGGGATTCGCCACATGAGGGCCAGTTGATTGGGGACGACGAGCGAGAGCAGATCGTCAAGCGGATCACGGCTTCCTTGGATTTCCTCGGCATCACCTACGAGCTATGCCAGTAGCAGCACCAAACAGGATGCCGAACAAACCGGCTGCACCGAACGCCGGGATCGCGTCTCAGTTGACTATCGGACACCGTTGGCCCGGCGTCGGTGAGCCGGGACGTTCGACAAGCACGTTACGTATTGCATTTATAGCTATGAAGATCATATCCAGTTGCAGCATTCTTGCACATTGCCTTCAGCTTACACGCCGCACAACCTCCCCCGGAGGACTCATTTCGCCTTACGGTGGTGGAAGTCGTAAACGCCCCTGGCTGTCGCGTACTAAACCTGAAGATTGAAGCGCGAACAGCCGAAGTATGATAGAGTTGCGATGGGAACAAGGGGCCGGAGGCAGCGTCGGACGGTTCCAGCAGCACAGGCAAGTCCCGCGAGGGCACAGTGATGTTGGAGCCTCCATGCTTTCTGCGGTACGATGCTCTCTGCCACTGTAATACACTTTACGGTCGGCCTAGAGGCACTGACGCTCAACGCCTGCTATCCTTTTGAGATCGAGCGTGGCGCAGACTTGGCATCGGTTTGAATTACGATCATGCGAACGGCCTTTACCGCCTCGGACCGCCCGTGGTGGTGACGTGCAACGGCGAGACGATGCGATTGGTTGTCGGGAGTTGGAATTGGGAGCAGGTATCGCAATAGAAAATGACGAAATGTCGAGCCAATCAGTGACCGAATGAGCGGCAAGCACGTCAGTTTGAAATTCAGGCGGTTTGGGTGCCGCTCATCGGTCCTTGGCGTTGGGCATTAATATGCCTGCATCAAAGGTTACTCCAAGAGATCCGACCAAGCCATAGCCTTTTATGAACCAATCCGCTAAAGCCGACTTGCCGCTGCATTGCGGCGAGGCGTTGTCGCCGATATTAAAGCAGCTATATCAGATGGTGCCGACCCGAACCTTGTGAATGCGGATGGTCATACGCCACTGATGGACGCTGTTATGCGCCGCGATACGGAAGCGGTCGAGTGTCTCGTCGAGGAGGGCGCTGAACTCAACCCCGCCAATGCCGAAGTTGAACCCTAGAGATTTTGCGCGAGACCTTTAAGTAATGAGGAAAATGGTTTTGCTACTCAAGCGAGGGGGGGCACATGCCGGCAGGCTGAGAAGGTCCTGCAGGAGAGAAGGACCTGTAGCTCGGCAGCGCGCACCGGAAAGGTTGCTCTCTTCTTGCAGCGGGCGTTGGCCGCCGGAGTAAACGTGATTGTGTTTTTGGACATGGGACGGCTTTGTGCCATGCCATCTACAGGGGGCATGCGGACATGGTTCGAGCGCTGTTGGAAGCTGGCGCCTCTCCGGATATCGCCGACCAAGACGGGAGCAACCGCGCATTGCATGCACCCTGGATGATGCCAAAAATCAGGAGCATTACGCGAGCATGAAATTGACTGCTGGCTCGAGTTGGTTCCTGACGTGCTCGCCCATCGCCGATTAGTCAGTCCGGCGTTGGGCGATCAGCACTCAAGGACAAGCGAAAGGCCGATGCCGAAACCATACGACATCGACAAGATATTGCAGGAACCGGACAGCGATAGCGCTTTGCTTGTATTAATGAACGCTCTCGACGCAATGCCTTGTGTTGAAAGCGATGCGGAGTTTCATTTTTGGTGCGCTTACGATTTCCGTCGTAACGTGAGCATTAATGGGCTTGCGGGATGGTTCGGCAATGCGGCAGCAGTCCCGCTCCAAGATGCTTATGCAGGATTGGTTGGCGTCGGCGCGACTCGCCATGCCGAAATTCTTAAGGAAGCAATGAGAGTGTTTCCTAACGGCGAGCCACCGGAGGATTTGGATGAATACATGGCGATCGGAGAAACCTGACGCCGGAGCAAAGAGGAGCCCTCGATAAGCTCGATGACGAACTGTAGCAATCTCGACTTGGAACCGATTTTGCATCGATTCGTGGCTGAGAACATCCAAGCATTTAAATGAGCAAAGCGCCCAACCAGCGCGTGGAGACGAACCGCCGCCCCGCCTGTCCGCTCGATGCCGGGCGGGAATTCGGACGGGCCGTTTGCTTACCACCGTGCTCCTCAGCGGCGGTCGCTCACGCTTGGCGTTCGGCAAAAGTTGGCAGGCCTGCCCAATGAATAGCTACAGCTTTACAATGAATGCCCGTGGTCGGGCCGGGAGCATCCGTTGCAGTGATGGCCAGAATGTTACCGACATCAACTGGGAAATGTCTGGTTCACCAGAATACGATGTGCTGGTAGCTCCGTTGGATCTCCGTTCGTGGGCGTCGGGTGCAGAGATTCCCAGAGACGCCCAGCACCGAATATTGGCGGAGTTAAGGAAGTGGCTGGTCGCACAGAAGATCAGGTCGAACGCCGTGCCACCTCGCTCAAACGACCGAGGACCCGAGAGCTGTAAGCGCGCTGGTTGTTCAGAGCTGGCGCTCGTGGGGTCAGCCTACTGCCCATTCCATTTCGATGAGGCGCTGCTGCAATAGAATGCCGAACCAGGCGCCTGCACCTAACCGCCGCCCGCGCTTTCCGCTCGGCAGCTTGGGAGAATTTCATTATTATGTTTGCGCTCCACCTGCCTCCCCGGCGGCAGTAGGTGAGGCGCAGCGTTGGACGAAAGAACAATGAAGACCGCACTTCTATTCTTACTGGTCTTCGGCGTCAGCCTCGCGAATGCCCAAGACATTCCCGCTGGCAGGCTCGGCCATCCGCTGGGCACGTACCTGACCATTCAAGGTGTCCGGGTAGAAGGACCGAAGTGACGCAGGACGCACCTTGCGCGTGGATATGCTCAATGGCAAGAAGCTGGATAGCCCGGTCGATATTGCAGTGGACAATGTGGATTCCTTGCCCAAAAACGCGCGCTGCATTTTTCGCGGGTACGAGATGGGAAGGATGATCGGTACGCCGCCAGCGGTCGAGCAGGCCGCCAAAGAGGAAGGTAGGGAAGTGACCCGGCCGCAGGCTGGCTGGAAGTTTTACCGGTATTTCGTTGTCATCAAAGTTGTGGAACCGAAGGACTTGAAGACGAAATGAAGGCGTCCAACAAGCCGGCTGCACCGAACGCCGGGATCGCGTCTCGGTTGACAATCGGACATCATTGGCCCGGCGTCGGTGAGCCGGAGCGTTGGACACATGACACGCATCTATTTTCCATCGATTCTGCTGTTGCTATCGGCTCTCGTCTGATGTTCGGACTCGCAGCGCGAGCTTTCGGCAGAGCAGTACCTCCATGTCACCGACGATCCAGCCAAATGAAGTCGTCGTAGCTGACATGGCAGCCTACCAGAGGGCTGCGCCCAGCCGCTGGGATGTCATCGTGTTTCATCCCACACCTGCGCCGGGAAAAGTCGCTCAGGATTTCTGGGTAATGCGGGTCATCGCCCTGCCAAACGAGCAACTGGAATTTCGTGACGACGCCATTTACATAGATGGACAACGGCAAGAGCCGCCTGCGCGTTTATCTGGCATTCACTACATCGCACCCCGTCATTCGCCTTCCATTACGTATCCGTATCGGGTGCCGGCAGGCTCATATTTCCTGCTGGGCGACAATACGACAAACGCACTGGACAGCCGCTACTGGGGCGCTTTACCACGTGAGGACATTCTTGGTAGAGTGACTGGACAAATGAAATGTCCAACCATGTCGATTGACCGAACAGCCCACCCGCCTCGCAGCGGACATCGACCATGAAACTTGAAACCGATAATTCCAGTCGAGGCTGGCGCTCCCAAAGCTGTCGGTCATCTCGGCGTTAGTTGTGACATGAAGTCGCATTCATCACTGCTGAGCATGGGCAACCTGACTCAGTCCTGCCTTTCGCGGCAGGTATTCCAGGGAAGCATGCGTTGGACGGGCGGCCGCAAGGCTACTGTCCAGGGTGTGAAGCCTTCCCGACAATGTAGCCAGCCTGGGAGCCTCAATCCGGGTGCGGCGCTAGAATCGGATGGTAGGGTCAACCCATGTGAACACTTGCAAGCATCGTCAGAGGAACGAGCCAAACGAGGCTGTTTTAAGGCTCCGGCCAAAACAAGGCCAGCGGTCAGGTTCGGGCTGTCTAACGTAGCCCGACGCGAATGGCGCACCGCCGGTGTAGAGAGTGGACCTAACCCATCCTGTGGAGAATGCGGAACATGGAAAAGCTGCCAGTTCCCGCCTGGAGAGTATCCAGGCAAGCCGACCGCAAGGCAGGCCCAGGGGAGGCAGCATGAAGAGGATCGAACAAGCCAAGGCCGGTCGGTAATGGACCGGATATGCCCACGTCGATCTGGTGTCTCCTGGCAAGAAAATCAGCGGAACCCCTTCAAGCGAGAGAAGCATAGGACGAGCGACGCCCGTCGCTTGGTGCCTCTCGGTGCTGCGGCCCAAAGGAGCCGAGCGCGATATGGCCGCCGACCGGTATTGCCAAGTGGGATTGGGAAGGTCCATGACGCCTTTGGGTGTCACCGGCCTCCTGGTTACGCGGGTCCCCCGCATCCGGGGTGGCCTTGGAGAGGCTTGAGCCGTGATGAAGGGAAACTTTCAAGTCCGGTTCTTAGGGGGGCGTGGGCGGGTGACCGCCTACGCCTACCCGGTCTAAAGAATTATGGCGGCCTACATCCCATCTTGGAGAGGAATCAGCGCGATCATTATGGCACTTTTTGCTGGAGTATTTCTTCCCGCTTTGACTCCTGCAAATGGTCGGCCGATTCCGCATTACGTCTGGGCGGTGGGTTCGATCAGTTTGCTTCTATGCTTGGCCATGTCGGCGGTGGCTTTATTCCGGAAGTCTGGTGCGGACAAGATTGCAGGTGCTATAGCTGGGATGTTGACCTTGTGGATGATTTATGCCTTTTATAATGCGATCAGCTAACCAATCGAGCGACCGAATGAGCGGCAAGCGCGTCAGTTTACAGTTCGAACGTTTTCGGGGTGCCGCTCATCGGTCCTCTTGGCGTTCGGTGAATACGGCTTAACTGGCCACAGCCGATCCTCAATGCAGAGTAGCGCAATTGGACCCGGTTCTTTGAACGCAATAACAAATTCACGCCCCCACTCGGTCCGGCATATCCATTTTCGGGATGACATTAGGTTTCGAGCCATCAAGGCATGTTTCCATTCCATGCCACCCCACGGGGCCGGGATCACCGAACCAATCGGTTCACGCGAACCGGCTGCCTGCGTGTCAGTTTCATGTTTGTTTGGCATCCGTTTCCTTTCTGGTTTTCTGCCGGTCGGTGACCTCCACGTTCGGCGAATAGGCGTTCACCGCTGCGACGATGTGCCGTAACACGTCATCACCGAGATATTTGCAGGCGGTATCTCCCATGATTATCTCGTTGTCCTGGGACAGCACGAACGTCATCGAGTATTGCTTTGAGAGCAGCCACGGACGACGCGGGATCGCCGAACAAGGCGCTGCACCTAATGACTGCCCCGCGATGCCGCTTCCGCGAGTTCGAGAGTCGTAGAGGGGCAGTCATAGGTGAGCTCATCTCTGAGGTGAACGGTCAACGGGTTTTTCATTTTTTCTTCGCCCGCTGGGCGGCCTTTTTCTTGCGGCTGGTATAGGGATTTTTGCCTAACTCAATCTGATCGAACAATCCCACGATCGGGCTGCCGTGGCGCCGCAGGGCTTCGGCATAACGCGCCTCCTCATAGACCTCCTGGCGCTGCCAGCACCGCCAGATGATCCGCTGCCATTTGTAGGCCAGCGCCCGCACCGCCGTGTGATGGTTCGCGCCCGCTTCCCGCTGCTGCAAATAATACGCCGCCGCCCAACGACTGAACAGGATCGAGCTGCCCGCAAACTCATGAAAGCTCTGCCGGCAAAACTTCGGACAGAGGTAGCGCCGATGCACGTGCCGCGTGTTGCCGCTCTGTTTGGTCACCGGCGCAATCCCGCTGTAGCACTGCAAGCTGACGGCGGTGGGAAAGCGCTCGCGCACGCTGCCCATCGTGGCCAACAACCGCGGCGCCAGCACCGGTCCCGCCCCGGGCAAGTTCTTGAAGATCGCGTAATCGGGGTGGGCGATAAACCGCGCCTGGATCTGCTGGTCGTACGTGGCAATGGCCGCGACCACCAATTGGAGTTGGCGACCGATCAATTGCACGCGCAGGGCGTAGGTTTCCACCAGGGCGGTTTCCTCCGTGAGCGGAATCGCCTGGCTAATGCATTGGAGCCGCTGCTCCAGCAGGGAAGCGCTGTGGGAATTGTGCTGGCGGTAGAATTGTTTGAGGGTCGCTGGTTTGACTTTTTTGATCGCCGCCAAGGTGGGCCATTTTAGGAGCAAATCGGTGGCCATGGGCCGCCACAGTTCCTGGCCACAAAGGGTCAACGCCTGCGGAAAATAAGCCTTTAAGAGGGCTTGCAGCCGGTTGGTCAACTCGGTGCGTTCGTCCACCACCGCGCGGCGGTGCGTGACCGCTTGTTGCAGGTGGCGGGTGGCGCTGTCCTCGGGCGTCCACACGGTCAGCTTGTCGGGATGAGTCAGGAGTAGTTCAGCTAAATAATAGGCATCCTGAGTGTCGTCCTTGGCGCGACTGGTGACGAAGGCTTCCCGGAAGTTTTTCAACGTCATCGGGTTGATGGCGTAGAGGGTGATCCAGGCATAGCTTTCCAGGAAGGCCAGCAGATTGGCGGCAGGTTGTTCCAGGCAGATCGCCACCCGGCCTTGGGGATGTTGCTGGCGCAATTGGGCCAGCCAGTCATGGAGCGCTTCGGGGCTGGTCGCGATGGTTTGGTTGGTGCGGCCGTTGGTATGCACGTCAATGGTGTGCAGGTCGGCCGTGGCGTCGGAGCGGTCCAGGCCGATGACCAGGTCATACGGATAATCGTGCTTCATCGTCGAATCATTCATGGTTTTCGGTGGTGTGGTTTTCCCGCAGGCTTGACCCAGCGACGGCAATATAGGAGAGTTCTCACTGCAACAGTGAACGCCCTCTGAGGAGTCGTTAGAGGGTGCAAGCCCGCCCCGTGAGCCGGTCGATAAAGCTCAAAGTCGTCCAGGCGACTGGTCGTTCGCAGACCTGGCCCACGGAGGCGGGAAAACCGGGATACCCTACGGTACCAATTCAACGGATGCGAATAAGTATGAATCATCGTGATCATGTCGGACAGCGCAGTTATTCACCGGCGGCTGCGGCGGAGCAACGCGGAGCGCGCCTGGCCTCCGGTGAATAACTGCGGATAGGCTATATTGATTCGTTGGGCGGCGGAAACGCTGCCTCCGACCGAAAGTGAACCGGATATTTGTGCGAAAACACCATTTCTATAAATTTGCGCTGGCCTGCCTGTGCATGCTCGACCTGAGTCGTGTCCAAGCCGGAGACACCCTGTCGGGGAGCGACCTGCCTGGCACCGTCGTCCATTCCTGGCTCATGAACTCGTTCGCCACTCAGAAGGGGCACCAATCGGTGCCGGTCACCGCCATCGCTATTGCCGTGACGCCGGAGGGGACGGTTTTCTCCGCGGGTGTGGCTGAAGGCTACGGCGGAGTCGCCTCGTATAAGGCCGGCAAGTTCGTCACCAAGTACGACTATGACAGCGGTTTTGGCAGCAGCGCATCCGCGGTCGCGGTGGACGATGCCCACGTTTACATCGGGACCGGGGCCGGCCTCTTCCGCACGCGCCTCGGGGACGAAGCCTACAACCGCACACCGAGCACCGGCGGCAGCATTCATGGCTTGGCCTTGCGCAGCGGCGAGCTTTACCTCAGCGATTCCAAGGCAGGCAGAGTCCGGGTCCTGGAGACGGCGACGATGAAGGAGGTTCGCTCCTTCGCCGCCCCGAGCCCAGGGCCGATCGCGGTCGGTGATAACGGTCAGATTTGGGTCGTTCAAGGCAAGCCCGGCAAGGAGCCGTTCGATCGGGGCGGCCTGAAGATCATCTCCTTCTCCAAGCAGGGTCAGCCCGGGCCGGAGATCACCGACTTCGAGAATCCCTGTGCGCTGACGTTTGGTCCGAAGGGTCAACTGCTGGTGGGCGGGTTGAACCGGCACAGCCAGATCTGGATTTACGATGTCGCGGGGACGCCCAGGAAGGTGGGCACCTTTGGCACGGAAGGCGGCATCTTTTCGGGCGAGCCGGGAAAATACCAGCCCCAGAAGTTCCATTGGATTCGCGGCCTCGGCTTCGACGCGGCCGGCAATCTCTATGTGGCCAGTGTCTTTGGCTCCTGGTATAACGCCCTGATCGAAGCCTATTCCCCAGCCGGAGAGCGCCTCTGGGACGTTTACGGGCTGGGCAACTGGTTGGATACGGCCTGTACCGACCCAGCCAATGAGAACCTCGTTTACACCAAGGAGAACGTCTTCAGCATGGACTGGAACAAGCCTCCTGGTAAGGAGCAGTCACTGATTGGACTGAGCGTTGATCGCTTCAAGTATCCCAGTGATAGCCGGGTGACGGACCTCCACGGTCCGAGCCATCGCCTGATCAATGGCGTGCGGCGGATCGGCGGCAATCTCTTCCTCTACTGCGGCGCTCAGGGCACCGGCAACCTGGAGATCTACAAGTTCGGCGAGCAAGGCTGTGTGGCGGCGCCGTGCGGGTATGTGGCGGGTGCCAGCACCTGGCGCCCTGGGAATGGCAAACGCTGGCCCGAGGACGCTGAAACCTTCATCTGGACCGACGCGAACGGCAACGGTGCGCCAGACGCCGTGGAGTTCGCCGCAGTGGACCGCAAGCCCCGCTGGGGCTTCATGCACCTGGATGCCGCGGCCGGCATCTGGCAATGCTCGGGAGACGGGACGATCTTCCATCTCCCTTGCGAAGGGATTGACCCGCGCGGCAACCCCATCTATCGCCGGACCTCCGAGGTGTCCTACCATTACCCGCCGGAGTTCACCGGCGACCGGCTTCGGCGGCTATTCTACGTCCCGGGTGAGGACCTCATGATCGTCGGCGGTTCACCCGGCACGGACGAGAACGCGTGCAACGTGCTGGTCCGCTACGATCATTGGTCCGATCCGACCAAGAGGATCAAGCACTGGAAAATCAATCTGCCGCTCAATGATAAGTCGTACACTCCAGACACCGGCTACGGCGGCGGCGCGCCGGTGGCGATGCAGGCCCGCGGCGAATACCTCTTCGTCGCTTATGGCTACGGACTGATCCGCGTCCACCAGTTGGACGACGGCGGCTACGTCGGCACGATTCGTCCGGACATCAACGGCTTCAAGGGTAGCGGCGGTTGCGTTGACTCGGACAACGCCCTGAACGTCACCCTCCGCAAGAACGGTGAGTATGTCCTGTTCCTCGAAAACGCCGGTCTGAACCACGTGATGATGTTTCGGTGGACACCTCCCCACAGTTGAGGCAACACCGCCCAACCAGTCGATGGTCGTGCCGAGACAAGCTCGGAACGTTGGAAGAGGGGTGACACCTCTTGAAATTCGCCAATATTACCCAGTGGGTGCGTCGGCGAAATTGAATCCCGAAAAATGTATCGTGGTGGTCAGAGAAGAAGTCCGGGCAACCGGAACGAAAGCCGACTCGTGCAGCGAGAGGAAGGCAGCCGTCCTGTCCGCGTTAAGGCCAGCGGGGCGGGACCCATCCGGGGTCTGAGATCGGGGCGTATGCTTAAAGGGGTAATCCGGGAACTCGGGAGAACCTCCCGTCTCCTTGGGGAGAACCGCCGGAAGCAGGGTGACCGGCAGCATCACCACCTTGGCGTGGGCCGCTGGATGCGGACGGTCAACGAGCTGAACCCGGCGCGAGCCGGGCGGGACACGAAACAGAGCGCCTCAACCCAAGGTACCGGCAGGGAGCCGCAAGCGAACCGACCGGGACGGACGAAGGTAGTTGTAGCATCGCCGACCTGGGGCAACGGTTGCAGACCCGGAAGTACCGGGCGCAACCGGCCCGGCCGGTGATGATTCCCAAGAGTGACGGCAGCCAGCGCGCGCCGGCGATCCTGGTGCTGGAAGACAAAATCGTGCAACGGGCGGTGGCGAGCCTGCTGGAAGCGATCTACGAACCCCAGTTCTACGGGCTCTCGCATGGCTTCCGGCGCGGGCATAGCGCGCACGAGGCATTGAGTCGGCTGCGGGACCAGTGTCTGAAGCGGGGCGACCAATTGGATGATTCATGCCGACATTGCCAAATTTTTGGATCCATACCCATACTACACTTTGGTTACTGAAGGTTGGTCGAAAAGCTGCGGTTGGTTATCTAAGATTAATCCATTTCGTTCGGGAATAAAATTGGCAAGGGCCAGTCCTATGCGTAAGTTCGACGTATTGCGTCCGGCATGAGACAATCTATTACCATTGCGGCCAATGCATTTATGGAATTGGTCCGGCAGCCCGTTTTTTTGCTGCTAATGACCGTCTCCGCGATATTTGCCGTTTTTTTGGCCAGCATACCCTATTTCGGCTTTGGCGATGATCCCAAGCTGGTGAAGGAGAGCGCCCTGGCGGTCATGCTCTTGGCCGGATTGCTGGGAGCGGTGCTCTGCGCCTCGAATGCCCTGGCACGCGAAATCCGTACCGGCACCGCGTTGGCCGTGCTGGCGAAGCCCGTTAGTCGCGCCCAGTTTTTGCTGGCCAAATACGCTGGCGTGGCGGCTGCGTTGACCGTGCTGTCGTACGTCAACCTGCTGGCCGCGTTGCTGGCGAGCCGGATGGGCTACGATGCCTACGGCGACACGGATTGGCTGGGCCTGGGGATTTTTTGCGGCGCCGTGGTGCTGGCATACTGCATGGGCGGATTCAGCAATTTCTTTCTGCGGCGCCCCTTCGTATCGGACGCCGTGTTCAGCTTGGTGGGCACAATTAGCGTGGCCTTTGTGATCATTGGGTTCCTCAGCAAGGAAGGCAAATTGCAGTCGTTCGCGCACAGCGTCGATTGGCGGATGGTGCCGGCGGGCGTGTTGGTGCTGTTTGCCGTTTGGGTGCTGGCGGCGTTGGCGTTGATGTGTTCAACCCGGTTGGAATTGATCTCCACCCTGGCGGTTTGCTCGGGCTTCTTTTTGTTGGGCCTGATGTCGGACTATCTCTTCGAAGCCCGGGCCCACAGCGGTGAAGTGTGGGCGTCGGTGTTGTATGCGGTGCTGCCCAACTGGCAATTGATGTGGGTGGCGGACGCGCTGGAGGAAGGCAAAAAGATTCCGTGGAGCTACCTGGCCGTGGCGCTGGGTTATGTGCTGGCTTACGTGGGCGCGGCACTCGCGGTGGCGTTGTACTTGTTCGAGGACCGGGAATTGAGTTAAAACGAACCGAACGATGGAACGGAACATACAAAAGAGCGGGCTGGTCAATCTGCTGGTGCTGCTGGTCGTCGGTGTGGTGGAGTTTGCCGTGGCGCGGTACAGTCACGTGCTGGCGGGCGAAGTGGCCACGGTCTTCCTGCTGCTCGCGGTGCTGGTGGCGGCAGTCAGTTGGTTCCAGATGCGGTTGGAGGAACAGGAACGCCTCGAGAAATTGGAGTTCGACGAGGTGACCCGAAGCGGAGGTAGCGCCGGCTTGTTCAACACCCAGGCCGCGGAGGCTTTTCCCGCCCGGCGCTCGCGGGAACAGTTTGAAAAGTTCTTTGTTCCGGGCTTCAGCGTGCTGTTGTTTCTGATCGAGATCGGCGGCGCGATTTGGTACTGGAACTGGCTGGATAAAACGGTCGCGGTTCGCATTGAGAAACCGCTGGTGGGCATGGCCATTCTGGGCCTGCTGTTCCTGGTGCTGTTCATTCTGGGGAAATACGCCGCCAATCTGACGCGTTTCGAAAGCCATCGGCTGCTTAATCCCGGTGCCAGCTATTTGTTGCTCAGCGCGTATTTGATCGCGCTGGTGGTCGTAACGATCATCTTCTTCGAAACCGGTTTCCCGCGAGTCGATGCCGTGATCGCCCGCGCCTTGTGCATTCTGCTGGGGTTGCTGGCCGTGGAAACGGCCGTCACGCTGGTGCTCGAGATTTACCGGCCGCGCGTCAAAGGCAAGGTCGAGCGCCTGATTTACGAAAGCCGCCTGGTGGGCTTGCTGAGCCGGCCGGAAGGAATTTTTACCACGGCGGCCCATGCCTTGGATTACCAGTTCGGGTTCAAGGTCTCGGAAACGTGGTTCTACAAGTTCCTCGAGCAACGGCTGGCCTTGCTCCTGGTGGCGCAGATTGCCCTGTTGTTTGCCTCGACCTGTTTCGTCTTCATCGAAGTCGGGGAACAGGCCCTGTGGGAACGCTTTGGCCAGCCGGTAGGCACCGGCTTGTTGAGAGCGGGATTCCATTTGAAACTGCCCTGGCCCATCGACCAGATCCATCGGTATCGCACTGACGAAATTCATACGTTCACCGTGGGACATAAGCACATTGAAGGACACGAAGGCGGCGAGCACGCGGATGTCACGCTCTGGACGGTCAGCCATACGAAGGAAGAATTTCGCTTGCTGGTCGCCAGCCGGGAACCCCCAATCACCACCACCAATTCCGCCACCGGCAAGGAAAGTCCGCCCGTCAAACTGCTGGCCGCCAGCATCCCGGTGCAATACCAGATCACCAACCTGGTGGAGTGGGCTTACGGCTACTCGAATCCGGACCAACTGCTCGAGGACATGGGCGTCCGGGAATTGTTGAACTACATGGTCAACGCCGACTACAACGAAGTCATCTCGCGCGAACGCTTCGCCGCCTCGCAGGAATTGCGGCGGCGGATTCAGGCCCGGGCCAACGCGCTGAAATTGGGCGTCGAAATCATCTTCGTCGGCCTCCAGGACATCCACCCTCCGGTCAAGGTCGCCTCGGCCTACGAGGAAGTGGTAAGCGCGAAACATAAACGGACCGGCAACATCCTGGCGGCCCAGGCGCATGCGGTCGAAACCAACGCCCAGGCCAGCGCGGAGGTTACGCGTCGCCTCAACGACGCCCAGGCAGACCAGGTGCGCGCCGAGTTGACGGCGCAAGCGCGGGTGGTGTTATACACCAACCAGATCGCCGCCTATCGCGCCGCGCCGGAAGTCTATTCCCAACGGTCCTACCTCAACACCCTGGTCGAGGGCAGCCGTAACGCCCGCAAATACATCCTGGCCACCACCAACACCGCGGACGTCATCCAGTTCGATCTCGAGGAAAAAATCCGGCAAGACTTGCTGGGCGTCGGGCTGCCGACGATCAAATCGAAATGAATTTCAAGGCTATGAAACGAAATCCTTTAACCATCGTTGTCGGCGTGCTGCTGATGATTGTGTTTCTGCTGCTGCTCTTCGTCTTCCAAGTGCGCAAGAGCCAGGTGGCCATTGTGACGACCTTTGGCAAAGCCACGCGGGATGCCGGTCCCGGTCCCCATTTGAAATGGCCGTGGCCGATCCAAAAGGTTTACAAATTCGACCAACGAACGCACAGCCTCGAGAGCAAGTTCGAGCAAGTACTGACCGCCGACCAATACAGTCTGCTGGTTTCCGTGTATGTGGGCTGGCAAATCAGCGAGCCAAAACTGTTCTTCCCGCGGTTTGGCGATTCGATTTCCCGCGCTGAAGAAAGCCTGGGCGACTTGGTGCGGAACACGTTCAGCAGCGTGGTGGGGCAGCATCCGTTTTCGGACCTGGTTTCCGCCGATGTCAAAACACTCAAATTCACCCAGATCGAACAGGAAATGCTGGCCCGCGTGCAGGGCGGCGTGCGCACCAACAATTACGGTATCGTGGTGAACTTCCTCGGCATTCGCAAGCTGGGCTTGCCCGAAAGCGTCACCGAATCGGTCTTCGAGCAAATGCGCAAGGAACGGCAACTCCAGGTCAGCAAAATCCAGTCGGAAGGCGAACGCCAGGCGAGCGACATCCGCTCCGCCGCCGATGCCGAAAGCGCCAAGATGCTCGCCAATGCCGATGCCCAGGCCACGCGCATTCGTGCCCAAGGCGAAAGCGAGGCCGCCAAGTCGTTTGAAATTTACAAACAGGATCCCGAACTGGCGAATTTCATCCTGCGACTGCGCGCGTTGGAATCGTTCGTCAAGGACAAGGCGGTGCTGATCCTCGACTCCCAGACGTCGCCGTTGAACCTGCTCAAAGGTCCGCTCGCACCGGCAACCGCCAACGCGCTGTCCAATTCACCACCCGCCTCGACGCCGGTGAAACCGATTGCCCAATAGCCATGAGCGACCCCAAAGATCCATTGTCACCTCGGCCCGCGTCGCCCGCGCCCGCGCCGGAATCGCTGCCCCCGGCGAGCCGGGACGATTCGTCGGCCCAGGCGCTGTCGGACGCGTTGCGCAGCAGTTTTTTCATCATCAAGATTCTGATGGTGGTGCTGGTGGTGGTGTTTCTGGGCTCCGGATTTTTCACCGTCCAGCCGCAGGAGAAGGCCATCATCCTCCGCTTTGGCAAACCGGTGGGCACGGACGAAAGCGCCTTGCTGGGACCCGGTCCGCATTGGGCGTTTCCTTATCCGATAGATGAAGTCGTGCATATCCCAGTGGGCGAAGTGCAAACCCTCAGTTCGACCGTGGGCTGGTACGACACGACCCCCGCCATGGAAGCCGCGAAAAATGAACCGCCTCCCGGCAGAACGCTAAACCCGATTACCGAAGGCTACGTGCTGACCGGCGATGGCAGCATCGTTCATGCGCGGGCCACATTGCGTTATCGCATCGCCGAACCGGGCTTGCGTTACGTGTTCGAATTGGCGAACGCCTCGAACCTGGTGCAAAACGCCCTGAACAACGCCCTGAATTTCGCCGCGGTGCAGAGCACGGTCGAGGTCACGCGGGACATCACGCCGTTCCGGGAAAAGGTGACTCAGCGGCTGGACCAATTGATCGCCGAACAGAAACTCGACATTGCCGTGGACCAGTTGTCCGCCGAGGTCATTGCGCCGCGGCAATTGACCGCGGATTTCGAGCGGGTGTTGGACGCGGAAGTCAAAAAGAGCAGCGCCCTGAGCGATGCCCGCTCGTACGAAACGAAAACGATGAGCCAAGCCAAAGCCGATTCCCAGGCCCGCGTGAACACGGCGGAGGCCGAACGTAAAGGCATGGTCGAACAAGTCGCCGCCGAAGCCAAACGCTTTACCGACCTGTTACCCGAATACCGAAAGAATCCGCAGCTCTTCATGGACTTGCTGTATGCCCAGGGGCTGGAAGCGGTGTTCACCAACGTGACCGAGAAAATGATGATCCAGGAACGGCTGGACGGCAAGCCGCGCGAGTTGCGGCTGTTGCTCAATCGCGAACCGCCCAAGCCCAAATCCGCCGAAGTGGAGACTGGTCATGAACACTAGGGATTGTCGAATCAACCCGGTCGATTGCTTTCGGGAAAGCCGGGGCCTTGAACCGATGAACGGTCTAAAGTCGCTCGAACTTTTCAGCCGCTTGGGTGAATCCTTTCTTCCGGGTTTGCGCACATCTCCTTCCCCCTCCCCCCAGCCCTCTCCCTGGGGGAGCGGGAGAATCATTCGGCGCATTGGTGGTGTCTCGAAGCTGATCGAAAAACGACAACCAGCCTCCGGCCAATGGGCGGTCCATTTTCCTGAGCGTGCCGCCGGCGTTCCCCTCTCCCCCAGGGAGAGGGCCAGGGAGAGGGGAATGGAACCGTCCGCCAATTCGCGAGCCACGAATACTTCTGTATCTGCCAAACTCTGCACGTCGTCATCCAGAGTTGAAAGAACCGCTTCCGCCCACCAAAACCTTTGATCCGTATGCCCACCACGACCTCACTCTCCCACTCGGCCGCCGAGCATGTTCATGATCACCTCGGGCCGGACGGCTCCTGTTCGGTTTGCGGCCGCGGCGAAAAACACGCGCCCATCCGCCTGAAACAAACGCTGATCGGCGTGCTGTTCGTGATCAACGCCTACATTGCGGACTGGCTGCTGCCGCAAGGTCCGAGTTTTGGCGAGCAAGCCAGCAATCTCAAAGGCCTGTTTCACGGAGGCAGCATGGTCGCCGGCGCCAGCGCCATGATTGGCGCCATTCTCCTCGGTTACCCGGTGGTATTGAAGGCGCTCAAAGATCTCCAGCGCGGCATCGTCAGCATCAACGAACTGGTGGGGCTCGCCGTGCTCGCCGCGTTTGCCTCCGGCGATTACAAGACCGCCGGCGTGGTGGCGTTCCTCATGTTGATCGGCGAGATCATCGAGAACCGCACCGCCGAAGGCGCGCGCGCCTCCATCGAATCGCTCATCAAACTGACGCCTACCAAAGCCCGGCGCCTGACCGCCAGCGGCGAAGAGGAAGTGGCCGCCAAAGACCTGGCAGTCGGCGACACGATCCGCATTCGCCCCGGTGACAACGTGGCCGCCGACGGCGTCATCGTCACCGGACAAGGCTCGTTCAACCAGGCCAACATCACCGGCGAATCGTTGCCGGTGGACAAGAAGCCCGGCGACGAAGTCTTTGCCGGCACGCAGAACCTTACCGGCGTGCTCGAAATCAAAGTCAGCCGCGCCGGCCAGGAAACCACGTTGGGCCGCGTGCGCGAACTCATTCTCGCCGCCGAGAAAACCAAGCTGCCGATCATGCGCATCATCGACCAATACATGGTCTATTACACGCCCATGGTGCTGGTGATGGGCGCGTTGGTGTGGGCGTTCACCAAGGATCTCAACCGCGTGATCTCCGTGCTCATTGTCGCCTGTCCGTGAGCGTTCATTCTGGCGACGCCCACGGCCATGGTGGCGGCGCTTTCCGCGGCGGCGCGTTTGGGGATTTTGATCAAAAACGTCAGCGACATTGAATTTGCCGCGCGCATCAACTGCGTTTGTGTTCGATAAAACCGGCACGATCACCACTGGCCGATTGGCGGTCAGCCGGCTGGCTCCCGCCGAAGGGGTCGCGCCGGCCGAATTGCTGCGGGTGGCCGCCTCCGCGGAAAAATACAGCAACCATCCCACGGCCAAAGCGCTGGCTCAACTGGCCGGCGAGGCGGGCGTGCCGCTGGCTGAACCGAAGGATTTTGCCGAAACGGCCGGACGCGGCATCCAGGCGAGCGTGGAAGACACGCCGGTCCTGGTAGGCCGGGCGCAATGGCTGCAGGACAATCACGTGACCGAAGATTTCCTGAAGTCGGTGGACCTGAACGAAACCGAAGGCTTCAGCCTGATCTTCGTGGCGCGTGAGGGCAAATGCCTCGGCTGGGTTGGCCTGCAGGATCAGACGCGCTCCGAAGCGCGTGAGTCGCTGGCCGCGCTCAAAGAAGCCGGTGTCCGCCGTGTGGCCATGGTGTCCGGCGACCGTCAACCGGTGGCGACCCGCGTGGCGAAAGAGATCGGCTGCGAGGAAGTCGTGGGCGAATGCCTGCCGCAGAACAAGGTCGATTTTGTCAACCGCACTAAGTCGAAAGGCTACCGGGTGGCCGTGGTCGGCGACGGCGTGAACGACGCGCCCATGTTGGCCGCCGGCGACATCGGCATCGCGATGGGCGCCGCCGGCAGCGAAGTGGCCATTCACAGCGCCACCATCGCGCTGATGAACAATGATCTGCGCCGCCTGCCGTTCCTGGTGCGGCTGTCGCGCAGCACCCGCTCGGTGATCAACCAGAACTTCCTGTTGGGCGTGGCCTTCATTATTGGCGGTTTGGCTTTGGCGGCCTTCGGCAAAATCAATCCCATCGTGGCCGCTGTGCTGCAAAACACCGGCTCGCTGATGGTCATCTTCAACAGTGCCCGCTTGGTGCGCCAGGGCGAAGAACTGGAGCCGTATCAAGGTGGCGCGTCCGCTGGCCCGCCCACTGATGGCGAAAAACGCGAAGCGCCCACCGCTCTCCAACCGGCGCCACAATCGGCGTAACCCGGACGAGAAGGGGAGCGCGCCCGCCCCGGGCGCCGCGGTAGGCGCCTCGCCAACCACATACGAGTAATCCGAAGATCTCAGATGCCCGCAGCTCGCGCCCTCGGCAGGAACAGCTTCAGATCGACGGTGGGGCCGCCGTTGAACACAAAGCGAGTCCCGGCAGGGAGGGAAGTAGAATGGCGGGGTTTTCCAGTCACTCTTCTCTGTCGTCCCGTTCGGGACTCTGCTCCATACTGCGCCTCATTCCCAGCGTTGAAACGCTGGGCCATTCTCGCAAGTCCCTGCCAGGACTCAGCCAGGCGTGGGCCAAGACCAACTCTTCGAAGTGGTATCGCGTCTCCGCGCTGGAATGTTCATCGGGGAAGAAGAGGATCAAGCGGCCCCGCCCCTCCGTGGACTCGTGCCGGAACAGCCCGCACTTGCCGCCCGCCCTCGGAAGAGTAGCAGCCGACGTGAGGAGGCTCTGGAATTGATTCGTTCCTCATGGGATTTGAGCCTCGTTACCTCGGCTGCCACGTCGAAAGGAATGAGTGAATGTCCCGCCAGCGTCGAGTAAAAGCTCTGGACCGGCCCGTCGAAGGTGATCGCCACCGCCTTGCCTTTCGGTTCGGGCGCGTTCTCGGAGCTGCGGTTTAAGCCGGTCCTACGTTACTGAATCGTCTTGTGACTACTCCGGCTACTGCATGGATACGGGTTAAGCTCTACCCATTCAGTTGGAGTAGCTGCCTACATACGGCTCAGGCCGGTTGGCGGCGGCGCGAGACCCAATGGCTCGCCAACAGGACGCCCGTCAGTCCCACGCAACTCCAGCCGAACCAATCGCCGTAACGTGTGTAGATCGTCAGGTCGTGTTTGGCGCCGGCCAGAGTGGGCACGGTGACCAGTTTGTAACCGGCGCCGTAAATGTCTTTGGTCCCTGGAAAATCGACGTCGTGCAGGCGGCCGCACGCATCGACCCAACAACTCAGTCCATTGTTGGCGCAGCGCACCAGCGGCAGACCGTTCTCGATGGCCCGGAGCGCGGCACTGCCCGCGTGTTGCCATTGCGCGGCGCTCTCGTCGAACCAGCCGTCGTTGGTCAGGTTCATCAGGAAATCGGTTTGGTCATCCACATACTCCCGCACGAGCTGCGGAAACACGTCCTCAAAACAAATCAACACCGAAGTCCTGACGCCGAGATCGGGCAGCACAAACGGAATCGGACGTTGGCCCGGCGTGAAGCCGCCGCTGATCGGCGTGAAATACTTCAAGAACGGCAGCACGCGGCCCAGCGGCACATACTCGCCGAAGATCACCAACTTGCGTTTCCGGTAATCGGCCACGAACTCACCGTCCGGCCGAACCAGGAACGCGCTGTTGAAATACACGTAGTCCTCGCTGGATTCCGGATGTTCGGCGCGGGCCACATCGTCCGAGCCCAGGATCATCCACACCTCGTGCTGGCGGACGAGATTGGTGATGGCGTCATAGGCGTTCGTGCTCCAGCGCGCAAAGCCGGGCACGGCGGCTTCCGGCCACACCAGCAGTTCGGGATGTCCCTTCGTGAGGGCTTGTTCCGACAATTGGATCACCTTGCGAAACCGTTCCTGAGCCGCCGCGGGTTCCCAGATCAACGTCTGCGGGATGCTCGGTTGAATGAGCGCCACGGTGAGCTTGCCTTCGGCCGGTTGGGGCTCACGCAGCTTGTGCATGCCGAAGGTCACCACGCCCGCCACGCCCAGCAGGGGCAGCATCAGTTCAAGCATCCAGCTTTCCCGGCGAACCGGTTGACGCAACATGAGCGCGCCGGCGCCGATCAGCGACACTGAAAACCAGACCATCAGGAACGCCACGCCATACACGCCCGTGATCGAAGCGATTTGGATGATGGGCAGCATTTGGTATTGGGAGGCGCCGAGCAGGTTCCAGGGAAATCCGCTCAGGAAGCGCGCCTGGATCATTTCCCACGCCACCCACAGGGCCGCGCAAGCCACTGTCCAGCTCATGCGTTGCACCCGTCCGGCGCGCAGAAATTGGTCCACCAATGGAGTCGTATCCGTTCCTGTGCTGTCAAAATGGGCCGGATAAAGGCGCCAGCACAGCCAGACCCAACTGCCTGGATATAGTGCCAGGAATCCACTCAACGCCAGCCAGCCTACGACCGGACCGATTTTGTAAAGGTGGCCCGTCAGCCAACTGGTGCCGGGTTCCAGTTGAATGGGAATCAGCAGCAGCCAATACAGGGAAATCAGGTGATAAATCAAACCCGTCAAGTAACCCAGCCGAAAGGCGGAGCGGCCATCAGTCCCCAACGCCGCCGCCAACATCAGGCCCGGCGCCACCCACGCAAAGCCGGCAATGCTGGGCTTGGGAAACGACAATGCCCAGAGCACTCCGGCCAGGAGCACCGCTGCGTAACGACCGCGCGCCCGCCGTTTGTGTTTGGAAGTCATCAACGCCCGCAGCTTGCCCGAATTGCGCGGAAAGACAAGGCAGGGCTCGCGCGGCGGCGGAACTGGGTCCGGCGCGGCGACCTCAGCCGGATTGTCCTTCCTCGCTCGTAACCGGCGAAACAATTCATCATTGATCTCCACTCGAACGCACAGATTTTCAGTTTGAGATTGGACGAGCGGAGCCGGTTACGTAAAGTCCGGACATGGAATGGACCCCCAATACGGGCAACAATTCAATTGAGTCCGCGAATCCAAAGCCGTTGATCGCCTGGTTCTGCCTTCGGTCGCAGCCGAAGCACGAACACATTGCCGCCGAACACTTGCGGCAGATGGAAGCGGTGGAAGTGCTGGTGCCGCGACTCCGCTTTCGCCGCGCCACGCGGCAGGGCAAGGTGTGGGTCACCGAAGCCATGTTTCCCGGCTACCTGTTCGCCCGGTTTGACTTCAACACGTCGCTGGCGCGGGTGAACTATGCGCCGGGGGTGAAAACCGTGGTCCATTTCGGCACCAAGTGGCCCATCATTCCGGATCAGGTTCTCGAAGAACTGCGCGCGATGCTCGGAGAAAATGAACTCCACGTGATCCCGGACGAAATGGTTCCCGGCGATACGGTGAAGGTTCTGGTCGATCCGTTTCAAGGTTTGGAAGCTGTCATCACCAAAGTCATGCCTGGTCGCCAGCGCGTCATGGTCCTGCTCGAATTCCTGGGACGACAAACCCCCGTGGAAGTGGGTATGGACGCGGTGATCAAACAAGGTTTTCCGCGTTAACATGTTAGCGTGCTGCCGGCATCTTGCCGGCAGATCGAATGCAGGAAGGGCTACCGAACCAAACCAGCGCATTTCAATTCCCCTCGGGGAGCGCGCCCGCCCCGGGCGCTGTGGCTGGCGCCTCGCCAACCACTCAACGAATAAGGAGGGGATTCCATTTTTTGCAACACGTTGCTGGTGCTGTGGGAATTTTAACCCACAGTTCGTGTTCGGTTCTGCCGGCGGGACGCCAGCAGCACGTTGCGCAGCGTGCTGCCGGCATCTTGCCGGCAGATCGATTGCAGGAAGGGCTACCGAACCAAACCAGCGCATTTCAATTCCCCTCGGGGAGCGCGCCCGCCCCGGGCGCCGTGGCTGGCGCCTCGCCAACCACTCATCGGAAAGGAGAGAGAGGTTCCATTTTTGCAACGCGTTGCTGGTGCTGCGGGAATTTTAACCCACAGTTCGTGTTCGGTTCTGCCGGCGGGACGCCAGCAGCACGTTGCGCCAGCGTGTTGCCGGCATCTTGCCGGCAGATCGATTGCAGGAAGGGCTGCCGAACCAAACCAGCGCATTTCAATTCCCCTCGGGGAGCGCGCCCGCCCCGGGCGCCGTGGTTGGCGCCTCGCCAACCACTCATCGAATAGGGAGGGGGGTTCCATTTTTTGCAACGCGTTGCTGGTGCTGCGGGAAATTTAACCCACAGTTCGTGTTCGGTTCTGCCGGCGGGACGCCAGCAGCACGTTGCGCAGCGTGTTGCCGGCATCTTGCCGGCAGATCGATTGCAGGAAGGGCTGCCGAACCAAACCAGCGCATTTCAATTCCCCTCGGGGAGCGCGCCCGCCCCGGGCGCTGTGGTTGGCGCCTCGCCAACCACTCATCGAATAGGGAGGGGGGTTCCATTTTTTGCAACGCCTTGCTGGTGCGGCGGGAATTTTAACCCACAGTTCGTGTTCGGTTCTGCCGGCGGGACGCCAGCAGCACGTTGCGCAATGTGCTGCCGGCATCTTGCCGGCAGTTTGGAACGTGGGTCTTGAACGAGAGGACGCGGCCATATTTCGATTTTCGGTCGTCGGTAATCGCTCGCATCAACGAAGATTGTTGGCTTTCGTGCCAAAGCATCCTGACGCATTGTCAATGCCTCGACAAATACCCATTTTGCAGACTTGCCGCCGGGGAATTCGCCTCACTATTCTCCAGACATGGCAACAAGTACAATTTCACGAATTCATCGCCGGGATTTCTTAACCACCGTTGCGGGCGTCAGCGCCCTGGCCGCCCTCCGCCCTGCAACCGGACTGGCCGCTTCCGAAAAAGTCACCCGCAAAGGCCGGCTCAAGCAGGCCGTCTGTCGCGGTGTCTTTCGGGGGGTCAAACTGGATCTGGAGGGAACGTGTCGCGAGGCGGCGCGATGGGGCGCCCAGGGAATTGACCTGGTAGGGCCGGACACGTTTCCGGTGCTCAAAAAGTATGGCCTGGTGCCGACGATGGTTCCCGGCGGCAGCGGCATCAAACAGGGCATCAACGACCAGAACAACCACGCGTCCATTGACCGCAAGATGCGGGATTTCCTGAAAGCCGCCGCGGATGCCGGCGCGCCCAATGTGATTGTGTTGGCGGGTGACCGGAAGGGACTTACCGACGAAGCGGGCCTGGACAATAGCGTGCTCTTTTTAAACAACATCAAGCAGCAGGCGGAAGACCTGGGGGTGACGATCTGCATGGAATTGTTGAACAGCAAAGTCAATCATCCGGGTTACATGTGCGATTCCACGGCCTGGGGCGTCGAAGTCTGCAAGCGGGTCAATTCGCCGCGGGTGAAACTGTTGTATGACATTTATCACATGCAGATCATGGAAGGCGACGTCATCCGGACCATCCGCAACCACATCCAATACATTGGCCACTTCCACACGGCGGGCAATCCCGGACGCCATGAGTTCGATGACACCCAGGAACTGAACTACGTGGGGATTTGCACGGCCATCGTGGACCTGGGCTATCAAGGCTACCTCGCGCACGAATACACACCCACGCGCGAACCGCTGGAGACTTTGGATAAGATGATGCGGATATGTGATGTCTGAGGGCTCGTTGAGTGAGTGTCGCCGCCGCCGTGAAGAGGCGGAGATGCCCGCGTCAAACACCTGAAAGATCCACCTCCTTACGTCGGTGGCTACCAACTTCAGGACTTTTGAATCTCGCTCCCAGATGCCGGCAGCAGACGGGCTGCGTTCGATGGTGAACTCGTGACCTCCCAAGTTCTATTGTGAGTAAATCGAAGCGGCGCACCCGGAATGTCGTTGGCCTGATGGTCTGGTTGGCGCTTTGTTTCGCCGCCTCGCTGGGAGGCGCGTTGTTCCCGCCGGGGGAGTGGGTACGCGCAACTGCGCAAGCCGGCGTGGAATCCACCGAACTGGATTTTTGCGCCCGTGTGGACCGCCCTCTACGTGATGATGGCCATCGCCGCCTGGCGGGTTTGGAGACGCAAAGGCTTTCTGCCGGCGTGGCGTCCGCTCGGGCTCTTCCTCCTGCAATTGTTGTTGAATGCCGGGTGGACATTCCTGTTCTTCGGGCTTCATCAGCCGGGCTGGGCGTTTGCGGAATTGGTGTGTCTATGGTTGGCAATCGTTGCCACCACCAGGGCCTTCGAACGCATCGATGGTCTGGCCGCTTGGCTGATGGCGCCGTACCTCGGTTGGGTGACCTTCGCCGCTGCCCTCAACGCGGCGATCTGGACCTTGAACCGGGGATGATCAGCCGGGGATTGGCCTGGTTTGGGAACGGCTGGCAGTCAGTCGCGCCAGCGTGCTGCCGGCATCTTGCCGGGAGTTTGGAACGGAGGGTTTGAACAAAGCCAAGCGCCTAACGTTAAGACAAACCTGCCGCCAGTCGCGCCAGCGTTTGGAGTGCGACCGGCTTGCCGGCGCTTTCGAAAGGAAACAACGATCAGACTCTTGAGTGCGCTGCTCCGGTCTTTGCACGTCCCACCCCATGCGAAAGCGGGAGCAAGCTCCACGCACTCCCAATGCTGGCGCGACATGCGGTGGATCTTGGTATCCGGAATCCGGCATCCAGTATCAGCGCCGACTTTCTGAGAACAGCTTGATCCGAATGTCCTTGAACTGAACGGTCATTGGCGGACCGACGTGAACTTGCAACGCCAGGTAACCGGCGGGCGTGCGGCGTGGATCGTTGTCCGTCACTTCGCACATGGTGACGCCGTTGATTTGCAGCTTCACCAATCCCTGGCGGACGATAACGGTGTAATCATTCCAAGCTTCATCCTTGACCGCCTTCAGCAATTCCGCCGGATCGCCCACCGAGCCGATGATGTGTTTCTTGCCATGCGCGTCAATCTCCACCCGCTGGCCGCGTTCGGCGAGGATATCGCGCTTGGTGTATTCCATGAGCACGCCGGTCCAACGGTGGTCGGCGGAGAAGTCAGCCTGCGGCCCCACCAGCGCTTCGCCTTGGGCGCCCGGCGCGCGTTTCTCCGAGTGGAAGTAAATGCCGGAATTGCCGCCAACCAGCTTGAATTTGAGACGCAACTCAAAGTCCGCCGGTTGCCCGCCCTGCCAAATGAGGAAGTTGTTTTCCCGGACGCGCGCTTCGGCGGTGGTTTGACCGGTAATCGCTCCGTTACGAACTGACCATATCGCCCGGTCGCCGTCCCATCCGCCTAAATCTTTACCATTGAAGATGCGGACGAAGCCGGGTTCGGCGTCCGGGTTGCCGGCGGACAACGGTGCCGTTTCGCCCGGCAAGTCACCGATGGCGAATTGGATTCCGGCCAACAGGTGCTCGAGGAACAGCGGATTCGCGTAGGTTTCGGTGGCGTGCCCAAGCGTGGTGTAAAAGACCCGCCCCTGGCCGAATTGCCGAACCCAAGATACCGGATAATCTTGGTCCGCGCGCTTGCCCGGATCAGCCATTCGACTTAAATCCAGACTCTGCAAGACGCGCAGGTTCTGGCGCGAATACGGCGCGCGGGGAATGTAAATCTCGTCCTTGATGCGCCACGGTTGACCGCGGAAACCGGCATTCACCGGATGCGCCGGATCATCGAGTTTGATCGGCACCTCCGCGAACAGATGCCCACCATAATAGGCACCCATCATCTCGCCGTATTCGGGCCAGTCCGGCAAGGCGGCGATGGCGGCGTGCAGGCCCACAATGCCTTTGCCGCTGCGCGCGTAGTCCAGAATGCTCTGCTTTACCGCTGCATCGAACTGCGTCGCCGCCGTTTGTTGTTCGGTCGGAAGCGTGGTGAAATTCTCCGGCAACCACGGATCGCGTTCGTGCAGGTTGTTCATCACCAGCGCATCAAATCGCGGCAACCGGTCGCCCAGCAACAGCCGGGGATCGTCGCTGATCGTGGTTTCGAAGGCGCCGGTTTTCTGGCCCAGGATGGTCAAGGCGGCTTCGGCAAATGGATTGGGCTCGTGCGTCCAACGGTGGCCCCACACCAAAACCCTTCGCGGCTTGGCCGGGCGCGCTGGCGCAGTGGCGGGCGCGGCGGCTTCGATTAGTTGCCGCTGCTCGGTGGTTGGTTCGGTGATGTTTTTCGCCTTCATTTTCGCGGCCCGAATTTCCGGCGGCGTCGGCCCCGGTGCGCGCTTGATCGGACGGCCCGGGCGCGGCGCCGTGGGCGCGGGCAGGTCGCCGGTCGCAAATTGAATGGCGTCGAGATAGAACTGGAGAATCATCGGGTTCCAATAGAGTTCCGTCCGATGGCCAAACGACGTGTAGAAAACGCGGCCTTTGCCGTACGACTTTACCCAGGCCAACGCGAAATCGTTGTCCGTGCGATCGATCCATTTCACGCCCATGTTGGTGCGCTCCGGATCAAGCGACAGGAGCACGCGTTGCCTTGCGCGATTGTACGGATCGCCAAAATGGAAAATTTCGTCGGCCAGCCGAAAATCTTTTCCCCCGAATGCGGCCACCAGCGGATGGTCCGGTTCTTCGACGGTGACGCCCACTTCCTCATTCCACGGATGCCCGATGAACGTGCCGCCCAGCAGTTCGTGAAACTCAGGCCATTGCCGGTTGGCCCCGATGGCATAGTGGTAGGCCACAATGCCGCCGCCGTTCCGCACATAATCCAACAGGCTCTTCCGCAGCACTTGTTCCACTGCGGCCTGGTCGGCGCCCTGTTGGCGAAAGCTCTCTTTGGCCAGGTCGTCATCAGTGGGCGTGATCCAGGAGCCGGAGCTGTTGTTCATCACCATCGCGTCGAACTGGCGGATGGTTTCCGGCAGGAACATGGCGAGGTCGTCGCTGACCACCGGTTCGAAGGCGCCGGTCTTCTTGCCCAACGTCTCCATCGCGCAGGTGCCGTAAGGAATGCAATAGCCCTTGTGCGGGTCTTTGGGCATCAGGTGGACCGGCGTGATCCAGATGAGCACCCGGCGTGCTTGTTGGGGAGCGACGCGCGCTTTCGCCGGCGCGGCGTCATAAATCTGCTTGGCGCGATGGGCCGGGATTTCGTCCGCAGCCAACAAAGGAAACGCGAGCAAGCCCAGGCTGAACAGTCCGGCGAAGCAGAGAACGAGATGTTTCATGGTTGCACTTGGGTTGAGGCATTCGGAATGAGTTCCGATTGGTGGCAATGCACGGCGGTCATGAATTGAGATTAATCCGCGGGTGGTGTCCGAATTCAAGCATAAGGTTACGGGGCGAAGGATGCCCGATACCGGATGCTGGATGACGAAGTGAAAGGGTGGATGAAGATCGGTGGCGGAAACACTGCTCCGTTGCGCCAGGCTTCGTGCTCGGATGCGTCGCGGTTTGGGGTAGCGCGGACTTTTAGCCCGCTGGGCGTTGGCCGACTCCGGATCCGTCCAGAACTTAGGACGCCTCGCCAACAACGAAAGCGGGAGCAAGCCCCACGCACTCCAAGCGCTTCGCGAAGTTCGGGGCCTTGCCAAGATCGCGCCAGCGTTTGGAGTGCGTCCGGCTTGCCGGCGCTTTCGCATCCAGAGCGACGGGACAAGGTTATCGGACGCGGCGGTTGGTCTCGGCTCGCACGTGAGGTTCGAAAGCGGCGGAGCCCCGCACGCACTCCATGCTGGCGGCATCCGCAAGCGCCGCTGTCAGCCGCCGCCAATCGCAGAGACGAATGCGTGAACGGTGCCGGAGCTTGCTCCCGATTTCGTCGAGGACAAAGCAACAATCCAGTAGGGAGCGCGCCCGCCCCGGGCGCAGTGGTTGACGCCTCGCCAACCAGTCTGGAGCATTCGAATGGCTTGAGCACCGGTTGGAAACCAGGGCCGGTTGTTGGCTTGTTAACGCGACGCCAACTGGCGCTAATCCCGTTGCCGGTTTTTATATTGAACCGGAAGCGGTCTCCGGCATAACCTTCCCTTCATCCAGGAGCAATGAACTGGGAAGGAATTCATTTTTGGGCGAAAACCACGCCAGACGGCAAGCCCGGCCTCAGCGTGCAGGATCACTGTCTCAATGTGGGGTGCGTGGGGGAGGCGATACGCTCCTGCTTGCCAGAATCTGTAAGGCGGATACTGCCGCCGGGATGCTCCATTCTTGCCGCCGGCCACGACATAGGAAAAATCACGGTTGGGTTCTTGCGCAAATGCCCGGACTGGCTGGTGGAAAATGGGCTGGCGGAGGAAGCGATTGCGTCGGGTTGGCAGTTTTCGGAAAGCAACCATGCCGCCGTCAGCCAGAACTTCTTCGTCAGGAAGCTTCCTCGCGGCAAAATTCAAAATTGGGCCGTGGCGGTGGGCGGTCACCACGGACGGTTTCTGGGGCAAGGCCCTGTTGGCCGGAAGGAAATCGAAGCAACCGGGCTCCAACCAGAGCGAGAAAAGTTGTTCACTTGGTTGACGGGCCTATTCGGATCGTTGCCCGAGTTGCCTCCCGAATCTGACGAGCAATTGCTGCTGGTAGCCGGGTGGATCACCGTGAGCGATTGGTTGGGATCCAACGAATTCTTCTTCCCGCTCGGGACGACTTACACACCGGAGAAATCCGCCAAGCTCGCCGAGTCGGCGCTGCGGACCATTCGCTGGGGCAAAGGTGCATTGCGTTTGGGAGTGGAGTTCGGAGAACTCTTTGCGGATGGCGATTCTCCGCGGTTTGAGGCCAATTCGCTCCAGCAGGTGTGCCTGGAGACCATCCGACAACCCGGCCTTTACATAATCGAAGCGCCGATGGGTTGCGGAAAAACGGAAGCCGCCTTGGCCGCTGCCTATCGGTTGATTGCGAACGGCCAAAACCATGGCGTGTATTTCGCGCTGCCGACGCAATTGACGAGCAATCGCATCCACGAGCGCGTGGAGGCTTTCCTTCGCAACGCGCTGGCCGAGGAAACCGACCATCCCCTGGCGCACGCCAATTCCTGGCTCCAGCAAGACTTGCAAATTCGGCTGTTGCCGGCCGCAGCGGATGCCGAGGCCAATGAGCATGCTGAGCAAGGCCGTTCCTGGTTTGCGTCTTCGCGACAGGCACTGCTGGCCCGCTACGGAGTCGGGACCATTGACCAGGCGCTGCTGGGAGCCGTGGCAGCCAAATATCTGGCCGTTCGATTGTTTGGCTTGGCGGGCAAGGTCGTCATTCTCGACGAGGTTCATTCCTACGATGCTTACACCGGTTCGGTCATGGATAGGCTGATTGAGCGGCTGCTGGCCTTGCGATGCACAGTCATCATATTATCCGCCACGCTCACGGCTCAACGACGAACGGAACTGCTGGCGCTCGCCGGTGCCAAATCCGTGTCGCCAACGGATGCCTACCCGTTGGTCAGCCTGGTGAACGAACGAGGAGAAGTTGAATCACATTCTGCGGAAACCTCCAGAGACTCACATCGCACCGTTCAGGTTTCTTGCCGTCCGCAAGAGAATGCGGAACTGCTGGAACCCATCTGCGCCGCCGCCGAGGCCGGGGCTTGTGTGCTGTTAATCAAGAATACTGTCGCCGAAGCGCAGACGCTTTACGAGCAATTGAACGGAACCCGGCGCGAAGGTGGCCCGGAAATCGGATTGTTGCACAGCCGTTTCCCTCAGTTCCAACGCGAGCAGCAGGAAACGAAATGGATGGCAGCGCTGAGAAAGGGTAATGCCGCTCGCCCGCGCGGCTGCGTTCTCGTGGCCACGCAGGTCGTGGAACAAAGCGTGGACATTGATGCCGACTTGTTGATTACCGACCTCGCGCCGACGGACATGCTGCTGCAACGCCTGGGCAGACTGTGGCGGCATCCGCGGGAACAACGTCCTCGCAGCCATCCGGAAGTGTGGATTCTGCGCCCAGAGTTTCCGGTCACGGCTGAAGCCAAAACCATCAAAGCAGCCTTGGGCAAGTCGGCGCGCGTTTATGCGCCTTATGTGCTGCTGCGTTCGCTCGAGGTGTGGCAGCACCGGCAAGCGGTAAAGCTGCCGAATGACATACGCGCGCTATTGGAGGCGACGTATGCGGAGCAAAATGAAAACGATGAACCACCCGGCTGGATTTCATTTCGCCGCGAATTGGCCAAACAAATTGCTGCCATGCGAAACAAGGCGGTAAGCCGAACCAACATCTTCGAAAACATTCAACTTCGCGACGAGGAAGGCGTGCAAACGCGGTGGGACGATTTTCCCAGCGGCAACCTGCTGCTGCTGACGGCGGCGCCGGAACCCACCAACCACGGCGACGTTGCCCTTCGTTTCCTTAATGGTGAATCGCTTGCCGCCAGTTCATTTGAATGGCGATTCCCGGTGGCAGCGGCCATTCACCGTAATTCGGTGCGGCTACCGCTCTACGCCATCCGTTCGGCTTTAGGGACCGAGGCGCAACCTGACTGGCTTCGCCTGCATTTCAAAGGCACGGCAGTCTTTGGGGTGCTCGACCCTGACGACGGCGCCATCTCCATTCCCGCCAGCGATCCGGCTTTTGCGCTCGAATACCAAACCAGCACCGGAGTGAAAATCGCTCGGGTGGCCAAACCAACTGAACCTGCATGGAAAGAAGAAGACGATGAATCTTGGTTTTGATCTTTGGATCCCAGTCACCTATCGCGACGGAACCAACCGTCTGATCAGTCTCGCTGACGTGTTTCGCGAGGGCGACCGGATTGCCGACCTGGCCGTGCGTCCGCACGAACGCATAGCCTTGATGCGTCTGCTCGTCTGCGTGGCACAAGCGAGCCTTGGACGGCCCCGCCGATGAATGGGGCTGGGACGAAGCTGCGGATAAATTGCCGCAAGCGGCGGCGGCATATCTTGAGAAATGGCGCTCGGCTTTCGAACTGTTCGGCTCGGGGCCGCGGTTCTTGCAGTGCCGCGCCACTGCCATGTCCGAGTTCGAAGCCAGCAAAATGCTGTTCCATCGCGCCAGCGGGAACAATCCTACCCTGTTTGACCACGAAGGCGGCGGGGCGCGGCATTTGGAACCTGCCGAGTTTGCGCTGGCGTTGCTGAGTTTTCAAAACATGTCCGCCAGCATTGGCGCAGGTTACACTGGCAAGTCACCGTGCCTTGACCGCCATTTTCTCCAAACGTGGCTCGTGGGTGACAGCCTGCTGCACAGCATCCTCGCCAACGGGGTGGACCGTGAAACCGCTGGCCGAGTTTTTCCGCAGGGATTTGGCCGTCCCGTGTGGGAAGCTCCCATCGATTTCGATGACAAAGACTTCGTCCACAATGTCACGTTGAGTTTCCTTGGACGATTGGTCCCGGTCACCCGACAGATTTGGCTGAACGAGAACGGGCTCTTCTTTGAAATGGCCAAGCCTGGCATTTCGCATCCAATGTTCGAGGAATACCGCGAAGCGGCAGCAACGGTGCTCACCATTTCCAAAAAGGACAAAGAGGAACGCTACCTCCTGCGCGCGGACTTGAACAAGCAACCCTGGCGGGACTTGCAGCATGTCGTGGAAGCGCGGCAGCATTTGAAAGGCAACCGGCCGCTGCCTCTCCAGCGACCTGACCCCGCGCCCTTCCAACGGATCTGGCTCGGCGCGCTCGTGACCGACGGCAAAGGTAAATACGAAGACACGGTGGAAGCGGTTTACGACGTGCCGCGCGAACTGCTTTTAGAAGACCGGCAGCCCATTTACGAACGGGGCGTCGAATTGGCCAATGCCTGGCGTGACCGCTTGGGCAAAGCGGTCAGCGACTGTGCCGCCGTGTTGAAAGCTCCGCCGGATCGAGCTCGGGCCGAACGCCATTACTGGAACGCGTTGGACCAGCACTGGCCCGAGCTCATGGCAGTGATCCAGAATGTCGCACTGCTGGAGGGTAAAGACTTTTGGCAAGCCGATGTCGATTGGACACGTTCGGTTCGCCGGGCTGCTCATGAAGCCTATCAATATGCGTGTGCCCGGGAAACACCCCGCCAGATTCAAGCTTTTGCCGTCGGACTGCGCAAACTTCGTCCGCCAAAACCCCCCAAGGAATCTACATGAAAAAAACATCCGAACCATCACCATTGGCCCAGTCGTTCGTCGAACGGCTGCTTAAGCTGACCGAGAAAAAAGATCGCGGCCGCCTGGCGGAACTGCGCCGGGCGCTGAGTCCCACCACCGAATCACAAGCCTGGCCGGCTTTGGGCGCGTTGGCCGGCTCGCTTGCCTTCGAGCCCAAGCTTCGGTTGGTGTACCAAACGGTCGGCGCGCTATACGCGCTGCATCCCGAGCATCAGCCAATCGGCAACTTCGGCGTTACCTGCCGGCATCTGGCGCAAGGACGTGAAGAGGCGTTTGAACGCCGGTTCCGGCGTCTGCTCGCCTGTGAAACGCAGCCCGACTTGTGCAACCAAATCATGCACCTCGCCAAAATGGCCAAGGCTTCGGGCAAAGCCATTGACTATGCCCGGTTGTTCGATGACCTGAGCGCGTTTGCGTCGAATCCAAAACGGGTTCTGGTGGAATGGGCGAGAGAGTATTGGAGCGCGCCCGCACTGCCCGAGAGCGAGCCAACGCCCACTGCGGAAATGGAGGTCGCGCCATGACGCAGTTTCTCTCCCGCGCTTTTGTCGATTACGAACTGGCCTTCAAACGCGGTCTGCGCGACGCCTACCGCTGGCACCAAGCCGTGTGGGAAGCATTTCCTGGACGTGACGATGCGCCTCGCGATTTTCTCACGCGCCTGGATGTGCAAGACCGGGGCTTTCAACTGTTGCTGTTGTCCTCTGACGCACCGGCCCGACCGGATTGGTGTCCGACCGATACCTGGGAAACCAAGTCGATCCCGGAGGATTTCTTTGATCACCGCCAATACGCCTTCCAGTTGCGGGCGAACCCGACCCGCAAATTGCGTGTGGATCTTCCGGATGGCACGCGCAAAAAGAATGGCGTCCGCGTGCCGCTGACGCAGCGTGAAGCCCTCGAAGCCTGGCTGGCGCGGAAAGCTGACGCTGGGGGCTTCCAAGTGGACACCGCCAAGCTGCGCATTCATCCGGCGCGTAAGGAACGCTTCTTCAAGCCGGGAAACGGTTCGGCGGCCAAAGCCATGCACGGCGTGTTGCAGGGCATGGAATTCAAAGGCGTGTTGACCGTGTCCGACCGCGCCAAGTTCCTCGAAGCGTTTTCCCACGGCATCGGTTCCGCCAAGTCGTTCGGCTTCGGCCTGCTGGCGTTGGCGCCGCTTTCAGCCGCCGATTAAGCGCTCGTATTCGTCATGAGTACCCAATCCAAAACCAGATGAAGTTCGCCCCGGACTGGGCCGCCAACGCCCGATATTTAATTCCGACACGAGCCGACCAGGTATGCGGCCCTACCGGCTTGAAGTGCAGGCTCGGATGCTGGGGATTCTCCCGCAGCAGCCGGTAGTTCTTGCGCGCCAACCGCCGAATGTTAGACGGCAGCAACCGATAGTGCCTCCAGAAATCCGGTGTGGTGGCGTGCCTCACGGCAACGGAGTGCAGCGGCCCGCCTTGAATTCAGCGATGGCTTCCTGTGCTAGATTGTCCAACGGACCGTCCGGCCGTGCATCCTCTTCAATTTGCGCGTCCCATTCCGCTTCGCAGCGGCAGTCCAAATGCGCCTTCAACTGCCACAATTCTTGGCGGGGCAGTTTTTCAATGGCAGCTTCGATTTCTTTTACCGTGCTCATGGGCAAAAGCTATCGCTCCCCCTCGCATGTTTCAACTCTCAACACCTAACTAATAACCACCAACCAATCGCATGAAACTCATCGAACTCCATATTCTCCAATCCTTCCCCGTCTCCTGCTTGAACCGTGACGACGTTGGCGCGCCCAAAAGCGCCGTGTTCGGCGGCGTCAATCGGGCCCGTCTGTCCAGCCAGTGTTTGAAGCGCGCCGTGCGGCTGCTGGCCCGCGAACTGGAGCCCGATCCTTTGTTTGCCGGCATTCGCAGCCGTATTCTGCTCGAGCCGTTCACCACCGCACTCAAAGCTAAAGGCTTGGACGAAAAAGTCGCAACCGCCAAGGCCACGGAAATCTTGGAGAAGTTTTCCAAGCCCGATAGCAAAAATCCCGAGCAAGTCACGACCGCCGTCTATTTGTCACCGGGCGAAATCGATCAAATCGCGACCGCAGTCGCCGGCGGCGAAGACCCCAAAAAGGCTTGCCGCAAAGCCTCGCGATTGGATGCCGCTGACATCGCCCTGTTCGGTCGCATGGTCGCCAATGACGCCACGCTGAACGTCGAAGGCGCCGCCATGTTCAGTCACGCCCTGTCCGTTCACCAAGCTGAGAACGACATCGATTTCTTTTCGGCCGTGGATGATCGCAAGGGCGACGCGGAAGACGCCGGCGCCGGCATGATTGGCACCCTGGAATTCACGTCTGCCCTTTACTATCGTTATACCGCGCTCAATCTCGGCTTGCTGGCCGACGACGAGCACCTGGGCGGTTTGACTCAGGAACAGCGGCAAAAAGTCGTGGACGCCTTCATCCGGGCCACGCTGATGGCCGTGCCGGGTGCTCGCAAGAACTCGATGAACGCCCACACCTTCCCCAGTTACGTGTTGGGCTTGTACAAAGATCAGGGCCAACCGGTGCAATTGATCAATGCCTTCGAAGAACCGGTCTGGTCGCGCAGCGGCTGGGAAAAAGCAGCTATCGACCGAGTCAAGAAACACCATGCGCAGCTCAAGCAGACCTGGAGCCTCGCGCCCGTCAAGGAACTGGAAATCCCCGAAAGCGACCTCAACACCTTTACCCAGGAACTGGTGAACCATGTCCTCTGAACATCCTGCTAACGGCTGCCTCGGCTTCCTGCTTGATGGCCCATTGCAATCGTGGGGCACCGCCTCACGCTTCCAACGGCGTGGCACCAATCATCATCCCAGCAAAAGCGGCATTGCCGGTCTGCTGGCGGCGGCATTGGGAGTGCCCAAAGGCTCGGCCCGCGAACGGGAAACCTTGGCCGCCATCGCGGCGTTGCGGCTGACCAGCGTTTCGCTGCCGCGAAGCCGTGCGCGGCGTTCGGAAGCCGCTTACGTTCCGCGACTCAGCCGACGTTTGAGGGACTACCACACTGTTGGCGGCGGTTACGACAAGACGACCCATGCCCAGTTCATTCCCCGCAAGGCCAGTGGTGGTCCGAAGGAAAACGCCGTGGTGACCGAGCGGGAATATCTGATGGACGCTCGCTTCGGTGTTTTGCTGGAGGGTAACCAGCCCGCATTGGAAACCATCGCCGCCGGCTTACACAATCCCATTTGGGGAATTTGGCTGGGACGTAAATGCTGCCTGCCGGCCTCCCCCATTGCCCCGGTGCTGGGCGACAGCATGAACGCAGTGTTTGAGCAACTCTTGAAGCAGGCGGGCCTGCCAGTCCTCCCCTTGACGCAATTCGAACGGGAAGTGGAAGTCGAGCAACTGGATGATGTCCAAGCCACGTTCAACGACCAACCAGTGAGTTTCGGCAATGGCCGTTCCAGCGGCACCGTAGGACGAGAGTTCGCTCCGCGCCGCATTCAACTCAAACGCCCCCAATCAGGCTGAACTCGAAATGATCCAATTCTACAGGGTGGACTTCGTCAGCGAGTTCGCAGCGCAGGTATCCTCGCCGGTGAGTTCGCGCGACGTAAACGCGGCGGGCGCTACACTTTTCTGTAGCGCAGATTTTCAATCTGCTTTATCGCCCAATTGCATTCGGCAAGCCGTCCGTAACTCCCAAGCCTGCCTGGAATGGAGTAGCACCTGGCAAATTTCAACCCTGCGCTACGGAATCTGGCGGCAATCGGTAGTCTATGATGACGATTCCTCCGTATGAAGACCATCAACCTGCTCGAGATTCGGAAGAACACCAAAGGCATCCTTCGGCACGTTGCGGACGGAGAGTGTTTTGTCCTTTCGTACCGCGGGCACCCGGCGGCGCAGTTGGGACCTCTGGTCAGCAACGCTTCGGGCGATCTCGCCGCCGATCCATTCTTCACCATTGCCCAACGCGCCACCCCCAGCCCCAAAAGTAAAACTCGCCCTCGAGACATCGATTCAATCCTGTATGGCGGCCATTGACGTTCTCATGCACTTCATCCCTCATAATTCATAATTCATCCTTTCTTCCTCCCATGCCCATCTTCGAACGCCCACCCCTCGAAACGCTCGCCATGGCCCGCGACCGTTGGACCCCGATTTACCTCGAACATGGCCGGATCGAGGTGGACGATTCCAGCGTGAAATGGATTGGCGCCGACGGGTTGCTCTGCCGGTTGCCGGTGGCTACGGTGTCCGCGCTCCTGCTGGGACCCGGCACTACCGTCACCCACGCCGCCATGAAAGCGTGCGCCGACTCCAACACGCCCGTCTGCTGGACCGGCGAGGAAGTGATGCGGTTCTACGCCTTCGGGCTGGCGCCCAATCACGACAACGACATGCCCCGATATCACGCCAGTGTGTGGGCCGACAAGAAGCGGCGCACGGAGGTGGCCCGGCGCATGTTCCGGATGCGTTTTCCGGACGTGGACGTGGCCAGCCGGTCGATCAAGGAATTGCGCGGCATGGAAGGCTTGCGCGTGCGGACGCTTTACGCCGAAATGGGCCTCAAGCACGGCGTCACCTGGAAAGGCCGCAATTACAACAAGAGCAATTGGGACATTGCCGACGGCATCAACAAAGCCCTGTCGGCCGCCAATGCCAGTCTCTATGCGCTCTGCGCGGCGGTGGTCTGTTCGTTGGGCTACCTGCCCAGTCTCGGGTTTGTTCACGACGCGGGCACGCTGCCGTTCATTTACGACGTGGCCGACCTCTACAAGCACCTGACCAGCATCCCCGCCGCGTTCCAGGCCATTCGGCAAAAACCGGATGACGACGGTGAATTGACCCGCAAACTGCTCAAGCAGCGGGTGGAAGAGGAAAAACTCCTGGCCCGCCTGCCCAAAGACCTCGAGGCCCTGTTCGCCCCCGAGGCCAAACCGTGAACCGTGAACCCGCAATGCTCAGCGCTCAACCCCCAACCAACCCGTGACCGTCATCGTTGCCAATGATACCCCGGATGCCATTCGCGGCATGCTCAAGCGTTGGTTTATTGAGCCACGTCCCAATGTGTTTGTCGGTACCCTGAACCGGCGTACGCGGGACAAAACGCTCGCCTACATCAAGCGCAATGCCGAAGGTTTGGGCATGCTCATCGTCTCCAGTGACAACAATTGCCAGGGCTTCAAAATCGAAACCTACGGCGAAACCCATCGACGGGACACCGAGCTTTCCGGTCTGTGGTTGGTGGCCGAAAAATGGATCGAACCCGAAAACTGCCCCTTCTGATTTACCCCATGAACCGCGAAATCCCATCTCTAACTGGTTGATAATCCACTGTTGTCCCCACCCGCGTGGGGATGGTCCGAGCTTGTACGACCTGAGGCGCTGGCGTCGGCGTTGTCCCCACCCGCGTGGGGATGGTCCGCTTAGCTGAGCATGAGCGCGCGCTCGATCGGTTGTCCCCACCCGCGTGGGGATGGTCCGTGATCTGTGCCGAGTGCGCAGCTGTCTGACGTTGTCCCCACCCGCGTGGGGATGGTCCGCGATTGCGCGACGTCACTGAGCGATTCGATGGCAGTTGTCCCCACCCGCGTGGGGATGGTCCGCTGGCATGGCTCTAGCGTCAGCGATGCCATCGTTGTCCCCACCCGCGTGGGGATGGTCCGTAGATGCGTCTGAACGCTGACGAGATCGAGCTGGTTGTCCCCACCCGCGTGGGGATGGTCCGCCCTGCATCATGTTGCTGACGATGCAGTCGGCGTTGTCCCCACCCGCGTGGGGATGGTCCGTTGTTGCCTGCGCATGTGAATCATGTGCATCAGTTGTCCCCACCCGCGTGGGGATGGTCCGCGTTGCACGGTACTGGCGAACCACGGATGCAGGATCGGTTGTCCCCACCCGCGTGGGGATGGTCCGCGTATCAGAGCGTCAACGGGAACCTACTGGCGCGTTGTCCCCACCCGCGTGGGGATGGTCCGACGACATGCTGAGTCATGCGAACGTCCAGCTCGGTTGTCCCCACCCGCGTGGGGATGGTCCGTTGTCTGGCAGTTCAAGACGCATGCGCATCAGTTGTCCCCACCCGCGTGGGGATGGTCCGCGCTGGCAATCAGCGTGCGCCAGACTGCGGACGGTTGTCCCCACCCGCGTGGGGATGGTCCGTCGTTGCGCAGGCGTTGCTGCGTCGAGTGGCTAAGTTGTCCCCACCCGCGTGGGGATGGTCCGCAGCAATCGTTTGTAAAGCTTCAATCAACGATAGTTGTCCCCACCCGCGTGGGGATGGTCCGGCTTCGAATGCCCTGCGACAACCATGCTGATGTTGTCCCCACCCGCGTGGGGATGGTCCGAATCCAGTTGGTGCTGACAGATTCGCCGCGTTGTCCCCACCCGCGTGGGGATGGTCCGCGTACGCCAACTTCCTGCGATACGTCGATCAGAGTTGTCCCCACCCGCGTGGGGATGGTCCGCACTTCCCTGGCCAGACTGAGCCGGCACTGGGATGTTGTCCCCACCCGCGTGGGGATGGTCCGTCGGCATGACGGCTGCCCGCGCGTCCAGGCTGCGTTGTCCCCACCCGCGTGGGGATGGTCCGTGGAACATCGTAATGCCCTTTGGCATCGTGGCGTTGTCCCCACCCGCGTGGGGATGGTCCGCTACAGGGCAACACCGTGGCCGGCGCTGGTGGCGTTGTCCCCACCCGCGTGGGGATGGTCCGTCACGCGTGACGGGATTCGTGGCGAATCGCTGGGTTGTCCCCACCCGCGTGGGGATGGTCCGTGCACGACATGAGCTTCTAGCCTGAGCTGCGGTTGTCCCCACCCGCGTGGGGATGGTCCGCGCCATCGTGACCATGGATTCGCGATCTGAGCTCGTTGTCCCCACCCGCGTGGGGATGGTCCGAGTCATGCCGATGGCTGTGTACCTGCGTTGGCCATCGGCGAGTTGTCCCCACCCGCGTGGGGATGGTCCGGTGACTACGGCTCGTGGAAGCTCAGGCGTGTCGTTGTCCCCACCCGCGTGGGGATGGTCCGTCTGGGCGCGTTACTTGCACGGCGAATAATTCGGTTGTCCCCACCCGCGTGGGGATGGTCCGCGGCCGATGAGTCTGCTCTGCCAGGTCACCGAGTTGTCCCCACCCGCGTGGGGATGGTCCGAACTCTGCGCCATCAAGGCGTGCACATGCTGGGTTGTCCCCACCCGCGTGGGGATGGTCCGGGATACTGGCGACGGCTCTGGCGCGACGCGTGCGTTGTCCCCACCCGCGTGGGGATGGTCCGGTGATCGCGCTGATCGCGACGAGCCTCGAATTGTTGTCCCCACCCGCGTGGGGATGGTCCGGATACGGCATCGCCGACGACATCACGACGACGTTGTCCCCACCCGCGTGGGGATGGTCCGCTGCGGCAATTGTCCGCTCCTGAGCCGTGATCGTTGTCCCCACCCGCGTGGGGATGGTCCGCATGCAATTGCGCAGCAGAACGTGGCAACAGCAGCGTTGTCCCCACCCGCGTGGGGATGGTCCGCCCTTGGCCGGCAGGCCGAAGACATCAAACGTGTTGTCCCCACCCGCGAGGTCAAGCGAGGCCGCCGTGATGCAAAGCTTCCGATTCCGGCCATTGATGGAACTGCCTGACGTTTGTTGCCGCTTGGCTTCTTGAGTGGAGGATGCCGTTTTGCTGGCTTTATCCAGCTTTCTTCCAGGTGCGGCAGGCGTTAGCCAAGAAGGCGGTCAACGCAGATGGTGTTCAAGTCGCCTGGCTCTTACCAGAAGTCCCAGGTTCAAGTTGTTGAACGTTCGTTATCCGGCCTTGATAGATGCGATTCATGGTTTCTAAATGTTGAGGTTGAGGATTGAAGTAAACACGCAGGTCCGTCAAACAGTTGGCTTGGTCTCCGAACGCAGGTTGCGCTGCCGGCCGCCGGTGCGGTGCAGCCAATAATGGTTGGGAATGCCCAGCTTTTGGCGGCGAACGCAAACGACTTCGACTTTACGGCCCAACCGCGCGGCAATGGCCGTGTCGCTGGCTGTGCCCAACAGCGCGTCCTCTTCCGGCGTCCACGGCCGCCGGTGGGCGAATTGCACCGGAATGCCCAGCCGGCGACGGCGGTGAGCCACAGCACTAATGGTCAAGCCCAGGCGGGCGGCCAGTTGCGGATCGGGCAGGGTGCCGAGCAGGGCGTCTTCGGCGGCGGTCCATTGGTGGAGTTGGGGATCGCACTTGGGAATGCCCAGTTGGATGCGGCGGGACTGGACCGCAGCGGTGGTGCGCCCCCATCGGCGGGCCAGTTCTTCGTCCGGCAGGGTGCCGAGCAGGTTTTCCTCGTCCGCGGTGTAGAGGCCGCCGTGGCCGCCGGCGGGGCGATGGCGCCCGGATCGGCTTTGTCCGAGCCGTGCCTGACGGAGTTGTTTGGCGCAGGGAGGCACGTTGAATTTCCGGCGGCGATGCACCACGCCCTTGACGGTGGTGTGGAGCAGCGTGGCAACTTCTTCATCGGGCCGGACGCCGAGGAGTTTGTCGTCTTCCGCCGTCCACGAGTGATGCGAGGATTGGAAAACAGGCTTGCCCAGTTTGATCCGCCGCTTTTTTACCGCCGAGAGCGCGCGGCCGAATTTCCGGGCGAAGCGCCGGTCGTCCATCGTGCCGAGCATAGCTTCTTCCTCGTCAGTCCATGGGCGGGGAGCGCCAAAGGGCGCGAGGCGTTTTTGCTGGCGGCGGGTTTGCACGCTTTTGACAGGCCGGTTCAGGCGCGCCGCGATCTCGCGGTCGGGCGCAGTGCCCAACAGCTTGTCTTCGGCCGGGGTCCACGGGCGTTTTTGGCGCACGGCCAGTGGAATCTGCTTGGCGAGGCGCCGTTGCTTCACGCCGGACAACGGATGCCCGGTGCGGGCCGCGACTTGTTCATCGCGCATTTGGCCGAGGAGCGCGTCTTCCTCCGGGGTCCAGCGGCGAATGGGGACATGGAAAACCGGGCTTGGGAGGCCGAGGGCGCGCCGTCGGGCTCGGACGCCGCCCAAGGGACGTCCCAACTGACGAGCGACTTCGATGTCTTTGCGCGTCCCCAGCAAGCGTTCTTCCTGAGGGGTCCAGGCGTTGGGTGGCCGGAACGGCAGGGCCGGAATTCCGAGCAGGCGACGGTGAGCAGAAACCGCCGGCGGCTTGCGGCTGAGACGAGCCGCGATTACCGCATCAGGCGCCGTTCCGAGTAACTTCTCTTCATCATCGGTCCAAGGATGCGATTCCAGATGATATTTCCCGAGGCCGAGGGCGATGCGGTGGGCCTGCACTGAGGAGGCGCTGCGCTGGAGGCGCCCGGCCAGTTCCCGATCGGGAGCGGTACCCGAGCAGTTTCTCTTCCCGTCGCGTCCACCGCTTTGAGCGCAAGGGGCGGAGGGATGGGATGTGGAGATTGAGGCGCTGACGGCGCACTCCATCATAACTCCGACGCAGACGCCGGGAAACCTCGGCGTCGTTGAAGCGGCCCAGAAGCCGGATTTCGCGCGCCGTCCAGCGGCGCGACGGCGTGGGCAAAGCGATGCGCTTGCGTGCGCGCTCCGCCACGACTTCCTTGATGGTGCGCCCCGTGCGGCGGGCGAGGACGGAGTCGGGCACTTTGCCGAGTTGTTTCAGTTCGGCCGGCGTCCAGCGTTCGCCACGGCGGTTTTTGATTCGCTTGCGTTGGGCCGCGGACATGATTTCAACAGGGGATCAACTCGCCACGTTCCAAAACAGTTCGTGGAGGCGCGCCTTCGGTGAATGGCCGATGGCTGATGAGGGGAGCACGGGCGGGGTCGGATCGCCAGTCATCGTCCTCCTTTCCGTTGGGATTGCCTTGCTCGTCCTTGCGCTCGGCGAATTCCCCGACAGTCACCCTGCTTTGGCAAATGCATCTCATGGTTTCGAATGGATAGCGACCGTATGAGTAATTGTCACTTCCTTTTTTCCCTTGGGCTTTGTGGCCGCTCAGCGGGCGTGTTCGGTGGAAAGCCGCAAGAAGAATTTGCACGTTTTGTGCCGGCACGATGCGTCCCAGCGTCGTGTCAAAGTGATCGCCGCCTGCCTGAGCCAGCGGGTCGCTTCAGGAACCACCCGTCAACGGATTATTGCTGGTGCGACACAGTCACGCGGCCGCCACCGATTTCCTCGATACCATCGAGCGCAGCGAGAGCCTGCGCTTGGAATGGATCGGCCCGGAGCGCTTCCACGCTGCCGCCGGCTTGTTTTATCGTCATGCCGGCGAGGAATGGTCCTTTGCCGATGGTGTCAGTTTTGTCGTTGTGTGGAAGTCGCGTAACGGGGAGGACTTCACCCTACGGATCACCATTTTCAAGTGAACGGTTTCGTCCCCGTGCTAAAATCCTGATCCATATATCTCGTTTTACATCGGTCGTCCCCACCCGCGTGGCGTTCATCAGCTCAGGCCGCTCTTGCGGGCCTACCTCCGCTGAGGCCGATGGGGGCTTGGCAACGTTCTCCCGATCGGCCCTATGCGAAACATTCTCGAACCTTCACCAACTAATAATGCCGATCCTTAACGGCTATTGCATCGCTCTTAGAGCCTGTTTTAAAACGCCATCCGATCTGTAGCAGCCGACGTGAGGAGGCTCATTCTATTTCGGAAAACCGTGCTCACCGGAAAGCGACCGAGTTGCCTTCGCTCGGAACCGGCGTTTCACGGCGGCAGTCGGCCGCGTTCTCACGACCGCAGCCACGCCAACTGCCGAATTCAGTTTCGCTGCCAGTTCAAGGCACTTGGATTTCCAGCGTGGTCAGGATTCTGACCGGGCCGATGAGGCCGGAGGGAACTGGCCGGTTGTCCGCGCGGATGCCAACGTCGGCGGCGAGGTGGGGCTTGAATTGGAGGTGGTCTTCACCGGGGAATCCGTTCGGGTATTTCTGGTCGCCGATGAGGCGATTCAGCCAGACGTTGGATACCTTGACCTCCAGTGCATTGGCTCCCGGTCGCACGGCACCGGCGATGTCCACCACAAACGGCGGCTTCCAGAAGGTGCCAAGGTGCTTGCCGTTCAAGCGCACTTCCGCCATCGCTTCGACTCTGCCGAGGTCCAGGAGAACAATTTGGCCTGCGCCCAAACGGTCGGCGGGCAAGTCGAAGGTGCGCATGTAGGTGGCGGTGCCGGAGAAATACTTGATGGTTTCGTTGGGGTGGTCGGTCCACGACATCAGTTGCGCAATGGTCGTCTGCTCCGGCACGTCCATATCCGCCGGGAAATGGACCTGCCACGGACCGGTGATTTCCAACGGTGCCGGCAGTTCCGGCACTTCGAACGAATGCGTTTGCCCGTCCGCCGTGCGCAGCCGATAGGATCCGGTGGCTGATACCATCGCCTCAAGCTCGCCACTGTCGCGGCGGGTTAATTCGATGATCGGCAGCGGCGAATCTGTCGCAGACGCTGGCGGTGTCTTGGCCAGTTTGGCGATGGCGTCCGCCGTAAGCGCGCGGTCGAACTCCTGGAACTCGCCTTTCTCCCCTTGGAAGGGGCCACTGGGACTGGCTTGCGCCGCCGCCACGCCGGAATGGACCTGGTATTGGCTCGGCAATCCCTGGTGCGCCATTTTGCCGTTGAGATAAAGGCTCGGTTGCCCGTTTTGGTACACCACGGCGACGTGGGTCCAGTTGGTCAACGACGCGGCGAACACCAGCAGCGGGGCGAAGTAGTTGCCGGAGTGTTCGTAAACGACGATCGCCATTCCGCCCGGCGGAAATCCCGGCTCCGGCGTGTCCGCCTTCTGGAAACAGCGAGTCGCCGTGCGGCGGAAAAATGGCGTCATTGCGCGCCAGGTGAAGAAACACCCCGCTGTCCGCTTCCTTGGGGAATGCGATGTCGATGGCCGGCTCCAGCCACCCGGCCATCGTGAACGTGCCGGCGGCCATTTGGGATCCAGTCGCCGAGGCTTCGACGGCTGGCGCGGCGGTGGTCAGGATCACTTTGCCGTTGCGCGTTACTTGCGTCACGACGGGCGCTTGGCTGACGGCTTCGCGGAAGGCCACGAACACCGAGCCGCGCGCGTCCATGGCGAGCGGCACGCGCACTCCGCCATTCACAGGCTCGAATGCCACCAACTGACGAACGCGCCCGCTGTCCGGCTCCCACAGTTCCGGCGCTTTTCCCTTCACGCGAAACACGGGGGCGATGGTTACCGGTTGTTCACTTTGGCTGGAGAGGAAATAAATGTCGGCGTCGGCCGTGGCCCGGTGCGTCCAAAGAACTTTCTTCGGATCAATCCCTTGTACATCCGGCGGGAGCTTCAGTTCGTTGAACACGGTGCTGAGGTCCACCCCGCAGAACACGCGGCCCTGACCGAAACGAACTTGCTGGACGTTCGATCCGTCACATTGGCCCCAGACCTCGGCGGCGAGTCGCTTCACCGCGTCATCGCACGCGGGATAGTTTTGCAGGCTGGGCGAGCGCGTGGGGCGCGGGCCGAGGATGGTTCCGCCGGCAGCCACGAGGTCGCGGATTTTCTTCAACAACTCCGGTCGCATGGTATCGAGTTTGGGCAGGACCAGGACGCGATAAGCCATTCCATCGGGCAGCACGAATTGACCGTCTTTGACGGCCAGGCGGTTTTCAATGACTTCCGCGTTGATGTAATCGAAGTCGCGACCAGCGGGTAAGGGAGGCTGGCGGGTGCCGGTCATTTTGGGCGTGTCTTCCCCAATGAAGTAGGCCACGTCGGCGACGTGTTTGCCCTGTTGGAGCAGGAAGTCGGCGCGCCGCACGTAATCAATCCAGGCGCCCATCTGGTGGAACCAGGTGTTGTGACGGTTGAACTCAGTGCCGAACCAGGCGTTCACGCCGGGCCGGCGTTCGTCCGGTTGGTGAATAAAAACGTGCAGGACATAATGGTTGATGCCTTCCGTGAGGGACCAGTCGCCGCGTTGCTTTTGCCACCACGGTGTCATGACCCAATGCGGCCCACCGGAGGTGAAGGCTTCAGCGGACACCGTGGGCATGCCGTAAATGTGCGCGGCGGACGAGGCGGCGCGCAGTTCGATACTGCCAAGATCGCCCGTAGCCCAGAACTCGCCGCTCACGCGATCCGACTGGCCGCCGTATTGAAGGAACTCACCGGGGAAGCCCCAATGACCGTAATTCTCCAGCCACAACTGTAAGCCGTGTTGCTCGCTCAGTTCGCGCAAACCGCCCACGTAGTCATACGAAATGCGATCAGCTACCAGCCGGCGCAGGTCCCAGAGGAAGCGGTCGGATTGTTCGGCACTGCCCACGATGCGGCCCGTCAGGACCGGCAGCCAGGGCAGGGGATCGTAGCCATAAGTCTTCCGGAACAATTCGCCGAAACCATCAGTCCAGTTTTGCGATCCCATTTCGTAACTGTCCGCGACGACGTGCCGGAAGGCCCTTCGATCCGCGGCGGGCATTCGCTCGAGCAACTGGCCAATGTAGGCGTTGAAGTGATACTCGATGGCCTGGCGGTTCATCTTGTCAATTTCCAAGCCGGTCGCTTCGGGTGAGGCGGGACCGTTCTGCGTGCCGGTGGGCGTCATGCCCAGGCGCAACACCACCCAGTCACCGGCCGGTGCGTCCCAACGCAGCGTGCCGTCGGCGGCGAGTTGCCGGCTGAGATTGAGGACGCGTGTGGCGGACACGGCCAATTGCGGCGAATCGATCTCCGGTTGCGACGGCCACAAATAGGCGTCCCATAGTGGCTGCGGATCTTGAAACATCTTGCCCAATTGCTTTTCGACATATTTCTCCAGCCGCGCCGCACCGGACAATTCGATTTCGGCCAAGCCACCCGCGTTGCGCCGGCCGGTGAACACGAACCGGAACTCGCGCGCAGTGACCGGGGGGAACGCCACCGCCACTGGACCGTACGGCAGGAAACCGACGGCCGCGCCGACGTTGTGGCGGTCGAGGGTGAACTTGCGGACGGATTTAAACTGGCCATCCGCGTCCTTAGCCTGGAGTTCGCATTGCACGACAAACGCCGTGTGGGCCGGGTGCAACACCAAACTGCGCGCGGTGAACGGTTCGGCGAGTTGCACGTCCACGGTCAAGGGGGACTGAGCTGCCGCGTTTCCGGAAAAGTCGCAGACCGTGTCGAGGCGGCCGTCAAAGAGTTTGGACGAGTCTTTGAGCGCGGGCGTGCAGGTCACTTGTGGTGCATGTTGGGCCAGCGTGTCGGTATCGTGTTGCGGGGCGGGAAAGGCCAGCACGGCCACGTCCTGGAACGAATCGTGGGGCGCGGGAAGTTTGGCGTTGAATTGCTGCGGACCATGCACGTGCGTTTCCGAGATGGCGAGGTAGCGCATGGCCTGTTCGGGTTTCACCCACGGCCCGCCGGACTGGCTCCAGCCGGGGCAGTTGAACATGCCGATGTTCACGCCGAGCCGCTTGCCTTCGCGGATGGCGTGTTCGACCATGCCCCACCATTCTTGGCTCAAGACCTTGACGGGGCCGCGGGATCCCGGCACGACATCCACGTTGCCAATCAGCGCTTCGCCAATGCCCACGCGGGCCATGGCTTCGAGGTCGCGGGTGATGCCTTCCTTGGAAATGTTGTCGCTGATCCAATACCAATACACCCAAGGCTTCGTCGATTCAGGCGGATTGTGGAAGCCGGTTTCCAGATCTGGAATGGCGGCAATGGCTGGCAAGGCAAGCAATAGTGCGAGGAGCACGAGCACGTTCTGGATCAATCTCCAAACTTGCATGGAAACTTGAGAAGGCTGACCGTTTTTGGGGCTTCCGAACCCGATGAATCGGTGCAGCGGTTTGTTCCCCCTCACCCTAACCCTCTCCCGCGGGGAGAGGGAACAGCCGGAGGCGCCGCCAATTGGTTTGAGCGTTCCCAGAGCATTCCCCGCCCAATCAGCCTTCGCTCGAAACGGCATCGGAGGTTGGACTGCCATCCATTCCTGTGCCTCGCGGCCGAACGGGCTCCCTCTCCCCTGGGGAGAGGGCCGGGGTGAGGGGGAAGGAACCGCTCTGCGATGCGTACCGTCTAAAAGCGTTCCTTCCGTGCCGCCCGCCATTTCCGGGCGGATGCCTGGTCCGGACATCGCGTTCCCCCTCACCCTAACCCTCTCCCGCGGGGAGAGGGAACAGCCGGAGGCGCCGCCAATTGGTTCGAGCTTCCCAGAGCATTCCCCGCCCAATCAGCCTTCGCTCGAAACGGCATCGGAGGTTGGACTGCCATCCATTCCTGTGCCTCGCGGCCGAACGGGCTCCCTCTCCCCTGGGGAGAGGGCCGGGGTGAGGGGGAAGGAACCGCTCTGCGATGCGTACCGTCTAAAAGCGTTCCTGCCGTGCCGCCCGTCATTTCCGGGCGGATGCCTGGTCCGGACATCGCGTTCCCCCTCACCCTAACCCTCTCCCGCGGGGAGAGGGAACAGCCGGAGGCGCCGCCAATTGGTTTGAGCGTTCCCAGAGCATTCCCCGCCCAATCAGCCTTCGCGCGAAACGGTATCGGAGGTTGGACTGCCATCCATTCCTGTGCCTCGCGGCCGAACGGGCTCCCTCTCCCCTGGGGAGAGGGCCGGGGTGAGGGGGAAGGAACCGCTCTGCGATGCGTACCGTCTAAAAGCGTTCCTGCCGTGCCGCCCGCCATTTCCGGGCGGATGCCTGGTCCGGACATCGCGTTCCCCCTCACCCTAACCCTCTCCCGCGGGGAGAGGGAACAGCCGGAGGCGCCGCCGCTTAGTTCGGGCATTCCCAGGGCATTCACCGCTGAAGCAGCCTTCGCGCGAAATGGTATCGATAGCAAACTGCGTTTCATGGTCTTCAAGTAAACATCTCTTTTCAACTAAACACCAACCGACAAATAGCAACGGCCGCCACGACGCCAACCGCGTCCGCAATCAAGCCGGCGGGCACGGCGTGTCGGGTGCGTTTGACGCCCACGGCTCCGAAATAAACCGCCACCACATACAGGGTGGTTTCGGTGCTGCCCAGGAGCGTTCCGCCCATGCGGGCCAGGAGACTGTCGGGGCCAAAGTTTTTCACCAGGTCGGAAAACATCGCAATCGACGCACTGCCACTGAGCGGACGAATCAAGGCCATGGGCAGCAGTTCCGTCGGGAAATGGACCAGATCAAGGACCGGCCTTAGCGCCTGGGTGAGCAAATCAATTCCGCCGGCGCCACGGAACATCCCGATCGCCACCAGGATGGCCACCAGAAAGGGAATGATACGGACGCCGACTTGAAAACCTTCCTTGGCGCCTTCGACAAATTCCTCATAGACCGGAACGCGCCGCAACGCTGCATACAGCGGAAAGAACGAAACCAAGAACGGGATGGCCAGGAGAGAAATGGCGTTGATGGAGCGGACAGCGGGGCCCTGCTGCGCGACTTCATTGGAAACGTCGCGGCCGAACCATTCCGGAAAACTCAACCGCAGAAAGAACCATACGAAACAGCCGGCAAATCCGGTCAGAACCAGCAACGCCCACTTGGGCAGTTTCGGCTGGGCTTCCGAAGACACGGCGGCGCTTGTGGATTCGAGCGGCGCGGTATCCGATTCGGTGGATTCGCCATTGCTCGTTTGAGGCACTTTCGCGGGCCTTAGGCGAAACCATTTGAGTTTCTCGAAGGACTTGACGGAAATAATGCCGGCAATGGTGGAGAACAAAGTAGCGACAAAGGCGGTGCCAATGATGGCCGTAGGACGCACCGCATGCGACGCCGCAAGGATGGCCACGGCCGACATGGGAATCAGTTGCACCGAACTGGTATTGATCGCCAGAAAGGTACACATAGCGTTGGTGGCGGTGCCGCGAACCCGGTTGAGTGACTCGAGATCTTTCATTGCGCGCAAACCCAATGGCGTCGCGGCGTTGGTGAGCCCCAGCATGTTGGCGGCGATGTTCATGACCATCGACCCCATGGCCGGATGCTCCGCCGGCACGTCGGGAAACAGCCAGCGCAGCAGCGGACGCAGCCAACGGGCAATGGTTTGGATCAGGCCGGCCTTCTCGGCCAGGCGCATCACGCCCAGCCAGAGCGCCATGATGCCGATCAAGCCAATGGCCAGCGTGACGGCCGCGCCCGCGCCGTTCACAGCGCCGTCCACCAACGACTGGACCCGGCCCGTAAACCCGCCGATCAGCACGGCCAACACGATCAGCGCCAGCCAGATGTAGTTCAGCATGTCCGGGATGTTTTAAGGAGACTCCCGCCTAATGGCCAGAAGGAATGCAAACTGGAAGGACAGGCGTCCCGCCGGTCCCGGATTGCTCAAGGGCACCCATCAGCTTGTGGCACGACTTCGTGCTAATGGGCGACACTGGTGCTTCGAGACAGCCGGGACGGCTGTCCTACGGGGCGTTCGCGGTGAACCCGGATGCTCGCCGAGTTTCTGGTGGTTGGCCGCGGTATTTCCAGCGCAGATCGGAGCACATTAGCAGTTTGCCCCGACCGTGTTGGCCGGCGTTGACGACTTCTCCCATGACTACGGCGTGATCTCCCGGTTGGATGGTTTTCCAGACCTTGCACTCTCGAACGAGCATTGCGTCAGCCAACTGACGCATTCAGTGCGTTCACCTCGGATTTGTCTTTGCGGCGTACCCCCACCACGTCAATTCCGCAGGGCAAGTTGTGCGACATTTCGTGAGTCGTCTTTGATTTCATCCTTTATTTTACGTAAACGGTTTTGATGTTCACAAATTCCCGAATCCCAAACAGGGACAGTTCGCGGCCGTAACCCGATTGCTTGATGCCGCCAAAGGGCAGGCGCGGATCGCTTTTGACCAAGTCGTTGACGAAGCAATTGCCCGCCTCCAATTGCTCCGTCGCGAGGCGTTCGCCGTGTTCGCGGTCGCGGGTGAACACGGCCGCGCCGAGTCCGAAGTTCGAATGGTTGGCCAGTTGGATCGCCTCGGCTTCATCACGCGCACTGAGGATCGCGGCGACGGGGCCGAACGTTTCCTCGGCTTCCACCGCCATGCCTGGGCGGACGCCACTTAAGACCGTCGGGGGATAGAACCATCCGGGCAGGGGAGGCACCTGGCCGCCGGTCAGCAAGGTGGCGCCCTGGTCCACGCTGCGTTGGACTTGGCGGTGCAATTCGTCGCGTAGATCCTCCCGCGCGAGCGGTCCAACCGTTGTGTCCAGGTCCATGGGGTCGCCGGTTTTCGCCGCCTCCATTTGGGCCACGAACAGCTTTTCAAATTGCGGACGAATGGCCTCCACGACGATGAACCGTTTGGCGGCGATGCAACTCTGACCGCTGTTGAGGAGGCGTGACTTGACGCAGGTGGCGACGGTTGGTTCCAGGTCGCAGTCCGCCAGCACGACATACGGATCGCTGCCGCCCAATTCCAGGACGGTCTTCTTCAAGTGTGCGCCCGCCTGGGCGGCAATCGCCCGGCCGGCCGGGACGCTGCCGGTCAACGTGACGGCGGTCACCAGCGGATTGGCAATCAGGGTTTCGGTATCGGCGGCGGGCATCAGCACAGTGCTCAGCAATCCTTCCGGGAAACCGGCTTCGTGAAAGATCTTCTCGATGGCCAAAGCGCAGCCGGGGACGTTGGAGGCATGCTTCAGGATGATGGCATTGCCGGCCATCAAGCCGGGTGCGGCGCAGCGAAAGACCTGCCAAAACGGGAAGTTCCAGGGCATTACGGCCAGAATCACCCCGAGTGGTTGGAAGGCCACCAGGCTCTTGAACGCCTCGGTGGAAATCGTTTCGGGGGACAGAAATTCTTTGGTGTGCTCGGCGAAATACTCGCAAACCCAGGCGCACTTCTCGGCTTCGGACTGGCCTTGAGCGAACGGCTTGCCCATCTCCAGGGCCATGAGTTTGGCGTAATCGTCCCGACGGATGCGCAGCAACCGCGCGACCGCCTGCATTCGTGCCGCGCGATGACTGAAGTCGATGCGACGCCATTCACGGAACGCCGCATCCGCTTGCTGCACCAGGCGTTTCCGATCCGCTGGTGGCGTTTCCGGGTAAGACCAGTTCGTTGTGCCGGTTACCGGATTGATGGATTCAATGGCCATAGATCCGTCTGCTTTACTTGCGCGACTGTCCTTTCGTGTTTTGCCAGATGCGGCATTCTTTATTTATGCTATTACGAATGCCAATTATCGCAAGGTGAGGTCGCTAGATATTTTAAATGGTCTTGGGATGAGGAAGGATGGGCTTTTGAGGCGTTATACCATTTTCCAATTCAAATCTCTGCAATTCTCGGCTTCGAATGGCGCAACTGCGAACGAATGGCTTGATTCACCGCCAAGACACGAAGCGCGCCAAGGCACTGCAATTCTTTGCGTTCTTCGTGTCTTTGCGGTGAATCAAGCCGTCCAAAATCTTTGGGGTCCGAGCAGATTTGGATCGTGGGGTACCGAATAGAGTCGCCCCAAGAACGTAGGGCAAGACTCCGTCGAACGCTGACTTCTCCGCAGCACCGTTGGTAATTGCGTGACAATAAATGGAAAAAGGCCGGCATTCGAACGTTCAAAAGTTCGAAGGCTTCTCGCGGTTCCGGCTTTTGGTGGGCGGGAGCGAGGCCGGCACGTCAGGGCGCGACGGAGTCTTGCCCTACCGGAGGCGGTACCAGGTGAATGTGGGTGGGTTCGTCCCGGTCACAAGTCAGCCAGCCGTTCTTGAATTGCAACTCGACGACTTGAATGGAACTGCGGCGTTGCTCGTAGCCATCCTTGCGCGCATCCGGGCCGCGACGGCCAGGGTGGGTGAAGTAAAACAGGTAAGCCCGATTCGCGCTCACCACCACGTCGGCGTGACCACCCTTGACCTGGTCGTCCTGACCGTGACCGGGGGCGGCCAGAATGTTCTCCGGCTGACGTTGCCAATCATTGGCGTCGTCGGAACGATACACGCCCAAACCTTCCCACTGGTCCACGATCATCCAATACTTGCCATGCCAGCGAAATACCTTCGGACCTTCGCCGGCCCGGTCGCCAATCACCTTGCCGCGATCAGTCCATTGGTTCAGGTCCGGACTGGTAGCCAGGTTAATGGCTTTATGGTCGGGTTCATTGTTATACCAGAGCCGCCAATTACCGTCGGGCATTTGCAAAACGCAGGCATCGATTACGCGATCCGAAGCCAGGTCCAACCGCCCATGATCTTGCCAGTTGACGAGATTGGTGCTGGTCAAGTGATGGATGTGTCGCGTGCCGCCCCAGTCCTCGTGCATGCCGGGCACAAAACTGAGAAAGCTATGATACACGCCGTCGTGATAAACCACGTCGGGTGCCCAGTGTGAGTCGTCCGGAGTGCCGAGCGGAATTTGGGCTGTGCCACGATATTTCCAGGTGACGCCACCGTCGCCAGATTCGGCGATGCCAACCCGGGTGCCGTGGACCCAGGACACGCCGCGCAAACCGGGCTGATTGGCGCGGCGATTTGTGTAGAGCATGAACCACTTTTTCTCGGTGCGATTCCAAATCACTACCGGATCGGCAGCGCCGTCATAGACGGGATCGCGATACAGCGGTTTCGGAGCGACGGGTCCGGCCAGCGCGGCCTGGAGCACGGCCACGGAATCACCCGGCAATTGCCACAGTCCTTCTGCCACGCACTCAGCATTGACCGCGGCACCCACCCGCGTGGTGTGGGTATGGTCCTGGGTGGTGAAATACTCCGTGCGAATCCTCTGTTCGCCAGCGGCTTCGTAGCGTTGGGCGACAAGTTCATTCAAATCAATGAACAGGGCACCGCCTTGTTGCGCTGCTTCCCGAGCCCACCGACCGTAATCGGCGGTGGCGCGAGCGACTTTGCCGTCGCGCCAAATATTTCGCGGAATGGGAGCGAGCACGATGGGGGTGGCTCCTTTTGCTTTGGTCTCCGCGATGTATTGGCGCAGATACCAGCCGTAGGAATGGACGGTCTCCGATTTGCCGGTTTGCTCGACGGTGCCGGCGCGGGTTTCCTCGCCATTGCCTTTGAGTGAAGCGCGCGGGCGGTTGCCGGTGAACAGTTGGCCGCCGTCGTTATGGCCAAATTGCATCATGACGAAATCGCCGGGCTGCAAGTCCTGGCGCACACGGGCCCAAAGCCCTTCGGTCAGAAACGTGCGACTGCTGCGGCCGCCCAGCGCACGGTTCTTGACTTGGACTTGGGCGGGATCGAATTGTGCGCCCAGCAAATCGCCCCAGCCCCAGAGCCCCCCGGCGCCATCACCCCGGCCATTCTTCACCGTGGAATCTCCGATGAGATACAGCGTCGGACGTTCCGCCGCCACCGTTGAAGCGATACCCAACCATCCCAGACACAGAGCGAGACCAATATGAATCGTCAGCATTTTCATTGTTTACAGTTCAAGAGCACTTCATCCGCCCTGCGGACAACCTCTTCCCACCGGGGAGACTGGGCATTCTTTAGCCAGGTCTGGCTGGAGGGCAAGTTCTCATCTCCCGAAGGGAGGATTGAGAATAGCCCACCTTTTCGAAGGTGGGTTGGCATTGCCCAAGCGCCAAGTCCCAACGGGACGGTTGAGTCATTCTAACGAGCTTCAGCCGTTCCTTCGGAACTTGGGCAATCGCGTTTTCAACCCGGCAGTCAACTGCCGGGCTACTCTCGAGTCTCCCTCCGGGAGATAGGCTGCGAAGCGAACGGCGATTCTTTAGCCCATGGTTCAGACTCCTAGTCTCGCTCAGCATGGGAGAGAGATGGGGGAGCGGGCATTCTTAGAGCAGGGGGCAGAGCTTGTGCCGCTTGCTTCGTGCCTACTTCTCGACCTTCCACTCCAGGATGCCGCCGGAGACGCCCGGTTGGAGTTGCACTGTGAGCCGGAGCGCCGTGGTTTCGACCGGTTGGAACTTCACCGGGTTCCACGTGTTGCGTTTGGTGCCAGCGGCCGACGCACCTTCGACCGGCTTCCACTGGTCGCCTTGCTGATAAAGAACATTCCAAGACGCCGGCACGCGGCATTCTCCCATTCCGGTATCGTCGAACCAATAGACCGAGACGCCGGAGACTTTCATGGGTTCCTTAAAGTTATATTGCACCCATTCCTCGGTGCCCTTGTGTGCCCACCACGTGAAGCGGGGAATGCTTTGATCATTGGAATTGGCCGGCACCAGACCATCGCCCAGGGCCTCGACCGTGTCATTGGGATTACAATGGGACGCCGTGGCGCGGTACAACGAAGGTTTGGGTTTGGGCGGGGCCACCCATTCGTGGCCTTCCGGGCCGGTGGTCACCGTGGGGAACGAAGCAATGCGCAAGCGCGCCGCGCCCATGGGAATGAGCGTGATTGTCTCCACCGGCTCGTCGGATCTTGGCCGGGCTGGGTTGCAGCCGGCCTACCAAGTTCAACCGATCCACCTGCCAGCCCGGAATCTTGCGCGCTTTGGCCTTGATCGGATGGGCGCCGTCTCGGGGGTGAACGGCTGCGCCGCCACGGGTCCGGATTTCGTTCACGACTTGAAATGATTTCGCCGGATTGCTTTCGTCGAGCACCAGGCCGTAGTTCCAGTCGCGATGCGGGAAAGACTTCCCATTCGTTCCGGCCACTTCGGATCGCGTCGCCGTATCGTTCCCAACGTTCCTTGATGTCCAGCGAGAAGCTCAGCGGACCGTAATCTCACGGAAACCGAATCCTGTTCTTGGCCATTCGCGAACGGAGACCTTCATCGGCAGTTTCAACGCGACGGTGTCACCGTCCTTCCAGTCGCGCTTCAGGACCAGATAGGAAAGTGGCGCGGCAGTTCACTGTCACCGTCCTTGCCGTTGATCTTGATCCGGCGCGTTGTCGCACCAATCGCGGGCACGCGGAAGATAGAGCGGGAATGTCGATGGCCTTGACGGCGGCGATATCTTGAGCGTCACGGTGTCGCTGAACGGATAGTCCGTGTCTTCGGTGATCTTGCACCGTGGTGCCGCTCGCCGACCTTGGCGCTGACTTCGCTGGCAGCGTAAAGCGAAGCGCACAGGCCGTTGTCGGGGTGGCGAGCCAGAGTTCCTCGGCGTAATAAGGCCAGCCGTGGGAGACGTTGTGCTGGCAGCAGCGATACCGTTCGAACGGACTGTAGGCAAACATCGTCCCGCCGTTCTGGATGCCGGGCGACTTGTTGTCGCGATCCAGCTGGACTTGGTTGGCGCAGGTGATGTAGTGCAGCCCTTTCTGGTCGGGCGTCAGCGCGGCCGGGAAGGTGTTGAAGGCGATCTCTTCGCAACGGTCCGCCCAGACCGGGTTGCCGGTGATCTTGGTGAGCATCTCGAAGCTGTGCATGAACTCGACGATGCCGCAGGTCTCGATGCCGCCGCGCGGATCGATGTAACCGGGCCGGCAGTTCTCGTCGCCCACGAAGCCACCGCCCGGGAACTGGCCGTACAGGCGCATCACCTTCGTCGTAATTGCGCTCGGCCGAGTAGCGGAGATCCGGGTTCGGATCCTGCATCCCATAGACCGTGCCGGCGCGGAAGCCCTGGGCGATGTTGACGTTGTGCCAGTTGATGACGTCCTCGTCCCAGCGCGGCCATGTGTTCGTGGATTTTTCGGGCCAGATCAAGCAGCCCGCCGGCGTTGTCCGGACCGAGGCGATTGTATAGCCAGTAAATGCTTTCGATTTGTCGCCGGCGCGAATCTTCGGCCAGTACCCTTCGCCGAAGGCGGTGGCCGGCAGCGTGTTCTCCCATTTGAAATAGCGCGTTCATGACGTCCAGGACGCGCGGTTCGCCGGTGAATTCGTAATAGGACTGGAGAATGTTCAACATGACCATGTGCGGCCAGAGGTCGGGCTTGCCGTTGAGCGAGGCGAGCAATTCGCGCGGGCCGAAGCAGCCGTCTTCGCGCTGCGACGCCATGGCGGCCTCGATCCATTTGCGGGTGTCAGCAATGATGGCCTGGTCCTTGAGCACGTAACCCAGGTCGCCGTAGCCCTTGAGCCAATACGGCATTTCCTCCCACCCATAACGGCCTTTGCCTTCCTTGTCCGTCCAGGAACTCTTGGCGAAGTCCAGCCACGGAGAAATTTCTTCGAGGTGGCCGATCATCCCTTCCTTTTCGACTTCCAATTGATGACGCAGCCAACCCTGCGGCGTGATGCATGCCGATGGGCAATTTCATGAAGGGACTGGGCGCCAGCGGCGCGAGATTGTGAACGTAGAGGCCGTTCCGGACGGTCGGTTCCACGAGGCGCACCGTTTCAACGTCCGCCGAGTCGCCGGCCGGTGGCGTGGGCGCGGCGTATGCGCGTTCGATTACGTTCGCCAGGCCGACGTCGATGTATTGGCCGCCGCCGGTTTGGTGGCAGTGAACGGCAATGAGGTTCTTGCCCGGCTTTAACGCTTGCTTGAGTTTGGCGGAAGCCGGGGCCGGTTCGTAGCTGGTCGTGTAGCCCGTGAACGAAGCCACTTCCACACCGTTGACGTAAACCTCCGCATCTTCGTCGTGGTGAATGATGAATTGCAGATGGTCGGTCTTGAAATCGGTCGGCAACTCAAATTCCCGGCGCAACCAGATGTCGCTGGTGTTCCATTCGGTGCGGACCACCACGCCGGGCGTGCCGCGGGTTCCAAAGCCACCGGGGCCGGTTTTCCAATTGGCCGTCTCCAAGCCGGGTTGGTACCAATTCTCCGCTGGCTGGGTTGTGGTGTAACGCCAATCGATGCCGCGATCCTGCGAGGTCGGCACCAGCGCCTCGATCATTGGGGGCGGCGGCGGTGGCAGGTAAAGCTGCTTGTCTGCCCGCGTGATGGCTTCCTGGTCGGGCTTGACCAAAGCGCGGTCGTAGGTCATCAGACCGTTGACTTCGACTTCTACGTCGCTGGTTTGCGTATAGACCGCGGCGGACAAACCCTGGCTGCCGATGAGCGGGTGCAATTTCTTGATGAGTTGCACGATAAGCCGCGGTAAGGTCGGCGGAATCTTTGAAGCTGCGGTAGCCCCAATTCTTTTCGGCCTGCCAGGTGTGGCCGCTGACGGGCAATCCCAGGCCGCCGAATTCGCCCAACACCGTCGCGCGGTTTGCTTCGGGCTTCGGCGCGGCCGGTCCGGGATACGCATGAATGTCCTTCACGTCGCCGCTGCCACGGTCGGTCCATCCACTGGCTTCATTCACCAGGCGGCTTGCATCCCACTGTTTGATCAAGCCGACATAACGCGGCGTTTCGTGTTGGCCCCAACCTTCGTTGAACGGCACCCAGATCACAATCGACGGATGGTTGTACCGTCCTTCGATCAGGCGGTGGAGTTCAAGTTGGTATTGGGCCGACGCTTCGTCCGAACGCCGCTGGTCGTCGCGCCCGCCGAAGTTGCCACTGGGCATGTCCTGCCAGACCAGCAGACCGAGCTTGTCGCACCAGTAGTACCAGCGCTCCGGTTCGACCTTCACGTGTTTGCGGGCCATGTTCATGCCCAGCGCCTTGGTCATCAAGATGTCATAACGCAACGCTTCATCGGTCGGCGCCGTGTACAAGCCATCGGGCCAGAAGCCCTGATCCAGCGGACCGAATTGGAAGAGCGGTTCGTTGTTCAACAGCAGTCGGGTGAATCCGTTTGTGTCCTTGCCCAGCGAAATCTTGCGCATGCCAAAGTAACTGGTCACGTGATCCACCACCTGGCCGTCACTCAGCATCGTGATCTGCAGGTCGTAGAGAAACGGCGCATCCGGCGACCATGGACGGACGTTGGGCACTTTGAGCAGAATCTTCGGCATGATCGGCCCCCCTTGGGCGCCGGCGACTGAGATTTCGCCGGATTGGACCAATCGGTGTTCCGCCAACACTTCAAACTTGAGCGTCGTTTTGGCCGCACCCGCGACACAAGCCGACTGGATCGCCACGGCGGACTTGTCCAAGTCCGGAGTGATTCGCAGCGATTCAATGTGCGCCGCATCCACCGGCTCCAACCACGGCGTCTGCCAGATACCGGTGGTGGAGGTGTACATGATGCCGCCGGGGCGCTGCACCTGTTTGCCGCGTGGTTGATAGCCGGCATCGGTGGGGTCCCAAACGCTCACGATGATTTCCTGCTGGCCGGACGCTTTGAGCGCCTTGGTGATGTCGAAACTGAAGCCATCATAACCACCGCGATGCGTGCCCAGTTCCTGGCCGTTGACCCAGACGGTGGTTTCCCAATCCACGCCGCCGAAGTGCAGCCGCACTTGCTTGCCGTTCCAATCGGTTGGCACCGCAAACGTGCGCCGATACCAAAGCCGGTGGTCTGGTCCGGCGGTTTTCATCACGCCCGACAGCGCCGATTCGACGGGATACGGCACCAGGATTTGGCCGTTCCACTGGGTGGGTTGGGCGGCGTCCTTGGCCACGATGGCGTAGTCCCAAAGCCCGTTGAGATTCTGCCAGGCCTCGCGGACCAACATCGGTCGGGGATATTCCGGCAAGGCATGGTTCGGCGAAACTTCCTGGGTCCAACGCGTGGTCAGCGGTCCTTTGGCGGCTTGCCAGGCATGGAGATGGGAAACGGTCCCAAAAACCAGGCACGCCAGCACAGCAGCGAGGGCGGTCTGCCAATAAAACGATTTTTCAGAATAAAATCTGCGTGTAGTCATGAACCCAAGTTTAGCAAATCGAATTGCCGCGGCAACGAAGGAAGGAAGAATTTTGACGTGAGCGAGATACCTTTGTCCTGCAAACGTCGCGCCGCGGTTGGAACTGAGCCGCGACCGTGAGGAAGCGATTGAACCGCTCAACGGATCAGCGCGAAAGAAATGGCGCCGCCGCCGCAAGCCCCGCCAGGGGTGAGCGAGCGGGCGTGAGTGAATCAATATCCGTGCCCTGATCCAGCAGTTGGGACGCAAAGCAATGCCGCCACCCCCCAACCACCTGGTAGGGCGAGACTCCGTCGAGCCCTGACTTCCCCGGAGCGCGCCCATCAACCCCCTGCCGGGCCAAGGGAAACGTTTGGTCTTCGAACGGCTCAGGCTTCCCGCGTCAACGTTGCCGGCATTGCGGAAATGATGCGGAAAAGTCAGGGCTCGACGGAGTCTCGCCCTATCCGGCGGCTGCGGGTGTTTGTGAACCTAAACACAGGCGATGAAGTCGCGGGCCGAGTCATGAGTGACCTCGCCCCGGCCCCGGCGGCAGAAGTTGAGGTACCAGTGGAGGGTGATGGCGAAACTGCTTTTATGCCGTTCGGGGAGGTCGGCGTTGGCCAGCCACTCGGGCCAATCGGGGAAATGGACTGTTGCCATTGGTTTTCGCAATTGATGGTCCAATCGTCGTCGGATAAACCGAAAATTTTTCGGTTTATCCGGAAGGCGCCCAGGAAGGTCCAGCTTGGGGCCCCAAGACACCCACCGTTGGGAGTCAACAACTAAGCTGGCGGGGAGGCAAGAAAAATTTACTTTGGGCTTGACGTCGCATGAAGGGCGCGGGAACGTTAACGCAGCAAATCGGATAAACCGAAAAATTTTCGTTTATTAATACTGTTGGGCAGCAAAAATCCACACGCAGTGGAAAATTAAGAAAGGCGAAAACATATGAAGACAGCGTTAGTCATTGGCGCTCTTACAATAACTGCATTCACATTGTTGGCAGAGAGCCCACCAGTAGCCATTCCTCTCGTTTTGAATGCAATTGAAGCACCGCCTATCGTAGCGAGCTACACGTTGTCAGGCGGCAGTCTTAAGGCTGACGTATTGGCACCAAACGGGCTAACGGCCCAGGTTGTTCTTGACGCCTCATTGTCCTACGATCCCGACAACGATGACCTCCAATATTTCTGGTTCACGCGTGACGTTGGTGAGCACAGTCAGTATATTTACAGTTTGTTTGCAGAAGGAATCAGGACCACCAACACCTTTGGAGTGGGCTCATTTGGACACGGCTACGCTGTCTTGCGGTTGGGCGTGTTTGACGGCACGGAGTGGGGATACCAAACCGTCTACTTGAACGTGGAGTCACCGACCTTCCTTTTGAAAGGCATGCGCGATGAGGTCGAGGACGAGGGCACGCCAAGTCCTGCGTATCGCTTGCTGCTTGGTCATCTTGATAGGGCAATCGAGCATTTTGAGAATGGGCAAACGCGCCAGGGACTGCATTTCGTGGAGTTGTTTGCGCGTCGTCTTCTCCACAACAGCGCTGGGATTGACCCTGCCAGGACTCATGCGTTGCTGAAGCTCTCCGTTCTTCTGCTCGAGTCGGTTAGTTACGACCATCCAGACCGTCAAGACAGGCCGCCAAGACATACAACGGCCCAACCAGAGCGCTTCAGCGAACGTGCGCCCCGCCAGTCCGTTCCGAGTGCTGGGAGACTTCGGGCGCGGATTGTGCGCTCAACCGTTTCGCCCGGCGCACGTCGCTGAGCTCATCGTTCTGCCAGAGAAAACCATGACAGTAAACGCGCTGCCACGATACAGAGTCCTTGGTGGGATCCTTTCGCTGATCCTGCTGAGCAGCTACCTGTTTGGTGTCGTTCTCTTTCGGCAGCCGATATACGCTCTGTTCCTCGTTTTACCGATGTTTGTGCTCTTCGCTTCAGTCCTGGTTCCGTCTTTTTTGGATCAGAATGGCGTGGAATACCGGATTGAAGATGATGGGGTTCGTCTTATCCGATTCGGACACACTCGCAAATTTATCCGCTACGACGCTATCCGGTCCGTTCGGAACCAGCGTGGTACACTGATTCTTGGAATGAAGGGATTCTGGTCTGGATCACAGCTCTGCACCCGGACTCCCATGTTCAGGAGTTCGTGCGTGAACTGGAAATGAAGATTGCAGAACAAGGCGGAGCACCGAACCCCTGACTCGCTTCGAGTTTTGCCGTTATGATGATTCAACCCTCAACCCACAGTCGAAGCCTCGCCCCCAGTCAGGGGTCCGGTGTCCTTTGACGTTGTGCAGATTGAATGCGTCGTGCCGTTGCGGTTCGGGCACGCGGTCACGAGCAAGCCGAAGAATGAATTGGTTCCGGGCCTTCGGATGGGTTTCTGACAGAGACGATCACGAGAGGTTTGCGGAGCGGTTCGAAACGGAGATTGGATTTGGAGTTTGGCGATCAGAAGTGATTCGATACCGGCATTCAGTTCGGACGGGCAGAGAGCCGTTGTCGATTCGTGGCCCCGTCCACCAACAGACATGAAATGGCACAACCAGTCAGTGGAGCGAACCGGCGATCACGCCCTGGGCTTCTCGCGAGGCGTTCCGGGTGGGCCAACGCTTCACGCCGCCGGTCGCTCACTTGGGCGTTAGTTGTGACATGAAGTCGCATTCATCACTGCTGAGCATGGGCAACCTGACTCAGTCCTGCCTTTCGCGGCAGGTATTCCAGGGAAGCATGCGTTGGACGGGCGGCCGCAAGGCTACTGTCCAGGGTGTGAAGCCTTCCCGACAATGTAGCCAGCCTGGGAGCCTCAATCCGGGTGCGGCGCTAGAATCGGATGGTAGGGTCAACCCATGTGAACACTTGCAAGCATCGTCAGAGGAACGAGCCAAACGAGGCTGTTTTAAGGCTCCGGCCAAAACAAGGCCAGCGGTCAGGTTCGGGCTGTCTAACGTAGCCCGACGCGAATGTTGCACCGCCGGTGTAGAGAGTGGACCTAACCCATCCTGTGGAGAATGCGGAACATGGAAAAGCTGCCAGTTCCCGCCTGGAGAGTATCCAGGCAAGCCGACCGCAAGGCAGGCCCAGGGGAGGCAGCATGAAGAGGATCGAACAAGCCAAGGCCGGTCGGTAATGGACCGGATATGCCCACGTCGATCTGGTGTCTCCTGGCAAGAAAATCAGCGGAACCCCTTCAAGCGAGAGAAGCATAGGACGAGCGACGCCCGTCGCTTGGTGCCTCTCGGTGCTGCGGCCCAAAGGAGCCGAGCGCGATATGGCCGCCGACCGGTATTGCCAAGTGGGATTGGGAAGGTCCATGACGCCTTTGGGTGTCACCGGCCTCCTGGTTACGCGGGTCCCCCGCATCCGGGGTGGCCTTGGAGAGGCTTGAGCCGTGATGAAGGGAAACTTTCAAGTCCGGTTCTTAGGGGGGCGTGGGCGGGTGACCGCCTACGCCTACCCGGTCCGACTACACGCTTTATGAACATACGCACCATCATCGTTTCACTCGTCGCCACGCTTTGCCTTATCGGCTGCTCGAAGGAAGGCGGTTCATCTACCAAGACCAAGCGGCTCGTTCCTGCGACGGCTCCCGAGGTCATGGCGTCCCCCGACTACAAGCTGGAGCACACCACCAAGAGTGGCCTCAAGCTCTACGTCCGCGAACTGACTCCGGAGATTGCCAAGCCGATTACCGTGAACAGTCCTGACTACGAGTTTTTGCAGGGTGACGAGCAGAGTCCTTACTACTTTCTGGTTTTGATTCGAGATGGGAAGATCATCGACACAGATGCTGCGGACGATAGCCTAAAGCCGGAAGATGCAGGCGAGATCATGGGTTTCACCATGAAGCGCGACAAGAAGATGCAGGAGATGTTGAAGGAGGCGACGAAATAGTGACCACGGCCAACAAGATCACTGGAGCGAACGCGGGCGGGCCACGTCGGTTGCCAATGCGGACGCGCTGGGCCGCCCGCGTCGCTCAGTTCTATCGTTAGAAAGAGGCATGAGGTTCTTCTTTATTATCATGCTCATCGCCGGGATCTGCATCGGCTATTTTGGGTGGTATTCCAATCCAGAGGTTGATCTGTACGCGGGCTTCGTGCGAGAAACGGTATGCAGACTGGCTAAGGTTGACGCCCGACAGGACGCTGCTTTCGTCGCACCGCGATTTCGTCGCATTGCCTGATGCTCTTGCTCGTGAATGTGAGCCCTCCATCATAGATGGTCATGTGCTGACCCAAGATCACGCAAAGCTAAGGCGCGTTGTAGCGGTATCTACACTTTTGCTTGTCGTGGTCAGCATCGCCGGGATAGTTCGTCCTAAAGCTAAACTGTGAAGGAAGTTTCTAACAATCGGATTCACACGAACCGCCGCCCCGCGCTTCAGTTTCGTTGCGCCGGATTTTTCGGACGCTGGATTCGCAGCCAGCGCCCGTTTCCGGCGGCGGTCGGTGATCCTTGTCGTTAGGCCATAGACCACAGTTCACATCCGACGAATAAATATATGACAAGACCCACCGCAGCAGTTGAGGCTCCAGCAAAGTTGCTGGATCGGGATAGCCAGCTTCTCGCCACCGGCAGAGCATCGTTCGATGACGCTCTGCGTTCGGGGACGTTCCAAGCCTCTGACGAAAGCATTCTGGACAGTCTGCCGTCTCGCGCAGCACTGCTAGAGCACTCCTTGGCTGGAGTTTTCCGACTGACACGGGTTGTCGTGTGTCGCCCGACTGCTGGCCCACATCTTCACTTCGACTGCGAGCCAATGGCCTAACCAGGCGCTCCAGGCAACGTCTGCCCCACTCCACTGCGTTCATTATTTTGTTCTTCATTGTTTGTCTCCTTTGCGCACAGGCCGATCTGCCGGGGCAGCCGTGCCTGAGCTTGATTCGTTAGCCCGTGCGAACGCCCGTGCGAACGTCGCGGGCGAGTCCAAAGCGCAACCATAATGAAAGGTCAATACATGAAAACAAACAACAAGAACAGCAAATCCGAATCGGAACAGTCCTCAGCGGACTTTTGTCCCTGGGTCTGCTCTTGCCTCACTCCACGCTCGGTCAAGACATCCCTCCTTTGATCATTGTCACGAACACCGGCACGTTACCGACCAACGCCGTGGAGATGCCGGCCCCGACACCAGCGCCATCCCCGTTTCCACCGGTGCTGCCGAACTCCCCTGCGCCGACGACCAACTTCCCAGGGCTGGATGACAACAACTTCACTTGGCCTCCTGACACCGACGGGTGCGTTGGCCCCAGCAACGTGGTCACCATGCTCAATACCCAGGTGCGCATTCAAGACCGCAGCGGGAACACTATCAGCACCACTTCCTTGTTAAGCTGGTGGCAAAGCCGGATTTCCGGCCTCAGCGTTGTCTTTGACCCGCGCATTCTGAACGACCCTTACAGCCAACGATGGGTCGCAACGGCGACCGCAAACCGGTATACTGGTTCTGCGATTCTCATTGCCGTTTCCACAAACAGCAACCCCTCCGGAGGCTGTTACGCCTACGGGTGGGACGTGGACACGAGCGGTTACTCTTGGGCTGACTTCCCGACGCCCGGCTTCAACCGGGACAAAATTGCCATTTCCTGGAACTATTTCCCGATTTACGTCGGAGGAGCCGACGGGGTCGGGCTGTTCGTCTTGAACAAGACGAACGTCTATGCCGGTGGCTCAGTGACCCCGCAGTCGTTCTACCAACCGTATCGGTCGGGAACCACGACCAACGGCTATAACCTCAGACCGGCGGTCACGTACGACACGAACGACGCCACGTTGTATCTGCTCCAGGATTTCCAGGACAATCCCACCAACTCAAGCTTACTGGCCCTCTACACCATCACCGGCAGCGCCGGCTCGGCCACGCTTGCACGCTCCACCAATTTCCCCAGCGCACCCGCTTGGGCCAGCGCCGGACCGAACAACGGCAACATCGCGCCCCAACTCGGCCAGCCGGATGTACCGGCCATCAACACGGTGGACTCGCGCTTGAGCCAGGTCGTCTATCGAAACGGCTCGCTCTGGTGTGCGCACACTATTTTTCTCCCCGCAAACAACCCAACGCGCTGCGCTGTGCAGCGGCGGCAATGGCACGAATGGCAATGTTCTTCAGAATGGGCGGCTGGACGATTCGAGCGGCGCGACGATGTATGCATTCCCAAGCATTGCGGTGAACCGATTCGGGGACGCGCTCATCGGTTACTCCCGTTTTGGGACGAATCAATATGCCAGTGCCAACTATTCCTTACATGCGCTCAACGAGCCGATGGGAACGCTCGAACCGGATTATCTCTACAGGGCGGGACAGTCGTCGTATTGGAAATCTCTCTTAGATTCCCTCGGGACAAACCGTGGGCGATTACAGCATGACGTGGGTGGACCCGGTGAACGGCGCGGATTTTTGACCATTCAGGAATATGCGGCGCAGTATTCGGGAATCCTGACGAATGGTTCAGGACGGTGGGGCGTCTGGTGCGACCGCGGACCGGCGCCGATTACCACGAACGACCTTTTTGCCAATGCCATCGTCGTCAGCGGTTCACAAGGCACGACCAACGGCACCGACCTGCGCGCCTCAAAGGGTCCGGCGAAGCGAATCACGCCGGAAATGCCGGTGGCGCATCCGTCTGGTACCAATTGGACGGCCCCTGCCAGCGGGAGTGTGACGATTGACACATTGGGAAGCAGCTTCAATACGCTGCTGGCCGTCTATACGGGCTCCAGCGTTGGGAGCCTGACGACCGTTGGCAGCGACAACGGTTCCCTGGGCAACGGGGCCAGCCGAGTAATTTTCACGGCCACAGGCGGACGACCTACCGCATCGCGGGGACGGCAACAACGGCGCTATGGGCAACGTGCTTCTCGACCTGGTTCTCCCCGCGGCGCCGGTCTTTACGACCCAGCCGCAGAGCCAGACGGTTTACCAAGGCCAGAACGTCACGTTCGCGGCCAGCGCCATCGGCACGCCAACGCCGACTTACCAGTGGGAGTTTAACGCTGCGAACATCAGCGGGGCCACAAGTTCCAGTTACACCATCACGGGCGTTCAGACCAACAACGCCGGAAACTACGCCGTCGTCGCCACGAATTCGTCCGGCTCAGTCAGCAGCGCGGTCGCGGTCTTGACGGTGCTGACCAGCCAAGCCACGCTCAGTTCCGCAACCTACAGCAACAGCCAGTTCCGCCTGACAGTTGGCCAGGTTCTGAATTCACGTACGGATCATCCAAGCAAACACGAACTGAATACGACCAACTGGATTGCATTGGTCACAAACGTTGCGCCCTTTACGTTCACCGATTCTTCCGCTTCCAACTACCCAAGCCGATTCTATCGCGCTCTGTACAAACCGTAACCCAAACCTCAACCAGAAAGAACGTATGAAAACAGCAATAAGGACCGCGCTGCTGCTCGTGCTGGTCACGAGCGGTCTAGCCACGGCTCACGCCCAAGGGACACTTCAATTCACAGTCACGCTGAATGGGGCCAGCCAAGTGCCGCCAAACGACAGCAGTGTCCTTGGCACCGGGTCGTTCTCATTGAATCCCGGCGACATGTTCTATTATGGCGTGGCCTTCTCCGTCCCCGCCGCCGAACTGACCGATGTCACCATTAACGGACCAGCGCTTGCTGGTTCCACTGCCCCTGTTCTCTTTGACTTGGGAGCACCAGGGCCCGACACATAAACCCTCCACCGGGCTTTCTCTTGTAGGTCTCCGGTTCACTCAACCTGAGCGGGCCTGAAGTGAGTGACCTGCTGGCGGGCTTGTGGTATGTAAGTGCGACATCAAGCACTTACCCCGGCGGCGAAATTCGCG
>CAWBHS010000058.1:0-122644 GCA_963788655.1 uncultured Verrucomicrobiae bacterium | reverse complement strand
TAGACGAACAGCGGCTGCTTCTGCGCTGTTGAGCGAAATTTCACTTGCCTGAACGCTTTGTCCGTATCGTTCAGCAATTCAACACATTCACGAATTACGTCCTTTGATACATTAATCTTAAATGTATCGTTTGTGCACAGCATCCGCTCTGCCTTTTGATTTGGAAGAAGTTTGGCATAATCCACTTTGGTCGGTCCGGCCGGTTTGACTGTTACAGACTTGCTCCCAGTTGAAGGATTAGGTTTCCCAAAAGGTGAATCCCATCACGTAAAAAGACAACCCGATCGACACTCAACTTGGAACGCACATCGACGACTTTTTGGTCAAAGCTAAGGGAGATTGATCCCCCACCGGGGGCGTTTATCTTTAGAGCCTTTGGCGCATTTGGAATCTTGAATGACCATTCTTTCACCGCTGGTAGGCTGAACGGCTTGATGCCATCGGTCGACTCGATTAATTTTTTCTCGGCAATTTCTCGGATAATGCCCTTCAGCGGTAAGCTGATGGAAGAATATCTGACTGTTGCTTCATCCAAGTGGTAGAAATGCAACTTGAACTCAAGCTGGTCCGGCGTCTTCTTTTGTTCCTCGTCAATAGCTTCCAGAGCAGCATATGTGTCAGCCTCGGCACTCCAATTGCTATCGCGTGAGAATACTTTTCCGGTGATTTTCACCATGGGGAAACCATCCCGGAATTCTGTTTGCACCGAGCTGATCTTAAAGCGTGTGCGCTTCTTTGTGCTGAGGGGAATTTCCGCATCTCGAAGCCCGACCAGAACTTGGTTGATGATGTCTTCCGATAGGAAAAGCTTGGCCGAATACCTTGCTTCCGGTGGCAAGGTGTCGTTAAGCCAATTTGCAAGCCGTTCCAGGTATGCTTGCTCAATCGGACTTGGGCCTGGAGGTTGTCTATTGGTAGTTTGGCAACCGGATGTGAGTAGGGACACAATCACGAATATCGTGATCATGACTATGCAAGAGACTCCACTGCCACTTAGGGCAGCAGCAGGATGGCAATCAGCGGTGCGTTTTATTTTCATTTGATTTCCTTTTTTTGGTTTTGGTTGTTCTGTCCGAAAATGGTTTCTCTACAACCAAGCTCTGCGAACAACCCGATGGCGGGCTGCTCCACAAGCTGGTCTTCGGTGTAGGCGTGGGCGCTCATTGAAGAAATGTCGCCCCGTGGCTTACGCGGTCGCGAGGGGCTTGCTCCAGTCCTGTCCCCTGAGCCGCTGCCAGGCCGCGAGGATGTGTTCCTTCTTCAAAGTGCGCCGCTTGCGCGCGTTCCATTTGTGAACCGCCGCCACCGCCGTTTCGGGATTCTCGCTCGCTTCGGGATGCTTCTGCATCACCCAATGCACCGAACTGAGAAGTTCCAGCCCGTAGGGGTCTTCAAATCCCTCAATCAACTCCGCGACCCTGTTCATCCGCGTCCGAATACGTCTCATCCCTGGCCAAGAATTTCTCCGCCTCCCTCTCCGCCCCGGGCAAGACTTCAATCGGCTGGGTCGGCTTGTCCTTCCCGTCGCCATAGCCTTGCGTGTAATGCTTCTCCATGCGGATGAGCACCTGCCGCAGATTCGTGGCATACGGACCGAAACTCTTTCGCCTCATATTTCAGGCGCAACGGCTGCCCCGCCTCCTGCAAGAAATACATCAGCTTGTGAATCTCCAGCAGGCTGATGAACGGGTCGAGCAACCCTTTTAGATAGCGGTCCATCAGCGCAATCATCGCCGCCTGGCCCATCGTCATCTTCGGACGCTCGGTCCGAATCGGCATTTCCGCCGCCGCCGGCGCTCCACCGGGCGCGTAACACCAGCGCCTCCACTTCCGGCATTTCCGCCATCGCCGCCTCAATCCGGGGACGGACTTCATTCCAATCCAATCCGCCATTGCCGCACCCCAAAGGAGGAATTGCAATCGAACGGATGCGCAGCTTCCGAATCGTCGCCACCAAGTCCTTCAACCCCGCCTCGATGTCCTCCATGCGGCTATCCGCCCGCCAGTGCCCCTTGGTCGGGAAATTGATAATCCAGCGCGGGCCGCCCACCAACCCGCCCAGGTCAAACACCTGCACTTTGCCGAGTTTCAGCTCACCCGCCTTGCACGCCCGCTCGTAGTCGCGGACCATCGCCGGATATGCCTGCTTGAATTGCAGCGCGATGCCGCGCCCCATGATGCCCACCGTGTTCACGGTGTTCACCAGCGCCTCCGCCGGCGCGGTCCAGCAAATTGCCCTTGGTCAGTTCGATCATAGTTCAATAATACCACGCCGGCTCGACGGTCACCGCCGGACGATGGTGTTGAGAGTTTACCAAATCCTGCACCTGCTTGGCCACATCCGCTGTTGTGGCAACCGATGGCGTGAATGCCCGTCCACGGAAAGAAATCCGCCACCAGAAACTCCGCCGATTTCTGATGCGTCTTGCCCCGCCAATCCGTCGCCCGAATCGCCGCCCAGTCCATCCTGTCAGCGTCTTGATGGCATCCAGCGTCGAGCCGAACCAAGTGTGAAACGCCCCCGCGTTCCCGTCGCTCACCGCCCACGCTCGGCCCAAACCGATGCCCACGCTCACCCGGCTGACCAGATGCACGAATCGTCCGCTGGCAACCGACGGGCCGGCCCGTCGCGCCCTTGTTGGTCGTGTAAAGCATCGGCGAACGCGGGCAGAAGTAGAAGGGCACGAACTCGCCCACGAACCGCCCGCCACAACTCGCCACCCGAATCTGCTTCAAGCGCCGCTCTTTGATGTGGCCGTAGCCGATGACCGTCGGATTCTTCTCCGCCATCACTGGTGGAGTGAGAGAATGAGCCGGAATCGCTCGCTTCGGACTGTTTTGAAGAATTCTCGTCGTTATTGTCCATTTGCCCAAAGTGCCCTTAAAGTGCCTCCGCGCGCCGTAGGCATTTTGCCGACAATGATGGCAACTCCGGTCGTTTGTGACCGGGTCTGCGGCTTCTCCGTCCGCAGGCACATCGAAATGCCTCCGGAGGGAAACCGGAAGACGAAGCGGTAAAGGTTTCTTTGCCTCAGACATGTCGTAAACTCGCAGGCAGATTGCCCCTTCCGGCCAGCTTTTGCATCAAAAAATGATGATCTGGTTGAAGAACGATGCATCCCCAAGTTGACGGTGGCTCGGCCTCATCCGCCGCGTGGGGGCACGCGGCCTACAAGGAGAACGGCGTTTGCCGGTAGGCCCGGTGCCCTCTCACTGGGCTTCCGCTAGCGCCGCCAACTTGGGGATGCACTGCGACAGATGCGATGGCTGTCTTGTGAGATTGCGATTGGTCCGGGCAGTGGAGTATGATCGCCATCCAAACATGAGAACGATTTTGATATCACTTTGTGCTGGGTTGGCCGGTTCGGTTTATGGCGCCACGGTTTTGTTTGACTTTGAAAAGCCGGCGGATTTGACCGCTTGGAAATGGGCTTCCCAAAGCCAAAGTCAGTTGGCGCTTGCGCCTCAATTCGCCACCACCGGCAAGTCTGCGCTACGTTTCACGACGCCGACGTGGAAGCAGGGCATGCCGGAATGGCCGTCCTTTGAAACCAAGCCGCCAATCACCGATTGGTCCGATTACGACCGGCTGGTGGTCGATCTCACCAACCCCAACGCCGAGCCTTATTTCCTTTCGCTGTTCGTGTCCGACAGCAAAGTCCCGTTTCGCCAGGGTTTATCGTATCGGTTCGCCGTGCCGTCGCGCGGCTTCCGGCGATTCGAGATCCCGTTCTCGGCTTTTCCCAAGACGGTGAACCGAGCCGACATCGCGATCATTCACCTCTTCACCGAGCGACCCAAAACCGACCTAAGCCTGTTCCTTGACAATCTGGTGCTGTTGCGGCCGGGCAAATCGCTTCCGGAACCGGGCTCGGAATTCGCGCAACAACTGGCGAAGTTAACCACCGCCTCCCTGAGCGATCGCGAACAACAAATTGCCGCCACCGTGCAATCGGCGCAGGCTTTCGGCTTGCCGGGGGACCTCCGAGAAAGTGCAGTAAACCAACTTGCACCAATCGTCGCCCGGCTGAAGGCTTTTCACACGAAACTGTCCGCGCGCCCGCTGACGTTGGCGCAACTCGAATGGGATCCACCAAGAGCTGGCTGTTTTGCCGGACGAGGTTGATCGGACCGTGTCGATCATTGCTTTCCAAAAGGCTTGTTACGATGCGGGACTGCCAGCCAGCAATATGTTGGTGGGGGTAGCCACTTCGATGGAAAAAATCCTGCCGCGCGCCGTGCCGGTGACCGTCCAGCCAGCCCGCCAGATCAAGCTAGCCCTGGCTCGCAACGAAAAAGAAAGCTTTCAAATCGCCGTGCTGCCGGTGGCGAACGCCCTGCGCCACGTGACGGTGAGCGTGAGCGATTTGCAGGCGGCAAACGGAGCAGTGTTCCAGCACGACCACGTGAAATGCGACATGGTGGGTTATGTCCAAACGGAAGCGGCGCCACCCTACACCGTGTCCCACGTCGGCTGGTGGCCGGACCCGATTCTGAATTTCCTCGGGCCGGTGGACATCGCCGTGGGCGACTTGCAGACGTTTTGGATTCGCGTCCGCGCGCCGAAGGACCAAGCTCCCGGCCTGTATCGCGGCACGGTCACGATCGCCGCGGAAGAAGCACCGCCGGTGACGCTGAATCTCAGCGTGCGCGTCCATACCTTCGCCGTGCCGGATCATAGTCCACTGCCGCTGGCGGTAACGTTCAGTCCGGAGGACTATCCCACCGACGAATCACGGAAAGCCCAAACTGAGTGGCGCAATTCGGCGGATTATCCCGTCAATGCCTGGAAGAGGCACAAGCTGCAATGGGCAGATTTCCTGGCGGATTACTACTTCAACTACGACAGCCTGTACCGTCACGGTCCGCCGGATTTCGAGGTGATCAAACATCTGCGCGATCGCGGGCAGTTGGTCGCGTTCAACCTGGGCATTTTTGATGCGGTGTCGCGCGATCCTGCAGCCGCCAGCAATACGCTGGCTGGACTGCGCGTGGCCTACACTGAAGCCGGGAAAGCTCGGCGTGCTGAACCACGCATACATTTATGGTTTCGACGAGTGCAAGCCGGAGCAGTTCCCGCTACTGGAACGGACGGCCCAGACTTTGCGGCGCGCGTTTCCAGACGCCCTGTTGATGACCACCAGTTACGACCACAGTTATGGGCAAGACACCGTGGTCAAGACCATTGATGCCTGGTGTCCGCTTACGCCCAGTTTCAAACCCGAGCAGGCCGCCAAAGCCCGCGCCGCCGGCAAGCAGGTTTGGTGGTACATCTGCTGCGGCCCACACCATCCCTACGCCAATATGTTCATCGAGTATCCGGCCATCGAGGGTCGCCTTTTGATGGGGGCCATGACGGCCAAGCAACGGCCCGACGGATTTCTCTATTACCAGATCAGCATCTGGAACTCGCGGAAGCCCATCGAATCCGGCCCGTTCACCGACTGGAACCCGCGGAGTTGGACGACGTATCATGGGGACGGTTCGTGGACGTGTGTCGGGCCAGACGGCACGCCGGTGCCGACCATCCGGCTGGAGAATTTTCGCGACGGCCTGGAAGACTATGCGTACGCGGTGATTCTGGAAAACTTGATCCGCCAGCGCGAAGCGAAAGAATCGTCCTTGAACACTGACGAGCGACAATGGCTCGCCCGAGCCAAGGCGGCGCTGCCCGTTCCGGAAACATTGGTAAAAACGATGACCAACTATTCCAACGACCCAGCGACGGTGTATGAGTGGCGCAATCGCATGGGCGACTTGATCGACGAAGCGGGTGAGCCAGAGGTCAATCCGTGGGGACGGGATTATGGCGTGCGGGGTTTCGAATAAGAACGTGCTGCCGGCACGATGCCGGCTGATTGGGAACGTTCGCAGAATGACCGATGCTCAAGGGCCAACGACCAGAGAATGTCCAAGGACCAAGCCGGAACGATACAGTTGGAGTGGCTGCGTTCGTACGGCGAGACTCGGAACGGCTTCACCGCTTCACGGTGATTGACGTGCCGACTTGGTGATGACAAGCTTCCGCCATACACATGCAACCCGCCAATCAATCCTGTAAATTGTCCTCAATCATAATCGCGGTGGTCCTCGGAATCCTGTTCGGTTCGGACGCAGCTAAAGCTGTTACCACCATCTTTTTCGACAGTTCGCAAACGACCAACCTGGTGGCCGCCGGAACCACGTCGGACACCATCAGCAGCGAAGGCTATTTGTTTACCCTCACTCGGGACAAACTCTTCACCGGCGGGGTTGGGTTGACCAATCCGATTGGCCGGTCGATTCGGGTGCCATGGCCGGACGGACTGGAAGCCCAGGCAGTGACCACCGGCCCGGCCCTCAGTGGGGCGAAGCTCGTCATCAAACGGCAGGACGGCCAACCGTTTGCGTTCGCGTCGTTCACGGCCAAGCTCCTGGCCAATACCGGAGGAGCCGGGGCGGCCTTCGAGATCATGCCGCTGCTCAATGGTGAGGACGGTTTTCCGGATCCGCTCATGGTTGATGCCACGGGATACTACGGCCAGCAGTTTACTTACCCCACTCCCACGCTGACCGGGTTCGACACCTACCAGATCACCTTGTATGTGGACTTTGCCCTGCTGGCGCTCACCGTGGTGGACGCCAGCCTCCCGCCGCCCGTCATGGCCGTTTCGCCAGTAGGTAGCGGGTGGATGGAGATCGCTTGGCCCACGAACGCGGTCGGCTACACACTTGAATCGACGGCGAACCTGCCGGCCACCCTCTGGAATCCGGTGACCAACAGCGTGGTGATCAGTGGCGATTTGTTCACCGTCCAATTGGAAACCACCGGTTCACAGCAGATGTATCGCCTGCGGAAGCGAATGCCTCTTGCTTCGGGAAGAAGCAGGCCCAAGCCGTAACGATTCAGTAGCTGGACCAACCACAATACGATTCAGCAACGTAGGACAGGCGTCTCGCCTGTCTCGAATAGCTCAGGCATCCTCACTTTTTGGTGACCTTGAAACAATCCCGACAGCGCGATGCAAGTCGATAGTCTGCTATCGTTCGACACAGGCGGGACGCCTGTCCTACTGAATAGCCACGGCTAAGCGGTTGGGATCTACGTTCATTTTGATTTGGATACGAAATAGGCTTGTTCGTGGCACCGTTCGGCGCATCCTGGGCCCATGACCACAATGAACTTTCCCAACGTTGTGCTTTCAGATGTTCGCTCGGGGACACCGAGCGGCAAACCTGCTTCCAACTCAACCCACCGGGCCGGGCCGGCGCGCGGAATGATCGCTGGTGTATCCCGCTCGGGCTGGCTGTTTGGCGTGGCGCTGCTTGGATTGCTGGCCGGCGCCGCCGTTTCCGCAGGAGCGGCGGCCGAGTTGAAATCGCTCTGGCAAATTGGCAAGTCGGACAATAACACCGCTGAGTTCGCGCTCGGACCGAGCGGCTTCCGGCAGTTTAACCGGGATGGCCTGTTCATTGTGGGCCAGTCCGATCCCAAACAGGATTGGCCGTATTGCCATCCGGGGCCGGCGGACACCTGGGCCGGCGGACGGGTACACACGTTTGCAATTTTCTTCGGCCTCCAGAACCAACCGTCGGCGGCCTGCAAGTTGAGCGTGGACCTCGCCAATACTCACTACGTCCGGCCCCCGCTGTTGCGGATCGATGTCAATGGCCACACCTTCGATCATCAGTGCCCGCCAGGTGGCAGCGACGCCTCCATCACGGGCAATCCAAAGGCCGGCAAGGAGCACCGCTTCAGCCTCGAGGTGCCCGCCACTGCACTCAAGGCTGGGCTGAACGAAATTAAGATCATCAATACGGGCTTGAGTTGGATTCTCTACGACTGGCTCGGTTTCGAGGCGCCGGCCTCGGCGAAGCTGGCGCCCGCCGAAGGCGCGTTGGTGCAATCAGTGAAGTTGGACCCGTGGCTTAGCCGGCAGAACGGCCGGTTGTCGCAGGAGCTTGAAGTGAAGTTCATCGCTTTGGGCAAGAGCCAGCCACTGGCGCTCTTCGCGACAGGCGTTCCGCGGGCGGCGCTGACTCCATCCAGCGGTGAGAACACCATGACATTGCGATTGGCGCCAGTGACACAACCTACGCCGATCCGCGTTGAATTGAAGCAAGGCGATCAGTTACTCGACCATCGCGAGTTGGTCCAGCAACCGGCCCGCGAGCGTGAAGCGGTGGACTACGTCGATTGCCTGTTAGGCACTGGTTCATCGCGCTGGATGCTCTATCCCGGACCGTGCCTGCCGTTCGGAATGGTCAAGCTCAGCCCTGACAACCAGAAACAAGGTTGGCTGGCCGGCTACGAATACACCATCGAGAACATCACGGGGTTCAGTCACATTCATTCGTGGACCATGGGTGGTTTGCTCACGATGCCGACGACCGGCGAACTCAAGATCGTCCCCGGCACCGAACAAGATCCGGACGCCGGCTATCGCTCACGTTTCCGGCACGATACCGAAATCGCCGTGCCCGGTTATTACGCCGTGACGTTAAACGACTACCAGATCCGCGCCGAACTGACTGCCACCACACGCGCCGGATTCCAGCGTTACACGTTCCCGAAGGCTGGCCGGGCGCGCATCCTCGTCGATCTCAAAAACGAAACCGAGTACGGCTACGACGTGCTGCAGGCGATGATCACCAAGGTCAGCGACACCGAAATTGAAGGCTATTCCAAGCAACGCGGGCAGCGGAATGCCGAGTGGAATGAGTACACCGTTCACTTTGTCGCCCGCGTGGACAAGCCCTTCCAGTCGATGGGCGGCTGGGTTGGCACCAACCTCCTGCAGAACGCCAAGGAAATTGCCGGCCAAGGCGACGTGGGCTGTTTCCTCAATTACGCAACCGACGACGGCGAAGTCATTCAACTGAAGACCGGCATTTCGCTCGTCAGCATCGAGCAAGCCCGGCTGAACCTCGACACCGAGACGGCGCCGTTTGGTTGGGACTTCGACGCGTGCCGGGCGAAGGCGCGCAAAACTTGGAGTGATTTGATCGGCGCCATCGAGGTTGAAGGCGGCACGGAGACGGACAAGGTGAAGTTCTTCTCGAACCTGTATCGTGTTTACTGCGCCCGCACGATTTGGAGCGACGTGAACGGCCAGTATATGGATATGTGTGAGAAGGTCCAGCAACTGCCCGATCCGGATTCGCCGGTCTATGGCTGCGACGCATTTTGGAACACGTTCTGGAATTTGAACCAGCTCTGGGTGCTCGCACATCCGGACATCGCCAACCAATGGGTGCGGTCGTTGCTGGAGATTTACGACAAAGGCGGCTGGCTGCCGAAAGGCCCGACCGGCATCGAATACTCGAGCATTATGGTTGCCTCGCACGAAATCGCGCTGATCGTCGCGGCCTACCAGGCGGGCATTCGAAACTTCGACGTGGCCAAAGCCTACGAGGCCATACGGAAGATCCAGACCACGCCCGGCCAGCCGCATCCCTGCGGTGGGCACGTCGGCAACAGCCAATTAGCGCCCTACATGAAGCTCGGATACGTGCCGGTGGAAGCCGGGCCGGTGTCGAACACCATGGAATATTCCTACGACGACTGGTGCGCCGCGCAATTGGCCAAGGCGCTGGGGAAGCAGGAGGATTACGAGTATTTCCTCAAACGCTCACAGAACTACAAGAATGTTTTTGACCCGGCCGTGGGTTACGTGCGGCAGAAACACCAGGACGGCAAATGGGTGGATAAATTCTCGCCATTCAGCGGACCCGGGTACGTGGAAGGCAATGCCTGGCAATACACTTGGTTTGTGCCGCACGACCTGGCGGGATTGATCCAACTCATCGGCAGCCGCGAGAAGTTCAATGAGCGGCTCAACGACGGCTTCGAGAAAGCCCGCCCCATCTTCACCAGCCGCTACGTGGACCACGGCAATCAACCGAACATGGAGGCGGCGTATCTGTTCAACTACTCCGGCGCCCCGTGGCTTAGCCAGAAGTGGGCGCGCGAAATCATGGACCACTATTATGGCACTGGTCCCATCGACGGCTATCCCGGCGACGAAGACCAGGGGCAAATGGGCGCGTGGTATGTGATGTCCGCGATGGGTTTGTTCCAGATGGATGGCGGCTGTGCGGTGCGGCCCATTTACGAACTCGGCAGTCCGCTCTTTGACCGCATTGTCATTCACCTCGATCCGAAGTATTACCAGGGTGGCCAGTTCGTCATCGAAGCGCGTCACAACTCCAAGACTAACGTGTATATCCAATCGGCCACGTTGAATGGGCAGCCGCTGAACCGTCCCTGGTTCCCGCAGGCCGAGGTATTGAGGGGGGGCACGCTCGTTTTGGAAATGGGACCGGCGCCGAACAAAGCGTGGGGCAGCGCACCGGACGCGGCGCCGCCGTCAATCCCGCGCTAAGCCGTAATGATTCAGTTGCAGTAGCTGCGTTCGTGAGAACGCGGCTGACTGATGCGATGAAATGGCGCATCCAAACGAAGGCAAGGCGGTCACTTTCCGGTGAGTGTTGGAGGGATCCCCAACGTAACCGGCTGGGTTCCGCCTCCTCACGTCAACGGCTACTTCCGGTTAACGCTCTTTGGGCAAGCGGGCAGCCAACAATTTTTCAGCCTCCTCGATGGTCCGGTCGGAGTAGTCGATCCGGTATAGCTTGGGTTGTTGCAGAGACGGCATCCCTCCTTCTGACGGTACGGCGTGGGTGACGATTAGTTCGGTCTGGTATCTACGATAGGCGAAGCTGCGCTTGTTGGTGTCCAGGAACCGAAGGTAATCCTCCAGGGTAACAATTTCGAGTGCCTTGACGCGGGTCATTATCTCGGTGGGAGATGGAGCATCAGGTTTGCTGGTTGCCGACACATAAGTGTACGTGCCCAAGCCAATCGCCACCACCGCCCCCAGAAGAACCAATCCAGCCCACCAAGGCCCGGACTTGTTGCGAAGTAACCGCAACTGGATGGACATGTTTCTCCATGTGTCGTCGTTGAACATTGCTTCGGATCTTTGGTTGGCAGGAACAACTCGATTCCATCGGCTGGCACTCGCCCCAATGGTCATTTTCCCTCAGTTAATATGTTACAAACCTATAAACACGATACTGGAGAGTCAAACCCGAAACCCGGATGGAGAACAACGGGAAGTTTCGCGGTTGTGGTGATCGCCGGGCAATCGACGACGAGTACTTGGCCTTGGGAGCAAAGGTTCAGTCGGTTGCCGCTTTTGCGCCTGACTGGCGCGTGCGCGATTTGAGGAACGCAACGAGATCATCGAGTTCCTCCGGTTTGAGAATGGAACTATAGGCCGGCATGTTTACCCCGCCATTCATGAGGCGGATGACCATCTCCTCATGGCTCAAGCGGTCCGCAATGTAGGTCAGGTCCGGACCACGGCGCCCGCCATCGCCGTGAATCAGGTGGCAGTTGATGCACCCTTTCTCCTGGAACAACTGGGCCCCGACGGCAACGGGTCCAGTGGTGGTACCAATGACCTGCGCGGATAGCGGCGTGGGATTGAAGTTCGGCGACCAGGGGGAGCGAACGCCTTCGATCCAAAGGGTGCTGACGGCGATTACGATCAGGATCACGCTCGCGGTGGCCCAGGGGCGGCGGCGCGGGCTGCGTTCGCCTCGGTTGAACAACAGCGGCATGACGATCAGCACAGAACCGATCAACAGGGGGAGAAGCACGATGAAATAGTCCTCCAACGCATGGGGAATCAGCGCGAACATGGCGTAATACCACAGCAGATACCAATCGGGACGCGGCACGGCCTTGATGATGCTCGGGTCCGGTGGTTTGCTTAATTCCGGCGGTCCCACCAGCCAGGCCATCAAGGCGATGCCCAACAGCATGACGAGGGTGAAGACGACGTCCCGCCACGCCGCGTCGGGCCAGAACGGGACGCCGCTTTTCTTCAGTAATTGGTGGTATTCCTCGCGATACGTCTTGGGATTTACCGGGTGGCCCGCTTTGGGTGGTTCGGAGATTCCGTGGCGCAGCACCAACAGCAGGTGAATGCCCACGAAGGCGAAGATGAAGGCCGGCACGATGAAGACGTGGATGGCGAAAAACCGACTCAAGGTGACCCCGCCGACGGTATCGCCGCCCATGATGAAATAGGCCAGCCACCGGCCGATGAGCGGCACCCGGCCCGCCTGTTCCGCGGCAATGACCACCGACCACACCGCAGTCTGGTCCCAGCGGAGCAGTTGCCCGGTGAAACCCATCAGAATGGTGAATGCCAGCAGGAGCGAACCGGTGATCCAGTTCATTTCGCGGGGGAACTTGTAGCTTCCAAACAGGAAGACTTGGATCGCGTGAACGCCGACCATCAGCACCATGGCCGAAGCGCCGTAGTAGTGCAGGCCGCGCAGGAACGAGCCGAAGGCGGCTTGATGGGTGATGAATTGCAGGGTTTCATAAGCCTGCGAGGACGATGGAATATAGGAGAAAGCCAACGCCACGCCGCTGACGACCTGCACCATGAAGGCTGCGAGTGTGGCGCTGCCAAACACATACCACCAACGTGCGTCGTGCGGCACCAGGTGTTTGGCTGCCGGGGCAATCAGGTCGGAAAGTCCGAGACGATCGTCCAACCATTGCCACGACCGCTTGACGAGTGTCTTGACCATGAGGCGAAACGCTGAATTCAGACGGTGGTGATGGGCACGGGACCCGTGAGGATTTCCACCCGGTCATCCCGAACGCGGACCTGATAGCGGGGCAAGGGCAACGGTGGAGGGCCGCCGGCCACCTTGCCGTCCTGGTAATAAACGCCTCCATGGCACGGACAGAGGAACAACTTGGCCTCCGGTTTCCAGCGCACCGGACAGCCCAGATGGGTGCAGTTGACGGAAAACGCAATGAACTCCTCCCCGCTGACCCGCCGGAGCCACGCTGCGGTTTTGGCCGTAACGCCCGACCAAGGCAACGGCGAGGCATCGATGAAGGTTACGTTCGTCGTGGCGCCAACCTGGAAATCGCTTACCTTGCCCACCTCGCGCCAATTCTGGGGAATCCTTTGCAGCAACGGGCCAATGATGAATCCCACCGCTGGCGCCGCGATTCCCAGTCCCGCCAGGCAGCCGGCGCCCACGCTCAAGCGCTGGAGAAACTCGCGCCGCCGGAGCGTATCTGGATCTGAATTCGAAGCCGGGCTGGCCGGCTCAGGAGTGTTGTCTTCTTTCATAACGAACCTCTTGAATCCAAAGGGTCACCCCGAGCGTCAGCAAGCCCAAACCGAAGGTGGTAATAATGGCCGAGGTGATGAGGCCCCAAAACAGCAGCGTAGCGCCCAGCGACAGGATTGCCGGACAGATGGTGGGGCGGGGCTGGTGTTCCGGACGGGGCCGGTTCCAACCGTCCGGCAGGGCAGGGGACGAAGCCGTTTGGTTTGGTGTTTTCATGTTTGTATTTCGCAAGCCATGCCGATCATTTTCGCGTCCACCGTTGCACTATTTCGCCGCGGCGTGTTTCTTGGCCGTAGGCGATGAAACGTTGGCCGGGCCAATCACGTCATTTGCGTATTCACCTCCGTACCAGCGCGCGAGCATGCCCATCACGCCGGTCAGATAGATCAGGCACGCAGGCACCCACATCAGTAGTCCGCCGACTTGTTGATCGACCCCCGGTGAAAAACCCCAGTGGTTGCGCACCAACGGCAGAATGCCCAACCGATCGACGGGGTGCAAGTAGATCGGGCATACGCCCACCGGCGCAAACGTGATAATGATTCCCAGGACGGTACAGCCCAGACATGCGGTGAAGAGATAGACCGCGCCGAGGAGCGGTTCAATGTGATGCTCGGGCCACGGGGCCAGGATGGGCCACCAGAAAAGTCCGCCCAGCAGCACCAGGGAAATCACCTGCACCGTGTGGACCCAGGGAATGGAAGTCGAGGCGTCGCACAAGGACCGTTCGTGCCAAATCCACATGGCGCCCAGTCCCAGCGTCCAGGTGAGGAAACGTTGTTGTAACAGACGGTCGGCCCACCGCCAGCGGCCGGTACGGAAGCTTTCCGGCCGCGACAGCACTGGCAGGCTCAGCAACAACAGCGGCGGCACCACCAGTTGCAACAGGAGATGTTGCGTCATGTGGGCGCTGAACAGATAGCCGTTGCTCAAGGCTTCGATCGGCGACACCAGCGCCAGCAGCACCACGCCAATGGCGGCAATCAGAAACCAGACTTTACGGGGCCACCGAAAACGAAATGCCGCCCCGTAGCCGAGGATGGCTACGCCGCACACCGCCAACACGACGGGATTCCAGTCCCATTCGCTAAGCATGAAGGTTCCTGTGCTCATAACTTCAGAAGACGGTGCGCAAATAGACCACGGAAAACACCGCGAGCCAAACGGCATCCACGAAGTGCCAATACAAGGCGGCGGCGTGCGCGGGTTCCGTCCGGCCGGATTGGAAATCACCGCGCAGCGTCATGACCAACATCACCGCCAGGAGGATCAAGCCCACGCCCACGTGCAGTCCGTGAAAGCCGGTGAGGGTGAAGAAGGTCGTGCCAAACAGGTTGGTGTTGATGACGACGTGCTGGTGAAACATCAGGTCGTAATACTCGTGGCCTTGCCCCACGAGGAAGACCAATCCCAGAACCATCGTTAGGACGAGCCATCCGCGCCACCCCACCAGGTTCCCCGCCTGAAGACTGCGTTCGCCCCGCCACATCGTGTAACTGCTGCCCAGCAGACAAGCCGTGAAGAGCCCCGTCAATCCGACGTTCAGCGTGCTGGCGGCGGTGGGACCGCTTTTCAAATAGGCGTTGTAAAACACGTACGCCAGGATCAGCAGCGCAAAGAAGGCACTTTCCGATACAATAAACGTCAACATGCCCAACTTGTTCAGTTCCACTTTGACATCGCCACTGGCCGGCGGACCGGTTTCCCGAGTTTTCCGATCCGGGTTCTCGGGGTGCGCCAAATCCCACAAGGGGCGTCGCCCATGCACGGGCGGGAGTTGATCGAAATTGTGCGGTGGGGGTGGGGAGGTGGTCGCCCATTCGAGCGTCCAGGCCTCCCACGGATTGTTCCCGGCGATGCGGCCGCGGCGCGTGCTGATCCAGAGGTTCCACAACAGCACCAGCACCGAGATGCCCAGCATGAAGGCGCCGATGGTGGAGATCAGGTTGAACAAGCCCCATTCCGGTAGATCGGGATAGGTGTAAACCCGCCGCGGCATTCCCATCAATCCAAGAAAGTGCTGGATGAAGAACGTCAGATTGAATCCGAAGATTGTCAGCCAGAAGTGCCACCGCCCGAGGCGCTCATCCAGGAAGCGTCCGGTCATTTTGGGAAACCAATAATAGAGCCCGGCCAGCAGGCCGAAGAGCGAGCCGCCGAAGAGCACGTAATGGAAGTGGGCCACCACGTAGTAGGTGTCGGTCAACTGCCAGTCCAGCGGCACGGTGGCGAACTGGACGCCGGTCAGGCCGCCGATGGTGAACTCGATGAGGAACGCCACCGCAAACAACATCGACGTGGTGAAGCGAATCGATCCGCCCCACAACGTGGCGATCCAGTTGAAGATCTTTATGCCCGTTGGGATCGCGATCAACATGCTGCTGGCGGCAAAGACCAAGTCCCATTGATGCCCCAGTCCCACCGAGAACATGTGGTGCGCCCAGACTCCAAAGCTCAGCAAGCCAATGGCCACGGTGGAGGCCGCCACGAATTCGTAGCCAAAGATTGGCTTGCGCGAGAACACCGGGATGACCTCCGATATCATTCCGAACGCTGGCAGGATCATGATATAGACCTCGGGATGGCCGAACGTCCAAAAGTAATGCTGCCACAGTAAAGCCGAGCCTCCATACGCGGGCAGGAAGAAACTGGCGCCCAGAATCCGGTCGATCAACAACATCACAATGGCGACGTTCAGGGCCGGGATCGCAAAAATGATCAGCCACGAGTTGATGAACACCATCCAAACGAAGAGCGGGAGCCGCCGGATGGACAGGCCGGGCGCGCGCAGTTTGAGGATGGTGGCGATCAGGTTGACCGAGGTGGCGATCGAGCCGGTGCCCAGAATCAGCAGCGCCAGTCCCCAGTAATCCACGCCCGGGTTCAACGAAAATGACTTCTCACTCAAGGGCGCGTAACTGAACCAGCCCACCGCCGGCGCGCCCCCGGCCAGGAAGCTGAAGTGTAACAACAGCCCGCCGAACACCAGCATCCAGTAACTCATGGCATTGAGCCGGGGGAAGGCCATGTCGCGCGCGCCGATCATCAGCGGCACAAAGTAGTTCGCGAACCCGATCAGCGCCGGCATCATGAACAGGAAGATCATCGACGTACCGTGCATGGTGAAAATCTGGTTGTACGTTTCCGGCGAAATCAGGTGGTTGTTAGGAAGGGCCAGTTGCAGGCGCATGACCAGCGCTTCGATGCCCGCAATGGCGAAGAACACCAGCGTGGTCAACAGGTACATGATCCCGATCCGCTTGTGGTCCACCGTCGCGACCCAGCCGTAGAAACCGTGTTCTTCGGCCTCCGCCAGGGAGGGTGAGGCGAGGAGGGCAGCAGACGGGTTCGGGTTCGAATTCATCTCATTTCAGCGTTTCGAGATACGCTACCAGATCCTGAACCTGCGGGTCGGTCAGTTGCAGGTTGGGCATGTTGCAGCCCGGCTTGATGGCTTGGGGATTCTTCAGCCACAACGCCAGGTTGGCCGGAGTGTTTTTCATGACGCCTGAACCGATGATGGTTCGCGTGGCCAGGTGGGTGAGGTCTGGGGCGACCTTCTGGAAACCGTTGACGCCGGCGATGCTGTGGCAGTTGATGCAGGTCATGCTTTGGAAGGTGTGCAATCCGCGCGCGGCTGGCGTGGTGGCGGGTGCGGGCGCGGCGTGTAATTGGTGCTGTTCCCAGGCGGCAAATTGCGCGGGCGGTTCCGCAATCACCGTCAGACGCATCCAGGCGTGTTGGGCACCACAATACTCGGAACAGGTGCCGTAGTACGCCCCAGGTTGGTCGGCCTCGACATACAGGTGGTTCGGATGGCCGGGGATCATGTCCATCTTGCGCGCCAGTTCCGGCACCCAAAAGCTGTGAATCACATCCGCCGAGAGCACCCGGGTCAACAGGCGCTTGCCGGTGGGAATGTGAATTTCATTGGCCGTCACGACGCCGCTGTTGGGGTAATGAACCTCCCACCACCATTGGTGCCCGATCACCACCAGGTCCGGCTTCAGGCGCGGCGAGGGATCGGACGCCATCATGACGCGGATAGTGAGGAAAAAGACCCACCCGAGCAGCATGAGCGGAATGGCTGTCCAGACGATTTCCAGCTTGGTATTGCCCATGACCTGGGCCGGTTCGCCATCCTGCGGTCGCCGCCGGTAGCGAATAATGCTGTAGATCACCAAACCCGTTACCAGCGCGAAGATGACCCCGCAGATAATGAACAAGATGGTAAACAGGTGCGAAATAGCCAACGCATCCGGCGAAGCGGGACTTAAAACCGGATCAAATGTCTTTGGCATTCCGTCCTGTGCTAATCATCAATCCCATCCGCCAACATCTTCAGCCGCTTGATCTCTTTGACTGCTCAGCACTTCAACTTGAGGCGACGCTCACTCCTCGACGCGCGTCTTCCCGCGCCTGGTTCAGAGTCTCCCGGAGTTGTTCGAAGGGTTTCACGAATTTGGCAACCCCTTCCTCTTCCAATTGCTGGGTGACCTTTTCCAGGCTGATGTCCAACTCCGACAACTGCTGCAGCATCTCGGCGGCTTCCGCCGCGCCGTCTGCCAGGCGCGCCGCCGGCCGGCCATGATCTCGGTAGGCCGCCAAGGTTTCCCGCGGCATGGTGTTGATGGTCTGCGGACCAATGAGCGGCTCGACATATTTCGTATCCGGATAGTCGGGGTTTTTCGTGCTGGTGCTGGCCCACAGCAACCGCTGCGGACGCACCCCGGCCGCCGCCAGTTTTTGAAACCGCGGACTCGCCACGGTTTCCTGAAAAATCTGATAAGCGGTCTTGGCGCAGGCAATCGCCACCTGCCCGCGCAACCGTTGCGCTACCTGGGCTTTGGGGCCGCCGCCTTTGATGATCAATTCCAGCACCGGATCAACCAGCACGTCGATGCGGCTCAGAAAGAAACTGGCCACGGAGGCCACCGATTGCGACGGTTTGGCCTCGCCGAGACGCGCTTCCATGGCGGCCTGGTACGCGTCCAACACCTGCCGATAACGCGGCAACCCGAATAGCAGGGTTACGTTGATGTTGATGCCCTCGGTCAGCAGTTGCTGGATCGCCGGCAGTCCGGCGGCCGTCCCGGGCACCTTGATGAAAATGTTGGGCCGCCCTACCGCCTTCCACAAATGTCGCGCCTCGGCGATGGTCGCAGTGGTGTCGTGCGCCAGCAGTGGGGAAACCTCCAGGCTCACGTAACCGTCGCGCCCCTCCGACTCATCATACACCTCGCGGAACACGTCAGCGGCATGACGAATGTCCAATACCGTCAGCGTTTCATAAATCTCCTCGACGCTCTTGTCTTCGAGCGCCAGGGCGAGGATGTCCGCGTCATAATCGTTACTGTCGGCAATCGCTTTTTCGAAGATCGCGGGATTGGAGGTGACGCCGCTGACGCCATCGTGATCGAGCAACTGTTTCAATTCGCCGGACAAGATCATTTGCCGCCGGAGGTAATCCAACCAGACGCTTTGCCCGAGCTTGGCCTAACTTTAATAGAGGATTGTTGTTCATTTTGACGCCTTCGATTGTAGCCTGACTCTGGGCGACATAACTGCTTTGCCGCCCATTGGCCTTAACTTCATTGTTAAGAGCATCGTATGTCGGGACGGGCACTGCAATAGGCGCACATTGGTAGTCCCGAGTAGGCAGGACATGCAGTCCGCGTAGGCAGAATTCTTAAAGCCTTTGGCTTTCGGGCTGTTTGTCTAACGGTCCTCCCCGTGTGGCCCTGGGATTGAAGTGCCAGTTGGCCTTTCGTGAATTATCTCGCCTGGCGTGCAGCCGCGACCGTCGGTACCGAATTATTGCCGCCGAAGGGATTCGTCCGGTGCTGGGCTGAGCCGGGTCGTCGTACCACTGGCCATCGGCCACGAAGCGATATTCGTAAGTGCCGGGCTGGAGGTTTAGATGGGCGACCCACTTGTCGCCGGACTCATGTTTCAACGGGGTAGCGTCGGGTTGCCAGTGGTTAAACGTCCCCGCCACAAACACCGCTTGGGCGTTCGGATGGTCGAACCAGAGATCAACGTTCTTGCCTTTACTGGTTGCGACGGATTTCGCGGAACCTTCGGGCTGTTGGCGCGCAAATCCCGGCGGCGGTGAACTGGCTATCTTCGGCTGGCGGACGGAGGTTGCCGGATCTATTGACTGGGCGGCCTGGGTCGATCCGCCCGGCTGGCGGGTTTGGGTCTTCTTCTCGGTGGCTGACTTTCGCATAGTGTGATCCTTTAGGTTTGATTCAGTTACTGAACAGTCGTGCGGTTTCGCCAGGGGGTCTTTGCTTGAAACCAAGCTATTGCAGCGTCAACGGGCCTCGGCATGAAACCACGACTATTACGGCGCCCAATTTCAATCCAAAGCCGTCCGCCGGTGTCTTCCGATTCGGACCACCCCGAGTCGTTCGCGCATGGACAGCATCGCGCTTGGGCGTTGTTCTACAATCAGGTGCGCCCCCGATTTTGGCTGGGCGGAAGGCTTAGGTCGTTTGGGAACTACTCCTAACGTTGGTTCGAGAAAACCCCAGCGGATACGGACTGTTCTAATGTCGTTCGGGCGTCACCGTCAGGCTGCCGATTTGACAGAATTTGTGGTTCGCCAAATCCAGCACTTCCACGCCGGGGCCGGGAGAGATCGACATCAGTTTCCCGCGGACCGGCCCACCACTACTGGTCAGGATAACTACGATTTGATATGTTCCGGCGGGGGTGTTGGCAGGGACCGAAATCGATTGTTTGTCGGTTACCTCGCCGCCGGTCCAGGCATCCAACGCCGGCTGGGGCGTGTGGTTGAAAGCGAACTGCGGAGTCAGTTGGTTTCCTTTGGGGGCGACAAACAATGTAAGCACGTTTGCGGGGAACGGCAGCGGACCGCCACTCCAATGATAGATCAATTGCACTTGACCGCCGGGAACGGCGGTCGGGGTGGATGGCGTTGCCAAATAGACGACTGGGTTGTTGACTTCCAGGTTGATGGTCCGGTTGGTGGCATTGCCGGACGGATCGACAACCTTGATTGCCAGTTTATGAATTGCGGAGGAAACGGTGGCCGTATCCCAGGAGAACTGTCCTTGGACGATGTCGTTTTCATCCACGCGCAGTTTGTCCGCCGCTACGGCCGCCACCAACTGCCCATCGACCTCAAGTTCCATGCGGCTCACCCGGTCCAGGTCACGGGCACGCACTTTAACTTCCGCCGTGCCCTGGACCTTGGCACCATTGGTTAAGCTGGAATCGATGAATTCTGGCGGCGTGGTATCCGGCGTGATGGTCAGCGTGCCGATTTGATAACGGTGTTGATTGTCTGCCACCGTTCCCGGACCGGGATTCAATTCCGCCCGGTGTGGCCCGACATAGAGGCCCGCCATCATTTTGTAGCGGCCCGGAGGGATGGCAGGGTTCAGCTTGAACATGACGGGATAACTGTAGCTGCCCGACCAATAATGAGTGGGCAGCGGTGGCTGATGGCTGTCAAACGGATACACCTTGCCGGATTGCTCCTCGACCAAATGGACGAAGGCCAGGTACCGGTGGCCCATTGGCCCGCCCTGCCAATTGAACGTGATGCTGCCCACGCCGCCTGGATTGGAAAGGGTTGTTCGCGATCGACGCGGGCAAGATCGTGGGCCGACTGCGCGAGCTGTCCACGGTTAACGACAACGAATGTTCGGTTTGGTTGCCGGAAAGGTCGAAGGCTTTGACGACCAATTGATGCGGTCCATCAGCCGCGGTCTGCGAATCCGTGTCGAGGTTGTTGATCTTGGCAATATCAAACGTTCGCCAGAGGAACTTGAAGGGCGGTTGGGTTCGAGTCGCGTACCGGGCTCCGTCCACCCACAGTTCCACCCGATCAATGCCGGCATTATCCTCGACAGCCGCGCGGACGATCACATTTCCCCACACGCTATCCTGATTGGCTGGTTCCGTAATCGAAAGGCGCGGAGCAATGGTGTCGCGGGCAACCGCTCGAAAGGTGGTGGTGCTCACGGACGCGTTGCCGGAAGTGTCCAGTGCCACGGCCTTGAGTTGGTGCGAGCCGGCAGTGGGAAACGTTTCGTTCCACGTGGTGCGATAGGGTGGTTGGGTTACGGTGGTTAAGTGTTGCCCGTCCAGGAAGAATTCCACCTGAGCCACTTCGCGGTTGTCGTTGGCTTCGGCGGTAATGTTGATGGGTTTCCAAACGTCGGCGTTGTTCGTAGGCGTGACAATGGCGATGGATGGCGGAACAGTGTCCGGCTTGGCGGCCAAGGTGGCCTGACAGGTCATTCCCTGGCTGGGATTGAAGTAAGTGCCGCACGGGGAGAGTTCCAATTTCACCGCGCGAACCATGTAGCTGTGGGTGCCCAAGGCGACGTTCGAATCGGTGTAATGGGTGCCGGTTACCAATGAATCAGTCAGCCGGTCAAACGATCCGGTCGGCTGGGCGGCCCGATACACATGATAGCCTTCAACGGCGTCCTCACTTTCCTGCCAGCTCAACTGAACGTCGCCTCGTGCCAGGCGGGCTACCAAGCCGGACGCTGGGCTGACCGGATGCAATCGCAACGTTGGATCACCCAGGAGCGCGATATGCACTCCACCACTGGCGAGATCGAGTTGGTAACCGTGATCGGGTTTGTTCTGTGTCATCCGGGCGCAGTAGCCAATGTCCTCCCCCAAGGCCATCGGATAAACATCCCACAGCGGCCGGCTGCCATAGAAACTGGCGAGGGTATAGGTCGGGCAACCCAACGGCGCCCGCAGGAAATCGTCCCAAAAATCCCATTCGGCGAAGTAACTGCCGAACAATTCCACGAATACGGCTTGCGCATCGATGCGGGCAAAATCGGACGTGGAGCCGCCTCCATCATTGAATCCATGGTAGTTCCCAAACTGCGCCCGCCCGGCCCACACGTAGCTTTCGCGGCTCAGCGCCTTCAGGAACGGCGCTGCGACAATCTGATCCGGGCCCACCAGGGCGGACTCTTGTTGAGCGTATGGCTGAATCCAACCATCCACCAGACCACGCCGGGCGACGTGCAGCTTGCCGTGACGATAGTTGTGATCTTTATCCAGGTACTGTTTCAGCAAGTCCGCTTCGCTCATGGGCAGGAAGGCCGGCAAGTTGAACATGTCCACCCGGCCAATTTGCAGTTCCACCGCGGACGGGATGGTGCTGGGGTCGTAGCGGCCATCGCCCGGGTAATTGCGAGTCTCAGGCCGGCTGCCTTCTTGATAGTTCCTGCCTCCCCGGCCGCCGACCGCCGGAGTGATGGCCGAGGACAACACGAGGTAATCGGTCCACTGCCCATCCATATCGGCATAGAAAACGTCCGCCGGAAATGCGCGTTTATAATGCCCATCCGGATTCATCCAACCGGAGTAAGGGATGGGCACATGGCCAAACAGAAAGACGGATTTCACGCGAGCCGGATCACGATCGTAATCGGCCTTGATCAAAGCTTTGACTGCGGTCACCTCGGCAGAAGGCGAGACATCGTGCCGGATTACCGTCCATCCCTCACCGACAAGGTCCTGCTGGAGGCGGGCCAATTCTACTGCGAGGTTCGCGGCATGGGATTGGTCCACGACCAGAATCAGCGTTCCGCGGTCATCGATTAAGGGCGCCTTGATGCCGGCACTCAGGCAGGCCGGATAGTGAAAGGCATGCTGGGGGCCGGCCAGGATTTTGTATTCAAACTCCGAGCCGACTGACACGTGGGTATCCGTGAAACTGGTCGTGGCCGGCGGCAAATTGCTGATCAGCGCTTCCCCCCAATCGGCGGCGCCTTTGGTCCGGCGGAAAACGCTGTAACCGTCCGCGCCCTTGATCGTGTTCCACTCCAGCGTAATGGCGGGAGCGACTTCATCGACCACCGCGTTTGCCATCAGGACGTTGGCTTGGGGGTAGGATGCCGGATTCACTTGGACCGCAAACCGCTGCTCACTTTTGTTGCCCTCGGGATTCGCCACCGAGACGGTGATTTCCGTGGAGCCTGTCTGATTCAGCCGTGGCCGGAGGTGTAGTTCGCGCCTCGTTCCAATTCCGCGCACGTGGAGATATTCGTTGGGAATCAGGTTGGTATTCGACGATGTGGCGCGGACGAGCAAGTCAACCACCTCGGTATTGTCGTCCTGCACCGAGAACGGTATGGCGCGCATGGTGTTGGCGGCCATTTGCAGACCCGCGATGCGCGAAATGATCGGACCGTTCCCGGACGCGCCGTCTGTCCTGACACAGAAGAATCCTGTCAACCAGAAGGCCAAGATGGCTAAGGCTGCCGCAACCGACTTTCGGCTCAACTTCCAGCCAGATGCTGACGCGCTGACATTCACCTGCGAACAATAGACAATGGCAACCGTGAGAACAACTGGCTATTCCCTGCCCAGCAGGGCGGCGGAACTGCAGTTCCTCGAATTCGTTCAACCATCCGTCGGGACTCCCTTCGAATTCCTCATGGCTGGTCATCGGTCAACACATCCAGTTCCGCTACGCTGGCGAACGGATTCCGGTTCACTTCGGATCGGGCAACCAGCTTCAGATAACGTGCCCGGACCGACTGTCCAAACTTCAGCACTTGCAGCGTGCCGGTGTTCGACCACCGGGCCGTGGCCGCACCACTACCCTCTCGCATGTTTCAACGAACTTTGCGGTAAGTCTCTAGTTTTCCGTCCTCGCCTTCAAATGTGACGGTATCTCCAGAAAAGATAAGTTTATATGTAAGGATCGTAGTAACTCCGAGCATTCCGGCTTCAATTTTCAAGCGGCCGTCTTCCAGAAAGACATATCTTCCAGAAAGCCTCGTCCCGCCTCCCTGCGCAAAAGTTGCGGTTCCGTCTGAGTAGTATTCAGACCAAGAGCCACGGCCATTATCCCATTTTCCGACTAATCTGGTGCCAGATTGTGCGGCTGCCCCTCTGCTCGGACTCTGTTCACGAGTAATGGCAGCCCCCCTCTGCCGCTATCGCTTTATTAAAAGCTTTCTTGAAGGACCGAAGGTTCTTCTTTGTTTCTTCGGATATCGGATCAGTTTGCTTGGCGGCAGGTCCCCTGTATCCCGAAATCCATAAACTGGTAAATGCAGTAGCAAGAACAACGGCGACAAGCGCGAGGAAAACTGTCGTCATTCTCATCGTCTTCATAAGTATAACTCCTTCCGTTCGTTATGATGCTCGATACCAATGGCGGAACGATACGGAATTGCGTTCATTCTGTCAAACCTTTAAAAGAACCTCGCCCAAGCCGAACGGCCGCCGGTTTAGCCTGAATCTTGCTAGACGCGCCTGAGGCTTTGGAAACTGGAGTTACAACACAATGGCCGACAAGACCGAGTTGGAGATTCTCTTAATCTTGAATCGTCCCGCTCATCGCGCCGTTGTGGAATACTGTAAACACCACCGGACGTATGCCTCACTCTCTTAGTTTCCAAAGATTCACCTTGCCGTCTTTGCTATGTGTGGCCAAAACTCGCCCGCCGCATGTAAATTTTGCCATAAGGAGCGGCGAGTTATGCCCGGAAAGACTGCGCAATTCATTTCCAGAGCGCGTATCCCATAGGATTATCCGGTTGTCCTCTCCACATGAAACCAATACCTTATCTTGCGCAGAAAAATCCAGATCTGTGATACTTCCTCGATGGCTTTTCAGCTCATAAAGCAAGTCGCCGCTTGGAATGACCCATAGCTTCACAGTGCCATCCTTTCCGCCAGAGGCCAGCGTTTTTCCGTCCGCACTGATCTTTAAGCACGTGATACGACCGTCATGCGCGCGAAATCTATTGACCTCGTTACCATCGTGCAGGCTCCAGATACAGACATTTCCCGTATTTCCACTGCTCGCTGCAAACATCTTTCCGTCTTCACTTACACAAAAGCAGCTTATATCTCCAACTCTAATGTGGAACCGAGCTTTTCTCGTTTCAACATCCGAAACAACACAACCAAAGTTGTCCAAGCTTATAAGCATCCTCCCATCTGGAGAAAAGAGAATAATATGGATTATGTTATTGTGAACTGCAATCTCTCCTAGTCTGTTAACGTTGGTAGCGTCGATTGCAAATAGCATGCATCTAAATGAATCGGTCTGCATTACAAAGTGCTTTCTGTCAGGGCTACCAACGAAATTTCTGATCTGACTTCCCCTGTCTCCGGAGCGGATAAGCCCAATCGGTTTGCCAGTCTTAACACTGTGGAAGCGCATTACAGCGTCGCTTCCTTCCCATTCATTCGCAGCGAACCACTTAGAATCGAGACTGTAATAAAACTGGTTCCAACATGTAAGTAAGTCCCGTACATCGCTTGATGCTTGCTCGATCCTTGCGATTTCTTTTGAATCCTTTGGATCCCATATAATGCAACTTTTCTGACGCTCACGGCTACCTCTAATTAATGCTAGACTGTTTGACGAGCATTCTACTTGGGCTATTCCGGAAAAGCTTTTTGTGAGTTCAAAAATTGTTGGATCAAGCGAGGCATCGTCACGTACTCTAGCTAAGCCATTTTTGGGGCGTTCATCGTTTGGCCGTAATTCTTTTGCCTGCTTGTAGTAAGTGTAAGCATATCCCCATTCACCAGCCATCTCGGCAGCCGTGCCGGAATCCAATCTGAGCGAATAAAATGCTTCATCACGCATGCGTCCCATCTGAACCGGGCTATTAGTCATCTTCAACGCGAGGTTGAAGTGCACTAAAGCGCCATCCCATTCCTTGCGAGCCATAGATGCTTTCCCAAGATCGACCAACTTGTTAGTCAGTTTAGCTATCGCGCTCATAATGCGGCTATTGCCGGGGACATTTCAAGGGCCTCATTGTACAGATGAACTGCTGGTTCCCATTCGTCGGAAGATTCGTGATGTTCTGCGGCGTCAAGCTTTTGATTTAACGATGCTTCGGTACAGTTTTATCCCGTGCCTCTTTATCTGTTGGCGAAAATCGTAACACCACGTCAAATACGTCAATTGCTCGTCCCCACTCCTTACGGTTCATCAAGTCGTAGGCGGTTTTCTTTGACATGAGTAAAATAGCGTCTAGATGAAAGGTTGGATGATAGCCGTCACTGAACTCATCAACATGAGCCCCACTTTGATCCAAGTTTACGCAAAACCGCGAATTGAAATTGAGAAGGTGGTAGCCGCCCGGTTCCAGCGCCTCTGGGGGAACAATAAGAATCATATCTGGCTGATCAGGCACGGACCTAGTGCGGCAGGCAATGGGCGTTCCTAAAGGGCGCCACTCATTAATCGTTGAAATGTCCGCTGCTTTCTACGGAGAACGGTCCGGTTCCCGGAAAGAGTTTCTTTATCTTGTGACGAACGTGAACATATCTTAAAAGTTGTGGCTGCTCCGAGACTATGCTCAGCGTTGAGTTGAGTGCTTTCTGATAGAGAAGCAAATATGCGTCGGCCCCTACAGCGCAATCCTGAAAGCTACCATTGTCTTTAAGTTCAACGTAATCAGTTCCTTTCTTCACATAAACTCCATGGAACTCAGGAAGCTTGGCAACAGTAACTGAGTCATGTTTTGCAGATTGCTGGTCGTTTTGAGGATTCGATTGAGCGTTTCTTGAGCATGCTGCCGCAAACCAAAAGAGGCAAAGCGATGCTTGGCAGCTACCGGTAGCGATTCTGGCAAGGGCACGCCATGAGTGTGGCTTCATAAGGTCACTGCCTAATCCTTGGACCGAATACAGTCAAGCGAAATCCTCAGCGATTGCTCCTGCGTGAGCACCACCTGCCAGGCCCAACCCATTTTCTTGATCGCTTTCAAGAAAAGATCTTGCACGTACCAAGCAGCGATCGTCACCGCATCAAAAAGCGCCCGACGTAAACCCGCCGCATTCGGCCCAGCAATCGCAAGGCGGCCTCGGACGGCCTCGCTAAACGTATCACTCACCAAGACGTCCGCAGACGCGTCGGCGGAAACGCTCGCCGGATAGATGAACAGGTTCCAGTCGTTTTCGAATACGGATGATCCGGATGGGGCAGGGGAGGGCAGCGGACCAATCTTAAGAACCAACTTGTAGCTGGCCGGAGCGGGCAACGCGTGCAAAGCCAATTCGAGTTTGCCCAACGCCACCGAACGGTCCACGGGAATGGTCCGTGTCTTCAGCTTCTCGCCGGCTACTGATTTGCCAGAGGCGTCCAGCAGCTTCCAGGATACTGGCGCATCTGGCAGCGGTGCCGGACCGAAATGGGCGACCGTCAATTCCGCGGTGACTGTTTCGTCCCGGGTCCACACTCGTTTGGGCAGGCGGGCGAGCGGCACGGTGCGGTTATAAAACCGGCGGAATTCTTCGGGCGTCACGTAACCCTTGCTGTCCCAGAACGCGTCCAGCACGCCGACCAACGCAGTGCCTTGTCCGGGAAAATCGTGCAGGTCCAACAACTGGATGCCGCTGACGCCGGGCGTGCGCAACGCCGCCTCGATTTCCTCCTTGTAGCACAAGACCTGAAGTTTGCCGGAGGCTTTCAGAAAGTCGCGCCATTGATCCAACATGCCGTGTTCGGCCAACGAATCACGGAAGATCTCAAAGTTCTTCGGCTTGAGCGGCCCGGTGTATTTGGGCATCTCGTCGAAGTTGGGATAGACACACCATTGCCCCATTTCGTGGACGATCACCGGCACGTCGAACTGTTTGACGGCCTCCGTGTAATCCTTGCCGCCCCAGCCTTTGGGGCCGCGCGGGCCGTGATAGACGTGATACTGGTTCTCCGGCAATTGCGGATAGGCCGAGCCGCTGGTGACCAACCGGCGTGGATCTTTTTGCTTCCAGTGATTAACCCAGCCGGCCAGGAATTTGTCGCGGTTCGGCCCGTGCGGTTCGTTGCCATGGGTGAACAGGACGAACGACGGATGGTTGCCGTAAGCGCGCACGATGCGTTCGCTTTCGTCGTAAATCCATCGATCGATCGGCTTGCCATTGCCGGGTTGCGTCCACACGCCGCACTCGACCTGGTAGTAGAAACCCAATTCGTCGGCCGCCACAAAGGCCGCCTCGGGCGGGCACCAGGAGTGGAACCGGATATGATTCAAACCGTGCGCTTTGGCGATGCGGATGATGCGCCGCCACGATTCGACGTCGGTGGGCGGGTAACCGGTCTTTGGGAAGATGCAGCATTCGAGTGTCCCGCGGAAGAAGGTCTTGCGGCCATTGATCGTGATGAGCTTGTCCGGCGTGGTGCCGACGGAGCGCAGGCCGAAGGCGACCTCCCGCACGGAGGGCGGCTGGTTTGAGAGGATTGTTTCCATCGCTTTGAAGTGTCGCCGAAAGCCGGTAAAGCCTCGGATTGAACTCGTCCCAAAGCTGCGCGTTCGATGGCATTGGCACTTTGGCTTCGAAGTGCCGGCGCGAGCATCCCAAGCAACTGGTGCGGTTTGGGATTGGTTTAAAGTGGCACGCTCATCCTGGCCAGCGTGGTTGCGTGCGGTGAACGGCTTCACCGACAACTTCAGCGTTCCCTGGCCGGCTTGGCCCGCGGCATTGCCGATCCTGCCTTTCACCATCACTGTTTTGGTCGCGACTTGGGGGTAAACCTGCACGTCCTCAAGCCACGTTGGGCTGGTGGCTGAAAGCGTGAGTTTGCCCACGATCCCGTTCCAGTTGCCTTGCGTGTGATCCGAAACGCTGTGCGACCAATCGCCCACATCCACGAGAATGCGATTATCGACCCGAATCGTGAGCGTGTGCCGGCCGGGCGTGAGGCCCGTGCCCAGATCGTATTCGTGCGGAGTGCTGAGACTATTGTTTGTGCCCACTGCGCGCTGGTCCAGCCACACGCGCGTCTCCCAGTGCGGACGTTCCAGCGTCAGCACCACGCGCTGTCCTTGCCAAGTCGCGGGAATCTCGAGGTCCCGTTGATACCACGCGGCCCCGACGTAATGCTTCTCCGGTTGGAGGAAGAACGGGATCTTGAGATTGCCGGGTTGGCGGTATTTCGCGTATTGCGGTTCGTTCTTCCAACGGTCCGTGCCGACCTCGCCGGTCCATTGGGTGTCCACCGTGATGTCATTGCCGAAGCCCTGGTTTTGCAGCGCGTCGGGAAGGTTGATCGTTTGTGGCAGCGAGCGCGAAAACCACTTCTCCCGCTGGCCAACGTCTTCCCGGTCCAACTGGAAACGCCAGGAACCGGCGAGCGAGATGGACGAGGGATTTTCGGCGGCGAACAGAGCCGTGCCGCAGCTTGCGCTCAGAAGCCCGAAGAATAAACCAGCCACGGGCCAAACAACTCGTTGTGTCTTCATAATCGTGTTGATGGCAGCGAGCGTAGCAACCGGAACGGGCTTGGGCCAATGCCGGAAATGGCCGGGACCCAAATCCGCGGGCAAATTGCCAGGCCAGCCGGAGGTGGTTGGAAACTCAACGTCTGCTGCTACTCATCGAGGGTTCTCTGCGCGAAGCTGGGTTTAAGAAGTGTCTTCCCTTTCATCCTTTCGAACCAGCCGCGACGGCTTTCAAGTCCGGCGCTTCCCGTCGGCCATCCAGCAGGTGCCGAACGGCCAGAAGCGGATGCCGCCATAGCATGCGCGGTCCCGCGTAGCGCATCATCTCTCTGATCCGCTCCCGATACTCGGCGCGATAGCAATGGACCGGGCAATGGGCGCACGTCGGTTTGTGCTCTTGAAACACACAACGTTCCAACCGCTGCTCCGCATACTCCAGCAGCGACTGGCATTCGGGGCAAAGCCCGTCCATCGGATCATGATGATCGCGGCAATACAGGTTCAGCATTGCCGAAATCGTTCGGTGTTCGCGAATCAGTCGTTTGTGCGTCAGCGCCATTATTGTTGGTCCGGTAACCAGGGAAGCCACAGTCAGCAATACTCCGATGCTCGAGCAGCCGGTCACCGTTCGTCCTGAATTTACCCCAATTGGCACCAATAGAATTGACGCCTGTCAACAATCCTTCAATTTGCCTCACGGCGTCAAACGGTGCGCGATGGTGGCCACGTGCCGGCCTTGGAACCGCGCCATCGACAGCTCGATTTGGCTCGGTTGGCGCGAACCGTCCGAGCCGGCGATGGTGGCGGCGCCGTATGGGGAACCCCCCTTCAATTCGCTGAGGTTCGTCAATTCCGGGCAGGTGTACGGCAGCCCCACGTAGATCATTCCCTGGTGCAACAGTGTGGGGATGAACGTGAGAATCGTCGATTCGTTGCCGCCGCCCGTACCGGTGCTGGCGAACACGCTGGCCACTTTGCCGACCAACTTGCCGCTGAGCCAGAGGCTGCCGGTCTGGTCGAGAAAATTGCGCATCTGCGCCGCCATGTTGCCGAAACGGGTGGGCGTTCCGAAAAGGATGGCATCGTAATCGCCCAGTTCCTTGGGTGAGGCCAGGGGCGCGGGTTGATCGAGCTTGGCCCCCACTTTCCGCGCCACGTCTTCGGACATCAATTCAGGCACCCGTTTGAGGGTGACCTCCACGCCCTCGACCGAGCGCGCGCCTTCGACCACGGCGTGAGCCATGGTTTCAATGTGACCGTACATCGAGTAATAGAGCACCAGTATCTTTGTCATACGCCTTTCCTTTGCGGTTTGATGTTTTGTTTTGTTGGGTCCAACCAGGGACCGGTGCCGGCCGATTTGCCGTTAAACGTGACTTATCTTTTGCATTCGGTAGTCGTTGGCAAGCCCAATTGTGTGGGAGCCCATTAATGGGGTGAAGGGGTGAAATGGCCCAAACAGTATGAATCGGTGCGGCTTGCAGAATCGCGGTTCAACAGCGCGAATCAACGGTGATGAAAATGGCCGTCTGGCAGGATACGTAGCGATGGTGGAAATCACTCAAGGGGGGACGACGCCCATCCGGTCGCGTCAATCCGCCTGAATTCAGCCTGAACGTCCGTGCCCTCGTAGAACGATAACCAACCGCGCACCCGCACTGTTTGGCCGGGATCACAGTCGGCGAATTGGGGATCCGAGTGCAGGCAGGGCACTTGTTCGTTGGCCCAGGTTCGCTGGCACGGCACCCAGGCGGTAAGGATCCAGCGCTTGCCATCCCCGGAACGCACCGCGGCCCAGGGCTTGGCAAAGACCTTGTTCGCATTGGTCTGCTGATTAAAGCCGGCGGCGGACTTGAGCATGATACAATTCTGCACGCGCAGTCCCGTCAGCTTTTTCGGAGTGCCGTTGCGCAGCCAAAGTTCCATCCGCACGGCGTCGGTCGCGGGGACCACTTTCGCGCCAAAGGCGATGCCATTGGGCAACGTCCGTTCCGTCTCCAGGGTGCCGTCGGGATGTCGATTCCACTCGAGCCGGGGCAGTTTGATCTGCCGTTCGGTCCAGATGGTGGGAATGTGCGTATGGGCCAGGTAGGTCAAGCCGAGATTCGAGAAGATGGCTTCGGGCACATCCACGACCACATAGCTGGCGTCATCCCACGGGGTAAACACGCTGAACTTGGTCTCGCGCTGTGGATTGATGGCCCCTTCGAGAAAACCAATGCGCGGATGGCGTCCGCCGGGATACGGCAGCACGCGCAACGGATCGCCAGGTTGGCGTTGGGCCGGACGCGCATCCACCAAGTGGAATTTCGTCAACGCGGCGGTGACCTCGACCGCCGTTAAGCCGGTGGCGGCCGAGACCTCCGCTACGCTGAAGCGATGATAGCGCACCATGTTGTCCAACCAATAGCGCAGCTCGGCTTCCGTCGCTGGCTTGCGGAATTCGGGGCTGGCCATTTGGCTGAAAACTACGGTTGCTTTAGATGCAATGAGAACCATGCCGCACAGCACAAGCAGCGGTCCCGTATGGCGTAGAAAGCGAATGATGGCGGTCGATAAACTCATAGACTTCATTTCTTTTTAAGGCAGGTCACTGATGTTGACATCATGATCTTGGGTCAAAAGTCTGACCAGGGATGGTAAAAAAGAAAAGCGTGCATTTGACGATCAAAAAAGTTCTACGATCGGTTTCCTTCAGAAGGTGCTGCTGATGAAACCGGCGATATTACCGTGGAGATGCGGTTGAGGGTATTTGGCTATCAATTACCATTGGTCCCATTGGTCCCATTGGTGAATGGCGAGGATTGCTTGCCCTTCCTGATTCGGGCACCCTTGGGCGCATGGGCTTTCTGCGACAATTGTTTGGTCCCAGCCGGGAAGAAATATGGCGGCGTCTTTGCGTGGAGACGGGTGCGCAATATGTCGATGGCGGATTCTGGCGGGGTTCCAAGGTGATGATCAAGGTGAAGGACTGGACCATTACGCTCGACACGTACACGGTTTCCACCGGTAAGAGCAGCACCACCTACACCCGACTCCGGGCTCCCTATTATAACAAGGATGGCTTTCGATTTCGCATTTATCGCAAGAGCATCTTTAGCGGACTCGGGAAGATGATGGGAATGGAGGACATCCGCGTGGGATATCCGGCGTTCGATGAACCCTTCATTATCCAGGGCAACGATCCCGCCAAGGTGAGAAGCCTGTGTGCGCACGAAACGTTGCGGGGAATGATTGCCGCGCAGCCCGATTTTCACCTCGAAGTCAAAGACGATGAAGGATGGTTCGGCGCTGAGTTTCCGGCAGGGGTGGACGAGCTTTATTTTCGCGTAGTCGGGGTCATCAAAGACGTGGAACGACTCAAATCCCTCTTCCAAATCTTCGCGCTCGTGCTCCACCTGCTTTGCCACCTCGACTCCGCCTACGAGGATGATCCGGAGATTCATCTTAAATAGACATCCATCCGGCCGAGGAACGATCCTGGCGATGGACGGGGCGGTAATCCGGCTCTGCGCTCGTCCAATCTGGTAACCGGATCAACATGGATTCCGATCAAGTCGAATTGAAGAGACGTTCAACGATCCCACAGCGATTGACCGTATTGGCGCTGATCCTGGTGCTCCTGTGGGGCATCGAGGCCGTGGACTGGCTGCTCGGCGGGAGACTGGATGTTTACGGAGTGCGCCCGCGCGAACTTCGGGGACTGGGGGGGATATTGTTCATGCCTTTCCTGCATGGCAACTGGGAGCACCTCGCGGCGAACACCACGGCGCTTCTGGTTTTGAGCTGGTTCGTGATGCTGCGGGGGATCAAAGAGTTCCTCGAGGTCAGCGTGGTTATCGTTCTCCTGGGCGGTCTGGGCACTTGGTTGATCGGAACGGCGCATACGGTTCACATCGGTGCCAGTGGCTTGATCTTCGGTTATTTCGGTTTCCTGATGGTGCGGGGCCTCATCGATTTTAATCCCGTGTCCATTCTGAGTGGATTAATCGTGGGCATTCTGTATGGCGGGATGATGTGGGGATTGCTGCCGGCGCAACCCGGGATTTCCTGGGCCGGTCATGTTTGCGGCTTTCTGGCCGGCGCGACGTCCGCGTGGGTGCTGGTCCGTTACGGACGTTCGGATCGCACGCGGAGTCTTCGCTAGCAAAGCAATCTCAGCGTCTGCCGGAAACCAATCCGGTAATATCGGCAATAAGCAAGCCTCGGGCGGACCAGTCTTTGAACGTCTCGTGACGGTGGTCCAACGCGAGCATTCGCGTGGCACGTTGGTGTTGGCGCGCACCCCGGTTTACGGCGTGCGGATGCGGTAGAACCGGGTGGCCGAGAATTCCGGATCGGACACGTTGACCACGCGGGTGGCCGGAGTGCTGAGGGCCGGCACGAGTTCGAGTGGCAACCAGGTTCCTTCGCTCAACGAATCCCGGTATTCCACCGTGTAGGAATGGTCCGCGACCGCCACAAAGCTTAGTTCCATGCCGCCGCTGGTGGTGATCGTCACGGCGAGGCTGCTGGTGCCGTCGTGCGGATTGGTCCCCGCCCGGTATTCTTCCAGGTTGGTCAGGCCGTCACCATCGGGGTCTTCCGAGGCGTCGGTGGGATCATTCGCCTTCAGTCCGTTGGCGTCTTCCCACGCGTCGGGCATGCCGTCGCCATCGCTGTCGAGCACGACGGCTTGCGGTCCGGGATTGGGCGCGCCGACGATCCAGTTCGCGGGATCATTCCCAAACTCCGCGGCACTCACGCGCTGCAACGAGTTGCTCGTCCCGCTGGCGCCAATCGGCCACGGCAAACCGGGCAGATAATCGACCTGTTCGACCAGCACCGAGGGCACAAACACGGTAACGCTGTCGTCCTGGTTGGTTTCGTTCACGGGCACGTCCGGTTTGTAGAGGCCAAGCTTCTCGCCGTCATTGTTCAATTTGCCGCTGTAGGGGCCGACAATGGTGGCGCTGGCATTCAATTGATACGTGGCGCGGAAGGCCGCCAGCGAATCGGGGTCAGTGACCGGATCAAAGCTCACGACCAACACGAAGTCGCCCGAGGCGATTGACATGTTGGTGGGGAAGGTGAAATCCACTCCGTCGCGGAAGCTCCAGGTGTTGGTAGGATAAATCGAATCATACAAGGGCACCGGTACCATGCTGGAGTTGTACAGTTCGATATACTCGTCGCGGACGTTGTCGTTCGTACCCAGCCGCGGTGGATTGAACATGATTTCGCTGATCACGATGGGACCGACCAGCGGATACGCGTTCGATTCGCCGGTGCCCATCCGGAATTCTTCGACCGTGGCCGGATCATCCGCCCCAAAGGTCCGGGCGTTTAACGCCACGAACTGCGGTTGCCCCAGGCTGTCCACGTAGCGGCCCAAGGACACCCCGGCACTGGCGGCTCCGAATTTCTGGCGGGTCCGGTAACCATCCAACTCGCCGGTGGCGTCGGCGGATGACAATATCACATCATCCCCGTGCGCGCCGCTCAAGGCAAAGCTGCGCTCCGGATCATTGATTGGATCAAAGTTGAACTGGTTTTCATAAAAGACCTGGTAACCCTGGGCGGGAAGTATCGTGCCGTCGGGGATGCGGAACTTTTGCAGGAAGTTCCGGGAATCGCTGAGCCACCAACTGCTGATGTCCACCGAAGCGTCAGTGACGTTGTGCAATTCGATGGCATCCTCGAAGGGCGAGCCGATGGGCGTGTGGGTCATCACTTCGTTGATCACCACGTCCGTCAACCAGCGGTAATTGGATTCGCCGGGCGAATCGGTGCCGGGGAAGCGGACGATGGTGTCGCTGCCGTCGGGGAAGGAACCTTCCGAGACGCCGGGAAGTTGGGGCAGGTATTGCACGGCATCAATCCACACGCCCGCCGCGGTAATCAATCCCAGTTCTTCGCCTTCGTCGCCGTTCATCTTGAAATCGACATGATCGGCGCCGGCGGCGGGATCGCTGTCGGCAACGAATTTCTGCCACCCGTTGGTCCCAGCCCCGAGGTAGGAGAACGCCGGAATGCGGGACTTCGTCGGCTGCGTCAGATTGTCGGTCAGATACATGCCGCCCAAGGCGACCGGTTGGCCGCTTGGATTGTAGAGTTCGAACCAATCGGCACCGGAAGTGGGTTCGGCCATCCACTCGTTGATCTGCACCAGCGCCGGCGAGCCCAAGCTGGCGGCGATGTTGGCGGTGGTGGGCGTGGGTAGCGTGAGGGTCCAATTGGTCGAACCATCCGGCACGCGACCGATGGTGAAATCAACCGCCTGCAGACCGTAGGTAATTCCGCTCAGCAGACCGACGCCGTTGGCCAGTGTGTCAAAGAGATACAGGCCGCCGCCGCTGGCCTTGAGGCCGAAGCCGGTATTGAGCAAGGCTTCATTGTTGGTCGAGGCGGGCAGGCTGCCTTCGCACCGGATCTTCAAGTAACTGAAAGGAGGGATCGAGACACCGGCCGGGAATTCCCAGCGTCGCGGATCGGCCAGATTGTCACTCAGGCTCATGCCGGCGAGCGAGGTTGTGACGTTGGTGCCGTTGTAGAGTTCGACCCAATCGGTGATGGTGCCATCGGCATCGGTGTAACTGCTGTTGTTGGCCATGAGTTCGTTCAGCGCGAGGCCGAAGCCGAGTTCGAACGTCGGACCAGGATTGGCGGAGCCCGGCGTTGGTTGAGAGAACGTGACGATGTTCATTCCGCCATTCGGCGAGCGGCCTTGCGAAATGTCCGCCTGTTGCGGCGGATAATACACGCAGTCAATCAACCCGAGCGACGTATCGAACAAGGCAATGGTGCCCAGGTCCGCGGACAACGCGAAGTTGAGATGATCGGGACCGCTGCCCGGTTGGCCGTCCGCGATGAACACGCGGTAGCCGTAGGCCGGAATGAACGTGAGGTCCGCAATGGCATGGCGGTCGGGCCAGTCAATCGGATTGTCCGTCAAGAACAGTCCACCCAGCGAAACGGGCAGCGCACCCGGATTGTAGAGTTCAATGAAGTCGTAGCCGAACAGCGGACTGCTCGCGAGCCATTCGTTGATCTGGAGCGCGTGTTCGTCGCCGACCTCGACCGGCACATTGACCGAACCGAAAGTGGGTTGACCCAACGCCCATTGTCCATCCGCCAGCCGGCCAATCGAGCGGTCCGCCAATTGCGCGCCAAAGGCGACGGAGTCCAGCAAGACACCGTTCGTTCCGAACAGGGAAACGTCGTCGCCGTCCGCGTTGAGCGCGAACCCGAGGTGCAATCCCGCCGGGGTGGTTTCGTTGTCGGCATACAGCACCAGGTATTCGTGCGCGGCCAGAATGGTTCCCGCCGGGAAGAGGAATTTGTCCGGTGTTCCACGTTGGTCGGTGAGGCCCATTCCCGTGAGGTCCACCGGAGCCGATCCGGCGTTGTAGAGTTCGATCAAGTCGGGGAACCGTCCTTCAACGGGCACCGCCGAGTCGTTCCGCGCCAGGATTTCATTCAGCCGAACATCCGAGGCCGCCGGACTCACGATCCAAGTCGGCGTGCGGGTGATCCCAGCGTCCGGGCCCAGGACTTCGTCGTTTTGATACGAGTCTGCGTCGTTCATGCCAATCACTTCAACATAGTGGGGCCCGTTGGGCAGGCCGGTCAGCGAAATGGGCGTGGCCAATGGCGTCTCCGCACTCCAGACGGCACCATCCAAGCGCCAGCGGTAATGGGTGTAACCGGAGCCGTCGGGCCAACCCGTTGCGGAAAGGCCGCTGCCGATGCGGTTCACACCAATCGTCAACGTGGCACTGGTTTGCGGGGTGCTGCCGACGGGTGCGCCGGCAATCGACACGCCGAGGAGCGGCTGAAGGATTGAGTTGCTGGTCAGGTGCAGCGGCACACCTTTGTCCTGACCGTTGGGGCCGGTGCCGGCGGCGGGAGAGCCGGGGCGCAGGCGGAACCAATCCCACAGCACTTGCGCCGAGGCCCAGTTGGTGAAGGTCGTCTCCGCCACTTGCGGGATGTATTGCAACCTCGGATCGGCGCTTGAATTGTCGCCGCCGGGGCCGGCCCACGGCAGTGGCATCAAGTTGTTGGTGAACGTCACCACGGCGGTGGTTTGGTTGCGCACCAGTTGTTCCACGTCGTACAGGATGTTCCCCTCGAGATACATCCCCGCGGCTTGCGCGGTACCGTCGTCGGCTACGCAGACGACGGCGCCTTCCGTATCCAGACCGCCTTGGTGGGTTTGGTGAACGATGGTGTTGTTGATCAGCGTGTAAAAATCACCTTGCTTGGCCATCGCAGCCTGGTCGCAGTCGTAAATGATGTTGCCAATGATCGTAATCTCGGAAGCCTGTCCGTCGTCGTTGCCGCCACTGACGGCGCTGGCGGTGTCGGGCGAACCGTTCTTGTGGGCATGCATGAAGATGTTGCCCTCGATCCAGGCGTCGGTGCTGTCGAGATCCAGATGGTCATCCCCGCTGCCAATGAAGACATTATTGATGAACTGCACGATGGGGCTGGGCCGATTGCCGCCGGTGAAATCGACCACGTCATTGTAGCCGTTCGCCGCGCCAAAGAAGTTACGCAGGAAGATGCCCCGGCCGCCGCTCTTGATGCCGCCGGTGCCATGGACGGGTTCGAATGAACCGGTCGGGGTGGGGAACTCGCAGTTGCTGACGACGAACGACGAACCATCCAACGAGACGTATTGGTGGCCGGTCGAGCCGAACGTCAGATGATCCAGGAAGACGGTGCCACCCGAAGAATGAATGGCGGTCGAGCCGTTGCCTTGGAAATGCGCGTAGGCAATGCGAGTTTCGGGCGAACTGGCCCCGCCGTTGATCGTCATTCCACCCCAACTCCCCGAGGTGCCCGGCGGCCGCATGAAATGGATCGGTGCCAGTTCCGTGCCTTCGGCTACGAGGCGCCCGCCGTTGGCCACGGTGAGGTTGACGCCGGAATCGAGATAGAGCGTCGTGCCGGGCTGAATGGTGAGCGTGGCGCCGGAATTGATCGTCAGGTTGCCGGTCAAATGATACGGACCACTGGCCGCCGACCAACCGGTGCTGGCGGCGATGCTGCCGGAGACGGGAGTGCCGAGGCCCGTGTCATACCAGATTTCGACCGATTGCGCGTACGTTGGCACGCCATTGGTATCGAGGCATTGAACCACGACGCGGTTGACGCCCGGTTGCAGGGCGACACTGCTGGTCCAAGTGCCTTGCCACACCGTGTAATTGGCGTTGACGCCGTTGACCAGAATTGTGGCGGTGTCGAGGGCGTTGGCCGTGCCGTTGAGGGTGGCTGTGGCGCTGGTGCTGCGATAGTAACCGCTGGATTGGCTGAGCGGCACGTTCACCGTGTAGGTCAGCGGCAGTTGCGACAAAATCGATGCGCGGCGTTGCGCCATGAAGTTCTTCATGGAAGTGCGCGTATTCTCCGGCACCCAACCGCCAAGCGTTTCGTCGAGCAGCGGATTGAATTCCTCCGGCAGGAGCACCGTGTCGCACAGGCGTTTGAGTTCGCGGAAATAGATCGGCGCAAACTTCGGATGGCGCATGAAACGCGCCAGGAAGTTGGCCCGCTGACTGGGATCGGTGGTCGAGGGACTATCCACCATGGTCCAAATCGAGCGACTGGTCGAACCGCTGGTGTCCCCTTGTCCCATGATGGTGTCGAAGTCGTGCGGCAGGAAAGTAAAGCGCGGATCGGTAGTGCCGCGGTACATGGCGTAGTCATCGCCAACGCCAATGCAGAGTGAGGTTTCGCGGTAGTCGATGGCGTTGCAGAGGGCGAAGAAGCGCATGCTCAGTTCGAGATTCATGTTGGTGCTGACTGCCTGGACGTAGTCTGCGTCATTGGGAATCATCGTCAGCGCCCAGGTGAGGCGGTACAGATCGGTCCAATCGTTCTCCCCGTGGTTGGAGGCTTTGCTGTAACCGTGGTTGACGTAGTTGACAAAATCGAGGCCGGTGTTGGTGACGAGGCGTCGAGCCCAGGAGGTAATCAAGGTTGGCGTTCCACGGATACTTGGAGCCGCGATAGATATTGCCCCCGCTGTTCAGCGGAAAGAGATTTTGCGCCCAATCTCCATTGAAGGCTTCAAAATGGTAGTAACTGCCAAAGCCGTCGCCGCTTCCGCTCTGGCCCGCCGGCAAGCTGCTCGCCCGATTCGAACCGTTGAAGCGGACTTGGACGACGCGGCCGCGGGCCGCGGGCATGCCCGCCTTGGCGGACAGGGAACTGCCGGCCAACTGGGCATGGATATACTGGGTGTTGAGGTTGATTTCACGCTGGCCTTTCCACCGGCGATCGGAGGGAATATTGACGCGGTTGTTTGGGACGGGACGACCGCGCGATCCGGCGCCACGGATGCGCACGTCCGCGTTATAACGAACTTGATAGCCATCGACATCGTAAGTCACCCAAGTGGCGTTCATGCAGGCGTCGCTTTCGCGGTTGATGTTGTCAAAGCGCCGCCGCTCGGTTTCGGTCATGATGATGCGATAGAACGGTTGCGTGGCGTTGGCGGGGCTAGCTGGCGCCAGATCGTCATCGACTTGATACAGGGCGTTCGCCTCCTGCGTCCAGGAACCATCGGCCATCAGCGCGGGAGCGGGCCAGGTGCGGACATTGTTGTTCACGTCGGTGGCCCGCACGTAAAACTCGATGATCGTCGCGTTGCCCTGGGCCGGCACGGAACTGCGGTAAAGACCGTCCTTGGCCTGGCCGTCGCCGTGCAGACCGTCATCGAACATGTCCACGCGGGTGAAGGCGCCTGGTGAAGTGGTGCTGGCATTGCGATAGAACAAGTCCACCGTCAGGCCGATGCTATCCTCGTCCAGCACGTGGGCGGTCACAAACACCGTATCCGCCGGCTTGGGCACGGACGGCGAGTGCAACACGTCGGAAATGATCGGTGCGACGTCATTGGTGAGCACGGTGTTGGGCTGTCCCGGGGTGCCCTCGGGCGTCAGGCTCGGCTGCCAGTTTTGCCCATTGCCTGTCACCAACTCCGGATTGCACAATTCTATCGAGCGCCCGAAGCCGTCCGCCAAAGAAGCCCACGACCAGCCGCGCACTCCCAGATCGGTTTCCTGGCGGCAAACGATATAGCCGGTGGCCGGTGACGAAGCGGGACTGGGCATGTTGTAGGTGAAGGAGGTGACTGGTGCCCGGCCGTTCCACGAGACGCCGGAGATGGAATACGTCCCGTTGTATTCCGGCTGATCGGCACCGGAAATGGTCATCTGATCGCCATTTTGGTAGATGCCCAAAGCCGTGGCGCGCGCCGTCGTGCCGCTGCTGGTCAACTGGTGAACCGTCATGAGGCCATCACCACTGACGCGCGTCGCCCAATCGCCTTCGTCGGCATAATGAATCTGGCTGACGACGTTGCCGTTGGCGTCTTTCAGTTCGAGGCTCTCATCGATGTTGCTCAAGCGGCCCACCCAATCACCGACCACGTTGGCTACGCTCGGATGTTTCGCCTGGAAGGCCGCGAGGCTGGCGCACACGACCAGATAGCCGTGCGGCGGCACGGAGACGTTCGGGAAGGTGAACGTCACGCCGCGGCTGAAACGCCAACCGCTCAGGTTGATGGTGTCGGCAGTGGTGTTGTAAAGCTCGATCCATTCGTCGGCGTCTTCTGTAGAATAGGGCGAATACATGATTTCGTTGAAGACGACGGAGCCTTCAAACCGGGCGTTGGGATTGAAGTTGTACCCCCAGGCACCTCCGGTAAACGGGTTGGGCGGCTGAGCCGAATCGCGGATCCCGTGCGCCGAAGCCCAGGCGACGTGGACCTCGCCCGTGGGCGGCGGGGCAAATTGGAAAACGTAGGGACCCGCGCCGTTGCCCACGACGCTGGGCGCCGGTTCATCGTTGATCAATAGATCGCTGGCATCGACTCCGCTGACCGATTCGGTGAACAACACCGAGATTTGTGAGAGCGACCGAATGGTAGCACCCGGCGGCGGATCAATGCTGGCCGCGGTGGGCGCCACATTGTCCGGCGTGTAATAAACCCACGTCGAGCCGGGAGCAGTCCCATCGAACAGGTTCGGCACCTCGGCCAGGTCGGTGATGCCATGGGCGGGCGCCCAGGTAATGTTGACGATGGTGGCGTTGGGCTGCGGGAAAGTGAACGTGTATTGCGCGCCTGAACCATCCACCCCCGTGGCGGGTGAACCATTGATGCGCAGATCGCTCGCGTTTACGCCCATCACGGATTCGCTGAAGGTGACGCTCAATTCCGTCAGGTTGGTCACGGAAGTGCCGGCGGCGGGAGTTTGGGAAACTATCGTTGGCGGCGTTTGGTCAATCAACGTGTACTGCCACGTGGCGCCCGGCCGCGAGGCGTCGAAGGGATTGGTCGGGCTCTCCGTATCGGTGATGTTGTGATTGGCGGCCCACGTGACGGTCACCAAACCGTACGCCGGTTGCGCCAACGTGAAGGTCCGTGCGCCGCCAGTGCCAGTGACCGACGTCGCGGCCACCCCATTCACCAATAGATCCGCCGCATCCACACCCTGGACCGCCTTGCTGAAGGTGACCTGTACTTGCGTCAAGTTGTTGATGGTGGCGCCGGCCAGCGGATTCTGACCGAGCACCGTCGGCGCGTTCGGGTTGAGCAACGAATATTGGAAGGTCGCGCCGGGAGCGGTTCCATCAAACGGTTTGGGCGGATCATCCAAGTCCATGATGCCCTGGTTGGCATCCCAGGTGACGCTGACTGGCCCGTAATCGGGTTGCGGAAAGTCAAACGTCCAAGTGTCGCCGGCGCCGGTCAGGTCCGTCGCCGCCACGCCGTTGATGAGCAAGTCCGCCGCATTGACGTTGGCGACTGCTTCCGAGAACCGCACCGTTATCGAGTTGAGATTGAACACGTCGCCCGCGGGTGGGCTGACGGAACTGATGACCGGCGGCGAAACCGACGGATCGAGCGCGGTCACATACAGTTGGCAGTCGATCATGAAATCGCTGCTGCTAAGGCTGGTGTTGCAGGCGTGGATGGTCAGCCAGTTGGTTCCCGGAACCAACACCGTGGAGGGCACGGCAATGGTGTTGGTGATGAACGGCAACGGTTCGTTGGCGCTCGTCACATAGATGCTGTTCGGGTAGGTGTAGGGAATTTCCTCGTATGGCACGGTGGGCGAATGGAAGATTTCCTGCCCGTTCAACCAGGCCACGAAGCCGTCGTCAGATCGGGAAACGAACACGAGATTGGTCAGGATTTCAGGATTATTCACCACGAACGGATAGCGCAGGTAGATGGTCAAATACTGCCCCGGCATGTTGGCCAGCAGGGTGTTGCCGTAATACGTGCCGCTGGAGTCGTAGTAGAACGGCCCGGGCGCCTCGGTCCAGGACGAATCATTAAAATCGGGCGCGCGCCAGGCGTCCATCGGATCGGACGCTTCGGACAGTCCCTCGAACAGGCGATAGGTGGCATTGGTGGCCACCAGGACGGTACGCGGCGCCTCGAGGTAGTATTGCCAGGTCGCGCCCGGAGCGTTGCCGTCAAAAGGATTCGAGGACGAATCCGCGATGCCGTGGCCGCTGGCCCAGGTGAAATTGACGTTGCCATAGAGCGGTTGCGGGAAGGAGAACGTGTAATTGGCGTCCGATCCTCCCAAGCCGATGGCCGGATTGCCGTTGACCAGCAGGTCGCTGGCGTTTACGCCCATCACCGGTTCGCTGAACGTGACTTGCACCGCGGTCAGATTCGTCAAGCTGGAACCGGCGGATGGACTAATCGCCATCAGCGTGGGCGGGGTGCTGTCGATCAGATTGTAATTCCACGTTGCGCCTGCGCCGGTGGGATCAAACGCCAGGGTGGGCACACCGGTATCCATGATGCCCGGATCGCTGACCCAGGTGATTGCCACCGGGCCGTAGTCCGGCTGAGGGAAACTGAAAACGTACAGCGTGCCAGCACCAATTAATTGCGTAGCTGGTACGCCGTTGACCAGCAGATCGGCGGCGTCCACGCCAGTGACTGGTTCGCTGAACGCGACCTGGATCGAGGTCAGGCTGCCGAGGTTGCCTGCCGACGGATTGACGCTCTGGACCGTGGGCGGTTCGTTGATTTCGACAGTGATATTCACCACGGTGGAGGTGGCAGAGATGCCCTTGTTATCGGTCGCCACGGCGGCCAAGGCGTGAACGCCGAGGGGGATGTTGGTCCAGGTCAATGTGGAGGGACTGGGCGTTCCGGGGCGTTGGCCGAGTTTGGTGCCATCGCCGTAGAAATCCACATTCGTCACGCTGCCGTCGCTATCCGTTGCCGCTACGACAATGGGCAGGTTGCTCGGATAATAGATCGTCGCGAAGTTGGGGGGCGAGGTGATGGCCACAGTCGGCGGAGTGTTCGGTACCACGGTGATGTTCACTGGGGCCGAGGTGTTGGCTGTGTCATGAATATCCGTGGCCACGGCCGTGATCGAATAACTGCCCGCCGGCACGTTGCTCCATACGATACTAAAAGGCCGGCTGTTGGCTTCGCCGATTTTCGTGGCGCCTTCAAAGAACTCTACCAGCGTAATGGCGCCATCCGTATCCGAGGCCTCCGCGGTCAGCGTGATATTCTCCGGAGCCACGAATTGGGTGTCGTTGGAGGGTTCGGTGAGGCGGACGATGGCGTTTTCGACGGTGATGTTTACGGGTGCCGAGGTGCTGCTCAAGCCGCTGTTGTCTGTCGCGGCGGCCCGCAGGACATACCGGCCGGGCGCCACATTATTCCAGGTGAAGGAGAACGGTTCGTCGGCATCATCGCCGAGCACGGCATTGCCTTCGAGGAACTGAACGTTGGTGACGCTGCCATCGCCGTCCATCGCGCTGGCCATGATGGTGACGTTGGTGGGCGTTACGAACACGTCGTTGTTGACTGGGTTGGTGATGGTCACGCTGGGCGCGGAAGAAAACGGATACCCATTGGTCCATACCGGGCCATTATGGAGCGTGCCATCGATGCTGCCGCCGGCGGTGTCCTCCGCGGTTGTTCCGGTGGTTTCATTCAGTGACCAGCGGCCGATCAGTCCGGGTGCGAAGGCGATTTCCAGGGCGCGATTGTCAGCGATTTGTTCGGCCGAACGGGCGTAGTTCCAGATGCGGACTTCATCCAGCACGCCGGCGAAATAGCCGACCGGGGAACCGCTCGAATCGAGGGCCGAGGCCAACGAAGCGTATTGAATGCTGTCCCATCGCGGTGGCTGGCCGACGAACGTGTTGGTTTCCAGCACACCGTTCAGAAACAGTTGCCAGTTCGTGCCGTCAAAGGTCACCGCGGCATGGTTCCACACATCGGGTGTCACTGGCGTATTGCCATACACCGGATGGTTCAAGCCCGGCGAAGGTCCGGTGGCGCCTTCTTCGAAATCAGCGGCCAACCGGTTATCCGCCGCATTGATGGCTAGAATGAAATTCATGTCTCGAATGGTGCCGTCTTCTTCCCCGCGCCCTTTCGCCACCAGCGGAATGGCCTCTTGCACGCCTCCGGCACCGGTGGTAACTGTCGCCCCGGTGCCTGGACCACGCCAATTGAACCAGGTTTCGATGGTAAAGGCCTGCACGCCTAAACCCGGCGCCTCGCCAAACGTGACGTAATCGTTCTGGCCGTCAAACGCCAAGCCTCCGGCTGAGATGGCGGGTCCGGTGAGCGTGACCATCACCGGGGCCGACGTGGCGCGCAATCCCACGTTGTCGATGGCGACGGCGGTGAAGGTGTAACTGCCCGGCTGCGTGCCGCTCCACAGCAGGCTGAAGGGAGTGGCCGTGGCTTCGCCCAGACTGGAGGTGCCTTGGAAGAATTCGACCGTGCTGACGCCGCTGCCCGTGTCGTTGGCATCGGCGGTGATCGTGATCTCGGTGCCAGTGTTGAACGCGGCGCCGTTCGCGGGTTCTGTAATGCTCACGGTGGGCGGGGTCGTGTCGGGTTCGGTGACCGTCACGTTGACGATTGCGGAGGTGGCCATGATTCCCAAACTGTCGGTGGCCACCGCACTTAAGGCGTAATCACCGGCTCCTGCATTCGGCCAGGTGTATTCATAAGGACTGGCGGGGGCTTCGCCAATCTTGGCCGTGTCGGCGAAAAATTCGACCATCTGAATGGCATTGGAGAAATTGGCTGGCACCGCCACCAGGGCAATGTCCGTGGGCGCCGTAAAATGCGCGTCGGGCGCCGGACTGGTGAGGGCGACCGTTGGCCCGCTGGGCGACTCTTCCAACATGAAGGCAGCGAAGGCGTAACAGTACCTGTCTTCCAGAGGCCCCAGCGGGCTTTCGAGAGATACGGCATGATAATTCGAGCAAATCACCGAGAATGAGTTGCCCTCGGGAATGATGTTGTCCCAACCGATCACATCGCCCGACAGGTTATGGCCGCTGTTCCACGCGGCTTGGGTTTCCGCCGCGAAACTGTCGCCATAAGGTGCCCAGCCATTGGTGATAATTCCCGGCGAACCCACTCCGGTGATGTGTGCGGGTGAAGCGCTGCTGGCGCCGGTCAACGTGGCGAGGGTCCACCGACCGTCATAATTGTTGCCGCGCACGGCGGTGCCTCGAAAGCGGTATTTCATGCCCGGATTCAGGTTGCTGAACGTGAAAATGACCGCCGAGTCGTAAGGGGCGGGACTGAAATAGATCGCGCTGGACAGCCAGTCGATTTTGCCTCCAAAAATTTGGTCCGCCGGCGTGCCGGCATCCGGGCTGCCCGAGGTACCTTCGGTGCCAACGATGTCACCCGCACCCGTGATCGACACGCTTACCTGGTTCGGACTGTCGGGAGCGCCCGAGCTAAAATCGATCAAGGGGCCGCCCGCCGTTTGGCCGCCTTGCCCCAGGGAATACGTATTGACGTTGGGCGCAGTGCCCCCGCCCGGGCTGTGGTCGTTGTAAGCGGCAAAGTTGCCCTCCGCCGCCAGCCCTTCAAAACAAGCAGGGAGAAGCAGAACGGCCAAGATAGCTCGAACGTGGAAGATACGATGGAATTTCATGATGACTCTAAACGACCGGCAATGAATTGCCTTCAAGACACTAAACGTGAACAAACAGCCGAGGGTTTCGGCAACAACTACACCACTTGGTTTCCCGCCGAATCGAGGCGTTTTGACGTGGCCAATCCGGCAGCGGAGGGGCGTCCAGAAACTGCCGGAGTGGCAGCGAATCGTTGCGAATGCTGCCCAGTGCAGGCCGTTAAATGCCATAAAGCACCTGCGAAATTCGGTGGAAACACGCCCGAACAGTAGCGACAAGTCGTTCGCTTGTCCAGTGTTATTGCATTCCGAACGGAACGCGCCCGCTTCGGGAGCCATGGCTGGAGCCGCGTCAGTCACTCCGCGAGCGTGAGGTGGAAACCGCCGCCTTGCCGACAGCCCGGACGCCCGGACGTTTCCAATTTAAAGGAATTGCGTGACGGAGCGTGGATCGTGTATGACTGGCGGCGAATTCCAGGCGCGGATGGTGGACCTGAAAGTGGCCACTGCGAGCACCCTTTTCGGGAACTGCGGTTGGGAAGAACACGATCGCTGAAACACGATTTATGAAACTTAGTTCGAAACCGGCCAACCATTCCATCTTCAAAACTGCCCTGCTCATCACCCTCGCTGCGCTGGTCGTGCCCGCTTCGGTTGTTGGTGGCCAGGGGCCTTCGCCCTCGGCATCTGCGAGTGCCAGGAACGACCCCAACGCCAACGTTGCCGAACCGGGTTCACCAGGATCCAAACTGGCGGTGGAGCTTGATCCGCCCACCGGAACAGGCACCAAAGTGCTCCTGGTAACGGGGATCGATTATCCCGGCCACTTGTGGCGGCAGACGGCGCGGGTGTTGAAGCGATTGCTCGAGCAAGATCGGCGGCTCCACGTGCGGATGGTGGACGATCCGAATGCCCTGGCGTCGCCGAAGTTGAATGCCTGGGACGTGGTAATCCTGCACTTCATGGATTGGGAAGTGCCGGGGCCCGGCCCCGCTGCCCGGGAGAACCTCCGGCAATTTGTGGCGGGGGGCAAAGGGCTGATGTTGACACACTTTGCCTGCGGCGCCTGGGACAACAACGAATGGCCCGAGTTCGCGAAGCTGGCCGGCCGCATCTGGAATCCCAAGCTGCGTCCGCACGATCCGCACGGTCAATTCACCGTGAGGATGGCTGATTCAGAGCATCCCATCGCCAAAGGCCTGAAGCCCTTCACGACGGTGGACGAGCTGTACACGTGTCTGGATGGTGACGCGCCCATTCACGTCGTGGCCAAGGCGACTTCCAAGGTGGACCAGAAGGATTATCCCATGGCCTTCGTGTTGCGCTATGGCCAGGGCCGCGTGTTTCATACGCCGCTGGGGCATGACGTTCAGGCCTATACCAACAACCCTGGCGTCGGCGAATTGATGCGTCGTGGCTGTGCATGGACGGCAGGTTTGACGCCCGTGGAGTCACCATAGCCGCTAACACACGTCGGCGACCATGGCAGGCTGAATCGATGCGGCTTAGCGAGTGCCCGCGGACGAATACCAGTGCAACCGATACAATTTAAGTGGCGTGCTGGGAGAGACAGTTTCCACAAACGGGCTCGTCGCGGTGAAAAGCGGCGTCCATGGGCCATCGAAGCCCGGGGCAACCTCCAAGATGTAATCCACCGGGGCCTCCCACGTCACCTGGATAGTGTCGCCGTCCTTGAGGATGTTCAAGGCGGGTGCTGGGGCCGTCAATTCCAGCGGGATGATTTCCAGCGGGATGCTCTGATTTTGGCTGACTTCGGACATCAACTGCTTTTGCAGAACCAAGGACGGTTGCGGATCGCCTGGTTGCACCGGCACCGGCACGGTGAATTCAAACGGCTCATCCGGTGAAAGGAAGAAGTTGGTGGCCAGCAGGGGAGGTAGTTCGCCCACGCCGTCGGAATTCAGGCTTTCCAACGGGATATCGTTCGGCGAATAGCGTACCAACACTTCCCCGAATTGAAACTGCCCCCAGCCGTCATTTGCTTCGCCGTAACTGATGATGTGGACGACCGCAGAGTGGCCGTCGGCACCGGATTGGACGGAAGAATGTTGCGTGGGCACGCGATCCGGGGCACTCGGCGGATTGCCGGTGGGCGACCAATACTGGCGCACCGGCCGCAGACCACCGTTGTTCGGCCAATAGCCAAAGTGGATGTATTCCCCGAACTGCACGGGACTGCCTTCATCCATCCATGAAACCGTCGTTTCATCCCGGTTCGTATCGTACGTTACGGTGTTGTCGGTGCCCCAGGAATTACCCAACTGCACGTGATCCTGCGCATCGGAATGCCAGGCCCCTTGAATGCCCCCCGCCACGTTGCCTCGGAAGACGATGTGGAAATCGGTTTTGGGCTGGCCGGTCCCGTTGCAGACGTTGAGATTGATCTTGGTGGGATTTCTGCCCACCGTGCGCATTTGCGGGTGGGGATTGTAGTTGGTGCCGTGGCCAGCGGGATAATACATCTGGTTCGTGTGTACCGTCCAAGAGTAACACGGTTGAACCTTGAGCACCCAGGCGTGGGCTTCGTCGTCGCCCACGTCGCCATCGCCATTGCTGTCCAAACCGGGAGTGTTGGTCGGATTGGCGTTCAGGCATTGAGAATGGGCATAAGGATACAGTGAACCCGTGAAACGATTGGTCCCGTCGAGGAACGATCCGCCAAATGACGATTCATTGGTTCCGGCCGCCGTCAGAATTACACTGCCGGCCGGAAAATTCCAATCGTGCGGATCAAGCAGGCTTCCGCTATGACAGGCTTCGATCAAGAGGCAAATCGGCACTCCCTTGGCCGCGAGTTTCTTGAAAAGCTTGCACAGGTCGGTGGCCGAAATGCTGCCGTCGGCCAGCTTGAAACCACCAATCGAACCATGCGAGGTCAAGCGCACGAAAATTTTGTCGCACGGCGGCGATGATGTGCAGATCATCGTGATCGCGGTGGCGAGATCGTTGCTGGTCGCGGGTTGGCCGTTGTTGGCTTTGATAATCCGGTTGGTGGGGACGCCATAATGGTTGTGCATATCATTGGCAAAACGGTCCACGTCGCCCGCAAAATCGGCCCCGGCGCTGCCCCGCACAATCAGGCCACAAGCATTCTGCCCGCTCGCCACAACGCTGAGAGGCGCGCTCAAGTTTGAGAGGAATGTCAACGGGGCCGAAGCAGCATCTGCGGGTGGCAGCGGCGCGAGGCCGGCCACCAGCCCTTGCGGATTGTCAGGCCCGGCGGGATCGGACGTGGACCGATCTTCCAACGCGGCGAAGAACTCCTGGCTGGCGCCGTTCGTCAAGGTGAGGACCGGCCACCAGCCCTCGTCCGCCACCACGATGCCGCCGTTGGCCACGTTCGGTGCGGCCATGCCGGCATTCAACAACACAAAACGCACGGGGTGCTGGAAGTGGGCTTCCGGGAGATCATCCACCCAAAAGAAATACGCGTCTTGTGCGGCCGTGACCCCTGGCCCCGGGAATGGAAGTCGGCCCAACACGGCGGGATCAACGACCGTTCCGGCCGGTAGCAAGCCTTCGCGGCCCGCGCCAAATCCAAAGTCCTGAAATGGAGACCAGACGGGACTGTTGTTGGTGTCAATAGTGACGCCGCTGCCGGGTGCCAGTAAGGCGTCCACGGCTTGCGCGCGCGTCAGCGGTTGGGCGCTCCCGTTCGTTACTCCGGCCAGCAGCGAGGCGAGCGTAACCATTGCCCCGCAGAACGCGGAGTGCGTGAAGTTCGAGACGGGAAACGTGGTTCGAAGTCGATCGATGTTTTTCATGACGGTTTCGGATTGTTTGGTTTGTTGGTGGCCTGCTGCCGTTGAGCCCAACCCCAAGAGGCTGCCCAATTATCCAGCAGTCCGGCCTATCCTTTTAATAAGAATCTCTGGAACCGTAAAGCCAGGCTCTGGGCTGTCAACTGGCAAATTTGGAGTGTGAGTTCAAAGGTGATGGTACTGACCGAACGTGCGTCGGACATCTGGCCGGCAGTTGGGAACAGAACGTTTGGAGAATGATCAATGATCAATTGCCAATGACCAGAGAAGGTCCAATGTCCAAGGCCCGATCAAACAGTTGCTGGCCATTCCTGTTCGGGTTGGCGCTTCGGACTTGGGGCCTTCATTGGTTCTTGGGCGTTGGACATTGGACCTTGGGGAGGGAGCACTTGCCAAAACCGGTTTGTGCGCGCCGTGGCCTCCGTTTCTGCCAGCGGGACGCCGGCAGCACGCTGGCGCAACGTGGTGCCGGCATCTTGCCGGCAGACCGAATGGAAATAGCGGCTCCAACCGAATCAGAGCCTTTCAATTCCTCCGGGGTGTGCGCCACCTCCAGGCGCTGCGGTTGGTGCCTCGCCAACTACTTATCGGATAAGGAGAGAGGTAGCTTTTCTAGAACGCGTCGGTGCGGTGGCGCCAAAAAGTGGGGAACCGATTGGCGGCTTCGGGGCGGGCGCGATTCCCCCCTTGCTGCAATTCTACGGTCGCAGTGGCGACGGGAATTTGGACGCACGATTCGTGTTCGTTTCTGTCGGCGGGACGCCGGCAGCCCGTTGCCGAATCAAACGTGGATGCCGTGTTTCTTGACTGCTTTCTTCAATTGTTCAAAAGCGGCCGCGAAGCTGCGTTGCTTGACGCATTGTTCAAATTCTACAAACGTCTCCGGCGTGAAGGCGGATCGGAAGGTGGTGCGATTATCCTTGAGACAGTCTTTGGCACCGGGATCTTCGTCGGCCAGCAACGGCAGAATCTGCTTGATCGCGGTGCGGAGTTGGGCGAGATCGACCGGCGGTGTCGGCGGGAGTTGGCGGAGTTTTGCCGGCTTATCCTCCCGGGGTTTCAAAGCGGATTTGAGATCAGTGATGAAACTGTTCAACACGTCTTCCAGTTCGGCCCAAAGGGTCTCAATGTCGGTAGGATCGGATTCCGCCTGGATGCCGCGCTCCAAATTGGCGGCGGTCACCTGGACCTGCCCGGCGCCAAGCGCTTGGGCGGCGTGTTTCAAAACAATCGTCCGTCGCTGCGCGCCGGTGGCATCGCCTTGCACCAGAAAGTCGCGGATTTGTTCCGGTGCGCGGGTGTGTTGATCGACGAATTGCCGCAGCGCTTTCAGATACAGCTTCGGGTCCGCATCAAAACGCACCAAGCCTTCCCTGGGATTGAGCCCGTCAATTTTCGGCAAGTCGAGATCCGCTGCCAATGAGGCAGCCGCTTTATTGGTTTTCAGCTCGGGCGATTCAGACGCCGATGGCTGGACATCGCCGATCGTTCCGTTGACTTGGCTGAACTCAACGGTTGCTGAGGAGGAACCGGCTTCGGGCGCCAAAACCTCGACCGGCGCATTTGACGAAACCGGTGCGGTAGCCTCCGCCAGATGCGTCTCGGCGGCGGGCTCTTGAGTCGGCGGCTTCGAGGCAAGCTCGTCCACGGCCACACTTTGGACACCGTCGGTTTCCTCGTCGAACAAACTCAATTGGTGCTTGTCGCGTTTCTTTCTGCGACGGGCCGGCTTGTCCGATTTGGTGGGGGGGAGATTTGGAGTCCTGACTTCCGGCGGCGCGGCGTCCAAATTGTTGGATGGCGGAACTTCAACCCCAACGTCGGAGTCCGACGAGTTTTCCGACGGCCGCTCAGTATCAGGTGGGATTGCGACATGACCGGCGTCGGGATCGGGAGGCATTTCGTCGGTTTGGCCAGGCTCGTTACCGGCTTCATCCGCTGCGGGAATATCAAATCCGCTGGCGGCAGCACGTTCGTTGGAAGCGACATCCACGGGGGCAGCCGGAGGGTCGGCTGGGGGTGCCGAACCGGCAAAATCGGTGTCGGCTTCCTCGGGCTGAGTTTCGGGTTCATTCACTTCTTCTGAGCCGGTTACGCCGGCGGTCGAATCGTTGGCTTCCTCCGATGAAGTTGTCGTGGCTGCGGCGGACGCCACCTCGGTTGGAGCCTCAGTTGCAGCCGCCCAGCGCGCTTCAAGATTGCCGATAGTTTGCTCGGCCGCCTGCAGTCTGGCGGCACTGGCCGATTCCATTGTCTGGGCATTAGCCGCAGCCTCCTGCAAGCGACTCTCCAACTCCGCGCTGACTTGCGCTTGCTGATTGAATTTGTCTTGGGCAGTCCGCGTGGCTTCTTCCCCATTGCGGATGGCGGCCTCTAACTGGGTTTGCAACTTGTCAATCGTGGTGTTGGCTTCCGCGAGTTGAGCGCGCAATGATTCTTCGGTTGTTCGTGCGTTGCGGGTATCGGCTTCCGCTTGAGCTTGCAGTTCGCTGTTGGTCGCCTGGGCTTGCCGCAGCTTGGCCGCTTGGTCGTTCGCTGCTGCTTCGGCGGTTCGGCTGGCTTCCTCCAATTGCTCTCCCAAGTCCGCCGCGTTGCTTTTCAATTGCTCGAGCTCTTGCTGGGCCGCAGTGGCCGCCTCGCGAGCAAAGTGCAATTCGTCCTGCCCCCGCTCCTGTTCGGCAGCTACCTGCGCCAGTTCGGCTTTTGCTTGGGCGAAGGCCGCCTGCAAATCGTTTCCTTTACGGAAAAAACTGACTAGCAGGCTGACCATTATTGCCAATCCTCCGACCGCCAGGATTTCCAGGGCCAACTTCATCGTGTTGAACCAATCGCCGCGCGGCTGGACCGCAATACCGAACTGAACGTTCTGGGCGTGGACGGGTAGGACCACTGCCTTCCGGGAAGACACCTTGCCGTGCGCGGCGAGGCTCACGGCAGCCTGTTGAGCGGTCGGTGGCCCGTAGAAGACGTAATCGTAGCCACGCGCGACCAAGTCAGCCAAGCGAGCGCGCGCGAGGAGATCCGGCAGCCGGATCGACGCCGCCACGAAGCCCCAGAAATATTCTTTGCCGTCCCGCCCGCGCTGAAAGATTGGCAGGCGCGCGATCAGGCCCGCTTCGCCGTGCGGCAGCCGCAGCGGTCCCGAGACGGTCAAGCGGCGCCCGCGGATGGCGGCGTAGGCGCCGGGACTGAGCTGCGGATCTTTGAGCACGTCGAAGCCGAGGGCCCGCTCGTTACCGGCACGGGGCACCACGTTGGCAACCACTCCGCGCGGCTGCAATTCGAGCGTAGCCACCGCAGGATGCACCGCCAACAACTGCGCCGCCACTTGCGGGAAATTTGGCAGCACACCGCGGGTTTGGTTGACCAGCGCTCCCAAGACTTCAAGGGCCGCGGTGGCTTGCGAGAATTGTGATTCGATTGCCAAGCCGCGAGCCATGGCTTCGGTGCGGGCTTGGGCCTGGGCGGCGGCCCGTTGTGAACGTTCCCGCCACACCACTACGACCAAGCCGAGCCCCAGACAGATCACCAACGTCAGCCAAGCCAGCCGCCCGGAGAACATGCTCCGCAATGACGACGGTTTGTTGCTTAAAGAATGGGCAAACGGATTCATGACGTCGTGGCCGTCAGCGTGAAATTATTAAGGCGTACACAGCAGGGGCAAACTTTGTGCCGTTTCCCAGTTTGTTCGGACAGTGCCATTGTCGCAGCGGGCATGGGCGCAGATTAACTCTCGTCAGCCGAAGAGGGAACAGGTTTTTGCAATCGGAAACGGTGAATAACGGTGAATAACTTTCAGTTTGCTTCCGCGCCTTCTTGTGTTACCCACAGAACCGGCGAAGTGATAGCACGGGTCCAAAAGCCGGCCATGAGACTTCAGGCCGGGGCGTCAGGACATATTCGCAAGACGAATCACTCCGTAAGGAGTCGCTCTTAAGGAGCGGTATTCAATCCCGCCTGGCGGGAGCGCCTGTCTCAATTGTGCGTTACTTCGCCCTTTGCTTTTTGAGCTGGATAAGCCGTATCTATGCAGTAGTTTTTTGGTGTTGAGCGTGCATCGCACCAGGGCGTCGGTAAGAGACTGGCCTCCCTCCGCACGCTCCGCGCCTCCAGTTCGCCACTGCGGCGACTGGTCCGATCCGAACTCAGGGCGGTTTCTTCACGCCGGCACCGCGGCTAAATCCCTCACCCCCTCGCCCCAGCTTTGAGCCACTGAATTGCAGTTGGGAATCAGAGTGCCCATTTTCTCTCATATTCGTCGCCACCACGCCTGTGCTTCAACGCTTCAACGTCGTGAAAAAAGTGTCCTCTGAAAAAACTTTGCGGACTTTTAGTCAGCTTTGCGCATAGATAAGGTATAGTCACAAAATAAATAAGACAAAAAGAAGCAATGAACCCAAGTTTGAGCCATGATTTTCGGGCGCCGGCCGTGCCTTCTCAATTCAGTGTCAGGAGTCCCATGAGCAACCTGATGTGTACCCTCGCCGTTGTCGCTCTGGCCTTTAAGCTTCGGCGCCGTTGGACCATGGCGGTTCTGGTCGCGGCGCTGTGCCTTACGGTCAGGGCTAATGCGGCCAGCGTGAACGCCGGGTCCGGCTACACCAATTCGTTCGAGCTTCAACCCGTGGCCGCGGACTGGTCAACTTACAGTGCTGTGGGTTCGGCGTCGGACAATTACGATATGGACACGGACGTAAACGCCAACCTTACGGCCGACCTCGTGGTCGCCCCTACGCTGTCCGATCCCGAGGATCCGCCGGCCAAGAACGGAGCGGCGATGTGGAGTTCCAGCGGCTTGTACCTGCTCACCCGGCCTACCGGCAACCGTTACACGGTCCTGATGGGCCAGTTCGTGAACAACACCAAAACCAATGCCACGCAACTTACGATCGGCTATTTGCTCACCCTCGCGGGTGAAGGGATTCCCGAGGACAGCGGACAAGGAACCCGAGTGTATTTCAGTCTCACTGGCGAAGCCGGCAGTTGGACTAATGTACCGGCCTTGAATACCACGGCTTCAGCCGACGGCACGACACCGATGAGCGCCAGCGTGGACGTGGATTGGCCGGACGGAGCCAATCTGTATGTGGTCTGGGTGGACGATAATGCTGCGGGGTTCGGAGACGACGTGGCCAATGAGATTGACAATTTCTCCTTGCAGGTGACGGCGGGCATGCCGGTGGCCTTTGCGTGTTTGCTGGACGAGCCGGGCTCGGACGCGGTGTTTGTCGCGGGCAGTCCCGTCAGCACTGCTGTTCGCGTCGTCAGTGGTACGGCGCCCTACACGGTCGAATATTTTACCAACAGTGGGATTGGCAATGATGTGTTCGCCTCCGCGGGATCGAGTGCTACACCGCCGTACACGATAGAATTGGCGGACCTGCCAGCGGGTAATTACGGCTTGTATGCGGTGGCCACTGACAGCGCGGAGACGCCGGCCACTGCCGTTTCAGCGACCAACACGTTTCTGGTGGCCGATCCGCTCGCCGTCACGCTGGCGGAACCGGAACCGGATGCTTCGTTTGATCATAACGTCGTGGTGCCAGGCATGGTCATTGTCGCTGGCGGGCTGCCGCCATACAGCGTGCAATTTTTCCTGGACGACGTGGCCGATGGTGAACCGGTGATTGAGACGCCGTACGAGCACAGTTTTGGACCGCTGTTTGTCGGGGATCACACCGTTCAGGCTACCGTGACGGATGCGTTGGGGTGGGGGAGCAATTCGCCGATGCACACCATTCATATCACCGGGCCGCTGGCGGCCATCCTGTCCCCGGAGGACGGCACCATTTACAGTTATGGCGAAGCGGTATCGCTCAGTGCATTTGTTGGCGGCGGCGCGGCGCCTTACACGGCGACGTTTTACACTAATGACCTACCGGTCGGTACCCTGCACACGCCGCCCTTTGCGACCAACCTGGGCATTTTGCCGGTAGGCAGCTACACCAGTTACGTTCACGCGACGGACAGTTCCCTGCCGGACGCGCAACAAGCCAACTCCACCAGCAATGTCATCACCATCCTGCCCAATCCGCTGGCGGCGACGCTGACCAGTCCGAACAACGGGCAGAACATCGCGACCAATGCTGGATTTACCGCGCGCGCCACTGTTTCCGTCGCCCTTCCAGTGACGGTGGATAACGTCGAGTTTTTCCTGGATGAACTGTCACTGGGAACGGTCAGCACCGCTCCATACACCCTGGTTGTGCCTGCGATTGCGCTGGGCAGCCACACGATCCATGCGGTCGCCACCGACAGTCTGGGAAGAATCACTTCCACTGCGACCAATCAGGTGGCGGGCGTTTATGATCCGTTGGCCAATGACAATTTTAACAATCGCATTACGCTGGTCGGTCCGGTGGCCAGCGCCACGGGTTCCAACAACGGCGCCACGACCGAGAACCGGGAACCCACGGGCAGTTTCTTCCAAGGCTACGGAGCGACGTTGTGGTGGAGTTGGACGGCGCCCATCAGTGGAACGGTGCGCATTGACACGTTTGGCAGCAGCTTCAACACGTCCCTGGGCGTTTATACGGGTAACAACGTCAGCAATCTGCGCCAAGTCGCCTTCAACGACAACGCTCCCGGATCGAGTGACGTGAGCCTGGTGACCTTCAATGTGGAGGCGGGGACGCAATACCAAATTCAAATCGGCGGTATGCGTAATTTCGGTTTTCCGCCGCCGCCGCCAGCCACAGGCACAATCGAGTTGCACCTGGAAATGCCGCCGTCAGTCACCCTGACCGAACCGGCCAATAACAGTGTCTTTATGACGGGCGACGAGGTGACGCTGTCGGCGACTGCCAGTTCGCCCCACGCGGCGGTTGTCACAGTGGATTTCTATAGTGGTGAACTGTTCCTTGGAACGTCAACGAACGAACCGTACAGCGTCACGGCGAACAATCTTCCAGCCGGCACCAACCACCTGTATGCGGTCGTAACTGATGGAATCGGCCTGAGCGCAACGTCAGCCATTGTCAACGTGGCGGTGTTCAATGTAGGCATGACCTTGGTATCGCCGGCGGACGGTGACACGTTTCTGAACGCCAATCCGATCACCCTCCGGGCAGTGGCAGTGCTGCCGTCCGGCACGATCACGAACGTCGAGTTTCTGGTGAATGGCGAAACGGTCGGAGAAGATAACACCGAACCTTACAGCACTGTTTGGGGTGAAGTGACTCCGGGATTGCACCGGTTGAGTGCCCGGGGTACTGACGAATTAGGGAACACGTATCTCTCAACGCTTGTCTGGATTGCCGTGGCCGAGCCGGTGGTGTCGGACGGTTCGGACTGGAAGTATCTTGACGATGGTTCGGACCAGGGCACCAACTGGTTTGCCGCGGCCTTTGATGACCGCGGTTGGAGCAACGGTCCGGCCCAACTGGGGTATGGCGATGGTGACGAAACCACGGTGGTCAGTTTCGGCCCCGAGGAAAATAATAAATACATCACGACCTACTTCCGGCGGGCGTTTGTCGTCGAAAATGCGGCGTCCTTTAGCAGCCTGACGCTGTCGCTTCTGCGCGACGACGGTGGCGTGGTGTATCTCAACGGCAAGGAAGTGTTCCGCACGGACAATCTGCCACCGGCGCCGGAGCCGATCACGTACACGACGCTGGCCACGGGCTTCGGCGTGGAAGATACGGTGGACACGGTCACGCTGAACATTGCTGACTTGGTGGCGGGCACCAATCTACTGGCGGTCGAAATTCATCAACAAGCACCCGACAGCTCCGATCTGAGTTTCGATCTCCAATTGCTGGGACTGCCGGAGATCATTCGCAATCAACTGCCAGTGATCCAATTTCTTCAGGTGGCCGATGGCGACTGGTTCTTTAACCCCGCCCAAATCGTCCTGGATGTCGAAGCATCCGACCCGGATGGTACCGTCACCAACCTGTCCCTGTTCGAAGGAAACACGCTGCTTGCTACGTCAACCAACGCGCTGACGTTCCAGGTGAACGGCCGGCCCCCCGGTATCTATCATTTTGCCGCGGTGGCGACTGACAATGGCGGCGCGCACAACACGAAACCAATCACCGTGACGGTGTTTGAGCGCACCTCTGGCTGGGTGGCCTATAACGATCACTACGCCGGTCCCAACACCCATCCCTATGCCAGCGCCTGGAATGCCTTTGGCACGGCAGATGGGGCTCCCGGGGAGGAAGGAATTCTCCGGAACATTGCCTCCGGCCAACCGGTGTCGGCATTCCTGAGCGTTTTCGCCTTGGGCGCAATGGGCGACCCGATATTCGGAGCGCCGCCATCGGGCACGCCCGCCTACGACATTTTTAACAGCTACATCGACTTCGGTTCGGGTGGGGCCAATCATGCCATTGTGTTGAACCGGGAATCGGTCGTGTTCCATTTCTTCTCCGGCCTCGATCCCAACCGGCGCTACAACTTCCGGGGCACCGCCGTGGGCGGCGTGGCGGATTTCAAGAACCGCTGGACGTTGTTCGCCATCATTGGCGCCCGGGCGTTCACGGCGGCGCACACCGCCAACGTGCTGACCAGCACGACGAGTCCGGGAGCATTGTATCCGGATGAAGCGGCGATGAACACCGGCGACAACTCCACCGGCGACGTGGTGGGCTGGGACGACATTGCGCCGGGCGTGGATGGCACGTTTACCATCGTATCCACGCTTTATCAGGGACCGGCCCCGGGCAATGATCCGCCCGGGCCTTATGCCTACGCGCCGGTGGCGGTGCGATTGGAGGAAGTCGGCGCCAAGCCATACATCGTACTGACCGAGCCGCACGAAGACGACTTCTTCGGGTTCACCGATCTCGAGATTGCCGCCACGGCCAGCTCGGTGGCCGGGATCACCAACGTGCAGTTCCTGGCGAACGGCGCGTTGATTGGCACCGACGCCACCTCCCCCTACAGCATGGTTTGGACAGATGCCGCTTTTGGGGTATCGGATTTGACGGCGGTGGCGTTCGACGCGTCGGGCTTGCAGGCAACGTCCCCGGTGTTCACCGTCATCATCACTCCTCCGCTAACCAACACGATCGCGCCGGTCGTTGCGGTCATCGATCCGCCGCGCGGAGCGACGTTGGCCGAGTTGACGACCATTGAAGTCACGTTCAGCGAAGATGTATATGGCGTGGATGCCGCCGACTTGTTGGTCAACGGCACGCCGGCCATCGCGGTGAACGGCAACGGATCCAACTACACGTTCACCGTCACCCCGCCCGGGCCCGGCTCCACCTACCTCACCTGGTCGCCGGCGCACGGGATCACCGACAAGGGTTATCCGGCTTCGCTGCCGTTCGATCAAAATGGAGCGGGCGCGCGTTGGAGCTATACGATCCCGGACAACGTGGCGCCCACAGTGCTTGCGCTTGATCCGCCGGTCGGCGCCAGCGTGACCAACCTCAGTCAAATCACCGTGGTCTTCAGCGAACCGGTGGTGGGCGTGGATGCGGCCGACCTGTTGGTGCGCAATGCGCCCGCCACGGGCGTGGCCGGATTCGGCTCCACCTACACCTTCATCTTCCCGCCGCCGCCGTACGGGCTGACGATTGTGCGGTGGGCCTCCAATCATGGCATTACCGATCAGGCCACGCCGGCGAACGCTTTTGCGCCGTCGCCACCAACGTGGACGTATGTGGTCAACGCGAATTCGGTGTTGATTCAGACCAACAGCGCCTGGCGTCTGTTACGCGGCCTGGCCGAAGCTTCCGCACCATCCAGCGCCTGGCGCGAGCCGGGTTTCGATGCCTCGAGTTGGGACGATCTGCCAGCGCCGATGTTCTACGGCGACCCCTACGAAAGCTACAACCAAGGCGGCTCGCTGCTCAGTGACATGCGGGAGCACTACTCGAGCCTCTTCCTCCGCAAGGAATTCCAGGTCACGAAAGCGCTCAGCATCACCAACCTGCTGCTCAAAGCGCAGAGCGACGACGGATTCATCGCCTGGATCAACGGCGTTGAAGTGTATCGCTACAACGTCTCGCTGGGTGATCTGCCCTACTATGGCACGGCCCTATCGGAAGTCGCCGAAACGGCTCCGTATGGAGCCGCGACGGTCATTTACGCCTTGCCCGATCCGTTTGGTTATTTGCACGAAGGCACGAATGTTCTGGCCATCCAGGCCTTCAATTACGCGGCCACCAACGACGACTTCAACTTCGATGCCCAGCTTAATTGCTACCGGTACAATTCCAGTCTGGTTGCGCCGGGTGTCATTCGCGTCAACCCGCCGGCGGGCAGCCGGTTCGACTTGACGAACGTTACCGTAACTTTCAACGAACCGGTGAGCGGTGTGGACGCGGCGGACTTCCTGGTGAACGGCGTGCCGGCGACGTTCGGTCACCAGCGGTGCCGAAAACGAGGTCTATACCTTCAGCTTCCCGCAACCGACGTTCGGCACGGTGGCCATTACCTGGGCCGCCAGCCACGGCATCGCGGACTTCGATACCCCAGCGCGGACATTTAACGGAACCGGCGCGGGAGCGACCTGGCAGTACAACCTGCTCGATCCCAGCGCGCCCATTGTGGTTGGCCAGATGCCCGCGGCAGGTGCGACCGTCAACGATCTAACGCAGATCACCGTGACGTTCAGCGAGCCGGTGATGGGGGTGAAAGCCGGGGACATGAAAGTCAATGGCGTGGGCGCCAACGGGGTGACCGGCAGTGGCGACACCTACACGTTTGCGTTCGGGCAGCCGCCGTACGGACTGGTTTTTGTAACGTGGGCCTCCGACCTCGCGATTACCGACACCGAAGATCCGCCGGTGCCATTCGCCCCGTCCGCCCCCGGCTCGACGTGGAACTACACGTTGCTGGACCACACTCCGCCCACCGTGGCGACGCAGGATCCTTCCACGAACGGCGTGGTGACAGTCTTTGACCATGTGACCGTTACCTTCACCGAAACGGTACGGGGAGTGGATGCCAGTGACCTGCTCATCAATGGCATGGCGGCGACGAATGTCAGTGGTGATGGCGCGACCTATACTTTTGCTTTTCCACCGCCCAACGCTTCGGTGGCAGTCGTTAGCTGGGCGCCTGGCCACGGCATTTATGACCAGGCCTTGCCGGTCAATAATCCGTTTGATGCCACCGGGCCCGGCGCGACTTGGACCTACCAAATCGTGGACAGTATTCCACCGGCCTTGGTGAACGTGAATCCGGCACCGGAAGCAACGTTGCGAAATCTGACGCGGATTCTTATGACGTTCAATGAAAGGGTGGCGGGGTTGGACGCTGCTGACCTGTTGCTCAATGGCGTGCCGGCCAGCAGCGTCAGCAACGAAGGTGTGGAATACACGTTCCTGTTCGAGCAACCCGAGCCGGGTCTGGTGCAAGTGTCTTGGGCGGATCCCTTGGACATTTACGACCTGGCTTCGCCGCCCAATCCGTTTGCGGGGGAAGGGTGGACGTATCTGCTGGATACCAACCTGCCGCTGCCGTTGGTCACCCGAGGTCCGTACCTCCAAAGCGGCACCCCCACCGGCGGCATCGTGCGGTGGCGTACCAGCGAGAGTTCGGATGGTGTTGTGCTCTACGGTACGGACTTGGACAGTCTGACGAACCGCGCCGTGCAAAACGAGATCACCACGGAACACATTGTCCAAGTCAGCGGCTTGCAGCCCGACACGCAATACTACTACGCCATTGGCAGTTCGGACTACACACTGGCGGGCGGCGCCAAGGCCGGTTCCAACTATTGGTTCAACACGTCGCCGGTGCCCGGCACCCGCCGACATATTCGCGTTTGGGCGTTGGGCGACTCCGGCACCGCCGGCTACGGCGCGTCCGGCGAGGTCAATCAGGCCAACGTGCGCGAAGCGTATTACCGCTTTGCCGCCACCAACGGGCCCGCGGACATCTGGATGATGCTGGGGGACAATGCGTATCCGGCCGGGACCGATCAGCAGCATCAAATCGCGTTGTTTGACATGTATCCCTCCACGCTGCGCAATCTCTTCCTGTGGCCTACCATCGGCAATCACGAAACCGATCAGTCCTTCACGGCCACCTCCTTTCCGTATCTCGACATTTTTTCCCTGCCCCAGAACGGTGAGGCGGGCGGAATTGCCTCGGGAACGGAAAAATACTATTCGTTCGACTACGGCAACGTCCACTTCGTCTGCCTGGACTCGATGACCAGCACCCGCAGCGCCACCAGCTCGATGGCCGAATGGCTGGAAAGCGATCTGTCCGCCACCATGCAGGATTGGGTGGTCGTCTTCTTCCATCATCCGCCGTACACGAAAGGCAGCCACGACTCCGATCGCGAGACCGAACTCATCGAGCTTCGCGAGAACATCGTCCCGATTTTGGAGAGCTATGGCGTGGACCTGGTGCTCTCCGGCCACAGTCATTGCCTCGAACGCTCCTATCTGCTGAATGGTCATTATGGGCTTTCCAGCACGCTCACTGAGGCCATGAAAATCGACGGGGGCAGCGGACGAGAAGAGGACAGTGGTGCCTATCACAAAAACGACCAGGGGCAAGGCGTCGTTTACATGGTTGGTGGCAGTAGCGGCCAGATTACGGGTGGGCCGTTGAATCACCCGGCCCATTTCATTTCCCTGAATCAACTCGGCTCGATCCTCCTGGACGTAAACGGCGGCCGGCTCGACGTAAAATTCCTGGGGATCAACAGCACCTTCCTCGACCACTACACTTTGCTGAAGTCGGTCGTTGATGGCCCCGATGCGCCGGAGATTGAGCCGCCGTTCCTTACCGGCAATGGCACCTCCTTGAGCTTCATCGTCCAGAGCGTTCCGGGAGTAAACCATATCGTGGAGTATAAAGATGACCTGACGGAGCAAACCCCGTGGCAGAACTGGACGAACCTCACCTTCGCCGCCGGTTCACAAACTATCACGGTGCCGCTTGATCCAAAACATCCAGCGCGGTTTTACCGCATCCGGGTGAGCAGTCAGTAGGATGGAAATACGAGCCGGGACAGACCAAAAACCGCATCGAATATTATGACAACAGTGATCATCGTACCTCGCGAAGCGTCTGGAGTGCGTGGAGCTTGCTCCCGCTTTCGCAAGGGATGGCGCACCTGCAAAGAGCCAAGACACGTCTCGAAGGAACTGCCACGTCGCGTTACCGCCGAAAGCGCCGGCAAGCCGGACGCACTCCAAACGCTGACGCGACTGACTGTCGGGCATTCAGGAATGGTACTGTTTCGGTGCATTGGAACAGTTGTCGCGCGCGTTTTTGTAGGACAGGCGTCTCGCCTGTCTCGAATCACCCGGGGCTTTCCTCACTCTTGGATGACGTTGAGGCGGTTTTGGCGCCGCAAACTAAATCCCCGGCTTGCTGCCGTTCGAGACAGGCGGGACGCCTGTCCTACTCAATTGCTACGGCCCAGGGCAACTACTTGGCGCCTTGTTGCCGCGCTCGCCTTGATCTGGCTTTGTGCCGGATTCGTATCCAGCGCCTGGGCCCATGGCGGGCTGCACGAGCAAATTCTCCTGCTCACAAAAGAAATCGAAGCACAGCCGCGTGACCCGGTGCTCTATTTGCGTCGCGCCCTGCTCCACCAGGCTCACGGCACCTGGGACGCGGCATTGGCCGACCTCGAGCGGGCGGAAGGGCTGAGCAATCAATGGCCGGTCCTGCACCTGGCACGCGCCCGCTTGTTTCTCGACGCCGGATGGTACGAGAGCGCCAAAGTGGCGGCGGACCGTTTCCTGGAGGTCACGCCGCATCACGTCGAAGCGCTGATCACCCGTGCGCGCGCCAAAGTGAAATTGGGCGAACGTTTGTCGGCGGCGGAAGATTATGCGCGGGCCATCGATCACTCGTCCGCGCCCGGTCCGGAATTGTTCATCGAACGCGCCGAAGCACTGGCCGCCGAAGGGGGTGATCACCTCACGGTTGCCTTGCTGGGGCTGGACCAAGGTATGTCCCGGCTTGGTCCGCTGGTGACGCTGCAGATGCAGGCGATCGACGTGGAACTGCAACAGCATCACGTGGACGCTGCCCTGGCACGGCTCGATCGGGCCATGGCCCAGTTCCCGCGCAAGGAAAGCTGGTTGGTGCGCCGCGGTGAAATTCTCCAACAAGCCGGTCGGACCAAGGAAGCCACCGAAGCCTTTCAGGAGGCCTTGGCGGCCTTGGATAAGTTACCCCCCAGCCGTCGCAATGTGCCGGCCATGGCGGAACTGGAGCAGCGCGTTCGTGAAGGCCTCGCCGCTGCGAATTCGACTCCTCCGCAAGTGCAACGATGAATCGGCCAATCGCCAACGTAGGACAGGCGTCCCGCCGGTTTCGAATAGCCAAAAGGTTTCCTCCTCGAATGGCTACGGTCCGGGAGCCTGAGCGCTACAAGGTGACATCTCGGCAGACTTGCCTTCGAGGCAGACGGAACCCTGGGTTCCGAACAGCGCGCGAGACTAATATTCCGGTAGAATGGAACAAACCCATTCCTGAATGGCCGACAGTCAGTCGCGCCAGCGTTTGGAGTGCGTCCGGCTTGCCGGCGCTTTCGGCGGTAGCGATGCGTCGAAATCGCTTCTTCGCGCGGCTTGGTTCATTGCCTGCACGTAGTCCCTTGCGAAAGCGGGAGCGAGCTCCACGCACTCCAAACGCTTCGCGAGGCACAATGAGCACTGGCTGCGAGCATTTCAAAATGATCGAATGGTTCTGGAGCCATGGGGACAGGCAGGACGCCTGTCCTACGGGACGGCTGCGACGGTACCCTGCCGCCTTCCCAAGCGTCATCATTTGTGCGCTGCTTCTGCTGATCGCCGGCATCGTCACTCCCGCCCGGGCGCACACGCCCAGCGAAATGTTCCTGACGTTTTTTGTTTCGGGCAACATTGTTACCGGCCAGTGGGACGTGGCCCAGCGTGACCTTGAAGTGAGTGCGCAACTGGCGTCCGCAAAGTGGTCGTCGCTGCCAGCCGATCAACAGGATCTGTGGCTTGAGGGGCTGGCGATAGACACTGTGGCCCGCCTCGAAGTAACGGCCAATGGTCGGAAGTTGGCCTTTCGGGTGACGGACCTGGAGCCAATGCAACTTAGCACCGGCCATTACCAACGCGTTAAATTCACGGCCGCGGTGACGCACCCCATTACTGCCTTGGAAATCAATAGTAGCGCGCTGTTTGGCGTCGATACCAACGCACGCGGACTACTGAGAGTCGAGCATGCGGGAAGGACGGAAACTGAGGCATTCACCGCGGCGCGGCCAATGCATGGTTTTACGTTGATCCAACCGAATGCGCGCTGGCCGCAATTGTGGACGTTTATTCGCGAGGGTGTTGGCCATATCTGGCAGGGGCCCGATCACATCCTGTTTCTGCTCGCCTTGCTCTTGCCGGCGGTGCTGCGCCACAAGGACGGCCGATGGCGGGAGCCTGACGCCTTGCGACCAGCAACCGTGCGCATTTTGAAAATCGTAACGGCATTCACCCTGGCCCATTCGGTGACGCTCAGTCTTGCGGCGCTGGACTGGGTGCGGCTGCCGGCCCGGTTGGTGGAGCCACTGATTGCCGCCTCCATCATCGCCGCCGCGTTGAATAACTTGCGGCCGTGGTTCGGCGGGCGCGAATGGATCGTGGCGCTGGGCTTCGGCCTCGTTCACGGATTCGGCCTCGCCGGCGGTCTGATCGAGTTTGGACTGAAGGGCGAATCGCTGGTGCTCGCCCTGTTTGGCTTCAACGTCGGGGTGGAACTCGGGCAAATGACCATCGTGGCCATCTTCCTGCCACTGGCCTTCGTTCTCAGCCGGTCGTTCTATTACCGAACCGTGGCGCTCAAGTTCGGCTCCGTCGCAGTGATGGGCGTGGCGGCGGTGTGGATGGCGGAACGAATCTTCAACTTCAAGGTGCTGCCGTTTTGAAAGGAACATAGGAATGCTTTTCAATGGGCCTATTCCTACCCGAAGCCTCTCGTTGGCTGGCTGGCGCCCGCAAATCAAGGCGGCCCCACCCGGTAAAATCGACCGGGATACAGCAGCGCTTCCCCGTCCAAGTACAGTGTTGTAGCCTGGGTGTTCTTGAACGTAAGCAGATCTGTCCAATTGCGCAGGTCGGTTGAAGCCTGAAGGCGGTGTTGCCGGACCAACTCGCTTTTGCTGGCGATTTCGAAGCCGAGGTTGGAATCGTAAATGCGCACGATCAGCAAGATCCCCAGCGTGCGTCCGGCTTGCCGGACTTTGCCGCGGTTGCCAATAGTCCCTTATTTGTGGATTGCAGGCAATGCCACCAGCGCTAATGGGACTTGGTGCAGCCCGGAAGCGCTGGTGAAAACTTCGGTCCAGGGATGCCCGGGAAGGTTTGCCATTGCTCCTCGGGTTTGTGTGGGTTCAAGACTGTCCACCGGTTCGCAAGCGGCGCTGGTCAATCCTTTGGCGCACTGGTCGAGTGTCCGCTTGCGTGCAGTCAGTGTGTTCTGGTAAGACTGTTGGCACCATGATCGTGGCTGAGTCTGGCGTGCGACTCTTTGGCTGCGGAACCCTGCCGGTGTGGCGAAATGGCAGACGCACAGGACTTAAAATCCTGGGACCTTAAAAAGTCGTGTCGGTTCAAGTCCGACCACCGGTACCAGTTCTAACTCTTAAAGCCCAAAGAGGGGGCGGTTGGCTGAGACTCACTGGCGCTACTCACCGCGAAAGAAGCATCAGGAAAAAGCAAATCTTTCTGCAGCGATGTTCCTATCCTCCCTGCTAACTGCATTCTCAGCTCCGAATGGGCCTCGCCGCACTTCCCGGTCTTGGAGATGTTCGCTGCCTTGTCACTGAGCTTGTTTTTGGGCGGCACGCCCTTTGAACAAGTCGAAAACCAGGGTCAAAATGGCGCGATCAATTTGTTGCTCGCACTGGAAAGCTCCGATGGTGGCGCATGATTTGCTGAGTTCTACCGCACGAATGGACAACGGATGCGAGACGGTCGATTCCATCTCGGTGATCGTGCCGGTTTACAACAGTGAACTGATCCTGCCCACACTGGTTCAACGACTTGAACCGGTGCTTGATTCCTTGTCCCATAAGTTCGAAGTGATCCTGGTCAACGACGGCAGCCGCGACCGTAGTTGGGAGGTGATTCAGGAACTTTCGTCCCGTCATGGCTGGGTCCGCGGGATCAATTTGATGCGGAATTATGGCCAGCACAACGCCTTGCTCTGTGGCATTCGCGCCGCGGAGGGCGACGTGATGGTGACGATGGACGACGATTTGCAGAATCCGCCGGAGGAGATTGCCAAGCTGGTGGCCAAATTGAACGAAGGTTGGGACGTTGTGTATGGCACCCCGCAGGTGGAGCAACACGGCTTGTGGCGAAACCTGGCCTCCCGCATCACCAAAATTGCGCTGCAAAGTGCCACCGGGGCGGACGTGGCCAGCAAAGTCAGCACTTTTCGCGTTTTTCGGACGGCCGTGCGCGAAGCGTTTGGCAATTACCGCAGTCCGCACATTTCCATCGACGTGTTGTTGTCCTGGGGTACGACCCGCTTTGCCGCGATTCCGGTGAATCACGTGCCGCGGCACACGGGGGCATCGAATTACACCTTTCGCAAACTGGTGACTCATGCGTTGAACATGCTGACCGGCTACAGCACCGCGCCCTTACGATTCGCCAGCCTGGTCGGTTTCGGCTTTACGCTCCTTGGAATGAGTGTGCTGGCTTATGTGGTGGCGTGTTACCTGGTTCGCGGAACGAGCGTGCCTGGCTTTCCCTTTCTGGCGTCGATGACGGCCATTTTCTCGGGCGCCCAATTGTTCGCGCTCGGCGTGATCGGCGAGTATCTGGCGCGAATGCACTTTCGGAGCATGGACCGGCCGCCTTACACCGTGCGGCAACGGGCGGGTGAAAGGAGCCAGTCACCGCGCATCCTTCGCCAACAAGCAGCCTGACGACCAATGACGTGTTTGTGGGAACAGGAAGTCCAGCAAGAACCGCAACGGTTGCCCCGGGCATGGGAGGACGATGCCACGTTCGTGTTCCTGCCCAACAAGACGGGGGTGGACTTGGACTGGATTCATGGCGCGCTCTCGCAATTACCCGCAGAATTGCAGACGGGCCATTATGCGCTGCTGACCTCGGGAACCACCGGCGCCCCGAAGCTTGTGGTCGGTCAACGTCAGCGTTCGGAGAACCTGGCGGGCGTCCTCCACGAATGGCAACTCAGCGAACCGGTCGCAGAAACGATCGTGGCGTTGCCGTTGTCTTACAGTTACGCCTTCGTCAACCAATGGCTATGGACCAAGTGCCATCATCGGACGCTACGCTTGACGACAGGATTGAAAGATCCGGAATCGCTGCGAGCCACGTTGCGGTCGGCGCGCCAGGCGATGATTTGCTTGGTGGGTGTGCAGATTCCGCTATTGGGTCAATGCTGCTCCGACGAATCGTTTCCGGGCGTCATTCGAGTCCATTTTGCCGGCGGACGTTTTCCCCAGGAGAATCTCCCCCTGGTGCGCCGGCTGTTTCCGGAGGCGATGATCTTTAACAACTACGGCTGCGCGGAAGCCTTGCCGCGATTAACGCTGCGCCCGGCCGATACGGCCGAGGAAGCCGCGGACATTGGCCGGCCGTTGCCGGGAATCGAATTAACGCAGAACGACGCGAACGAATTACTTTTTCGCAGTCCCTACGGAGCGGTGGGGGTCGTTGAGGATTCGCAGTTCAAGTCGATCACGCCCGATGATTGGGTGAAGACGGGTGATCTCGGCCAAGCGACTGAGGGCGGCTTCTGGCGATTGCTCGGGCGAGCCAGCGAGGTGTTCAAACGTCACGGCGAGAAAGTCTCGTTGGCGTCGTTGCAGAATACGGTGGCGCGCGTGTGGTCCGGGCAGGCGGCCTTCTATCGGGCGCCGGACCCGCACGGTGAAGAAGGGCATGTCCTGCTGCTGGCACCCCCGCCGCCGGCCGGACAGATACAGGAAATTTTGCGGGCCTTGCGAAAACATCATTCGCGGGCGCAATGGCCCTTGCGCATCGAAGCGACGGAGGCGATTCCGCTGTTGCCCAACGGCAAACCGGACGTGCGCGGCGCCGTGGCTACCGGGATCAAGTCGCTGCTGTGGTACCAAAGGATTTAGCATGCAGAACCGGATAAAACTCAAACAGCTCGTCACGGATGTGTTCCTCCTCGATCCGGCGGAATTCCGGTTCGACCTGCGGCGGGACGAAGTGGACACGTGGGATTCGTTTGGCGTGGTGTCGCTGGCGGTGGGCATTCAAGAGACGTTTGGCTACCATCCCACGCCCGAGGAGGCCACGCGCATTCAAAGCGTGGATGACATCATTCGCTTGCTCGCGGCCAAAGGCATCAGCTTTGACGATTAACCTGCCAACCAGTTGGTCATTCGACCAGCTCCAGCAAGCCGCTAACGGCGATGGAGTGCTTTGGGCGTCGCCCAGTGTACGTGACCGACTGCGAACGCGGCTGCCGTGGCCAGTCGTAGAGCCAGACACCGACTTGCCAACGGGGACTCAATGGCTCGCAGTCGCCGGTGGCGGTACGTTGATTGACCGCGCCAAGTTTCTGCGCGTTCGGCAGCCCGCGATCAAACTGGCGGCCATTCCGACCCTGTGGGGCAGCGGTGCCGAAGTATCACCCATCATCGTGCGCTCGGTGGACGGTCCGTCCGAACGACTGCCAAGTCTTGGAGTGCGGCAGTCCTCTGCCGCTGTTGAACCACTGCTCGGCGATGATTGTAGGACAGCCGTCCCGGCTGTCCCGAGTGGCAAAGACGGCGCCGCTGTTTGGGGAACATCCCACGAACGAGCGGCCGCCATCTGTGAATCCGAGACAGGCGGGACGCCTGTCCTACAAATGCGGCAGGGGACTGCTGCACTCCCAGGAGCGGTCGCGTCGGCACCAGCTCGAAAAGAGATCACCGTCGATCCGAACGCCGTTCCCGACGCCATCGTGTTTTGGCCGGAACTGGCGCAGACCGTGCCCGCCGAGCGCCAGAAGCACGCGTGTGGCGATTGTTGGGCGCATGCCTTGGAAGGATTCCTGTCGCCGTTGGCCCAACCTGAATTGCGGGCGGCGCTAGCCGAAGTGATGCAACGGATGCTGTCGCTGCCGCTGGCCTACGATCCGCAATGGTTCGAGTTGAGCGCATTGGCCTGCGCGGGCCAGGCGCAATCCAGTGTCGGCTTGGTCCATGGCCTCGCGCACACCTTGGAGGGACCGCTCCAGCGGCAGCAGCCCGAGCGGGGATGGCATCACGCCCGGCTTTGCTCAACCTTGCTGTGGCCGGTCATGCAATTGAACCAGACCAATTCGGACCGATGGCCAAAGCTGCTTGCCGAGTTTGGCTTGTCCGCCGAGGTAATCTCCTCCGTGCTGAAGACGCTGTTCGATCCCGCGGACTTCACCGCGGTCCAACCGGTCATGCGCGCGGAATGGCGCAACGTGTTGCGCGATCCTTGCACGCGAACCAATTCGGTCCTGGTCCGTCCTGACTGGTTGCAACCGGTTGGAGAACTTGTCCCTTTCATGAGCCCGTTGCTAAACACCGCTCCTTTCACCGCCCGGGATGACGACGCGTTTCTGGCGGAGATGAACGCGCTGTGTCGCTGGCATCTGGAGGGTTGTCCCGACTACCGGCGAGTCTGGCCGGAATGGACGGAAGCGCGGCAGGTCGAGGATTTGCCCTTTCTCCACGTGGGCGTCTTCAAGCACCGGGTGTGGAAAACTGCGGGACTGGACATCAATCACCAACGCACCTTGCGCAGTTCCAGCACGACGCAAGCAACGGCCAGCATGATTGTCCTGGACGAACGCAGTTCCCAATTGCAGGGGCAAAGCAGTGCCGCGATTTTGCGCGAACTGGTCGGCGATGGGCAGCGGCCGTTGGTCATCTTGGACAGCGCGCAGTCTCTCCGCATGCGGGGCGAAGTCTCGGCCCGGATTACCGCGGCCATGAGCCTCCGGCCGTTGGCGACGGAAATGCACTTCCTCCTTGGGGCTGCTGACACGCCCGCCTCGATGCGCTGGGATCAGTTGGCCGAGGTATTGAGCCGACACCGGCGTCTGCTGGTCTATGGCTTTACTTGGATGCTCTGGCAAGCGTGGGCCAGCGCCACCATTCCCGACGAGATTCGTCAGGCGTTGGCTGAAACGGAAATACACTTTGTCCATAGCGGCGGGTGGAAACGGCTGGAAGCCGGGCGCGTGGACCGGCAGCAGTTTGACGCGGCTTTGCTGGCCACGGCCGGGCCGGGTTCTCGGGTGGTGGATTATTACGGATTGGTCGAGCAGGTGGGTATGATCTTCCCGTTGTGCGACGCGGGCTTTCGGCATGTGCCGCGTTGGGCGGGCGTGCTGGTGCGGGACCCGTGGACGCTGGAGCCGCTGGAGAATCAACCGGGCCTGTTGCAGTTGATGAACGTGCTGAGTTGGGGCGCACCCTACCACAGTGTGCTGACCGAAGACCGCGGACAACTCCATCCCAGCAAGTGTCCGTGCGGTTGGTCAGGGCAACGGTTCGAATTGTTGGGTCGCGTGCCCAAGGCGGAAGTGCGCGGTTGCGCGAATGTTTGAGAAACTACTATGCAATCCTCCGCCCAACTCCAATATTTTCGAACTCCGCAGGGCGCGACTGTGGCCGCTTTGGATTTTGATCTGGCCGAGAGGTTGCAACACTGGGCGGAGTTGCGGCTGAGCATGGTGCGGCAAGTGCCTGCCCCATTCACGCGTGATGAATGGGCCTACCTGACTTTGTTTTTAGATCGTCCGAATCTCGAGCACCCCTTCCGTCAGTCGTTTGGCGAGATGCTGCATGATGCCGATGGCCTTCCGGCGATGTTGGTGCGACCGCGGGGAATGATCGCCATCTGGTTGCCCAATACGGTCAGCTTGCTGGGGCCCTTGACGCTGATCCTCGCCAGCCTCACCGGTGCGCCGTTATGGATCAAAACCGGTTCGCGGGCGGATGACCTGACGGCGGCCTTCGTCAACTACGCGGTCGAGCATTTGCCGAAAGGCAATCTCGCCGAATACCTGCGCGAGCACGTGCAAATTGAACAATTTGACCGGAACAGTCCACGCAACGCCGAGATGGCGGCCGCCGCCAAGGTGCGGGTGGTGTTTGGATCGGACTCGGCGGTAGCGGCGGTGCATGCGCTGCCGCATCCCGCCGACAGCGTCGCCATTTCGTTTGGGGATCATGTTTCAGAGGCTTGGGTGGAATTGGCGGCGTTGTCCGACGAACACCTGATGACGTTGATCAAGGTGTTTGCCATTTACGGACGGGCCGGCTGCACGTCGCCGCGCCGGGTGGTCGTGTTGGACGGTACGCCGGCGGATGCCGGGGCGCTGCGTCAACGGCTCGTCAACCTCTGGTCCAAAGTCGTTCGCCAGGAGGTCCCGATGCACGTGGCGTCAGGCAACATCCTGCACCGTCAATTGGCGCTCGCGCAAGGTTGGCAAGCGTCCACCGCGCCGCGCCAGGCCGCCGTGTTGGTGTCCGGACCATCGGGGCTTCCCGAACCAACCGGCTTGATGACTCTGGCGATCATGGCCGCGAACCTGGATCAAACGGTCGCGACGTTGCCCGTCAACATTCAAACAGTCGGCCACTGTATTCGTCACCCGGACGATCCGATGTGGTGGCGAGGATTGGTGGCAACACCGGTCAAGCGGTTTGTGCCGCTGGCCGCCATGCACCATTTTGGACCCGTCTGGGATGGGGCCAACTTTTGGCGTCAATTATTTGAAGAAGTGGTCTTGCGCGTATGATCAAGGAAAATTCCTACAACACGGCCTGGTGGGGCGAACCCGTGGGGACCATCGACGATCCGTCCTTCTTTCTGGGCGACTGCGCCGAGACCCGCGCCGCTTTGGACCCGTTTTCCTGGGTGGAATTCAAAGCGCCCTTGGCAGCCGCGCCATCGAGCTTCTTGCTCCACAAGCACGGCTTTGCGCTGGTGGACGTTCAACTCCCATTCCGATTGGGACTCAAGACGCTCCCCGTTTCCGCGTCGGTGGCGGCGTTGACCTGCCCATCGGCGCGTGAAGAATCATTCGTCATCGAGCCCAAGGCGGTGCGCAGCTTCGAGCACGAACGGTTTCAGCAACTGCCCGGCTGCACCATCGAGAAGCTCAACGAGCGCTACGCCCGGTGGGCGAATCAGCTTGCGAGCGAGCAGCCGGACTGGTGCTTGTGCGTACGGCACCAGGGCCAGGCGCAGGGATGGTTCCTATCCCGGCGGACCGAGAAAGGCTTGTGGTTGATCCTGGCGATGCTGGCGGCGGACGCCGTGGTGAGCGGGGCGCACGTGTATCAAAAGGCGTTGCAAACTTACGCGGACCTGGGCGTGGCGGTCGGATACGCGGCGTTCAGTGTGCGCAATACGCCGGTACTGAATGTCTATTCCCAATTGGGCGCCAAGTTTCTTCCGCCCGAGGGGCAGTGGTTGTGGGTTCGCGAATTGGACCCTTTGCCTCGAAGAACCGTGGCCTCGGCACTGGAAGAGGAGGAGGTGCCATGAAGGTTGTCGTTGCGTTTGAAACGCGGCGAGAGGCGAAGAACGGCGGCTGCGAATGAACCAAACCCATGTCTGACCAACCCTCCATTCCGTTCAACCAGTCGTCGCTGCTCGGGCGCGAGCTGGAAAACATTTTTCGGACGATGACCATCGGCCAGATTGCCGGCGACCAGACCTATTCCAAGAAGTGCCACGCTTGGTTGGAACAGGCCCTGGGCGTCAAGAAGTCCCTGGTCACCACGTCCTGCACGCACGCGTTGGAAATGTGCGGCCTGCTGCTGGACCTCCAGCCGGGTGACGAAGTGATTGTGCCATCCTTCACCTTCGTCTCGACGGCAAACGCTTTTGCCTTGCGTGGCGCCCGGATCGTCTTTGCTGACAGCCGGCCCGATACGTTGAACCTGGACGAACGGCGGCTGGAAGCGCTCATCACCCCGCGGACCAAAGCCATCGTGCCGGTCCACTACGCGGGGGTGGGTTGCGAAATGGACGCGATCCTGGACATCGCCGCGCGCCATGGCGTGGCTGTGGTGGAGGACAACGCGCACGGGCTGTTCGGCAAATACCGGGGGAAGTGGCTGGGCACATTCGGCGCGCTGGCCACGCAGAGTTTTCACGAAACGAAAAACATCACCTGCGGCGAAGGCGGGGCGTTGCTCATCAATGAAGCTGGTTACATCGACCGCGCCGAAATCATCCGCGAGAAAGGGACCAATCGCAGCCGGTTTTTCCGCGGCCAGGTGGACAAGTATTCGTGGGTGGACATTGGATCGAGCTATTTGATGAGCGACGTGCTGGCGGCGTTCCTCTTTGCCCAATTGGAGAAGGCCGGGGAAATTCAGCAACGCCGCCGGGCGATTTGGGAACACTATCACGCGCAACTGACCGAATGGGCGGAAGCGAATGACATCCAAGTGCCTTATGTGCCCGCGCACTGTGAGCAGGCGTATCACATGTTCTATTTGCTGATGCCCTCCGTCGAAGACCGTAAGGCGTTCATCACCTATCTCAAGCAACGCGGGGTGCTGGCGGTGTTCCATTACGTGCCCTTGCACCAGTCGCCGATGGGACAACGCTTTGGCGGGCAGCCCGATCCATGCCGGGTTGCCGCGGACGTCAGCCAACGCCTCGTCCGCTTGCCGTTTTACAATTCACTGAGTCACGCCGATCAAGGTCGCGTGATTGAAACGGTCCGGAAGTTCCGGGCCACGACGAAGGGGCGCATCGTGCGGCTGTCGCTGGCGTCCGATTTGGAATCGGAACGATCCTTCCCGATCGCCGAAGCGGGTTGAGGTTGGCAAACATATTCACTCGAAATTAACAATGAATCTATTTGATTGGCTTGCTAAGGGTCTGGGTCTGCCGGTGGCGTACCGGCTGTTCTCCCGCTTGGTCGGGGGCGAGCAAACCTGGCAAAAATACTTGTCCGGCTACGTCCAACCGCGCGCCGGCGAAAAGGTCCTGGACATTGGTTGCGGACCGGGGGACGTGTTGCATTTCCTGCCGGCGGTGGAGTACGTGGGGCTGGACCTCAGTCCGGACTACATTGACGCGGCGCGAAAACGCTTTGGCGAACGCGGCCGGTTTCTCTGCAGCGACGTGGGGCTCGCGACGTTGGAACGGGAGCTGGGAACGTTCAACTTGGTCATGGCCACGGGCGTTCTTCACCATCTCGATGATGAACGGGCCGTCAAACTGTTCGCGTTGGCCCGGGAGGCGTTGGCGCCAGGCGGACGTTTGATGACCTACGACGGCTGCTTTGTGCCGGAGCAATCCCGCGTGGCGCGGTGGTTATTGCGCCGGGACCGTGGCAAGTTTGTGCGTCGGCGCGACGAATACCTTCATCTGGCGGAGAAGACATTTGCCAGGATCGAATCGCATTTGTGTACCGACCTGTTGCGCATCCCGTACACGCACTTGATCATGCGGTGCGCCAACTGAACGGACAATGGGGAACGCGGACGAGCTTTCGATCAACCATGGCGACCTGGAGGTCCCCGGGAACCGTGGGCTGAGCGGTAGGATCACTTCCGCCTTGGGTCCAACGGTTGACCCGGCCCAGAAGGTCGGCGCCTCGGGGCGGTTTTCCAAACTGATCCGCTTGATCGGCACCGGTGTCTCCCGGCCACTTTTCCTGGCGTTGTTGGTCAATGCCGGTCTGTTCGCTGGATTTTTCGCCCTTGCGACGCCCGCTTACGAAACGAACGACGACCTGGCCATGCAACTGATTGCTTCGGGTTTCTACACCGGAGCGCCTTCGGAGTTCTTGGTGTTCACGCACGTCGCGATTGGTTGGTTGCTGCGGACTCTTTATCACCTCGGGGCTGGATGGAACTGGTATTTTCTTTACCTGGTGGCGGCCCACTATGTCGCGCTGACCGCCATTGGCTATGTGGTCATCCGCCGCCGACGCGGGTGGTTGCCGGTGGCCCTGTATGTGGGATTCTTCCTGATCGCGGAAATTCACATTCTGCTTCGCCTGCAGTTCACTACCACCGCGTTTTTGGCGGGCGCCGCCGGGCTAATGCTGCTGGTGGATTCGCTGGCCCCCGGTCGGTCGGTGCGTTGGCTCCAAACCATTGCCGGGGCCGGGTTGATTGCCTTGATGATCATGATCCGCGCGGAAGTCGCGCTGTTCCTGGCGATGGTGGCGGTGCCGTTTCTGCTCGAGCGTTTCGGCTGGAAAGGCTGGCGGCGGCTGGCGGGACTGGGCTTGACCGGCGCGGCGTTGTTTGTGGCCCTGCGCGGAATCGACCACTGGTACTACGATCGCGATCCGGGTTGGCGCACGTTCCGGGAATACAACCAACTGCGCGGCGAGGTGTACGGCACTCCCCTCACCCGCAACGCTTCCCGGGCGGCTTCGGCTGCGGGTTGGAGCGAGAACGATGCAACGATGTTCGCGAAAAGCTTCTTCCCGGACGCCGCGGTCTATGCGGACCTCCCGCGACTGCGCCGGTTTGTTGTCGCGTTGAAGGGATATGATAATCGCAATCCGATCCTCAACCGTTTCTCGTGGGACCGGTTGCACCTGGCGTCGGTGCTGGGCCGCGATTCCGGCATCTTGCTGAATCTGGCGTTGCTCAACGGGCTCTGGTGCTGGTTCGCCGCCGGAGCAAATCGCCGGCGTTGCTTGGTCACCCTGACCGCGTATTACGGGCTATTCGTGGCACTGGCGTTTTATCTCCAGACCACCGCGCGGCTGCCGCCGCGGGTGGCGTACAACCTGCCGCTGTTCCTGAACCTGGTGTGTCTGTATTGGGCCACCGGCTTTGATCGACGCACGCACGGGCAACGCGACCAGTCGGCTCCCAACGCGCCCCGCTCCCGGTGGTGGGGATTGCCCATTTTGGTTTGGGGTGCGCTCTATGCGTCGATCCTGTTCAACCTGGGCCAATGCCTCTGGTATGCCGACGCGCGTCATCGCGAGCTGAGGCAAATCAGCCAGAAGTTGTTCGATCCGATCAAGGCGCTCCTGCCTGCGGGAACGAAACCGATTCTCATTACCTTGCCTCACGACGCGGTGTGGGAACAATGCTTGATCTATCGTGATTTGGGCGCGGCAGCTCCCTTCGACCTTCTGCCTTATGGTTGGCTCACGCACTCCCCGTTGTTTCGCGAAGTGTTGCGCCGGCGCGGACTCAAGCCCTATTCGCTTTCGGTGGTGGACCGGCCCGAACGTCTTCTTCCTGATGAACCACACCTCGCTGGAATCCTTGCAGGTTTTCTACCGGGAACACTACGGACGAGCGGTCCAATTTGTGAGGGTCGTGAACACCGACGAGATGCCGCATTACCGCGACTGCCGAATGCAGCTTTACCAGGCGCATTTCCTCGACGAAACACCGAAGAAAACGTTGGCGGCGACAACGTCACTATCTCGTTCCAACGTGGGCGGCAATCGCGCGAATGAACTGGCCGGGTTGATTCCAAACCGTCATGCGGAGCTTCCTTTGACGCAACATGCAGAATTCTAACGAATATTCCGCGAGCGCCGATGGCCTGATTCCCGACGGGTGTCCATCGACGACCGGAGCCGAGGCGGCCGCAACTGCTGCCACCGTCCCCCGCCGGCAAAGCGGGGCCTCGGGACAGGCTGCCGCCATCGCTCGCTCCGTGGCGGCGCGCTTGCCGGTCATCCTATTGCTTGCCGGGTTGGCGAGCCTGGTCTGGCTGTCGTTCAAGCTGGCCGGCGATCGCATTTATCAAGTGGACGAGTGCCAGAATGTCAACGCGGCCCGCATCCTGTCAGACGGACGGATTGGCGAGGCCTACAGCAACTTGTCGCTGTTTCAATTGCCGTTGGCGTGGTGGGCTCGTCAGGCGACCCGGTCGGCGGATTTGTTTACCTCCTGCCGTTTCCTGATGTGGGAGGTCTATTGGCTGAACCTGGTTCTGATGGTCCTGGCCCTGGGCGAACGTTTCCTGTCCCGGCGGGGGTTGATCGCGCTGTTGAGCGCCGCCACACTCGCTCCGCTTTGGGATTATGGGATGGAGATCCGGCACGATAACGTGCTGCTCAGCGGTCTGCTGCTGATGTGGTGTCTGGTGCGCGTACGGCCACCGGGCCGGCCAGCGTATTTCGTCGTGGGATGTCTCGTTGTGGCACTCCAATTCGTGGCGTTCAAAGCCATGGCCTATACGCTGCCCATTTCCTTGGCCATCCTGGTATTCCCGCCCGGAGCCAAGGACGCCCGTTGGAAGCTGGCTTTGGCTTGGGCGGCCGGAGCGCTGGGCATGTTCGTGGTGCTCCGGATGTTGTATGGGGTGCTGGGAATCTGGGATGACTACGTCGCCATCTTGCGATGGGCCTCGGAAATTTCCAGTGACGGAAATCGCTTCCCTCCATGGCATCCGTTGGGACGATTGTTGCATCAGACGCCCTTGCTGCTGGGGCTGCTATCGGCGGCACTGGTGGCCGTGACCCTGGACCTGCGCCGCCGGGGCCGGGCGGCCTTGACGTGGGACGGTTACGTGCCGGAAGCTTTGCTGTTCCTGGTTGCGTTTATGGCCTTGGTGATCAATCCCACGCCTTTTCCCTACAATCTGGTCAATTGGGTCCCTTTTGCTTTCCTGTTGGCGTTCCGCTATGCCTCCCAAGTGGTCGATTCCATCACGGAACGCGCGACGTTGCGACCGCTGATCATCGGCGTCGTGGTGTTCGCCCATCTGGAGCCGTTCGCCGCCGCAACCCGGCGCCATTGGGACCAACCAAATTACCGGCAGACAAAACTGATGTTGACTGCCGAAGCGGTGACGGATCCCATCAAAGATCCCGTTTATGACGGCATCGGCCTGGTGCCCACCCGGCGCAGCATCCATTTCCAGTGGCTGCTCCACAGTCTGAACCTCAAGAAGTTTTTGGAGGGCCCTGGCCCGACCGTGCGGGACATGCTTACGGCGCAACCGGCGGCGGTGATCATTCCCAGTTACCGCCTGGACTGGCTGGCCGACGAGGATCATGAGTTTATGCGTCAACGTTATGTGTCCGTGGCCGACGACTTTTGGGTGCTGGGCAAAGTGTTGGCCAACGGCGGCGACGATTTTGAAATCGTTCACGCTGGACGGTATCGCATCGCCACGTTGGCGGGTTCCGATTTGGCGGGAACCTACCCGGAAGGTTGGGCCAGCATCACCGAACCGCTGGAGGAAGGCCGCGTGACCGGAACGCTCGATGGCAAACCGTTCGCCGGCGGGATTGTGGAATTGACCGCGGGATCGCATCGGCTTGAGACGAGTGCGGATTGCCAGCCCACAGTGGTGTGGGTGGGACCGCATGGGAAACGCTTGGGACGCCTCGGAAAGGGCAATCATCGCGACCTGTTCGTGAACTGGTATTAGGCCAAAAGGCCGAAGCCCGAAAGCCGAAGGCCGAAGGAGTTTCTATTTTGGGTGAGTGCCGGAAAAGCCTCCGTCGGGCCTGACCATTTTGGATTTCACCCTTCAGCCCCGCTCGGCACAGGCGATCAGCCGGGCGTAAGAGGCTTGCATTCGGGGGCGGCCATCCGCTATGGTATTAGACCGGCTGCGGATGTGCTGTCATATAGCGTAGTTTCGTTTGCGAAAAGACTGTAACCTCCGCCGCATTGATTTGGTCTGTGTAGATGTGCGGGTTTGATGGATTTGCAAAAACGATTTCCCCTCATTTCAAAAATATTGAAACCGGCCCTTTGGGACCGGAGTCTGGCGCTGTCAATCGCCGCGGTTCTGGCTTTTTGTACCAGTTGTTCGACCTCCCATTATCGCAAGTCCGCAGATCGTGAGGTGTACCAGATTGTCGAGCAGGCGGAGCAAGAGGTGTTCGGCAAATCCACCTCGTTTACCATCACGACGCCCTATTCGGATCGTAAACCGGCCGAGGTCCGGGCCGAAGAAATCATCAAGCGGCGCCAGGAAGCGAACGCCAGGAAGCTGACCATCGAGGAGGCACTGGCTCTCGCCGTCAAGAACAGCCGGGAATACCAGACCGCCAAAGAGCAATTGTATCTTGAAGCCTTGGCCCTCACCGGCGCGCGCCATGACTTCCGGCCGCTTTTTTCCGCCGGCGGCTCTGCCACCTACCGCCGGGAGAACGGCGAATGGGATTTGCGTTCCGCCCGGAGCACAGTCGAGGTGGGGCAGTTGTTGAAGTCCGGCGGCAGTCTGACCTTGCGGCTGGTCAACGATTTCCTGCGTTTCTACACCGGCGATCCGTCGCGTTCAGCGGTTTCGGCTTTCTCGGTGAACCTGGTCCAGCCCTTGTTGCGCGGGGCCGGCAAAACGGTGGCTGCGGAGCGGTTGACCCAGGCCGAACGCAACGTCATTTACGCGGTGCGCACCTTCAGTCAGTATCAGCGTCAATTCAAGGTCGATGTGGTGACCGCCTATTTTCGGATCCTGCAAAACGGCGACCAACTGGTGAACGCCTACAACGATTATCAGCGCCGGCTGGAAACCATTCAATACACCGAGGAGCGCGGCAAGGCGGGACTGCAAAGCCAGCTGGACGTGGATGAAGCGCGGAGTGAGGAGTTGACAGCGAAAAACAGTTACATTCAGGCCGCCACCACGTACTTGAACAATTTGGATCGATTCAAGTTGACGTTGGGACTGCCGCTGAGCGTGAACCTTGAATTGGACGAGTCCCCCCTGAACGAGTTGCGCAAGGTTGGTTTGATTGCCCTGTCGGTGGATAAGGAACGGGCGCTCAGAATCGCGATTGATCACCAGTTGGAGTTGCTGAATCAGATTGATTCGTTCGAGGACAGCGAACGTCTAGTACGGGTGGCCGCGAACCAATTAAAAGCTGATTTGACGTTGCAGGCGGATGCCTCGATTTCGCCGGTGGCCCCGCTGGATTATACGAAGTTCAGCACGGACGACATCCAAGCGGGCGTGGGCCTGGGGCTGGATTTGCCAATTGACCGGCTGAATGAACGCAACTCTTACCGGCGGTCGTTGATTAATTTTGAGAAGGCCGTCCGTTCGTTGGGCCTGGCGATCGACAACAAGAAGGACCAGATCGACAGCGGCCTGCGTGACTTGGAGCAGTTGCGGCGGTCTTATTTTATTCAAACCAATGCGGTGGCCATTGCCGAACGGCGGGTGGAAGGTGAACAACTCTCGCTCCAGGCGGGTCGCCGTACCGTCCGCAATGTGCGCGATGCGCAGGATTCACTGGTCCGTTCGCAAGACGCCCTGACGGCGGCGCTGGTCAATCACCTGACCGCCCGGTTGCAATTGCTGCTGGACGTCGGGGTAATGAACGCGGACGTGGACCATTTTTGGGATCGGCGCGAGGCGATCACCATGTCGCTGGCTCCGGAAAAGCCCGCGGCGGAAACGGCTCCGGAAACGGAGCAAGTGCCGCCGCCCAATTCGATTCTGAAACTTTGATCATGGATATGGTTCGAAAACTGACTGGATGGCTGGGCAAGGCCCGACAACATCCCCGCTGGACGATTGGCGCGGGCGTGGTGGTGGTTCTTGGCCTCGTGATGTTGCGCGGATGTGTCCGCTCCGAAAAATCGGCAACCGCCTATTACGAAGTGAAGCGCAGGGACTTTCTGGTAACCATTGTCGAGGGGGGCACGCTGGAGGCGGTCAACGAAGTGGTGATTCGCAACGAGGTCGAAGGCAATTCGCGCATCATCTACATTGTACCGGAAGGTACGTATGTGAAAAAAGGCGAGCAGTTGGTGAAGTTGGACACGGCGGATGCCGAAGAGAAGGTCAATCAACAGGAAATTGCCTACGAGAAATCCAAGTCAGCCTACGTGCAGGCCGAAAAGAATCTCGATATCGAAAAAAGCGTCGTCCAAAGCAGCATCGATGCCGCCGCCTTGAAAGTGAAATTCGCCGAGCTGGATCTGGGCAAGTTCAAAAAAGGCCAGCAGCTCCAGGAATTGCGGAACGCCCAGATCGACATCAGCACGGCCAATGGCGACTTGTTGTTGGCCGAGGATAACCTCGAGTGGTCGGAAAAGCTGTTTGCCAAGGGATTTGAAACGAAGAACGCGGTTGATCAGGGCCGGAACACGGTGCGCAACCTGACCATGCGGTTGGAAAAGGCCCAGACCAACTTGTGGATGTTGACCAATTTCGATCATCCCAAAATGATGGCGACCTACCAATCGGATCTGGACGAAGCCAAAAAAGATCTGGACCGGGTCAAAGCCCAAGGCGAAAGCAAACTGGCGACGTTGGCGGCCGATTTGAGCACGCAGAGCAATTCCCTGGCGTTGACCAAACAGAAACTGGATGACGACAAGGAACAGCTCGAGAAAAGCGTGATTTGCGCGCCGCAGGACGGCTTGGTGGCCTACGCGACCATGCACAGCCGCTGGAGCTCGCAATCACTAATCGAGGAAGGGGCCATGGTGCGCGAGCGGCAGGAGCTCATCAAGTTGCCGGATACTTCCCAAATGAAAGTGGGCATCAAAGTCCACGAATCCCATATCAGCAAGATTCATCCCGGGCAGGCGGCGTTCGTGGTGTTGGATTCGATACCCGATCAGCGGTTCCATGCCGTGGTGAGCAAGGTGGCGGTCCTGCCCGACACCCAAAGCATGTTCGGTAATCCCGATTTGAAAGTGTACAAATCCGAAGTGGTGATCACCGACAAACTGCCGGGCATCAAACCGGGTGTATCCGCGCGGGCCGAGATCGTCATTACCAATATTCCTTCGGCCCTGACCGTTCCCATCCAGGCCGTCACCACCCGCAAGGGCCAATCCGTGGTGTATGTCAAAACGGGCGGCAGTTCCGAACCGGTGCCGGTGGAAGTGGGCATGTTCAACACCAAGTTCATCGAGATTGCCTCCGGCTTGCAGACCGGCGACCAGGTGCTCCTTTCGCCGCCTTATGACGTTGAAGAAAAAGACTTGGGCGGAGCGATCATCACCAAAGACGACAAAATTCCCGAACCCCAGGCGGGCTTTACCGCGGGCAATGGCCCACTCGAAAACGGGCCTGGACCGAATGGACCCCCAATCGCCGGAAGCGCCACCCATACGAAAGGGCCGCTCGCGGAGCCCGGGGGTCGTCCTGACCTGACGGGTTCCGTGCCAGCTCCGGGCGCCGATGAGCGCAAGACCGGCGGCCAGCGGCCCGGTATCAACCGCGCGGAGATGCTGAAACGTTTCGACAAGAACGGCGACGGGGAATTGGACGACAACGAGAAGGCCGCCATGCGGCAAAGCTTTGGCGGAGGCCGGGGACCGCGCAACCGCTCGCCCGAAACCCGCGCCGAATGATTGCCCACGAACCATCCCTCGAAGTGCGGTCCGACGACCACGATGCCGCGCTGGACTTGCGCCGGGAACGCCCGCGGCTGGAAGCCATTATCCGGCTCGAGGACATCGAGAAGAAATACATTCTCGGCGAGGAAAACATTGTGTTGGCCTTGCGCAACGTCAGTCTGGAAGTCTCCCCCGGTTCCTACGTGGCGATCATGGGACCGTCCGGCTCGGGCAAATCCACCATGCTGAACATTTTGGGGTGCCTGGACCGCCCCACCGCCGGCCGCTACTTCCTCGGCGGCGACGATGTTTCGAAGATGCCGGACGACGAACTCTCGAAAGCACGCGGCAAACGTATCGGTTTCATTTTCCAATCCTACAACCTGATCCCGCAACTGACCGTCATCGAGAACATCCAGGTGCCGTTGTTCTACCAGGGCCATTCCTTCAAAGAGACTTACGACCGCTGCGTCGAGTTGGCCGGGCTGGTCGGATTGGCCGACCGACTGGATCACCGGCCGACCCAATTGTCCGGCGGCCAGCAGCAACGTGTGGCCATTGCGCGTGCGCTGGCCAACGATCCGCTCATGATCCTGGCGGACGAACCGACCGGCAACCTTGATTCGAAGACCGGGACCGAAGTGCTCGAAATCATTGACCAGCTCAATGACCAGGGCAAAACCATCGTCCTGGTGACCCACGATCCCAACGTCGCCCTGCGCGCCCATCGCGTCCTGCACATGAAGGATGGCCTGATTGACCGGGATCTGGCGCAACGCGAGATTCAGTCTCCGCGCCCGCCGCCGCCGTAGCAGCATGGCCACTTCGCTCGTCAAACTGCTCGGATACACCTCGCTGAGCGCAATCCAATTGGGGGTCAAGAGCCTCTTGCTGCACAAGCTGCGTTCGGGCCTGACCATGTTGGGCATCATCTTCGGGGTGTGTTCGGTGATCGCCATGCTGGCCATCGGGGAAGGGGCTTCGTCACAAAGCCCAACAACAGATCAAGGAATTGGGCGCGGACAACATCATCATTCGCAGCCTCAAGCCCCCGGACAAACAAGACGAAGTAACCACGTCCGGACGGAGTTTCGAAATTTCCTACGGTTTGAAATACGATGACGGCGCCCGGTTGCAGTCCACCATTCCCGGAGTGTTGCGGGTGTTGCCCATGCGGCTGATCCGCGACGTCGCCCGGTTTGGCCAGAACCAGGCGGCTTGCCAGATTGTCGGCACGCTGTCCTTTTACCCGGAAATCGTGCGCCTCGATATTTTGGCCGGCCGGTTCCTCAGCGAAATTGACGAAGAACATCAGGCCAATGTGTGCGTGATCACGGCGTCGCTGGCCAAGAAACTCTTTCCCTATCAAAATCCCCTCACGCACACCATCAAGATCGGGTCGGTCTATTACAGCGTGGTGGGTATTGTGCGCGAAACCAACGCGCCCGAACAACGAAGCCAGTCCGGTGATATCCGGGGCGAGACGCTCGACCAGTTCGTGTACCTGCCCCTCTCAACCACCCGATCGCGCTTCGGGGAAACCATCGTGCGCGGCCAGTTTCCGAGCCTGAATTTCGAACGGGTCGAACTGCACGAAATCAAGGTCCGCATGCGCGATGATGCGGCTGTAGAAGCGGCCGCGCCGCAGGTGCAGACGCTGCTGAACAAGTTTCACGATCAAAACGATTATGAGGTGATCGTGCCGTTGCAACTGCTGCGCAAAGCGGAACAGGTCAAGGCCATCTTCAACCTGGTGCTGGGTTCCATCGCGGCCATCTCGCTGCTGGTCGGTGGTATTGGCATCATGAACATCATGCTGGCCACGGTGACCGAGCGGACCCGCGAAATCGGCATCCGTCGGGCGTTGGGCGCGCGCAAACTGGACATCACCACCCAGTTCCTGGTGGAGACGGTCGTGTTGTCCGTGGGTGGCGGTTTGATCGGCGTGGTCGTCGGCGTGGTGATTCCTTTCATTGTTTCCCAACTCACCGACATGGAAACCATCATCACCGCGTGGTCCGTGATCGTAGCGTTTGGCATTTCGGCCGCGGTGGGGATCGTCTTTGGGATCTATCCCGCCTCGACCGCGGCCGAACTGGATCCCATCGAAGCCCTGCGGCACGAGTAATCGTGGTCCGCGGTGCGAGAAGGGCCGCCACGACCATGTAGGGACTTTTAACTCGGCGGCTGTCAGGGAGTCGAACGGTTAATGGGGGTGGAAGCCGGCACTGGAGTTTGGATTTTCGCAAGCCTATCCATGCGGCTTGAACTTCGCAATGGGCTTGGTGCTGGGACTGACGCTACAGCGTCTTGGAGTGCGGCAATTCTCTTTTGCGCCTTTCGAACGGTAACCAAGGAGCACCAATGAGGACTAAAATGGCGTTTGGGACAACCTCCAACAACTCTCCGCCGTCCGCCGCGAAGAAGTCACCAACCCCGTGGCCGCGTCAAATACATCTGGAAACAAATCGCCCGCGACGACTATTACAACGACTGCGAGTTGATGTTTACCGTCGCCGCCGTCATCTGCGGCCTCATCGCCGACACGCAGAAAAGCACATGATCTTCCCGCTCCTCATGTGGTTTCCAAAAACCTACTCATGAACCCTGAGCTGACCGACAGCCGCGAATGAGCACGAAGCCACCAATCGAAACGCCAGCGCCGACCGATGACCGGGCCGGCTGTTCGGCCAAGCACAGGTGTTATGCGACGGTTTATTCACGGAAACCTTTCTTCTCGTTCGATGTAGGTTTGCGTTCCTCCTTTGACTTGCCGCTTGTTGTAATGCACCCGCCTGCGCAGAATTCCGTTCTCATACACCTCTCGAAAGTCCAGATGCCCCGGACTTCTCACCCATCGCTCCCTAATCACCAAGTCCGGCGTGCAGTTGATCGACTCCGATTCACCGCCCGGCGCTGAAATCTGCACCCAGAAAAAGTTTACGCCGCCAGTGCCTGAGGTGTTCTGTCCCACTGTGAGAGTCACTCCCTTGGAATTTGGTGGTAACTGCCGAGTAGCGGAAGTCAGGTGGTCGTTCAAATCGAACTTAAGATGGCTGTAAACTACTCCCTCTACCGTGGCGGTCGTGAGGTCGAGCGTCGGCTCGCCAATGAGGAGTTGGCCCGGCACAACCCGAACCGTGATTGTCGCGGTCGGCTTGTCCGCCGGGCCAAACACGAATCCTCTCGATATACCGCTTCCCGTGACAAAGGAAATCCCTGAGGAGGGTAATTGCAGTTCAACGAGCTGAATCTCGGGCGATCCCTTTCCAAGGTATTTTCGGAGGAAAACCGCCCGCTCAGGTTGGCGCTGGCCGAAGCGCGAGTTAGCCTCAGCGACCGCCTCGCCCCAAGCGAGCCCAGGGTGCTTCTGGACGGCAAAATCGGGTGCGGTCTTTTGGAGTGATGTGGTCCGCAAAGGAATCGCCCCAGACATCGTGCGAAGTAGCCGCAAAGCTTCTTCGTCATACTCGCCTGATTGGAAACCGTTGGCTGTCGCGCTCAACAAGGACGCAAGTACCACCATGCTGACTGAGATATTCTTCATTTTCATATTCTTTCCTGTGTTGACGTGGTTTCAGTGTGTTTGTTACGCGGCATCGAATCCATAGGCCGAACGCCGAAGTCAGACACTGGCTCGGAAGCCGGTGCTTCGACTCAAAGTTAAAGGTTCAATTTTCATAAATGGCATCAAAGCCAATCGGCATAAGCCAGTTGTCTGAAATGATTTTGTTAGGCTGGTTTTTTCTGGCATCTGAATTTCTCACGGTAAAATCGGACCACTAACAATCCGGGGAAAAGGCCGACCCCACTCCCTATCAGGAAGCAATTCCGAACGGACGAACCTTTGCCGTTGTCCAGCCAAGAATCCAAATAGAATACGTCTCCCTGAAAAATCAAAATAGCGCCAATAAATCCAGTCACAATGCAGCTGAGTAACGCTACGTACCAAGCAGCCCGTCGATGCTGCCGCTCGGCGAACGCGCACGCTGCCTCCGTGAGGAGCGCGGGCATTACGACGACCGTAATGGAGAAAAATATGAGCATGCGGATCTCCGAGCTAACATCCCGGCCACCGACCCCGCGCCCGTGATTTCCAAGTTGAGACGGCGACGTAATCGCGGGGTTCGGTGCAGTCGGTTTGCTATGCCGCGAATCAAGCGTTTGTCTATTTTGGTGCGGCATTGGTTTTCTCTATTGCGTGGATGAAATCTCGCGGCGAATTGAAACGCACAAGCCGGCTCTCGATTTGCGTAGCGATGGTCTGTGCGTGAGCAAAACGCTCCGCAAACCAATCATCGCTGTGCGGGACGCCGTATCTCTCTTCGAAGGTCCGCGTCTGCCCGAGGACGACTATGCCCAGGTCGCTCCGCAACTTCCCCATGTCCCCCTTCTCGGCAACCGCATACAGAAGAAGGCTGGTGCTGAGGCGGGCTGCCGCCTCTCGCCTCTCAATGTCTCGGAACTTGCCGTTGCGATAACCAAGAGCGTAACTCACGACCGCAAGTGCCAGCAGCAGCACAATTATGATGATGTCTTTTGCTTTCATTACGTGGTCTAGTTTAACAATTAATATACGAACCAGCCGTTCGTATATTGAACTAGTGAAACTCCGTCGGTAATTCCATACGCGCGATTAGGTTACGGCGATTTTCGGCACGGGGTCAACCCCTAAAAATTGCGCTCCTTGCCGGCTGCTCCTGGGCGCCCTGTTCAAGGTTGAAAGCCTGCGCGGCACGCCATCCAGTATCCGGCATCTGGCACCGGCATCTGGCATCCGGCACCTGGTCGCATCTGGCATCTGGCATCCGGCACCTGGCATCCGGCACCTGGCATCCGGCACCTGGCATCCGGCACCTGGCATCCGGCACCTGGCATCCGGCACCTGGCATCCGGCACCTGGCATCCGGCATCTGGCATCTGGCATCTGGCATCTGGCATCCGGCATCCGGCATCTGGCATCTGGCATCCGGCATCCGGCTTGATGGGCCACTCCACTCATTCCTGCCTTGGATGCACCATCCCGCATCTGGCATCCGGCATCCGGCATCCGACACCCCGCATCGCCTACGTTCGCGGCTTCTGGAACAGCCCGCGTTCCCGGATCATCCCCGCCACCTGCTCCGGCACCATCGTCTCCCACGAAGGTTCATTGGCTTGGATTTTGGCCAGCACGTGTTGCGCGTAAAACGGCAGGCAACCGGCGTCAAAGCCGTGCAGGCTTTGGATGAACCGGTTATCGAGCAGATGCTGGTATAAGTGCAGTAAGTTCGGTGCGACCCGCAAATTTTCGACCGTCACAATTTCGCCGGTCATTTCGTCCTGGAACGGATACACGTACAATTTCAAATCATTTTTAAACAGCCGGCCAAAGGATTCGAGAATGCCGCCTTCGAGGTCGGTATAGTACTTTTCATTGAAGATCTCCCGCAGCGTTGGCAGGCCCATGGCCAGACCAATCATTTGGTGGGTATGCTGCTGGAGATAAGCCCCCAGTTTGTAGTGCCGCGCAAAATTCGAGATAAGCACCGGGCGGCCCAACGTGGTGATCAGGTCCGCGCGATCCAGGAAATCGCGATGATCAATGGCTCCATTGTCCATCAGGTTGTTGAGGGTCATTTCCAACAGCACCACCAATTCGTCTTCGGACACGCCGGCATCCCGCACGTATTGTTCCCGGGCACAGCGTAGCAAATCCAGAGTGGCTTTGGTGACGGGACGGAAACTGCCGCGTTCGGCCAGGATCGCCTTCTTGTAGAGGATTTCGGACGGTTGCACCACTTCGCCTTGTGCGGTGAACATGGCGGCATTCGTCAATCCCTGTTGCACCAATTGCAGGCTCATGAGGCGGTTGTCCACCCCGGTGAAGGCGGGCCCGGTAAACTGGATCAGGTCCACTTCGAAACGTTCTATCGCGAGATTGTCTTGCAACGAATGGATCAACCGCACCGGACACTCGTGCAAATACATGGCGCCGTAAATCAAATTGACGCCGAGAATTCCCAGCACTTCCTGCTGTTGCAGATTCTCCCGGTCCAACAGGCGCACGTGGATGATAATTTCGTTGGACGGCCCGAACGGCTGGACTTGAAACCGGATGCCCATCCAGCCATGGCAGTCGTCCTGGCGATTGAAACTCTTGGCGGCGACGGTGTCGGCAAAGGAGAAAAACCGGGTGCTCGCGCCGCGCTCGCGGCTGAGGCGCTGCTCCATGAGCGCATATTCGTGGTCCAACATCGAGAGCAGTCGTTGCCGGCTGACATACCGGGGAACTTTCCCGTAAATGTCATCGCTCACCGCCATGTCGTAGGCGGACATGGTCTTGGCGATGGTGCCGGCGGCGCCGCCCACGCGAAAAAACCAGCGCGCCACTTCCTGGCCGGCGCCGATCTCCGCGAGCGAGCCGTATTTGCCTGGATCGAGATTGATCTGAAACGCTTTCTGATGTGTGCGCAGCGTGGCGCGCTCCGTTTCCGCCGGCTTATCCAAGGGTTGGTAACGGGATGGATTAGTGGGCTCCATAAACTGGCCTTGCGGATCGCCGAATGAAACCACCTTGGTCGCACGGTCGGCGCGGCAGTACCCGCGCTTTGGTGTTCGCCCGAACCACTGTTGAGGATGCCAAACGCATGCGACGGTTTCTAACGGACCCCTGGGCAAATGGCACGAACGATTTTGGTGCCGACCAATTTGCATGTTTGACAGCGGGGCGGATAAGCGATATTCCTAGCCGCGTTTTAACCCTGTAACTAGAACGCATGAGCCAGAAAATTCGATTCGCCCTGTCCCAAGAGGACATGCCCAAACAATGGTATAACCTGCTCGCCGATTTCCCCGAGCCGCTGCCGCCGCCGCTGCACCCCGGCACCAAGGAACCCGTCACCCCCGACATGCTGGCGGCGATCTTCCCGGAAAACCTGGTCCAGCAGGAAATGTGTCCGGATCGCTACGTCGATATTCCGGAGCCGGTCCAGGACGTTTACACCCTATGGCGGCCCACGCCGTTGCTGCGCGCGGTCCGCTTGGAGCAAGCCCTGCAAACCCCGGCCCACATCTACTACAAGTACCGAGGGCGGCAGTCCCGCCGGCAGCCACAAGCCCAACACCGCCGTGCCGCAGGCGTTCTACAACAAGGAAGCCGGCACCAAGCGGTTGGCGACCGAAACCGGCGCCGGCCAATGGGGGTCATCCCTGGCCATGGCCTGTAAATTGTTCGGTTTGGAGTGCAACGTGTACATGGTCAAAGTGAGTTTCCAACAGAAGCCGTATCGGAAGCTCCTGATGGAAACCTGGGGCGCCACCGTTCATGCCAGTCCAAGTGATCAAACGGAGTTTGGCCGCCAATTGCTGAAGGAAGATCCGGATTGCCCCGGCAGCCTGGGGATCGCCATCAGTGAAGCCATTGAAGACACGGTTAAATCCCAGAACACCAAGTATTCGCTGGGTAGCGTGCTGAATCATGTGTGCATGCACCAAACGGTGATCGGCCAGGAAGCGATCAAACAGATGGAAATGGCCGGCGAGGATCCGGATGTGATCATCGGCTGTGTCGGTGGGGGCAGCAATTTTGCCGGTATTTCCTTTCCCTTCATCCACAAGAAGATCACCGAAAAGAAGAACTACCGCATCGTGGCCGTGGAACCGACTTCCTGCGCCACGCTGACCAAGGGTGACCTCAAATACGACTTCGGCGACACGGCGGAGATGACCCCGCTGCTGATGATGTACACGCTCGGGCACAAGTTCATTCCGCCGAAGATTCACGCGGGCGGGCTGCGCTACCATGGCATGGCGCCCATGATCAGTCACGCCGTGAAACTGGGTTTGATGGAAGCCGTGTCGTATCCGCAAACCAAGGTGTTTGAAGCCGCGCTTCTCTTTGCCCGCACGGAAGGCATCGTGCCGGCACCGGAACCTTCCCATGCCATTCGCGCCGTGGTGGACGAAGCCATCAAATGCCGCGAGGAAGGGAAGAAGAAGGTGATCCTGTTCAATATGTGCGGGCACGGGATGTTGGACCTGGCTGCGTATGACACCTACCTGTCGGGCAAGCTGACGGATTAATCGAAGTTCACACCAACCAAACCATACTCATGAAAAATATTATTCCTTGTTTTCTGTTGGCCGCCTGCGTGGTGGGCCTGCCTCACCTTAGTCACGCCCAGTTGCCGTTCAGTCCGTTTGGCGGGCATTATCCGGCCGGCGCGGAGGGCATAAAAGGGTCTTCCTTGCCACCACCGGGAGTTTACCTGCGCGATTACAACTTCTTTTACTTTGCCAACGAATATCCCACCGGACCGTTTTCGGACTTCAATGCCTTGGCCTACGTGCAGGCACCGCGTTTGATCTGGATCACGGACTACAAAATCCTGGGTGGCAATTACGGCATGGATGTCATTGTGCCGTTTAGCTACACCGACGTGCAGTTCAAAGTGCCTGGCTATCGTCAGCAAACCGACACCTTCGGTATGGGCGACATCCAACTGGAACCGATCACCTTGTCCTGGCATCAAAAGAATTATGATCTGGCGCTGGGGTATGCCATTTGGGCGCCCTCGGGCAACTTTCGGGCGACCGATCCTTCCCAACCGGGCAAGGGCTACTGGTCGCACATGTTCACGGCTGGAGTCACGTGGTATTTCGATCAGCAAAAGACCTGGGCGTTGTCCCTTCTGAACCGCTACGAAATTCACCATGAGAACGACGACGTGAAGGTGACCCCTGGTCACACCTACACGCTCGAATGGGGGCTGAGCAAGAGCCTCAGCAAGACCGTCGATGTGGGATTGGTGGGTTACTATCAACAACAGGTCACGGACGACTACGGCATTGGAGCATCTTATGACCGCAGCCGGCATGATCACGTGGTGGCCTTCGGTCCGGAAGTGCTGATGTTTTGTCCCAAGACCGGCATCTTTGCTTCGCTGCGGTACAACTATGAGGTCGATGCCCGGGATCGCCCGCAGGGCCATACGTTCACCATAACGCTGACCAAGCGGCTGTGAACACCAGCCGACCATAATCGAAGTCAAGTCGCCGCCTTGAAGTTCGTCTTCAAGGCGGCGCAGTTTTGACGCTGAATAACTTTCAAACCTGAGCGAATCACCATGAAAACTCCCGCTACGTCTTCCGGCCTTGATCGCCGCCGTTTTCTGCAAACCGCCTCTGCGGGTGTCTCCGCGTTGGCCTTGGCTGGCTGCGCCTCAACATCACCAACCTCATCGAACGCCACTGATGCTGCCGGTCCTCATGGGCCTGCCGTTACCAACGGCCGCATCAACCAGTCAATTGTCCAGTGGTGCTTCGAACTCTTCGGCGAGAAATGGAATATCGAGCAACTCTGTCAAGTGGCCCTGCAACTTGGTTGCAAAAGCGTCGAATTGATTCCGGCCAATCAGTATCCGATCATCCGGCAGTTCGGGTTGACTTGCGCGATTGGCCAGATTGACATGAATCCCGATCCGCCCTTCGTCAAAGGCTTCAACCATCCGGACCATTGGCCCCGGGTCATGAAGGCCACTGAGGAAGCGATTGATGCCGCGGCGGCGTTCGGCACCCGCAACGTGATTTGTTTCACTGGCTACAGCGCGAAAGATCCCAACGATCCCACCAGCCCGAAAATCGCCCTCGACGAAGGCGCGAAGAACTGTGTTGAAGGATTCAAAAAGATCGTGAGTTACGCTGAGAAAAAGAACGTGACCCTGTGCCTGGAGATGCTGAATAGCCGCGACACCTCCCATCCCATGCGAGGCCATCCGGGTTACCAGGGCGACCACACCGATTACTGCATCGACATCATCAAGCGGGTCGGTTCACCGCGATTGAAGCTCCTCTTCGATGTCTATCACGTGCAAATCATGGACGGCGACATCATCCGTCGCCTCCGGGAATTGAAGGAATACATCGGCCACGTCCACACCGCCGGCAATCCGGGCCGCGGCGAATTGGACAACCGGCAGGAACTCAACTATCGACCCATCATGGAAGCGTTGGTCGAAATTGGGTATCAAGGTTACGTTGGCCAGGAATTCATCCCCACTCGCAACGCCTCCCAGGGTCTGCGGGAAGCAGTCACACTCTGCGACGTTTGACAACCGCGCAGGGCGGCGGAGCAAATCCGAACTCCGAAGGTCGAAGCGACGCCGTAACGATTCAGTCAAAAAGGGGAGCGCGCCCGCCCCGGGCGATGTGGTTTGCGCCTCGCCAACCACGGTCGAGGATCCCCAGGTATTCACGGTTCAGTGGCTGCTCAGTCACGGAGCCAACCGGCGAGGGCGCCGGCGGGCAGCGCCCGAGGCGGGCACACTCCCCAAACACAATGGGATAGATACGGTTAAGCTGGACGCAGAATTCGCTGGGCCGCCTCGGTCACTGAGGCCACCAGTTCGGGCGGAGCGATGGCGACGGCGTTGCCAGCCCATCCTAGAATCCAGCGCTGCACTTCGAGGAGGCTGGACAGCTTTAATTTAAGTTCCACTCCGCCGTCCGGGAGTTCCTTCAGCGTTTGCGAGGGGTGCCATTTCTTTTCGCGAATGTAGTCGGCGATGTGGGGATGGAAATGGATCACCACGTGGTGCGTGCCCCGGCCCGAATGGACGCCGAAGCTGTCGCGCAGCAAGCGTTGCACAGGAGAACTTTTCCGGTCGCGCAAACGTCTTCCCGGTCGATTTGACGGCTTGGATACGCGCCGGTACAAACGTGCGGATGTTCCGGCGCAGATGATCGAAGGCAAACAGGAACCATTCGCCGTTGATGTTGGCCAGATGGTACGGGTCCACCACGCGATCTTCCCGGGCCTGCTGGCCGGGCTTGCGATAAGTCAGGCTCACCTGCTGGTGGCGGGTGGTGGCCTTGGCCAGCGCATCGAAGATTTCGAGGTTCAAGATGGGTTCGGCGCGGGTGCGAAAGGAAATGGTTTGTTGCCAATCTCGAAAGGTTCAGGGACACCGTGTCCGGAAGTGACTGGTCCATTTTCTTGAAGGCGCTGAGCAGCGGCTTTTCGAAGTTGGTGCCCCGGTATTGCTGCAAGGCTTTCTCCGCTACCAGCAGGGCGAACAATTCGCCTTCGGTGATCTGAAGCGTCGGGAACGAAGCTGACTTCCTGCGTGTAATGGTAGCCGATACCGCAGTGCGTCATACTCCATCGGCAACTCCAGCCGGTCGCGCATGAATTCCAGGTCGCGATGAATCGACTTGGTGCTGACCTCCAGTTCGCGCGCCAGGGTGGAGGCATTCGGATAGCTGCCGGATTGGATGGCCTGGTGAATCCGCAACATCCGTTCCAGTGGCGGCCGGAATAGAAGCGTTCCAGGAGACACGCTGTTGCTCGGCGGCGGCAGGGGAGGCTGCTTTGGCGGAACCCGTTTCCGGGAACGTGGGCGATCAACAGTGGCCTGACGTGATTTGCCTTTCACGCCGGGAATGCGTTAAAGCAGTTTGGCCAGCAACTCCTCGTTTGTCTTGTGCTTCTTGAGGGCGGCGATGAGCGTTTCCATCGCCTCGACGGGATTCAAGTCCACCATCGTGCGGCGCAGTTTGCGCACGGCCTCAATTTGATTCTTGCGGAAACAGCTTCTCTTCCTTGCGCGTGCCGCTGCGCGGAATGTCGATGGCGGGGAACAGGCGGCGATCGGAGAGTTTGCGGTCCAGGATCAACTCCATGTTGCCGGTGCCTTTGAACTCCTGGAAGATCAGTTCGTCCATGCGCGACCCGGTATCCACCAGGGCGGTGGCCAGAATGGTCAGCGAGCCGCCATCCTCGATCTTGCGGGCGGAGGCAAACATTTTGCGGGGAATCTCCAGCGCGCGGGCATCCACGCCGCCGGTCATGGTGCGGCCGCTGCCGCCGTGGACGCTGTTGTAGGCGCGGGCCACGCGGGTGAGTGAATCCAGCAGCACGAACACGTCCTTGCCGGCTTCCACCATGCGCCGGCAGCGTTCGATCATGAAGCGGGACAGCCGGACGTGAGTTTCGAGATCCTGGTCGTTGGAGGATGCCACGACCTCGGCTTTGACGGAACGTTGGAAATCGGTGACTTCCTCCGGCCGCTCGTCAATCAGCAGCACCAGCACTTGGACTTCCGGATGATTGGCGGTCACGGCGTTGGCGATCTGCTTGAGGATCGTGGTTTTGCCGCGTGCGCGGCGGAGCGACGATCAGGCCGCGAGTGCCCTTGCCGATCGGGGTGACCAGGTCAATGATGCGGGTTTCGATGAGGTCGGGATCGGTTTCCAGATTGAACTTCTCGATGGGATCAATCGTCGTCAGGTTTTCAAACCGGACGCGCCTTGGTGTAGTCTTCGAACAGCATTTCGTTGACCTTTTCCACCGACTTAAGTTGCGGGCTGCTGCCGCGATGCGGGGGTTGCAGCGGTCCCGCCACCAAGCTGCCTTCACGGAGGAAGTTCCGCTTGATCGTGTCCGGCGTGACGAAAATATCGGTCGGTTTGGGTTGGAAATGGTTTTCCGACGAACGCAGAAAACCGAAACCTTTTTCGGATATCTCTAGATAGCCGGAACCGTATTCCGACGCTGCGCTGGGCGCTTTGCTCATAATAATGTGTTGTTTTGAAATATTTCTTGCAGGACCCACCCCGCAAAAACCTAACGTGAATTTGGAATCTAATGGAGGACCGAAACGTGTCTAAAAAACCGTGCACGCCTTTCCGGTCAGACCTTCAACAGCGGTAATAAATAGCATTCCACAATAGAACGCAACAACTAATTTTTGCTGTCAAAACGTCGGGTTGCTCGCCAACAGGTTCCGCCTGCTGCCAGGCAAATTCAATGTGTGCGCTTACGGCGAATGGCGAACGTCCCTCATGGCGCCGCCAATTCAATTATTGGAGCACCCGCACACCCCAATGAGGCCAACTTTCAACCGGCTGGAACCACTGCTGCCTGCGAGGTTGCAAGTCCAACTTACCCTTGTTCCCAAGCAAGGTCGCCAGTTCCCCCAAGTTTCTACCACTTCAACTGTTTAACGCTTCAACGCTACAACGACCGTGCTGCGTCCTGCCGGGGTGATCGGTTTGGCGGGACTTGTTGCTTACGCGCCAACCTCGGCCTTGGCCTCCGCCGCCAGGGGGTACTCAAATAGCGCTCACCGGTCGAGCAAGCTACCGTAACGATTGTCTTGCCCTTGTTTTCCGGGCGTTTGGCCACTTGAATGGCGGCCCAGACATTGGCCCCCGAGGAAATACCGGCGAGAATCCCTTCTTCTTTGGCCAGTCGCCGCGCCATTGCGAACGCATCATCATTCGTTACTTGGATGCACTCCACGATTTGCGGTTCACCCTTTTCACTTTTCAAATGCAGGTTCTTGGGAATAAACCCTGCACCCGTGCCTTGAATCTTATGGGGGCCGGGCTTGAGGGGCATGCCGGAGAGCGCTTGCGAAATGACGGGGGAATCTTTTGGTTCCACCGCAATGGCTTGGAAGGAAGGTTTGCGTGGTTTGATGACTTCACAGCACCCGCTGATCGTTCCGCCCGTACCAACTGCCGCCACCAGAATATCCACTTTGCCATCGGTGTCATTCCAGATTTCTTCCGCAGTAGTTTTGCGATGAACTTCTACGTTGGCGGGATTTTCGAACTGCTGGGGAATCCAAGAATTGGGGGTCTCTTTGGCCAGTTGTTCCGCGCGGGAAATGGCGCCTTTCATCCCCTCGCTACCCGGCGTCAGCACCAGTTTGGCCCCCAGCATGGCCAACAGGGTGCGCCGTTCCAGCGACATCGTTTCGGGCATCGTCAGGATGAGCTTGTAACCGTGGGCGGCGCAGACAAAGGCCAGGGCAATGCCCGTGTTACCGCTGGTCGGCTCGATAATCACGGTATCTTTGGTCACCAGGCCCTGCTGCTCGGCGACTTGGATCATCGCCATGCCAATGCGGTCTTTGACACTGCCCAGCGGATTGAAATATTCGCACTTCAAGAGGAGGGTGGCTTCGAGTCCAGCCGTGACCCGGTTCAACTTCACCAGTGGGGTGTGTCCCACCGTTTCCACGATGTCATTATAAATTCGTCCCATATCCTTTCCTGACTGTTCTTAGTGTTTATGTCATTTATTAATCGTGAGAATACTCTGGCCTAAGCATGGGCACAAGCAAGGTTTTTTTGATGGGTAATCACCATTCCCGCATGGCCCGCGCCAGATATTTGCGGTGCATTTGACGGTTGACGGCGTCATAGAAATCGACCGGGTTGTAATTGTCCGTGAGTACGATGCCATGGTCGGGACGTGGTTCCCGCAGACTGGCAAAGGCATCTTCGACGGCCCAGGCGCAGGCCGGATGCACCGTGCTGAAGTTCGGCGGATGGATGATGGCCAATTCGGAGCGCGGTGAGGCGACGAACAAGGTGTTGCCTCCGCGGCCACTGTGGATGAGTACCCTGGCAAACACCGCGTTAAGCGTTTTCCAGAGGGACGCCGTGAAGAAATCCTTGCCCGGCTCAAAACTGCCAAAGGTGTTGATGACCAGCGTGCCCTCCGGTCTGAGCACTTGTTTGATGGACGTGAACGCTTCGCGCGTCATCAAGTGGCTGGGGCACGAATCGCCCAGGAAGGCGTCGAGAATGACGGCGTCGTATCGCTTCGCGCAGGTGTTCAAGAAATAACGTCCGTCACCGATGACGATGTGCAACCGCTCGGGTTTCAAGTCAAAATAATCACGAGCTACCGGCACGATGGCGGGATTGATCTCCGCCACGTCCACGTGAGCGCCTTCGCGGGCGAATTGCATGGGCACAATCCCCACGCCCAATCCGATGCACAGCACGTCGGTGATGTTGCTGGTGTAAGCCTGGGCCAATCCGTGCAGCATGTAGGTGAACATGGACGTGCTTTGATGGGTGTTGGTGTCGTAGGTGTTTTGAGTGAGATAATCATTCAAATACAAGCGGCGCGGACTGTCTTTGTCCTGGAGCACCTGCAGCATGCCAAAGTTCGAATTGCCGCGATATAATTCGATGGCGTCTTTACTGTGGAAGCTGTCGCGCTGCACGCCCGCGTAGCCGGTGGACACGCCGATGGCGATCAGCACCAGCAGCACCCCTTTGGTGCTGTTTCCTTTTCCCCAAACCAGGAAATAGATCGCCCCCAGCAGCATGAGCAAAACCGAGGTCAGGTACATCGTTATGGAATTGGGCAGGTAGGGGATGATCAGGTAACCAATGAACATGGTCCCGGCGAAGCTCCCGAGCGTGCTGATGGCGGTCAACCGGCCCACATTCCCCCCGACGCTGGTGACGGACACCGTCAGCAAGCGGACCAGGAATGGACACGTCATCGCCAGCAAACTGAGCGGAATGAAATACAATAGGATGGAGGTCAGTAACGAGCCGACCGGGAGGCTGAACTTCAGAAATCCGTAGGCCACGGTTCTCGTGAGGGTCACCGTAAGGGCGAGGTAAAGTCCCGCGGCCAGAATGGCTCCATAAAGCCGGGCGGGTTGAAGAGTTTTATCCGCCCAAATACCACCCACATAGTATCCGCCCGCCAGGGCCACCAGCGTGACTGCGATCTGCGCCGTCCAGACAAAGTGCGACGTGCCCAGATAAGGCGAGAGCATTTTTGCGCCAAGGATTTCGACGATCATTACGGCGGCGCCGGTGATTCCTGCCGTTAGGTAAAGGAACCATTGTAGTCCGTTCGGTAACGTCGGTTGGAGCACGGTGGCTTGAGTCTTGTTCACACCCAATTTGTACGGATTGACTTTGCGGAGAGCAAGCGGAGATGCGATGAGAAGAATGACCATTCACCAATGACCGGAGAAAGATCAGGCCGCCAACGCCCATCGAACCAAAGGCTCGTTGTCCATACTGGCAATGGTGCTTGAGCGTGCTGCCGGCATCCTGCCGGCAGATCGAACGGAGAAAGACCGCTGCCAATTGGCAAGGCAGTTCGAGCGCATTGGGCGCTTCCGAGGCCGGCAACGGTTCGGATGTTCACGATGCATCCGTTTCTGCCGGCGAGACGCCGGCAGCACGTTGCCGTAGCGTGCTGCCGGCATCCTGCCGGCAGATCGAACGGAAAAAGATGCTGCCAATTGGCAAGGCAGTTCGAGCGCACTTGGCGCTTCCGAGGCCGGCAACGGTTCGGATGTTCACGATGCATCCGTTTCTGCCGGCCGGACGCCGGCAGCACGTTGCCGTAGCGTGCTGCCGGCATCTTGCCGGCAGATCGAACGGAGAAAGAGGTTGCCAATTGGCAAGGCAGTTCGAGCGCATTTGGCGCTTCCGAGGCCGGCAACGGTTCGGATGTTCACGATGCATCCGTTTCTGCCGGCGGGACGCCGGCAGCACGCTGGTACAGTAATGTTTTTTTAGATCCAACAATGAGCAGCCGGTCGCCCCAATTAGTTCAATACGCCTCAATCTCCACCCACAACTAATTGTGGTTCAAGCCGTTTGCGGCTACAAATAATCATTGTGTCACGCGGCATTTTTTCCTATTATTTGCTCGTCTTTAGCGACCCGCAGCAACGGATTGGTTCAACGCGACTTCTGGCGGGGAAAGACATCACTTTTGCGGACCTTTATGTCTAACGAGCCTGACAAAATTGAAAAGTACGACGCTTCGAAAATCGACAAGCTGGAAGGGTTGGAAGCCGTGCGGAAACGGCCGGGAATGTACATCGGTGACCCGGATGAACGCGGTCTGCACCATTGCGTCTTCGAGGTGCTCGACAACTCGATCGACGAACATCTGGCCGGCCATTGCGGGCAATATTGAGGTCACGATCCACGTGGACGGCTCGGTGTCCATTCGCGACGACGGGCGCGGCATTCCGGTGGACATCCATCCCAAGTTCAACATTCCGGCCGTCGAGCTGGTGCTGACCAACCTGCACGCCGGCGGCAAATTTGGGCAGGGGGCTTACAAATTCTCCGGCGGCTTGCACGGCGTCGGGCGCCAAATGCGTGAACGCCTTGTCGGACTGGTTCAAGGTGGAAGTGTCGCGCAACGGCAAGGTGTACTCACATGGCAGTTTGCGCGCGGCATCACCACGGACAAAGCTCAAGGTCATCGGCAAATCCAAGCACACCGGCACGCTGATCACCTTCAAGCCGGACCCGACGATTTTCACGATCACCACCGAGTTCAAGTTCGAACTGCTCGCCAATCGTCTGCGCGAACTGGCGTTTCTGAATCCCGGTCTGGAAATCGTGCTGACGGACGAACGCCAGGAGAACAAGGCCGAGCGCTTTTTCTACAAGGACGGCATCGAGGAATTCGTCCGGCAACTTGGGCAAGAACCGGCAAGTGGCTGCATCCCGAGCCGATTGCTTTGGCGGGAAGCGCATGACGACCATCGACAATCGTGAGGAAGAAGTGTTCGTCGATTGCGTCATGCAGTACAACGACAGCTACAACGACCAGATCCTCTGCTTTGCCAACTCGATTCCCAATCCCGACGGCGGCACGCACCTCACCGGTTCCGCTCGGCGCTGACCCGGGCGATCAACCAATACGCCAAGCAGAACAATTTGCTGAAGGAAAAGGATCCCGCCATCTCGGGCGACGATGTTCGCGAAGGATTGGTGTGCGTGCTTGAGCGTGAAGTTGCCCAATCCGCGATTTGAATCGCAGACCAAGGTGAAGCTGGTGAACACGGAAATCGACGGCATTGTGTCGTCCATCGTGTATGACGGATTGATGACCTACTTCGACGGCAATCCCCCGCGTCGCCAAGAAAGTCATCGAGAAAGGCCTGCTGGCCGCGCGCGCCCGCGAAGCGGCGCGCAAGGCGCGGGAAACGGTCCGCAAAGGCGCCCTGACCGGCGGCGGGCTGCCCGGCAAGCTGGCCGATTGTTCGGATCGCGACCCGCCAACACCGAACTCTACATCGTCGAGGGTGATTCGGCCGGTGGCTCGGCCAAGCAAGGGCGGGACCGCAAGTTTCAGGCGATCCTGCCGATCCGCGGCAAGCTGATCAACGTCGAGAAGGCCCGGCTGGACAAGGTGCTTCAGAACAACGAAATCCGCACCATGATCACCGCGGTCGGCACGGGCATCGGCGACGGGGAAGGGGAGGGCGCCTTCAACCTGGAAAAGCTGCGCTACCACAAGATCATCATCATGACCGATGCCGACGTGGACGGCTCGCACATCCGGACGCTGCTGCTGACGTTTTTCTACCGGCAAATGCCGCAGTTGGTCAAGCACGGGTTTGTCTATATCGCCCAGCCGCCGCTCTACCAGATCGCCCGCAAGAAGCGCATCGAGTATGTGGATGACGACGCCCAGTTGAACCAGATCCTGATCCAGCTCGGCACGGACGAAGTCAGGCTGCGCAACCTGGCCGACGACCAAGGATTCTGACCGACACGCAACTGACGAGATCCTGGAACTGCTGGAATCACTGGACAAGTATGCGCGACGGACTGCGGCGGCACGGGGGCGACTTCGCCGCCTACGTCGAGAAGCGCAATCCGCAAGACGCCTCGAACTGCCGCGGCACCTCGTCAAAGTTCGCGAAGGCAACGACTGAATCGGTGCACTATTTCAATTCGGAAGCCGACCTGCAGCAGTTCAGCGAAGCCAATCCCGACCTGGGATTGTTCGGCGAAGAATCTGACACCAGCCTGCTGGAAAAGAACGGTGACAGCAACGGGCAGGAAAAAAGCGAGCCGGGCAAGCGCAATGGGCCGACTCGCCGGGCCCGGCATATCGAGCTTCACGAAAGCAAGGCGGTCGCAGACAGCTGCTGGCGAAACTGGCCAGCAAAGGTTTGAGCGTCGAGCACTACGCCGCCCAGGACAAACCCCTGTTCGAGTTGATCGAAGGCGAAGGGGACAAAGCCACGACGCAAGCCGCTGTTCTCGATTCCCGAGATCCTTACCGGCGTCAAGGAAGTGGGCCGCCGCGGCATTCAAATCAAGCGGTTCAAAGGCCTGGGGGAAATGAATCCCAAGGAACTGTTCGAAACCACCATGAATCCCGCCCGGCGCAAGCTGCTGCGCATTGACCTGACCGATGCCGTGGAGGCCGAGGAGATGTTCACCAAGCTGATGGGCGAGGAAGTCGAGCCGCGCCGCCAGTTCATCGAAGACAACGCGCTGAACGTGCGGAATCTGGATGTTTAAGCGACTCCTCTGGCGTGATGTTCTCCCTGGTTATGTGCCGCGGCGAATTGAACTTTTTAAGCTGCTGAACGCTGCTATCTGATTTGCTATGCCTGAAGAAACTAGTAATCCCAATCCCTCCTCACCTCCGCCGGAAGGCGCCGCCGCCCCGGCTTGCCCCCGAGAAGATCGAGAAGATCAATGTGGCCGAGGAGATCAAGAACTCGTTCCTTGATTACTCGATGTCGGTCATCATTTCGCGCGCCTTGCCGGATGTGCGGGACGGTTTGAAACCGTCGCAGCGGCGCATCCTTTACGCGATGAACGACCTGTCCCTGTATCCCCAATCGCAAGCACATCAAGTGCGCCAAGATCTGCGGCGACACCATGCGGCAATTACCATCCGCACGGCGAAGCGGTGATTTATCCGACCCTGGTCCACATGGCCCAGCCGTGGGCGATGCGGGAGACGCTTGTGGATGGGCAGGGCAACTTCGGCTCCGTGGAAGGCGATCCCCCGGCGGCCATGCGGTACACCGAGGCCCGGCTGACGCCATCTCGGCGCGGCCCTGATGGAGGACATGGACAAGGACACGTGATTTCGTCCCCAACTACGACGAGACCCTGACCGAGCCGACGGTTTTCCCGGCCGCGTTTCCCAACCTGCTGGTCAACGGCGGCACCGGCATCGCCGTCGGCATGGCCACCAACATGCCGCCGCACAATCTGGGAGAAGTCATCGACGGCATCTGCGCGCAGATCGACAATCCGGATATCACGCATCCCGGAGCTGATGCAGTTCATCAAAGGGCCGGATTTTCCGACCGGCTGCATCGTCTGCGGGTTGGAAGGGATCAAACAGTATTTCAACGACCGGCCGGGGCAGCGTCAAAGTGCGCGGCAAAGTCGGGGTGGAAGAATTGCAAGGGCAACCGCGAACAAATCGTCATCACCGAGATCCCGTTCAACGTCAACCGCGCCGAGCTGGTCGAGCGGATCGCCGACCTGGTCAACGAAAAGACCTCGGACTTCACGGACATCACCGCCGTGCGCGACGAGTCGGATGAGAACACGCGCATCGTGATCGAACTCAAGCGGGACGCCATTGCCAAGGTGGTCATCAACAACCTCTACAAGCACACCGCGCTGGAGATCGAGCTTCTGCGGTCAACGCGCTGGCGATTGATCATGGCCGGCCCAAGACGCTCAATCTCAAGGAGCTGATCAACTGCTACATCGAGCATCGCCGCGAAGTCGTGTTGCGCCGCACCCGGTATCGACTTGCGGAAGGCCGAAGAGCGGGCCGAGGTGCTGGAAGGTTATCTGATCGCGCTCTCCAATCTGGACGAGTTCATCCGCATCATCCGCACTTCGGCCAGAATCGCGAGGAAGCCAAGATCAAGCTGCTGGCCTTCGAATTGACGCGAGCGCAGGTCGAGACGCTGGGGCATCCTGATCCGCAGCGAGAGCCCGGCTTGCACAATGGGCGCTACGCGTTCACGAGCGGCAGGTGGACGCCATCCTGGATTTGCGGCTGTACCAGTTGACCGGCCTGGAAATTGACAAGGTCAGAGCGGAATACCGGGAGTTGCTGGAAACCATCAAGGATCTGCTCGACATTCTGGCCCGCGAAGAACGCGGTGCTGGCCATCATCAAAGACGAACTCCAGGCCATCAAAGAGAAATACGCCACGCCGCGCCTGACCGATTTCGTGCCGGACGAAGGCGAGATTGCCATCGAGGACCTTATCGCCAACGAAGGCGTCATCATCACCCTCACGCACAACGGCTTGATCAAGCGCACCAACATCAGTTCCTACCGCGCCCAGCGCCGCGGCGGCAAAGGCGTCATCGGCATGGCCACCCGCGAAAGGTCCTCGGTGGAGGGTGAGGACAAGGATTTCATCGAGCACCTGTTTACCGCCGGCACGCACGATTACCTGATGTTCTTCACCAACACCGGCCGGGTGTATGTGGAGCGGGTGCATGAAGTGCCCGACATGGGCCGCGCCGCCAAAGGCCGCAGCATCGCCAACCTGCTGGAATTGAAGCCGGGTGAAACCATCGCCGCCCTGATCCGCATCCCTCCAGTTACCGGCCGAAAAGGAAGACATTACCTGGCAGCAACCGGGCCACTTGTTCTTTGCCACGCAGCAGGGCACGGTGAAGAAAACCGCACTGAGCGACGTTCGCCAATGTCCGCAAAGGCGGCATCATCGCCATCGGCATCGAGGAAGGCGACACGCTGATCGAGTGTCAAGCTCACCAGTGGCCAGAACGAGGTGGTGCTGATCACGCGCGGACGGCATGAGCATCCGGTTCAACGAGGCCAATGTGCGCAGCATGGGACGCCCGGCAGCGGGGGTGCGGGGAATCACTCTTTCCTCCGACGATGCGGTGGTGGCCCTGGCGGTGGTGGTGCCCGACGCCACCTTGCTGGTGGCGGGAGAAAATGGCATCGGCAAACGGACTGGCTTTGATGAATACCGCATCCAGTCCCGTGGTGGCAAAGGCATCATTACCATGAAGAAGACGGAGAAAACCGGCAGCGTCGTGGGCGCGCTGACCGTGCAGGATCACGACGAGATCATGCTCATCACCAGCGGCGGTCAAATGGTGCGGATCGCGGTGAGCGACGTGCGGGAAACCGGTCGGAATGCGCAAGGAGTCAAGTTGATCGATTTGGACGAGGGCGACCAATTGCAGGGAATAGCCCGGGTGATCGATGAAGGAGCCGAACCCAACGGAGCGGAAGCAACCGACGAAAGCGGTGCCCTGGCACCTACTGATGCTGCGCCCGAAGTTACTGGCGAGCCCGCTCCTGAACCTGCTGCCGATACAAGTGCCGAGGGCGCAACTGAACCGCCGGCAGAGGCGGCCCCCGAACCTCCCCCGACGGACGAACCGGAGAGCGGGAACTAGATCGATGTGGCATGCCCCGCCCGCACCAGAGCAACGGGGAACGGCTCTCCTTTTGGCTCTAACACGATTCCGGGTACTGCGCTCGTGGCGGCCGTAAACCGCAAAGTTTTCAGTTGAAAACTAAGGTCTAAAATCCGAAATCGGAGTTCCGAAGCAAGTAACGTTTTGCTCTCAGTTTTCTACGAGACTTCCCAACCGGACCAGGCGCAGGACCGGCTCGGAGGCCTCGCGGGATTTGGCCAGGTCCACTTCGAACTCGGCCACCCAATCGTTGTGCTCCTCCGGATCGACCAGCATTTGTTGGACTTTCCAAGTCTTTTTATCCTCGGAAGGGCGGACGTAGGTATGGCGAAAGTTGCGGGCATTCGGATCGAGACAAAGGTGTTCGTGATCTGCCAGGTAAGCGTCCATGGTCTGTTGCAAGCGGTCGGCCGTCCAGGGTTGGCCGTCGATGTCGGTCGGGACGTTTAGGGTCGCCAGTGCTGCCTCGAAATCCCCGATCACCAAGCCCCGCAAACAGGTGAAGATGCGAGTGCGGATCAGCGCCGTGAAGGTCTTGGCATCGCGGGTTATGTCCTGCGCAGCTTCCTCAGCGCCAGGCGGGCGCAATTCGGTGCCGGTGGAGGCGGCAGGTACGGCCACAACTCGCGCGGCGTAATCCGGATCGCGCATTTTTTCCCATTCCTCGAGCAGGCTGGAATCCACCTGCCGAATCATGGTGCCCAAATAAAGCTCCATTTCGCGCACCGGATCGGTCTTGGCCGGATCGGGCACGGTTTGCGCCATGCACTTTGTAAACGCTGTTCAGATGGCGGAGCAACAAGCCCTCGGAGCGCTGGAGTTCGTAGTCGCGCATGTAATCGGCAAAGGACCGGAAGTTCTCGAACATCTCACGCGCGATGGATTTGGGCCGGATGTTTTCCTGGCCCACCCACGGATGTCTGTCCGCAAAGGCGTTGAACGTCGAGTAAATGAACTCGCGCTTTGGCTTCGGGTATTCGAGCTTCTCCAGCTCCTCCATGCGCTGCTCGTAATCCATCCCTTCAGCCTTCATCTCGGCCACTGCTCTGGCCCTTCACCTTGTCGAGTTGTTTGCGTAGAATGATCTCCGGATTCTCCAGAATGGACTCCACTAGTGTGAGCAGGTCCAACGCGTAATCCGGCGCCTCCGGATCGAGCAGCGGGATTGTTTCCAGCAGGTAGAGCGACAAGGTCTGGTCCATCGAGAAATCATCCTGCAGCTCGACGTTGACGCGGAGCTTCTGCCTTTCAATTCGTAGCAGCCGACGTAAGGAGGCTCTGGTCCTTGTCGGAGATTGTCATTACATCTTCGTCTTGGGCAACCAGAGCCTCTTCACGGCGGCTGCTACCGGATGCAATGAACTCGACGATCTTTCGGTCCACCAACGATCGAAACAATTGCCACGCGCGCCGGCGGTGCGCGACCTTGGTTTTGGGCGATTCGTGACAATCGCGGATCAGCCTCTGCATCGCCCGGCAGCCGTCGCCCTGCCGGCTGAGCACATTCAACAGCATGCCGTGCGATACCTGGAACCGGGACGTCAACCGCTCGGGCGACGCGGCGATCAGACGTTGAAACGTTTTCATGTCCCAGTTGACGAAATTCCGGTCAGGCGGCCGGCGCTTGACGATCTTCTTGCCCTTCTCCGCCGCCTTCTTTTCGAGGGCCTGAGATTTTCGACCACGTGCTCCGGCGCCTGGCCACCACCCAACCCTGATCGTCAAATCCCTTGCGGCCCGCGCGGCCGGCGATCTGATGAAAATCGCGCGCGCTCAGGATGCCGGTCTTCTCGCCGTCAAACTTGCACAGCCGTGTGAACAGCACGGTGCGAATGGGCACGTTGATGCCGACGCCGAGCGTGTCCGTGCCGCAGATAATCTTGAGCAATCCCTTTTGCGCCAGTTGCTCGACCAGCACGCGATATTTCGGCAACAACCCGGCGTGGTGAATGCCGATCCCGTGCTTCAGCCAATTGCGGATGTTCGGCCCGTAGGGACTGGTAAACTTGAAGCCTTCGAGTTCACTGGCGATGGCGTTCTTTTCCTCGCGCGAGCAGACGTTGAGACTGGTGAAATCCTGCGTGCTTTGGGCAGCGTCGAGTTGTGTAAAGTGGACGACATACACCGGCGCCTTTCCTTCGGCGGCCAGCTTCTCGAGGGTCGTGGCCAGCGGAGTTTCGGCATAAGAAAACTCCAGCGGCACCGGGCGAACCACGGATTGGACCGTAGCGGTCGCGCGGTGGTTGCGATGCGTCAGTTCCTCTTCGAAAAAGGTCGTGTCGCCGAGCGTGGCGGACATCAGCAGGAACCGCACTTGGGGCAGGGTCAACAACGGCACCTGCCAGGCCCCGCCGCGATCCCGGTCCGCATACCAATGGAACTCGTCCATGACCACGTCCTCCACCCGCGCCTGTTCACCTTCGCGCAGCGCGATGTTGGCGAGAATCTCCGCCGTGCAACAAAGAATGGGCGCGTCGCGATTGACCGTGGCATCGCCGGTGCTCAGGCCGACGTTGTCCGGTCCGAACTCGCGGCAGAGCGCCATCCATTTCTCGTTCACCAGCGCCTTGATCGGGCACGTATAGACCGACCGCCGTCCCTGGGCGAGGGATTGGAAATGCAGCGCCGACGCCACCAGCGATTTGCCCGAACCGGTGGGCGTGTTCAGGATGACGTTCTTGCCTTCGTAAAGTTCGAGAATCGCCTCCTCCTGCGCCGGATACAGCGTAAGCCGTTTGCCTTCGGCGTATTCCAGGAAACGTCCCAGCAGGTTGTCGGAGCTGAGGTTCTCATCGCGCGGCAATAGTTCGTAAAGTGATTTCGGCACTGGACGGATAAGCTACTGCGCAATTGGGCGAGTGAGAAGACGGAAGTGAAGAGCGATGGTGAATGATTAATGGCCAAGGTCCCAAGCCCAATTGGAATTCGCTCGTTCGGCGTGTCTGGTGCGTTCATGGTCGCGTAGCGTTTGGAGTGCGCGGAGCTTGCTCCCGCATTCGTTGGGGAACTTCGAGAAGCTGGCGTAGCTGCGTTTCGGTCGAGCGCGGCAGACTTTCTTCGATTCGATGGCGGCGCTCTGCCGAGACGCCACTACAGACCAGCAGTCAGATGTGCGAATTGGTCTTTGCCCCTGGTCATTCGCTGAGCCTTGGTTATTTGGCACGTCGTCCCACTTTTCTGCGGAAGGCATCCATGTACAGGTAAATTACCGGCGTGAGGTAGAGCGTCACCAGTTGCGAGGTGAGCAAACCGCCCACGATGGTCAGGCCCAACGACCGGCGGGAAGCGCCGCTGAAGCCGGTGGCAATCGGCAGGGCGGCCACCAGCGCCGCCATGGTGGTCATCATGATGGGCCGGAACCGCACCAGGCAGCCTTCCACAATTGCGTCCTCGGCCGGTTTGTTTTCACGGCGTTGGGCATCGAGCGCGAAGTCGATTTGCATGATGGCGTTCTTCTTCACGATGCCGATCAATAGAATCAATCCGATGAAGGAATAAAGGTTCAAATCGACGTGGAACAACAGCAACGTCAGCAAAGCGCCCAACCCGGCGGAAGGCAAACCGGATAGAATGGTCAGTGGATGGACGAAGCTTTCGTACAGGACGCCCAGCACGATGTAGATGAACCCGATGGCGATCAGCAGCAACCAGCCCATGCCCTTGAGCGAGGATTGAAACGCCTGCGCCGTGCCCTGGTAGCTGGCGGTGACCGAGGCCGGCAGAGTTTTCTGGACCACTTCGGTGACCCGCTCGATGGCCTGGCTAAGCGCCACGTCAGGCGCCAGGTTGAACGAAATCGTCACCGCCGGCAGTTGGCCCAAATGGCTGATGCTTTGCGGGCCGACCGTTTCGGTGAGTTCCGCCACGGCATCCAGCCGCACCAACTGGCCTTGGGCCGAGCGAATATAAAGCTTCGACAGGACGGCGGGGTCCTCTTGAAAATGCGGTTCCAGTTCGAGCAACACCTCGTATTGATCGTTGGGCGCGTAGATGGTCGAAATCCAGCGCGGGCCGAAACCGTTGGCCAACGCGCTTTCAATCTGCTGGGGAGTCACGCCGAGGGTCGAGGCCTTGTCGCGGTCGATGGCGACGTTGACTTGCGGGTTGCGGATTTGCAGGTCGCTGGTCACGTCCTGCAGTTCCGGCAGGTCGCTCAGTTTGGATTCCAACACCGGCACGACGCGATAGAGTTCGTCCAGGTCGGGGCTCTGCAACGAGATTTGGTAAAGGCTTTTGGTGAGCCGACCGCCGATGCGAATGGCCGGGGGATTTTGCATGAACACGGTGATGCCCGGAACGACGGCCACTTTGCGGCGCAATTCCTGGATAACGCCGTTGACGTCCAGGTCGCGTTGGTCGGGGGTGACCAGGTGGAGAAACATCCGCCCAAAATTCTGGCCGCCCTGGCTGGCCGAGCCCGCGCCGCCCACGCCGGAGAAGAACGCGTGGACGTTCGGATCTTTGCGCACGATGTCCACCACCGCCTTTTGCCGGCGCACCAGGGCTGGGAAAGCCGTGCCTTGCGCGGTCTCGGTGACGGTGAAGATTTGGCTGTTGTCTTCATCGGGTATGAATCCTTTGGGCACGACCACCAGCAGCCAAAGCGTGGCCAGGAGAATGATGGCATTGATCGCCAGGATGGCCAGGCGATGCCGCAAGACCCAGTGCAGGCTCCGTTCGTACGCCCGATACATTGCCTCAAAGCCGCGCTCCGAAGCACGATACACTTTCCCGTGCCGCCCGCGCGCGACGGGCCGCAGGAACCGGCTGCACAACATTGGGGTCAACGTCAACGAAACCAGTCCCGACAGGAGAATGGCCGAAACGATGGTGATCGAAAACTCGCGGAAGAGCCGGCCCATGATCCCGCCCATGAACACAATGGGGATAAAAACCGCCGCCAGCGACAGGGTCATCGAGAGAATGGTGAAGCCAATCTGACCGGAACCTTTCAAGGCGGCAGTCATCGGCGCCTCGCCCATCTCGATATGGCGGACGATGTTTTCCAACATCACGATCGCATCATCCACCACGAAGCCGATGCACAGCGTCAGCGCCATCAAGGACAAATTGTCCAGCGAATAGCCCAGGCCATACATGACGGCGAATGTGCCGACAATGCTCAGCGGCAGTGCCAGGCTGGGAATGGTGGTGGCGGACAGGTTGCGCAGAAAAATGAAGATGACCATCACCACCAGCGCCAGGGCGAGCAGCAGGGTGAATTGGACGTCCCGCACAGAACTGCGAATCGTCACCGACCGGTCATACAGAATACGCAATTGGACCGAGGGCGGCAGGTAGGATTCGAGTTGGGGCAAAATGGCTTTGACGGCATCGGCCACTTCCACCGTGTTGGCGCCGGGTTGGCGTTGCACCGCCAGGACCAACGACCGTTCCAGGTGGTCATGATCGGCATACCACGCGGCAGTTTTGTCGTCCTGCACGCCATCCACCGCGCGGCCTACGTCGCGCAGCCGCACCGGGGCGCCGTGGCGGTAGGCCAGGATGATGTCGTTGTAGGGCTCGGCGGAGAACAATTGGCCGTTGGCTTGAATGGTGTAATTTCGTTCCTGGCCGTAGATGGTCCCCACCGGCAGGTTGACGTTGGCGTTGCGGATCGCCTGCTCGACCTCATCGATGCCCAGGCCGCGGCTGGCCAGCGCGTTGGGATTGACCTGCGCGTGGACGGCGTATTTCTGGCTGCCATACACACTCACCTGCGCCACCCCGTTCACCATGGAGATCCGTTGGGCCATGATCGTATCGCCGTATTCGTTCAGGTTCCACAACGGCAGCGTCGGTGAACTGAGCGCGATGTAGAGGATGGGCTGGTCAGCCGGGTTGACTTTGCGATACGTGGGCGGCTGCGGCATGCTGGGTGGCAACAACGAAGACGCGCGGGCAATGGCGGCGGTGATGTCCGGCGGCACGTCGTTGAGCTGGCGGCGCAAGCTGAATTGAAGCGTGATCTGCGTGTAGCCCAGGGTGTTGACCGAGGTCATCGAATCCAGCCCGTCAATGGTGGAGAATTGCCGTTCCAACGGCGTGGCCACCGCCGACGCCATGGTCTCCGGACTGGCGCCCGGCAGGCTGGCCGTCACCATGACGGTGGGAAAATCAACATTCGGCAGGTCGCTGACCGGCAAGGACCGAAACGCCACCATCCCAAACATCAGCGCCCCCAGCATGATCAGGGTGGTGGCAATCGGACGGCGAATAAAGGTTTCGGAAATATTCATGACCTAACCGGAGGTGCGGAGTGCCGGCCTTGGCGGGGCTATTGCCCTCACCGTAGCCGACGACGTAAGCAGGCGGACTCGACGTAGCTGATCGTGTTCCGCCTCCTCACGTCGGCGGCTACAGCCTGTCGGTGGCTTAAGCGAGGTGTGAAATACCCGAGCCAAAGGGTGCGCTCCCATTGCAGAGTTACGGCGAAGGATTGTTATTGTCTGAAGCGGCCGCATTCTTGATTTCAACTTTGCTTCCGGGAATCAGCCGAATTTGGCCGCTGGTCACCACTGGTTCGCCGGCTTGCAGTCCCTTTTTCACCACCACGATCGGCGGCACGGTTTCGCCGACTTCCACGGGGCGGAATTCGACGGTCTGATCCGGTTGGACCAGGATCACGTAACGGCCTTGCTGGCCGAGTTGAACCGCTTCGGTGGGCACGACCACCGCATTGGTTTCGACTCGCAAGGTAAGCGTCACGTCCACGAACTGACCGGGCCAAAGCAATTCATCCGCATTCGGAAACACGGCCTGCAGCAGGATGGTGCCGGTGGCGACATCCACTTGGTTGTTGATCAATTTCAGTTGTCCCTGGGCTGGCCGGTTTTCCTGGCGGGGAACGGTTGCGGTTACGGGCAACGCCCCTTCCGCCATGCGATCGCGAATGGTGGGCAGATGCTGTTCCGGCATCGACAAATTGACGTTGATCGGTTTGAGTTGGTTGATGGTCGCCAACACGGTGTCGTTGTTCTTGATCACGTTGCCGACATCGACCAATCGCAGGCCAATCCGACCCGCGATCGGGGCCTGGATCGTGCAGTAGCTGAGCTGGAGCTTCGCGGCTTCGATGGCGGCTTGGTCCGCCGCCACGGTGCCTTTCAAGGTGGCGACGGCGGCTCGGTTCTGGTCCACCGTGGTGGCCGAAACGGCCTTGGTGTTCGCCAGTTCATCGGTGCGACGCATGTTCAATTCGGCGTTTTGCAGCGAGGCAGAGTCCCGGGCCAAAACCGCTTCCGCCTGCTGCAACGCGACTTTGAAGGGACTGGGATCAATCGTGAAGATGACCTGGCCTTGCGGCACTTCATCGCCTTCCTTGAAACTGGCCTTCGCGATCTCGCCCTCCACGCGCGATTTGATCGAGACCGTGGCGTTGGGCTCGACGGTGCCGATGGCATGAAGCTGAATCGGCACATTTGTTTGCCACGCCGTCGCCACGGTCACGGGCACGGCGGCGGCCGGCTGCGCGGTCAGACCCGCCGGTTGCGTCGGGCGGGAACACGCGGGGAGCAACGCCAGCAATACCAGGGAAATGCCTCGGGTGATGATCATGAGGAGGAGCGGTGTCGCCGGAGAGTGCCGCCAACTTCGACAAAGACAGACTACGGCGCTCTGCCGAGACGCCGCTACGCCAAGTGTGTGAGCCGTAATTCGTCGCCGCGATCGGCCATTTTGCCATTTGCCGTTTGCCATTTGCCATTGCCCCTGCCGTTCCCTACCGGGCGTCTTCCGGGGTTCCTTGCGTAATGAATCGCGTTGCCAAGTCATAGGATTTTCACTGCTTGGGCGGCTCACTTTCCCAGCCGCCGCCCAGCGCTTTGTAAAGGGAAACCAAATCCGTCGAAATGGTCTGCTGGCTCAGCACCAGTTGATCCTCCGCCTGGTAGAGCGCGCGTTGGGCCAGCAGCACATTGATAAAATCACCCACGCCTTTCGTGTAAAGTTCGTTGGACAAGTCCAGTGAGCGACGGCTGTTATGGGCCGCTTCGCTCAGCGCGCGTTGCCGTTCCTGTTCCCGGTCGTAAGCCACCAACGCGTTCTCAACGTCCTGGAGCGCGGTCAACACCGTTTGGTGATACTGGGCCAGCGCCTGGTCGGCCAACGCGGATTGCGAGCGAATGGCCGCGCGCAAACGCGGATACTCGAGCAACCGCCACCGCACCACCGGTCCGGCCGACCAGAACTCGCTGCCGGGGCTGATGAGATTCTGTGCGTTCAAGCTCTGGTAACCCGCCAGGCCGGTTAGGGAAAACTTGGGGAACAACTCCGCCGTGGCCACACCGATCTGGGCCGTCGCCGTAGCCAATTGACGTTCGCTACTGCGTACGTCGGGTCGCCGAAGCAGCAAGTCGGAAGGCAAGCCAACCGGCACCGATGGCGGCGTGGGCGGGATGCGCTTCGTTTGGGAAAGCTCCGCCAGCAAGGCGCCGGGTGGTTGTCCCAGCAGAACGCTGAGACTAAAAATGGCCTGCTTGAGCGAAGTCTCCAGGGGCGGCACCTGCGCCTGGGTGTTGGCCAGCACGGTCTTCGCTTGCGCAACGTCCAGTTCGCTCGCGAGGCCCGTTTTGAGACGGAGTTGAGTGATCTCGACGGTTTCCTGCTGCGCCTGGAGGTTTTGCCGGGCGATTTCAATCCGCCGCTGAAAACCGCGCGCTTGAATGTAGTTGTTCGCCACCTCGGCCAGCAGCGACACCTGCACGCTGCGCAGATCTTCGACGGTTACAGCCAGGGCGGCGTTGGCGGCTTCCAATGATCTGCGTTGACCACCGAAGACGTCAATTTCCCAACTGGCGTCGAAGTCCGCCTGATACGTGTCCGTATCCAACAGCCGCACCGGAAACGCCAGCGCATTGGCACTGCGGCGAGCGGTCGTGTACGAAGCCTGGAAATCCACCGTCGGCAGAAAATCGGCCAGCGCCGCGCCGCGTAACGCCCGAGCCGCCCGCACCCGCGCTACGGCGGCTTGCAACGTGTAATTTGTCGTGACCGCGCGCCGGATGAGCGAATCCAGTTCCGGATCCCCGAAATTCTTCCACCACGCCGCGAGTTGGGCCGGGGCGTTGGTGGTGCCTTCGGTTCCAGTTCCGCTCCATTGGCCGGGCATGGCCGGGGAAGGCGGATGGTAGTTTGGCCCCACAGAACACCCCGCGACTCCCAGCGCTAGAATCGGCAAAACTGCCAGGAGAGGTTGTCTCATAGTCCCGCTTGCCTTCCGCCCTGGGCAATGAACGCTTGCCCCACCAGTGTTGACGTTGGTCCCCGTGAACGTTGTTCTCTGCGCAGGACGAAAGTGTTGTGGCGTTTCCTCTGGCCCGCCCTTCGGGCACCCTCTCCTCCATTGCGGCCGAGGAATGGGGTGAGGGGGATGCTTTGAAGTGGGAGCCTCTGATTTCCAGCGATACAGTGAGCCTCCTCACGTCGGCTGCTACGAAGATCAGGTAGCCAGACTGGCTTCCGCCGTCGGTGCCACTGCCCGCTCCGGTTCCGGAGTGTGCCGCACCAAGCGGTAACAAAATCAACGTTCACGACGCGGAGATTAGGCGGTCGGGCCAGGTGCGTCAATTGGGGCGAATGCTCATTCTTGCATCACTCATCCATCCAGGCCGAGGCGCCTTCTTGGCCCAGCGTGCTGCGCAGCGATGTCACGTAGTTCCGGGAAGTGGCGCCGATTTGAAAGGTTCGGCACGAACGCTCCAAGCGCGCCATGATGGCCTCGAATTCTGCCTGGCTCAACGGCCGCGCGCCCAGCATCCATGCCGCCGCTTGCCATAAATAATCGTGAACGAACCCCAGGCTGCGGCCGTCCGGGCGCCGACGCAGGGCTGAGTAAATCTCCAGCATTTCCGCATCACGCCGGTCACCAAAAAAACGGCTGATTTCCAACGTATGTATATCCAAAAGCAGAAACGACTCGTTGTACGCTTCGGGATAGTCGCCCAGGACCGGCGGTTGTTGGTCGCCCCGGAACAGTGACCGCAAGGAATCGACTTCCCAAGTGGCAACATTTTTCCCGTCGCAGAGCGGTATCCACGTGCGCTCGCCTCCCTTCGGAACCAATGGTTGAGCATTGGGGTCCTTTACCTGAACCGCGACGCGAATCATTTTACTGAGATCGAGCGGATTCGCATTTACGGCTGCTTGCAGGCTGGGCACGAATTGCTCCGCGTTAAAGAATGGGTCCGGCGGTTGTTGCATGACGGAAAAGTTATGGTTCGAGGCCGAAGGGTGTCAACGTTGCGCTGCGCCTGATGCGACTTCCGGTGGCCGTCCAAACCTCGCGCCAGCGTTTGGAGTGCGCGGAGCTTGCTCCCGCTTTCGGTGAATGTGGCACGCCTCCAATCAAGCAAACAGCGCCCGCAAGCGTTGGACCGTTGCGTTTTTCTCGAAAGCGCCGGCAAGCTGGACGCACTCCAAACGCTGGCGCGACGACCAATGTGCTGCCGGCATCCTGCCGGCAGGGAACGGAGAAAGGCATTTCGAATGGCAAGAAGCGTCGCGCGCAGAACTCCCCCATCGGACGGTGGCGATAGATTGAGCAGTGCCGGCGCGTTCGTTCTGCCGGCGAGACGCCGGCAGCACGCTGCCCAATGTGCTGCCGGCATCCTGCCGGCAGGGAACGGAGAAAGGCATTTCGAATTGGCAAGAAGCGTCGCGCGCAGAACTCCCCCATCGGACGGTGGCGATAGATTGAGCAGTGCCGGCGCGTTCGGTCTGCCGGCGAGACGCCGACAGCACGCTGTCCAATGTGCTGCCGGCATCCTGCCGGCAGGGAACGGAGAAAGGCATTTCGAATTGGCAAGAAGCGTCGCGCGCAGAACTCCCCCATCGGACGGTGGCGATAGATTGAGCAGTGCCGGCGCGTCCGTTCTGCCGGCGAGACGCCGACAGCACGCTGCCCAATGTGCTGCCGGCATCCTGCCGGCAGTTTGGAACGGCCGCTGCGAAGATTGATCAATGAACAAAGGTCAATGACCGGAGCAGGCTCCTCGAGGTTTGGTTGGACACTTGGGATTTGAACATTCTTTGGACCTTGGTCATTGGCGGTTGGTCATTCCATTCTCACCACCCGGACCGGCTGACCCCCGAGCCGCTGGAGAAAGAGGAATGGCTGACACCGGAATGGGATGAAAAACCCGAAGTGCTGAAACCGGAACCGGAACTGCCAAAGCTCGAGCCAGGAATGGCTCAAGGAGTTGCGGCGACGGCGTTCTTCAGCCTGGCGCTGGCGACGCTCGCGTTCCCGACGCTCCTCTTCGGCCCGACGGCGACGTTGAACCTCGGCTTGAGCTTGGATGATTGCGGCCTCGGCGGCCCGGCGAGCGGATTGCGCGGCGAGCAGCGCCTGCGCGTAATCGCCCTGACCCAACAGCGACCTGGCCTGACCCAGCCAATCCGAACCCGGCGATCCCAGGATGGCCACGCCAAAGGCGCCGGTCCAAGCACCGGCGGAACGGACATGCGTTGCCGCCGCGGACAACGCGGCCAGGGCGTTTTGGGCGGCTTGCAGTTCCCCGCGCAAGACCGCCGCAATGCGACCGGCTTCGCTGGTGATGCGATCCGCTTCGGCGTCCAACCGGGACCAATCCTCATGCGGCCGAGCAAACGCGTTTTGGGCCTGGTCCAATTCGCCAGCCAACGCGGTCAGCTCGCCACTGGCCTGCTGAATGGCTGCGCTGTCCTGTACATTGTCCGTGGCCGCCTCGCGATCCAAGCGGCGAGCAATTTCCAGTTGCGCCGCGGCAGCCTGGAGACTGCGATCCGCCTCGGCGTAAACGTCCCAATCGCAGCGCGCTTGATCCACAACGTGATCCAATGCCTCCTGAACTGCGTCCAACCGGCTCGCAACCTCAAACGGATCGCGCGGCGTAGCCTTGCGCAACGGGTCCACCTCGTCGAGTTGTTCGCGGGCGGCGGCGAAGGCTTGTTGCGTTGGCAGCATGGTCCGGACATCACTGATGGTCGGCGCCAATTCCTGGAAGCGCTTGCCAAGATTGGACTGGAGTTGGTCGTTGGCCGCCTCGGTATCGCGGATGCGCTGCTGCTTATCAACGATCTCCTCCAAACGGAATTTGGTTTGGTCCTGACGCGCCGCCGTCAGGCGCCAGCATTCGGCCGCTTGAAGAAGTTGCGCGTCGCGGAAGAGTTGCGCCGCCCGTTCGGACAATTCCCGCGCCGCGGCCAGATGCTGACGCACCTCGTCCAAATTATCCTGGATCGTTCCATTGGCGTCCGGATGCGCGGGATCACCTTGGCCCAACTGCAATACCGAAGGCACATAGCGCGTCCGGATGTCGAGCAGGATTTGTTCGTGGGCGGGAATTTCCTTTTCCAGACGCGCGGTTTCCTGCACGCGATCGGCCAGCGTCTTCTTATGTTCGTTGAAAGCGGTGCGCGTGGCCTCGACCAGGGAAGTGGCTTCGGCAACCAGTCGCGCCACGGCGTCCAAGCCTTCCTGAGCGCTTGCCACGTCACCCCGTTCCAGGGCGGCTTTGGTGGCGGTGAGTTGTTCCCGCGCAAGCGCCAGGCGGTCCGACGGATCGCGGTCTGGTTCACGAAGAATGGCTTCGGGCTTCTTGCCGAGAGGTACGGCCAATTCCTTTCGGGTCGCGAGGATGGTGGCTTCGGTTTCCGTGACGGATAGTTGCGCCACTTCGCGGCGAGCCTGGTCCAGCGCCACAATCCGAGTGGTGCGCACCATCATTTGGTTCAAGTCCTCCGCCAACTTCGCCGCCGGCTCGGCAATCGAGTCTTGCAACGCCTTTATCGCCAACTGGTCGGCGCGCATGGACATATCGGCTACGGCGACATCAATCCAACCGGTATGCAACGGGACAGCCGCCAGTTGCTGAGCCGCTTCGCGGAGTTGAGGACGCAGTTCCGCTTGAAACTTCCGCGCCAGTTGCGCCAGCGTCTGAGCGTCATCACTTCTCTGCCGCGCCGAAGCCGCTTGGACCTCCAACGCCCCCACGGGATCGCGAACGGCAGTGACCTGGGCGGCCGACAAATCCTGCTGGGCCGCCGGCAGCAATTCGGTAAACACGGGACCGACCAGGAACAGTTGGTCCGCATCCCCAGCCGATTGGAGACTGGTCTCGAAAGCGCGAGTCGATTGCACGGTCTGTTGGATGGTTTCCAGGATGGTGCCCACGGTCTTCAGACTGGAATCGATCCGATCCAGACCAGCCAAGCCGCGTTCGGCGCGCTGGTTGAACGCGGTGATCAATTCCGCAAACGAGCGGGTGAACGGCTGATAGGATTCCAACGGGCCCAGCAAGGTGTCGCGTGACGATTTGGGACCGCGCAACGCCAGTTCCAATCCTTCTTCAGGGTGAAAGACGATGGGTTCGTCGCGCAACTTGCGGATGGCCGCCCGGTAATTGCCGGCCGCGAAAAAGTTGTAAGCGCGCGTTGTCATACTGGCTGGTGCCGCTTTGGCCTGGGCGTCGCGATGGACGCGGCCGGCGCAGGCGGACATAATGAATAATTCGTCCACGTCGCGCACCACTTGCTGTCCCAGTTCGAGCGTCTGCCCGGCGAACCGCTGGGTGACTTCCTGGCTGGAAGTGCCCAGCAGTGTTTGGGTGCGTTCGAGCAGATCAACCAGCGCAAGCGATTTTTCGCTGAGCGCCTTCGACCAGGCCTCCAGCAGGGCCAACGCCTCTTGCTTGTTGCCCCGGCGACGACGATTCAAGAAGATCCCCACCAAACCCAAGCAGATCAGACCGGCAATCGATCCAGCCGCCAGTAGCGCGCTTTGCTGAGCGGCGGCGCGAGCGGTTGCTTGAATTTGCGCCTGACTCCTCTGTATCTGTTGGCGGGCCGCCAATAGATGTTCCGCGTAAGCAGCCTCGCCGCGCTCATAAGCCTGCTGAGCTTGAGTCAATTCTGCGCGAGCTGAGGCCAGAGCGGCTTGGGCTGCCTGATGATACGGTTGCGCTGCTGTTTGTTCGACGGACTGGCTGACATCTTTCAATTCCGGTTCCGCGCTCAAGTAACTGGCAATGGCGTTTACCGCGGCCATGGCATGTTGTTTGACTTGGTTCGCCAGGGAACTGGCCGCGGTGGGATTATTGCTTTCCAGGGCTGCCTGAGCCGACGAGAGGTCCGCACGCATCTGCGGGACATCCGGCCGGGCAATTTCTCCGGACAGATCGGGATGTTGTTTCAGCAAGTCGGCAAGCTTTTGGTCCAACAGGTCCACGGCAGCGGTGCCGCTCAGCAGACTGGCTTTGGCGTTTTCTAGCGCGCGTTGTTTGGCGGCCTGAGCCGCCGCCGCTTGTTGTTCACGGCGCCGTTTTTCCGTCGCAATTTGTTGGGTAAGCTGGCGGTCGATGTTGGTGATCGTGTCCTTGACCGCATCCACAATGCGGCCACCGCTGCGCATCGCCGCAATGGCCGGTCGATCCAGACGGCCCACCCAGCGGTCCTCGCCCAACCCGTGACGATCCTGAGCGTCGGAACCGTAGTAGGAAAATTTGCGTTCCTTAAGGAAGAGCACGAAGAACGCCCCGTCGCGTTCGCCGGTGCGCGGGTCGGTCCATTGGCCAAACGCGGTCTGGTTCGGGAGGCCTTTGCCAAGAGCGTTTTCGACCGCGTTCATGCCGGAGAAACTCCGTCCATTGGCGTCCGTGTAACGTTCGCCTTGAGCGGACTCAACGAGAACAACCACCCAGTTGGTGGCGTTTTGGTCCAGCCATTGTTCGAGCGCCGCCAATTTAGCCGCGCTAACGCCCAGGTCGCCTTTGACATAAAGATGCTGATTCGCTTGCCATTGGCGCACCACGTCCGTCGCCTGATCCACGTGCTGCGGTTGCGGGGAGGTTTGGCTCGCACTCTCGGCAGGAGTTTGGGCCTTGAGCGGAACCAGACCAAACGTCACCAACCAAGCGATCAGAACGATGGGTACGAACCTGGTGATGTCGGTGGTCCGGATTCGCGGCAACCGGTGGAATTCGCGGGCATGGGCGAACCGCGAAGACTGCGTGCTGGTCAAAAGCGACTTCATGAGGGAATTGAGGAACGAAATAGCCAAGCAGGCAATTATAATGTGGGCGACGAATTCCATCGAAGGCGAATCGAGCCGCCACGATTTCAGGCTGATCGCCTTCTTGTAGGCCGGGTGTCCTCACCCGGCGTTCCAATCGGTTTCATAATGGGAATTGCAGCGCCGCGACCAGACTTCCTTTGCATTTTGCGATAGCTTTGATAAACGAAGGGCGTGTCAGCGCCAGACCGCAGCCTGTTGTTGTTGATCCCGGCCTATAACGAGGAGCATCGTATCGAGCCGGTGTTGCGGGATTATGCCACGTATTTCCAAGCCAAGTATCCGGGCAAATTCGAAATGGTGGTGGTGCTGAACGGATGCGTGGACAACACCCTGTCGGTCGTGCAGCGAGTAATTCAGGACCATCCCCTCATCAGCGCTCTCGAATTTCCCCAGCCCATCGGCAAAGGCGGCGCACTGATCGAAGGGCTGAAGCTCCATCCGCTGGCGGATCTGATCGGTTACGTGGACGCCGACGGCGCCACGCCGCCCGCAGCGTTTCATGACTTGGTCCAGCACTGCGACGAAGCGGATTGTGTGGTGGGTTCCCGTTGGATTCCAGGCGCCATCATTCATCAATCGCAGACAGGCCGGCGGCAGTTTGCCAGCCGAATGTTCCATCTGATCGTGCAGGGCCTGTTTTGGATGAATATCCGCGATACCCAATGCGGCGCCAAAGTCATGCACCGGCGCGCGGTGGAACGCGTCCACGCGGCGCTGCGGATTGCGGACATGGCCTTCGACATTAACCTGCTCTATGCGCTGAAACGCGCCGGTTGTAAGGTGCTCGAAGTGCCCACCGAATGGACGGACAAGATCGGCTCGAAAGTCGTTCTGGGCAAAACCTCGCTCACCATGCTGCTGTCGGTGATCCGCTTGCGACTGATCTATTCGCCGTTCTACAAACTGTTGCGACCGCTCTCGCCCCTGGAAACGTGGATTTACCACAAACTCAAAGCGCCGCCGCCGCTGCCGGGACCGAAGGGGCAGGGTGATCGGTAATCAGTGGTCAGTAATCAGTAATCGGTAATCAGTAATCAGTAATCAGTAATCGGTAATCAGTAATCAGTAATCAGTAATCGGTAATCGTATAGTAATCGGTAATCAGTAATCGGTAATCAGTAATCGGTAATCAGTAATCGGTGATCAGTAATCAGTAATCGGTGATCAGTAATCGGTGATCAGTGGTCAGCTTCGTGATTGATCGCGCTAACCGCAATCGGACCATTCCCGTTTCCTATTCGTCGGCCTTGCCCTTTGTTCCTTCGAATTTTGATCACTGGCCACTGATCACTGATAACCGATAACTGATCACCGATCACTGGTTACTCTTCCATTACGCGCCCGGCACGAGGGATTCGGACGGCGGTGGAAGGTGGCCTTTTTGACCCCAGGTAAACCAGGCGCTGATCGCCAGCAGAATGGTGCAGAATGCCGCCAGCGTTTGCAGGACGGCAATCATGCTGCCATGAAAATAATTAAGCGCCACGGGATAGGCCACCGCCAAGGCGATCAGCCACGGAACTACCTTGAATTGGGAACGGGCCAGCAGGTTGTTCACCAGCACATTAGCCAGCGACAATGGGATCATGGCGCCGGCATACCAGGGGAGCAAGGAGGTGGCGACTTCAACGTAGGACGGTTTAAAAACCAGTCGCACGACCAACGGTCCCACCACCCACAACCCGACCGCGCCGGCCATTGCCAGCACCGCCGTGCCCAACAGCGTGATGGCCATGACATCGGTTTTTTCCGAGCGCGCCGTGCTATGGACAATCTTGGGAAACATGACCGCCACCAACGGCATTACCAGCCAGATCACTCCGCGCGAGAGCGTGCCAGCCGCCACATAAAAGGCGGTCGGGTCGCCGGGAAACCAAGCCTTCACGAACATGGTATCGGAAGTGAACAAGAATTGGCAGGCACCAAAACCCAGCAGCAACGGAATAATCTGTTTGAGGATGGCGCCCACGGCAAACGGTTCACCCCGCCCCATCCACAGGTCGCGGGTCGCCCAGATGCCCACACAAATGGCCAGGCCATAACCGATGGCCACCGCGGCCATCATGCCCGTGGCGTAGCCGCCGAGGACGAGCACAAAAACAGCCGCGCAACCCAGGCGCCCGATGCCGTTAAAGATCATCGACCAGCCCATCCAGAGGAAGTCCTGTTTGCCCTGCATCGCACCCCAAAATATCGGCGTCCAAATACAGCCCAACCAACCGGCCAACACCACCCAGATGGCCAGCGGATTGGAAAGGTTCCAGCGATTGATCAAATAACCTTGAAAGAAGTGCATCACCACCACCGCCAAGAGCCAGACCACGAACGTGCCTACCCAGGCCATGCGCAGCATGCGGGCCAGTTGCGCCTGGCGA